>NZ_JBQFTS010000006.1:0-267378 GCF_056538765.1 Ruegeria sp. BE9 | reverse complement strand
CAGTCTATCCTGAGCGTCTCCACCGTCTCTCCAGTGTGTCCCACCGTCTCGCCGGTGTGTCACTAGCGCCTCAGCAGCGCCGGTGAAGGGGGTTCTAAGGATAACACCAACAAGCCGCAAGCAGAAAATTCGAGAAACTTGCAAAAAACTGCGAAATTACTTTTTTATTATAAAAATCAACAAGTTGAATCGTTTCATTCTAAGCCGATTATGTATTTGACTACTATGCCACCCGCGAATCTCGGCTTGTTCACAGGGTTACCCACAGACTCGGCGCCGAGTCAGGCGGAATCGACTTGGCGGAGTCGAGTCAGAAGCGCCGGAAACGGAACTCGGAGCAGCAGCAGACCGAAGATCAAAGACAAATAGACCAGTGGTTCGATCTGAAAGCCCTTAGCCAGCATTACGTAGTGCAGCCCACCAAGAATGGCCGCTGGATAGACCAGCCGCTGAAGACTGCGCCAACGTGCGCCCATACGTCGGACCGACAAATTGTTCGAAGTCACGGCCAAGGGCAGCATGAGGACAAAAGCGGCCATGCCCACCGTTATATATGGTCGCTTGACGATATCGGCCCAGATCTGACTGGGCAGCTGTACATCCAGAACCAGCCAAACCAGCAGATGCAGTCCTACATAGGTAAATGTCAGCACCCCAAGAGCACGGCGGAACTTTA
Organism: Ruegeria sp. BE9; assembly: GCF_056538765.1. Taxonomy (NCBI): domain Bacteria; kingdom Pseudomonadati; phylum Pseudomonadota; class Alphaproteobacteria; order Rhodobacterales; family Roseobacteraceae; genus Ruegeria; species Ruegeria sp. BE9. The sequence goes on along the minus strand of NZ_JBQFTS010000006.1, from coordinate 266,702 downwards.
GCAGGTTCAACCCGAGGAAGCGCCGAAGTGGAGAAATCGCCAGGACGGAAATCAGAAGCTGCAGCGCCAGTTCCCCGTACCGGTGCTCGAGTGCTTCGATTGGATCGACACCCAAGCCACCGGTCAAACCCTGATAAAACAGCCACGGTGCCGGAAGCGCCCCCAGCACATACACCGCCCATACAGGGAGGTGGCGCAATATCTGATTCACTCGCTGCATAGGCTTAGTAGTTCTTTGACAAGTCCATACCTTCATAAAGCCCGGCGACTTCGGCCTCATAGCCGTTATACATCAGTGTCGGGATGCGTTTGGCGAACAAACCACCACCGATCTGACGTTCAGAGGCCTGAGACCAACGCGGATGATCCACGTTTGGGTTCACATTGCTATAGAAGCCATACTCGCGCGGATTGGCCATATTCCAACTGGTCGGGGGTTCGACGTCTGTCAGAGTAATACGGACAATCGATTTGATGGATTTGAAGCCATATTTCCAAGGCACCACCAAACGCAGCGGTGCACCGTTTTGGTTGGGAATGGGTCGTCCGTAAATTCCGGTAGCCATAATGGTCAGAGGATGCATGGCTTCGTCCAGCCGCAATCCCTCGCGATATGGCCACTCCAGAACCGGATATTGAACGCCCGGCATTTGATCCGGTCGATAGGCGGTTTCAAAGGCCACATATTTTGCGCCTTCCTGAACACCAGCCATATTCAACAGATCAGCCAACTCAAACCCGTTCCACGGAATAACCATCGACCACGCCTCGACACAGCGAAAGCGATAGATACGCTCTTCGGCAGTCATTTCGGCCATAACGTCTTTGAAGTCGTATTCACCCGGCTTGTCGACCAAACCGTCGATTTTGATGCTCCAAGGTTCGGTCACCAGCGTATGAGCATATTTTGCCGGATCATCCTTGCGCGTACCAAACTCATAGAAGTTGTTATACGAAGTGATCTCTTCCCAGGTATTCGGCTCAAGCGCTTCCTGCGCGGATGCACCACGTGCCATCCCTGCCAGCCCGACACCTGCCAGCCCAGCCATGACCTGCCGCCGGTTCAGAAACGCCGCCCTTGGCGTGACGTCGGCATGTGTCAGTTTATTGGTCCAGCGATGCGCCATGTATGTCTCCGTAGTAATACAACCTCGGGAATGAGGTAGTTTGCTGATAACACAGAGCCAAGGAAACAGGCGTCACGATTGAGAGACGAGATTGTAACGTATCGGGCGCGAACCCAATACAGCAGGCGTTTCAATGCGATTCCAAAATGACACAAAGCTGAACAGCTTTTGACAGATTTACCGAAAATAACTGGTGCGTAACGGGGTGCTTGGTTACCGGACCCCCATCCAGATTTCGAATTGAGATTCTTACATCAATGTTTCTTAAAGCGTTCCCTTTGTCGCTATCCATATTCTGGCGCATGGCAATCGTGCTGCCGTTTATGATGATCGGTTTGACCCTCTACATTCTCCTTGGGGGCTTGCTGGGGTTCTTGCTTGGTTTCCTTTTGCCCTCATTCGCATTTCTTTTGACGTTTCTTATCGTCTTCTCTTCGGTTGCGGTTCCAACATTGCTTGGAACGAGAACAGGTCTGCAAACGTTGGGTGTTCAGCCTAGCACAGGGATCAAGGGGCTATTCGTACCGGCCATAATCTACGGCACCGTAGAAGGCGCGAGCATGACCGTTATCCTTGGCCTTGTTTCCGTATTCTCTCTGGTCGCCATCTCGCCAGACATATTGCTGCAGAACGAAATCGCTGGTCTGGCTTCTCAGTATGTGGGCACATCCGGAGCGCTTCCTGGCGTTCTGGTGATGTTGTCGATCTTTCTTTCAGCGTGTTCCATTCGGGCCAGCCTGCTTGTCCCTATCGCATCCGCCTCAATCGGACGCGATCCCGACGGGCTACCCTACACGCCTTTCCGCCATTTCCGGGCTGCATTCGGGCCGCTCTTTGCGCTGACCGTCTTTAGCTACATCGGAATGTTCATTCTGCATGCTGTCCTCATTGTGCTAATGTTCGTCTCGGGCTTTGCCGAAACGTTGCAAGCCGACTTGATCGAGTTCAGCAGTATGACCGAAGGCAGCGCGCCCATCCGACCCATCTGGTCGTTGGTCGGTCTGTTCGTCATCTATCTGCTGATCGGAACGTGGTCCTTCAGCCTGCAATGTGCGGGGGGCGTCCTCGGGTATCTTCATCTGCGCGATTCAGGTCCGACAATCTCGCAGATGGTCGAAGCCAACATGAAATCCGCAAAGCAAGACGCAGCACAATCCGAACCAAGAATGAGCGCAGACGACCTTCGCGCCCTGCGTAAAAGCCGTCAATTGGGCACCCACTAGGGGCTCACCCTTAACGTTCTCGGGGCGCGGCCGTCGCCGCGCCAGTAACCACCTCAAGCTTTACAACGCGTACTGCAAAAATGCAGGCTGGTCTTCATCTACTGAAGACAAACAAGCGGATGGCCTGCACGTCCGCACAGTTGAAGAGCCTCAGAGGGAGAAGACGAATGTGTGACATTTGCGTAATGAACGCCGTCAAAGACCGTATGTTGTCACGGCGCGGATTTTTCAAAGCCGCAGCCGCAACAAGCGTGGCCGCCGTAGCGACAGGAGCTACCGTGCCAGCGGCGCTAGCTGCTGGTCACGGCGGTGTCGAAGACATGACCCATACGCTCAGCCCCGACTTCCCAACCTGGGGCGGTGATCCCGGCATTTCGACTGAACAGCCGTTTAATTTTGGAGATCACGGCTTCAACCTGCTTAGCCTGTCGATCAATGAGCACACCGGAACCCATATCGACGCTCCGTTGCACTTCTCGGCGGACGGCGCATCGGTCGATGAAATCCCGGTCAATGATCTGGTTGCGCCACTATGTGTCGTTGATATCGCCGCGCGCGCGGCCGAGGACGCTGATACGCGCGTCACGCCGGATGACCTAAAGACCTGGATTGCTGCCAACGGTGATATTCCGGACGGCGCTTGTGTCGCCATGCACTCCGGCTGGGCGGGTAAGACTGCCACGGATGAGTTCCGCAACTTTGACGGTGAAGCCCAGCACTATCCCGGTTTTCACGTAGAAGCCGCGCAAATGCTGATGGAAGACACAGGCGCACGTTCGATTGCAGTGGACACGCTTTCACTGGATCACGGAATGTCAGCCGACTTTGCCACACATTACGCTTGGCTACCGTCGGGCCGGTTCGGGATCGAATGTCTGGCCGGGCTGGACCGTGTCCCGGCGTCCGGCGCCACACTGGTCATCGGCGCGCCGAAACACAAAGGTGGCACTGGCGGCCCGGCACGGATTTTTGCCCTAGTGTAATCCGCTCCTTAGCCAGACAGCATGTCTGACACCTGCACAGCATATCTGTCAGTCATGCCAGACACGAAGTCAGTCAGCGAATGCAGGGCGGAATAGGCGTCATCGACCCCGCGCAAATCAAGCTGGACTGCATTGATGAGTTGCCTTTCGTAATCAGGCAACTCGTCGTGCTGCCAGTTGTGCCGGGCTAGTTCTTCATAAACCGGGCAAAGGCCGTCCAGCACCTTGCGGAGCACGTTTCGTCCTTTGACCTCAAGCCGGGTCTTACGCGGCGCGGTGAATAGCTGTTCACGGGCCAAATCTTCAATCTCGGAGAAGTCTTTTGCTCTGGCGGACACGCCGATTAGCGAGTCCGAAAAACTGCCATCCAGAATGTCCTCGTGTCTTTCCTTGAATGCGTCAACGCAGGCTTTGATGGCACCGCCTATCGCCCGTGCGCGCAAGTAGCTGATCTTTTCGAAATCCGTATAGCCGCCCTGGTTGCCACTTGGACTATTGGCAAAAGCAGACAAGCGATCCTGAACAGTCTCGAAAGACAGATCGCCCGCCGTGTACCCATCCTCGAGATCGACGATGTTGTAGCAAACATCGTCCGCAGCCTCGACCAAATAGACCAGTGGGTGTCTCCGCCACCAAGCTTGGCCATCAGGACCTTGCGCTTCGATCAGGCCCATCGCATCCGCGGCTGTTTCAAAATAAGCCCGCTCCGATTCAAAGAAGCCAAACTTCTTTGCACCGACATACAAGTCGTCTTTGGGTTTGTTCTGCTTGAGGCGCTTGGAGGTCTCCGCTCCCATCGGATACTTCATGAAAGCACCCAAAACAGCGTTAGGCATACACATGCCGCCCTTGTCTCGGTACATCTCAAGCCGCGTTAAAATGCGGAAGCCCTGTGCATTACCCTCGAATTTTTCGAATTCATGCCATCGGTCACCCGCAATACCCTGAAACGCCGGAGAACATCCCCTAAGTTTTTCAGAGCACCATTTACCAATCGCTTCTTCCCCAGAATGCCCGAACGGCGGATTCCCCAGATCATGCGCAAGACAGGCTGCTTGAACGACTCCGGCCACTTTATGAGCATCTTCAGGCGGGATGAATTTCTCCTCCGCCAACCAGACTCCAACTTGCATCCCGATGGATCTGCCGACACTTGCCACCTCTTCTGAGTGAATCAGGCGATGGCGCAGGTGGTCGTTGTCATACAGGGGGTGAACCTGTGTCTTGTTTGCCAAACGGCGGAAAGGGGCAGAAAACGTGATTCTGTCGGTTGCTATGACGTAAGACGGTCGCTCAGCTTGCTCTGATTTGTTGTTATAAGTGGCCGTATTCAGCAGCTGCGCCCATTCCATTTTCGCCATAAAAACAGCAGTCCTTTTGAGTAAATTCAACGCGTAGGTGTCAGAAAAACCCGCCCTTTGAAAGGGCGGGTTTCATGTTCTTTATTATATGGCAGCTTAGTGTACGACCGCGTCATCCGGGCGCGGACGGTCTGATGCACCGACCCTGTCGCCGATGATCAGCCCCTCGGCCCCGGCAGTCACAGGAACGGTTTCTCCGTCCTTGATCTCACCAGCCAGCAATGCCTCGGCCAACGGGTTCTGCAACGCACGCTGGATCACACGTTTCAGCGGGCGCGCACCAAAGACCGGGTCATAACCTTCGTCGGCCAGCCACTGCTTGGCCCCATTGTCCAAGACCAGTTCGATCTTGCGTGCGGCCAGACGTTTCTGCAGACGCGCCATCTGGATATCGACGATGCCATCCATATCGGCCCGCTTGAGGCGGTCGAAGATGATGGTTTCATCTAGACGGTTCAGGAACTCAGGCCGGAAATGTGCCCGGACCGCGTCCATCACATCCCGTCGTGCCTGCGCACTGTCCGCACCTTCGGGCAGCTGGCTGAGCGCCTGAGACCCAAGGTTCGAAGTCAGAATGATCAGCGTCTGCTTGAAGTCCACGGTGCGGCCCTGACCGTCGGTCAGAACACCATCGTCGAGAACCTGCAACAGCACGTTGAACACATCCGGGTGCGCCTTTTCGACCTCATCGAACAGCACGACCTGATAGGGCCGACGCCGCACGGCTTCGGTCAGCACGCCACCTTCGTCATAGCCGACGTAGCCCGGAGGGGCACCGATCAGACGGGCGACCGCGTGTTTCTCCATGAACTCGGACATGTCGATGCGCACCATCGCATTGTCGTCGTCGAACAAGAAGTTCGCCACGGCCTTGGTCAGTTCGGTTTTACCCACGCCGGTCGGGCCGAGGAACAGGAACGAACCCAGCGGGCGGTTCTCGTCATTTAGCCCTGCACGCGCACGACGCACGGCGTTGGCCACGGCAGTCACCGCCGCATCCTGACCGATCACGCGGGAGTGCAGCTCGTCTTCCATCCGCAGCAGCTTCTCGCGCTCACCTTCCAGCATCTTGGCGGTCGGAATACCGGTCCAGCGTTCTACAACACTGGCGATCTGCGCCGGGCGCACGGTTTCTTCGGCCATCATAGCGTTGCTTTCGGCGTTTTCAGCCTCGGTCAGCTTTTTCTCAAGGTCAGGGATCACGCCATAGGACAGCTCACCCGCTTTGGCAAGATTGCCTTCCCGCTTGGCGATCTCAAGGTCAGCGCGCGCCTTGTCGAGCTGTTCTTTTAGATCGCGTGCGCCAGCCAGCTTATCGCGTTCGGCCTGCCACTGGGCGGTCATCTCGGCGGACTTCTCCTGCAGATCGGCCAGATCCTTTTGCAAGGTTTCCAGACGATCCTTTGAGGCCGCGTCATCCTCCAGCTTCAGAGCCTCTTCCTCGATCTGCATCTGTAGGATCTGGCGATCCAGCTGATCCAGCTCTTCGGGTTTGGAATCAACCTCCATCCGCAGACGCGATGCCGCCTCATCGACAAGGTCGATGGCTTTGTCGGGCAGGAAACGATCTGTAATATAGCGATGCGACAAGGTCGCCGCCGACACCAGCGCCGAGTCCGAGATGCGCACACCGTGGTGCAGCTCGTACTTTTCCTTGATGCCGCGCAGGATACTGATCGTGTCCTCGACTGTCGGCTCGGTGACCATCACAGGTTGGAACCGACGCGCAAGGGCCGCGTCTTTTTCGACGTATTTGCGATACTCATCCAGCGTGGTTGCACCGATACAATGCAGCTCACCCCTGGCAAGCGCAGGCTTGATCAGGTTGGCGGCGTCCATGGCACCGTCAGACTTACCGGCACCGACCAGGGTGTGCATCTCGTCGATGAACAGGATGATCTCACCGGCGGCTTCCGTCACCTCGGTAAGAACGGCCTTAAGGCGTTCCTCAAACTCACCACGGTATTTCGCACCAGCAATCAGCGCACCCATATCGAGCGCGAGTAGCTTTTTGTCCTTCAGCGATTCCGGCACGTCGCCGTTAACGATGCGCAGGGCCATGCCCTCGGCAATCGCGGTCTTACCAACACCAGGCTCACCGATCAGAACCGGATTGTTCTTGGTGCGACGCGACAGAACCTGCATCGAGCGACGGATTTCTTCGTCACGTCCGATGATCGGGTCGATCTTGCCCTCAGCCGCGGCCTCAGTCAGGTCGCGCGCGTACTTCTTAAGCGCGTCATAGCCTTCTTCCGCCGATGCGGTATCAGCCGTACGACCCTTTCGGATGTCATTGATCGCTTCGTTCAGTTTCTGAGCGGAAACAGCACCGGCTTCCAAAGCCTCTTTGGCTTTGGATTTCACCATGCACAGCGCCATCAACACGCGTTCGACCGGTACAAAACTGTCGCCCGCTTTGGTGGCGATCTTCTCTGCCTCATCCAGAACCTTTGCGGTCTGGCCGTCCATATAAATTTGGCTCGCGTCGCCGCTGACCTTCGGGATTTTGGCCATCGCAACGTCCAGCGACTCGACCACTCGATTGGGTGCGCCGCCAGCACGTGTAATCAGGTTGCTCGCCAGCCCCTGATCGTCATCCATCAATGCCTTTAGAATATGTGTGGGCTCCAGCCTCTGGTGCCCCTCGCGCAGTGCAATGGTCTGCGCCGCTTGCACGAAACCCCTTGCCCGCTCGGTGAACTTGTTTAAGTCCATAATGTTCTCCTTTCGTAAGCGCCCCGTTTTGATGCGCCCGCTTGGCGGCACGCTTCGGTCGAAGCCTCACATTCAATCTGGGAAATATATTCACTCGTTCAAGAGGCTAAACTTCAGAATCCACTCTTATCGGCGCGGTATTGTGTAGACAGTATATCCACCGGTTTCCGCCACCTGCCGCGCATCATACATCTCTACCAGAGACTGGGCCGCGTCGCTGTTTGTAGGGCAAGAAACCAAGTCGGCCGCATCGTCCAGAAAATCGATTGTGAATGCGGTTTCACCGGTCAGTTCACAATCATCATCCGTCGACCTGTAGCCACCTACCAGCCGCAGGTTGTCATTGGTCGGAGACTTGATGACCGTATCCGCCGCCTCGTTTTCCAATGGCATATCCTGGCACCCTACCAAAGCCAGTATGAGCATCAGCCCTGCCCAATGTTTCATGTCACCCCCCTTTTTACATCTCGCTTGGATGTCGAGCACCATAACACAGTCCGAAAAATGCCGTATGACTTCGATCACAGACTCAGTCCGCATGGACAGACGCGCATGAAACCGTTAGGACGCAGACGTTTGCCAAAAAGGAGCTTCCCATGTCCGATGACCGCCTGATTGTTGCCCTTGATGTCCCCAATGCCCTGCAGGGCCTGGCTATGGCCGAGAGACTGGGTGATGCCGTATCGTTCTATAAGATCGGGCTGGGCATGCTGACAGGCGGCGGACTGGCTTTGGCCAATGAACTAAAGCAGGACCATGGCAAGCGCATCTTTCTGGACATGAAGTTGTTCGACATCGGCAATACGGTGGAAAATGCAGTACGCGGTTTAGCCCAGTTCGATCTGGATTTTCTGACTGTGCATGGTGACCCGCACGTGGTTCGCGCCGCGAAGGAAGGAGCCTCTGGCAAAGATCTCAAAATTCTCGCCGTGACCATCCTGACATCGCTGAACCGTGATGATCTCGACGCCAGCCTTCTAAAAGAGGGCGATGTGCAAGATCTGGTCGTTGAGCGTGCAGCCAAAGCGCTTGAAGCCGGGGCTGACGGCGTCATCGCCAGCCCGCAAGAGGCTGCCCTGATCCGCGCCCTGCCACAGGCCGAAGGTCGGCTGATCGTAACACCTGGTGTGCGCCCTGCCGGGGCCGCCTTGGGTGATCAAAAACGAGTGGCGACACCGGCCAGTGCCATTGGCGACGGGGCTGACCACATCGTTGTCGGCCGCCCGATCTATCAGGCAGAGGATCCGAAGGCGGCCGCCGAAGCAGTTCTGGCCGAGCTAAAAACCTTGACACGCCACTGAGAGCACTCGGGAAATTGGTGTAAAAAGCAGTAAAAGCGACGCACAAACAGTTGACCTTGCGTCACTTTCTGCCCGATCTGCGCCAAATCGTCCCTGTGCTCCAAAATACACATGAAAAACACGAGTTTTGTTTGTGCGACGTAGGTCCTATCGAAAACCGCGTTTTTGAGCGATTCTAAGTCCGTGATACTCCCCGCGGACCATCTCTTCCTGAGGTCCGTCACCTCCCCCCGCCTAATTGCGGGGGGTCTTCTTTCAGCCCACAATTCGCCTGCAGCTAGCGCTTTGCGCTGTCGTTAAGCCTGCTATAACTAAGCCCTCTACCAGATCGCAAAGAAGGCGGGAAAACTATATGCCCGGTCTCTGCCGAGATTGCTTGACCATGCTGACCGACGAACGGCGTTGCCCTTCCTGCGGCAGTCCTCGGTTCAAAGCGCACCCTGAACTGTTTGACCTGTCCATCGCACATATGGATTGCGACGCATTTTATGCTTCGGTCGAAAAGCGAGATAATCCCGAACTTGCCGACAAGCCCGTAATTATTGGTGGCGGCAAACGCGGGGTGGTCTCAACAGCGTGTTATGTCGCGCGCATCCGAGGTGTTCGATCTGCGATGCCAATGTTCAAAGCTCTCCAACTGTGCCCCGAAGCTGTGGTGATCAAACCGCGCATGTCCGTCTATGCCGAAGTATCGCGCCAGATCCGCGCGATGATGGACGAGTTAACCCCGGTGGTCGAACCCCTCTCTCTGGACGAGGCGTTCATGGATCTGTCGGGCACTGAACGCCTGCATGGCGCTCCGCCTGCCGTGATGCTGGCACGATTGGTCAAGCGCATGAAAGAAGAATTGGGCGTGACCGGTTCAATCGGTCTGTCACACAATAAGTTTCTGGCCAAAGTCGCATCTGATCTCGATAAGCCTCGCGGGTTTTCTGTGATCGGCAAGGCGGAAACAGCCGAGTTCTTGCATGACAAACCGGTTCGATTGATCTGGGGCATTGGCCCCGCCGCGCAAGAGTCGCTCGATCGCGCAGGCATTCGTAGTTTTTCAGACCTTTTGCGTTGGGACCAAGAGGCGCTGACCGCGCGCTTTGGGTCCATGGGATATCGCCTTTGGCATCTGGCACGCGGTCAGGACAAAAGGCGTGTGTCGGCGCATGAACCAATGAAGTCGATCAGCAACGAAACCACTTTCTTCGAAGACACGGCCAGCCTCGACGTTCTGGACGGCCATCTATGGCGCTTGTCTGAAAAGGTTGCGGACCGCGCCAAGGCCAAAGGCCTGGCCGGAAGGGTGGTCACACTGAAACTGAAGAAAGCAAACCACAAGATCATCACCCGCCGGGTATCCCTGCGAGACGCCACACAGATTGCAGACCGCATATACCGAACGGCCCGTGGTCTTTTTGATCAGGTTGGAGACCAAGGACCGTACCGCCTGCTGGGGTGCGGCCTGTCCGATCTGTGTTCAGAGGAACAAGCAGATATCACCGGAGACTTGCTTGACCCTGGCGCTGCCCGTCGTTCACAGGCTGAACGAGCCACCGACGAAATCCGGAAAAAGTTCGGAACGGATGCGATTGTGAAAGGTCGCGCGTTGCGCTGAGTTACTCCGCCGCCAAACGCAGCGAGTCGTCGCCAATACCAGCGATATCCTGAATGACTTCTCTTAAAATGGCTTGGAAGGCCGCGAAGTTGTCATTCGGTCTGACCTCAGCCTCATCCATGTACAGCGCACGGTCGATCTCGATCTGAACCGCGTGCTGGTGACGGCTTGGTCGGCCATAGGTCTGCGTGACATAGGCCCCGGCAAACGGTGTATTGCGTGCGACGTTTAACCCAGCTGCGGTAAAGGCGGATTCGATCCGATCCACCACTTCCGCTGATGCTGATGCACCAAACCTGTCACCCAACACGACCTCGGGGCGTTTAGACTTGGCGGTGCTGGCCATGGCAACAGCCTCATGCGGCATCGAATGGCAATCAATCAAGACCGCCTGCCCGAAGGCTTTATGAGATTCGGCAAGCAGCGACTTGACGCGCGCGTGGTACGGACGCCAACAGGTATCGATGCGCAAACGAGCCTCGTCCATTGTAAGCTTACCACGGTAGATCGCCCGTCCATTGGCCACCACTCTGGGAATCACACCCAGCCCCGAAGCCACCCGCGGGTTGTGCCCGTGGCGGCGCGCGCCTTGGATTAGCGCGGGATCCAACTCCTCGGCACTGCGGTTCAGGTCCAGATAAGCACGCGGCTTTGTGGCAGAAATCATCGGCGCACCAAATTCAGCCGCAGCTGAAAACAGCCTATCTACAAACGCATCTTCCGAGGAACGAATCACTTTTTGGCTCAGAACCGAACGGTTAAGCATCGTTTCGGGGTAATCCCGGCCACTATGCGGGGATGAAAATACCACGCAAGACGTGCGGCTGGCGGGCATATCCAATACATAGGGCGCGTTCTGCATAGTGACTCCTTGTTCACCTTGAGCATAGACCGGAAAATAGTTCTACCAAACCCCTTGAACCCCTTTGCGACTCCTTTTATAGACCCCGCTACCGGCGCGGGGTTCCGCGCCCCATTTCGTTATGGGGCAGGACAACGCAAAGGTTAAGTGGGCGGTTAGCTCAGCGGTAGAGCACTTCGTTGACATCGAAGGGGTCACAAGTTCGATCCTTGTACCGCCCACCATCGTTTCACTGTTCCGGAGTTCCGGGGCACCCGCTAACCCAGGCGCTGGCCACGTCTTTGATGAAGGCGCCGCAGATTGGAGACAGACCAATGAAGGTCAAGAACTCGCTCCGCTCGCTCAAGAACCGGCACCGTGATTGCCGTATTGTGCGTCGCAAAGGCCGCGTCTACGTGATCAACAAGACGCAGCGCAAGTTCAAAGCTCGCCAGGGCTAAGAACTGCACATTACAGATTTGAAAGAACCGCGCCTTTGGGTGCGGTTTTTTTGTTTATCGGAATATCTGAGTTGCGGACCAAACAGCCCGTCGACGTTCTCGGGTCGAACTTTCGCAAAGTGTGCTTTCTGGCCATTCGCGCACGGCGTAGAAATCGTTTAATCGGCTTGAACCAACCATCGACGCCAATCACCAACACGCGACTTTCTATTGATGTGCTTTCGCCCTTGCCCCATAGAAGCAGTGCGCTGGGTTATTGTCGGGCCACGCGCCCAGAGGGCAGGTACCGAAAGCCAAACGAAGAACCCTCGTGACCATCACAAGGAAAGCGACACTTGCGGCGGAATCCATGTCACTCCAACCTCCGGACGAACGAGCCGCACCAGCGGCAATAGACTCAACTGCCTTGCGCATCATAAAGCGCACAGCGTTGTTCCTGCTGGGCCCTGTCTATTTCATTTACGTTGCGTTTGTGCCCCTGCTTTGCAGTAATCGGCAGGGCTTTCGCGGCTGGTATTGGCGGCTGGTCAAACGTGCCTGTTCGCGGCTTTTGTGGCTGCTGAGTATCCGGACTGAAATGACCCAGGCGGAAGTGGCAATGCTGGCCGCCGACACCGGCAGCATCATCGTGATCAACCACCGCAGCCACCTGGATGGCTTCGCCCTGATGGATGCTTTGCCGGACGCCAAGTGGATCACCTTTGCCGCTAAGAAGGAACTCTGCGATGCGGCCCTTTTGCGCCGCGGATTCAAGGGTGCCGGGCTTGTTGAAGTTGACCGCAAAAGCGGCCGTTTAGCGCTTGAAACACTTACCACTGCCATCCACGCAATGCCCACACGCTGCTCGGTCGTGCTGTTTCCTGAGGGCACGCGCACCCGGTCCGAAAGCCTTGGCGCGTTCAAGGCGGGTGCCGTATTGGCCGCGCGTAGTACCGGCCGGACAATTCGGCCTATCGTCATTCACGACTCTGACCGCCTGCTACCACGCGGCAAACACCTCCCAAAAAGTGGAACGATCCGGATCGAGGTGTTGCCGTCATTCGAATGTGAACTGTCCGCTACTGTGGACGAGGATGTGTCTCGACTAAGAGGTGTTATGATGGCCGCTTTCAATGATGGGGTGCGTCGCTAATCATCCAAAGGGCGTTTTTTTCAGGCCAGTAGATCGACTGGATCGATAGCCTTCATTGCCTGCTTTGTGTAGACAGCTGTCATTCCTATGTTGTGCAGCATTTTGTAAGTTGGGCTTTACTAGCACATTCACCGCAGTCTTCACCGAGGCCGGTCGGGGACGGAACCACTTTCGCTATGCGCCGCATGAACTGTTAAGCCGCAGACGTAGAAGAAAAAAGATCTCTTGAATTTGGGAGTACCGTCAAGTCTCCGGTTGCAGAGTTTGGTCACTCGGCTCCTTGGCTCCAATTGGTCCTTTTGAGCAGGTCTTTAGACTCACATCTTCGGCAAAAAAATTTGGGCAGGCTTATAACCTGCCCTTTTTCGCCTGATTACCGCAGGGTATGTGACCTAGATCGCCAGATATTCCTCTCGTAGATTGGTGTCTTCAAGCACCTCTTTGGCCGCGCCGTCAAATACGATGGTCCCCGTATCTAGTATGATCGCGCGGTCCGCCAATTCCAAAGCGCGCACGGCATTCTGCTCAACAATGATCGTGGTCATACCTTGTTGCTTGACGTGAATTAGAGTTTTTTCGATTTCATCGACAATGACAGGAGCCAAGCCTTCATAGGGTTCATCCAAAAGCAGGACCTTGATGTCTCTGGCCAAGGCTCTGGCGATTGACAGCATTTGTTGTTCGCCCCCTGACAGTGTAATTCCCTCCTGCTTTCGACGCTCTCCTAAACGCGGGAACAATTCGTAAAGCCGGTCCAGTGACCACCCGATTGGTGGAGCAATCTGAGCAAGTTGCAGGTTTTCTTCGACGGTCAGGCCAGGAATGATGCGTCTATCTTCCGGTACAAGACCAAGGCCTGCCGCCGCGGCTTCGTAGCTAGTCATTTTGTGCAGCGGCTTGTGATCTAGCCAGATTTCGCCATGTCTTACTTCGGGCTCTCCCACTCTCGCGATCGAACGTAGAGTCGAGGTTTTGCCAGCACCATTGCGCCCGAGAAGAGCAAGAATCTCACCTTCATGTACGTTAAAGCTGACGCCCTGCACGATATAGCTTTCTCCGTAGTAGGAGTGCATGTCCCAAACGGAAAGAAAAGCAGGCGCCGTGCTGGCCATATTGGCGTTTTTTGAAAAGTCAGGTTTCTCGTTCATAGCTTTTCCTTACGCAGCCTCGCCTAGATAGGCCTCGCGAACCTTGGGGTTTCCGCGGATGTTTTCAGGAGTATCTTCAACCAGGGGTGTTCCCTGAGCCAGAACTGTGATGCGTTCGGCAAGGCTGAAGACCACATGCATGTCGTGCTCAATGATTGCGATGGTGATGTCGCGCTCATCCTTAATTTGTTTCAGCAGGTCGATTGTGTTGTTGGTGTCCGCCCTCGCCATACCCGCAGTGGGTTCGTCTAGGAGCAGTAGCCGCGGATTTTGACTGAGGCACATGCCAATCTCAAGCCGGCGCTTATCGCCGCGTGAAAGCGAGGCCGCATGCATTTCGCGCTTGTCGGCCATGTTCATCTCTTCCAGCATCGCCTCGGCTTGTTCGACAATCGCCTTTTCGTTGGCGATGGTCTCATAAGCATGCATCCGGAACACCCCATCCCTCATTGCAAAGATCGGGATCAACATGTTCTCCATCACAGTCAGCTCACCAAAAATCTCTGGTGTCTGGAACACGCGACTAATGCCCATCTGGTTGATCTGGAAGGGCTCAAGTCCCAACACCGAGGCGTTGTCGAACAATACGGTTCCCGTGTCTGGCATGAGCTTGCCCACCAGACAATTTAGCAAAGTCGACTTGCCAGCTCCGTTGGGTCCGATGATCGCGTGAACCGAGTTTTCCTCTACGTTGAGATTTACGTCCGTCAGTGCCTTGAGGCCGCCGAAGCGCTTGCTAACGTCTTTGACTCTCAGAATTGCCATGGCTCGCCCCTTATTCCGCCGGTTCCGTTTTGCCTGACGTTGGATCGTCGGCGTTAGATTTCTTGCGTTTGATCCTGTTGAGCAAACGCTGGCCACCTTCGACAAGACCACCTGGCAGGTAGATAACGACAAGCATGAAAAGGATGCCAAGCGTCAGATGCCAACCTTTTCCTATGAACGGATGGATCACGAACACAACTGCGTCCTCCAAACCGTCAGGCAGGAAAGCAAACCAACTGTGCAATACGTTGTCGTTGATCTTCGAGAAAATATTCTCGAAATATTTGATAAAGCCTGCACCCAGAACCGGACCTATCAAAGTGCCTGTACCACCTAGGATCGTCATCAGAACGACTTCACCCGAAGCGGTCCACTGCATACGCTCAGCGCCCGCCAGCGGGTCCATTGCGGCCATCAGGCCACCAGCCAGACCGGCATACATGCCAGAGATAACAAACGCCGCTAACGTGTATGGCTTTGAGTTTAGGCCGGTATAGTTCATCCGTTGCTGGTTTGATTTGACCGCCCTCAGCATCATGCCAAAAGGCGAGCGGAAGATGCGGATGGACAGGTAGAACACCACCATCATGATCACCGCACATAGATAGTAACCCGCGTTAAAATCAAAACTCCACGCTCCCACGTCCATGGTATAGGTTGCGCGCATCGGCAGCCCGAATAGATGTGGCACGTCCGGTGAGTTGACACCCTGCAGGATTTGCGGATCGTCTGAATAAACCTGCAGACCGGTTTCCCCGTTTGTTAAGTTGAACTTGGGGTTCGACAAGACAGAATAGGCCAATGCAAAACTCATCTGCGCAAAGGCCAGAGTCAGGATCGAAAAGTAGATGCCCGACCGACGCAGACTGACATACCCAATCAGTAGCGAGAAAACTCCGGCGACCACAACGCTGAGCGCAATAGCCGGAATGATATTGTAACTCAGCAACTTGAACATCCACACAGCTGAATACGATCCGACACCCAAAAAGGCCGCGTGACCGAATGACAGGTATCCCGTAAGGCCGAATAGGATGTTGAACCCGATGGCAAAGATGCCAAAGATTACAAAGCGCTGCATCAAGTCCGGATAGCCCGCGTTGAACTGCGCCATGGCGCTGCCTTCAGGGAACGGGTTCAGGATGAACGGGGCCAGCAGGGTGAGAAGGCCGACGATGATTAGAAGGCTGGTGTCTTTTTTGTTCAGTCCAAACATCGATTATTCCTCCATCACGCCTTTGCGCCCCATCAACCCGCGCGGGCGTGTCAGAAGCACAATTATGGCAACAAGGTAGATGATGATTTGGTTGATCCCCGGGATAGTCGTGGTAGCCCAGGTCGTTGAGGCAAAACTCTCCAGAATGCCAAGTAGAAAGCCAGCCAGCACGGCCCCGGGCAGCGAGCCCATGCCGCCGACAACCACAACAACGAAGCTAAGGACCAGGAAGTCCATCCCCATGTGGTAATTTGGCGGGTTTAGCGGCCCGTACATTACACCGGCCAAACCGGCCACTGCGGCAGCAATACCGAACATGATCGTAAAGCGCCGGTCGATATTGATACCCAGCAAGCCTACGGTCTCTCGGTCCGCCATTCCAGCGCGCACGACCATGCCAAACGTGGTGAATTGCAGGAATGAGAAAACAGCACCGATAATTCCGACGGCAAATCCGAAGTAAACCAGACGCCAAATCGGATAGATTATGGCGTTGGGATCAAATCCAACCATTGTGCCAAGGTCGATCGAGCCGCTCAGCGCGTCAGGCGGTGGAGTTTGGATTGGATTGGCGCCGAAGAAATACTTCACGATTTCCTGCAACACGATCGCCAGACCAAATGTCACAAGAATCTGGTCAGCGTGAGGGCGCTTATAGAAATGCTTAATCAACCCGCGTTCCATCACGTAGCCAACTGCTAACATGATCGGGATCGCAAACAAGATAGCCAGAGGAACAGACCAATCGATGATCGTCGCACCGGCCTCTGGGCCGAACCAAGCCTCGACGTAAGGTGTTTCAACCTTCATTGGGTTGCCCAGAAAGTCAGTTTGGCTCTCGTCGATCGTCTCAAAGCTCAGGTTCAGGAGCTTTTGCAGAGTAACGGCACAGAACGCACCGATCATGAACAGCGCCCCGTGGGCAAAGTTCACAACACCTAGCGTTCCAAAAATAAGCGTCAGCCCCAGCGCAATCAACGCATAGGCCGACCCTTTGTCCAGACCGTTCAAAATTTGCAATAGGATGGCGTCCATTGGCCCCACCTCAGGGTTGGTCAGAGTGAAATAAGTGGTGTAACAGGATCAGCCCTGTTGCAGATGTCTGGCCACCTTTTGGCAGCCAGACTTAGACACGAGGACTTACGCGCCTGGGTTACACTCACCCAGTGAGCCACCGGCGAACATCGGATGCTCGGGATCGTATTCGACCTGCGCGCGTGGCGTGATCTCGACGATTTCCAGCGTGTCATAGGCGTTGGTCGGGTTCTCGTTACCGCGAACGACCAACACGTCCTTGAAGCACTGGTGATCCGCACCGCGGTACCAGGTCGGACCATTGCCCAAACCGTCGAACTCGAAGTCTTCCAGAGCTTCTACAACGCCGCACGGGTTGAATGTACCAGCACGCTCACAGGCATCAGCGTAAAGCAGAACTTGCGCATAGCATGTCTGTGCAGAGTTGGACGGCGGTTTGCCGTACTTCTCACCAAAGGACTTCACAAAGGCCTTGGTACCCTCATCTTGCAGCTGCCAGTTCCAGTTCATCGAACCCAGCACGCCTTTGATGTTCTCGCCTGCGCCAGCGGCCATCAGTTCCGAGTACAGCGGAACGACAATCTTGAAGTCTTTGCCGTTGGCCACCTTATCGAGCAAGCCAAACTGAATGGCGTTTGTGAGCGAGTTCACCATGTTGCCGCCGTAATGGTTCAGAACCAGAACGTCCGCGCCCGAGTTCAGAACCGGGGTGATATAGGACGAGAAGTCCGTCGACGCGAGTGGCGTTTTAACAGTGTTGACCGTTTCCCATCCCAAGGCTTCGGTTGAGGCAACAATTGACTCTTCCTGAGTCCAACCCCAGTTGTAGTCAGCCGTCAGGTGATAAGCGCGGCGCTCATTGCCCATCTCGGCAGCCAGCACCGGCGCGAGCGCAGCACCCGACATGTAGGCGTTGAAGAAATGGCGGAAACCATTGGCCTTTTTGTCCTTGCCAGTCGTGTCGTTGGCATGGGTTAGACCCGCCATGAATATCACGCCTGCTTCTTGACACAGGCCCTGCACCGCAACGGCCACGCCCGATGACGAGCCGCCATTGATCATAATGGCACCGTCTTTTTCGATCATCGACTTCGCGGATGCACGCGCAGCGTCTGACTTGGTCTGCGTGTCGCCTGTGACGAACTCGACCTTCTTACCAAGGATACCGTTGCCTTTCAGAGCCTTAGAGGTGAAGGTATTCAAGCAACCGCCATCTCCCTCACCATTGAGGTGTTCGACGGCCAGCTGTTGCGCCAGCAACTCGTCATTTCCCTCTTCAGCATACGGCCCAGTCTGGGGAACATTGAAGCCCAGGGTTACGGACCCTCCGGTAGGTTCGTTGGTGTAAGCAGCAGCCGACGAAGCCGTGAAGATCGTAGGCAGGGCCAGACCGGTACCTGCGACGGCACCAGACTTCAACACGCCGCGGCGTGTGACAGATTTATTGGTCATTAATTCCTCCCATTTCCCTTTCTTTCGTCGTTTGGCTCCTCTTCCAGCAGACGAAAGCGCACTTATGTGCAAATCAATAATGGGAAACCGAAGGAAAATTTCACAACAAATTACTGAATTTGAAATAAAATTTTGTAAACTTATTCACAAATTTCATCCATTTTTGTAAATTTCTTGCTGCCCAGATGAACTAACTCATCATATTTCTGATAGTTAGAAGCAAAGAAGCTCTTACCGCAGCTTCCGTAGTGACTAGTCTCGCACGCTTTGACTGGCACAAGCTGACACCAAACCGCAATCTCGAAGCAGTTTTCGCTTATTCAATTTTACACAAAACACTCTCGGGCACTGAGCCATCGAGTCCGACAAAGCCCGCCCTACCATCTGTCCGCTTTGGGCTCGAAGCGGTCGCACGCAGAATTTTTTCGAGCGCCTGATATGCGGACAAGGCTACCTCTCGCAGTAGCTTTTATGAGCTGGAAACAAACTCAAAAACCAATCGCACATTCGATACTGGCAGCCATTAGATTCTGCGATGCAATGACCGTTTCAGCAACGAAGATGAAAGCAGGGCAGGTTCAAGTTTTTTGCGCAACAATGTAACGACTCGGGAGTATTGAGGCTTGATCGGAAGTAAAAAGAACTTTGAAGCCTGCACGCTCAACTTTCCTATCAAGCACGGACATAGGCACGAAATCCACAAATGGGGCTTTCCCAAGAACCTGCATGATCGGGATCGCGATCCGACTGATCATCGTGTACTTGAGGCCACCTTTCTCAGGCGCGCAGACGGTTTTGGATATGAAAAGCCCACCCGGTTTTATCAGCGCAGAAATGTGCTCGAGCGCTTTGTCCAAATCGGGCAGGAGATGAAGCAAGTTGTGCGCCAGAACCGCATCGTAAGAACCTTCGTCAAGACTGTGCTCGAGGACTTCGGCCACCTTGAAAGTGACATTCTCCAATCTTTCCTTCGCGCGCTTCTCCTCAGCAATCTCGATCATGCCCGGAGCGAGATCCGTGGCCGTGATATGGGCGACATTCGGCGCAAGCAACAGCGCGGTTGACCCCGTCCCGCACCCGATTTCGAGTACGCTGTCCTCCGCTTTCAGGTACGACTTCGTACGTTCGAGTGTTTTCAGATACCCTTCCATGTTCCGGATGGGGTCTGCCGCATACTTTCGCGAGATTTTGCTCCAGAACGCAGCATCCTTGGACAAAGCAGCCATTTCATTACTCTCTAACAAGATTGTTGCCGCATTCTATATTTTCAAACATTCATTTATGGAATTGCTACAATTCTCAGAAGCGTTATGCATAAATGCATGAACTGGAAAGCCATCAATTTCGACTGGAATCAGGTCCGGTCCTTTCTTGCTACAGCAGAAGAAGGCTCGTTTTCCGCAGCGGCGCGCGTTCTCGAGCAAACTCAGCCTACTGTCGGTCGTCAGGTTGCTGCACTGGAATCGGCGCTTGGGATCACCCTGTTTGAACGAGTTGGCAAGTCGCTTAGTTTGACGACCGCTGGCGCTGAGCTTTTGGTGCATGTCAAAGAAATGGCGGATGTTGCGAACAGGATTTCTCTTACCGCGACAAGCCAGTCGCAAACTGTTGAAGGGCAAGTCAGGATTACCGCATCCGATGTGATGTCTGCCTATCAGCTGCCGCCCATACTAAAAAAGATCAGGTTTGCGGCACCGCAACTTGAGATCGACGTCGTTGCGGCCAATGACTTACGAGACCTACAGCGACGTGAGGCAGATATCGCAATCCGACACGTACGCCCGACGCAGCCAGATCTGACAGCAAAGCTTGTGGCCGAGGCGACAGCACATTTCTATGCGGCACCTACGTACCTTGATCAGGTGGGACGGCCCAAAAATGAAAAAGAACTCGCTAAGCTGGACTTTGTTGGATTTGGCGACATTGATACGATGATTGGTTTTCTCGATCCGGCGGGCATTAAGGTCACCCGAAAGAGTTTCCGGATTGGCTCACAAAGCGGGATTGTATCCTGGGAGTTGGTGCGCCAAGGTTTTGGCATCAGCGTAATGTCGGATGACGTGGCTGCCTTAACACCCGGCGTGGAGCGCGTCCTGCCTGACCGCGAGCCGTTTAAGTTCCCGATTTGGCTGGCGACGCACTCCGAGTTGCATACTGCACGAAGGATCAGGTTGGTGTTTGATCAACTGGCAGACCAACTCAGCACAGGGACCATCAGGTAATCCGAGGGGGTGCTCTATGTCAGAGGTTATTCCAACACTTCACTTGCTATGCGGCAAAGTCGCTTCTGGAAAATCAAGTCTGGCAGCGGAACTTGCGGAAAAAGACGGTGCCGTGCTCATTTCAGAAGATGAATGGCTTAGCGCCCTGTTTGGCGACCAGATGAACTCTCTGCAGGATTATGTAAATTGCGCTTTGAAACTGCGGCTGGTCATGGGGCGGCACGTGACTACGTTACTGAAGGCCGGCGTTTCAGTCGTTCTCGATTTTCCTGCAAACACAATTGAAAATAGAGCCTGGATGCGCGACCTGCTGGAGGACACCACTGCGGCGCACCAACTTCACTTTTTGGACTTACCAGATGAGGTCTGTCTGGGACGTCTGCACAAGCGCAACAAAGAAGGCGCGCATGCCTTCGCAGCAACGGAAGCTCAATATTGGCGTATTGCGCGGTATTTCATGCCACCATCACCCGACGAAGGTTTTAACGTCATAACTCACTATCAATAGCTCCGCGCATTCAGTACCTCGTGGCAGCACATTTGTGTGATGGCCACCCGCAAGGCATCGGCGAATGGCCTAAAGTTCAAGGACAGATTTCACTGCAACTAAGTTCCGGAGTTTGCGTGACTACGTGACGCGCATACCTGCCTTCTCGTGCCGTCCTTTGCCCGCAATCCACAAACACATAAGCCCAAGCACCACTTCTATGATCAGCGCAAAAAGAATGCTGTCTGATGGTCGCCCGTCCAGCACAAGACTAATCAAACGACCCGCGGCAAAGGCGAAAAACACAGCAGCTCCAAGCCAAGCTGCTGTCTGGGCCATCTTTTCGTATAGCGCACCCGACAGGATGATGAGGCCAAGTGCAGCCAGATTGGCAGCAGGTGCGCGCAATTCACTCATCAAGTTCGGCTGCGGCGAAATAACGATTCCGTAGCTGGAGTAAAAGGCCTGAGGGCCCAGTGTGATGATCAGCCCCATCGAAGTTGCGATCAGACCCGCCAACCCAAGGACAAGCCTGCGTTTTACGTCAAACGTCATGATTGTGTTCCTTTATCGTCAGACCAACTCAAGCAGCTTGTGTCCAAGCGCCGGACTTTGCGGCTTCATTTGCAAAATCGGAAAAGTCGCGCGGCGCTCGCCCTAAGGCGCGTTGAACACCATCCGCAACGTTCGAATTGCGGCCATCAAGCGTTTCCCTTGCAATGTCGGTAATCACGTCGGCGATCATTTCACCGCTCGCATTCATGATCTCTGCATGGAAGTCTTCGAACGAAATCGGCACGTATTGCACGGTTCTGCCCATGGCATTTGAAAGCTCGGTGGCCATGTCAGCGAAAGTCATAAGACGTGGACCTGTAACTTCGTAAAGCTCGCCAGTGTGTCCTTCCTCGGTCAAAGCGGCGACAGCGACGTCGGCAATGTCTTCCACGTCGATAATCGGTTCACGTACGTCACCAGCAGGCATGGGCAACACACCAGCCATTACCGGCCCTAGCAATGCACCTTCAGAATAGTTTTGCGCAAACCACGCAGCCCGGATGATGGTAAACGGCACATCGGAGTTCCGAACAACCTCTTCAGCACGCTCGGCGTGAAATTCTCCGCGCCCTGTCAACAGCACGAGCCGTTCCAATCCCTTTTCCCGGGCCAATGTCGTG
The DNA here is from genome assembly GCF_056538765.1 of Ruegeria sp. BE9. NCBI lineage: Bacteria > Pseudomonadati > Pseudomonadota > Alphaproteobacteria > Rhodobacterales > Roseobacteraceae > Ruegeria > Ruegeria sp. BE9. The sequence continues at coordinate 244,452 of NZ_JBQFTS010000006.1, read as the reverse complement.
AAGGCCGCGACTTGCTCGACCGCGCCCGGAAAAGCAATGTCCGGAAAATAAGAAATGTAGGCAGCAGAAACACCATCCAAAATTGCAGGCCACGTCTCTGGCTTTTCCCAGTCAAATGGCGTTTGGCTATTCCGCGATCCGCGCCGAACTGCATGGCCTTTGTCTTCCAGGCGCGTCACGATACGTGAACCTGTTTTACCTGTTGCGCCAAGCACGAGAATGGTTTGCTGTGTCATCGGTCATCTCCGTAAAATCAGACAATGACCCGTAAATAGGAAAATACGAAGGATGATGAATTCTCTAATATCCTATTATCTTATCCATTCGTCCAATTGATGTGGACAATTGGGGATATCTCGAACAGTCTGAAACAGTGAACCAGATCAATCCACATATTCCCGACCCCGATGCTCTGGCGCAGCCAATTGGCGATCCGCTTGGGGAAATTCTTCATCTTCTGAAACTGACAGGCACATTCTACTGCCAGTCGCGCATGTCTGCGCCGTGGGGCGTTTCTATACCTGGCTTCCCCGAAATACTGAGCTTTGCCGTCATCACGCACGGGCGTTGCGTAATAAGGGTCGGAGAAGATGCACCGTTTGAAGTCGAAAAAGGCGACTTGGTTCTGATGACAAATGGCGCTCCTGTTGGTTTTTCCAGCTCAGAAGGCACCCCACTTCTGAAACTGGAAGAACTGCCTATACGCAAGGTGACCGAGCTCTATGAAACATTGGAGTATGGCGGGGGTGGCGCCGAAACCGGAATCATGTACGGGCTTGTCAGGATAGATCACGCGGCCAGCGGCATGTTGATGGCCTTGCTTCCCGACGTACTCAAGATCGATCCGTGGGAAGAGGACGCCGGGAGCTGGCTACAAGCAACTTTGCAATTCATTGCAAGAGAGGCGCGTGAATTGCGACCGGGCGGCGAAACAGTAATTACACGCTTGGCCGATGTGGTTGTTATCGAAGCCATTCGCCGATGGCTGAACAGCGCGCCTGGCGCCAATCGCGGTTGGCTCAAAGCCGCCAGGGACCAACAGATTGGCCGCACCATTGTAGCCATTCATCGCGCGCCCGCAGCAAACTGGACAGTTGAATCCCTTGCACAGGTTGCAGGTATGTCCAGATCGGCATTCTCCGCACGGTTTACAGAGCTCGTCGGTGTTCCCGCAATCCAATACCTTGCGACTTGGCGGATGCATCTGGCACGGGAAAGATTAATTGCAACCGATCAACCGATTTCGCAGATCGTCGCGGACGTAGGATATCTATCTGAACCTTCCTTCAGCAAAGCATTCAAACGGGTTTTTAGCGTGCCTCCGGGGAAAATCCGAAGGCGGCAACATAAGGCGCAAGGCACTGACTAGACGAAAGCAGACAGGTGTCGCAGCAAGCTTAGTAACTTTGGATCTAAGAAGGTCAGCTTTGGGCTCTTTGCGGATCTCGGATGTAGAGCAGCATTTTGTGATAGGACGCTCCGGTCAACGTCGGATTGTCGTTCTGGGAAGGCATGGCGGATCGGAGGATCAGTTCTGGAACACACAAGTTTAACTGCCATTCGTGTTCTCGACCCCGCTTGGAACAAGGGCTGGATCGTCGGCCAGAAACAACCCCTGAAACCAAAGCATGTCTGGGCAATCCGAGTGCGACTTAAATTGACCCAGAGCCTTCGCTACTTCGAACTGTTCTAAATGGCAATCGACAGCAAGATGCGGGTCTGCGATCTAGTGAAGATGAAGAGCGTTAATGTCATGGCAGCTTGTCAAATCAAGGAACGGGCTTCGGTCCTTTAGACCAAGACGCAGAAACCAATCCTGTGAGGTATCCGAAGGCTCGCGAGCCCCTGTTGAGACATGGATGGAAGACGAACTGACGGTCGGTTCCGAGTACTTGTGATTGGGTCGAGCTCATGAACGACTGCACATCTCGGCACACCAATACGCACGGATTGTCCGCGCTTGAGTCACGTCGATTGGTATCGAGGCGAGCGCCTATGGCTCCCTTTCAATGAGGCGAGCCAGGGTGAGTCAATTTTACAAGAAGACCGGAAACCTTCGAGCTATTCACATTCGTCTTGGCCACACCAAGATGGACAGCCCCGTCGGATATCCAAGTGTAGAATTCGAGGATGCCTTGGCTATCACCGAAGCCATTGAAAACTAGGTTGAAGGGCCGTCCGAGAGGACGACCCAATGTAGACATTCAGTGATCGAACTAGGTTCCGCACTGAAGACCGTCACAAAGGTCATTCGCTGCAGGTACGGAAATTTAGAGTTGAAGAACTTTCAGTGCACTAACTAAGTCGTCGACTAAATACCGTCAGTGACAGGCTGATTGACCTGCATACATCCCAAGGCCGGCCCCGGCGGCCGTAGAAAGGGTCTTGCCTGTTCCGCCACCGAACCGGTTCCCGACAACGCCACCTAGGGCTGCACCACCCAGAATTCCGGCAGCACACCGCGCATCATGCTGTACCTGCGCCTGCGTTGGCGTTGTTGGTGCTCCGCATGCAGCCAAGAGCAATGAACCACCAAGAATGCTTGTTAACATTATCTTTTTCATTTTCATCGCCTCTTCATTTGGCAAATGTGTCGTTCTGTTAGGTGGCCCGTGGGTGGCCATCGTACAAGGCATCAAACACCGCATTAAAAAATGTTAACCTACTCTTAACAAAGGTAACTCAGGGCTAAGCTTCGCCTCTGACAATCAAGTAAATCAGTAGTCATCTTGGAAGTTTTGGGCATGCAGAAGAAAGCGATCTGTCTTCGGTCTGTATCTGTTCGGCCCAAAGTTGTCATTCAACACACCCTGCGACGCTGCACTGCAACCCGTTGAACCTGCCATTCGCGGCACGCGCAAAATACAAATATGGCTGAACGGGCTAAAAAGCCGGACATAGTCGCCGCTAGACGAACCGAAGCCCTTGGAAGTCTGCGAGTGGACTTCGCCAAAACTAAGACTGGCGAAGCAGTCTGGTCCAAAGCGCACACAAATGCATTCTCACTCACGAGTTCTTGACACCTAGGCTTAAAGTCTTTTGGAATTTCTGCCATGGCATCGACACACATAGGCACATGGGGGCAGACACTGGTAGAAGCCCTTCGAAAGCAAGGCCTTTCAGACCAGCAGATTGTCGGAAACACTGGCATCAATTTACGTCAACTCGATGGTGACGCACCTCGCATAAAGTTCGATGATTTGGCACAGCTGTTTGAGCGTGCGGAAGAATTGACGAACGACAACCTTATCGGTTTCAAACATGGCCAAGGTAGTGACTATTCGCGCGGTGGGCTGATTGCTTACACTGGAACATCTTCACCCACCGTACGGACACTGTTGCACAATCTCGCCCGCTACCAACGCATTTCGAGTGATGCCATAGTCATCAACGTTGATAGACTGGACGACATGGGCGTTGTTGAATGGCATTTTCAAGTGCCGAGGAGCACAGTGCGCCGACAGTATGTTGAGTTTGGCGGAGCGGGATTAATTGACGTGTTGCGCCGCCTCACAAATCGCGAGATTAGGCCGCAGAGAGTAGAGTTCAGACATTACCGTAAATCAAACACGAAACCGCTTCGTATGTTCTTCGGGTGCGCGGTCGAGTTTGGATGCGATGAAAACCGCATTACGTTCAAAACAGGTGATCTCGATATACCGCTGCGCAGTGCAGACGGAAATCTCTACAAGTTACTAAGGAAATTCGCTGAAGAGGAACTGAAGCTTCTCCGCTCGAAGAAGCCGTCCATAATAATCTCTGTTGAAAAATGCATAGCAGCAGACCCGACAAAAACTCACGCAGATGTAGCAAAAGAAATGGGCATGAGCACTCGGACTCTCGCTAGACGATTGACCGCTGAAAACACAACATTTTTCAGTGTGGTTGAGGGGTATCGAGAAGCGATGGCAAAAAAGATGCTCGCAGACACCGATATGCAGTCCACAGAAGTCGCCTATGTGCTTGGGTATGCTGATGCCAGCACTTTCAGTACGGCGTTCAAACGGTGGGTGGGAAAAACTCCCACGGAATACCGAGATCAGATCTCTTAGGCTTTGACCTAATGAAAGCTGTGAAAAGTACTCGGGGTCAGCAACGTGGCGAACGTGAAGAATTACGCAATTGTAAGCACAGTTGGAATTGCTTTACCTCACTTTCTCAACCTCGTTGAGGATGAGCAGGTGATTGCCCACAAAAATTACGACAAGACCCGTAGGATTTCAGTCGGCCGTCGCTGATTGAGGTATCCTTGAGCACTAAAACTTCGCCAATTTGACCGACATTCTCGAGCTTTTGACCGATATTCAAAGGCTGAAGCCGATCAAAGGGCACAATTTCTTAGCGAGAAAAATCCAGCAGCACGAACCGTGCCGCTGCCTCGTCAAGAATGGAAAAATCATGCTACTTAGAATATCTATGGTGCCCGCACTTCTTTTGTCCGTCGCAGCTTGTGGTGGCGGCGGTGGTGGTGGATCATCTTCACCATCAACACCTGCAGCTGGCACACCGTCCAACCCTCTATCCTTTGAAGGGTTTTCAAAACTTAAAGTTGACAAGACCACAAGGCTGACCGGTGTTGCACGCGTCATTCCATTTTCTGTGAATGGCGATGGTACCTTGAACTTTGGCAATACAGAATTTGAAGTCACTTCTGCAGATATCACGCCGTCTTCGAGTGGATCTGGAAAACTAGTACTGAGGCAAGAAGGCCAACCTAACCTCTCCTTTGGTGCAAATGACGAATATTCCTATTTCTACAACGGTTCTATCCTAGCTGTGAAATCCGACGGGACTGGCTTTGCCGTTTTCGCGGATGAGACGCAAAACGGGCATGAGTACCAAAGCTATGGAGCATGGGTAAATACTCCAAACGGGAACTCAGGTTGGGCAAACGCCGCGTCTTTCGGCAAACGCACACCAGAATCAAATATTCCTACGGGAACTTCTGCAACATATACAGGAAACTCAGTAGGAATTGTTGCTAGTGCCAATGGCGCTTCTGGAATAACTGACAGCCAAGTATCGGTGTCAACAGACTTTAGCTCCGCCACCCTGACCAGTTCAAACACATGGGTCACAGATCCAACAACTGGTGTTTCCGAAACCGCTGGTGAACTGGACTTCTCAACAACGATTAACGATGTCCAAGACGGATTTGGCGTTGGTTCAATTTCAACAGCAACCCAATCCGGAACTGCTTCAGTCGGATTTTACGGTCCCAATGCCGAAGAAGTCGGTGGAGAGTGGGGAACTACGGGCACTTTCAATGGGTCAGAGTTCAAGTATGGCGCCGCCTATGGCGGAAAACGCTAGTCAACACGCTTGAATCGGGAGGCCGCAATGAAACTGGCTAGTTTGATTAAAATGTGTGTTGTCATACTGACTGTTTCGGTCGCTCCGGCGATTGCCGCAGTGGATGACGAACTCAAAATTGAAGCTCAGTTCCAAAGTGGTCTGGAAGCGATGGTAAATGGCAATTTCGGTGAAGCCATTGCCATTTACCAGAGTATACTTGCTCACGACCCGAGCCTTACTCGTGTACGTCTCGAACTTGCACGTGCATACTTTCTCAGCGAACAATGGAACCGTTCGCGATCTGAGTTCTTTAAGGTACTATCTGGAGACATCCCCGAACCTGTACGACAGAAAGTGCTTGGATTTATTCGGGCCATCGATGCAAGACGCGGCTTCGAGTGGGACCTTGAACTGGGCTTCAAGCGGCTGGGAGCAACCAGAAACTATGACACCGACGAAATCGACTTGGATTTCTCCGGTGTAACGCTACCCGCAACCCTCAATAGATCAGACGAAACCAGTAATGGTGTGGGGTTCTCTGGTTCAGTGCTTTGGCGGAAGGGTTTTGATAGCCTGTCGAACGACAGGAAAACTGTGATTGGATTTGGCGAAGTATTTTCGTTTGGCGATCTAGCAGATGATCAGGCATTCCGCGATGTAACTCTTGGCTTGCGCGGCGGTGCTAGGTTTGTCTTCCCAAACACAACGGCGGCCATTAGCCCCGTCGTTTCGACGCGCTACATCGCAGACAAACACATCGAGGACAGGCTTGGCGTAGAAACATCGTTCGAGCGTAGGAACTTAGAAGCGTATTCGGTGTTTGGTTTTTTAGCAGGCTACAGCATCGAAAACAGGTTTGATAATACCTTTAGCGGTCACGCAATCAATGCGAGCTTGGGAGTACGCCGTTCGATCGGCGGCAAAAGTACGGTTGGCTTCTCTGTATACGGAGAAACTAAATCCACAGATCGCGATATCGATACATATCAAACGGTTGGCCTAGAAGCTTTTGGGTCCTTCGATGTAGGTGCAGGGCTTGTTGTGGAGCCAAGAGTGTATTTTGCTCGAAAGTTGTTTGAGAATTCTAACCCACTATTCACTGGTGACCCTAATGAAGATCAAAGCGGAGGCGGTGTGCGCGTTGAAAAACGGGACCTGATCTTTGCCAACGGTTTTGTTCCTTTTGTTGAAGCCGAATACAATCGGACAAAGAGCGGAATTGATGCATTTAGCTACGATGAAACTCTATTCAATTTGGGTCTTACAAAAGCGTTCTAAGGAGTTTGTCGCAATGCTCATTGCTGTGGGCCACTTCGGGCTCGGAGCAATCGTCTACCCCAAAACACTATCCCAACAGCAGATGACTGTCTGCTGCGGGATTTAAGCAGCCGTATTAAAACCGCTCCGCGCGTTCTCAATGCGATCAGTTCTTCGCGACAGCGACCATTTGACCAACTAAATCTGTCGGATTTCCTTGCATCCCCCTCAGAATCGTTTCATTGACCTTTTTAATCAGAAACAAACTGCCACAGCTTTCAAAGTTGGGAGATACGATGCTGAAATCCTCTACCTGCGTTGCCGCCGCCCTGACGGCCATGATTGCAACTTCCGCCGTCGCCGAGGGGGAACTGAACCTCTATTCCTCGCGCCACTATGACACCGACGAAAACCTGTACGGTGATTTCGAAGACGCGACCGGCATCACCATCAACCGTATCGAAGGCAAGGCCGACGAACTGATCGCCCGGATGGAAGCAGAGGGTGCGAACTCGCCAGCCGACATCCTGCTGACCGTCGATACCTCGCGTCTGGCGCGGGCCAAGAACGCAGGCATCCTGCAATCGGTAGACAGCGAGGTTCTGGAAGAGCGCATCCCTGCCAACCTACAGGACATCGACAACGAATGGTTTGGCTTTTCACAGCGCGGCCGCATTGTCTTTTTCGACAAAGAAAATGTGACCAACCCTCCGGCGACCTACGCGGACCTGGCCAAACCGGAATACAAAGGTCAGATTTGCATCCGATCTTCCAGCAACACTTACAACCAGACCTTGCTGGCCTCGATCATCACCCATGAAGGATCCGAAGCAGCCAAAGCCTGGGCTGAGGGCATCGTCGCCAACATGGCGCGCGATCCTCAGGGCGGCGACACCGACCAGTTGCGCGGCATCGTGTCGGGTGAGTGCGATATCGCGGTGTCGAACACCTATTACTTTGCCCGCGCCATCCGCAAAGACGTCAAGGGAGTGTCCGCTGACATCGACTCGATCGGCTGGGTCTTCCCCAATCAGGACAGCACCGGCGCGCATATGAACTTGTCTGGCGCAGGTGTGGCCGCGAATGCACCGAACAAGGAAAACGCGATCCTGTTCCTAGAATACCTGGCCAGCGACTCGGCCCAGAAATATTTCTCGTCAGGCAATGACGAATTCCCGGCAGTGGAAGGCGTTGAACTTGTGGACTCGGTCAAGGCTTTGGGTGAGTTCAAGGCGGATGAGGTGAACCTCTCCGAGGTCGCAAAGAACCTTCCCGAAGCGCAGAAGATCTTTAACGAGGTTGGCTGGAACTAATTCGGAAAAAACCCGAGCAGTGAAAAGGGCGCAGAAAATTCTGCGCCCTTTCTTATTGTCTTCACTGATTTTTTGCTACAATATTCCATAAATGAACATGATTCCCATATTTGAACAATGCTAGATGATCTTTCAAACCGCCTAGCCAACCGCCTGAAGGAACTACGCCAAAGTCGCGGATTGTCGTTGGACCAACTGACCGAACAAAGCGGTATCAGTCGTGCCACCCTGTCCCGGATGGAAAAAGGCGACGTCAGCCCCACCGCTGAAACACTCGGTCGACTTTGCGCCGCGTATGGCCTGCCGATGTCTCGTCTGCTGATGATGGTCGAAGACAGTTTCGACCCGCGTGTGCCCTTTGAACGTCAACCGGAATGGCGCGATCCCGAAACCGGGTTCACGCGGCGCTCCGTTTCTCCACCAGCCACTGGCCTAAGCGCAGAGGTTCTTGAGGGGCATCTGCCGCCTGACACAGTGATCGCTTATGACTCGCCACCTAAACCCGGGCAAGAACACCACCTGATCATGCTGGACGGTGCACTTACGCTAACGGTGGACGGCACCTCGCATGATCTGAACGGCGGTGATTGCCTGAGGTATCATTTGTCTGGTCCTACCCGTTTTCAGACTACGGCTGCACGAGGGGCCCGATATTTGTTGGTGCTGCTATGATTTCATGTCTGAACGAAAACAGCTTTGACGCGGCTCTGACCGATTTGACGGACATCTTGCATGCCTGCGTCCAAGATGGAGCCAGCATAGGTTTCATCCACCCCTTCACGCCGGATCAGGCCGGTGCCTATTGGCAGAACCGCGTGCGACCCGACCTGCAAAGCGGCGCGCTGGACTTGTTTGTGGCCCGTGAGAACGGGCGAATTCTGGGAACGGTGCAGTTGATACCGGCAGCGATGCCCAACCAACCGCACCGCGCCGATGTAGCCAAGTTACTGGTCCACCCCGTGGACCGGCGCCGTGGAATTGGTCGCGACTTGATGGCCGCGCTACAGGACCGCGCCATCCAGTTGGGTCGAACACTTCTGGTGCTTGATACACGCAGCACTGATCCATCGCGCATATTGTATCAAAACCTAGGATTTCAGATCGCCGGAGAGATTCCGGACTATTGTCGCAACCCATTTGAAAATCGGCTGGAGCCCACGACGTACATGTTCAAAGATCTGAGTTGAGCTTAGCTTTTACGCACGCTTGCAGCAAAGCAGTAGCCAATACCGTGCACGGTTTTGATAAAGGTTGGCACGGCCGGGTCGGGCTCAATCTTTTTGCGCAGCCGTGCAACATGAACATCAATGGTCCGGTCACCAACGATGGTCTCGCGCCCTCGTGCCTTGTCCAGCAGTTGATCTCTGGAGAAGACCATGTGCGGATTGGTAACAAAGGCCAGCAGCACGTCGAATTCAGTGGTCGTCAAAGGTGTTGACTCGGAGGCACCAAGTGCCGTCAGCGTGCGTTCATTTACATTCAGCACCCAATCACCGAATTTGACCTGAGGCGCCTCGGGCTCATTCACGCCCTTCTCCTCGGGTCGAGCCCGGCGCAGAACGGTTCGGATGCGTGCCAGCACCTCACGCGCCTCAAAAGGTTTGGTGATGTAGTCATCAGCCCCAAATTCCAGCCCGACAACTCTGTCAAAGATCTCATCCCGCCCCGAGAGAACGATGATCGGAATATCGGAACTCACACGCAGCTCGCGTGTGATGTCGAACCCGTTACGACCTGGAAGCCCGATATCTAACAGGATCAGGTCAATCTCGGATTTCCCAAGAATCAAGTCCATAGCATTGCCGTCCGCGGCACAGCTCACCCGGCAGCCTTGTTTTTCAAGGTAGCGCTGCAGAAAGGATGTAATCTGCGGGTCATCGTCGACGACAAGGATATGTTCTTTAATCATAATCGAGTCCGGGCGGGCGTGTTGAGCTGGCGCGGAACAGTTGTAGCCGCTGCCGCCCGGCTGTTGCAAGAACGTGGCTGGCCTGTTCATCGGGGTCAGAAACGCAAGAACTTTAGCCCGTGGCCTTCGGGCAGTGTCTCGGTTTCGGCGGGAATGACGGCCAAACCATCCGCCTGAGCCAACAACGCGACCCGACCACTGTACGAAGGTGCCATTAACCGCAGCCGGGGATTTCCATCCGGTGCCGTCCCCTCGATCACGACTGGACGGTATTCTTGGCGCCCTGCACGACGCTCCAGAGGCTCGGCCAGAACCGCCTGCTCGGGTTTCTGCGGAGAGTCATGCAGACCCGCCCGACGCGCCATCATGTGCGATCCGATAATCTGCCAGGTGACATATGCCGAGACTGGGTTGCCCGGCAGCCCGACGTATAGCGCGTCACCCCGGCGGCCGAACATGATCGGTTTGCCCGGCTTCATTGCCACTTTCATCACATCGGTTTGGCCACCGATTTCAGCAAACAGGCGCGGCATGTGGTCTTCATCACCAACCGAAACGCCACCCGTTGTAATGATCAGATCCGAGGCGTCGCAGGCCTCGCGTAGTACGCGCTCTAATAGCTCAGGATCATCCTCAACCGGGCCTTTGTCGGTCAGGTCGATCCAAGGTTTCTCTAAAAGCGCCCTCAACATAAAACGGTTCGAGTTATAGATCTGACCGGGTCCAAGTGCCTCGCCCGGCTGGCGTAGTTCGCTGCCCGTTGAGAAGATCGTGACCCTAAGCTTTCGGTAAACGGTTACTGCACCATACCCAGCTGAGGCTAACGCCGCGGCTTCGCGCGCTGTAATTTCACACCCTCGGCGCAGAATCGGCGCTCCGGCTTTCAGATCTTCGCCTGCACGGCGGATATGCTGACCGGGTTTGGGGCGGCGAGTAAAACGGATGCCATCAGCGGTAACTTCGCAATCTTCCTGCATAAGTACGGCATCAAAGTCCGCAGGCACCGGAGCGCCTGTGAATATCCGCAAAGCGCTTCCTTCGGGGGCGTCATGAGCGCCACTGTCTCCAGCAGCCACACGCCCCGCAACGGGCAAATCCAATAGTGGGCCATCGCCAAGATCACCCGTGCGGACGGCGTACCCATCCATGGCCGAGTTATCAAAAGCCGGCATATCAACTTTGCTGGTGCAATCCTCGGCCAATACCCTGCCGATAGCTTCGATCAACGGTAGCGTTTCTGTGCCGGTGACCGGATCAGCTACGGCCAATCCCCGAGCCAAAGCCTCGGATACCGTCAGGTACATATGGCTCTGTCGATCACATACGCATCCATCAGCCATTTTGACCCTCCAGTCGTTCAAAAAGCTCTTCAAAGCCGGCTTGTTCAGCCTCACCCAAATTCGGCAGATAGTCGCGTGCTTCGTCCATGTTGGAGCTTGGATCCCCAACAACTAACAGCATCACCATACCATGCCGACCGTGCACCCGGCAGCGGATGCCATAGACGCCCTCTTTCTCGAACGTCAGATCCATTTCGGGCTTTCCGCGAATTTCAAAGCCACGCGCACCTACGGGGATCATGCGAAGAATTGATGTCACTGTATGGCGCCCGGTCGAACCTTTGAATCGAACGGTCGATCCGGCAGGGACATGCAGCAACTTGGGCTCGAACCGAAAAGCATGAGCAGGTGTGTCGGCGTTTGGATCGATGATCTGATGCACGACTGCGACTTCGGGAATATCCTCGGCCTGCGCAGCGGGGGCAAAAACAATAGCCCCCGCAATCACCGACGCTGCGATTGCCTTCAGCGAAATCGTCATCTGTCTCTCCGAATTCAGGCTGCCCGCGAAGGTTCCCCCAGCAGATCTGCCAATGCACTGATCATCACCGGCCACTGAGAGCGACGATCCTCGTCACGCAGTTCGGTCAGCAATTCGCGCCCAATGGACAACAATGCCGGGGCGCTGTCATTGACATAGGTCACGATACGCTGCTCGGGATTGGCGAGAAGGAAGGGTACAATCGCAGCCCCTGCCTGATCAGGTGCCGTTTCCGACAACAGCCGCATTGCAGCCTGCCGCACCGGGGCCGAAACGTCGTCGAGCAGGCTGCGCGCTACATCCGGTGTTCCGTTCCACTTAGTTAAAATATGCATCGCATCGATGCGGAACGGAGTATCCCCGGTCTTTAGCATCGCGCGCAGCTTGCCTCGTAGTGCGTCCTGCGGGGGCAATTCGGACTGTTGCAGCAGTTTCAACGCCTGCAATGACAGGGACGAATCCGTGTGCGAGAGACCTTTAGTGATCAGCTCGACCAATTGCACCTCACCCAGTTCGGAACCGTTGCGAGCGATTGCGCCCCCCAAGGCCGCGAAGGCTTGTTGTGCAACTTCGGTATCTGGGTCCTGCGCGATTTGCGCCAACATGACCTGCATGCCACGCACCTCACCCAACAGGCGGATGGCTGACATCCGGGTTTCACGCTCCAGCGCTTCGGCGTTGTCATCCAACGCAACGCGACGCCGTTTGGGATGACGAGTTGCCTTGGCCAACAACGCCTGTTCGCGCGGTGTCAAAGGTTGAACTTCGTCTTCCTGAGCCTCTTGAGTTATCTCAGCAGCAATGGCGTCGTGACCCAGAATCGCTCCGAGACTAGAGGTTGGGCCATTGTCGCCGCCCTCAGACACATCCAGACCGGCCTCCTCCAGCGCGGCGATGTCGGTTTGCAGAACTTCTTCGGGTTCCTCTTCGACGGCAACTGGCATCGGGGCCAGAGCAAACGACAACAGCAATTCGCGACCCTGCTGCTGGTTCACATGCGGACGGTTCGCGTCGGTGACGATCATCGCCAGTGACGCAACTGCCTTGAGCCGCACCGACCGGAAAGGCGAGCGGCAGGCGCGTTGCAACCATTCGGCCGCCTCGCGCAGGGGCGAGGAAGCCAGCGCATCAACGATAGCCCATTGGATACGCTCGGCCTTAAGGTCATCGGCATCAACCGAGAACAAAGCGTTCAAACGGTCGGCTACCATTTCCGGGGCCAGCGCAGCCAGCAGGCCCAGCGCTTGCGCAGACACCTCGCGCTGTTGACCCGTAGCGAGGAAGTCCAACACCTGCCAGCGCAGGTCGTCCTGATCGGTGATCGGCGCACTGCGGTCGAGCCGTTCAATAAGCGCCAGCTGCACCTTGGCTCCGGGGTCGCGCATCATGCGGTCCAGTAGCTCAGGTTCCGAGAAACCGGCCTGTTTCAACGCCGCGATGCGGATATCTTCAACCGCGTCTGTCAACGCCTGTTCGACCAGCGCCGCATCGTTCGGCATCAGTGCCTCATAGGCGATCAGGCGCGCTGCGCCATCCTTATCGGTGACGGCCTTGCGCAGGGTGGCTTCGGCCTCAGCCCCACCAATCTTGGCCAGCGTGCGCAGGGCGCGGTGGCGCAAGCGGCGGTTCGCGGATTGGGTGAACACACCCAGTGTCGGCACCGACGGCTCTCCTATCCGGCCCAACGCCTCGCAGGCAACGTCGCCCAATTCTTGCCCGTCTTCGTCCATTAAAGCCATCACAATGGGTTCAATCGCCGCCGTGTCGCCCATCTGACCCAACGCCTTGATCGCGGCGATTTGGGTATCAAGCCAGTCGTCCCATTCATCTTGGTGCAGTTCGTCTTCGTCCCACGTGATGTCATCCCCGCGCCCGGTCACTAGGGTGCGCAGGTAGGGCGCAGCGTCTTGGGATTTTAACTCGGCCAAGGCGGTCACACAGGCCAGTTTAACCTCACCGCAGGGGTCATGGATCAGGTTCTCAAGCAGTTGCGGAGCGGCCTCTTGCACACCCAGTGCACCCAAAGCTTGGGCTGCGTCCTGACGGACATCCTCATCGTCATCCAGTAATGCCTCGACCAAAGCCGGGCTGTTGCTGGCGCCAATGGCCGTCAGTGCCTGAACGGCGCGCAGGCGGATAACGTCAAATTCGGATTTTGCATATTCGGAAAACAGGCCGGTGGCCTCGTCACGCAGAGCGGTATCGGAATGAATGTTCATATCAAGCTGCCATGTTTGCGGTTGGGTGGGTTGGGTGAAAGTGGAAGGCAGGTTTCCCAACCGATACCTGCCTTCCAGTCGAACCGGGGACGCCCGGCCCATGGTCCCTTCTGCAGTGGGACCAAACCCGAGGGGCGGCATGGCGTCCGCCCCCCGGAAAGCTGTCATCAGGCGATGTCGCGCGGTGCAAAGGACATCGTACGGAACGAGGTCTTGTAGGGGCTCGGCCCCAGTTTCCGCAGCTTGGCAACGCCCATCTTGTAGTTGTAGTTGCCGCTGATCCAGTCGACGATCCGACCCTCAAGCGCATTCGCAGGCTGCTGCATGTGCAGGAAGTCCATGTAGACCACGCTTTTCTTGATGGCGGGCGTGACCATGGCCACGGCGGTGATCGCCGCTTTGGTCAGCTCGATATGCCCGTTCTCCATCAGTTTCGAGAACTGGAAGTCATCTCCTTCCACACCCAGCAGCGTGTGCTTGTTACCCGGAACACGTTCCGAGTAGACCATCACATAGTCGCCGCTTTCGATGCCACGCTCGGCTGCATCGTCGGGGTGAATCTCAACCCAGTTCTCCGGCCAGCGCTGCACGATATACGGGCGGCGGCGGTCGTCAAAGCCGGACTGCCAGCGTTCATTGATCCGACCGGATGTGGCCCAAAGCTCGCCTTCTTCCTTGTTCGGTTTCAGCCATTCCCAATAGTCCGAGAACAGGCCCCAAGGCGATTTCTGGATGTTGCACTTGCCAGTCTGGCTGTTGAAATGCGTCAGCTTCTTGTTGAACACATCCTTACCGGCTGCACCGGTATCAGGCAGCGTGCGGGTTGTGTCGTGCAGGCGCTTGGTCTCAATCAGCGTAACACCATCGGCATCCAGCATGACCGGGCATTGCACACCGTCGGTGCCGAATTCACGGACCTTCTGATGCAGGCCTTTGCCCTCTTTCTTGGCCAGACGGTAGACGGCGTGGAAGTCCTTGCGCGACCCGCGGGTAAAGCGCACGGCCTCTTCTGCGACCTCATTCGAATTTTGCCAATCGAATCCGTCAAAGCCCATCCGCTGTGCCAGTTGTGCGATAATCCACCAATCGGGTTTCGCTGCACCGGGGGCGTCATAGAACTTCTGATACAGACGCAGGCGACGTTCACCGTTGGCGCGCAGGAAGTCTTCTTCGCCCCAGGTTGCTGCAGGGAACACGATGTCGGCGTAACGGTTGCCGATCGGGTCCTGCAGATAGATGTCCTGGTTGATCACCACCATACCGCCGCTGTCGGCCCGGGCCTTCAGCGTATCGATCATCTCTTGCTTATCGAAGCTGGCGATCTGGTGCGGGTTGCGGACGGTCAGTTCCTCGAACTTATCGGCCAATTGCTGCGATCCGCACATGGACTGGATCCATGTGGTGCCGATCACATGGGCCATACGGGTATGGCCAGCGATCAGATATCGGTCGGTATCCATGGCGCGGCGACGGCGACCGGGCAGTTTCTCGGGCGATTTGTTGCGCGGGTACTTCCCGCCCTTCACGCCGCCCCGCTGGTGACCGCCGGCCCGGCCAATGACCTGACCCGGACGACCGCCACAGCCACAGATGATGCCCAGCGCAGAGATCGCCTGCGTGTTGCCGGTGTTGTTGGACCAGTAGAACCCTTTCTCGATCATGACCGAGGTTTTCGGGCGCGAGCCGTCCTCTTTGGGTTTGGCGAGCCACTCGGCAGCCGTATAGATTTTCTGCACGTCGATCTCGGCCATGGCGGCGGCGGTTTCAGGCGCGAACTCGTCCTGCGACAGCAGCCATTCCTTCCAGTCCTCAAAGCCTTTGGTCTGGAATTTGCCCCAGGTCGTACGCCACTGCCATGGCGTGTTGCGGGTACCCTGACCAAAGCCAGACGAGCTTTCCCACTTGTTGTTGACCCACTTCTTGATCCAGTCGCTGTCTTCCCAGCCATTTTCCACAATGACGCGGGCAATGGCGTTGACGACCAGCAGGTCAGTGCCGGGCAGCACGTCGATATGCAGGCCACCCATCTTTTCAGCATGGGCCACACCGGCAGACCGGCGCGGGATCAGGTAAATCTCACGCTGACCATTCTGCATCCCCTTCATCATCCACTGGGTATACAGGATGGTCTTGGTCTCATACGGGTCGGTGCCGCAGACCAGAAGGGTTTCCGCATCCCGCCAGTCTTCATACGACGGGCCGAAATTGTCGAAACCTGCATCCCGGAAACCGGGGGTCGAGGTCACGTCGGACGGCGTGTCGTGGAAGGTGAAGTTGGCGGTGTTGATATGGCGCAGCGCGTATTTCGAGATCGCATAGGTGTTCTCGATATACTGATAGCTGAAGGTTTTCACGCCATAGGCATTGGTGCCGTGCTTGGCGATGACGTGGTTGCCCACCTCAGCCGCCACATCCAGCGCCAGATCCCACGGAACCGGCATAAGGGTGCCATAAATCCGCATCAGCGGCGTCTTCAGACGGTCGCGTGTGGGGGTCTGCGGATTATAGCATTTCTGTGCGATACACCCGCCCCGCAAAGAGCTGTCGCCGTCAGTGTTGACAGTCTGGTTGTCCTTGTCCGGAATGATCACCACATGATGCGGCTGACCTTTGTGCAGAACGATGTTGTGCTGGTTCGGAGCCACCCATGCGCCCAGAGGGGCGACGGGGAAATCCTCGCCAAAGGCGTTTTCATCCGCGCCGGGTCCGCCCGGCTTGGCCGTCACGGGCCAACGGTAGACTTTGTAACCACAGGCCACGATGCAGTAGTCGCAGGCGGTCGAGATGACCTCGGCCCCTTTGGGCGGCAGCGGGACGTTGGTTTCGGGTACGTAATACGGGGTTGCCATGATTCCGTTTCCCTTATGCAATGAGGTTGTCGTAACGGCCGTAGATCAGGCCGAACATGCCAACGGCATAGATGTCATCGCCGTCCAGCTCCAAAAGGACCTGCGGCAACGACTGGTAGGCCTGCCCCGAGACGAGGATGCCGTGCCGTGTCACGTCATAGGTGGACAGGTGCAGCGGGCATGGGCCCAGCACCTTATGTTCAGGCTTGTAGCTGTCATACATCGACCCGCCCTGGTGGGTGCAGGTGAGGTTGAAGGCCACAACGTCCTTTTGCGGACCGACGCCGCCGCCGCTTTCCACGCCGGTCTTGACCAGGATCGAGTCCGAATAGTCACCCTCATCCGGATAGTAGAACTCGACCGGCACATCCTGTTCCAGTTCGGACAGTTTGCCGATCAGCTTGCGCGGATAGGTGGACACAAGGGCGGGCACCTGTTCGGCCTGACCGTGGCGGGTGGGCATGGCCACCATCACGGCAAAGGTCGTGGCACCTGAGGCGAACAGGAACTGGCGGCGGTTCACGGTGCAGGCCTTTTTGGCCTCGCCCGAACAGCTGCATCCGGTTGCGTTATGATCTGTCATGACGCTTACTCCTCTGCTGCAACCGCAGGAAGCGGTTGGTAGTCCGGCAGGTCGGGTTCCTCGATCAGGATTTCCTTGCCGGACAGGGATTTCAGGAAGGCCACCAGATCCGCCTTTTCCTGATCATTCAGGCCAAGGGGTTGGATCAGTTGGGATTTATTGGCCGAGAACTCATTCTCGCCGCCGCCCTGGTTGTAGAACTCAACCACATCCTCGAGCGTCTCCAACATGCCGTTGTGCATGTAGGGTTCGGTATAGAGGGTGTAGCGCAGAGACGGAGTGCGGAACTTGCCTTTGTCGGCCTTTTCCTTGGTACGGAAATAGAAGCCGGGGTCGTCCTTGGTATGGCGGTACATCTCTTCGGTCGAGCCTTTGGCATAAAGCTCATACCGGAAGGTGACTTGCGCCAGACCGTCATCCTGCCAACCGTCATAGGCGGGCACGCCGGTGTTGTAGTACTTCTCATCCGACAGCAGTGCGCCGTTGTGGCATTCGGAACATTGCGCCTTGCCAATAAACAGCTCGAGCCCGCGTTTCTGTTCCTCGGTCAGCGCCGCATCATCCCCGCGGAGATAGTTGTCGAAGGGCGTGTCAGTCTGAACGATAGTGCGCTCAAACGCGGCGATGGCGCGCCATGCGTTGCTGATACGCGGCCACTGGTCGCCGAAGACATCGTTGAAGCGTTCGACGTATTCGGGAACAAAGGCAAGACGAGCCTCCATCATGTCGGCCTCGCCGTTACCGGCAACCGCACCGCCTGCGGCGGATTTGGCCTGGCTTTCAAGGCTTTTGCTAGAACCCGCCCAGAACAGCTTTCCGTAATAGGCCGAGTTCACAATCGTCTGGCTGTTGCGCCAGTGGGTCGTACCCGGATAGCCGAACGAAATCGGTGCTTCGACGTCCCAACCCACATCCGGCATGTGGCAAGCCGAACAGGGCGTCGACGGGTTGCCGCCCAGACGCGGATCGAAGAACAGCATCTTGCCCAGTTCGATCTTGGCCTCGGTCTGGGGGTTGTCCAGCGGGATGGGCGGCTCGCCCAGCGCCACCAATGGCGCATCCGGGTCGGGGTCTGCCCCGCCGATACCGGCCTCAATCTCCATACTGGTTTCCGCAATGGCCTGCGAACCAAGGACGGCAAACAGGGCAGCGGTGGCGATTGTGCCTTTGAAGTAAGACGAAAGGTCTTTCATGGGTCCACTCCTCAGTTTGTCGCGTCTTGCCAGTTCTCGATCGGCGCATAGTCCGTATCGATTTCCTCGGCGACGAATTCGGGGCCGGTCAGAGGCTCGCCGGACAGCGCCTTGAGGAAGGCCACCAGCTGAGCTTGCTCAGTCTCGTTCAGGTTCAGCGGCTTGATACGCGGATCCTTGTTTTCATCGTCACCGCCACCGGCGTTGTAGAAGGCCACCACATCCTCGAGCGTCGCCAACGTGCCGTTGTGCATATACGGCGCGGTATAGGTCAGCTCGCGAAGCGTGGGGGTCATGAAGGTGCCGAAGGTGTCGGCGGTGTGGGTGCGGATGTACGCTCCGGGGTCGGCGCGCAGGTTCATGTAATTCTCGACACCCAGAAACTTCATCATCGTCACAAAGGTGATGTGACGTTCGGGGGTCGCCCAGATATCGGGGTTGTCACCGACGCCAATATTGTGTGGCAGGTCATCGGTGAACCGCTCGCCCGCGTGGCAGGAGTTGCAGCCGCTGGCATTGAACAGCTCATAACCCGCCTTGGCCTCTTCTGACATCTCGCCGGTGTCGAACGGAGCTCCGCGCGAGATCAGCGTTTTCAAGTATTCCGGGATCGCGTTGCGGACACCGCCGTTCGAGGGCTCACCAAATCCGGCGGCTTCGAACATCTCAACGTAGACAGGGTCCTGTTTGATACGTTCCTGCATCAGACGCATGTCCATGTTCATGGAATAGGTCTCGGTGATGCTTTCGCGGGTCACGTCGTTGAGGTTCGTGCCAATTCGCCCATCATGAAACCACGCCGCGCGCTTGGCGCTGTTGATCAGCGTCGGCACATTGCGGAAATGAAGGTTTCCGGCATAGGCATCCGACAGGGCCTGCCCATCGGTGAAGCCGTTTTCCGGTTGGTGGCAACTGGCGCAAGACAGCTCAGTATCGCCGGATAGTCTTGGATCAAAAAACAAACGTTTGCCAAGCGCCGCCTTGGCTGGGTCGAACTCTATGGCTTCTACCGGGCCCGGCTCATCCGCCTGGGCCTGGTGAACCGGTAATGCAGCACAAATCGTCAGTAATGAAACTGTCGATAGTGCCGAGAACCATGTTCTGGCTTTGGTCATCATCTGAAAGCCCCTTTTTTCGCTATTCCGATCACTCGGTTGGCCGAGGACCGGCTATGCGAACCCTAAGGGGCAGTTGTTTCGTGGTGATTTGATACAGGTTAAAGTCTGTGAAGAGATGTTAAATTTTGTTACGATGCGCTTTGAACCAATGCCCGGATAATTCGAGCAAGATCCTGTACCTCAACGGGTTTTTGGACACGGACCGTTGAATCGCCTGCATCCGGAGTTTCGGCATCGTCAAAATAACTACTGACCAAAATTGTAGGCATCTCAGGACGCGTAGACCGGGCTGAACCAATCAGATCAGTGCCATTCAAACCAGGCATCATCAGATCCGTAACGACAACATCATAGCTGTCTGGCGCCGTGCGAAACGCGTCAAGTGCACGCTGGGGATCGGAATAAGCCTCGACCCGGTAACCATAGCGGGTCAGCAAACGGCGCGTGACGTACAGCACGTTTTCATCATCATCTACGAGCAACACATGCTCGTCCCCGGCGACCGCACGGACCTCAGCCTGCTGTTCAGAACTGAGTGCCGGCATCAGCGGATAAAACAAGCTAAACCGCGTGCCCTTACCGAGCTCAGATTGCAATTCGACCCGGCCACGAGATTCCTCAACACTATTATGAACAATGGTTAGGCCCAACCCGGTGCCCTTGCCCACCGGTTTAGTTGAAAAGAACGGCTCGAATACCTTCTGCTGCACCTCTTCGCTCATGCCCGGTCCGGTATCGGTGACATCCAATCGGACTACGCCGATCGCCTCATCCGGCAAATCGTCCAGCGCATTGTTTTCTGCCTGGCTGATCCGCAGAACAACTTCGCCTGGCTGATCGCCCATTGCCTCAAACGCGTTGTGGCACAGGTTCAAAAGGGTCTGGAAAAACAGGGTTGCGTCAAAATCGGAAAAGGCTGCGTCGATCTCAATGTCAAAACGGGTCTCGACGCTGGGCGGCGCGGAAACC
Source organism: Ruegeria sp. BE9 (assembly GCF_056538765.1). Taxonomy (NCBI): domain Bacteria; kingdom Pseudomonadati; phylum Pseudomonadota; class Alphaproteobacteria; order Rhodobacterales; family Roseobacteraceae; genus Ruegeria; species Ruegeria sp. BE9. The sequence continues at coordinate 223,926 of NZ_JBQFTS010000006.1, read as the reverse complement.
TTGATCAGATCCAGAGCCTCTTGCGTCGCTTTCACCAAGTCGCCACGTTGCGGGTTGCGCGGACGCTGACGGGCAAAAGTCAGCATTTTGCGCACAAGAGCCTGTGCCCGGCGTGCAGCTATGCGGATATGGCTGACCGACGTCTGGACGTCATCGTTCCCTTCAGCATCCAATTCGATCAGATCGGCGTTGCCAATGACGCTCATCAGCACGTTGTTGAAGTCATGCGCGACCGAACCCGCAAGGATACTGACGGCCTCCATCTTTTGAACCTGGGCGAACTGTTCCCGTGTGCGGCGCGTTTCGGTGATGTCTTCACCGATACCGATGTAATGAGTGACAGCCCCGTTGTGGTCGACCAGCGGGAATATCGCGGTAGAAACCCAGAAATGCGTACCATCCTTGCGGAGGTTTCTGAACACGCCGTACCAGCTTTGACCACGTTTCAACCTGTCCTTCAGGTCTGCATAAACGCCTTGCCCAGAGTGCCCGGACTGCAACATTCTGGGTGAGTGGCCATAGACCTCATCTGCCGTATACCCGCTTAAGTCAAAGAATTTGCGGTTTGCATATTCGATCTTGAGGTCAGTATCCGTTATGAGGATCGAAGCTGGACTTTGCTCGACAGCGCGGGCCAGTTTTCTTTCAGCAAGCTCAACCTGTTCACGCAAGGCAAGCTCTGCCTTCAGACGCCTGTTGGTGCGCAGAATATTGGCGATCAGCAATGTGGTAAGTAGCGCGATCACTCCGACTAGAATGATCAGGCCGACCAGCAACACCGAGAAGTTCCGAACCAGCCGTTCGCCATCCGAAAACGCTCGAACCATGCCTGACAAGCTACGGTCACGTTCCTCGACCCAAAGGTTTTCTAATGTGGCCAGGGCTGCAAGCGCACTGCTATCGTCAACCCGTACAAGCGCATCAATTTCCTCGGCACTGAGGCCTGCTGCGATACCGTCCTCTATTAACGGGATGTTGCCGGTGTATTCTCGCGCTACCGCTTCAATCTGTTGTAACGCGTCCAGTTCGGTCTGCGACGGAGAGGAATTGCGATAGGCTTCAATCGTCGCCAACAGGCGGTCTGACTGCTGCCTGAGGATCGGACCGAAGTCCGGATTCTGACGCAACACGTAGTTCTTGAAATTGTGGATCAGGCCGCCGTAACCGAAATCTTCGCGAATATCCGAAATCCAATACCCGCGAGGCGTCGTTTCGGCTGAGTAACTATGCCAAGCCGTCCGCATCTCACCAATGCGGTTGCCGGTTTCCCGCGACATATAGAGAAACACTGACAAAATGATCGCCAGTGCAATCCCAATCGCAAACGCTACAGCCAGCGGCCGTTTCGGATATCCATCCACCGCTTCAGGGACGTTATTCATACCTGCACCTGACCAACCAGAACCTTGAGAACGGGTTTGTCACGTTTCGTCTGGCCGCGCCACGTTCGTCAGCGACGCACCCATTTGCCATCCTCAGCTTTGCCAAGCTCCAAACAATATGCCTAAACCGCCTGATGTACTTCGATAATGTTGCCTTCGGGATCTTGGAAGAAGACCTGATGCCATTCTTTCGCAAACGCAGTCCCGTAATCGGAATAGGGAACATCGTTTTCGTCCAACAATGCCTTGAAGGCCTCAATATCGTCTGTCCGAAAGGCAATGTGACCGTGTGAAACTGGGTTTATGGATTCGCCGTGCTTAAAGGCGACACCAAAATCCCGTTGGGCCAAATGCATCTGCATCTTTCCGTCAGTCGCAAACCGTATCTGACCACTGTATCCCTTTTCTTCGGTTTCTTTTGGCCGCGGAAAATTCTCGATCGGAATGTCATCCAATCCGAGAATGTCTGTATAGAACCGATGCAGCCCCTCAACGTTTTCTGAGACATAGTTGATGTGATGGAATTCCAGTTTCATTACAGCGTTTTCCTGATTTGCAGCGTATCTGAGCGGTGTTGATCAACCGCAGTCCAAGCGACGGCGCGAAATCCACATGCCGTGCTGATCTTAGTTTCTTTTGTAGTTGTGGCGTCTCGATCCCGCTGGCGTTGCCTAGCACAGACACTCAAGGTTTTCACCTACAGCCGCTATTAGAATTTGCCCTTATTACGCAAAAACCTCGCTCTGTCTTCGCACCCAACGTTGCAATAAATCCTAAGTTTTTCGTTTTTCGAGTTCTGCAACAGCGGCCTTTCCCACTGAAACAAAACCCGAGGACTCGAGTTAACTAGGCGTTGGGCCCACTGATTTTTTACGTTGAGACTAGCGATCCGTACGACACGGAAGTGTAAATTTTAAACCATTTCTCTCTGTTCAACGTAAAACAAATACCCGTGTGAGTGCGGGTACTATTTTGAGTACCTTTCGCATTGGTTAGCCCCGCGTCGTCTACAATGATCCCCAGGTGTCGATGCGGGGCGATTTCTTATGACAATCAGAAAATTGTTTAACCACGGCTGCAGACCCCTGCCCTATTTCGATCGGGCGTTGGAACCAGTGACTGATTGTGCTCAGCATGTTTGGATGAAAAGCCGTAAAGTCAAAAATTGTGATTTGAATATACATCATGTTGAAGTATCTTCTCACCTATAAACAACATATTGATCAGCAGCACAGGAGGGGATGGTGAGGCACATAAGGTCAGTCGTCTTAAGTACGCTATCTGCAATGTTGTTGATTTGCCCCAACTTAAGCCTTGCGAGCCAAGTCTCTGAACAGATTGCGGCATTGATCGGCAAAAGTGCGGACGTCAAAAACACGTTGCCTGACAGCAAGAGCCTGGATGCCGAGATTCTGGTGCCGCGTTTCTATCAAGAGAGGGATTATCAACCAGCTTGGACACGGCCTGAATTGGCCGACGAACTCTTTATAGAACTGGATAGCGCCGTTGAGCAGGGCTTTAGACCGGATGATTTCAAAGTTGCCGAACTTCGAGCCGCGTTTAGGTCGGCTCAAAGTGGTGGAGCCTCTGATCAGGCTTTGTTCGATATTCTCGCGACCGATGCAGCCGTAAAGCTCATCCATCATTTGGTGTTTGGAAAAGTTGACCCCAATGCGCTGGACGATGATTGGAATTTCTCGAAGCCAGTCATACAGCAAGATCCAGCAATCGTTTTGAGTCAGCACCTCCAAGGAGACGGATTTAGCGCACTGATTGAGCGCATCGACATCGACAACGCGCAATATGCGATGCTGGTAAGTGCTTTAAACAAATACAAAGCCATAGCTGCATTGGGCGGATGGACCAAAGTTCCCGAAGAAAACGCTCTGAAGCCAGATGTCGTGGATCCTGCCGTCGCAAGGCTGCGCGATAGGCTTGCTGCCGAGGGCTACGGTGAAGCGAGCGAATTACCTGAAGGCAACCAAGATGGCGTAAACCCAGCGTGGGTTTATGACGCAAGACTGGTGGAGGTCGTAAAGACTTTTCAGAACCGCCACGGACTGGAAGCGGACGGAGTCATAGGCGGCAAAACCTTCGCATCGCTCAACAAGCCTGTGGAAGATCGCATCAACAAACTGCGTCTGAGCCTTGAACGGGGCCGCTGGCTGATGCGGGAAGTCGATGAAGAATTTGTGTTGGTGAACATCGCAGGCGCCCGAACCTATTTGGTCAAGTCGGACGGCACGCTTTGGACCACCAGGTCAATTACAGGCTCCGCTTACCGAAAGACACCGATCTTTCGGGACGAAATCGAATATATGGAATTTAACCCAACCTGGACCGTTCCCGCCTCGATTTTCCGGAAGGATAAGCTTCAACGCATCCGCAAAGATCCGGCTTACCTAACGCGCAACAACTATATTGTTCGGACTAAAGACGGGCACACAATTCCACCTAATGCGGTGAATTGGGGGGCCAAAAATCCCGGTGTCACACTTGTTCAACAACCCGGCCCGGACAATGCTTTGGGATTGGTGAAGTTTATGTTTCCAAACAAATACGCAGTGTATTTGCACGACACCAACGACCGCAGTCTTTTTGACCGCAACGAGAGAAACCTCAGTTCAGGCTGTGTTCGACTGGAGTACCCGTTTGAATTTGCAAGTCTTCTGATGGAAGGCGTGCCGGGCTGGAATCGTCAAAAGATGCAATCCATTCTGGACAGCGGCAAGACAACCAGGGTCGAGCTTCCAGAACCAATGCCCGTTCTTCTCACCTACTGGACGGCATGGGTCGAAGACGGAAACGTTCATTTCCGCGAAGACCCCTATGAGCGGGATGACCGCATCCTGGCAGCATTGGATCGATGAACTCCGCTAGTTCGACGCAAAAGCGGCCGGTTTGTCCTGCAAGTTGGTTGGTCTTGGACTGCCGCCTAACTGATTTTGATTGAATGAAGAAAAGCTAGAAAGGGCTGGGTGGCCTGATTTAGCCTTTGAGCGGCTGAGGCTGCTCTGCCTGACATTCCAGAACCGCTTGGATTGCTTTTGCAGACCCGCTGAGATCCAGCGTCACCTCGGCTCCGCTTTCACCTGTAATCATCACGCTTTGCCTCTTTCCGAACTCGCTTACAAAGGCGGGGTTGTCGAAGTAGGCGTAACCACCGGGGACTCCATTCTTAAATGTTCCCACTGCATCCCCTGCAAATGTGGCATCACCAAAATCAAAGCGCACTATTCCGGTCACGCCTTCTTCGATTTGCTCCCAAGCAGGATTAAAGGCTGCGAAAAACCCACCCGCCTGATTGGGCGCAGCTCCGATCTCTACTGTCATCCCGTCTTCAAGCTGCTGCCATGCAAGACATCCATTGCCCTTTTCGGGATCGATCAAAATAGTCCAATCACCAGACTCGCCCCAACGCTCCATACCGGCGGCAGAAACAAATCCTGCAGAGAGCAGGAGGATCGCAGTCAGTACACTTCTGTTCATCTGGCACCTCAAATCCAAACCAAGACCTCGAAACTCAGCGAGGCTGATCATGCAAGAACACAAGAGAAAACTCGATAGCTTTGGTCCAAATTAATTCGTCTTTGCACGAAGATTCCAAATTGACTGCGATGGCCCCATACGTTCGCCTTTCCACAATGGGGAGCTTTCGCGGTGAGCAATCAGCGAGTCTTTAGGGTGACGCTCCAATTGGAGGAAAACCAAAAGACAACAGAGTTTTGTGCGCTGAAAACTTTCAGACCTTCTCGCAAGATTTTGATGTATCCTCGATATGTATAGTCAATTAGGAGAAGCTTTTGGGGGTAGAGAGATGAAGCCATGGATCGCCATGGTTCATATTTGTTTGGCGCTGGCTCTTGCTGCTTGCGCACCCAAAGTTCGCACGTACGAAAAAACCGTAACATCCCTAAAGCAATCACCCGCTAACAGCTCTCTTCAACGTGCGGCAAACAGGCTCGGAGACCCTAAGGACGGGCGTTCAGGCGTAAAACTGATCAGCGATGGAGAGCAAGCGCTTGTCTCAAGGTTGGTGCTGGCTGCTGAAGCCGAGCACACAATTGATGCCCAATACTACCTTTTGCACAACGACCCCACCGGCCACTTATTTGCAGCCAGCCTGCTTCGGGCCGCAGATCGGGGTGTACGTGTCAGGCTGCTGCTGGATGACATGGATACGTCCAGCTATGACGCAATGACTGCAGCCTTGGATCAACATGAAAACATTGAAATTCGGCTGTTCAATCCATTCTGGCGTGACCAAAGCCTGCTCTTTGCTGGCCTGACGGATTTCCAACGCATCAACCGAAGAATGCACAACAAGTCCATGACGGCCGACAACACGTTTACGATTGTCGGCGGTCGTAACATCGGAGCCGAGTATTTTCTGGCCAGAAAAGAAATGAACTACGCCGATCTGGACGTACTGGCCGCAGGCCCGGTCGTGAATGAGGTTTCAAAGAGCTTTGATGCATACTGGAACAGTGAATTTGCTGTGCCCGCGCGTGTCGTCATAGGAGAACCAGAAGACCTCAGCCTCGGCGATGCACGGCGAAGGCTCGACCAACTCGTCGAAGATGCGAAGCAAACGCAATATGGAGCTGCGCTGAGAAGGTCCGCCAAGGAAAACTTCTCGGATGGCGCGCTTTCGCTGGATTGGGTTTCCGCACGCCTCTACGCGGACCCTCCTTCAAAAGCCGCAGGAAAGGAGTCCGCTGACCCGATCCTTGCGTCTCAATTGCTGCCGTATTTCGAGAGCGCCGAAAGCGAAGTGAATATCGTTTCGGCATATTTTGTGCCACGCAATAACGGCGTTAAATGGATGACAGAGCTGGAAAATCGCGGCGTCGATGTGAAGGTTGTGACCAATTCGTTGGCCTCCAACGACGTTGCGCCGGTTTATGCACATTACGCCAAAAAACGCCGAGCATTGCTTCGTGGAGGCGTTGAACTCTATGAATTACGTCCGGACGCATATCAAGTTCAGCGGCGCGGCATAAATTGGGCACAGTCCCGCTCAGGCCTTCATTCCAAGGCGTTCGCGATCGACGACCGTTTTTTGTTTGTTGGGTCGTTCAATTGGGATCCACGTTCCGTAAACATCAACACCGAGATGGGAATACTTATCGACTCGCCCCAATTGGCCACCCAGACGATGCGCGCGCTAGACGATGCATTACCAGCATACACTTACAACGTGACGCTCGAGGAAGCGGGCCAGCTAAAGTGGAGTACGCGGCGCGAGGATGGAACTGTTGTTGAATATTCAGCGGAACCGACAGGCTCGACATGGGACCATATCGTGTCTGGGTTTCTGAGCATCCTGCCTATTGGGTCGCAGCTATAAAGCTTCTGGGGTCATGTAGTTGTTTGCATTGCCTCGCGCCGCAGAGGCCGAACGCGGAAGATCACTGCACTGACACCCAACAAAAGGAACCCAAGTGCAACGGGACGAGTCACAAAGATTATAAACCCGTTGCCGGATTAAGTTCGGGCCTGACGCGCGGCAGCCCTGCTTAAGGCCTTTTAAACCCCAGATCTTTTGTTGACACGCTGGTACCAAGGCTATCCAAATGCAGCGCAAAATTGAAAGCGCAGACCATGTCGAAACAGAGCAAGACATTATCCCGAATTCTGAGACACGAGCCGCAACTCGTGGGGTTATCCCTGATGCCGGGTGGATGGGTGCGTACCGAAGACCTGTTGCGCGGCATGAAACGGATTGGGTTGCCGCTGCGAATTGGAGAGTTGCGCGAAATCGTCGAGGGCAATGACAAGAAACGATTCACGCTGTCAGATGATGGAACACTTATAAGAGCAGCCCAGGGGCACTCGATTGAGGTCGACTTGGGATTGGATGCTGTCACACCACCACAAACCTTGTTTCACGGCACCGCCCGGTCCAACCTCGACAGCATTTTCGCCGAAGGGCTCAAACCCGGCAAACGGCAACAAGTCCACCTTTCGCTGGACCCGGACACAGCCGAAAAAGTTGGGCAGCGGCACGGCAAGCCGGTGGTTCTTCGCGTCGACACTGGCGGTATGCACAACGCCGGGCATCAGTTCTTTCGTGCAGACAATGGTGTTTGGCTGACAGATACTGTCCCCGTTAGTTTTATAGGCTTCTGATCACTACCCGCATTCAAAGGCAGGTACGCCAAAGCAGTCGACCTGACAGATGCAGACAAGGGTTGGTTCAACCAAAGGGTCGAGTAATTAGGCTGGGATACCAATGATCACCCCTTGCAAGCCGTCGATGCCTTGCTGAGGCTTGTGGCACGGATGCGTTGGTTCAAAAAGACATGCTCTTGGGGGGGTCAACACCCACCACATTCGCCACCCTTGCGGTCGTAGCCAACTATGTTTCCCTTTTGGTCCAGAGAAAACTCACAGCAATCCTCAAATAGCTTGCGTAGTTGCCGACGGCTTGCCTGAACTTGGGACTTAAGGGTTGAGTAACTAATGCCGACCTTGGCTGCATAGTCTTTTTGCGAAACACCCTGCAGGTCAATCTGCTGTAGCAGTTTGCCCATTTCGGGCGGCAAAGCGTCCAGAAAGGGTTCCACACACCCCTCCAGTACATGTTGATCATCTTCAGCCAAATTGCTGTACCAAAGATCGTCTGGGTGCACGGGCTTTTGCCGCCCCCTGTTCCGGTAAAAGTCGATGATCGTGTTGTTCGCAATTTGGAACAACCATGCTTTCAGGTTTTCAACCCCTTCAAGGTCACTCAAATTCTTGTGGGTTTTCAGCAAGATTTCCTGGAGTAGGTCTTCAGCATCCTCGCGGTTTGCGACTTTTGAGCGAAGAAAGGACAACAGGCTGGCCCGATACTCTGACCAAACATGCTCAAGATCTGGCGCCGCTTGTGTCATTGATTTTCGCCTCTGTTCTCTCACTTTTTAGTATTTATGATCAATGAGTTGATAAATACACCTCAAAACAGATCGTCTTTTTTGGCAGCCGTTCGTCTTACAGGTTAGATCAACCAAGAAGGACTACACCAATGATCAAGATCGTCAGTTTCAAGATCTGCCCGTTTGTTCAGCGCGTAACTGCTATGCTCGAAGCCAAGCACGTCCCTTACGATATTGAATACATCGACTTAAAGAACAAGCCCACGTGGTTTCTGGATATATCGCCCACCGGCCAGGTTCCAGTATTGATAACCGAAAGCGGGCAACCGTTATTCGAGTCAGATGCAATCGTAGAGTATATCGACGAAATTACTGCCCCGCTTCAGGCTGACCTTACCCCCGAGCAGCGCGCAATTAACCGCGCCTGGAGCTATCAGGCGACCAAACACTATTTGGTTCAATGCAGCACCATGCAAAGCAACGACAAAGGTGTGCTGGACGAACGCTTGGTCAAGCTCAACAAGTCCTTCGAAAAGGTCGAGCGGCAGTTGGGACATGGGCCTTATTTCTCTGGCGATAGTTTGGGGAACGTGGACATTGCGTGGCTGCCCCTTCTTCACCGTGCAGCAATTGTTGAGGACCACAACGGCTACGACATGTTAGCCGGATTTCCCAAGGTTAAGGCTTGGCAACAAACGCTTTTGAACAGTGGAATACCCGCGAAATCAGTGCCTGAGGATTTTCTAACGAAGTTCTCAGACTTCTATCTCGCCGATCGGACATGGCTAGGACGTGGGGCCAATCTGAACGAAGCGCCTTGCGAACCCAGGCAACCCAAATCGGGCGGGTGCTGCGGCTGACACTCCCCATCAACCCCGCCCATTTGCCAACTGCAAGTGGGCGGGCGCATAGTTGAACCAGGCAAGGCTACAAAAGTGAGCGTGAAATGGACAAATGGGTTGCAGAGGCCATCGCAAAGATCAATGCAGACGCACATAGGTCAGCGGACACGCACTTATTCAAGCTGCCAGTTCCACATCTGGATGGCGTTGACATCTATCTAAAGGACGAAAGTACGCACCCAACCGGTAGTTTGAAACATCGATTAGCCCGGTCTTTGTTCCTTTACGCGTTGTGCAACGGCAAGATCAAAAAAGACACGACGATCATAGAGGCGTCCTCCGGCAGCACCGCAGTTTCTGAGGCCTACTTTGCGCGTATGATTGGCCTGCCCTTTGTTGCGGTGATCCCCAAAAGCACAGCACACAGCAAAATCAAGCTGATCGAGTTTTACGGAGGCCAGACGCATTTCGTGGATTCCGCACCTGAAATGCACGGCACTTCTGTGGAATTGGCTGAGGCCATTGGTGGTTACTTTATGGATCAGTTCACCTATGCCGAACGCGCTACTGACTGGCGCGGAAACAACAACATTGCCGAGAGCATTTTCCGCCAAATGGAATATGAGCCGCACCCGGTGCCAACAATGTTGGTGATGAGCGCTGGCACCGGTGGGACTTCGGCAACACTGGGGCGGTTCATACGATACAAAGGGTATGATACATCTCTGACGGTCGTCGATCCTGAGAATTCTGTATTCTATGACAGCTACTTGACCGGAGATCGCACCCTTAAGTCTGACACTTCTAGCAGGATCGAGGGCATCGGCCGGCCCAAGGTTGAAAACTCATTCCAACCGGATGTCATCGACCGAATGATCAAAGTCCCGGATCCAGCAAGTGTCGCAACCATGCTTTGGCTGGAAAAAAGGATCGGGCGACGTGCGGGAGCATCTACTGGAACCAATTTATGGGGAGCGTTGCTGATCGCCAATGAGATGAGGCGCAACAACCGGCAGGGCTCAATCGTCACACTGCTATGCGACAGTGGGGATCGATACCTTGATACGTATTACAATCCAGAGTGGGTTGGTGCGCATATCGGCGATCTCGGGCCATTTACTGAAATTCTCAACCAAGAAATGCGCTAGGAACAACCTTGCCTTCCATTTATTACGGCCTCTGTTGACTGTTTACCGGTCGGACCATTCCGCAGGACTGTTTGTGATTTCGATCCAAGGCTTAGATTTTTACGGATATGATCGTGTTCGCAGAGTTGTCCTACCGCGACCTAAAAGGTCATTGTTGAACGAGGCCCACACCGAGCCGCTGAGCCGTACAAAACGCCAATACGGATTCTCAAAAGGCTCGTAGGCGCAATAAATGAAACAACAGTTTTTGCTGGATCGACACGGCCTCTGCTAAGGTAAAGGTGTTTGTGATTAACTCCGTTTGGCCGCCAACAAATGCGACAACCGAAGCGTTGCAGAGAGTGCTATCTGCTTATCAAGCAAATCAATCAATCGGCGCCTAACACTCATAAATTACAAGAAATCCAAATCCATTTTACACCGCTCAGCCAGAGCGGATTATTGGTCGTAAATGGCTTTCAAAGATCAAAGGCCGTTTGGCAGCCACGGTTCTGTACTTACTACTGTATCAACTCAGAATTGACCCATTCGACTGTTTGCAATTTGAGATCAAACGCACCCGAAGCCACAGATTGTGTCGCCGAAAATCACAGCTCCGCCATTTTCTTACCTTGTTTCACCTCTAGCGTCGGCAGTGCGAGCGTTAAATTGTGGCTCGAATCTTAAGTATAGCCATCAAACCGTGGCAGAGTTCAGTTCAGTGACCATGTGTAAAGAGATTGCCCAGTTAAGCCCTCATAAAACAAAAGCTCCCGAACCTATTCCGTTCTATCGACACGGGCTGGACCGCACAGACAGTGAAAAGATCGGGGCGATTCTTGCTTCTCCGATACTCACATCTGGACAAGTGGGGCGCGACGTCGAAGCGCAATTGTGCGAGTTCTACAACGCCTCCGGCGCGAAGTTGACGAACAGCTGGACCAATGGCGCCGTCGCCGTTCTGTTGGCCATGGAAATCGGGCCGGGTGACGAAGTCATCGTCCCAGCCATGACCTTTATCGCCAGCACCAATGTGGTTGAGTTAGTTGGCGCCACACCCGTGTTCGTCGATGTCGACCCTGCGACGCAACTGATTGATCTTGATGCAGTTCGCGCGGCCCTGACACCGCGGACCAAGGTGATCATTCCTGTGCATCTCTATGGACAAATGGTAGATGTGCAGCGCCTTCGCCAAATTGCTGGCCCCGATATTCATATCGTTGAAGACTGTGCGCACGCCTTTGAAAGCCAACTCTTCAACACACGACCTGCCGCTTATTCTGATGCTGCAATCTTTTCGTTCTATGCCACCAAGAACGTCACATGTGGCGAAGGTGGTGCGATCGTTTCGAACAATGAACAACTTATGGCGGAGGTCCGGCAGACTGTCCTGCACGGTATGAGCGCGGGCGCAGACCGCCGATTTGAGGGCGCTCATTACAGGCACTGGGAGATGGCACGCCTAGGAACCAAAGCCAACCTGCCCGACATTCTCGCCGCGCTTTTGCCAGAGCAGATCCGCAAGGTGGAAGAGCGCAGGTTACAGCGCGAGGCGCTGGTGCAACGATATCGTAACGCATTCTCGGAATTGCCGAATTTGTCTCTTGTAGCGGAAGTGAAGGAATGCGTCTCTGCACACCATCTCTTTGCAGTCGGTGCTCCGCTTGGTGCACGCGACCGTGTGATGCACGAACTGAATACAGCTGGGGTTGGAGCCACGGTCAATTATCGGGCTATCCACACGATGCAATATTACGAAAAGAAATATCGCATTCCCAAAGACGCCCTCCCCAACGCCTACGAATGGGGAGAACGAACGTTAAGCCTGCCGCTGTTTCCCGGACTTTCCTCGGATGAACAATCCCGGGTCATTTCTGTCGTCGACAAAATCTTCAGCGCGCTGGACAAACCTTTATAATATCTGGATTTATCATGAGCAGTCCTCAACTCCACGGAAAATCAGTTCTTGTCACCGGCGCCGGGGGATACATTGGCTGTGTCCTTACCGACATGCTTCTAAACGAGGGTGCGAGGGTCATAGCATTTGACCGTTTCTTCTTCGGAGAGCGAACTCTGGTGAATGGCTATCAATCGAATTCAGAGGAACTAAAGCTCATTAAAAAGGATATTCGCGACGCCGAAGAATCCGATTTTGAAGGGGTCGATATTGTGATCGACCTTGCGGCCCTGTCGAATGACCCCTCAGGTGACCTCGAACCTGAATTGACCTGGGCTATCAACTCTACCGGACGCCGGCACTTGGCGAACATGGCTAAGGCAGCGGGGGTGAAACGCTTTGTGATGTCATCGACCTGCTCAATCTATGGCGCGGCAGAAAACCATTTGTGTGACGAAACGACTTCGGCGAACCCGCTTAGCGTCTACGCAAAGTCAAACTATGAATGCGAACAAGCCGTGCGGGGCATGAACTCGGCCAACTTCACTACGTGCGCCTTGCGCAACGCAACCGTGTTTGGCCTGTCCCGCAGGATGCGATTTGATCTGGTCGTAAATCTGATGACGCTGTCCGCATTCGAAAAGGGCCAGATTACGATTATGGGCGGCGGCCGACAGTGGCGCCCACTGGTACACGTCAAGGACGTTGCCCAAGCCTTGATCAAGCTTGCGACAGCTGACGCTAACGTCGTCGGTGGTGAGATCTATAACGTAGGTATCGGCAATTTTCAGGTTAAGACCATAGCAGCTATTATCCGCGAAGTTCTTCCGTTCCCCATTCAGCTTCAGATCGCACCAGACGACCCGGATCGCCGGGACTATGCCGTCAATTTTGGTCGGTTAAAGAAAGACTTGGGCTTCGAGGCGCAGTACGACATCGAGTATGGCGTCAAAGAGATCTACGAAGGCCTGAAACTGGGCCAGATCGAGAATGGACCGCGGTGCTCTACTGTGGGTTGGTATCGCCACCTGCTTGAAGCGAGATCCATCCTTCAGGAAGTCGAGCTGAATGGCCGACTGTTCTAACGGAGGCACGTCATGACCCACATTGCCTGTATTGTTCCAGTATTGAACGAAGCGCCGAACATAGACGAACTTGTCAATCGTCTGGTTTCTGCCTTGGGTTCCATCACTACGAACTTCCGTGTGATTATCGTGGATGACGGCTCGACAGACGAAACATGGCGCAAGTTGTCAGTCCACTCCGAAGAGGATGCACGGGTTTGTGGCATACGTCTTTCGCGCAACTTTGGGCAGCACACAGCAATTACCGCGGGTCTTGATGCCGCTGACGCTGATTGGGTCATCGTGATGGATGGGGATTTGCAGGATCGGCCAGAGGTTATCCCTGATCTTTATGAAAAAGCGCAGGAGGGGCATCAGGTCGTTTTTGTACAGCGCAAAGACCGTCCTGAGGGCAAGCTCTATATGGCAATGCAAAGGTTGTTCTACGGCACGCTGCGCCGTTTGACGAATACAACCTATGATGGCTCACATGGGAATTTCTCAATCATTTCCCGCGATGTTCTGAACCAGTACAAAGATTTCTCAGAAAGCGGTCGCTTTTATGGTGGGCTTGTCGATTGGCTGGGCTTCGAACGCGTGAGCATCGAGGCGAAGCACGGAGAGCGTTTTGCCGGCAAGCCGTCTTACAATTTCCTAAAACGTTTCCGCTTTGCCAAAAACATAGTCCTTTCCTTTTCCACCAAACCACTGGAACTCACGCTATCGATAGGCCTGTTGGTAACCTTGGGCGCGCTGTCGTTTGGGTTTGTTACTCTGCTCAGGGCTTACTTCTTCGGTTATTCGATTGAAGGCTGGGCGAGCCTTATGGTCTCAATCTATTTCCTTGGCGGTGTACAGATGATCATGATCGGTATGGTCGGTCTTTATGTCGGCCGCATTTCTGACGAGGTAAAGGGGCGTCCTGGCTATGTGGCACGCGACCGATTGGGGTTTTGCGAAATCGGGGAACAATCTGATTCCTCCGATCAAAGCAAGAGCCGTTCGGACTTGTTGGTAGCGGAGTGACCAGATGGGATACCTCAGCGAGGATGACCTGCGGGCGTTGGGGTTTGCCCGGCTCGGGGAAAACGTAAAGATCAGCGACAAAGCAGCAATTTACGATGCGGAACGTATTGAGATCGGCGACAATTGCCGCGTCGACGATTTCTCGACCCTGTCGGGTACGATCACGATGGGGCGCAACGTGATGATTTCGGCCTTATGCCATGTCGCAGGTGGCACACCTGGCGTTGAGTTGGCGGATTTCGCCACGCTCGCATACGGCGTGAAAGTCATGAGCCAAAGCGACGACTACTCGGGCGCGACGATGACGGGACCAACTGTGCCGGCCGAGTTCAAACGCGAGATAAAAGAAAAGTCGCGCCTAGGTCTCCACGTCATTGTCGGAACAAACAGCGTGGTCCTGCCGGGTGTCGATGTGGCAGATGGCTGTTCGGTTGGCGCGATGTCATTGGTCACCAAATCTACTAAGCCTTGGGGCGTGTATGCTGGCTGCCCAGTGCGGCGACTGAAGGATCGGAAGAAAGACCTCCTGGCACTCGAACGCGCTTATCGCGCGACCGATCCGCATAGCTAGGAGACGCTGATGGACTTCGTCCGCAAACCAACAGCGCTCTTTAGTCAGCTGACAAGATACGGCCTGTTTGGAACTTTGCTGAACGTAGGCCTCTATGTGGCTTACTTGTGCCTGACAGCCGTACACCTTTCGCCGCCGATTGCGTCAACAATAGTGTTTGTGTTGGGCATACCCTTGTCTCTGATGGTGCATGGGCGGCTGACCTTTCGCGTACCCGGAGTAAACACGCGACGAAAGTTGCTTTTTGCTTGCGGATACATCGTTGGGTACACGGTGCAGATGGGAGTTTTGATCGGTCTCTACCGCGGATTGGGTGTACCGCACCAACTTGCTCAGCTTTGCGCGATTATCGGCGTCGCACTGGTACTGTTTTTCTATCAACGCCACGTAGTCTTTCAGCAATGAGGGCCTCCGTCGGCTATATCAAGGGCGCGATCCCGGTTGAGGCGATGGCTCTCATCGGGGGGCTTTTTGCTCTGCTTTTGATCAACTTACAGCTTTGGGGTATCGATGCCGCCCCACTGATAGATTGGCCGAACCATCTTGCCCGGCATATCCTGCAGTGCGGTGGGCCCGGAGCAGACTTGATCGGGCGGTACTACGAGTATGACTTGGAGATCGTTCCAAATCTCACCTCAGACCTAATCCACACGCTGGATGTTGCCTGCAGAAATCCCGAGATCACCCAGAAGGTTCTCATCCAAGCCTCAAGTATAGGGGTGGTCCTGTCGACTGTCGTGTTGAACCGAGCGATCTGGGGGACTTTCTCGGTCTGGCCGGTGATCTCTGGATTGATCATGCATCATATGTCATGGGCTTACGGTTTCGAGAATTTTACTCTGACCATTCCAATCACGCTATTGGTTCTCGCTTTTTGGTTCGCCTTTGCAAATCAAAGCACAGTGATCCGCCTCATGTTGCTTTGGCCCTTGGCCGTTGGTCTATATGTCCTGCATATCTACGCTTTTGCCTTTTTGCTCTTGGTGGTTGGCTGCCTAGAGATAGAACGTCTTTGGACCGCGGGCGTCTCAAAAAGCACATGGCGATCAACGATCACCACATTTGCTCTGCTTGTCTTGATCGCAGCCTTTCCAGCATTTCACACGATTACGTCAATAAATTCGTCGCCTGAAATACAAGCAACGCAGTGGCAGCATGGGGGACTCTCCACGCTTATCAAAACGTTGATTTCGCCGTTTTCCGGGTTCAGTGACCCAACTCAGTCCAACCAGGCGATGTTTTCTGGTGTTGCCGCGCTGTTAGCATTTGCCTTAATCTGCTCGGGTTTAAGCAGGTACAGCAAGGGAATGACCATAGACCCGCGCGTGCGGCACATCCTTCCTGTTTTATTGTTGGCTACCTTGGTTGCGCCCAATAATTTCTTTGGGGTCTTCTTTTCCAATATCCGCATTCCGGTTCTGGTATTGGCGCTTTTGATTGCCGCGACTCGGGTTGCAATGCCAACTCGAGTTGTTTGGGCTTTTACCAGCGCTGTAATGATCGCTGTCGCTCTAAAGACCGGTTGGATCGCTTCCAAATGGCGTATCCACGATGAACAGGTTGCCGAACTGAGACAGGCCGCAGATTTCCTCAAACCAACAGATCACTTGCTTGTCCTCAGAGAAGCGAGGAACGAGCCGGTTATCCTCCATTCCCACAGCGCATCATATTTGGTGCGTGATCGGGGTAGCTATTGGATGGGGTTGTTTACCGGTGGGAACTCACTCTCGCCGCGCCCGGAATATGCACAACGCGATCACACCCAGCCTTTTCCCTTTTATTGGCGCTATCTAGACTCCGACTACCAAGACCTACCCCTCTTTAACGAAGGAGGTCTGTTGTACCAGTGGCCAACGTTTTATACCCACGCTCTACTGTTGTTCGACCCGGAAACAGATCGGCCGGACGCTTCTGCTTTGGGGGATGTGCTTTCGTCAGGTTCATTCTTTACTATCTACCAAATCTCTCCGGCTACGGCCGAAGATGGAACAATTTCAAAGTTCTGAACGCGACGCGTAACCTCCGCAATCGAACCGAAATCACATGGCTGGCGCGACACGCAACTTGAAGGGTCAGAAGGCCGGGTTTCGTGCGTTAATCATCAATGTCAAAGTGCGCTCGTAACACTACATTTCCCACGCTGAGTTTATTCAGGAAAATCTAGGAAGTTTGCCCAAAACTGTGCGCGGCTTTCACGGATAACTTTGCGCGATCCTCCGAAAGTACTCACAGTTACCATTTTGGTGTGGGTTTAAATCCTTCCGAATGTTTCCTTAAGTTCCGCGACTTGTGCTGCATCCAACATCCGGGTTGGCATACCGCGTAAAGCCACGAGCAGCTTGGCCGTTTCTTCCAGCTCTTCTGCTGCACAGACCGCCGAGAAGAGGTTCTTTCCCGATACGACGGGTCCGTGATTGGCCAACAGAACAGCACTATAATTGCCACCCAGTTCACGGATCAAATCACCGGATTTCGGATCACCCGGCTTGACGTATGGAACCAGTTTGACCGTGCCGACACGCATCACCACGTATGGTGTAAGCGGTGGAATACAGTCATTGGGATCCGTGTCTTCCAGACAGGACAGAGCAGTGGCCCACGTCGAGTGCAGATGAACCACAGCACCCGCTTCCGGTCTTGTCTCATAAAAGGCTTGATGCAGAAAAACCTCTTTGGTCGGCTTATCCCCCGAGACGTGGTTCCCATCAAAATCAATCTTAGCGATGCGCTGGGGGTCGATATCGCCCAAGGTGCTATTGGTTGGCGTCATAAGTATTCCGTCTTTCAGACGCGCGGAGACATTGCCCGCAGTGCCAACGGAAAAGCCGCGCGCAAACAGCGAGGCGCACAGTTCCGACATCTGCTGTCGCAGCGCCAGTTCTTCAGAACTCATCTGCCTGCCTCCATCACGCTGAGCGCTTTAGCGAAGAAATCCTGAGCGCCAAAGTTCCCAGACTTTAGAGCCATCGCAATCGGTTTAGTTTTTCCAATACTCAGGACTGGCACGCCCGGGTCAATCTCTGGTCCGATTGACATTGCGGGCGAACCCAAGCTTTCAGACACGGCCTGAGAAACTGCGCCAGACGTCTCCCCTCCAGCTACAACCAGACGAGTGAAACCTGTCTGCAAAAGTTCCCTTGCTGTTTCCGCAAAGAGATTGTCCAGCTTTTCCGCAACTGCTTCCTGACCGAATTGACTTTGGATCGCGCGCACCTCTTCCGGGCTTCCTGATGAGTAGGCGAGCGGGGCCGCACCTGAATGAGTTTCAAAGAAATCCAGAAGCGTTTGCGTGGTCACATCCCCGGACATGACACCCGGAACATCGATTGCGAACGTCGGATTGGATTCCGCATGAACATCGATCTGACCGCGTGTCGCACCTGAACAAGACCCTGCAAGGATCGCGGCAGGCCCGGCGATACCGGTGAACTCATTGCCAGTAATTTTGGATGGGGCCTCTCTGCGGAAATTCCTAGGTAGCCCCAGCGCTATCCCCGATCCACCGGTAATGAGCTTGGCGTCTTTTAGAGACCCACCCCACGCCAACAGATCTTCGTCCGAAATCGCATCGCCGATCACAAATCGTTCCTCGGCGCACTGCAAAGCAGCAGCAATCGCCTCCGGTCCTTGCTTCACGGCGTCAATAGAAACCAACCCGACCGCTTCTTCGGTCTGATGCTGCAACCATCGCCTGATGTTCGCATCCGTCATCGGAGTAAGAGGGTGATTTTCCATCCCCGACTCGTGCAACAACTCACCAAGTACAAAGAGATGACCGTAATAGACAGTACGCCCCGTTGTCGGAAAGGCCGGGCAGAAAACCACCTTTTGCGCACTCAGTTCATTGGCCAACGCTTCCGCAACGGGGCCGATGTTTCCTTCCTTTGTGGAATCGAAAGTCGAGCAATATTTGAAGATGAACTGCTGGCATCCTTGATCTTTAAGCCACCGCAGAGCCCGCAGGCTGTCCGCAACAGCTTCTTCGACAGGTGCGGTGCGGCTTTTGAGCGAGATCACACCCGCTTCGATCTCTTCGTTGGCCGGGGCAGTCGGAATACCCGGAAACTGAGCCGTTCGTAATCCACCTTCCGGCTCCACGCCCTTTGCCAGGGTGTTCGCGATATCACTCGCACCGGTAAAGTCGTCCGCTATGACACCGATTTTCATAGTTCAATGTCCCTCGTCGGACCTGAATCCAGCCTATGGATATGTGGTGCCGCACCGATGGGAAACACCTCTCGCACAAGTGGATCATGGCCGGGTACGATAAGCCGAGGATGCGAGGCCAACCTCTCGAGTGTCTCGAAACCATCCATCATGTCTTGCAGGTCGACGACGATGGGAAAGGCTTTGCGCGCCATGAAATTCTCATAGTAATGCGACGCATCTGAGGCCAGAACCATCCACCCGGCTGCTGTCTTTACGCGAACGCACTGCAACCCACGCGAATGCCCCCCGATACAGTGCACGGTCACACCATCTGCTATCTCGGCTTCTCCATCGTAGAACACAACCTTCCCTGAATAGAGACGCTTTACCACCTCGCAAACATGGCCTGCCGTGAAAGGCGCACGCAGGTGGTCAAGGCACATGCACGGGCCGGTGGCGAAGGCCATTTCCGCCGATTGCATGTGTAACTTCGCGTTTGGGAACATATGCAGCCCCCCCGCGTGATCATAGTGAAGATGGGTCACGATGATGTCTGTCACGGCTTCCGGCGAAATGCCTAAAGGCTGCAATGCCTCGCGTGGGTCCATTGCAATGGGACGACCACGGGCAGCTGCCTCATCGGAATCGTAGCCGGTATCAACCAGAATGATTTCGCTGCCGCGTTTGAGCACCCACACAAAATAATCCATCGCATGAGGTGCATCGTGATTGTCATCGACGATGAAGCTATCGCGTCGTGTGCGGGCATTGCGATCCGCGTATTTGACGGCGTGGATTTCCCAATCGTTCATCGGATGACCTCGGAATACTGGTTAACTGTCTTCGTGGCGATCATATCAGTCACAGCCGCATCAAAGGATTTGAAATGCTCGCTTTCCAGGT
Source organism: Ruegeria sp. BE9 (assembly GCF_056538765.1). Taxonomy (NCBI): domain Bacteria; kingdom Pseudomonadati; phylum Pseudomonadota; class Alphaproteobacteria; order Rhodobacterales; family Roseobacteraceae; genus Ruegeria; species Ruegeria sp. BE9. The sequence continues at coordinate 204,105 of NZ_JBQFTS010000006.1, read as the reverse complement.
GGGCGGAGAACGCCTCGCTGTCATCATAGACCTCATAGAGGAAAATAGTCTCGGGATCGCCGCCGAGGCAAACGTCAAACTGCTGACATCCGGGTTCTTCACGCAAAGAGGTTGAAGCGTTTTCGACCATTAGAGGCAAAAAGCTGCCCCGCGTTCCGGGCTTGAGAGTGAAGGTCACAGTAACTGCAAACATCAGACAGAAATTCCTTTTAGGCGTGAGAAAGCGCGTTTTGCGACGGGCAATTGGCTGAGGATCAGACCAATGTTGAGCACCAGCAGAATGGCGGCACCCGGTCGCGAAAAGAAGACCGATAGATCCCCGTCCGACAAGAACAGCGACCGGCGGAAGGTTTCGTCAAACAGGCTTCCTAGAATAACACCGATCACCAACGGGGCGATTGGGTATTTCATCAGGTTCATGAAATAGGCAACAGCGCCGACACCAAGCATCAGGTAGAGATCATTGATGCCACCACCGACACTGAAGGACCCGATTGTTGTCAGGACCATCACGACCGGCAAGAAGATGGTCTGCGGGATGGCGAGTATTTTGATAAAGACCCGAGCGGTAAAAAGCCCCATCAGGAACATCGTCAGGGATGCAAGTACAAGGATTGCAACCACGCGCAGAATGATCTCGGGATCAATCGTCGGCCCCGGTATCACATTGTTAATCTTGAAAGCGCCCATCAAAGCGGCGGCGGGTGGTGAACCGGGGATGCCCAACACCAAAAGAGGGATCAGCGCGCCGCCAATACAGGCGTTGTTTGCGGTCTCAGAGCACAGCAGACCTTCCAAGGACCCTTTTCCGTACTTGTCGCCCTCGGCGGATACGGTCTTTCCAACGCCGTAACTGACCCAACCGGCCACATCTTCTCCAACGCCAGGAAGCGCCCCTACCCCAGTCCCAATCACTCCTGATCGGCCAATTGTCGGTAGGTAGCGTCGAATAGAGCTGAGGTTTGGAAGGATACGACCTTTAAGCGCCAAAACTTTTCCGGCCTCGACGTGCCTCAAACCGTCGATGATTTGGGGGATCGCAAAGGCCCCCATCAAAACTGGCACGACCTGAAATCCGCTCATCAAGTACGACCAACCAAAGGTATAGCGCGGTTCAGACAACAGAGGGTCAAGCCCCACCATGGATATCGCAAGCCCGATCAGCCCGGCGATCCATCCCTTAATAACCAGGTCTTCGCTCATCAAAGTGCCAGAAAGCAAAATGCCGAACAGGGCCAGCAACGCTTTCTCCGGGCTTGCGATGTTCTTTGAAACCAATAGCAACGCCCAGACGAAAATCAAAAGCGTGATGGTCCCGATAACTGTGCCAATGAAGCTGGCCGTCGTGGTCAATCCTAGTGCCTCGCCACCTCGACCCGCTTTGGCCAAGGGATAGCCATCCATGGCCGTCGCCGCGCTGGCTGCCGTGCCCGGAATGTTCAGTAGGATTGACGGGTAGGAGCCACCGTAAATCGCGCCAACATAGGCCCCGAGCAAAGCAATGAGCGAATAGTCCAATGGGATCTTGTTGCCGAAAAAACCTGTCAGGATCGTCACCGCGAGCGTTGCCGTAAGTCCGGGCAACGCACCGAATGTGATGCCCAGAAATACGGATGCAATCAGATACAGGTAGGTCAGCGGGTCCACTGCGAGACCAACGAACGCCGCCCCAAATCCAGCCAGTTGCGATAGGATAAAGTCCATCCGGTCAGTCTTTCCATAACGGACGAAGCGTCACGTAATAGCGGTATTCGATTTGCTTGAAGATCAGCCCGCCGCGCGCGGGCACGTTCTGTCGGAAAACAAAGGCCATCGCGCAAACAAGGATCAGCGGGGCCAATATCGCGACCAACGGAACGAACCGCAAAACGCGTTCGGTAGTCGCTTTGGTCAGCACCAACAGCGTCAACGCGACCCATACGGCCAATGTAAACCAATCATCACCGTGTGCATTCCAATCCGCCTGAGCAGGAAACACGGCGAACGCAAACAAACCGGCGACGACAACTGCGATACAAGCCATCAAAGCACGCCGCGCGTGACCGCCGTAGTAGCCGTAAGTCAAAGCTGTAATCAGCAAGCCAGAACACAGAATGAAGTCCACTCTTGGAACCAACCCAACGACATATGCAAGAAGGATCAGTCCTATGGTTGTAGCTCGATAGGCTTCAGACTTATCCCATCCCAACCCTAAAGAACTGAGCGCGTGTTGGGCTCCACCTGCACGGATCGAAATAGCCAACAAAACGAAGGACAAGCCAAGCAATCCACCGAAGATGAACAGCGGAACAATTGCAGCCGAGTTGTACCAATCAGATCCACTTACACCTGCGCGGTTTTCACCCCAAAGCGGGATGTCCGACGTCTTCCAAAGGAAAAAAACGGACACTGCTATCAGAACAATCGCGGCCCAAAAGTCGCGCGTCCGCATGACCAGTGTTTCGTCAGGTTTGTCCATGCCTGCCTCCCGTGGGAAAGGGCGCGATCAAGCGCGCCCTTCCAAAAGTGATCGGATTAGGGCTTCTCGATACCCAGCGAGGCCGGATCGACCGTGGCTGCGCCCAGATCCTGCAAGGTATAGGCAAAGGTAGCCTCGAGGTTCGCAAACAACTCTTGAGCCTCTTCGCCGTGTTGACCACCGACATCATAATTGTTTGCAGAGGCCCATTCAGCGACGGTGTCGGAGGCAATCGCTTGCTCGAAGGCATCACCAAGCGCGGCCTTTACGTCGTCCCCGGCTGAACTGTGAACTGCAAACCCGATGGCCTGTTTGAGTGGCAGATACTGATCGAGGCCGTCATAGATGCCAAAGGCAGATGGCACCGTAACTCCTGCAATCTGAGCATCTTCGGGCGTGAGCATCGCAAGTGGTTTCAACTGACCGCCTTCGATCAAGGGTGCCTGTTCAGCCAGCGAAGTCACAACCAACGCAACCTCGCCCGCTATCGCTGCTTCCTGACCTGGTGCCGAGCCTTTGTATGGAACAAATTTGAATTCAGCCTCGGACCCCTTCTCGATGGCCAGAAGGTTCAAATGGTGGATCGAACCTGCGCCTGAAGCCGCAGCTGGAATAGTGCCAGGAGCAGCTTTTGCGGCGTCGACCAGCTCTTCCAGAGTATTGTAAGGGCTGTCTGCCGGGACCGAGATCAGATCAGGCGATCCGCCAACAATGAACGGATACCAGAAATCAAATTTCTTGTCCCAACCACCCTGCACAGCAGCGGTGACATTCGACTCTGATAGACCAACCAATGTGTAGCCATCATCTGGTTGGTTCATGACGTAGACCATACCGTTGGAGCCTGCGACCCCACCAGTTTGATTGATCACATTAATCGAGACCGGAAGGTGCTTTTCCATTTCGGCCATGATCATACGGTTGATCGTGTCCGTGCCGCCACCGGCCCCCCAGACCACAGCTGTGGTGATATCGCGATAGGGGTAATCCTGCGCGGAAACTGCCCCCGCGATCCCGGTCGCCATCACGGCTGCGGCCGCCAACCGCCCTAGCTTCAGTTTCATTTCCAAGTCCTCCCAAAACAACTTCGCGTTTATTGTTGCATTTATTTGCGTATACATTAAAGAATGCATTGTCAACGGACTGTAGTGGAAGCTGCGATCGCGCTATGAATGCGAAACGGGAAGGAAGCGGGCCAAAATGAAAAAGACTTACGATATTGCAGTGTTCCACGGGGACGGGATCGGCCCGGAAATTATGGTCCCTACGCTTGAAATTCTGCGTCAGCTCTCCGACAACGATCCCAGCTACGACCTGGCGTTTACAGACGCGCCAGCAGGTGCAGGCCACTACGCCAAAACTGGAGAATCGTTTCCAAAAGGATCACTTGAAACTGCACGCAAGGCCGACGCGATTCTGCTCTCTGCAATGGGTTTGCCGGATGTTCGCTACCCTGACGGAACCGAGATTTCACCACAGATCGATCTGAGAAAGCAGCTTGGCCTTTTTGCCGGTGTGCGCCCGGTAAAGGTAAGCAACGGGCAAACGACGCCTTTGTCGCTCCCCAACGGAAAAGAGATTGACTTCGTTTTGATCCGTGAAAGCACCGAAGGGCTTTTCTTCACCCAAGGAACAGGTGAGGTCACGGAAGATGAGGCGCGCGAAACCCTTCTGATCACCCGCGAGGTATCGGAAAAACTATTCCGATTTGCATTTGACCTTGCCAAAAATCGCAAAGCATCCGGCCGCGGCCAAGGACGGGTCACATGTGTCGACAAAGCCAATGTGTTCAGGGCTTTTGCATTTTTCAGGTCACTGTTTGACGCCGAGGCCGCCAACCATCCAGATTTGTATGCTGACCATGCCTATGTAGATGCGACCGCTCTATGGATGGTTCAAAAGCCTTGGGAATTTGATGTCTTGGTGACTGAGAACATGTTCGGAGACATCCTCTCTGACCTTGGCGCAGGCCTCATGGGTGGTCTTGGACTGGCTCCTTCCGCGGATATTGGGTTGAAGCACGCCGTATTCCAACCCTGCCACGGCTCCGCGCCGGACATTGCTGGACAAGGTATTGCCAACCCATTTGCGATGATCCTTTCCGCGGCAATGATGCTTGAATGGCTGGGGTTAACCCATGATCACCAAGAACTATCTAACGACGGAGAGCGTTTGCGCGAAGCCGTTGAAAAAGTGACAGCGAACGGTCGAAACCTGACGCGGGACTTGGGCGGCAGCGCGGGGACGCAAGACGCAGCCTCATCGGTATTGGAAGCGTTGCAGGCATGAACACTCCACAAGTCATCAGAGTCGCATGTGTGGGGGCGGGATATTTCAGCAAGTTCCACTACGAAAGCTGGTCTCGAATGCCCGGCGCCGTTCCAGTTGCATCTTGCAACCGTAATATTAACAAGGCGAAGGAGACGGGACTGACCGCCTACGATGATCTGACAAAAATGCTAAAGGCAGAAGAACCAGATCTCGTGGACATTATCCTTCCACCTGTGGCGCAAGCCGACGCTATCCGGACTGCGCTGCATTCGGGCATCAAATGGCTTATCTGCCAAAAACCTTTCTGCAAATCTTTGGATGAAGCGGAGAAGATCGTTTCTGAGGCTGAGGCAGTAGGTGCAACCATAGTTGTGCACGAGAATTTTCGCTTTCAGCCCTGGTATCGGGCAATCAAGGAGGCGATGGCCGAGGGTCAAATTGGAACACCACTACAAGCGACTTTCCGACTTCGGCCCGGCGACGGACAGGGGCCAAGCGCCTATCTTGACCGACAACCGTATTTTCAGGAAATGCCACGTTTCCTAGTTCATGAAACAGCGGTTCACTGGGTAGACACGTTCCGATATTTGTTCGGTGCGCCCAAAGCAGTTTACGCAGACTTGCGCAAAGTTAACCCCGTTATCGCAGGCGAGGATGCAGGTTACATCCTATTTGACCACCCCAACGGTTTGAAAGCTCTGTTCGACGGGAACAGGTGTTTGGACCACAGCGCTGAAAACCTGCGTCAGACAATGGGCGAAGCTCTCATCGAAGGAACAGAAGGCTCATTGGTTCTCAATGGCGACGGGTCAGTGGAACTCCGCGCTTTTGGAGAGCAGGAGCGACAGCGGATTCTACCTCCGAGCGATCATGATGGGTTTGGAGGAGACTGCGTCCATGCCTTGCAAAGTCACGTTGTTTCGGGCCTTTTAAACGGTACGCCATTGGAGAACTCTGCCCGAGATTATCTGGACGTGATCCGCATCGAAGAGAATATCTATCTTTCGGCTGCGGAGGGACGAAAAATCAACCTGGAGACGCCGTGAAGGATCAGGACAACAAAACTCTTTCCAATACACAACGCGCCGTAAGGGACTTACGGCGGATGATCCTGTCTGGCGAACTAGCAGCTGGGACTGACCATCTGGAGTCGGAGCTCGCCGAAACACTGGGCATGTCCCGCACGCCGATACGGGAAGCTGCACTGATGTTGGAAAGTAAGGGGTTGCTGGAAATGCGGCCCCGCAAAGGTGTGCGAATACTGCCCGTTTCGTCGGACGATATGCGCGAAATCTACGACATCTTAACAGAACTCGAGAGCCTCGCTGCACAGCGCGCTGCCGAAGCCGGCTATTCAGAAGATGAATTGGCCGTGCTTGCTGGATCAATCGCAAAAATGGATCAAGCCATCGAAACCGAAGATCTGGAAGCCTGGGCGGAGGCCGACGAGTTGTTCCATCAGGAACTCGTGCGTTTGGGAGGCAACAAACGGGTCGAAGCGATTGTCGCCATGATGAGCGACCAGGTGCGTCGCGCGCGTGCAACCACGTTGTTCATCCGCCCCCTGCCCGTCAAATCGAATGAGGATCACAGAGTCGTTTTCCAAGCGATTAGTGACGGTCGACCAGACGTAGCGCGAGAACGCCATCGAGAACACAGACTCCAAGCCAAGGCCATGCTTTGCGGGATACTAGAGAAGCATCGGCTTAACAGCCTTTGATCTACTTGGACGCTTTTTCGAGGATTCACTAAATCCCGACGACCACCGGCGAAATTGCTGCTTTCTGGCTCCTTGCAGCCATTTAGCGAAATTCACTGAAGGCCTTTGCTTTGGGGTTACTGATTTCAGAGCTCGATACGAGTCACCCTAATTCAGAGAAAACCCGGTGTTTTTCCCAAAAACGCTCAAGCTTCAGCGATCAATGTGCCCCAGCTGGAAAAACCACCGCCTGTCTCACAGATGATCGTTTCCGCCCCGGTTACCGTATCGTTCCCAAAGTAGCATTCCGCAAACGCACCAGTGCCAGCAAATGATAGGGTCAGGGCAACAAGGCCCAAAGCTGCAATCCTCTTCATGATACTCACTCCTTTAGATGAGCGTCATGTGGGAGTTGTTTTTGACTGGAAGTACTTTGCTTCGATTAAGATTATTTAATTGAAGAATGCCTGTGGAGTTATCTCTTTAGAAAGAAGCACGCCCAGCAAAGACATGTTCAGAACTTGAAATGAAAAAACGGCGCTTCGGCTTTAGCATTGTCACGTTTCGATCTCGCACGGTGTTAAGCAGACCTATATGGAGATTGCAGCCATCGCTTGTGCGACGTTCAGTAGAAACCAATCTCGCTGACATCTACGCGGACCTCGTGATCGCGCCCATAGGCCACAACTCCAACTGAGGTGATTTCGTCAGCGACTGGAATAGCCTGCAACACCGCACCTGAAGCCTTGAAGCCTGTCAAAGGTAAAGAGACTTCGCTCCATTCTTCAGAAGTTGCGAACTCGGCCTGATAGTATTGCGACGGAAGCACCGTGCCACGTGTCCTGAGATGAAGGAAGTATTGCTCGCCATTCCCTCGTACCAATAGCCTAACGCCCGATACACTCGCATCTGGCCAACCAGACAACTTGCGTCGAAACTGGATGAAACCACCGTTGTTTTTTGTACTGACGGTTCCGGTCAGCCGCGCGAATGCAACCTCACCTTCCGAACTAAACTGCACCTGCCCCGAAGAGACCCCTCCCATGACAGTGTCAGCAACGTAGTCCCAACGCGTCTCCGGAGACTTGGTGAAGTCCTCAGCAAGATTTTCATCAGCCTGTGCCATTGTAGATCCGATGATAACAAGACCTGAAACAAGCCCAATGAAGTTGGCACGCATTTTGTTCCTTCTCAGTTCAATATCGCAATGGAAAGGTTCAGCGCCGTGGCAAATGCGACCCACGCCAAGTACGGCAGGAAGGCTATTGCGGAAACCTGATCCGAGTTCCTTACCCGAGCGATGAACATGACAATCACAATCAACAACGCGACAATGACCACAAACGCAAACCACGGCAGTTGCAGTACGAAAAAGGTTGGGGACCATAAGAAGTTCAGACCCACCTGCGCCCACCACAGCTTCATGGCTGTCGAGCTTTGGCCTGCTTCGAACTGGCGCCAACCCGCCACGGCGATCAACACATAAAGAACCGTCCAAACCGGGCCAAAAATCCAATTTGGTGGATTGAAAGAAGGTTTAGAAAGCTGCGCATACCAATCACCGGGTGCGGTCAGCGTCCCGATCAGGATGCCGCCCCCCAACATGAGCGCAAGAAATGCTAAGCGGATCAACCAATTCGACACTGTAGGGAGCCTTTCAGCAGTCCTTGGTCTTTACGTTAACAAGCGCTTCCGAAGAGAAGTTAGCCGTACTGGTCTCATCCGCATCAGTATAGGACACCGTGGCGCCTTCGATCTCCGACCCTGATACGGTGATTTCGCGTTGCCCGATTGTGTCATCTACATCGATAGTAAAGGCTAGCTTGTCCCCAGCTGCGAGGGAGGCGATCTCTAGTTCAATTGTATTTTGCCCGTCTACGATCGAAGGAAGTTTACGTAATGCATCAACGCCCTCAACGAATTCGAGAGGCTGGAAGACTTCCACACCAGCACCTTTCTCGGTAACGTCGAAAATCAAACGTCCGGCAGATTGCGACAAGTCAATTTTTAGGGTCGAGGCTTCTACCTCGCACGTTCCGACATTTGTCAGAACAAAACGGTCCTTGGGCGCGCCTTCTATGAAGCGAATTTGAACTCCGGCTTGAAGCGAGGTGGCTGCGAACATTCCAAAAGTCGCCGCAAGAATACTCTTCGGAAGCATATTTATCTCCTTACTTAGAGGTTCGTGATAGATACGCTTCGGCGGGTTTCTTGGATCAGACTTATACCGTTTGACTATAGTGGCTTAGCCGGCGGGTACTTTCGGCGTTATTTCCAGAAGCTTTGCAATCAGATTCAACCGTAACATTGCACTCCAAATTTCAGGAGTACTTCGCATGCCGTCACCGTTCATGGTCGGCGAAGCTCGCCTCTCCCATCGAAATTTCCAAAGGAGGCAAACGGCCCAAAGCCGACCTTAGGTAAAGTCTTTGATTGCGACAGGTACAGCCTACGTTTCGGGCATTTTCTACCAGCGCATAATGAGGAAGCCGTAGTGGGCTAGCACAGCGGGTCGAAGCTGTCGTTCCCCCCTACGCCGGCTTTGGAGACAGCTCCAACAGCCAAGATGCACCACCGGTGGGCAGCGGTCATTCTCTACTGGGCTTATGCAACAGTTGAACTTCCCTGAAACAGACATTCATATTTCAACCAAAACCGGAGGCACATGGCCAACCCGTACCCTTCTCTGCTTTCCGTCGGCTGGTATGAAAGTGCCGTAGTAGCTAACTGCCACGCGCATGAAGCACATTCTTGCGATCGGTAGATAATAGTAACCGCGTTCGCCCAACAATTGGCTTCCGAATAATTATTCGCGGACCCTAAAAGCCTCGATTTCATCGGGCAAACCGCGGATAGAATGATAGCCAACTGACTGCATGCTTCGCGCCATGTGCTCTGAGACGCTCTGTGTCACCAGTAGCTTTTCGTCGAGTTTCTTGCACAGTTCTTGAACGCGGCTGGCGACGTTAACAGCCTGACCGACGACGGTGAAATCCAAGCGATCAGGACTGCCGATGTTGCCAAAGGTGACGCGACCGAAATCAATACCGACTACGAATTCGATTGGCTCTTTTCTCTTTTCAGCGGTTGTATCGTTATAGTGTCTCAGGTTGGCCAGGGCTTGTTCTGCCGCCTGCACCGCAGATCTGCACGAGGCTTCGGCGTCGTCATCAACGTTGAAGACAGCAAGTATACCGTCCCCCATGAATTTGAGAACGTCACCCCCCTCTTCCTGAATAGGTGATACCGCCATCTCGAAGTACTCACCCATCATGCTAAGTAAGTCGTTTTCTGACCAGGATGAGGCTTTCTCAGTGAAACCGCGAAGATCCGCAAAAAGGATAGCGGCCGAAACTGTTCTGTGTTCTCCGCGCTTTATGTGCCCCTGGTCGATTTCTTCGGCAGGACCGTGACCCAGATAAGTTTGAAGTAGACTCTTCTGTGAATGGCGCACCGCAATGGGTTCCAAAGCCGCGGCAAGCGCGTATCGCGTGTCTTCAATGTACCGGATGTGCTCGTCCGAAAACCCTTTGTCCGCATTCGAGGTGAAACTGGTACCCTGAACCGATCCGTTGCCATGTTCCAGCGGGATGGCCAGAAAATCGGTGGCGCCTGTTTCGACGAGCTCGGTATAGATCGGGTGTTCTGCCAGAAGGTCGAGATCGGACAGGCGTTTGCGCAATGGGCGCCGCTGTGTGACAACATATTCAAACGGGCTGCCGTGCCACGCGCTGGTCGACAAAACCGTGGTCGGCACGGTGTAGCGGCGGGTTTCTTCGGGTGTCCAGATGATCCCCCACGCACTGAGCAAAGGGTTGGAGTAATTCTGAGCGATGCGTGCCCGTGCCAAGGGGACGCCAAGGGCGGTCAGTCCTTCGCAATACCCTTTGACGATGAGTCTCTCGTCGCCTAGCAGGCGACCATCGGAAATCAACCAGTGGTTCAGGCGATCAGTCTCGGTCACAGTGGTCTCACACTCTTGTTCCGCGCTGATAGTTTACCTGTCATTGGTCGTGAGAGAACCCGCGCCGTCTGGAAAACCCGTGTTTTCTGCCCGGCGCAGGATAGGCTGACGTCAACTTACCGCCGCAGCCAGTGAAGGGTCGTCTTCCAATTGCTTGAGCAAACGGGCCTGTCTAACCTTGGGGTCCAGTTCGGGATCGCTCAAATAGGCCAGCATATGGGGCACGTTCTCATCTATCTGCTCCTGAGTAGCCACCGCCATGCCATGGGCCACAAACGGACGCAGATAAGTCATTCCGGCCAGAATCGCCGTTTGTTGGAACGGTTTCAGAAACTCGGCCATCGTAAAGTTGTTGTATCCGCCTGCGTGATAGCTGTGCTCAGGACCTCCGGTCGAAACAAGGATGAGGTACTCACGCCCTTTCAGTTGGTCACCGCCCGGCCCATAAGCGAAACCATAGTTCAACACCTGATCCATCCAAGCTTTCATGACCGGCGGCGCTGAGTACCAATAGAATGGAAATTGAAACACGATCCGGTCATGGGCCAGCAAGAGGGCCTGTTCGGCTTCGATGTCAAAACGCATCTCGGCACCGCCAATGGCGGTCAGATCTCGGGTCGTCACGTTGGCAGCTTCTGAAAGTGCGTCAAACCAGGCGCGGTTGATGCGCGATTTGCTCAGGTCCGGATGAGCGGTAAGAACGAGGGTTTTCATGTATCTGCCTCTTACAAGAATGTTGCGGAATAATGGGTGATCAGCGGGCGGCCATTGGGCCGGGTTTCAAAGCGCCAGTTCTCCAGAACCCGCGCTTCGAGACGCTCGCCCGCAATTGTCGTGGCACGAAACAGAACTTCGAACTGTGCAGCGCCGGGTGTGATCGCGAGGTTGCTGACGTGATGATCGGTCGGGCGCTGCAAGGTTTCAAGCACGCCACGATACCAGGCCCGCACACGATCATGCCCTCCGAGCGTGGTATCGACATCGGGCATGTCCCAGGTCACGTCGGGATGGAGGTCGGGTAGGAAGGCCTCAATCGGATCCAGCCTGTCAAATTGGGCAAACCAGTCTGTGATGAACCTGCGTATTTCGGGATAATCGGTCATTTGTTTCACCAGTCGATGGATTATTTGGCCAGCCGCTCGGGAACTGGGGCCAACGTGTATTGAGACCAGAAAAACGTGTTGGCCGCGTCCTGATCGGCGGACAGGTTGGTTGCCTCGACGATCTTGCCATTCTCGATCCGGTAGACGAGGGCCCACGTCGTATCGACATTTGGTTTGCCAACAGCGTTCGACCAGCCACGGTGGATATCAACCACGTGCGTCTCGTCCGCTCCGAAATAGATGGGTTCAGCCTGAAATCCGGCGACGCCCAGTTGTTCGAAGAAGGCCAGCACCTCATCCCGACCAATCTTGGTTCCGGACAGAGGGTGGCGGCCCGGGATGTGCCATTGGACGTTCTCGTCCATCACCGCTGCGATGCCATCCAGATCGTTGGCACCATAGGCGGTAAAAAAGTCCTGTACGACCTTGATATTGTCTTCGGGGGATGCGGCCATGGCGGTCTCTCCTGCGATCAGAGCGGCGGTGAGGGCAGCAACTTTGGTCAGATTGTTCATCTTGTGTCCTCCTGAATACTTGGTGACAGCCTTCTGGGCTGTGATGACACGAAGATAATAATCCCGGTGGAACGTGATAATTCACCCTGTTTTCACTTCTTTCATGTATATAGTCGAATAATGAAGTAGTTTGGGGACACGATGCGCCTGCCACTTGCCACGCTTGAAGTCTTTACCGCCATCGCGCGACACGGGTCGTTGCGTGCCGCGGCCGAGGCGCTGGGTATCAAGCCGTCGACCGTCAGCCACCAGTTGAAGGCGCTGGAAGAACAACTGGGAACCTCGCTATTCATTCGGACAACGCGATCGATCAGCCTGACCGAGGCTGGGCGAGCCCTGATCCGCGGCGCGGGACCCGCCTTTGATCAACTATCCGAGGCCGTGGAAAGCGCACGCAGCACCGGTCACGCCGCACGGGGGACTCTGAAACTGGCGATGCCGGAATTCGCCTATCACCTCTATGTTGGCCCGATCCTCAAAAGCTTTTGCGCCGAATATCCCGAGATCGAGTTGGAACTGTCACTGACCGATGCGCTATCGGATATTCTGGGCGAAGAACTGCATGCCGGGTTCCGTTTGGGGGATCGTGTAGCACAGGACATGGTGGCGGTGCGATTGACGCAACCGCTGCCGGTGACCGTCGTGGCCAGCCTGGACTACCTGTCCAACCGGGGGATCCCCGAAACGCCGCGTGATCTGCTTGGGCACAACTGCATTCGCTACAGGTTCCAGTCGTCGGGCCAGATTGCGCCATGGAGTTTTCAATCGAGTGAGGGGGAGTACTCTGTCGATGTACAAGGCAATCTGATCGCCAATGCCCTTCCTGCTTCCGTCGATTTGGCCAAGCGAGGGCTTGGGTTGGCCTATACGTTCCAAGCCTATGTCGACACGCAGATTGCTGCGGGAGAGTTGCAACAGGTTCTGGGCGACCACTTGGGCCTCACCCCCGGTATTTTCTTGTATTTCCCACGTGAATACAGGTCGATGATGCCGCTCCGGCTCTTCATCGATCACTTAAAACGCAAGCAAGGTGTTTGACCCTGCATCTGTTGGCCCCAGTATCTAATGTCGTCTATGCAGCCGAGCGCCAATCGTCGCGCGCGTCAACAGCGGTGCAACTGTAATCCGTATGCTTTGATGCTTGGTATTGTCGACAAAAACCCGCAAGGCCTTACAACGCCTCAATCTGGTTCTGACATCAGCACAGCAGCCGAAGGACGCCCAATCGCGTCGCTATAAAGCAACGGCTCAGAATGGCAGATGTCTGCATACCTCAGTGGCAACCTCTGTTTCCCGCCCTGACCTCGGACAATTTTCGTAGTTATCTGACTTGCAGATAACGTGCTTGGTTTCATGCAGGCGACAGAACCGCTCAATTCACCTGCTGGGTCCGGCCATCCACATTAGTTGCGTCACTCCAATAGGAGCCTTCTTTCCTGTCTATGTGGAGCTTCAACACATCCAGAGCTTTTGAAACATCACCATTCTCGACGCACTGAAGCAACTCAATGTGCTCCCGATAGGACTTAGCCATATGATCCGGGTGGTGCCCTAACCGGCTGCGTAACGCCGCCATTTTCAATGCAATCGTTTGATAGGCGTCATTCAGAAATCGATTGTCCGCACAATCAAATAGACATTGGTGGAACAGGGTATCCTGATACAAGTACTCTGCATCATCCGCTGCCTCCCGTGCCGCTTTCATCCGATCGATGCAAGCGGCAAGCGCAACATGAAGCGCCTGCGGGTCTGCTTGCATGGCTGAAGTTAGGGCGGTTGTCTCAAGGCAGACACGGGCATCGCAGAGCTTGGCCAATTCTTCCGGTTCCAGATTGAACACGAAAGACCCCCTTTGCGGCTCAACGACCAATAGACCTTCCATTTCAAGCCGGTTGATTGCCTCGCGCACAGGGGTGCGGCTGACTTCAAGATTTTTGGCGATTCTGGCTTCAGACAGTTGTTCACCCAATTCGAACTCACCTTTGATGATCCGTTCTCGCAAGTTCTCGGTCACCAATTCCGTCAATGATTTCGGTCTGTTGAATAGGCTCATATCGCTCTCCTCGCGTCGACAGTAGCAGCCCTGCACCTGGCATACAATGTGTTAGTGTTGACAGATTAGCATACTGTATGCCAGTTTTGATTCTCACGAGGAGACGGCATTGGGAGGGGCGTCTTTGCAAACTCTGGAAACATGGATTGTTGCGTTGAACAGGGCGCTGGTGGCTTTGGCTCTGGCTGCGGTCTTTGCAATCGTCTTCGCCAATGTGGTGGGACGGTACGGGTTTGGTACGTCCATGGCCTGGGTAGAAGAAGTCGCCCGGCACCTGATGATCCTTGGTGCGTTTTGCGGTGCGGGCCTGGCTCTGCGCGAAGGTCGTTTGGTTGCGATCACCACATTTCCAGACTTGCTGCCGGACCCGTTGGCCCGCCTTCTGCGCTGGGGAATTGTCATTGTGATGTTTGGATTCATGGCAACTATGCTGTGGCTCGGCATCCAGTTCGTTGAATTTGGTTGGAACAAGGAAACCATGTCCACCGGCATTTCGCGCGGCATCCCCTATCTGGCAATCCCGATCGGGTGCGCATTGTTCCTGATACAGCTGGCCTTTTTCGCAAAACGATTCGTCACCCAGGAGTTTGAACACGGCCCCGAAGGCGATGAGGCGGAGGTCTGAGCCGTGGCGAAAACTCTGATCATCCTGTTCTTTGCGACGCTGTTTCTGGGTGTTCCCGTCGCCTTTACGATGGGGATCGCCGGGCTGACGGCGATCTTTATCGACGGATCCTTGAACCCGCTTGTCGCAACACAACGCATGTTCGCCGGGATCGACAGTTTCCCGCTGATGGCGGTGCCGTTCTTCATTCTGGCCTCTGAACTCATGACAGCCTGTGGCCTGACCAACGCCTTGTTGCGCTTCGCCAATGCTTTGGTCGGCCATGTGCGCGGCGGGTTGGGGCATGTGAACATTCTGGTGTCGATGCTGTTTGCCGGGATCAGCGGGTCTGCGCTGGCGGACGCCGCAGGACCTTCGGCCATCGTCATGCGAATGATGCGAGAAGCAGGGTATGAAAAGAACTACGCTGGCGCTTTGTCCGCCGCGACAGCGACCATTGGCCCGATTATCCCACCATCCATTCTGGCCGTAATCTTTGCAATCTCAACCAATGGCGTGACTGTTGCGGGACTGTTTCTGGCCGGGATCGTGCCAGGGGTTCTGCTGGGCGTTGCGCTGGCCATCGCCAACCACATCGTCTCGACCCGCTATGGCTATCGCGGGCGCGAACATCGCGCCACCATGACCGAGCTGCGCAGTGCAACCCTGTCTGCGATTCCGGCCCTGATCATGCCCGCGATCATTCTGGGGGGTATCCTGTTCGGTGTGTTCACCCCGACCGAAGCCGGCGCGGTGGCCTCAGCGTATGCGCTGTTCCTGGGCTTCCTCCTGCGGGCCTTCACGCTTCGCACGCTGTATGTCGCGTTTGTGCGGGCTGCGGTGGTGACCTCCTCGGTCTTCTTGATCGTAGCGATGGCGTCGATCTTTGCCTGGCTACTGACCTACCTGCAAATCCCGCAGGAACTGGCGAAACTGATTACCCAGATCACCGACAACCGTCTGTGCATACTGTTCATTCTGGCCGCCTTTGCGCTAATCTGCGGATTTTTCATCGACACGTTGCCCGCGCTCATCATCCTGACTCCGATCCTCGGCCCCATTGCCTATTCCGCAGGGATCGACCCGCTGCAATTTGGGATGATGCTGGTGCTGAACCTCACCATCGGGATGATCACCCCTCCGGTTGGTCCGGTGCTGTTCGTGATCGCCACGGTCGGACAATTGAAAATCGAACGGCTTTCAAAGGCGGTGCTGCCGCTGCTGCTGGCTGAACTCGTGGTGCTTTTGCTGGTCATCCTCGTGCCAAGCGTCAGCACCTTCATCCCCAACTTCTTTGGATTTGCGAACTGACATGAAAGGGAGGAACCTCATGAAAACGATGTCGAAATTGATAACAGCCACGGCTGTTGTCGCCATGACCGCCGCAGGTGCGGCCTCGGCCAAGGAGCTGAAATACGCGCATTTTCAGGCCGCTGATCTGAGCTCGCCGAAACACGCCGCAGCTCTGGCCTTTGAGGCCTGTGTCGAGGGCAAGACCTCCGGCTCGATCGACGTGCAGATCTTCCCGGCGTCGCAGTTGGGCGGTGGTTCTGAAATTATGGAGGGTCTCCAACTGGGCACCGTTCAGATGGCGGCAATTCATGATGGTCCGATCTCGGCTGTCTACAAGCCCTTCTCGGTTCTGGCGATGCCCTACTTGTTCGACGATCAGGCGATGGCTTGGGCGGTGATGGACGGTGAATTCGGTGACGCGCTGGCCGAGGATATGCTGGCCAAAACCGGCATCCGCAGCTTTGGCGTAGCCGACAACGGCGTGCGCAACTTCACCAATAACGTCAAGCCCGTTGCCGAGCCTGCCGATATGGAAGGCCTGAAAATGCGCGTAATGACCGCGCCGGTCTGGGTGACTCTGGTCGAAAGCCTGGGAGCATCGGCAACTCCAGTACCGTGGCCTGAACTGCCCGGCGCTCTGCAGCAAGGCGTTGTGGACGGACAAGAGAATGGCGTGACCAACATCGTCAACGCCTCACTCTATCAGCACCAGAAATACGTCTCCTTGGATGGTCACGTGTTCAGCTGGCACGCCTATCTGATGTCGGACATGTTCTACGAAAGCCTGACGGACGACGAGAAAAAAGCAGTCGATCAGTGCGTTGAGATCTCGAAGACGATTCACCGCGGTATGACCGCCGCGCAGGACGCGAACGCAACTGCGATCCTGTCGGAAAAAGGCATGGAAGTGGTGCCAGTCAGCCCCGAGCAGAAGGCCAAGTTCCGCGCTGCCGCTCAGCCCGCCGTACGCGAGTACATTGTGGGTGAAATCGGCGAGGAATGGCCCGATCGCCTCGACGCCGCTGTCGAAACCTACAAGGCCCAATAATCCATGCCGAGAGACCGTCACATGACCCGCCAAACCATCGCAATCCTTGAACCAGGCTATGCCGCCTATGACACCGAAGCTTCGGTTCTGGCCGAGCAGGGCGTCAAGATCGCGCCGGTCGGGCCAGAGACTGAGGCGGTCCCGGCTTTGCGGGAACTGGATCCGGTCGCCATCCTTGTGCGGGAACGCACTGTGGATGCGGCCGTGATCGATGCTTGTCCTAACCTGAAAGTCGTCGTCCGCTATGGGGTGGGCGTCGACAATATCGATCTGGAGTATGCGCAATCGCGCGGCATCTATGTTGCTAATGTGCCGGACTATGGCGCGGAGACAGAAGTCAGCGAACATGCGCTGGCGCTGTATCTGGCCGTGCAGAGGCGCATCCCGTCCCGAGATGCCGAAGTGCGGCAGGGTCAATGGGGAATCGGACAGGCGGCGATGATCCCCGGCCGCGAAAATGCCACCCTTGGTCTGATCGGATGCGGTAAGATCGGCCTACAAACGGCGGGGAAATTCCGGGCCTTGGGGTTCTCTTCGGTTCTGGTATTTGACCCCTATCTGAGCGATGATGCAGTCCGAGCGGCGGACGTGCAAAAGGTGGATTTGATCGACCTATGCAAAGCCGCAGACGTGATCAGCCTGCATGCGCCCTTGACGCCCGAAACGCGTCATATTTTGGACGCCGAGCACATCGCCCTGATGAAGCCGACCTCGATCGTGATCAACGTCTCACGCGGCGGTTTGGTAGATGAGACGGCGCTGGCCGACGCCCTGAATCAAGGCCGCATTTTCGGGGCTGGGATCGATGTCTTCGAACAGGAGCCGGTCGACCTTACCAACCCCCTGCTTCACAGCCCCAACACCATCGTGTCGGATCATGCTGCCTGGTACTCCGAACGCTCGGTCGCGGTGCTGCAGCGATGTGCTGCCCGTGAAGTCGCGAGAGTTCTTAAGTATGAGCAACCCAATCACTGGGTGAACAAATGGTAGATTTGGTCGACACCCTTCGTTCTGCGCAAATTGTCCCGGTGATCCGCCATAGCGACCCGGAGATCGCTTGGACAGCCTGTGACCTGCTGGCAGAGGCCGGAATTCGCGCATTGGAGATTACTACGACGGTTCCAGACGCCGCTGCCCTGATCGCTGAACTGCGCCAACGCTATCCTGAAATCTGCACTGGCGCCGGAACGGTTCTTGAAGCTAGTCAGGCCGACAAGGTGTTGGCAGCCGGAGCCGAATTTGTTGTCTCTCCGTGCTGGAGCGATGCTGCCGCGCGGGAAGCCGGTGCTGCAAGAGTGCCCTATCTGCCCGGCGCAATGACCCCTGGTGAGGTTCATCATCATGCGGAAAACGGCGCAGCGGTGATCAAGATTTTTCCGGCCGATGCTGCGGGTGGTCCTCAATTCCTAAAGGCGGTCAAATCCGTGTTTCCCGGCCTCGCCCTGATGCCGACCGGAGGCGTGTCTCCTGACACCGCACAACCCTATCTGAACGCCGGCGCACTTTGCGTCGGCATGGGTGGAAACCTGCTGCCTGCCCAGGCACTTGAGTCCGGTCACATCGACTTGGCTCGCGCAGAAATCAACGCGGCTCTCACGGCCGCATCCTTTCAAACTTCCTAACGTAAGAGGATACTCTCATGAACACCCAAGAACTCGTTGCCGGGTTTCGCGACGCGGCTACCGCATCCGTCGCGGATGCCGTGGACAAGGTGGCGGGCAAGACCGGCTTTCTGCCCGCCTCGATCAAGCCTCGGATCAACGAAAAGAAAATAGTTGGCCCGGCCGTAACAATTCTGGAAGGCCCCACCGACGAATTCCTGCCGCCGCAGCACGCGCTGGACGCCATCGACGAATCCGAGGCCGGATCCGTCATCGTGATCTCGACCAATGGCACCACTGATGTGGCGCTGTGGGGTGGTCTGATGACCGCCGGCGCCGTCGCCAACAAACACGAAGGCGCCGTTCTGGACGGTGGCGTGCGTGATCTGGTTGAGATCAAGCGCGACTACGACTTCCCGGTCTATTCCCGCTGCGTTAACCCGGGCACCACTCTGGGCCGCGTTCGTACGCTGGCGTCGAATGTAGAAGTCGACATGGGCGGTGTGATTGTACACCCCGGCGACATCGTTGTGGCTGATATCGACGGTGCGGTTGTGGTTCCCCGTGAACATGCAGAAGCCATCTTGGAAATGGCGCGCGAGATTGATGAACGCGAAGCCGAGCAGGCGCGTCTGATCATCGAAACCGGCTCGCTGCGCGAAGGTCTGGCGAAATACGGTCGCATCTAACCAAAACGCCCCGCAGGTTGCTCGCAACAACCTGCGGGACACCAGAGCACAGCAAGGGAGGAATACATGCTGAAACGAATGCTCAACACGGTGGCCCTTACCGCCGTTCTGGCCACCCCGGCGCTCGCGAACGGGCCCGAGGTCGTCGCGGAATGGAACAGTCTGCCCTATGCCGTCAAGGACGAGGCAACAAAATCCGCCTGGGAGGGCAGCGAGATTTACGGCAAGGCGCTGGTTCAGGGCGCCAAGGTCGACAGTCAGGGCAACATCTATGTTTCGACCGCGCGCTGGGGTGGGGCCGAGATCCCCTCGACAGTCTCAAAGTTGGTCAAGAACGGTGACACGTGGGAGTTAGAGGCGTTTCCGTCTGAGGAAATAAACAGTATGTCAAACCCTGATGGGCTTAAGGCCGTGCTGGGTTTTGAGATCGACCGCAACGACGTGATGTGGATTCTGGATCAGGGCCATGTGGCCGGCCCTCCGTTCGAGGATGGCGACGCCAAGCTGGTGTTATGGGACCTGAAAGAGAACAAGGAAATTCAGCGTTACGTCTTCACTGCGGAAGAAGCAGACCGTCAATGCTCCTTCCTGAACGATCTGGCTGTCGATAACGACACCGGCTTTGCCTACATCGCTGACAGCGGCATCTTCTGCGATCCGCTGCATGGCGGTCTGATCGTCTATGACAGCAACACCAACTCGGTGCGCCGGATTCTGGATCAACACCGGTTCACCAATGACGAGCCGAACTTCTTCTTCAACATCGACGACCGCCCTGTTCTGAAAGAAGGCGGCATGCGCACAGGTGCGGATGGCATTGCATTGTCGGGCGACAAGGAAACGCTCTATTGGACGAACCTGACCGGCAATCACCTGTATAGTCTGCCGACGGAAATCCTGCGTGATTTTGAGACCAATGAGACGGTCATCGAAAACGCCGTTGAGGTTGCGGCAGTGCTGCCCTCGAACACCGATGGAATGACGGCGGACAACGCAGGCAACATCTACATGACCGCACTGTCGCTGGACGGGATCATGAAGTTCGATGAATCCACGCGCGAGGTCAGCCGTTTCGTCCACCACCCAGAAATGAACTGGCCCGACACGCTGGCCTGGGGTCCGGATGGCGAGATGTATGTGGTCTCGAACCACCTGCATATCTGGGTCGATGGCGACATGAACTTTGAAGACCCTGAAATCCCGAACTTCCGTATCTGGAAGATTCCGGGTGTCGGCCAAAGCTATACGGCCGAATAATCCTCCCAACACCTTGGTCAGCCCTGCTGGGCTGACCCTTGAAGCAAAGATGAGATGACCATGACCCCCGATATCCTGTGCCTTGGCGAACCGATGCTGGAGTTCAACCAGCAACCCGACGGGAACTACCTGCCCGGACATGGCGGGGATACCTCAAACTGCGCCATCGCTGCCGCGCGTCAGGGGGCGTCCGTCGGCTATGTGACGCATATCGGGGCGGACACATTCGGCAATTCCTTCATGGATCTATGGAAGGCTGAGGGGATCGACACCTCGACCGTGCGGCAGGTCACGGATGCTCATACCGGGGTTTATTTCGTGACTCATGGCGCAAACGGGCATGAGTTTAGCTATTTCCGCGCAGGCTCTGCCAGCAGCCGGATGGGGCCGGAAGATCTGCCGGTAGCCGCGCTAAAATCGGCCAAGATTCTGCATGTTTCAGGCATCAGTCAGGCGATATCGGATGTTGCGGCTGATGCTGTGTTTCGCGCCATCCAGATCGTGAAAGGCGCCGGCGGCCTCGTGTCATACGACACCAATCTACGCCTGAAGCTCTGGCCGATTGAGCGCGCGCGCGCCGTGACGCATGCCGCCATGTCGCAGTGCGGTATTGCCCTTCCCGGTCTGGATGATGCCGAGCAACTGACCGGCCTGTCTGATCCGGATGCCATCGCAGACTTCTACCTGAATCTTGGGGCAAAAACCGTCGCCCTGACGCTGGGGGCCGAAGGGACTCTGGTTGCGACATCTGACAAGCGCGAGCGTGTCAAAGGCCGCCGGGTCGAAGCGGTTGATGCCACGGCCGCGGGCGACACATTTGACGGTGCTTTCCTGTCTCGCATCGTGGCCGGTGACAATCCCTTCGCAGCCGCCCGCTATGCCAACGCAGCTGCTGCCTTGTCGACCCAGGGGTACGGAGCAGTTGCCCCGATGCCGCGTAAAGATGCGGTCGAGGCATTTCTGGCGAAGGGGGACTGACCTATGAAACATGTCGTTGTCATTGGTGGAACTCGGGGCATCGGTGCCGGGATCGCGGGTGAGTTGCGACGCAAGGGCTGGCGCGTGATGGTGACCGGCGTAGGCGCGGACGAAGTTGCTGCCTGCGCAGCGCAGAACCCTGACGAGACCTGCGCTCAGCTGGACGTGCGTGATACCCAGGCCGTCACCGCATTTTTCGCTGGGACTGAGAAACTGGACGGATTGGTTAATTGCGCAGGAATTCTCGCCCGAGGTGCGGAATACGAGATCGAAACCTTTGAAACGGTGATCGACATTAACCTGACTGGGACTATGCGCTGTTGTTTGGCCGCGCAGCCCCTGTTGGCTGCGTCAGGCGGGGCGATCGTGAACACGGCCTCGATGCTCAGCTATTTCGGTGGGCCATTGGTCCCGGCTTATTCCGCAAGTAAAGGCGGGGTGGCGCAACTGACCAAGGCGCTGGCTGGGAAATGGGCCCCAGACGGCGTGCGTGTCAACGCGGTTGCACCGGGGTGGATCGAAACCGAAATGACCGAGTCACTGCGCGCCGATCCGGCCCGCAACCAACCGATCCTGGGTCGGACGCCGCTGGAGCGTTGGGGCAAACCTGCGGAAGTGGGGACATTGGCGGCGTGGCTGCTGTCGGATGAGGCTGCTTTCGTGACCGGTGCTGTCTATCCCGTGGACGGTGGCTATTCTGCAATGTGAGGAGGAAATCTGATGCCAGTACAAGAACTCGATGACGATCCAAGAATGCCCTATCAACTGCCCTTTCCGAAGGATGCACAGGATGAGATCGTTATCCCCGACGCCGTTGCCGTGGATAAGCGCGTCTGGGTGCCGCAAACTGAGAACGTATCGTTCCGACCGCTCTGCCTGAACCGTTCGCAGGGATATTGGATGAACTTGCTGCGCGTACGGAAATCCGGGGTTCTATCGAGGCACCGGCATCCGCAGCCTGTTCACGGTTTTGTTCTGAAAGGCCGCTGGCACTATCTAGAACACGACTGGATGGCGCAGGAAGGCGGCTATGTGTACGAACCGCCGGGTGAAACCCACACTCTGGTCGTGCCCGATGACGTCGACGAGATGATCACCTATTTCCAGGTCAACGGCGTGATGCTCTATGTCGATCCATGGGGCAAAACCATGGGCTACGAGGACGTCTTTACCAAGATCGACATGTGCCGTAAGCACTATGAGGAAGTAGGTCTGGGTGCGGATTATGTCGAGCAGTTCATCAGATAGACGGCTGAAATTGGCGTTGGTTGCGCATGACGCCAAGAAAGACCTAATGGTCGAATGGGCCACAAGGCATTCCGAAACTCTGCGCCAAGCCAGCCTCTTTGCCACAGGTACCACTGGCGGGTGTATTAACGCAGCTCTGCCCAAGCTTCAGTTGACCGCACTCAAAAGCGGCCCATTGGGAGGTGATCAGCAACTTGGCGCAATGATTTGTGAGGGTGAGCTCGACGGCCTATTCTTCTTCATAGATCCGATGTCACCGATGCCTCATGATGTGGATGTCAAAGCCTTGAGCCGTCTGGCGATTGTTTACGACCTACCTTTCGCAAGCAGTCCAAGCACAGCGGATTTCGTTTTGAACGGAATTTTCAATAGAGAATTCGGTAAGGCGTGACTGTCCGTTTTCCGCCTCCCCACTCGCCAGTGCTACGCCTGCCGCTTGTACTAACCTGGGTGTTGCCATTGCCCTGATACTTCAAGCGTTCGCACCGGCGTGCAATGTTATGCCCGAACCTACAAAGTTTTGTAGGTGCGCTCATAACGCTGCATTCCCAACATTGAGTTCATTGAAGAAAATCTTGGAAGATTGCCCATAACTCTGCGCGGTATTTGCGCATAACTTTGCACGATTTGCCCATAAGTTTGCGTGCCACAGAGAACCCATCGAACAAACCAGCTCCTATGGCTTATCTGCGATTCTCAAATGCGACTTATTCCCAATCGCCAGCAGACGAGCGCCACGTCTTAGCGTCCGCATCCCAAACACTGGCGGTGACGCAAGGCGTTGGGTTTATTCCGTCGCAATTGGATCCATGAATATCCGCAACAACAACGCGTTGACGCCCAAAATCAACAACCGTCCAGCCCTGGTTGAGCAAGGATTGAACCTCCTCTTCAATCAAGAAGTGCGACATGCATCCGCCAGTTCCGCAGTAAAGAGATGCGGCGCTCGAACACGCAAAACCAGACTCATTCAAAACCCAGTCGCGTTGTAGATCTCCGTCGAGATCGACCCTTTCAACCGCGCCCCAATCTAAGTCAAACTGACCGTTGTTGAACTCCGCGCATACCTGCGCCGCCAGATCAACCTTTGCTCGCAAACCGGTTGGAAGTTGCGAAACGTCAGCCGCGACAACTGGTGAGGTCCAAACCAGGCCCGAACCAAGCAGGATCGCAGATACCAAACGTTTCAAGTAGCTTGCCAATTGGGAAGCCGGTTGGAAGGTGGCTTCAGTTGCATTGTTCATACCTGTAGTCCCCGTATTCCAGCCAGTTTGCCGAGCCTTCGTTAAAAATCAGAAATTCAGACCTGTCTTCACCAAGAAGGGCGACGACAAATCCGGCCGGTGGCTCAGAGTTTCCGAAGTAGCTGTAGGCTGTCATGGCTCTGATCGACTCGCCGTTGACCATTACTCGCGCGTCCCACTCCCCCTCTGGATTGTCCAAAATTACGGGTTCGATCACGCGCTCTATCGCTCCGCCACCACAATAGACGATGCCTTCGGGCGCTTCGTAGGACGTCTCTTGGCTAACTTCTGAATCGCACGCAGAACGAAGGGACCGAATTGCTGCGCTGGAACCTTTCAAGTCAAAAATTCCGTAGCTGACATCTCGATCAATCATCGACAGATTAACCGATGCATTGGCCGCAAGCTGGTCCAGTACAAAACCATAGTCTCGCTGACTATTGAAACTGACCTCGACAGGATAATTGTCGACGATCTGCAAAGCCGCGTTTTCTGCGCCAACCTGAAATGCTCCAACTTCGGTGGTGCCGTTCTTCAAGAAACGAATGGAAAGCCCCTGCTTGTCCGCAATGTCCTGGCTGTCCTCGAATCCAGCCGGAGCAAAGCGAATACGGTCACACTGAAGTTCCAGCGTCATGTTTCCTGTCTGAATAAACGCATTGGGGGTGGGCCCGGAGCTGAACGACCACTCCGCTGATGCTGTGGTCGCCACTGCCATCAGGAGCATTCCAATGGAAATGGTTTTGCAGCTCATTTTTTTCTCTCCATTGAGTTACGGTTCGCACTGTCGTTCAGCAGAAGTTCCAGCCAATTGCCCCGGCAACCAGATCAGGACACAGGTTCGCCGTATTCGTTTGCGCCTTCTTGGGAAGGTCGTGTCAGCCACCAGATCATCAGGATAGACAGAACCAATTGAAGAATTGAGACAACAACAATACCGGTCACGCCCAGTACTGCCGCGGGTCCCCGTAATGCATCGGGGTTTTCGGTCCCCTGCTCCAATACCGAAAAGAACGCCACCCCACCCAGCATAACAAATAGCGTTGTAATGCTGAGCGCCATCGGCAACAGCAAATACCAGCCAGGTCGTCCTGTATCATGCAGCCTTCGCCAACCGGCGGCCAGCATAGGTATGAGAACAGCCAGCTGGAAAACAGAGGACAGGACCCGAGATCCCTGGCCTGTTTCGGGGTTGGTCCCGAATATAATCGTATCCAGCACAGCTAAGGCAGCACTCACGACAACCACAAACAAGAAGAACCACCAGTATTCTGAGCGTATAGCCCGACCGGAGAACTGGAAGTATTTCGAGAAACACGTCTTAACGGCTTCACCAAATCCCATCTTTCAATCCCTTCATTGTTTTTGTGCGGCCTCAAATCGCTTCGCCGCTCAGGGGAACACACTCGTAGCTCCCACTTACTTTTTTGTTTGAACGCAGAGGCCTATCATACGAGAGCGTAGAGAAATTTACGCGCGGAAAAAATATTGATTTATTTCAAATTAGATTCAAACATGCGAATTCGACACAACTTTATTTTACCTCCGTTGTTGTCGTTGCTGCTCGCTGTGCCGAGCCCTTTCGACTGCTGGAGTGAGTACCGGCGGTCGGAAGGCACTTTACAATGATTGAGCGCTGGGAGGACGCGATGCTCAGACTTAACGTACTCGCCCTCTTTCCAGAGTTTGCTCTAGCATTTGCTAGTGACTTCATTCGGCCTTCACACGTTAACGTCGGCCCCGATAGTCAACGAAATATCGTCCCGCCGACCAAGCCCACCGCGGCAAGTTTTGGGAAAGGTAGTCACAGGATCAAGGTATGTTCAATTGGCTGCACAGACGCGAGAGCTTCAAACAAGCGCATCCAATTTCACTAATTTCAAGGGAACCAGAGGGAGAAGAAGATGACCAACAAGATTGTGATGATTGCGGGCGCGACATGTTTCGCACTGCTTGCGGCCTGCGACGATACGAGTACATCAAGTGCGTCCGCCGAACTCACGCCGGCTCAGCAGGCGTGTTTGCGAGATGTAGCCAACACGACGAACAATTCGCAAGTCGTGGTGCTCTCATCCGCGTTTAGCGAGGCGGGAACACAGGTCACAGTCGGCGTAGGCGAGGATCGTGCTCCTTGGAATTGCATTGCTTACAGTGATGGCGCAACGGCTGGAATCGAGTTCCTGGGCGACGAAGGCGCATTGTGACCTGTCTGCTGCGTAGCTGAAATCGGCTGCGCAGCACAGGCTTGGTCTTCTGAGGCTCGACTTGGTTTGTAGAACCACCATCATCGTATTCTCGGTCCTGTACCTGTTGGCGTTGGTTGCATTCTTGACGGGCACATTTGGCTGGTTGGGACAGGAACGAGACCCTTTGTCCGGAGCGTTCCTACTGCCGTTGGGACTACCTTGGATACTTGTAGCGGACTTAGTTTCGGAGTCCGCCAAGCCATGGTTCGCGGCGATTGCACCGGTGCTCAACATTTTGGCGCTGGTTTTCATTTGCAGGTGGGCTCGCAGTTTACACCAGAAATGAAGGCGGACTTCTGTCTCACCAAAAGGGAGGAAAGCATGGGAAAAGTGATCTTGGGAATTGTGATCGGGCTCGTCCTCGGCGTGGTTGGGGCTATGACCTTGGGTGGCGGGGCCGCGGTGGGTGTCGGCGTTGCGACAGGCTTGTCCGCCGGTGTCTGCACCACATTGAAAGGAGCACAAGCCGAGAACCTGATCACCGCCGAGCAAGCGGATCAACTCCTCAACCGCGTAAATTCCGAAATGGCGTCACTGCAAGGAATGGAAACGACGGGCGAGATCGTCGGCAGCGCACAGGCATGCGATGAATTTCTGTCAAAGTTAAGAGACGCGAAGTGAGGTTCCGCTTTGCACGGAACAAAACAGTAAGGACAAGCCAACAGGGAACCATCTGATGAAACTCGTTTTACTCAAGCTCCTCGCACCCATGTTCGCAATCGCGGGCACAGCTGCTTTTGCAATGTCAGAAGCCGACGACGCGTGTATCGACCATTTGCGGCAGGTTGGTGGACCAGACGGTCAATCAGGTACAATTGAAAGCTCTCAGTTCTCGGAAGCTGGTACGCTCGTCATGCTGCGAGACGCAGGTGGAACACTTTGGCGCTGCATCGCGTACAAGGATGGAAGCATCGGCGAGATGTCGGTTGTCGAAGCGATGGATGATGGCGGTGGAGCAATGGCAGGCGCCGCCGGTTCTACCGGTAGCCAACGTGTCAAATTCGATGCTGGCTCCACCGGCGCAGAACTCGTTGGTGAACTCGCGCCCGGCGCCTCTCAGCAATATGTTCTGGGTGCCAAAAACGAACAGTTCCTCTACGTCCGCGTTGCTCCGCGAAATGGCTCCTTGGACTACGTTATTCGTAACCCCGATGGTTCTGAACTGTTGGGATTGATGTCGGCGGACAAGGAGTATCGAGGACAGCTTTGGCAATCTGGTGATCATGTTGTGGAGGTTATCAATCGCAGCAACTCTTCCGTCAGCTACAACGTAATTTTCGGAATTGAATAGGTGATCGACTAGAAACCCCGAAACGTAACCCCCAAAATGCTAGGAAAAACAGATGAAATCCAAAGTACTATTGGTGATAGGCACGATGTGCATTTCTGCGCTTGCAGCATGCGATGAGAGCAGCGGTTCGGTGGATGCAAGTGCACCTACTGTGGGCAGCTCTAGCGATCTTTCTTCATTTGAAGGGGCAAGAGCGGGCCAAGCTGAAATGGGCATTCAAAGTCTCGGGTTTGAACTCATCCGAAGCGAAGGTCTGACCTCGTACTGGTTTAACAAGGATACTGGTGCATGTGCTCGGATCACGACATCCGAGGGAAGGTACTCAGATGTAGCAATGCTGCCATCAAGTGACTGCTGACAAAATTCCATCAATCCCAAATCTGAAAGAAGGAGCTCACACTTGCATTTCGACCTGGCACATGCGGCGGTCATCATCGCCGCTCTAGTTATCACAAACATGGCATTGAAATCGGCGGGGGTGATCAATGAAGAAAACAAGCAACAATGGAACTGGAAAGTTGTTCTAGCCTACTTCGTAGTCGTTGTTATCATCAATCTGGTGTGGCCCATCTAAAGTTTCACAGCGGAAAGCTAATCGCCCACTTGAAATGGTTATCGTGAACTAGCCCTTCCGAGAGATTATCAGGTCGGAAGAGTGTAGCCATCAAGTGCTCAAGAATAGGAAGGAGCTGGCATGCGGTTTTTGATGTCCCTCATATTCATTGGTGTTCTCGCAACCGCTGCCAATTCTGACGTGACCAGTCGAAACGGTGGCCCAAGCGACAGTCAATTGCTTTCAAAGGGTAGCAACGGCGGTGTTGATGGTGTCGCTTTTTTTCGCCCGGTCTTAAGCGGTGTCCTGTATCGATCCGGTTTCAAGGGCGGCGACAAGGATCGAACGGGCCTAAGTGAGGGTCAACGCGAAACTCTGTGCGGTGAAGGATTTTCAACCGGGTTTTATGCCGACTTTGGCAAAAACACTGAATACGGTCGCACCAGTTGTGGAAACGGATCCTTTGACTATCAAAGCGCCAGATCCTCCCGACCCGGTGCT
This sequence comes from Ruegeria sp. BE9, assembly GCF_056538765.1. Lineage (NCBI taxonomy): Bacteria > Pseudomonadati > Pseudomonadota > Alphaproteobacteria > Rhodobacterales > Roseobacteraceae > Ruegeria > Ruegeria sp. BE9. Next base: position 175,489 of record NZ_JBQFTS010000006.1, on the reverse strand, counting down.
GTCATGGCGTCCATACACGAGGTGATTGAAAACCCTGGAAAGGGCCCTGTTCTGGTGCACTGTATGTGGGGGGTTCATTCCTCAGGTGCATTGTCGGCGATGGCGCTCGTTCAGTTTTGCGGTTGGACAGAAGAAAGGGCCAAGGAATATTGGAATGATGCCCGAAACGGGGCCCCATGTTCAGGCGGGTGCGACCAGTGGATCGACTCAAAATTCTCCAACTTTAGTGTCGACCCCAAGTTGAAAATCTCCACCGAACAACAGGCAGCGATTTGCCCTAAATGATACCGGGAGGACTATCCAAATGAAGTTCAATCTTCTGGGGTCACTTGCTCTCATTGCACCCACTGTCTTGTGGGCGAACGACGATGTTCTAGGTGAAGCCACGACATTTGATAGTCCCAATGGTGTTACGGAACGCTGTATTCGGATCGAAAAAGTTCCAACGGGCGAGTACAGGAACAGCGATCTTGAAGAAGAAACTGCCTATTGCGAGATCGATTTCTATGCCTCCGAAATTGCTATTTGCCCGAAAACCTGGAGCACCAGCCCAGGAATGGCCGTCTACGATATTTCGGAAGGACCTTACGTGGGGAACCGTTCTGAATTCGAGAGAAACGCTTGCAAGGAGGGAAAGGCGGCAAAAGATCTGGCCAAGGACAGGGTGGCTAAATTCAAGTCCACCATGAACCAAAAAGGCACCAGTGGCACGTTTTCCACGTCTTCACTGCTTTACTATCATTTCTCCAGATATTTCGACGCGACTGTCAAAGTTCCAGTAGCCGTTTGGCGTAGCATGGACGCCCAGGCGCATTTCTCCGAGGTCGCCGAGCCTGGCCTTGCGATTTCCGGTGGTTCTCATGGCGGGCGCATGAACCACGAAGGCTGGCGGGTCTTCGCAGCTGCGGATACCGACCCGAACTCATACCAACCGACAGATGATCTATTCACATCGGATCGCACGCAAATATACGGTGTGCTGCTTGATAGCCCTGGCCATCGATACGGCTCGGAAATCAACGGCACCCGTAAATCCGGTTGGGGGAAAGGTCAGAACCGCGATTTTCAGGAAACGCCCGCTTTCTTGGCTTTGCGTTCTTCAAAACCATTGTCAGAGGCAATCGCAGAGGGCGTCAGAGAAGGACGAAAAGACCGGATGATCAACAAGGATCTCGGCCCCGATGTCAGTGACCAACAGATGGCATTTTGGATGCAAGAACTCACCGAGATTGTTCTACTCGACTTCATCTTTAGCCAGCAGGACCGCGTAGGAAACATAGACTTCACACCTTATTGGTATTGGGTCGAAGACGGAGGCCTGAAGCATAGGAAGGCCAAGCACCATGAGCCAAACGATGGAGATGTTCCCGCCGACGCATTATTGATCCGTCGCAGCAATCTAAACGACAACGATGCTGGTGGGCGGGTAGAGTATGCCAATTTCGCAAAATCTACTCAAATGCTAGAGAAAATGCGGCACTTCTCTCCAAGTACGTATCGGCGCTTGGTTGCATTGAATAATGACCTTCAATCGCAAGGCCCGGTTTATGAATGGTTGTCGCAGAGCCTTGGGTTGTCAGATAGGCAGATTGCACAAGTTGTAAAAAACACCGCGCTGGCAACATCCATCCTCCAGGACAATTGTTCTAATGGTGATTTGATGTTCGACTTGGATCCTGTCGCACTCTTTTTGAGAGGCGACACAGAAGTAAAGGCGGTGAACTGTAGTGACCCGTAAGCTTTCTACGCTCTTTGCGGCATTCATTTGGACCGCGCTGCTCGCCTACAAAGCCGTGGCTTTGGATGTCATCGTAATATCGGATCTGAACGGAAGCTATGGCTCGGTAAAATACGATGCGCGCGTCGACAAGGCGATTAAGCGGATAGTCGAGATTGATCCAGATCTGGTTATTTCGACCGGAGATATGGTCGCGGGACAGCGCATTCCCAACTTGTCCGACAAACAGGTCAGGGAGATGTGGAAGGCGTTTCACGAGGCCGTATCAGATCCTTTAGAGGCTGCCGGCATTCCATTTGCGGTCACGCCAGGAAACCATGATGCCTCTGCTTACCGTGGGTTCGAGCGTGAAAGAAAAATATACGCAGAGGAATGGGCTCCGAGAAAACCAGACGTTGATTTCCTAGTTTCAGATGACTACCCGTTCTTCTACGCGTTTGAGATGCAGGGCATTGTGTTTGCGTCTCTGGATGCAACGACCCTTGGTCCGCTATCCGGTGACCAGCAGGACCGGCTACAGGAATTGGGTGCAGACGGGGACCCGATTGTCACTTTCAGTCACCTCCCACTTTGGCCGTTCGCGATCCAGCGCGAACGCGAAATCATCGGTGATCCAACACTTGAAAAAATCTATCTGGAAAGCGGTGTTGTTCTGCATCTTTCAGGCCACCATCATGCCTTCTACCCCGGTTGGAAAGACGGTGTGGCTTATGTCTCTCAAGCTTGTTTGGGAGGTGGTCCGCGGCGGCTTATTGGCGATAGCGCCAGATCACCTCACAGCTTCACTCATGTTACGTTCCAGCCGAACGGAGAGTTTGAGATAGCCGTATATCGAGGCCCTGACTTCGAAAGGTCGGTAAACTTCAAGTCGCTCCCGAAAGAGATCAGATCCCCGAATGCGGTGTTGAAACGCTTAGACCTTGTGAAATGACTAGAGGTTGAGTTTCAGTTCGACTTTTTCAGGGACCAGATCATTTATCATCTCTTCGATCCGGGCTTCCGTCAGTCCACCCGAGGTGATGAAAAGCAATGAAACCCGAGATTTTCCGGGGACGTGGTGTTTTCTGACCAGCTTCCAGCCAGCCTCTGTGGCCATGGCTTCAATGGCTCCGGTGACTTTCAATGAGTGCTCTTCGTCCGAAGCTTTGAGCGAAATTTCCACACCCTTGTTTCGCCCTCCGAGCCAAATGAAACACCAACAAACAACCGCCACTAGTGTGGCCATCAGCGGCAAGCCCAAACCGACCGCAAGACCAAGAACAGTCACGATTATCATTTCGACAGTGTCCACCGGATCATCGAGATTGGAGCGGAACCTGAGCAACGCTCCGATACCAAAGATAACGAAACCGATCATTGACCCGTGCTGAACCACCAGGAAACCAACCGCCATGCCGATAAGCGCATACAGGAAGAAAAGCCTTGGCATAACTATGTCGCGGACGCTTCTACGGGCTTTACGTCTCACCGGATGATATACGATCAAGCCAGCCAGAATGATCGTGACGATCACATCGAGAGTAAAGAAATACAGTTCCTGTTTGCCACGAAACTGCGTCCACCGGCGTTCGATAACGATTTCCGACCCCGAAGCCCCGGCCAGCATCGTCGCAGGGTCGACTTGTGACACCGCAGCACCTGGCAACAGCAGCATCAACAACACGGTCACAAATGTGAGGGTCGTATTCAACTTGTCTTCCTCCCTGCTCACGCCAAAGGCTTACGCTTAACCAAAGGCACATCGTGCCCTATTCAATTCAATCGCAACAGGCGGGATCAGGTAAAGAGATTACAGTGCATTCTTCGGACATCGTATCCGGACTGTGATACGAACGCTGATACAGGGATGTGGTCCAAGCGCGAGAGAATCCAATGACAGAAAACAGAGTGTTTTCGTCAAAAGCTGAAATTTCACGGTGTTTCTGCAAACTTAGACGACTCGCTTTTACGGCCAGCTCGGTTGCGGCAGCCTTCTTGCCTTGGACCAATTTCGCCTACGCCGAAAGTGCTGGTTTGGTTCTGGTCGATAAATTCAAGGTGGCAGACAAATCAGAGGGATTTTCAGAGCCTTCCGGTTTGGCAATGTCTAACGCTGAAGGCTTCTTGTGGTCTGTAAGTGATGCCGAACCTAAACTGCACCTACTCGGAGTCGACGGGGTATTAGGAAACTCTTTCAAGTTACCAGCATTGGCAGGATCAGATTTGGAGGGTGTTGCACCTCGAAAAGATGGGTCTGTTTTGGTGCTTCAAGAAACTGACCGATCAATCCTAGTCGTTCACCCAACTGACCCCATTCAACTGACGACAATACCTCTCGCATCTCTTAAAGGTTACCCGACCGCCGCTGCATCACTCGTCGGCAACCCATTGAACAAGGGACCCGAAGGCATCGCCGTTGACCCGGAATCCGGGCGGGTCTTCGTTGGCATTGAGGGACAACCAAGGTTGTTAATGGTGTTATCGCCAGAGCTAGACGAAATTATTGAGATCATTCCTTTAGCCCGCGATGCAGGTTTTATCTCCGAGCGTGTAGATGATGATGAACTGGATTTGAGTGGCCTGACATGGTCCCGGTCCTCGCGTTCTCTTTGGATTGTGAGTGACAAAAGCCGTCAGATCTTCGTCTACAATCCAGAGTCCAAGTCCGTAAAGTCTATCAGTTTGACGTTCACAGAAGATGGAAAACAAAAAGAAGTTAAACATCCCGAAGGGATCGCCCTCGATGAAACCAGAGGGCTTCTCTATATCCTGACAGACGATGCCAAGAAATCGCGGCTTTATGTTTTTGAGCAACCGGAATTGTGAGGACTGTTCTACTAGTTCTCTACTCTAACTTGTTGAAAAGCCGGGTTGTGTAATTGAGCGCCGTCGTATGTGCGGTATATTAAGTAAATCTGCGTTCTGTTCACTGTGTTTCTTAAAAACATCACCCATCAATATATTCGAGTAGCGTCAGGTTCACACATGCGAACCACATAATAACATTGGACTTCAACATGCTCAGTCACTTTAAGGTTGTCAAAAATGCGCGTATTCAGCTCAGTTGTTTTTGCGATCATTTGCACTCTTGTGGCCACTGCATCAGTTCCAAGAAGTAGCATTGCCCAAACCTGGGACATCGCGTCCCAGCACTCGGTCAGCGGCGTAACGGTGTATGATGCGGATGAGCTGTTAACTTTTGCCGGTCAATTGGCCTTCAATCGGTCTGGGCGCATCACAGCGGTGGAGGTCGCATCAACGATTACTCAGATCTACCGAGAAGACGGTTACTTTTTGGCTGAGGCCTGGCCCGGTCCCGATGGGCAGAGCATAATTGTTGATGAAGGGCGCATTCAAACCATCGAAATTGAAGGCGTAGATACTCGCACGTTCCAAACACTAGAGAAGATTTTTCAGCCCCTCACCACCGCATATCCAATAACTCTCAAACGATTTGAGCGAGCGGTTATGCTAGCCGAGGACATACCCGATTTGGACGTGTCGACCGAACTTGATTACCCGGATCAGGCTGGTGCTCGGCTGAGAGTATTGGGAGAACCTCTGCGCAAACAAGCCGGTAGTGCGACACTAGACAACCCTCCGCGTGAGCTTGGGGAAGCGCTCAGTTTCTATGTCGTACAAGAGTTTTATTCGACACTGACCGTTGGGGATCTGCTGCGATTTGAGGGTTCAGGCAATTACAATTGGGACAAAGACGATGAACACTCTTTATGGGGCGCTCTTACCTATCGCACCCCGCTGAACAGTAATGGTCTGTACGGTGAGATCTTCTACGGGAACATAAACGCAAAACGTGACCTCTCAGGAAATTTTGCTAGAACAGATATTGACGGCGAAAACTTCACCGTCGCGATGGGTTACCCCGTAATCCGAGATGTAGCCCGATATGGATACTTTCTGCTGGATTATCGCCTTTCAAAAGCGGACTCAGTCAGTGGCGGCGTTCCATTATCCAGTGACGCGAGTGTCGTTGGCCTTACTTATCTTTACGGGCAAAACTATCCAAAGGGACAAGCTCTGGAAGCGGGGCTAACCTTATCTTTTGGCGATAATGACAATGAAACGACAGACGCGAATTTTGACGACGGGGACTCTTCGTTCTGGCATCTACGAGGCGGCATCGGATACGAAAGCCCACTAACGGGCTTGTCGCCCAACACAGCTTGGCGCACCGAGATCTGGGGGCAGTACACAACAGACCGGCTGCCCTCTGTCGAAGAGTACTTCCTTGGTGATCGCTACGCTTTGCGCGGATATCGTTTTGACGAAGTGGATGGTGATTCCGGGATTTCGGCGATTTTCGAAGTGTCTCATTCCTACTTCCCCAGTTCCCAGAGCATCCATCGCTTAACACCCTTTGCCTTTTTCGACGTGGGTTACATCTCGAACAATGACCCTGCGAGTTTTGAAGTTGACAATGCTACACTGGCATCGACAGGTCTCGGGTTGGACATTGAGTTTAAGCAAAATCTATTCCTGTCCGGATATGTCGGTGTCCCTTTGAGAGACGGCCCTTTGACCGACTCTGGCGATCCTGGCGCGTATCTTGCTCTGACAACAAGTTGGTGAGGATGTTATGAAACTGAACCGAATTGCTGTACTTACCGCAACTTATCTAATTGCAGAACTGACCGCTACTCAGGTCTTTGCCCGCGGAAATCACTACGGGTGGTGCCGAGGCGTAGGGAACCCACACCAGTCGAGCCAAGGGTGCGGGCAGGCTGGTGGGCAAGGGGCAGGTAATCAAGTTACTGGCCCAACTCAGCCGGTGGCAAATCAGTTGCCGCCTAAGGGAACGCAGCAAACGCCCACGTCCGTTACTGTTCCAGTCCTTGCGCCGGGCGCGGTCCCGAACGCAATTCCCGGTCAGGTTCCCATTGCGACACCGATAGCGGTTCCTGGTCAGGTTCCCACGCCGGTAGTAGCGCCGATCCTAACTCCGCCTCTGGCACCAAACGCGACTCCAAACCGGGTTCCGACAGCTGTTCCAAATCAGGTTCCGCCATTGGCTACTGGTCCCACCGCGGTGCCGCCGCAAGTTCCGACTGCAACTCCCAATCAAGTTCCGATAGCTATCCCTGGCCAGGTTCCGCCTCAACCTACCGGCCCAACAGCGGTGCCGCCACTTGCGCCCACTGCAACACCAAACCAAATACCAGTCGCAGTTCCTGGTCTGGTCCCACCTCAGCCTACGGGTCAAACTGCTGTGCCACCGCTCGTCCCGACTGCAACACCAAACCAGATTCCGGTCGCAGTGCCCGGCCGTGTTCCGCAACCCAGCGGCACTACAGCGACACCACCGCTTGTCCCAACCGCAACCCCCAATCAGGTTCCCACGGCGGTTCCTGGTCAGGTTCCACAGTTGACACCAAAACCTACGGCAACTCACGTGGCAGTCCCAGGACATCCGAAACCACAAGGCGTCGTGACAATCATGCGCCCTAAGCCGAGGCCGACAACCGGTACTGTCCAGCAACCTGGCACAACACAAGTGACCCACCATTTAACCCACCAAAGCAATGCGAAGAAACACGATCACGTCGCAGCAACACCTGGACGACATGACCCGCACGACCTACCGAGATTCCGCAACGCGGCGGCCAAGGAAGACTGGGAATGCGTTGCCAGCGGATTTGGACAGCGCCGGTATGATGCTGGGCGAGGCGTGTTGCTGAACAACGGAGCGTTGCGGCACCTCGGAAACGTGGACGCAATGGCACGCGATGTACCGGCACGACATCCAAAACACTCTGGCTGCATTATTTCGGTCAAACGAAAGCAGCAGTAGCGCCAGGCACATCTTGAAGCCTTAGAGGAATTCTTCCGAGTGGGAAGCTGGTATCCAACCAAGGTTAAGTTGACGAATAGACATCAACCGAAGGTGTCATCTCTCAGAAGGTTAATGAGGCATACAATATGCTTTTCTGAGTGCTGTTTGGGCATCCGGCTCGGATCATCGGGTGCCCAAAAAACCGACTAGGAATTTCGCAACAAAGCGAAACCTCTACGAGAAGGAGTCCTCCATGAGTGCCAGATTAGTCCTTCTGCTTGCTGCTGTCGGCCTCGTGCCAATTGCGTTATCATATGGCCTGATGCCGGGTAGTTCGATCCCAGTTTTACTGGGATTTCCAGTGGAAGGAACGAACCAAACCCACGTGTTCCGAGCGATTATGGGTCTTTACCTGGCAAACGCGTTGTTTTGGTTGGCGGCTGCTTCGAAACCAGAATTACAACGCCCTGCGCTTTGGGTTCTGTTTTTGTTTATGTCGGGACTGGCTGTTGGACGCATGCTAAGCATTCTTATCGATGGAGTTCCAAACGGGTTGCTTCTATTTTACCTTGCGGCCGAGATAGCTTTTGCAGCTCTGGCGGCGGTTTCCCTGAGAAAAGTACAATGAAACAGGAAGTGTTAAAGTGCTGAGGTTTTTCTTTGTTCTCTCGATCATTACAACTGCGTCGGTTTCGACATCCGGTCTGGCTCAATCGTCATCTGTCCAGACTGCGGTGGACAAAAACTTTTTAGAGCTTGAGACTGCCGTTGTCGAAGCGGGAGCTACTCCAATCGCATCGATAGATCACGCGCGCTTGGCCAAAGCTGAAGGCGTAGTAATGCCAGCATCACGTGTACTCATTTTCTCTGATCCAGAGGTAAACACGCCCATTCTGGAAGAGAACATACGAGCAGGATTGGACCTTCCTTTTCGCGCTCTTTCCTTCGATCAGGATGATCGCCCGCAGATCGCCTATACAGACTCTCAGTTTCTCAAAGTGCGGCATGGTCTGAATGACACCCAAGCGTTAAATACATTTGAAAGCAAGCTGCTCGAAGTTCTGAACGGCTTGGATGCAGCACCAGCGCCAATCAGCGGATTGTTTGCCGACTATGGGGTCATCGAACTGCGATCTCAGCTCAGCGTACCAGAGGCAGTCGAACGTCTCAGGACAGCCGTGATGGGGCAGGACGATACTGTCTGGTTTGGGGAAATCGATTTTGCGACCGAAGCGTCCCAACTGGGGGTGGACCTGCCGGAGGCGGTACTTTTACTGTTCGGCGGACCAGCACCCGGTGGCGTAGCTATGGCGGGCTTTCCGGCAATTGGTTTGGATGCCTTTTGCCAAAAACTACTAGTTTACGCGAATGAAGAAGGCGGCTCCGTAGTGATTTTCAATGACATCGCTGCATTGGCGGAATTGCACTACGGTTCTTCAGCCGAACCTCATTACGGTTTGAACAAACGGCTTACCTCAACATTTCGCACTGCAATTGAGTAGCCGCTGGTCGGAAGTCACAATTTTTCTGAATTGCTATATTCCGTATTTAGCTGCCCATTCTGGGCTGGGTACAGACCATCGCTACACTTAACCCCTAACGGCAATTTGCGGGCAATGTTGCCCTGGGCGCGAGTATACAGTTTTCATTCCAAAACAACGCAGCACGGCCTTGACCATACTCAGTTGCACATTTAGTCAAAATTGATCTGCCCGCTGGGACGACCCGGCTAATTACCGGCGTATCTTCAGGACGACCTGGCAGATTAGAGGTCGAACGTGACAACCAAAACCAAACCAGCCAAGAAACTGATCGAGGGTAGACCTGCCCTGATCTTAATCGACATTCAAAAGAGCACGTTTATTGATGACAGCGAAGTGCGCTCCATTGACAACATGCCGGGTTACAAAGAGCGCATGATCGCTGCGCGCGATTTGGTTGACGCCGCGCATGACAACAATGTGCCCGTCATCTTCGTTCAGGAAATCCATCGTCCCGATAAGATAGACTTCGGCCGTGAGCTGGATGGTGACGAAGACATACACTGTCTCGAAGGTGATCCAAGAACGGAAGTTGCAAAAGATGAGATGGGATATCGCAAAGGTGATTACATCGTCCTGAAGCGACGGTATTCTGCGTTTTTTGGAACCGATTTCGAAATCCTGCTGCGCGGTTTAAAGGTGGACACACTTTTGTTGTGCGGCGGGCTGACAGATGTTTGTGTACACTACACATTCGTCGATGGCCACCAATCAGACTACTTCTGCCGCGTTGTAGAAGATTGCGTTGGCGGGTCATCTTTCCAAGCCCATGAAGCTGCTCTCAAAGCTATGGAGTATCTACAAACCGGCGCTGTTCAGAACCGAGAAGCAGTGATCAATGCCATCTCGTCGCTCTAAGTTGCAATTGAACTGTTAGTACCAGTTGGGGAGCATAATTTTTAAGGTGCAGCAACGGGTGGAGTTTTTTTGTCGCCAGAACGCCTTGGACTAGCCCATTTGATGCAGAAGGTATCAACACTTTCAGTGCTAACCTTTGAGTTTTCGATTATAGACCTTCAAAATCTGGATTGCATCGTAATCCAGCCCTTGGTCCGTATAATGCGAATATGACAAGAGATATTGAAGCTAACGCTCAGAAAATCGCTGATGCCCTGACCTCTGCCCAGCAGATATCTAAACTGTCTTCAGAGACCGAACAGCTAACGCTGGATGATGCTTATTCGATTGCAAGTCGCGTCCGAGAGCTTCAGGGCAAAAAGAGAGTTGGCCGGAAGGTCGGCTTCACGAACCGCGCGATTTGGCCTGTTTATGGCGTAGATCAACCCATTTGGGGAGAGGTTCACTCAGATGGGCTGTTTTCGACTGATCAGCCGGTAAACTTGGCAAGGTATTCAGAACCGAGAATCGAGCCAGAAATCGTACTTGGCCTCGGCGATGCGCCGACGGCTGAAATGAACAATGAGCAGTTGGCAGGTTGCGTGGATTGGGTTGCCCCGGGATTTGAAATTGTTCAATCGATTTATCCCAACTGGAAATTCTCGGTCGAAGACTCAATCGCAGCACAAGGATTGCACGGCTGCCTTGTTCTTGGCGACAAAATCGAGGCGACGCATGATGTCTTGACCGGCTTGGCCGAAGTGCCTCTAGCATTGTTCAAGGGCACCGAGGCCATCGAGTCCGGCAAGGGTGAAAACGCGCTCGGTGGCCCAATTGAAGTCCTGGCTCATCTTATTTCTCTGCTCTCAGACGCCGACCAGCTTCAAGGAGGCGAGCTAGTCACAACTGGTACTTTGACAGACGCATGGCCAGTGTTTCCGGGCGAACAATGGTCAGCGGGCTTTGGTGGTGTCATGGACACCGAGCTGTCGGTGCGATTTACATGAGGCTGTAATAGAGTTGTGACGCCTACTTCACCAAAGAAAAGTTACTCTCAATAGCTGGGCGCGATAGTCTTCCACTGATTTCATCAATTCTGGAATGCAAATTATTCGATGCTATCCAAATCAGATTACATGATGTTTCTCAGGCACCCCGCCTGGCTATGGATCAAGAAACACGCCAGGCATCTGCTGCCGCCGATTGACCCTTCATTGCAAGCGCGTTTTGACGAGGGGCACGCGTTTGAGCCATATGCTGAGGAGCTATTTGGTGATCTCGTTCGCCTCGGTTTTTCAGATTTTTCAGAATACCAGGCTCTGCCCGCGCGTACTTTGGAGGCTTGGAGAAACGGTGCAAACGCAGTGGCGCAGGGACGCTATGAAGATGGAACCATAACTTGCATCTCCGACATCGTGAGCCGCAGTGGCGATGGGTACGTTCTGACAGAGATCAAGAGCGGGACATCTGCAAAGCCCGAACACACTTTTGATCTCGCATTCCAGCGTGTCGTGCTTGAGGCGGCCGGGTTCCCCATTGCGCGCTGCGAAGTGGCACATGTGAACCGTGATTACGTCAGAAACGGCGAAATCAATCCGCAAGAGCTTGTCGGCATCACTGACGTCACGGATGCGGTGACTGAGCAGCTCGAAAAAACACGCACGCGTATCGATCAAGCATTGAGCGTCGTTGCCAGTGGTACGATGCCTGATCCGTCCCCCGAACGTGCGCGCCTTAAATCCTATGGTGAATGGCTGGAGATCCGCGAAAAACTCGACCCACTTCTCGCGCAGGACAGTATCCACCGCCTTCCGTTCATGAATGCGGAAAAAGCCTCCGAACTCATCGCAGACGGGATCACAAAGATTGATGAGATCACTGATCCCTCTGTGCTGGGCAAGTCGACGCAACGCTACTTGAGAGCTCTGGCGAACGGTGCACGCACTATCGATCATCAGGAGTTAAGCAGGTTTCTGAGCGAGATTGTCTATCCGGTTTATTACTTTGACTACGAGACGTCTCAGAGTTTGCTGCCACCCTGGGACGGAACGCGTCCCTATCAGCAAGTGGCTTTCCAGTACTCCGTGCATATCCAGCATGAGCCTGGCGGAGAAATTGAGCACAGGGAGTATCTCCACCGAGACGCCAGCAATCCGATGCCAGCCTTGCTGAAAAGGCTTCGTGAGGACATAGGAGAGGTTGGCTCTGTAGTGGTTTGGTATGCGCCGTTCGAGAAATCGCGCAACACGGAAATGGCGGAAACTTATTCAGAGCACGCAGAGTTTCTGGAAGACTTAAACGCCCGCGTAGTTGATTTGATGAAGCCATTTGCGAATGAAGTGATCAACGATCCTACGTTCAAGGGTAGCGCCTCCATCAAGGCCGTTCTTCCAGCGCTTTTGCCAGAACTTTCATATGATGATCTGGACATCAAAGAGGGGGCAAGCGCGTCTCGTCTTTGGAAGGACGTAACACTGACGGAACCGGATGATCCAGCGCGCGAGAAGGTCTATTCTGATCTCGTTGCGTATTGTACGCGCGACACTTGGGCAATGGTCGCCATTCATCGCGAATTGCTGGCGATGTGAGGTGTGCCGCGAACCTCAAAACAACTTGCGGTGCTGCTCCCCAAGTAGACTAGGCGATTTACCGGAGTTACGGCGCCCCCAACACTTAATCTTGCCAATCCAGCCGATACAAAACGTGGTGGCCGCGTAGACCTTTCAGGAGTCTTGGTTCTATTTCAGAAAATGAGAAATCGGTTCGTCCTCCGACCATGGCGCGAGTCGCATCTGAAACGAGTATCTCGCCCGCCGCACCAACGGTCGTTATGCGTGACGCTTTATTGACCACCGTACCGAAAAAATCTCCACGAGATTGCACGACATCACCAGTATGAATCCCAATCCGGACACCGAAAGATGGCTCCTCGGAAGCCGATGCAATGGCCCCCTGAATCTTGATAGCGGCCGTTAGTGCTTCTTTCGCGGACGGAAAGACGGACAACGTTCCGTCTCCAAGGGATTTCACGAACTGGCCATGATACTTTTCAATGATCGCCGCCAAGACTTGGAAGTGGTTTTCGATCAGCACCGACCAACGCTGATCGCCCAACGCCTCCGCCAACGTTGTGCTGCCCTCCACATCAGTGAAAAGTACCGAAGCCAAACCTTCGGTTTGGACCAGCTCGGGTCCATCTTCACGCGCAGCATCAACCAGTTTTTGGATGGCCAGCTGCTCTTTACCCACGAGTTCAATATTTGGAGTGGGCACTGAAGCGTGGCGATTGATGATCTTCCAGGCCGCTCCCTCAAGGACAAAAATCAGGACGGTGCGATAAAAGACGGCTTCATCAAAGCCGACAAACTGAATCTTATGGACGAAGGATGACCATCCCGTTTCTCCGTTTTCGAAGGCCTCAGCTTCAACTTCTTCGAAAACGACGGGTGCCGGGATCTCCGCAAAAAATCCGCTAACCCCATCGCGAACTGCTTGCCCGCTCCAAAACTCACCTTCGCCTGTGCCAACGAACCTTAGTTCATCTGCTTTCGACAGAAAATCCTGCAACTCGTCAGTACTCTTCTTGGTTCTGAGTATTTCATACCAACGCCTCGAAACCGCCAGCAATTCAGGTGAGGAACGTATCATCACAGATTACTCGAGACGCTAAATGGATTGAAACTTGCAAGGTCTTGCAATCGGTATCTCCATTTTTCGAAAGATGCAGGTCAATGCTGCCGCCGAGGTTTGGTCAGATCAAGACTTTTGTATTTCTTCAGAACGGAACGCATCAGACGCAGATCAAAAGGCGCGCGTCGGTTCAGAGCGAACTATCGACGGAGTTTCTAAGTTCGAGTCCGGATCACAGGGTATCGAATCGTTTCTCTGTCTGAGAACTACTCGACGCTGTACTGACCCGCAAAATAAGATGCATCAGTGTATCGGGCACACGCTAAGCTAGAAGGTTCCCAGAACTACGCGGTGAATTTCGAAGTGCAGCACGCTCCGTCTTGACATGGTTATGCGAACTGGTTCAGCTTGCGGTCATGACGTTCACACGCATCCACTGCCATCGAATATCGGCCTGAAGTCGATAACCCACGCAAAATCCGTGGGAGGCAGCATTGGTATGCGGGCGAGGCTTATATCCTTGTAATTGCTCCAGATTAGAGTGCACGAGTCGGTTCGATTCCGACGCCTCCTACCATCCCCTGGAGGAGTCCGACATGCCGGAAGGCGCTACGAACACAATTGATTTCAACGACATCAAGCAATCGGTCGAGGAGAGCCTCGGCCGCACATCCAATGGTTGGTCAGGCTTGGTCACGACGCACTTCTCAGAGATCAAACAGTACTGCGATCAGAAACAAATACCCTATCCCGTCGTTCTCCAGATAAAGGAAAAACTGGGAGAGCTCCGTATCTACCACAGGGGTGATGATCGACACATTCAGTCGATGATCGCTGCCACAATTGCACGCGCAAATCGCACCTGTGAGCAATGCGGCAATGCTGCCGAGACCCAACTTCTGGACGGCTGGTACACGACACTGTGCTGCTGGTGCGCGCATGATGTCGCGAGCAAGCGCCACCCTGAAAGGAAGAGGTTTTTTGGCGTTCGGAAAAACCCCGTTCGGGACAGGTTGACGTGCTCAATTTGTGGATATTTCGGTCAGATCGACCGATCTGATGACCACGGACGCTGTCCTGCATGTGTGACGAAAGGGTGGTGAGTGATGCTCAAAATCGTTGTCTACGTGAATGAGAGCGAAGTCGCCCGGGCCCATGCCGGGAATGTCAGCGATGATCTTAGTGGACTCTGCGACTACGAAGTGCGCGTGAACGAAAGAGAGTCCGAGCAGCTCGGTATCGAAGAGAAAGCAGTGCGCTTCGATATCTCGCAGCATAATCGCAGGCAGACGGTGTGGACACTCGTTGAGAAGATCGCCGCCATGTGGCTGGAGAAGACCGGTGCGCGAGAGCCCCGCACTAAGGCTGATGAGGTGACGCGCGCATTCCTGAAGCTGAAGAAGGCCAAATTTCTCGCCGGACAAGCATCGCTGTTTGATCCGATTGGCGCAGAGGAGTTCGACGCGCTCGCTGCTGACGTCGAGATTGATCCACTGACCAGGGCGCTTTTGGCACTACAAGAGGCAAGGATCGCACTTGGCCGCGCAAAACTATCTGATCCGATTTCCGCAGATGAGATCAGAGCGCGCAAGGTACATGAAGGTAGTGACAACGAATTGCTGTCGCAGATTCGGACGAGCATTCGCGAATTGGATGAGCGCATCGCTAGTGAAGTGAATGGCGAGGACCAGGGCGACGACGAGCATATAGATCCAGCCATCGAAGCTTTCCTTGAGCTTTTGGAAAAGGACATCGCAGCAGGCAATCTTGCTGGAGACCTAGCCGAGCACATTGCAGCGCACAAACGTCGATTGGGTGAAGATGACGACCAGGACAATTGAGCCAAATTTCACAGATACCGAAGATCTTCGATTCCTGAAGACGACATTTGCGGTTCACGACAGTGAAAGCAATGTCGTGCTCTCAATCTCGCCTACCGATTTCGTGGATATCGAAGATCTCACTGACGAAGACATTATGCGTGTATTGAATTGCAAAGCTGACGCCTTGGAGCAGCTGAAGGATGGGTAATGTGAAACAGGTTGTCGACTGGAATGACATCCATACAAGCATGTTGAAAGCCCTTGGAGAGCATTGTGTGGGTTGGGCTGACCAGCTCGCTCTAGTGTTGGAAGATGTGAAGTGCAGTGTTGCGCAACACCCCGATGTCTTTGGAGATGAGTTGCCGGTGATCGTACAGATCAAGCAAAAGTTGGGAGGCCTTCGTGTCTACACACGAGAATGCAATCGAAACATCTTCGACGAGCTGGATACGCGTGTCGAAGAGATCGAAAAGAGGTGTGAGAGATGCGGAAATTCTGCCGAAATCCAAAACATCAGGGGATATTTAGTCACCCTTTGTTGCTGGTGCTACAACCGTTACCTCGAAGATCGGTTTGAAGGCGCTGAGATGATTTGGCCAACAGATCTTGAGCTCAACGTAGCAAATCGCTTTCCAGACCTGGTGAGCGCTGATACGGCATCATTATGGCCAAGCATTGGTCCGGGCAGGTTGGTCTTGCTTGGCCGGTTCCTCGCAGAGGCGGAGCATCTGGTTCGAGAGAACCGTGAGACACCGATTCAAGTGCAGATCTCGGATATGACGACGGGCTCAGACGGTTCAATCCAGATCAACTTCCGTCGGTACGATCAATGCCTGGATCTCCCGCTCAAACGTCTCGTACTGGACAGCAAGCGCACATGTGCAAGATGTGGTCATGTCGGGGATATCGTACGGAAGAAGAACAAGGCAACTGCTCTGTGCACGCACTGTCAGGAGCAAGGCGATTGGAATCCCTTCGATGAGTGATGAGCTTTCCGATGAAGAGACCTTTGGACGTCGGTTGGAGTCCATCCCTCTGGATGACCTGATTGATGAGCTGAAAGCACGTCTGAAAAAGGATTCAAATGCATGGCCGGCACTTCTGACGACTGTACCAGAGCACATCGTGAACGCTGCTCCAGCTGATGGACCAGCAGAATGGACTGACATCTGGATTAAAGAAAATAAGTGGCCAGAATGAGTGAAAACGATAAAATCACCGAAGGATCTGGTAGCGTCTACCAGGATATTGGTCTACCGGAACCGGTTGTCAGTATGCTGTTCTGCGACCTGAGGTTCGTAGCCGTAAGAGGGCAGTTTTACCCAGTTGAAATCGCGTTCTTGAGAGTGATCGATGACGAGCCATACACTTGGTCATCTCGGATCTACCCTGCGCGATCATGGCCACAACAGGTTCTAGATGCGTCTCCAAACGACCTGTCGACGGCTCCGGCCGCTAAGGAGGTAGCAAACCAAACACTCGATCTCATCGAGCTCTCTGAAGCCGGATGGATCTACTCGGATTCTTCAGCGACCTCAGGATTGTTGGAGCGTCTTTTTGCTGAAGCAGAGGTTGGGCATTTACACAAAGTCGACGTACTTCGTGCGGACCAAATCATGCAAGATGAAGCATCTCGTCGGGCGATGAAACAGCAGTTGACGTTACACAAGCGGGTATCTGACGATCCTCGCGATGAGGTGGAGCGGTTGTGGGCCTGCTACCATGCAGTTAAAGCCTTAGCCTGATGATTTTGGATTGTTCATGCCCGTTTTCGATGGTGGTCGGAAAGGCGGGGTAATTTTTCCAGCGTGGATAGTGCCAATACTGCCAGAATGTCTCCCCTGAGACATATTGTTGCCGGCTTTGAAGGCCGACTTTTTCCGGGTCGGCCTCTTTTTGCGTGTCAAATACGACATACTTAGTCTAAATCATTGCACGTGAACGATTTTTGTACGCTTTCCTGTGTTTTGGTTGATAGGTTTTTCGCAACATTTCAACAACGCAAGGTTAACGCCAGTGGTTTCACGATTTCTTTGTTCGCTCGTCTTTGGTTTCGCCGCAGGGTTTGCGGGAGCGGAGGTGCCTAAATGTGAACGCCTGTGTTCGCGTGATTACCTGTTCAGCCTGACCTCACCGGATGCCATCATTGTGGATGTGGCCAACGGAGAGACGCCGAACGGTTACATGGAGGATGGTCGGACGCCGCTGATTTGGGCAGTCCTCGACCCTGATCCGCACGAAGCTTTCACTTATGGCCGTGCATTTCTCAGTGCAGGGGCGGATGTGAATACACGGGACAAAGAACACGGACGTACTCCATTGCACTTCCATTTCAACTCAAATTTGGCAGTGCCAGACGAAAACCTTGTGATGGAATTGTTGGGCAGGGGCGCCGATTTGCTCATTAAGGATAACTATGGGCTCACAGCCGTAGATATGGTTCACGGCCCCAACGCCACACGGAGACTTGAGCCTTGGTTATTGCGGGACATGCTTGATGAGCAAAGGAGGCAGGCTTCCCACCTCGAAGGTTTGAAGGCGATGGAAAAGAAGCGGCTGCCCGAAGCAGCCAATATCTTCGATGCTTTGGCGAGGGAGGGCTATGCCAAGTCGCAGTATACGCTGGGTTTCTTGCTCGAAACCAGTGATGACTTTTTGGTTCCAAAGGATCCTGGCGCGGCTAAGGAGCTGTATTCGGCGGCCGCAAACCAGGACTATGTGCCTGCGATCTACAGAATCGCTAGCGGTTATTACTTTGGTCGTCTTTACGACCAGGATTACGATGCTGCATTCGAATGGTTCACCCGCGGTGCACAGCTCAACCACAAGGAGGCCCAAGCTCACCTCGCATTGATGTATGCCGATGGGGATGGCGTGGACAAAGACATTTACACTTCGATGATGTGGCTGAACCTCTCCCAAGGTTCAGGCCTTGAGTGGGCTGAGGAACTGCATGCCAATATTTTCAGCAAGCTTGAGCCAGCGGACCTTGAGATGATCGCTCAGATGACAAGAGACTGCATTCTCGACTACCTGGATTCGTGTGAAACCATTGCTGGCAACTATGTTTCAGAGAGTGGTGATGAAGTGCAGGAAACATCAGAGACTTCCACTGTGTCTGAGGTAGGCTGGCCGCCCGCTCCTATTAGCAGAGAGGGGGAGCCGAAGGTATTCAAGATCGACAGTTCCAACCGGCTTTGTGAGGTTCATTGGGATGGTTACAAGGAAAATGATGTTGTTATCGACATTTCAAACGACCCTCCGGAGTATTGGACCGAGTCGATCCTGATAACTGGCTCTGGCAATGCAATCTTTGTGCAGACAGACCCACTTCAGATCTACGATGAGAGTTTGTCATTCGAATACGTGGATGAGGATGGGCTCGAGGTTTACGCCTCGATCCTTACGGAATCCGGATACAATAAGGATTACGTCATCGAGCTCATGGAGTATCGACAAGAGACGGACGATAGGTCTGTCTACCGTGGTCGGGTGTTTTGCCCGTAGAGGCAAATACCGTGTCTGACGTTAGCTCCTGCCGGATGGTTTTAAGGGCTTGAGCATCGGAAATGGGGTCAACGAGCCGAGGCACGACCAAAACCGTGGTGATTTTCAACTAAGAGGTTCGCCCTTTTAACTGTGCGAGTGCAGGATCGGCTCAGAAATGCATATTACTGTTTTGATGGTTGGAATGTTGCGAGACCCAGATGAAGTAAAACTGGTGCTTCAATAACTTAAAGGAAGGAAATTCCAATCGCCCTTGCCCGACTGAAAGCGTTCTTGGCAAAGCCACAGAAGCCTGATGCCAAAGAACCGTTGTCTATGCAGGTTATTCTGACAGAAACATACGGCAAACTGTCGGAATTGACCGTCGTTGAAAGCTCGCCTGCGCGGCGGCAAGAAGTGGCTTTCTTGCTTGAATTTATGCTCAGCGAGTTAAGGCTGGCTCAGCCGGAAACCTTAATCGAACCAATGAACTTAGTCCACGAATTCATACTGGCAATGATAGACAAACGCGAAGACGACGCAGCAAACCTTGAGAACGCAATTCTTCACTTGGTGCGCGGTGCGGGCAATAGCGAACGACAAAAATCGCGCGTCATGATGTTCATGGTAGCTCCAAACAGAGCTAACGAACTCTGGGGGTTACCCGACAATGGCGCGTGAATCTCTACCTCCTGGGTGCATAGGAATACCTTTGCTTATGCCCGTCGCTTTGACTGCGCAAACAACTGGAAATCCCAGGATGCGAAATAGATATGGCACCAGCGACATGGATATGGACGGCCGAGGAAAACTCAAATTGAACTGTACTGCGGCTTGGATCACCTTCGTTGGTTAGACCGACTTACCTTTCAACACGTGACGGACAATTAGATACTGTGAAAAGCGCTTCTCCAAAAATCATCGTTTTGCTGATCGTATCAGTAGCCGTTGTGGCTGCCACAATTGTCTATTTTGATCCATCAGATCGAATTTTCGGTCTGTTTCGCCAGTCCGATGCATCCTTTACAAGTTCCAAGCTGTGCACATGGGATCATTGCCTTGATGACAACCGAAGCTTTATCCAGTTCTTGGAAACGAACCAGGGCAGCAGTGCTATGGTCGATTTTCAGATTGATATTCCGTTTGGAGCGGGTGAATTCCAATCAGAGTGTTATGGAAAATTAGTTCTTTCGCATCCTCATGATGGAGCAGACGAAATGATTTTGGCAGTTTTGCCGAGTTTTGATCAGTGTTTTCCACCAGGCGCCGTTTTCCTAAGAGTGATGGCCGAAGATATTATGCATGTTACTGCCGTGACTGGAAATTATACAGATCGCGTTTCCGGAATATTCTCTGTTTCCCTTAGCTCATATGCTGACTCACCAATGTATACATTGGTTCGAAATCAAGACTAGTATCAGTTGATGGTGCCACCTTGGTTGCCAGTACTCCAAGTACTACAAAAAATGCAAACACAAATTCAGATGTTATTATTTTTCGCGGCTGCAACACCTACGATCTAAGGCAAATCCAGCCAAAAATAGGCTTGTATCGCGATTGGGATAAGCTGTTCAAAAAACCGAACTTGCTGCGTGGTCAAAGCATCCATTCGACCGGCAGCCAAAGTGGGCTCAATATTGCCGTTCTCTGCGGTTTGCATGGTTGGCGGGTCGCAGCCCAAACCGGACATCCATCGTCGGGCTTTGCAAACTCCCAAATGAGGTAAAAACCTGCCTCTTAACACTTGGTGCCCAATATCTGGTTCCTGCTTCTCGCGATGCTGCCAAAATTAAGTCAGCGCTGAATCAAAGCTCTTCTTCGACGAGAGAAAACAATTCGATTGGACGCGCAAGTCCACGAACTTCTTGAAACCCACAAGGGGAAAACAGATCAGGGGAGACTTCGGCAATCGCAGATGTTGCCAGCACTCTCCGGCCAATAGATTTAGTCAGCCCCTCAATTCGACTCGCAACGTTCACTGCACCTCCGAGAACCGTGAAATCAAGTCGACCAGGGCTGCCGATGTTGCCATAGCTGACTTGTCCAACATTGATCCCGATCCCAACGTCCAAAGACGGCTTTTTCGCTTCAGCGCGGCGACGGTTGAGGACCGTCAAACCGGCCAATACACTTTGTGCGGCTTGCGCAGCCTTTCGGCATCGGTCGGCGTGATCAGCCTGAGTTGCGATGGTGAAGATCGAGAGAATTCCATCACCCATGAACTTGAGAACATCGCCACCGTTATCTTCCACAGACTGAACAACCAGATCAAAGTAGCCGCTCAGCGCGTCAAACACATCGGCCTCGGGTGCGGCTTCTGAAAGCGCCGTGAACCCTCGTAAATCAGAAAACATGACCACCGCATCAAGGGTCGTTCGTTCGCCTCGCTTGATCCGCCCGCTCCATACGGCGTCGGAGGGCCCATCGCCAAGATATGTTCGCAATAGACCCTTGGCTGACTTGCGCATCGTGACAGGTTCCAAAGCGGAAGACAAAGCAGGCAGCGCTGCCTCAATCAATTCCAGATGTTGCGGTGAAAAGCCGTCTGGTTCCTGCGTGACAAATGTGCAGCCGTGCAGAGATCCGTCGCCATAATACATCAGAGTTGCATAGTAATCTGTGCCACCGAGCTCAGCGAACTCTAGATACGATAAATGCTCAGTCTTTGGATCCAGTTGTCGCAGGCTTTTGTGAAGCGGCTTTCTGTGCTCCAGAATGTACTCAAACGAGCTACCAACATACCCTTCCGTCAACATCGTTTCATGAGTTACGTCGTAGCTGTCGGTCCCATCAGGTGTCCAAACGACCCCCCATGCAATGAGTAGCGGATTGGCGAAGCGCTGACCGATATTGACCCGCCAGAGCGGTACACCTTCCTCAATTAAGGACGAGCAGAAATGCGAAACTACTTTAACAGGGTCGCCTGAGCGGCGTCCTTCGGTAATCATCCAGTCGGTTAGTTGTGCTACGGAGGCCATGTTCTCAAACTAGCTGCTTAGACAAGATGATAAAGAACCTTGTCTTTGCTTTGTTTGCCTTAATCCAAGCAGTTTCTCAACGACCTTAACCGCATACGGCAGAGCGAAGCGCTAGGGTGCAACGACCGAAAGACCGTTGCTTCAGTCTTCAATTATCTGACGACTTTTTCTCATCGTAGTCCCTAAGAAGGGCATGTGTGAATTGTACAAACAGCGTGATGAAGACCCCGACGCCTACGAAAATATACAACACGGTAAAGAGTTTTCCTGTGTCGGTTACGGGCGTTAGGTCACTGAGGCCAACCGTAGAAATAGTAGTTGCACTGAAGTACAGCGCGTCCACCCAAGACCACCCCTCGACGCTGACATAAAACAAAGTTCCGGAAAGCAACAAGAGTATTGCAAGGGTAAGCGCTCCGCGGAATCTAGGGCTACTCCACGAGCGGACAATCGCTTTTAAGAGCCTGTAGAAATTCAAAAAAAATGAAAACATTCCGCCGTCCAATCCATAGTTCTGTTTGGCAAATCGTTGAGGTGCCATTGCAATCCGTCAAGGGAACTCTGCTACATCGGAGCCGAGATTCGTATTAATCGGTTTTCGGCAGAACTAAAAAGACAACCGGTCAAATGGGTACAGTACGCTCAATTTGCTCTGATGGTAAAATTCCATATATGCTTTTGTACAGGCTCCCAAATCGTCCCAAATCGGTGAATCCGTGAGCGAGCGCCACTTGCTTCACCATGGGTTTTTGCTGAGACGCCTGAACAAGTTCATCATGGACATTGGCCAGTCTTTGAAGAGCAAAAAATCGTGCTGGTGTTTCACCCGTTACGTCGCGAAATGCTGAGATCAATGTTGGCGCGCTTACCGCGGTTACTCGACACAGATCTGCCACTGATGGCCTTTTTGACAAGGCGGAAGAATAGTACTCTCGTGCTTTTGAGACCAAACCCACTTTTTGAGACCAAGTCGCTTTGCGTGCATTCCCACTATTCAGAGATAAGGCAAAGAAGATCGCAAGCGTCCTTGCAAGACGCGCCTCCAAATCACTCTGGGTATATTGACCATCGGCTTGGTTCATTATGCAGCTAAGTGTTCGCACCAAAGCTGCGTGAAAATCAGAAGACAGTTTCACGATAACCGTTGGTCCGCGAAAATCCGATGTATTTCTGCCGGAAAAAAGTTGAACCTCTTTGAGAAATCGTTGCAAGGGCACACGACCACATAACGAAGTTCGATTGCGCGCGACTACCTCGGTTTCCGATGCAGTGAAATTGAAGAAAACGGAGTTTTCTTTCAAAGGAACGCCACTTACCGTCCATAACTCTGAAGCGCAGATTGGTACAGTGAAATTAGCGAAGCTTTCACTTTGTGCGGTTCTCACCAATGCATTGGGCTTGAAGCGGATACTAGACAAACGGGAAAGCCCTAAACGAGCTGTGAAAATTGCGCCTTCGTCAGCCCCCTTTCCCAACTGTATCACATCGCCATCGAAAACCTCTCCTGTCATTGCTTCACGTACGGTTGCCGCAAAAAGCTCCGGTTTGCCTTCGCCAAGTTCCTTAAAAAAGTTCATATCGATTTTCCTCGGAGAGTTGGCTACCTTCGTTAAAATTAAACAATCGAATGCTTTGATATTCCTAGGGTGAAAGATATGCGCAAAAATCAATTGTCAACGCTCTGCTTGGTAATCTCAAGCATGCTGGCAACGCTGGCGAGCGCTCAAGAGGATTCTACAAGAACTCTCATAACGAATGTTCATGTTTTTGACGGGGTAAACGAAGCACGCATCGAGAATGCTAACGTTTTGATCGAAGATAATCTCATAACCGCTGTTTCTTCCGACCCAATCGAAGCCGAGAACGCGGTGGTGATTGACGGTGGCGGTCGCACGATGATCCCAGGATTGATCGATGTCCATTGGCACACGACGTATGCCTACACCCCTGCATCCGTTCTAATGTTGAATCAAGGCGACATGTCGGAAGTGGCCATTCGCAGTATGAAGGGGGCTGAAGAGACTTTAATGCGTGGATTTACCACCGTTAGAGACCCTGGCGGAAATCCGTTTACGATCAAGAAACTGATTGACGCTGGTGAATACCCCGGTCACCGCATTTTGCCCTCCGGACCATTCATGAGCCAAACGTCAGGCCATGCCGACTTTCACACGCTGCTTGAAAACCCAAGAAACTCCAACTCTGAACTGAGTTATTGGGAAAAAAATATGATGGCGATGATTTCTGATGGCGTACCGGAAGTCAGAAAGAGAACCAGAGAAATCCTCAAGTTTGGTGCTACTCAGGTCAAAATCACGACTGGTGGTGGTGTCTCTTCCCAATACGATCCGCTGGATGTGAGCGAGTATTCGGTCGACGAAATTCGTGCGGTAGTCGAAGAGGCAACGAACTTTAACACCTATGTTTTGGCGCATGTGATGACAGACAGAGGTATCCGTACCTCAATAGAAAACGGCGTGATGAGCATTGAGCACGGCTTCTTCGCATCAAGAGAAACACTGGAATTGATGAAGGAAAAAGGCGCTTGGCTCAGTCCTCAGGCGATGTTTGAGGCCGATATGGTTTGGGATAGCCCAGTTAGTGCCAAAAAGTGGAAACAGGTGACTGATGCTGTAGACGCGCTGTACCCAATGGCCGTCGAAATTGGCGTGAATCTCGCCTTTGGCACCGATCAACTCATGGATCCATCAAAGGCGTATCAACAGAGCGAATATCTTGTGAGGTTGGGAACTTGGATGACGCCTTATCAAGCGCTCAAGATAGCGACCTCTGAAAATGCCCGCCTAATGGAAATGAGTGGCCCTCGTCATCCCTACCAAGACGGTCCACTCGGAGTTATCAGAGATGGCGCATACGCTGATCTGATCCTCGTGGACGGCAACCCGCTTGAAAACTTGGAGCTTGTAGGGGACCCACAAGAAAACTTCGACCTGATTATGAAGGACGGAGTCATCTATAAAAACGAGCTTTGAACTGTGTTTCGCTTAGAGCCCAAGTGTCCATAAATGTCTTAAGCTGGCAGGTGATGACGCATTGACCAACATCCAAGTGGCCATACGGTTGAAAAGGATAAGTCATGAAGATTTGGAGAATAGTCTGTGTTGCCTCTTTGATTTCAACGTCGTTGTCCGCAGAAATCGCTGAGTTAGACTGGAACCAATTGATTGATGAAGAATCTCAGGAATACGTAGATCCTTTCAAAGAACTGACACCTGACCAGCTTAGTGGTCTTGTTGAAGTCGTCCGACTAAAGCTCAGACTGGATAGTGGAGCCCATTCCGAAGATGTCCGCAAAAGTCTTGAAGCGAAAATTCTGGAAAATGAGACGCCGCTGCAAAAGGCTGGGATCGACGTTGATTGGTTGATTGAACAACGATGGGTCGTTGCAGAGCGACGAAAGAAAGCCGCCACGGCTGGTAATCCAGAAATTGACGGAAAAGTCGTAAAGCTGGCGGGCTATGCGATACCCGCACCACCGGATCCTGATGGTACAAACGTCGCTTACTTGGTTCCGGAGAGAGGTATGTGCAGCCATACGCCTCCACCGAACCCAAACCAGCTTATTCGTGTTCGATTGCCGGAAGGTTGGTATCCAGAACGCTTTCACGAGCCAGTTCGCCTTACAGGGATAGTTTCTATTTCGCCGTCAGAGAGGACGATGAATTTCGTGGATGGGTTCGTTCCAATGAGAGCAACGTATTCATTTGAAGCTCAGTATGTAGAGGCTGGCGATGATCTCCCAGCTTATGGTTGGAAGTTCACTGACGCGGATGAGGTCAACGATCCAAGCGCCATTGGAAAATTAGGTTCCGGGGCTGCAAAATTTGACGCGTCAAAATTGGCAAGTTTTCGAGCCAAAGCTGCGCGTGAAGCAAATTCGAATTAAAAACCGCCTGTCTTAAGCATATGAAAGCCAGTGTGTTACGTGCCCAGACTGTGGATAAAACAGAATGTCATGCAGTAATACTTAAATGAAATTGCTTAATACGATTATCAATCTGGCGCCCACCAAGCATTGAAGTGCTGCTTGAAGTGGAGACTGTGACTTTGCAAAGTCAGCTTTCTGCGCATCGCAGACCTTCGCGAGAATCCAAGGTTCCTTAGGGAGGCCCTTTGCGGGATTGAGCAATGCAAAGGGCCATAACCGCGACGACTAAGCCATAAACTGATTGAATTCGTCGCTAATGCAGACAAACGCGCAGCGCAAAACTATGGGCGAACTACGTAAACTTATGGGGTGCGCGAAGTGTTATGCGCAAACCTACAAGTTTCTAGAAGTCCAAATTCTCCACACTCAAGGCGTTCTGCTGGATGAATTCGCGGCGTGGCTCGACCACATCTCCCATCAGTTTGGTGAAAAGGTCATCAGCCTCGACCATGTCATCGACACGTACCTGCAGCAGGGTACGAGCATCAGGGTCAAGTGTCGTCTCCCACAGTTGATCGGGGTTCATTTCGCCCAAGCCTTTATAGCGCTGCAGCGAAAGACCTTTTTCGCCCTCTTCCAGGATCGCGCGCAACAGATCTAGTGGGCCGTGGATGGCCTGCATGCGATCGCGGCGAACCAGTGTCGCAGGGGTGTTGTAAATCTCTTGCAAGCTCTGCGTAAAGCTGCCGGTTTTGCGGGCCTCGCCTGAGCGCAGCATTGGGCCGTCCAGCGTGCGGACCTCTTCAACGCCGCGCAGGATACGTGCCAGACGGATGCCATGATCCTGTGTAATGCGCCCTTGCCAGCCGCGCTCGTATTCCAGCGCGATCAGGTCTAGGCGGGCAGCGACTTTGTCGGCCACGCCTTGCAGGTCGGCATCGACAGCACCGGGTACGAACGCCCCGGCAACTGCAGCTTGCTCCAGAATGTGGCGCGGGTAATGCGTTGGGAAAGCATCCAAAACGCGTTTAAGCTGGCGCGCTTCATCAACGACGCGGGTCAAGTCTTGGCCGACGATTTCCTCACCCGAGCCCAATTTGAGCACGGCGCCTTCGACACCCTGATTGATCAGGTAGTCATCAAGCGCCGCTTGGTCTTTCAGGTAAACCTCTGATTTACCACGTGAAACCTTATACAGAGGTGGCTGGGCAATGTAGAGGTACCCGCCTTCGATCAGCTCCGGCATCTGACGGTAGAAGAAGGTCAACAGCAGGGTCCGAATATGTGCGCCGTCGACGTCCGCATCGGTCATGATGACGATCTTGTGGTAACGCAACTTTTCGATGTTGAACTCATCCCGGCCAATTCCGGTGCCCAGCGCCATCACAAGGTTACCGATTTCCTGAGACGACAGCATCCGGTCAAACCGGGCACGCTCGACGTTCAGGATTTTACCACGTAGGGGCAGAACGGCTTGTGTCAGGCGGTCCCGACCGGTTTGCGCGGAACCACCCGCCGAGTCACCCTCGACCAGGAAGACTTCGGTCTTGGACGGGTCTTTCTCGGAGCAGTCTTTCAGCTTGCCGGCCAGATAGTTCACATCCATCGCCGTCTTGCGGCGTGTCAGTTCGCGCGCCTTTCGAGCGGCCTCACGAGCCAATGCGGCTTCGATGATCTTACCGACGATTCCTTTGGCCTCGTTCGGGTTTTCCTCGAACCATTCAGCCAGCTTTTCGTTCATTAGACCTTCGACCGCTGGGCGGACTTCGGAAGAAACCAGCTTGTCCTTGGTCTGCGACGAGAATTTCGGGTCCGGCACTTTGACCGACAACACGCAAGTCAGGCCTTCGCGTGCATCGTCACCAGTGAAGCTGACCTTTTCCTTCTTGGCGATCCCGCTGGACTGAGCATAGTTGTTGATCGTCCGGGTCAGAGCGCCCCGGAAACCGGCCACGTGCGTACCGCCATCCCGCTGCGGGATGTTGTTGGTGAAGGGCAGAACCGTCTCGTGATAGCTATCGTTCCACCACATCGCGATTTCGACACCGATATCGTCGCGTTCACCCTTGATATAGATCGGTTCGGGCATCGCAGGGGATTTGGAGCGGTCGAGATATTTGACGAATTCCTTGACGCCGCCTTCGTAGAAAAGTTCGGTTTCCAAACGCTCAGCGGGGCGTTCGTCGATCAGGATGATCCGCACGCCCGAGTTCAGGAAGGCCAGTTCACGCAGCCGCTTTTCCAGCGTCTCAAACGAATATTCGAGGTTCGAGAACGTGTCGGTCGAGGCCAGAAAGCGCACCTCGGTCCCGGTGCGATCTCCGCATTCGCCCACGACTTTCAGGTGCTCAGCAGTCTCACCGCCCTCAAAACGTGCCACGTGTTCTTTGCCGACACGCCAGATGCGCAGCTCCAGCCAATCGGACAACGCGTTTACAACCGAAACGCCCACACCGTGCAGACCGCCCGACACCTTGTACGAGTTGCTGTCGAACTTACCGCCTGCGTGCAGCTGGGTCATGATAACCTCGGCCGCAGAGACACCTTCTTCGGGGTGAATATCCACTGGAATCCCGCGTCCGTTATCACTGACCGAGACGCTGGAATCGGCGTGAATCTTAACAGTCACGTGGTCGGCATGACCTGCTAGAGCCTCGTCAATTCCGTTGTCGACAACTTCGTACACCATGTGGTGCAGACCCGAACCATCGTCCGTGTCACCGATATACATACCGGGGCGCTTACGAACCGCCTCTAAGCCTTTGAGAACTTTGATGGAATCAGCGCCGTATTCTTGTGGTGCCTGTGCGTCTTCGGACATGCCG
Source organism: Ruegeria sp. BE9 (assembly GCF_056538765.1). NCBI lineage: Bacteria > Pseudomonadati > Pseudomonadota > Alphaproteobacteria > Rhodobacterales > Roseobacteraceae > Ruegeria > Ruegeria sp. BE9. The sequence continues at coordinate 146,972 of NZ_JBQFTS010000006.1, read as the reverse complement.
TTAGTACCTATATTATTTTGGTAACTTATACGTTTTCTGGTGGGGATTGTCACGCGGTCCCCCAAGATTTTGTGGTTCTGATCCGCTTTATTTGCGGATCAAAGCCGATCGAGGTCAGACGCGATATCTGCGGCGATTTCCGATGCGTTCACATCATCGCGTTCTGCTGACAATCTCAACCCAAGAAGGTCAGATTGATAGCGCGCGGCAAGACGGTCCGGGTCGTGATCAGGCGCGATCTCTCCGGTATCCTGCGCGCGGCGAAAAAGGTCTGCAAAGCAGTTCTTCATCGCAACCATATGCGTACGGGCCTGACCGGCCAGATCGTGATCTTTGGCCTGCAACTCGGCATAGGTCTTGGCCAACATGCAGGCTTTGGTCGGCAGCTCTGATGCCTCGATTACGCGGCGCGGCTGCGCCTTGAGCGCGCCGAGCGGACCCAACTTTTCAGCCAGGGCCAACACGTTGGCGACCCCCTCCTGCGCATACCGCTCTAGCGCCAAGGCATAGAGGGCATCCTTCGACCCAAACGCCGCGTAGAAACTGCCCGGCTTCAGTTTCAACTCACGCTCCAGATCCTTCAGTGACGTCCCTGCCCAACCGTGGCGCCAGAAAATGTCACGGGCCTGTGCGATCAGTTCGTCGCGGTCGAATGAGGGTTTACGGGGCATAGTTTCACCAATTCTTGAACGCTCACTCAAATATATACTTGAGTGAGCGCTCAATAAACCCTAAATACGACTCATCGCGCCAGAAACAGGAGCTTTGATATGGCTAATTTCCCGTCTCACGACCTCGAAACTGCCCCTGAGGGGTCCAAACCGCTGTTGGAAAAATCGCAAGCCGCCTTTGGCCGGCTGCCCGGTCTGCACAAAGTGATGGCGGAAAGCCCGCAGCATCTGGAAGGCTATCAGGTTCTGCACGGCCTCTTCATGCAAACCGATTTCGACAACGACGAGAAAACCGTCGTCTGGCAGACCATTAACGTCGAAAACGAATGCCACTACTGTGTGCCCGCTCACACCGGTATCGCAAAAATGATGAAGGTTTCGGACGAAATAACTGAGGCTCTGCGCAACGAAACCCCACTGCCGACCGCCAAGCTTGAAGCGCTTCGCACATTCACGCTGCAAGTGATGGAAACCCGCGGCAACCCGACCGAAGAACAGCTGCAGGCGTTCTTTGACGCCGGTTATTCACACCGTGCGGTTCTGGACGTCGTCCTAGGCTTGGCACAGAAAACCATGTCGAACTACGTCAACCACATGGCCAAAACTCCGGTCGACGAAGTCATGCGCGGTTTCCTGTGGGAACGTAAAGTCGGCGAACCGGCCTAAGTGGCCACGACCGAGCCCTCATCGCCTTCGGTAACAACAAGCGTCTGGGCCCGGTCACCCAATTCCGCAAACAGTTCAGGCCCGGTACCCGTCATCCAGGCCTGAGCACCCAGCGCGCAGATCTCATCATACAGCGCTGCACGCCGCCCGGCATCCAGATGCGCGGCGACCTCGTCTAGCAACACGATCGGCGGCGCCCCCACCATACCGGCCAGCGCCCGCGCGTTGGATAAGATCAAAGACACCAGCAGCGCCTTTTGCTCACCAGTAGAGCAATCCTTGGCCGGAACTCCTTTGGCCGCGAATACACCGTACAAATCTGATCGATGCGGGCCGACAAGTGTCCGCCCGGCTGCGAGATCGCGAAACCGGCTTTCGTTCAGGGCTTCACGCAGATCATCAACGGTTTCGGGCATCGCACCTTCGGTCTGCACTAGTTCCAGATCAGCCGAAGGAAACGCCGTCTCCGCCAGTTCTTGCGCCGTCCGCAGATGATCCAAAGCGGCTAAGCGGGCCGCGTGAATGCGATGACCGGTCTCGGCCATTTGCCCTTCCAAAGCGGCATACCAATGCGCGTCCCGTACCTGCTCTTTCAACAAACGGTTACGTTCGCGCATGGACTTTTCGTAGATCAGCGACGCTTCGGCGTGGGAGGGATCGAAACTCAGCGCTATTCGGTCCAGAAACCGCCGCCGCCCCTCGGCCCCTTCGATCCACAGCCGATCCATCGAAGGGATCAGCCAGACAACACGCGCCAGCTTACCCAACTCAATCTGACTGGATGATTTACCATCAATCCGAACCTGACGCGCCGCGCCATCTTCGGACCATGTTTCGATCTCGTAGTTCTGACCCTGAGCATTCAGAAGACCGAACAGTTTCCAACCCAGTGCCTCGGGTCGTCTGGCCATATCAGCTGCACTGGCTCTGCGCATACCACGTCCAGGCGAGAAAAGAGATACCGCCTCAAGGATATTAGTCTTACCCGCCCCATTCGGACCGTGGATCGCCACTGGGCGTCCATCCAAAGACAACCGCGCCAACTTGTGCGAGCGGAAATGTGAGACCGTAAGTTCGGTCAGGGCCAAACCCATGACCCCTCCCTTTCTTTAGAAATTACCCTAGCAAGGGAATCAGACGCGCATTGGCATGACGACATAGACCGCGCTCTGGTCATTACCTTCGCGCATCAGGGTCGGGTCGCCGGCCGAATTGAACAGGAATACAGCGTTTTCACGATCCACCTGAGATGCAATCTCAAGCAGGTACTTAGCGTTGAACCCAATCTCAAGCCGTTCGTCACCGTAAGCAACGGCCAGCTCTTCCTCAGCGGCACCGCTATCCGGCGCGTTGACCGACAGCACCAGCTTGTCCGCGTCCAGTTGCAGCTTCACAGCACGCGAGCGCTCAGACGAAACGGTCGCAACCCGGTCCACGGCTTGCGCGAACTCTGCTGCGTCCACTTCTAGCTGGCGGGTGTTGCCCTGCGGAATAACACGAGTGTAATCGGGGAAAGTTCCGTCGATGACCTTCGACGTCAAAGTGATATCTGGCGTAGCAAAGCGCACTTTGGTTTCGCTGACGGACACCGCGATATCCATCTCATCATCATCCAGCAACTTGCGCAGTTCGCCTACGGTTTTGCGCGGAACAATCACACCCGGCATATCCGCCGCGCCATCGGGCAGATCAGCGTCGATACGCGCCAGTCGGTGACCATCGGTCGCCACACAACGCAGCACCTTGCCGCCCTCTGAGCCGTCGGCCACATGCATATAGACGCCGTTCAGATAGTACCGAGTCTCTTCGGTGGATATCGCGAATTTCGATTTATCAAACAACCGACGCAGCAAGGCTGCGGATGCAGTGAAATTCGACTGATATTCAGACGACGCCATCACCGGGAAGTCTTCTTTCGGCAGGGTCGCCAGCGAAAAGTTCGACCGACCCGCTTCGACCGTCAGACGGCCAGCGGCGCTGTCGGCGGTCAAAGTGACCAAAGCGCCATCCGGCAGCTTACGCACAATTTCATGCAGAGTTGTGGCCGCAACGGTTGTGGCACCTGCCTTTTCAACTTGCGCCGGGGCCTTATCCACCACTTCGATATCTAGATCCGTAGCCCGGAACATCGCTTGATCGCCTTCGGCTTCGATAAGAACGTTGGCAAGTATTGGAATTGTGTTGCGACGTTCGACAACTGACTGGGCCTGGGAAACGGCCTTGAGAAGGGTGCCGCGTTCGATGCTGATCTTCATACCCTCAATTCCTCTGACTTACGTGCCGAAATGGGCGGGACTGGCACGTTAGCGGTTCCGCCCTGAGGCACAAGGATTTTTTATGGTTTTCTGTGTCGGATTACCCAAAGCGTCAAGAGGCGCGTGACCACTTGGGCACAGTTCCTATCCAACCGTGGACTATAGTGCACAAGAAAACGCCCCGGGCGTGAGGGTCCGGGGCGTTTCCTGAGTGGTAGGGGAAGGAAGTCAGGCTTCCAGTGACCGACGCAGCATTTCAACGTCTTCAGCGATCTGGCCGTCGGTCGTCTTCAATTCTTCAATGCGTTTTACACCGTGCATGACCGTGGTGTGGTCGCGCCCACCAAAGCGGCGACCGATCTCGGGCAGGGAACGGCTGGTCAACTGCTTGCACAGATACATTGCCACCTGACGGGGACGTGCATAGGACCGCAGACGCTTGGGACCAATAATGTCGGACAAGCGAATGTTGTAGTAATCGGAAACTTTACGCTGGATCTCTTCGACCGTGATCTTGCGTTCGGATGCACGCAGCACGTCTGCCAGACAATCCTGCGTCAGCTCCATATCGATTTCGCGACCAACCAGCGAGGCAAATGCAAACAGTCGGGTAAGGGCACCTTCCAGCACGCGAACGTTGGTCGAGATGCGATGGGCCAGAAACTCTAGAACGCCATCGGCGATGGTCAGGTCGGGATAAGTGCTGCTGTACTGTTGAACCTTGTTCTGCAGGATACCCAGGCGCAGCTCATAGTCAGTTGGGTGCAGGTCGACGACAAGACCGCACTGCAAGCGCGATTTCACGCGGTCTTCCAAATCCTTGATCTCGCCCGGGGCACGATCAGCCGAGATGATGATTTGCTTGTTCTGGTCAACCAGCGCGTTGAAGGTGTGGAAGAACTCTTCCTGCGTTGACCCCTTGCCAGCGATGAACTGCACATCATCAACCATCAGCACGTCTACGGAACGGAACAGGTGTTTAAAGTCCATCATGCGACGTTCACGCAGCGCTTGTACGAACCGATACATGAATTGCTCTGCCGACAGATACAGCACATTCAATTCGGGACGCTTGGTTTTCAACTCCCATGCAATGGCGTGCATCAGGTGAGTTTTACCAAGGCCGACGCCTCCATAAAGGACAAGCGGGTTGAAAGTGACAGGGCCACCCTCTGCAACGCGACGCGCGGCGGCATGGGCCAACTCGTTGGGCTTACCGACAACGAAACTGTCAAACGTAAAGCGGGAGTCCAAAGGCGCAGCTTGCAGTGACTCTAACGCATCCCCCGCAGCTTCTGCCTGTTGTGAAATGGCTTGTTCAACTACGGCAACGGGCGCTGGTTCGGCCTCTGTCGACGGTCGCACCGGAGAGTTGGCGGCAACGCGAAACGCCAAACGTTGCACGGTCTCCCCAGCCGTATTCATCTCATATAAGATGAGATCCGCAAAATTCTGGCTCACATAATTGCCCATGAAATTCGTCGGTACCGAAAAAACCGCTACGCCATCCTGAAGCTCTTGGAATTCCAGAGGTTCAATCCAGGTGGTGTAGTTGTTCTTGCCGACCGCCTTGAGCAATTTGTTACGCAGTTGTCCCCATTTCTCTTGTGTCATCAAGCGCCTCACGCATCCCATTCTTTATTGGCCCTTCGGCCTTATTACTAAGTTCCGGTTTCCCGGCTCAGCTTTCACACGCAAAAGGATACCTACGCGCCAAACTGCAAAAGTCTGGCGGCTCTATCCTCGATAGCCAGCACTTCCAGGTTTATCGACATCCAACAGAAAGACGTCCCAGGAACCGGGTCGCGCATCGCAATCTAATTTTTCGACAGGGCTTGGTTCTTCGGTTTCCCCAAGATCCAGAGCAGATCGGCAAATCAGTAGTAACTGTTTGCCAACATTCGCTTCATGATCGTCCTGATGCCCGTCAGTGTGATCAATGAAACAGCCTGTCCCCCCAAGCGAGTGAATCGCTGAATCAGTGGTAACAAGAGGCTGCCGCTTACGGCAACGAAACTCTGATGTTGACTCGTGTTCTTGGCAGAAAGAATCTCTCGAGATCGTGAAGGCGCGGTATTCTGGCAACATAAAAAAGGCGCCGCAGGGCGCGGCGCCTTCTTAAATAGTTCAGTCTTTCTTACATGACCCTAGGTCAGCAAGAGACTCAGCCCAGCGCCTTAACGCGGGAAGACAGACGCGACATTTTACGCGCTGCAGTGTTCTTGTGGAAAACGCCTTTGGTGACGCCGCGCATCAGCTCAGGCTGTGCCGCACGCAGAGCAGCGGTTGCTGCGTCTTTGTCGCCGGATGCGATAGCTTCTTCTACTTTGCGCAGATAGGTACGGATGCGCGAACGACGAGCTTTGTTGATTGCAAAGCGCTTTTCGTTCTGACGAGCGCGTTTTTTGGCTTGGGGCGAATTTGCCATGTGTTTCTGACCTTCATTCGGTACGGTTATCAATAGAAGCGCGTCACGGACTATCCGCACCGGATCAGAAATCACGAGTGTGAGTCGGGCCAAGCGGGCCGCACGCGCATGTATAGCGGCGCTAGTTATCCAAGTTTGCAGGCTTTGCCAAGCCGATTCTTTCCCTGCACCAGGCAAGAATGAAAAAGGCGGGACATGCCCGCCTGTTCCGATCGGTTAGGAAGGCTTTACTTGTCGCGGAATTGAGCCGCTCGTTTTTCCAAGAAGGCAGCCATGCCTTCTTTTTGGTCTTCGGTCGCAAACATGGAATGGAAGACGCGACGCTCGAACAACAGGCCTTCGCTCAGAGTCACTTCGTAACTGCGGTTGACGGCCTCTTTCGCGGCCTTCGTGCTCAGCTGTGATTTCTCAGCGATCTTGTGGGCAGCACCGACGGCTTCTTCCATCAGCTTTTTGGCCGGGACAACCCGACTGACCAGCCCGGCGCGTTCGGCTTCTTCGGCGTCCATGAAACGACCCGTCAGGTTCATATCCATAGACTTGGACTTGCCGACATAGCGGGTCAAACGTTGCGAACCCCCAAGACCCGCGATCACACCCAGATTGATTTCGGGCTGACCAAACTTGGCTGTGTCGGCCGCAATGATGAAATCGCACATCATCGCCAATTCACAGCCTCCGCCCAGCGCATAACCTGCGACAGCCGCGATGATCGGCTTGCGGATTGCATTGAACCGTTCGTTCACATCCCCAAAGAAGTTGCCGTCAAACACATCAACAAAGCTGAGTTCCGACATCTCCTTGATGTCCGCGCCAGCAGCAAAGGCTTTGTCTGACCCGGTAATGACGATGCAGCGCACCTTGTCATTGGCATCGGCATCTTCCAAAGCCGTGCAAAGCTCAGAGATAAGCTGTGAATTGAGCGCATTCAGCGCGTCGGGTCTGTCGAGCTTGATAAGGGCGACGTGGTCTTCGATTTCGACGATGATCGTCTCAAAAGCCATGAGGTTTAAGCTTCCGGTTGTTCCGTTCAGATACGATTCCTTATCACGCGATTTCGCTGGATCAAGTTATCTTTGGCATTGCGCACAATAGAAGGATGAGCGACCGGACTGGGTGATTCTCTTGATTTCGCCGTCGCAGCCCTCGGTTCTGCAGGGTTCGCCCTCACGGCCATAAACATCAAAGCTGTGCTGGAAATATCCAAGTTCCCCATCAGCTTGGCGGAAATCACGCAGGGATGAACCACCCGCTTCAATCGCGTCCTGAAGCACCTTTCGGATGATCGGAACCAATGCTCCAACACGTGACGCAGAAATCTGTCCCGCTTTACGACGCGGCGACACTCGGCCGCGATAAAGCGCCTCACAAACGTAGATATTGCCCAATCCGGCAACGATTCCCTGATCCAGAAGCGCTGATTTGATCGGAGTGTTCTTACCGCGAAACGCATCAATCAGGTGCTGTTCGTGGAAATCGTTTCCCAACGGTTCTGGCCCCAGCACCGAGAGCAGTTTGTGATCTTCAGCGGTGGCTGTCGGCAACAATTCCATCACCCCGAACCGGCGTGGGTCGTTAAAAGTGATGCGTGCACCGTTAGCCATGTGAAAGACAACATGGTCGTGTTTCTCGGGCATGGGGTGCTCATGGACAAACTGACCCATCGGATCACCCGATACCGTCATCCGCCCGGACATGCCCAAGTGAATCAGCAGAGTTTCTCCGCTGTTGAGATCCGCCAGAATGTATTTCGACCGCCGTCGCAGCCGATCAACCCGTTTTCCGGTCAACCGTTCGGCCATGCGATCTGGAAACGGCCAGCGCAGATCCGGGCGGTTCACGTCCGCTCGTTCGATCACCACACCTTCCATTGCAGGCGTTAGCCCACGACGGACCGTTTCGACTTCGGGAAGTTCCGGCATGTACCCTCCTGATTAGCTGCAAGGGCGTTTTCGAGCGCCCGCACCATTTCATCATGTCCGGTTACATATTTCAGAATGCGAGCCGTCTTCCCATCTGAAAAACGCAGTACATAGTTTCCATTGTTCCGGAGAATGATTTTGGTGAGCTTGTTCAGGTCATAATACCGGCGCTGAAACAAAGTCCCCATTGTCACCAGTTCTGGTCCGTCAATCGAGATCGAATTGGCGAGATGAAAGGCTAGCGTGTAAACCACCAGCGCCATGATTCCGACCTTTATGAACACGAATGTTTCTGGATCCTGCGATGGAAACAACTCTTCGATGGCCGCCAAATCCGGCTGCACAAAGCTCATGTAAAACAGAACAACCAACACCAGCACAGTCAGGATTATGACCCCTGGAGTTGTTCGAAAGGTCAGCCGCGTTAACGATTGTTGCGCAGGCCGCTCGCTACCGGCGCGCGAAATAGATGCCGTCAAGAAATCGTTCGGTAACTCTCCAATCGCCGCGTCGACCTTACCGCCCACCCCATCGGCGTGCCGTATTCTTCGGATCGCGCGGGTAATTCCTCTTACCCACCACACGACAACAAGCCCGAAAAAGGCGATGGTCAGGATCGCCCCGACGATTACCTCAAGAACCAAAATATCTAACATGCTTGAAGGATTACTCGCTGAGATCTCAGTTATCTTAAGCAGTGACTAAGGAAAATCTGTGACGTGCATTGGCACCCTGCTACCTTTTCGCGCGATTGTCTTCCCGGCGCTGAGGCCTATAAGGATGATCAACACAGACAGAGGCGTCCCTGACATGTCCGACACCAATGACAAGACCACCCATTTCGGGTTTGAAACTGTACGCGAGACTGAAAAGGCCGGACGAGTGCAGGGCGTGTTCAACTCGGTCGCGTCGAAATACGACGTAATGAACGACGTCATGTCGATGGGTATCCACCGGGTCTGGAAAGACGCCATGATGGATTGGCTGGCACCGCGCCCGGGCCAACGGCTGTTGGACGTTGCGGGTGGTACCGGTGACATCTCCTTTCGGTTTCTAAAGCGCGCAGGCTATGGTCACGCCACCGTGCTGGACCTTACCGAACCGATGCTGGTCGAAGGCCGCCAACGCGCCGAGGCAGATCAGATGGCGGACAGCTTGAACTGGGTAGTGGGTGACGCGATGGCCCTGCCGTTCGAGGACAACACGTTCGACGTCTATACGATCTCTTTCGGCATCCGGAACGTGACCCGTCCGCAAGAAGCCCTGAACGAGGCGTTCCGCGTACTGAAACCCGGTGGCCGCCTGATGGTGCTGGAGTTTAGCCAGCTGCCCAATGACGGGCTGCAAAAGCTATACGATCTTTACAGTTTCAACGTCATCCCCCGCATGGGCAAGCTCATCGCCAACGACTATGACAGTTACCAGTATCTGGTGGAATCAATCCGCAAGTTCCCGGATCAGGATACGTTCCTCAGCATGATACGCGCCGCAGGTTTCGAGAACGCCAAGTACCGCAACCTCAGCATGGGCATCGCCGCGCTGCATTCCGGCTGGAAGATCTGATCTATGCGCGGCCCTCACAATATCATCCGCCTGATCCGCACAGGCGCCACGCTAGAGCGCACCGGTGCCATGAATGTCGTGCTGGACGCTTTCGAAGCACCAAAGTCATTGCGCTTTGTTGCGCATGCGCTGGGCAAGCCATTCCAATGGTTGGGTTACAAAGGCGATCCAGCTATGCCACCTGCCACCCGCGCGCTGACGGCTTTAGGACCTGCCTACATTAAATTCGGTCAGGTGCTATCGACCCGTCCCGACGTCGTCGGAGACGAACTGGCAGAGCAATTGCGTGTCCTGCAGGATAAGCTCCCTCCTTTTTCGAAAGCCGAAGCAATGGCAGAGGTCGAAAAAGAGCTGGGGCAACCGGTCAACGAAATCTTCAGTGAATTCAGCGAGCCAATCGCTGCGGCATCCATTGCGCAGGTCCACAAAGCCAAGCTGACCAGCACCGGAGAGGACGTCGCGGTCAAAGTTCTGCGCCCCGGTATCGAACGCGCTTTCCGCAAAGATGTCGACGCGTTCTATTTCGCCGCCCGCATCGTGCAACTGTTTGCCCCCGGTGCACGCCGCCTGCGCCCGATGGAAGTAATCGAGCATTTTGACGGTGTGGTACGTGGTGAACTGGATCTTCGCCTGGAAAGTGCTGCTGCTTCGGAATACGCGGCCAACACGAAAGACGATGCAGGTTTCTGGCTACCTCCTGTCGTGTGGTCTCTGTCTGCACGCCGTGTGATGACGCTCAGCTGGGCCGATGGTATTCCGCTGGGTGAGAACGAAGCGCTGGATGCCGTGGGTCACAATCGCCGGGATTTGGGAGAACGGGTTCTGCGCCTGTTCCTGCTTCATGCCCTGCGCGATGGCTATTTCCACGCAGACATGCATCAGGGCAACCTGAAGGTCGCCGCAAATGGTGACATCATTGCCTATGACTACGGTATCATGGGCCATATCGACGAATACACCCGCCGGGTCTATGCCGAGATCCTCTTTGGCTTCATCCGCCGGGATTATAAACGCGTTGCCGAGGTGCATTTCGAAGCTGGGTATGTCCCTGCCAATCAAGACGTCGATGAATTCGCGCGCGCTCTTCGCGCAGTGGGCGAACCGATCTTTGGCATGGACGCCACTCACATCTCGATGGGTCGTCTATTGAACTATTTGTTCGAGGTGACCGAGCGCTTTGGCATGGAAACCCGGACCGAGCTGATCCTGCTGCAACGCACAATGGTTGTTGTCGAAGGCGTTGCGCGGTCACTGGACCCGCATATCAATATCTGGGAAGTCGCCCGCCCCGTGGTCGAAGACTATATCAAACAGTCGATCGGCCCACGCGCCGCTCTGCGGGACTTTGGGAAAACGGCAATGGTATTGGCGCGTTTTGGTCCACGCTTGCCGGCGCTGGTCGAGAACGCTTTGATTGCGCAAACCCAAAAGGATGATCAACCTTACTCGCGCCTGTGGTCAGCGACCCTTCCTGCAGCTATCGGAGCTGCTGCAGGTGCAGCGCTTGTACTTTTGATAAGCGCGCTCAGCTAAAATCAAACCGCTGCCCTAAGCGGGTATCACTGTCTTTGAAACTTTGCGCCATCGGGCGATGGGGGATTGTTAACCCCCATGCCCAGATCGGGATCAGAGGCGTTCGAAGGCGATGGCGATGCCCTGACCACCCCCGATGCACATAGTGACCAATGCTTTAGAACCGCCAGTTCGCTCCAATTCGTACAGCGCCTTCAGAGTGATAATCGCACCTGTTGCACCGACCGGATGGCCAAGCGCAATGGCTCCACCGTTCGGGTTTACTTTGGCCGCATCCAGGCCCAGTTCTTGATTCACGGCCAGTGCTTGCGCGGCAAAAGCCTCGTTACTTTCGATCACGTCGAAATCGTCGACCGTCAAACCGGTACGAGCCATCAGGTTTTGCACGGCGGGAACGGGGCCAATTCCCATGACCTCGGGGCGGACGCCCGCGTGACCGTATCCAAGAATACGCGCCTTGGGTTTCAGGCCAGCCTTTTCGGCTGCGTCCGCGGTGGCCAGAACCATCGCTGCGGCACCATCATTGATGCCCGACGCATTGCCAGCCGTTACACGCCCGTCCTTTTTGAACGCAGGACGCAAACCACCCAATGCTTCGATCGAAGTTTGCTTCGGGTGCTCGTCGACAACAAAATCGACCATGTCCCGCTTAACCTTTACCTGAACTGGCGCAATCTGGCTTTGGAAATAGCCTGCCTCTAAAGCTGCTGCTGCGCGGGTTTGACTGGACAACGCAAACTCATCCATCTGTTCGCGCGTAATCTGATGTTCGTCCGCCACGTTTTCGGCTGTGATACCCATGTGGCCCGTTCCAAACGGACAGTTCAACGCACCAAGCATCATATCCAGCGAGGTAACGTCGCCCATCTTTGCGCCCCAGCGCGCCTGAGGCACAATGTACGGGCTGCGCGACATGCTCTCTGCTCCGCCGGCGACAGCAAATTCTGCATCACCCAGCATCAGGGATTGCACCGCCGAAACAATCGCCTGCGCACCAGAACCACATAGTCGGTTCACGTTCATCGCCGGAGTTTCAACCGGAATACCAGCCTGCTTGGCCGCTGCACGCGACAGGTACATGTCGCGGGGTTCCGTATTGATGACATGACCAAAAACCACATTACCAATCTGAGTGGCCTCGACACCGGAACGCTCCATGGCGGCCTCGGTCACAACTGTCGCCAGATCAATGGGTGCTGTTGATGCCAACGCTCCGCCAAAGGTTCCGATTGCGGTACGGGCACCATCAAGAATGACGATATCTTTCATGTCTCTTCTCCTCCTGGGGTTGGCCGCACTATGCCCCCGGCGCACCGGGCTGTCCCATAGGACGTACCGTCACAACCGCAATTGACATACAGAAAGCAAAAGCGCATGAAATTCCGTCATGACGGAAAGCTCAGACGATATCCTGACACGCCTGCCCGCACGCCTGAAGGAGGCGCGCCGGGCCAAAGGTTTGTCCCTAGAAGCTGTCGCAAACCTGAGCGGCGTATCACGGTCAATGGTCAGCCAGATCGAAAGGGGCGAAAGCAGCCCAACAATCTCGACCCTTTGGAACCTGACGCGCGCGCTTCAGGTCGATTTTGCAGGCCTGCTTGAAGAAGCGGACGCAGACAGTCAGATCGAAGTGCTCAGGAAGTCCGAAGTTCCCAGCATCGAGAATATGGGCCAGAATTGCCGAATTCGTATTCTGTCTCCGCCAGAAGAGGCCGGCGGGCACGAAGTCTACGATATCCTTTTCGATAAGGGTGGTGTCCTTTCCAGCCAGCCCCATGCGCGGGGGGCACGGGAACAACTGACTGTGCTTGAAGGGGCGGTGCGCGTGACCTCGGGCACCGCTGTCAACGATCTCCAACAAGGGGACACGGCGCGCTACGCCGCTGATGTGACCCATTCGATCACGGCAGCGAACCCTGCCCGCGTTTTCCTGATCGTCAAAAACGCCTGACAGTTCCCGCCCCTGGTTTAGGGAAAACAGCAGTTCTGTGATAATTTGGAGCTTTCTCATTCATTGAGGAGGCAACCAAATGGCACTTGATGTGATAGGGGCCGGCTTTGGCCGCACGGGAACGAATTCACTCAAGATCGCATTGGAACAATTGGGATTTGGCCCGTGTCATCACATGTTCGAAGTTCGGGACAATCCCGAGCAACTACCCGCATGGGAGGCCGCCGCACAGGGTGAACCCTCGGACTGGGACGCTATGTTTCGGGGCTATCGTGCACAGGTCGACTGGCCCGGTGCAGCGTATTGGCGTCAACTGGCCGCGCACTATCCCAACGCCAAGGTCATCCTGAGTATTCGGGACGCCGACGCCTGGTTTGATAGCGTGCAAGCCACGATTGGTCCCTTCATGACCACAATGCGGGGCAAACACGAACAACCCCATGCAAACGCCATTGCTGAAATGTGCAGCAAATTCATCGTGCAGGATATTTTTGATGGCCGGTTGGATGACCGGGACCATGCTAAAAGAGTGTTCAAAACACATATCGACACTGTGCGGCAAGCAATCCCAGTTGAGAGGCTTCTTGTGTATGAAACCGGTAGTGGCTGGGACCCACTTTGCACTTTTCTGGGCGCGGATATCCCGGACACCCCCTATCCCACCACCAATTCAACCAAAGAATTTCGCGAAAAGGTAAGCGATCCTAGATAATTAGCTACATCACAGTGGATGGGCCACTTGCAATTCCAATATTTAGGATTTTATTCCGCAATACAGTATTCCCGTATTTCGGAATCTAATCCGTTATGGTAGATGCCGTTTTGCGCAAGGAGGATTCGATGTCACAAGATTTCCTGAACCACATCACCGAAACGCTCGGTCAGATCCGGTCTGAAGGTTTGTACAAGACCGAACGAATGATCACCTCGCCTCAGGGCGGTGAGATAACGGTGGGCGACAAGCAGGTGATCAACCTGTGCGCCAACAACTATCTCGGGCTGGCCGATCACCCAGCGCTGATAGACGCCGCCAAGGGCGCGATGGATCCCAAGGGGTTCGGCATGGCGTCAGTCCGGTTCATCTGTGGCACACAGGACATTCACCGCGAGTTAGAGCAGAAGCTAGCCAGGTTTCTGAAAAAGGATGATGCGATCCTCTTTGCGGCATGTTTCGACGCCAATGGAGGGCTGTTTGAGCCTTTGTTAGGGCCTGATGACGCCATTATCTCGGACAGTCTGAACCACGCTTCGATCATCGACGGCGTGCGTTTGTGCAAGGCGAAACGCTACCGCTATATGAACAATGACATGAACGACCTTGAGGCTTGGCTGAAACAAGCTCGCGAGGACGGGGCGCGGCACATCATGATCGCAACGGATGGTGTGTTCTCGATGGACGGTTACCTGGCGAACCTGCCAAAGATCCGGGAACTAGCCGACAAATATGACGCCATCGTCATGGTCGACGACTGCCACGCCACAGGCTTTATGGGGCCAAACGGCGCGGGCACACCAGATCACTTCGGTGTCGACGTGGACATTTTGACCGGTACTTTGGGCAAAGCACTTGGCGGAGCAATCGGCGGTTACATCGCCGGGCCGCAACCAGTGATTGATCTGCTACGGCAGCGGGCGCGGCCCTATCTTTTCTCAAATTCGCTGCCACCCTCCATCGTCGCCGCAGGTATTGAAGCGATCCGCTTGGTCGAAGAAGGTGACATGCTGCGAGCTCAACTGTTCGGCAACGCCAAGTACTGGCGCGCGGGGCTTGAGAAACTGGGTTTTGACCTGCTGCCCGGAGAGCATCCGATAATCCCTGTCATGCTAGGTGAAGCAAAGCTGGCGCAGGAGATGGCATCGCGCCTGTTCGAAGAAGGCGTCTATGTCTCCGGCTTCTTTTTCCCGGTAGTGCCGCGCGGGCAAGCGCGGATCAGAACTCAGATGAATGCGGCTCTAACAAAGGACGAATTGGACCGAGCGCTGTCCGCCTTTGGAAAAGTTGGCAAAGAGTTAGGAGTGATCTGATGCGACCCAATACGATGAAAGCTCTTGAGAAGTCCAAGCCCGAAGAAGGCCTCTGGATGGTGCAGGCCCCAGTGCCTGAGATCGGTCCGGAGGAAGTGCTGATCCGCGTCAACAAGACTGGCATATGCGGAACGGATATTCATATTTGGAACTGGGATGAATGGGCGGCAGCAACGGTACCGATCCCAATGATCACGGGCCATGAGTTTGCCGGTGAAATCGTAGAGATCGGCCGCAACGTATCCGGGCTTGAAATCGGTCAAAGATGCTCAGGCGAAGGTCATCTGATAACCACCGACAGTCGCCAGAGCCGCGCGGGTAAGTTTCACCTGGACCCTGGCACACGGGGGATTGGCGTGAACGAACAAGGCGCCTTTGCTCAATATCTGAAACTACCTGCCTTCAATGTCGTTCCTTTGCCTGACGATGTGCCCGATGAAATTGGTGCGATCCTCGACCCACTGGGGAACGCCGTCCATACAGCACTGAGTTTTGACCTGCTGGGTGAAGACGTCCTGATCACCGGTGCCGGCCCGATCGGCATAATGGCCGCTGCCGTTGCACGCCATGCCGGCGCGCGTCATGTGGTGATCACCGACATTAACCCCGACCGCCTGAAACTGGCTGAGCACGTTGTGCCCACTGTGCGAACCGTCGATGTTTCTAAAGAAGAGCTTCAGGACGTTATCACCGAACTGGGCATGAAAGAGGGCTTCGATGTCGGGCTTGAGATGTCCGGCTCGCAAATTGCTCTGGACCAGATGGTCGAAGCGTTGGTGATGGGGGGTAAAATCGCATTACTGGGTATTCCACCCGGGAAATCTCCAGTCGATTGGTCCCGCATCGTTTTCAAGGCCATTACCATTAAGGGTGTATACGGGCGTGAGATGTTTGAGACTTGGTACAAGATGATTGCCATGCTGCAGAACGGTTTGGACGTCAGCCGCGTTATCACTCATCAGATGAAAGTCGACGATTTCACCGAAGGGTTTGCCGCCATGAAATCCGGTCGATCCGGTAAGGTGGTTCTCGACTGGACCTGAAAACAGTTGATTTCGCGCGCGGGCTGCTCAAGGAATACCCCATAGACGAAAAGGGTTTTTTCTATGCTGTATCGCGGATTTTCGCAGGATGAACTGGATCAGGAGTATTCTCCGCGCTCTATGATAGGTGGCGATCTGACACCCTATTTAGACAGCTATGCGGCTCTGAGTGTGCAATACCGCGCCCAAATGAAGGTGATCGAAAACCTTGCCTATGGTGACAACCCGACGCAGGTTCTGGATTTCTTTCCGGCAGTAGGCGCGGGTGCACCGCTGCATATCTTTATCCACGGCGGCTATTGGCAGGCTCTCAGTCAACGCGAGTCGGCAATGATGGCCCCTGCGCTTGTCGAATCCGAACAGTCCTTTGCAACGTTGAACTACACACTCGCCCCGGATGCACGCATTGGAGACATGGTTGACGAATGCCGCAACGCCTTGCTCTGGCTAGCGGAAAACGCGTTCAATTTGGGGTTCGATCCATCCCGCGTCACCCTATCTGGTCACAGTGCTGGGGCTCAATTGGCAAGTATGGTCATGGCGACTTCAGCCGACGCGCTGGCGCGCGCAGGGCTGCGTGTGCGTGATGTGATTCTGATCAGTGGGGTTTATGACCTCGAACCAATCAGCCTGACCCCGGTGAATGAGCCGCTGCAACTGACCCCGGTCGAAATTCATGACCTGTCCCCTATCCTGCACCTTCCAGCCCCCGGTCCACGCTACCACGTGATTGTCGCGGAACGGGATACGCCCGAATTCATCCGCCAAAGCCGAGACTATGCCGAATTGCTACGAAAGGGCGGACATTCGGTCAGCTTCGATCTGCAACGGGGGATGCAGCATTTCGACATCATAATGCATCCCGGCACGTTTCTACCCGAAGGTCACTAGCACCAAAGAAAAACAGCGGCCCGAGGGGCCGCTGTTTTCTATCTCTACAGTGTACTGGATCAGTCCAGGGTGCGGGTGACTTCTTCGCGTTCGAAGATTTCGATCACATCGCCAGCGCGGATATCGTCGTAGTTTTCGAACGCCATACCGCATTCCTGACCCGACTGAACCTCAGACACCTCGTCCTTGAAGCGCTTCAGCGTCTTCAGCGTACCTTCGTGGATCACCACGTTGTCACGCAGCAGACGGACGCCTGCGGACCGGCGGGCAACACCCTCGGTGACCAGACAGCCAGCAACTTTGCCAACACCGGTAACCTTGAACACTTCGCGAATTTCGGCGTAACCGATGAACTTTTCACGGATCTCAGCGCTCAGCAGGCCGGATGCGGCCGCTTTCACGTCGTCGACCAGATCGTAGATCACCGAGTAATAGCGAATCTCGACACCCTTCTGGTTCGCGGTGTTCCGTGCCGAAGCATTGGCACGTACGTTGAAACCAAAGATCGGTGCGCCCGAAGCCTCAGCCAAACCGACATCCGTTTCGGTAATCGCGCCAACGCCCGAGTGCAGAACGCGTACACGTACTTCGTCGTTACCGATCTTTTCCATCGCCTGAACGATAGCCTCAGCCGAACCTTGTACGTCCGCTTTCATCAGAATCGGCAGTTCGGTGACGTTTTCGTCTTCCTTGGCCTTCTGCATCAGCTGCTCAAGGGTTGTTGCGGCACCAGCGGCGGCGCGTTTGTCCTTGGCGGCTTGCTCGCGGTATTCAGCGATCTCGCGGGCTTGAGCTTCGGTCTCGGTCACGTTCAGAACGTCACCCGCCTCGGGCGTGCCATTCAGGCCGAGGACCTCAACCGGTACCGACGGACCTGCTTCTTTTACGCGATCACCCTTGTCGTTGATCAGCGCACGGACCTTACCGTACTGCTCACCCACAACGAAGATATCACCCTGACGCAGTGTACCATTCTGAACCAGAACGGTCGCCACGGGGCCGCGGCCCACATCCAGCTGAGCCTCGATCACGGCACCTTGGGCGGCGCGATTCGGGTTGGCCTTCAGTTCTAGAATTTCGGCCTGCAGCGCGATGGCTTCCAGCAATTCATCCAGACCCTGACCGGTGATGGCGGACACTTCGACGTCCTGAACCTCACCAGACATTTTCTCGACGATCACTTCATGCTGGAGCAGATCGGTACGTACCTTGTCCGGGTTTGCATCCGGCTTGTCGACCTTGTTGATCGCCACGATCATCGGCACTCCGGCCGCTTTGGCGTGGTTGATCGCTTCGATCGTCTGCGGCATCACTGCGTCGTCAGCAGCAACAACCAGAACTACGATATCCGTAACCTGAGCACCGCGCGAACGCATCGAAGTAAAGGCCGCGTGACCCGGTGTATCCAGGAAGGTCAGCGTTGTGCCGCTGTCGGTTTTCACCTGATACGCGCCGATATGCTGGGTGATGCCGCCGGCCTCACCAGCTACAACACGTGCGTCGCGGATTGCGTCCAGCAGCGAGGTCTTACCGTGGTCAACGTGACCCATGATGGTAATGACCGGCGGACGCGGCTGCAGATCGTCTTCGCTGTCTTCGACCTCTTTGATGACGTCTTCAACATCCGAATCAGAAACACGGGTTACCTTGTGGCCGAATTCCTCGATGATCAGTTCCGCGGTGTCTGCGTCGATGGTCTGGTTCTGAGTAACCATCATGCCCATCTGCATCAGTGATTTGACTACGTCAGCAACGCGTTCAGCCATACGGTTGGCCAGCTCAGACACCATGATTGCCTCGGGCAGCTGAACGTCGCGGATCACCTTTTCCCGCTCGACCGGGCCGCCCATGGCTTTCTGACGCGCACGCTCCTGCTTACGCTTCATCGACGCCATCGAGCGTTGACGGTTGCCTTCGCCACCAGTGGCCTGACCCAGTGTCAGCTTGCCGGAACGACGGTTGTCATCACGACCCTTGCCACGGCCACGCTGTTCGCGTTCACGCTCCTGCTTGCGCGGAGCTGCGGCAGGCGCCGGCTTGCTGGCCGGGCTACGAGCCGCTTTGGGCTCTTCAGGGGCCGGAGCTGCAGCAGCGCGTTTGGCAGCTTCTTCTGCCTCTTTGCGCTTACGCTCTTCTTCTTCGGCCTTCTGACGCGCACGTTCCTCGGCCTCACGCTGTTCGCGTTCTTTGGCCTCTTGTTCCGCACGGCGACGGGCGCGCTCTTCTTCGCGCGCCTTTTCGGCTGCCTCACGGGCTGCGGCCTCTTCGGCCTCGCGAGCTTTGGCTGCCTGAAGCGCCTTGAGGCGGCGATTCATTTCCGCGTCTGAGATACCCGCAGGGCGGCGCGAAGGATCACCCGATGGCGCAGCTCCGCCACCCGGCTTGCCAGCACCCGGCTTGGGAACCACCACGCGCTTGCGTTTGGTTTCCACCACGACATTCTTGGTGCGTCCGTGGCTGAAACTCTGTTTCACATTTCCGGGGCGTGCCCCGCCACGAAGACCCAATGTCTTTTTGCCGTCATTATCGCTCATAAAGCTTCTTACCCTTCCGCGCGGCCCCTGCCGCCGTCATCCGTTTCGCGCAAGCCACGCAGGCGCTGCGCTTCCTCTACAACACGTTTGGCGAGTCCGCCAGAGGCCAGCGCTGCATGAATCACGGTTTGGCGCCCAAATGCCTGTCCTAATTCATCTGCAGTCAACCAGCCGATGTATTTACCGAAGTGCGGCGTGCTTAATTTCGACTTGCCGCGCCCCGATCCGTCAACGGCCTGAATCAGCACCTGGGCCTCTTCACGGTCCAGCCACGTCTTGACCTTTTCGTAACCGGCAACTGCGTCACCGGACTTTCGCGCAAGGCTCAGCAGTTCGATCACCCGGCGCGAGACTTGTCGCTCGACCTCTTCAGTCAGGTCCTTCGGCACAGTTACCTGCGCTTTGAACCCGCGCGCGAACAGCTTTTTGCCGACCGCCTTGTCCAGCGCCGCGCGATCTGCTGCCACATAGACCCCACGCCCCGGCAATTTCGCCGCGACATCGGGAAAGACCTGACCGTCCGGCCCCGTCACAAAGCGGATCAACCCGTACTTAGGCTGAACCTCGCCCGTGGCGATGCACTTGCGCTCAGGTCCTTCTGACCGATCCTTATGGACGCCACCGCGACCCATTCACGCCACCCGAGGCCCTGAGATCAGGCCTCGGCCTCCTCTTCAGCAACTTCGCCATCTTCTTCGGCTTCTTGTTCCAGCTCGGCAGGATCAACCCAGCCCAGCATGATGCGGGCGGTCATGACCAAATCCTGTGCTTCTTCCAGCGAAACGCCGAAAGGCTCTAGTACACCGTCATCCTTGATACGCTCACCATCAACTGTGGTCCAGCCACCGGCCAACTCCCAGTCGGCGCAAGTTGCAAAGTCTTCCAACGTCTTCACGTCGTCCTTTGCCAGCGCTTCTACCATTTGGGGTGTCAGGCCTTCGAATTCAATAAGGCTGTCTTCGGCACCCAACGCGCGGGCACTATCCAGCGCCGCCTTGGCCTGTGCTTCCAGGAATTCGCGCGCACGGGTCTGCAATTCTTGCGCAGTGCCTTCATCGACGCCGTCAATCACCAGCAGCTCGTCCAGCTCGACATATGCAACCTCTTCGAGGTTGGTGAAGCCTTCGGAAACCAACAGCTGAGCAAAGAATTCATCCAGATCCAGGCTGTCCATGAACAGCTGGGTGCGGGCTTCGAATTCCTTCTGACGACGCGCCGATTCTTCGGCTTCGGTCATGATATCAATGTCCAAGCCAGTCAGTTGGCTGGCCAGACGCACGTTCTGACCACGGCGTCCGATTGCCAGCGACAACTGTTCTTCAGGAACAACAACTTCGATCTTGCCGGCTTCTTCGTCCAGAACCACCTTGGAAACCTCGGCAGGTTGCAGAGCGTTCACGAGGAAAGTCGGCTGATCTTCGTTCCACGGGATGATATCGATCTTTTCACCCTGCAGCTCGTTGACAACGGCCTGCACACGGCTGCCGCGCATACCAACGCAGGCACCGACAGGGTCGATCGAGCCGTCATACGAGATCACGGCGATCTTGGCGCGCGAACCGGGGTCACGGGCCACGGCCTTGACCTCAATGATGCCGTCATAGATTTCCGGCACTTCCATCTTGAACAGCTCGGCCATGAATTCCGGCGCAGTGCGCGACAGGAAGATCTGGTGACCACGAACCTCGCGGCGAACCTCTTTGATGTAAGCGCGCACGCGGTCATTCGGGCGATAGCTTTCACGGCCGATCTTGTCGTTGCGGCGCAGAACAGCTTCGGCACCGCCCAGATCGACGATGACATTGCCAAATTCTTCACGCTTCACAGCACCATTGATGATGGTGCCGGCACGATCCTTGAATTCTTCGTACTGACGGTCACGCTCGGCTTCACGAACCTTCTGCAGGATGACCTGCTTGGCGGATTGCGCCGCGATCCGGCCCATTTCGACCGGCGGCACTTCTTCAACGAAGACATCACCCACCTCGGGCGCTTCCATATACTGACGCGCCTGCTCGACGGTCATCTCAGCTTGGTAGTTCTCCAGCTCGTCGTCTTCGACAACGGTACGAACGCGAGTAAAGGTCGCCTTGCCGGTCTTACGGTCGATGCTGACGCGGATGTCCATCTCGGCGCCGTAGCGGCTCTTGGCGGCACGAGCGAGCGATTCCTCCATCGCTTCGACAACCAGACCGGGGTCGATCATCTTTTCGCGGGCCACGGCCTCGGCGGTCTGCAGCAGCTCCAGCTGGTTGGCTGAGGTGATTGCCATCAGTTCGTCTCCTCTTCGGACCCTTCGGTCTCAATCTCGTCGAAAGCGTTTTCGTTCAGGGCACCTGCGTCTTTGCGCTGGCGCAGCATTTCTTTGATCAGGTCATCGGTCAGGACAAGCTTAGCATCGCTCAGCCAGTCGAATTGCAAACCGATGGTGATCGTTTCGGATCCCTCGGGAATGTTGATCAGAACCTCATCCCCTTCGATCCCGGCCAACTCACCCTTAAACCGGCGGCGACCGTCGATCAGCTCAGCGGTCTCGATCTTGGCCTCATATCCTTCGAAGTTCTCAAAATCCTTGAGACGGGTCAAAGGGCGGTCGATACCTGGGCTGGAAACCTCAAGCGTATAGGCGTCCAGAATCGGATCCTCGACATCCAGCGTGGCGCTGACGGCGTTGGAAATCTCGGCGCAGTCATCCACTTCGATACCGCCATCCGGCTTATCTGCCATAATTTGCAGCGTCGTCTGCTTGCCGCTCATCAGGCGAATACGGACGAGCTCATACCCCAGATCCTCGATCACGGGGGTGATGATCTCGGCCAGTCGCCGGTCAATGGCAGCTTTGGCTATCAGGTCGTTTGTCATATGGTTCTCTACCCTTCGAACGGGCACAAAAAAACGGGCGCGCGGCCCGTCGAAATTTCCGGTGGAGCCCCGGACCGAAGCCCGACACGCCGCTGTTGGAACTGCATATACGCAGGGTTTCCCGAAACTGCAACCCCCGGTGGGAATCGTGAACGGATTTACGCCATCCACCACCGCTCGGCGATGCGCCCGTCATCCAGCGCACGGCCTCTGGCGATCTGGCGCGGCATTCCCACATGAGGCGCCACGGCAAGTGCCATTTCTGATTCGTCAGGATAATAACGCAGGCCGCGCTCGCCCTTCAGTTCATCGCTTTCCGGCAAGGCCGCAACGTCCACGTATCCATCCCGCAGAGCTTCGGCTCGAACGCGCGCGTCCGGAATCACAATAATCTCGAACGTCTCGGCCCACCCTGCTGCGCCATTTTTGTAATGGCCTGCTACTTTTCGCCCAAGGAAATGACGATCATCTTCGGCCCGCTCAACCCGGTAACATCCAGTGCCGTTGGCCGTGTGCAGCGGCGTCACGCCCTGTCCATCCCGCGTGATGACAAAACGACTGTCGGCCAGCAAGAAAGGTAGACCCGGATTGGCCTGGGCCAACTCAAGCCGCACTGTGTCAGGAGCTAAAGCTTCTACTTGTCCAACCTCACGCAACACGGACACCACATCAACTACGTCCAAAGCCGCACCGTCATGAAAGGTCACATCCCGGCGCAAATCAAAACGCCAAACACGTGCGTCGGAATCAGTGTGCCAAGCAGTTGCCAATTCGCCGCGTAAGGTGCCGTCGGGCGCAATCTCGGTAAGAGTGTCAAAGACAGCCCCGCGCGCTGCCTGTTCAAGGCTGTCATCACGCGGTACGGCAAGGCGCAAAGTGCCTCCTGCTTTCGGAGTATCTGCAAGCGAAGCCCCAGTGGCCGCCAGAAGTGCCGCAGCGGCACCCGAAGCAAACAAAGCACGGCGGTCGATCCGAGTCATGCGACCTCCTCGGCCACGCGGTCCATGATACGAACCAACTCGGCACTGATTCCGGGCTCGGATAAGGCATGACCTGCTTGGCGCACCATTTTCAACTCAGCATTGGGCCAACGTTCGGCAAGCTTCCACGCTGCCTGCGGTGGACAGATCATGTCATAGCGCCCCTGAACGATGTGGCCGGGGATATGGGCGATCTTCTCCATCTGATCCAGGATTTGGCCATCTTTCTCGAGAAAAGCGCCGTTGATGAAATAGTGGTTCTCAAGACGCGCAAAGGCGCGCGCGTACTCACCAGGGCTTTCCCCCGTTGAGCCGTGCGAATGGATAGACGCCAGCGCGTTTTCCCAAGCAGACCACGCCCGGGCGAAAAGAATCTCCGTCGCTCGATCACCCGAAAAGAGGCGTTTGTTATACGCTCCGATCGTGTCGGACAGCTCGGCCTCGGTTAGAAGGGCCGTGAATTTCGACCATTGTTCGGGCCAGAACTTGCCCGCGCCGCCACCATAGAACCAGTCCAACTCGGACTGGGTGGCCAGAAAGACACCGCGCAACACCAGCCGATTCACCCGATCAGGATGGGCCTGCGCGTAGATCAGAGCCAGGGTCGCGCCCCAGCTGCCCCCGAATACAGTCCAATTGTCGATATCCAACAGCGTCCGAAGCCGTTCAATATCGGCCACCAGGTGCCAGGTCGTATTGTCACTCACTGCCGCGTGGGGCCGCGACCTACCGCATCCGCGCTGATCAAAAAGAATCACCCGATAGACCGTCGGGTCGAAATAACGCCGCATCGCAGGGCTGCAGCCGCCACCGGGGCCGCCATGCAATATAACCACCGGCTTTCCGTCAGGATTACCGCATTGCTCCATATAGATGCGATGGCCTTCGCCAACATCCACCATGCGCTGATCGAACGGGTCGATCGGCGGGTACAGATATTGAACTGCGCGCTTTTGGTCCGGGTACTTGTCCATTATTGCCCTATATAGTCCTTAAACGTAAAAGAGCATACGGAGACAGGAATGCAAGCGCATCCGAACACGGTGGACCCATCCGAGATCGCAAAATTCGAAGCGATGGCGGCGGAATGGTGGGACCCTCATGGGAAATTCAAGCCTCTGCACATGCTCAATCCGTGCCGTCTCGACTATATCACACAGCAGATCGCTGGCGAATTTGACCGCGATCTGAAGTCCTCGAAGCCTTTCGAAGGGCTTCGTCTGCTGGACATCGGCTGCGGTGGCGGATTGCTCAGCGAGCCTATGGCCCGTCTCGGTGCAACTGTGGTGGGGGCTGACGCTGCCGAGGGCAACCTGCCTGTCGCGCGCATTCATGCCGAACAATCGAACCTTGAAATCGACTACCGCCATACCACGGCCGAGGACATGGCCGCCGCAGGTGAACAATTCGACGTGGTTCTGAACATGGAAGTGGTCGAGCACGTGGCCGACCCACTTAGCTATCTCACCGCAACCCAGCATTTGCTGAAACCCGGTGGGCTTGAAATCTGCTCGACCATCAACCGCAACCCGAAATCTTATGCAATGGCGATTTTCGGGGCTGAAGTTGTCATGCGCTGGCTGCCGCGCGGCACACATGAATGGAGCAAGTTCATCACCCCTGATGAGTTGTTCGACCTGCTGCGCCAAGCCGGGCTGGACCCGGTGGACCGCAAGGGGTTCGTGTTCAACCCGATCCTGTGGAGCTGGTCGATCTCTGACCGGGATTTGAGCGTGAATTATGTTACGGCGAGTGTGAAGCCGGGATAAACTCAGCACGACTGTGAAAACGACCAGTAACTGGGCATATCAGCATCAGCTAAGTGCATTAGGAGCGGAGTAAGGTGGTCTCGCGCATCCAAGACCCAATACCGGCGCAAGATTTCACTCTGCGCCCTTACTCCCCCTCTAGCTGCAACCTTAAGTCCCGTAACACTGGCAGGGTGCTGCGGACGCGTTCCAGCCCCAGCTCTCCAACCACGCGGTTGATCAGCGGGGCAATTGACGAAATCGCCTGATCGCGCGCACGACGACCGGCGGGGCTGATCGCCACCATCTTGCGGCGGGCGTCGTCCCAGTCGGGGCGGATGTGGATGTATCCGGCCCATTCCAGCTTGGCCAAGGTGTTCGTCATCGCTCCGCGTGTGACGTGGAAGGTGCTGGCCAATTGCGCCGGGGTACGCTCATCACCCACGAAAACCAGATGGTTCAGCACCGAGAAATGCGAAATTTCCATGCCCTTTGGCAGAACTCGGCTGAGCCGGTTCCGCAATAGCTGGTCGGCGGTCAGGATCTCGCTGAACAGCGTGACCGCAAGGGCGTTGGTGTCGTCAGTCATAGTCCGGTTCTGGATCAAGGTCCGTCAAAACGGCGGGAGTGAGTCAGCGAGGGCACGCGGCGACGCGCCTCTGTCACAGAACTATCATCCAAATCGAAAATGTGAATGCCCGGATCGGTACCTGCGTCGATGACGACCTCTCCCCAAGGCGCCACAACCATACTGTGGCCGTAAGTATGGCGCGTCTTTCCGCGTGTTTTGGGATGCTCGCCAGTTTGTGCCGGAGCAAGAACCCAGCAAGTGTTTTCTATCGCCCGCGCCCGTAACAACGGCTCCCAATGGGCGGCTCCTGTAACCGGAGAAAACGCGGCCGGCACAGTCAAAATGCGTGCACCCGCCTGCGCAAGCGCAGAATGCAGGTGAGGAAACCGAATGTCGTAACAAATCGTCAGTCCAACTTTGCCGAACTCTGTCTCGGCGATCACAGCTTGACCACCGGGACGATAGTTTTTGGATTCTCGGAAGGTCTCAGATTCGGTAACCTGAACATCAAACATGTGAATCTTGTCATACCGCGCGACGATCTTTCCCGTCGGATCGATCAGGAAAGAGCGGTTGGCAAACCGGCCGTCAGCATCATGGGTCTTGATCGCCAAAGAGCCGATCAGCAGCCACACACCTAACTTGGCGGCCTGATTTCGCAGACCGGCAAGGGTAATGTCATCTTCTTCGTGCTGCAGGACTTCGCGTTGTCGCGTTGTGCTTGTGGACACGCAATTCGTCACCTCAGGGGTCAGAATGAACCGTGCACCTTGCCTGGCGGCTTCGGCCATCATGGCACATACAGTCGCAAGGTTTTCGGACGGGTCATCCGACGAGGTAATCTGCAGCAGCGCGGTTTTCATCAGGCCGCCAGCAGACGGTCCAGTTTGCCCTGGCGCTCCAGCTCGTACAGGTCATCGCAGCCGCCCACATGCTGGGTACCGATGAAGATCTGCGGCACCGTGCGTTTACCACCGGCACGCTTGATCATTTCAGGTTTACGTTTGGGGTGCATCAGAACGTCGACTTCTTTGAATTCAACGCCCTTCTGTTTCAGCAACCGCTTAGCCGCGTGGCAAAATCCGCACAGCGGCGAAGTGTAAATTTCAACCGGTTTCATATTCCGTCCCTTCGGGTTTCGCGCAATCCTGTGCGAATTAGGCATCCTTGGCAACGCGCGCCAGAGCCAACACGAAAATATGATTTGCCCCTGATGCAAGGCAGACGCGTGTACAGGCCGCCAGAGTTGCGCCCGAAGTCATGACGTCATCCACCAACAATACATCCCTGCCACGCATTCGATGCTGGCGTTTGGGATGCGCTTCGATGGCATCCGAAAGCGTTTCCATCCGTTCCACCGCGGTTTTACCGTCCAATACCGGGGTCCGCGTACGCCGCACCAGCAGGTCGGGGCAGACTTCCAACCCGGTTCGACGCCCAAGATGCTGCGCCAACAAGGCTGACTGATTATAGCGCCGCTTCAACAAGCGCGACCAATGTAGTGGAACCGGCGCAATGAGCATGCCCTTTTGCAACAAGTCCCGCCCGGCATGTGCCATCCAACCTGCCGCTGGACGCGCCAGTTCTGGTCTGTCCCCGTGTTTCAGAGCCAATATCAAGTACCGCGCTTTACCGTCATACAAAAGTGCTGCCCGCCCATCCTGCCATGGTCGGGGCGATTTCATACATTCATCACATTCAATCCGGTGACCGTCTGCCTCGCCCGGCAGAGGCACGCCGCAGCTTTCACAAACCACGCCGCCGATAAAGGGCGTGTCGCGCCAGCAAGACCCACAAAGGCCGAAGTCCTGTTCCGTCAACTCGCCACAACCCAAACATCGCGGCGGGTAGATGAGTTCGACAGCGGTTTGAATTCGCTGCCGTATGCGATAATTGCGCCGTATGAAGCTGCCTGACTCCAAAGCACCCTCTCTGTTTGATCGCCCTACATTGGCCCGGCATCGCGCCCGCGCCAGGAACGAAGCCCTGTTTTTGCACCGCGCCGCCGTGGACGAGGTTCAGGATCGGCTTTCCATGGTTAACAAATCCTTTACGGCACCCGCGATCGTGACGCCCTTCAGTCATGTTTGGCAGGGTGTGCTGCCGGGGGCACAGATCACTGCCGACGACGAAGTCCTGGAACTGACGCCCGGAGCGCACGATCTGGTCATTCACGCAATGGCCCTGCACTGGGCCAACGACCCGGTCGGGCAGCTGATCCAATGTCACCGCGCCTTGCAACCCGATGGGTTGCTGTTGGTCGTCTGCCTGGGTGGAGAGACCCTGCACGAGCTGCGCGCCGCCTTAGGGCAGGCGGAAATAGAGGTCACCGGAGGCCTTAGCCCTCGAATCGCCCCTATGGCCGAGCTGCGTGATTTGGGCGGTCTGTTGCAACGCGCAGGTCTTGCCTTACCAGTGGCAGACACTGCGCGCCTTACGGCAGAATACCGCGATTTAACCCATCTGATGCATGACTTGCGAGCAATGGGAGAAACAAACAGTCTGTCTGACCGAGTGAAAACCGTTACAAAACGTCAGATTTTTGCCCGAGCCCAGCAAATCTATGCAGACAACTTCTCAACGGCTCAGAACCGTCTGGCCGCCACGTTTGAACTTATTTGTCTGACAGGCTGGTCGCCCGATGACAGCCAACAGAAGCCGCTGCGCCCCGGATCAGCCCAAACACGCCTTGCAGATGCGTTAGGGGCAAAAGAGGGCAAACTGCCCGATTGACGACCCGACATTTCCGGTTATCTCAACCCGGTACAGAGAAATTCAGGAAGCCCGACATGTTTGACGCTACTCGCCCATCCCATGCCCCCACAGACCATCCCAAGGTCAAAATGGGCCGTGTCGGCATCCTGCTGGCCAATCTGGGTACGCCCGATGACTATAGCTATTGGCCAATGCGCCGCTACCTGAATGAGTTCCTGTCTGACCAGCGCGTGATCGATTATCCCAAGTGGAAATGGCAACCGATCCTACAGGGGATCATTCTGACCAAACGCCCTTTTAGTTCTGGCGAGGCCTACAAGTCGATCTGGAACCATGACAAGGGCGAGAGCCCACTGATGACGATCACCAAAGACCAGACAGCCAAACTGCGCGACGCGATGCATGAGCGCTATGGAGAAAAAGTCCTTGTGGACTTCTGTATGCGCTACGGCAACCCGTCCACCAAGTCCAAAGTACGCGAGATGGTTGCTGCAGGCTGCGATCGGATCCTGTTCTTCCCGCTTTACCCGCAATATGCGGGCGCTACGACGGCCACTGCGAACGACCAGTTCTTTCGTGCCCTTATGGATGAGGCCTGGCAACCGGCGTCACGCACTGTGCCCGCTTACTTCGATGAACCTGCCTATATCGACGCTTTGGCCGGATCCGTTGAGAAAGCCTATGCAGCGATGGAAAACAAACCGGACACTCTGGTTTGTTCGTACCACGGAATGCCCGACCGTTATCTGCAGCAGGGCGATCCCTATCATTGCCAATGCGCAAAGACTTCGCGGCTACTCAAGGAACGGCTGGGCTGGGCAGACGATCAGCTTGTATCAACCTTCCAGTCGCGATTCGGTCCCGAGGAATGGTTGAAGCCCTATACGGTCGATCATGTTGCCGAACTGGCCAAACAGGGCAAAAAGAACATCGCCGTCATTGCACCGGCGTTTTCCGCCGATTGCATCGAGACGCTGGAAGAGATCAACGAAGAGATCAAGGAAAGCTTCGAAGAGGCGGGCGGCGAGACCTTCACCTACATCCCCTGCCTCAACGACGATGATTCGCACATCGCAGCGCTTGGCAAGGTTATCGAAGACAATCTGAAGGGCTGGCTGGACTAGCCGGCCCCTTCAACAAGACATGAAAAAAGGCGGTGGAGACATCCACCGCCTTTTCTCTAGATAACGCTCGTCAAATTAGCTTGCTGCAACAGCTGCGGCAACTACGACCAGCAGGATCAGCGGCAGGATGATGCCCTGCGACGAACCTTGAGTTTCCTCAACAACAACCGGTGCTTCTACAACCGGCTCTTCCAGGTTGCCGGCATAAGCGGTCGAAGCAGCAGCGGTCAGTGCAGCGGCGAGAACGAGTTTCTTCATATTAACCTCCAGAATTTGCACGGTTCCATATAGCGAAACCGCACACCCAAGACTTACCTCGTACTTTTTTTCTAATCAGCTATCCGACTGGAATGCAATTACAACTTGCGCCACAAGCGGGTTCGTGCGCGAAAATGTCGTCAAATAAGCAACACTTGCGTGCCGACCTTCGCCATAGAGAACAGTTCAGCGATATCATCATTGAACAAACCTATGCACCCATTTGACGATCTACGGCCGATTTTGCGCGTATCGTGTGTGCCGTGGATGCGATAATACTTCCAGCTCAGGTATAATGCGTGTGTTCCCAACGGGTTATCCGGTCCGGGCGGAATGTAATCCGGCCATTCGGGATTACGCTTCTTCATTGACGGCGTAGGTGACCAACTGGGTCCCTCCACCTTGCGGATAACACTTGTGCGTCCCCGTCTGGTGAGTTCTTCGGTCAAAGGCACCGAAGAGGGATAAAGTTTGTAAACAGTCTGGTCATCTGACCAATAATGCAGCGCCCGTGAAACGGTATCGACAAGAATGGCACCGTTATTTGTATTGGAAAAGTAGGGCTGCCAATCCAAAGCACGGAAACCCGAGATGTTGCGGCGAACCTCTGGTTCAGGCTCGGGCGCAGGGCGTAAAGGGTCACCTGGGATGTACTGGGCGATTGCGGGCGAGGCCAACAGAGACGAAGCTCCGACCAGAAAACCACGCCGGGTCGATAAGCGAATGTGTTTTTTGACCATGATGAACGGTCCTTTGCTAAGGCCAACTTGAAAATCTTACACATTTTATTGCCAGAATGCTTCAGTCGCAAATCAAACCGGCAGAATCACGCGAAACTATATCACTGCGCGTTTGCCCAACGCGGCCTGTCGCGCTATGCCGTATGACGACACAATAATCAGGTCGATCATGACGCGTATCCTTTCTTTACTATTCGTTTGCCTTGTTGCGCTGTCCGCATGTACCCCCGGCAGTACCCCAACCTATGGATCAGATGGGCGCCCTTTGCCGTCGGTCTACAAAATTCGGGGGAACCCAGAAAAGCTCCAGTACCGCATGCTTGATTCGGTCAATGCACTGCGTCAGGCACAGGGTCTACAAGCTGTTCAGCTGAATTCGCAGCTAAACGCAGCAGCGGCGACTCACTCCAAAGACATGGCGCGCCAGAACCGTCCTTGGCATTTCGGATCAGACGGATCATCGCCAATCGATCGAGCCGCACGCGTAGGTTATTACGGCACATTCCTGGGTGAAGCGATTTCGGAAACCTACGAAACGGAAACTGAGACCCTGGCAGCATGGATGCAGGAGCCTGGACCGCGGTCAGTAATTATGGACCCCAAGGCCACTCAGATGGGTTTTGCCTGGCACCAGGAAGGTGGCGGTAAAATCTGGTGGACGCTGGAAATGGGTGCGGGCGGTTAACCGCCAGCGCACACCACAAACAAAAAAAGCCCCCGTGAAACCGGGGGCTTTTTTGTAGCTACAGGGACTTAGGCCGCTTGCATGGACTGCGCTTCGGTCAAAATAGCATAGAGTTTAACCGGATCAGGATTTGCGCGAAGCTTGGCGCATACCGACGTGTCGCGCAGAGTGCGTGACACCAAAGCTAACGCCTTTAGATGATCGACCCCAGCTTCTTCCGGCGCGAACAAGGCGAATGCGATATCCACCGGCTGACGGTCGACCGATCCAAAATCAATCGGCTTTTCAAGCATGACGAACACGCCTGAAACAGTTTCCAAATCGCCCATACGGGCGTGAGGCAGGGCAACCCCATGGCCAACACCGGTTGGACCAAGGCTCTCACGCTCCAAAAGCCCGTCGACGACGATCTGGGCATCAAGGCCCAGCGTCACTTCAGCCACATCGGCGATTTCCTGAAACAGCCGCTTCTTGCTGGATGCGGCGGATAAAACACGCACCGCTTCGGGCTTCAGTATGCTCGAAAGCTCCATGATCACGCTCCATGGCGAGGCCCCCGCGGTTGCAGGGGCGTGCCTTTGCTATTCTTGCCTGTTACGGATCGATCCAGCCGATGTTACCGTCTTCCCGACGATACACGACATTCAATCCATCTTTGTTTTCATTCCGGAACACCAGCACCGGGGCGCCAGCCAGTTCCATTTGCATTACGGCTTCGCCAACACTCAGCGATGGGATCTTGGTTTCCATCTCAGCCACGATCATCGGCTGCAGAGTATCAGGCTCATCAGCCGACTCAGATTCGTCAGAGGCGAGGATATAGGAGGATGCACCAAAGAGTTCAACCGGCTCAGCCCGATCCTTGTGGTGGTCCTTGAGACGGCGTTTGTACCGGCGCAATTGAGTTTCCATCTTGTCGCAGCAAGCCTCAAATGCCGCGTAGATTTCAGTTGCGTGGGCTTTGGCCTGCGCCGTCAGGCCGGTAGAAAGATGCACGGTGGTTTCGCATACATATTCATGCGCAGAACGGGAAAAGACGACATTGGCATCGGTTGGACGCTGAGCATATTTGCCCACAACCTCACCCAGTTCGGTCTGCACGTGAGTTTGCAGCGCTACACCGATGTCGATCTGTTTTCCGCTGATTTGATAACGCATGTGATCTCCTTCACAATTCACACCCATTTTGACGTCACGTTACACGACGCGCCTTTTTTTATCGGGTGGGGGATAGAGGCAGTTCCTGCGGTAGCCGCGCTTGTCGCCCTTCGAAGAAGGGGCATCGTGATCCAGACGGGAACCGAAGAAATGCCATGTCCCAATTGAGGCAAGAGACGACGGAAGAGTCAATCAAAACAGACGTGTATATACGTGATTTCCGACATGCATTCGGCGCATTTCTGCGCAAGCTTATGAAATTCGGAAATTTTCGCCCAAATAGACGCGACGTACGTTTTCATTTTCGACAACTTCGTCAGGCGTACCCGACATAAGCACTTGACCGTCATGCAGGATGTATGCGCGGTCAACGATCTCAAGCGTCTCACGAACGTTGTGATCTGTGATCAAAACCCCGATGCCGCGCTTTTTCAGATCGGCGACAAGGTGGCGGATATCGCCAACACTGATTGGATCAACACCTGCAAAGGGTTCATCTAAAAGCAGATATTTAGGGTCCGCGGCCAAACACCGGGCAATCTCGACTCGACGACGCTCACCGCCAGATAGTGCCAGCGCCGGAGCGCGGCGCAGGTGCTCAATCGAGAAGTCCGACAACAACTCTTCCAACCGTTCCTTGCGGCGATGGGCATGACGGACCGTAATATCCAGAACAGAGGCGATATTGTCCTCGACGCTCATACCCCGGAAAATCGACATTTCCTGCGGCAGATAGCCGATACCCAGACGCGCACGGCGGTACATGGGCAGAGTCGTAACCGTTTGACCATCAATGGTGACAGTCCCCGCTTCGGGGAAAACCAACCCAGCGACAGAGTAGAAGGTAGTGGTCTTTCCCGATCCGTTCGGCCCAAGCAGCGCCACGACTTCAGACCGGTCCAGCGTCATCGACACATCCCGGATCACCGTCTTCTTGCGGTAGGATTTCCGAAGTTTTTCAATCCTGAGACCAGAGGCGCCCTCAGCAACGGTCAAATTTGGCCGAGCCATCAATTGCCCCCCGGCTGCAGTATCGTTTTCACGTTGCCGGTCATCGTCGCCGTTCCGGTGGTCAGGTTGGCGTTCATCTGATCACCGCTGATCGTGCTGGGCCCTTGCGTCAGCAAAACGTTGCCCTTCATCACAATCACGCCCGAGTCGATTGTATATTCCGCCCAGTCGCCTTCGGCTGCATCGGGAGGGCTGACCAGAACCACGTCTTCGGTCGCTTCCATACGTTCGATGCCCGAACGTTCTTCATTGTAGATGACGAGTACACGCTCGGCCGTCAGGCGCATTTCACCCTGAATGACGATCACGTTGCCCAAAAACTCGGCCGACCCGTCTTCTTGGTTCACGTTCAGCCTTTCTGACGTGACCTCAACCGGCAGGCTCGGGTCTGCGTTGACCGCTCCGAATGCGACCTGTGTCTCCTGCGCGGACGCAGAAACTGCACTGATTACCAGAGCACAACTCATAAGGGCTAAACGAAAATTAAACACAGGTTATCTTTCTGCTTTTTGAGGCTCATATATCAGCTTCACGCCATCTGTAAAAATAATATGGACCGGACCGTCCTTTTTTTCAGTCCCGAATGTCATCCGCCCGGCAGTAAAGTTCCCGATAATGCCCGATCCGTTGACCTGACCGGGCGTATCGCCTCGTATTTCATCCAACGCCGTGTTCAACAGATCAGTCGTGATTTCGGTGCCATCCGTCGAGGTTATGACCACATCGCCCACGAAAGTCGCGGTGTTCTTGTCAGGGCGGATCATGCCGGAATTGGAATCCAGCGTTATCACGCCCCCGTTCGAAAGGCCCATACGCCCCCGGAATTCAGCGGCAGTCGGTATCGAGTCCTCGGTCCCCTGACTTGCCCGGATGGCTTCGATCTGGACCTCTTCGCCTTTGCGGGTGGTGCCGCGGTAGTTCGGCTGCGTCACCACCTGATCGGCCAGACGTTCATCAATGTCCTTTTGGGTGAAGGGAACGCTCACGTTCGTCTCGATGCTGCGGGACAACAAGAACACGGTGGACAGCATCAAAATGGCTACCAGCGGTAGCACCACTTTGAGAAACTGAACCATGCGTGAGTGTCCGTCCACTGCTCCGCCCTCCGCTTAACCCAAGCCGACCCGAAGACAGTCGTGTATGTGCAGCAACCCTTCAGCGGGGCCCTGCGTCTCAGGATCAACGACAAACAACGAGGTGATCTTGCGGTCATTCATGATGGCCACGGCTTCCTCCGCCATTGCATTCGGCGCAATGGTCAGCGGGCTGCTGGTCATCACCTCTTCGGTTTTCTTGTTCAGAAGCCCGTCCATGTTACGGCGCAAATCCCCATCCGTAACGATACCCACCAAGCGTCCAGCTTCGTCTGTCACACCGACAACACCAAAGCTCTTTTGACTCATGACCAGCAGCGCTTCGCTCATGGGGGTGCCGACAGGAACGACGGGCAGATCAGCGTGCATCAGATCGCGCACGGTGGACAGCTGCGCCCCCAGCTTGCCACCGGGGTGGAAGGCGCGGAAATCCTCGGGCTTGAAATCCCGGTACTTCATCAAAGCGATCGCGAGCGCGTCACCCATCGCCAAAGTCAGGGTGGTCGAAATCGACGGCACCATTCCGAAACCGCAAGCCTCACCCATCGACGGGATCAAAAGGTGCACGTCGGCCTGTTTCATAAGCGTGCTTTCGGGCTTGCTAGACAGCCCGATCAGCGGGATGCCAAAGCGGCGCGTAAAGGCCAGCAAGTTCGCTAGCTCCGGCGCCTCACCCGAATTCGAGATCGCCAGAACAACATCACCCTTCGAGACCATGCCCAAATCACCATGGCTGGCCTCGGCCGGGTGCACGAAATAGGCGGGCGTGCCGGTGCTGGCGAGCGTTGCGGCGATCTTGTGACCAATATGACCCGATTTACCGATGCCGCTGATGATGATGCGGCCCGAAGCCTGCAGGATCAGTTGCACTGCCTCGGCAAAGTGCTCATCCAGGCTGTCGGCCAACACGTCCAACGCGCGAGCCTCGTCGGTGACGACCTGCCGGGCGGTTCTCAGAAATGCTTCGGAATCGGTCATGAGTGCGCAAAAATATCCGTTTCGGGCCAACCGGCGAGATCAAGCTTCGCACGCATCGGCAAGAAGTCAAAACAAGCCTGCGCCATTTCGGTACGCCCTTCGCGGGCCAGACGTCCATCCAACGCGTCACGCAAGCGATGCAGATACAGAACGTCTGAGGCCGCGTAGTCCAGTTGTGCGTCAGTAAGGGTTTCTGCGCCCCAATCGCTCATCTGCTGCTGCTTCGAGATATCCACACCAATCAGTTCTTGGCACAGGTTCTTAAGGCCATGACGGTCAGTATAGGTGCGCACCAGACGGCTGGCGATCTTGGTGCAATAGACCGGCGCGGCCAATGAACCAAACGTGTGGTACATCGCGGCAATGTCAAACCGGCCGAAATGGAACAACTTCAGAACGTCCGGATTTTCCAACATGGCACACAGGTTCGGAGCCTCGGTCTGACCTTTTTCGACCTGTACGATATGGCTGTTACCGTCACCGCCCGACATTTGGATCACGCACAGGCGGTCGCGATGCGGGTTTAGCCCCATGGTTTCGCAATCAATTGCCACAACGGGGCCCATATCCAACCCGTCCGGCAGGTCGTTTTTGTACAGATGGTTCGCCACGAAGGTCTTCCTTTGTCTGGTATCGCCCCCGAGATAGGAGGTTTGGTCTGCAAACTCAACGCCATCAATAGGTTTGCGCCGCTTGTCATGCGGTTAACTTGACGCAATCCCTATGGGGGGGATAGGGATATTACATGGAACAGCACACTCACGAATCCCATGCACAAATCAAAGCACGTCTAAAACGGGCAAACGGGCACTTGGCGAAAGTCATAGCCATGCTTGACGACAATGCCCCTTGTACAGACGTGGCCCAACAGTTGTTTGCAGTGGAAAAGGCAATCACCAATGCAAAACGGGTCTTAATTCACGACCACATCGATCATTGTTTGTCGCCCGGGTCAGACACCCAGACAGCCGATATCGACGACTTCAAAGCCATCACGAAATACCTGTGACAGATGCTTAGCGTTCTTCGAAACCGTGTCTACCGCCACCTGCTGAGCGCACAGGTGGTCGCCCTTATGGGCACCGGGCTGGCAACGGTTGCGCTAGGCCTTCTGGCCTATGATCTGGCGGGTGACGCTGCGGGGCTGGTTCTGGGTACCGCGCTGACGATCAAGATGGTCGCCTATGTGACCATCGCCCCCGTTGCCGCTGCCTTTGCCGAACGCCTTGACCGTCGCCGGATGCTGGTTGCTTTGGATTTGGTTCGCGCGTTGGTGGCGCTTTGTTTGCCTTTCGTGTCCGAGATCTGGCAGGTTTATGTACTGATCTTTGTGCTGCAATCGGCCTCAGCCGGATTTACCCCTGCGTTTCAAGCCACCATCCCAGACGTTTTAACGGACGAACAGGACTATACCAAAGCCCTGTCCCTGTCTCGGCTCGCTTATGATCTGGAAAGCCTGTTGAGCCCGATGTTGGCCGCAACACTGTTGTTGGTCGTCAGTTTTGACAGCTTGTTCTGGGGTACAGGCTTGGGCTTTATCGCATCCGCCATGCTTGTGGTTTCGGTCGCATTGCCCTCGCCGAAACCAACGGAGCGCAGGGGAATCTACGAACGAACGACTCGCGGCATCCGTTTGTACCTTGGAACACCGCGCCTGCGGGGTCTCCTGGCGCTGAGCTGGACGGCAGCCGCGCTTAGTTCGATGGTGATCGTCAATACCGTGGTTCTGGTCCGGGCAGATCTCGGCTTGTCTGACAGTGCAGTTGCCGTCGCTCTGGCCGGCTTCGGCGGTGGCTCCATGCTGGCTGCATTCACCCTGCCCAAACTGCTGGAAACGTACGACGACCGAAGCGTCATGCTTACTGGTGCTACTATCGGGACACTTGCGATGGGAATGGCTGCGGTTTCATTCTCCTTCACACAAGTGTCGCTGATCGGGCTCGCGCTTCTGTGGGCGTGCGCCGGGTTCGGTTACTCTGCAACATTGACGCCTTCAGGGCGGCTGCTTACCCGTTCGGCTCGCCCCGAGGACAGACCGGCGGTCTTTGCGGCGCAGTTCACGTTGTCTCATGCGTGCTGGTTAGTGCTGTATCCCTTTGCGGGATGGATGATGACGACATTCAGCGCGGCAACGACCATGACATGCATGACCCTCGTTGCGTCGCCCGGCCTTTTAGTGGCTGCCATCATCTGGCCACGCTCCGACCGGAAAGCCGTTTCAAAAGAAGGCTCTGACACGACTTGAGCCTTTGGGCCTGTCTGCTTTACATCTTGGCTACCATGGATCAACTTGACCGCCGCATAATCGCCGCCCTGCAACACAACGCCCGCGAGTCGACCTCGAAGATCGCCGCAAAACTCGGCGTGGCCCGGACGACCGTGCATGAACGGATTCGCCGGATGGAGGCGAATGGTGTTATTGCCGGGTACTCGGTCGTACTGAAAAGCTCCGAAGACGCCCGGCACGTTCAGGTCGTTGTGCTGCTGGAAGTGCAGCAAAAGGAAACCACACGTATCATCAAACGGCTTGAGGCCTATCCCGAGGTAAAACTCTGCCTTTCGATCAATGGCGAGTTTGACCTTTTGCTATCAGCCGAGGCCCCAAGGCTTGAGGATCTGGATATTCTCGTCGACGATCTGGCCAAAATTCCGGGTGTTCTGCGTACCAATACCAGCGTTGTTTTCGGTCGGCGGATCGATCGAAACTGAGCGGTTGATAACCCTCTGTAAACTGAAACAAGACTAGCTTGGCCCGGACTGATCAGAATCCCGGACCGGCAGAATGCCCTATCGTTTGATCTTTGGACTGAGTTTCCTTGCGCTGTGCATGGCGCAAAAGGGATTCGCTATGCCGGATGCCCGCGTGGCTGAGGTTTGC
This sequence comes from Ruegeria sp. BE9, assembly GCF_056538765.1. Lineage (NCBI taxonomy): Bacteria > Pseudomonadati > Pseudomonadota > Alphaproteobacteria > Rhodobacterales > Roseobacteraceae > Ruegeria > Ruegeria sp. BE9. The sequence goes on along the minus strand of NZ_JBQFTS010000006.1, from coordinate 108,688 downwards.
GACAACGCCGCCCGTCGTGCGGCGCAGTCCGAAGGTGTGCCCCTGAATGTGCTACGCGCAATTACCCGGGTGGAAACTGGGCGCTTGCGGGACGGGCGGTTAGAACCTTGGCCGTGGGCCATCAATGTCGGAGGGCAGGGATATTGGTTCGCATCCGAGTTTGAGGCCAAGACTTACGTTTTCAACATTTTCAAAGCAGGTAAGCGCAGCTTTGACATCGGTTGCTTCCAGGTCAATTACCGCTGGCACGGCAAGGCATTCAACTCGATCGACGCCATGTTCGACCCAGATGAAAATGCTACCTATGCCGCTCGATTTCTGAACGAATTGCATACCGAGCTTGGGTCCTGGCAAGCTGCCGTTGGGGCGTATCACTCGCGCACCCCAAGTCTGGCGAACGCCTATTCTGGCCGATTTCAAGCTGTTCTGGCGCGATTGGATCAATCCTTACCCGCTGCCGCTGAACAGGTGACCCGCGATCCATTTACCGCCGCCGCATCCCCTCTGCTGCCCGTAAACCATGCGCAATCTGACAAAGGCGCCTTGGGATCGCTTGTTCCGCCCTCTGGCTCCAACAGCGCCTTTATCTCGTTCAATTAGGAGACACGCGTGCCCAAAATAGACGCCCGCTCCCTATTCTCGCCGACCGTGCTGCTGGCGCTGGCGCTAATGACGGTCATTGTGATGATGATCCTGCCGATGCCGGCATGGGTGTTGGATGTGGGATTGGCGGCCTCATTCGCGCTGGCAATTTTGATTTTCACACTAACCCTGTTCATCGAACGGCCGCTGGATTTTTCCTCTTTCCCGACAATCCTGCTGGCCTCACTTATGCTACGGCTGTCGCTGAACGTCTCCTCGACCAAGTTGATCATCGGTGAGGGGCACACCGGTCCCAACGCTGCGGGGGACGTTATCGAAGGCTTTGCCGATTTCGTTATGGGTGGCAGCATATTCCTTGGTCTGGTCGTCTTCGGCGTGTTGCTGATCGTGAATTTCATGGTCATCACCAAAGGCGCCGCGCGCATGGCCGAGGTCGGTGCGCGTTTCGCGCTGGACGGGATGCCTGGCAAACAGTTGGCCATCGATAGTGATATGTCTGCCGGGGCCATTGACCATCAGCAAGCCAAGGAACGGCGTGAGCGTGAGCAACAGGAAACGACCTTCTTCGGCTCGCTTGATGGGGCATCGAAGTTCGTCAAAGGCGATGCGGTTGCTGGATTGCTGATCACCCTGCTGAACCTCGTGATGGGGTTGATTATGGGCGTGATCGTACACGGCATGCCAATCTCATCCGCGTTTGAGACCTATGCCATCCTGACCGTTGGCGATGGTCTGGTATCGCAAATCCCGGCGGTGATCATTTCAATCGCATCAGCCTTGTTGTTGGCACGGGGAGGAACACAAGGCGCCACCGACAATGCGATTTTCTCGCAACTGGGGCGGCATCCAGCAGCGCTTGGAACGGTCGCGATCCTGATGGTGCTATTTGCACTTGTTCCTGGTTTGCCATTCCTGCCGTTCATCTTGGGGGCAGGTGTTTTGGGCTATGCCGCCTTCACCGTCCACCGCAAACAAAAGGCCGAAGAAGCGGCGGCTATGGCCCCGACAGCTCAGGACGACACACCAGTCTCTCAGGCGATTGGCGACATTCTGGATCTGGACGATGTCCATCTGGAATTTGCTCCAGACCTGGTCAGCATGGTCCTGAACCCTGGCACCGGCCTGGATGCGCGCATCGCCAATATGCGGACCTATGTCGCTTCGAGCTTTGGCCTGATCTTACCCGATACCCGATTAACCGACCGCGCCGATCTGCCAATGGGCACCTATGTAGTTAAGGTTCAAGGTGTCGAGCAAGCACGCGGTGTTCTGAATCCTGATCTGGTGCTTGCGCTGGTCCAGGACGGCCATGACATGCTGCCTGAAGGCAATGACGTGACCGAGCCTGTGTATGGTGCCCCTGCTCGCTGGATCCTACCCAAGGACCAAGAGGCCGCAGCGATGAGCGGAGCCACCATTGTCTCTCCTCCCGAGATTTTGGCCACGCATCTGCTGGAGATCATCAAACAGAACTTCTCGCGCCTGTTAACGCTCAAATCCCTGCGACGTCTGCTATCCGAGATGACCCGCCTCAGCGATCCCGTTCGTGCCGAGGCCAACCGCAAGCTACTCGACGAACTGATCCCCGACAAAGTGCCGATGGACACATTGCATGCAGTTCTACGGCTCTTGCTGGACGAAAAGGTTTCGATCCGAAACATGGCACTAATCCTCGAGAGCGTGGCCGAGGCGCGCCTGACCACAACACAACCCGAAGGCATTTGCGAGTTGGTCCGGCAACGGCTGGGTTTCCAGCTGGTGGCCGAGATGAAACGAGAAGATGGCTCGATTCCATTAATCCAATTGGCACCGGAGTGGGAGGACACCTTTACAACCTATCAAATCGACGCGCCGAGTACTGGACTAGACGTCGCGCTGCCACCAAATTTGTTCAACAAATTGGCCGATGGTGTCGTCAACAGCGTAACACAGTCTGCGGATAACGGGCTGTTCCCAGCAGTCGTCACCTCAACCCGGAGACGCAGGTTGCTGCGCACCATTATGCACGCACGCGGCGTGTCCAACCCGGTCCTGTCATTTGAAGAAATCGGCCTTGAGGCGCGCCCAGCGCTGGTGGGAACGGTACCGGCGTGATCACACTGCCGCCAGAGCTTTTGCCTCAGGTGGGTGTTGGACTTTGGCACCTATTCGTCGTTTTCCTACGTGTTTCGGCGCTGGTTTCAATGCTACCTGCCTTTGGAGAGCGCAGTATTCCTGCCCGGGTTAAACTCGGTATCGCTACGGCTTTTACCCTGATTGTTGCACCAGCAATTCAAACGCCAAGCGTAAACGTCACCCTATTTTCAACCGTGCAAATGGTTTTGGTCGAAGTTCTGATCGGAATAGCATTGGGCATGGGTCTGCGTCTGTTTGTATTGGCTTTGCAGACTGCCGGTTCTATTGCGGCTCAAGCAACCTCCCTGTCTCAGATCCTCGGTGGTGCTGCGGCGGATCCTGTTCCCGCAATGGGCTATCTGCTGACACTTGCCGGGTTGGCACTTGCAGTGCTGCTGGGTTTGCATATCCGTGTCGCGCAATTTCTCATCCACAGCTATATGCTTTTTCCCCTTGGTTCCGCTCTACCTGCTCCAGACCTGTCGCTATGGGGAGTGCAGCAAATCGCCTTTAGTTTCGGCTTGGCATTTGCTCTAGCGATGCCCTTTGTCATCGCCTCGCTGATCTACAACCTTGCACTTGGCGTTATCAATCGGGCGATGCCACAATTGATGGTCGCATTTGTCGGTGCCCCCGCGATTACTTTTGCGGGCCTGTTTCTGCTGTTCGCCGGTACGCCATTGATCCTCTCGGTTTGGTCAGAGGCCCTCTTCGCCTTCATAATAAACCCACTTGAGGGTGCACGATGAGCGGATCCGACGATGACAGCGACAAGTCATTCGACCCGACGCCGCAGAAACTGCAGAAGGCGCGCCAAAAGGGTGAAGTTGCCAAGTCCACAGATTTGTCGGTCGTGGCTGCATATGCTGGCTTTTTGATCGCTTTGTATGCCTCCGGACAATTCGGACTGCAAAATCTGGGGGCTTTGTTTGTAGTCCTGATCGATCAGTCTGGCCAGATTGCCCCTTTGTTGACCGACGGTCCTGCTGCCAGCCCTGTCGGAGGGATGCTGAAATCGGCGATGCTCTCGATCTCCGTCTTATTCGCGTTGCCTGCAGTTGCGGTGCTTTTGAGTCTTATCGCCCAACGCGCTTTGGTTTTTGCGCCCAGTAAATTGAAACCCAAGGCGTCGCGTATCTCGATTCCATCGAATGCAAAAAACAAATTTGGTCGAGGTGGGTTGTTCGAATTCGCCAAGAGCTTTGTGAAACTAGCGATCTATTGTACCTGTCTGACCTTATTCCTGCGCGCCAACCTTAGCGACATTCTATCAGCCAGCGCAGCACCGGCACGGTCTTCGGTAATGCTCATGATGAACCTTTTGTTCCGGTTCCTTTTTATCGTCATTACCGTAGCACTGGCGATCGGCGTGGTTGATTTCCTCTGGCAGTATTCTGAACACATCCGCAAAAACCGAATGTCCCGCAAAGAGATTCAGGACGAAACCAAAGATGCCGAGGGCGACCCTCATGTGAAACAACAGCGTCGCCAACGCGCACAGGACATCGCGACAAACCAAATGATGGCAGATGTACCCAAGGCGGATGTGATCATCGTCAACCCCACGCATTTTGCAGTGGCTTTGAAATGGGCCAGAACAGCAGGGTCCGCTCCGATTTGCGTAGCGAAAGGTGTGGATGAAGTAGCGGCTGCAATCCGTGGTAGCGCGGCCGAGGCCGGCGTTCCAATCCATTCCGATCCACCGACCGCACGCGCTTTGCACGCGACTGTAGAGATCGGCCAGGAAATCCCCGAAGAGCACTACCGCCCGGTTGCAGCCGCAATTCGGTTCGCTGAGGCAATGCGCAAACGCGCGAAAGGACAGATCAGATGACCCTAGATGGGCTTTCAGACCTCGAGCAAGTCACCGAAGCTGCGTTCCAAAAGGAGTATAACACCCTGCGTCCCCTGCTTGAGGCGGAAGCCAAGATTCAGGCCCAACTGGCGCGGCTGGACGCGCAAGTTCAACAAACCCGGTCGGAAAGTGTGACAACCGAGGGATACTGCGTGACTGGCACTGAGGTTTTGTGGAACGGGTGGGAATCCGCAACTCGCCGCAACCTCAACATGGAGCTCGCCCGACTGCGTGCTCGGAAACTAGCTGCGTTAGAGGCCCTGCGCACGGCCTTTGGGCGCAAGCAAGCCGTCCTCAAACTATCTGCGGCCCGAAAAGACGAACGCAAACGCGCTATAGCCAATAGCATGCAGCTGTTCTGACTGGGGCCTTGCAGATTGCAAGGCCCTCTCCTCAAACATCCTGGCGGCTTACGCTCATGATGAGGATCTGCGAAACGTCATCACCCAGATCTTTGCGTGCCGTTTCCAACAACGCCTTGCGCAGAACTTTCAGGTTGTCCGACTCGGTGAAAAAACCGTCAAATCCACCCGTGTTGGCATGATCAAACATGACTTGCAAAAAGCCGTCTCGGAGTTTTGGTTCGAGCGCATAAAACGCCTCTGTCATGCCACGTGTGATTTCAAGGCTAAGGGACATGGTAACCATGGCTTCAATCCGATCCGCATCCACAACCGGAATGACGAACTGCTTTGTCAAAGGCAGATACTCAAATTCACTTTTCCCGTCTTCTTTTCCAACTTTGTGCGGTTTTGCGTCACCCGCTTTGTCTGATGAGGTTTCAGCCTTGGCCGCTTGCGTACTGTGTTCAGCGTCTTTTGATGGCGACATCACAACGCCAGCGCTAATACCGACGCCAAGCCCAACCAAAGGCAAGAAAACGGGTATAAACTTCTTAATCATTTCACACCTCAGAACGGCAACAGAGTATCAAGGATTTGCTGACCGTAACGCGGCTGCTGGACATCGGTTATCTGCCCTCGACCACCATACGAAACCCTCGCAGAGGCAATCTTGTCGTAGGTGATTTCGTTCTTGCGAGAGATGTCCTGTGGCCGCACAAACCCTGTCACCAAAAGCTCGCGCATCTCAAAGTTGACGCGTAACTCTTGTGAACCCGATATCGAAAGAACACCATTCGGCAAGACGTCAACTACGGTTGCGGCAACACGCAGTGTCAGTTTTTCTTTTCTCTTAACCGAGCCCTCACCCTTGGATTCTGAGGTGGATTCAATTCCGACAGCTTCCGCAAGCGAGGCCCCCTCGGGTAATTGTCTGGCGGCACGTTGAGGCAACCCGAACAAGCTTTCGATACCCAGACTTTCTGAGCTTGTGCGAGATCGCTCAGTATCATTTGAAATCTCTGCTTTTTCATTCAGCTCGATCACGACCGTCAGAATATCGCCTTTCTTTATCGCTCGTTGATCCCCTAGCAGCGAGTGCTGCCCCCCGCTCCAGAGCGATGCCCTGTCTACATTGCGTTGAGGTTGCGTGTGCAACGGCAGGCCTGGCCAAAGCATGGCGACATGCTCTGGTGAGTCTACGTTTGAGGAAAAACTTGGTGGTTTCCCCAAGTGATCGACCCGCCCGCAAGCCGACAAGGCAAGGCCGGCAAGCAACATGGTTATCGGAAATTTTGACATTACTTCACCTCGATTTGGCCGTCTGGCCGAATGACTCCGGTAACGGTTGTGCGGGACGACGAGTTCATAACGCGAATGCGGTCTCCGACCGCTCCGCGCCCCAGCGCGCGGCCTTCGGCGGTGATCGACAAAGGGCGGCGATCGAAGACCAGCACAACAAGGTCATTGCGATCGACCAGCGCCGGAGGCCCAACGTCCCCGGACCGAATGGGACGACCGGGATAGAGAGCCACACGTGCTTCTTGCCCGATCAGTATACTGGCATTGATCACGGCGCCCGGCACCTGCTGGTCCTTGGTCTCGATATCCGTGGCAGTGATGATCTCTTTGGCGCGAATGGTGCGGGTTGGTACGACAATGTCGGCCTGAACGGGAATTGGACCCAATAACGCCAATGCCAGAAACAGCACTCGCATCACCGCACCTGCGTCGTTGCGCCCATCATCTGATCGACTGCGGAAATGACCCGAGCATTCATCTCATATCCACGCTGCGCCTCGATCAACTCTGTCACCTCGCGAACAGCATCAACAGAACTGTCTTCAAGGTACCCCTGCCGAACAGTACCCAACCCATCTTCACCGGGTGTTCCAACAACCGGCGCGCCCGATGCTTCGGTTTCTTTGAATAGGTTGCTGCCCATTGCTTCGAGCCCTTTGGCATTTGAAAAACTGGCCAAAGTGAACTGGCCCAGCAACTGACCTTCGGCAGCGTCATCGAAATATGCGTAAACCTCCCCCCAAGCGTTGATCGAAATCGATCGTGCATCGTCGGGGATCGTTATTTCCGGAGCCACCGTGAACCCATCTGAGGTCACAATCAGCCCCTCAGCAGATCGTTTTAGACTGCCGTCACGAGTAAAACCGGATTGCCCGTTGGGCAGCGTCACCTCCAGATATCCGCGACCGTCAATCGCAACGTCCAAGTCACTTCCGGTGGCGGACAAAGCACCCTGCGCCAATTGAACGGTCACAGCTGCGGGCCTAACCCCCAAACCCATTTGAACACCCGTTGGAAGAACCGTTCCATCACTAGAGTTAATGGCCCCTGCCCGCGCCATCTGTTGATAGTGGAGATCTGCAAACTCGGCGCGACGCGCGTTGTAACCAGTGGTATTCATGTTCGCTAGGTTGTTCGAGATCGTTTCGACTCGCATCTGCTGCGCCGTCATTCCAGTCGCTGCAATTTTCAAAGCCCGCATGTCATAATTCCCTTTATTTTTATCAGCGCATCAACGCTTTGAGTGCTTCACGCACGCGCTCGTCTTCGGTTTCCAGAAAGCTTTGACCTAACTCATAGGCGCGCTGGATCTCGACCAACCGGGTTACCTGCTCAATCGCGTTGACGTTTGCCCCTTCCAGAAACCGATGCAGGATCACAGGCTCATCGACAGGATCTATGTCGCCTTCAGCTCGGAACTGAGTGCTGCCTTCACGCACCAGCGCCTTTGGGTCGGCCACCCGGTAGACCCCGATTTGGCCCAGCAATTGGCCCTCAATGCTCAGCGTGCCATCGCTGCCAACGTCAATAGAGGCTGCGTCTGGCGGAATGAAAACCGGAGCTCCGTTGCTGTCGAGAACCCGATGGCCATCCATCGTGACCAGATCACCTTCGGCACTCGGGGAAAACGCGCCCGCACGTGTCAATCGGTTTCCTGCTGGCGTTTCGACCAGGAAAAAGCCATCGCCCTCAATGGCGAAATCGAACTGCCCTCCGGTCTCGGTCAGCAAACCCTGCTGCAAAGAAGTGTTGCGCACTTCGGCCCTACTCATGGAAAGGGAGGGGGTTCCCGGCATGTCTTGAACGAACTCTGAGAAAACCAAGCCCTGCGCACGGTAGCCAGTGGTATTGGCATTAGCGATGTTGTTAGCCACCAGCCGCATTTCATTCATCAGTCCTGACTGGCGGGACAAGGTGACATAGGCGGTATCCATTAGCGGCCTCCTGCAATCAACGGGATGAGAGTTGTGGTGAAGAACGTCACCAGCGTTTGGGTCATGAAACCCATCGACATCCAGAACACGACGACTATGGCTATCAGCTTGGGCACGAAGGTTAGCGTCATCTCTTGCACTGAGGTCAGCGCCTGGAACAGGCCGACGATCAGGCCCGAAACCAGCGCCACCGCCAGGATCGGAACCGAGGTGATCACCGCGACCCAAAGCGCCTGACGCACGATGTCATAGAAGAGACCTTCGCTCAGCACGTCTTTAGACCGGCATCCGCAGAATTTCCTGATAGGCCTCGACTACTTTGTCCCGCACGACAACGGCCGTTTCCACGGCCAGTTCGGTTTGCGCCAAAGCCTGAACCAGCGCATGCGGATCGGCCTGCCCGGTCATGGCGGCCTCGGATACTTGCTCGCTGTGTTTCAGCGTTGCGGCAAAGTCTTGAAATGTACTGCGCAACCCACCCACAAGCCCCGCATGATCAGGGTCGGCCTGCGTGGCAGGGCGAGCAGTGGCATAGTTCTGGGCGGCGTTAAGGGATCGGATATCCATTCTGGTGTCCTTTATCTTCTGAGGAGGTCCATAAGGTTCGACGACATCTGTCGCGTCTGGTCGAACATCTTGAGGTTAGCTTCATAGCTACGCTGAGCTTCGCGCGCGTCCGCGATTTCGATCATCAAATCGACGTTTGAACCAAGGTAGTGACCGCTTTCGTCAGCCATTGGGTGGCTGGGGTCATAGATCCGCGACCCTTCGCGGTGATCCAACTTTACCCGTCCGGCCTGCACAACATCGCGCCCGTCTTTCTGTATTGTTTCGAACGGGACAGTCTTACGGCGATAGCCCGGCGTGTCAGCGTTCGAGATGTTTTCGGATACGTGGCGCAACCGAGCGGACTGTGCCCGCAGGGCGCTGGCCGACGCCTCGAGTGAATGGGAAAAATCACTCATCCTTCGACCTCCCTTAAGTTCGACCCAAGCTACTGCGCAGGACGTTCATGGAAGATTTGTAGATCGCCAACGCGCGGTCATGTTGCCGCTTGGCTTCCACCGATTTCAGCATCTCTTCTTCGATTGAGACCCCATTACCGTTAGGGTCGCCCGAAGGGTCAGCCTTGATCTCGGCCCACTGAGGTGTACCGGCGCCACCATGCAAGTGACCCCGGCGCGTTGCGGCCATATCGGTTCTAGGTCCGGAGTTTTCGAAAGCTTTTTGAAAGGCCTCGATGTCGCCAGGCTGATAGCCCGGTGTATCTGCGTTGGCCATGTTGCGCGCAATAACGGCTTGTCGTTGCCCGGCGTGGGTTGCCATTGCGTACGCAGTCTTAAAGACGTTCAGGTCGTAGAACATCGGGGTTTCTCCCTCGATCAATTTCAATCAAGGCTTAACCCCGATTCCTTTAGAAAGCGTTTTCAGAAACCCGTTGGAGAACCCACGATGTCTGATTTCGACCCGATGCTTCTGAAATGCGAATTCGACCGCCTGTCTGCTGTGCGCCATATGGGCCGAGTGTCCAGCGTGGCGCGTGGTGTCATTGAAATACAGGGGCTTGAGGGGCAGGCGCGGATCGGTGACCACCTGACCTTACGGCGACGCAGCGGGCCGGATTTGCCGGGCGAAGTGCTGCATGTTGAGGCCGAGGTTATTCATATGATGCCGACTGCCGCCCCTGATGGCGTCTGTCTGGGCGACCGGGTGATTCTTGACCAAACACCCGCCTTTGCGCCGGGTATTCACTGGCTTGGGCGGGTTGTAGATCCGTTCGGCAAACCGTTGGACGGGAAGCCCTTACTGTCCGGTACGCAGGATCAGGACATCATGCGCAACCCGCCCCCCGCCGTTAAGCGTAAGCCGCTGGGTATGCGGATGGAAACCGGACTGGCAATTCTCAACACCATACTTCCGGTGGTGCAAGGGCAGCGCATCGGCCTGTTCGCTGGTTCGGGCGTGGGCAAATCCACCCTGTTGGCAACGCTGGCTAAATCTATGCAGGCGGATGCGGTGGTGGTCGCACTGGTCGGCGAACGTGGGCGCGAAGTGAATGAATTTGTCGAAAATGCGCTAGGAACCGAGGGGATGAAACGTTCGGTTGTCGTCGCTGCCACATCGGATCAGTCGGCGCTGGCACGCAGACGCTGCGCCTGTTCCGCAATGTCGGTTGCAGAGTACCTGCGCGATCAGGGTATGAATGTTTTGTTCCTGGTCGACTCGGTAACGCGATTTGCCGAAGCCCATCGGGAAATCGCCGTTGCGATGGGCGAGACACCCTCGTTGCGCGGCTTCCCACCATCGGTCACACCGTTGATCGCCGGGTTATGCGAACGCGCTGGGCCCGGTACAGCTGAACAAGGCGATATAACAGCGGTGTTCAGCGTTCTGGTTGCCGGATCCGATATGGATGAGCCTGTCGCCGATATCGTGCGCGGCGTCCTGGACGGGCATATCGTTCTAAGCCGTGACATCGCAGAACGAGGACGTTTCCCGGCCATTGACCTAAACCGCTCTGTCTCACGTAGCCTACCCGCCGCAGCATCCGAGGATGAAAACCGAATGATCTCGGAGACACGAAAACTGGTGGGAAGTTATGAACAGTCAGAAGTGATGATAAAAGCTGGGCTTTATGCCGAGGGCGCAGATCCGCTGTTGGATCAGGCTGTGCGAGTGCATGAAGAGTTGGATGCGTTCTTTGGCAAAGCGGAACCGGATGGAATCAAAAACAGTTTTAACCGCTTACAACTAATTCTCCGGCGCGCTTCCCCAAACTTGCCGCTCTAGAGAATTCAGACAGTTTTAAGCGTTAAGCCCACCTTAAGACCTGCCCGGCTACGCCTGTAGTTGGGTGATAAAAAAGGTGGTGGAGATGGGTGCGCAATCCAATGCGGCGCCAATCATCATCAAGAAGAAACGTGTGTCAGGTGGTGATGGTCACCACGGTGGCGCGTGGAAGGTCGCGTATGCCGACTTTGTCACGGCCATGATGGCTTTCTTCATGTTGATGTGGCTGTTGAATGCAACGACTGAAAAACAACGTAAGGGACTGGCGGATTATTTTTCGCCAACGATTCCGGTGAACCCGGTGTCAGGTGGTGGTGACGGAGCTTTTGGCGGAAACAACATGTTCTCCGAAGAAACCATGGTGATGGACGGCTCGGGGGCTACGAAACAGCATCCCACAGTCGCCAGAAAAGCAAGAGGATCAATAGGGGTGAATCCCGAAGGCGGTGAAAAAGAAACCGAAGATTTTTCTACGCTTGAAGCACAGTTGCTAGGACGAACCGGTGAGAGCATGGTGTCGGACAAAGTCCTGAAACACATTATCACACGTGTGACCGACGAGGGTTTGGTCGTCGAATTATTCGACACCGACGAACAACCGCTGTTCGAATCGGGCACAAATAATCCGACTCCGATGATGCGGGCGTTGGCCCTGCTGGTCGCGCGATCTTCTGATATGGTGACGAACGCCGTGGCTGTCGAAGGGCACGTTGGTGCGTCACCCGTGGTTCTGGCGCAAGATCCGTCATGGGATTTGTCGACTTCTCGAGCACAGAAAGTGCGTCAATTGTTGCAAGACAAAGGCGTCATAAAACCAAGGCTGGACCGAGTTACAGGCCATGCAGACCGCCATCTGTCGCACAAGAACCCAATGGCGGCCCGAAACAACAGGATTGAGGTTATATTTCTCCGAAATTCCTGAATCTGAAAGGATAGTACGCATTTTACCTGTTAGCGCGCTGTTAAGGCCCAGCGCGTTAGCTGTTGCATCAACGATTGACGCAACAGAAGGGCGTGCCAATGACAATTTCCTCTTCGCTGAACGCCGGTGTGGCCGCTTTGAAGGCCAACGCCAACCGGCTGGCTACCATTTCGGATAACATCGCGAACTCTTCGACCTTCGGATACAAGCGGGTTGAAACCGACTTTCATTCGATGGTGACGTCAGGCCAGGGCGGCAGCTATTCAGCGGGCGGTGTCAGGACCACCAGTCAACGTCTGATCGATCAAGGCGGGTCTTTGGTGACAACCAACAACTCGACCGATCTGGCTGTGCGCGGCCGTGGTATGCTACCGGTACGCCCAAGCTCTCAAATCGCGGGTGGGTCGAACGTTATGCATCTGACCACAACTGGATCCTTCCGCACGAATGAAGAGGGATATTTGGTTACAGAATCGGGCCTCGTGCTATTGGGCTGGCGCGCGAATCCTGATGGTTCAATTCCTCCAGTTGCCCGCGATACCCCTGCGGCCCTTGAACCGATTCAGCTGAGTGCCAACCAACTCTCTGGCTCTCCGACCACACAAATGAATCTCCGAATGAATCTACCTGCGACGGCTACAGATGCCGGGGCTCCGGGCAACTCTGAGCCTCTTTCGGTCGAGTATTTTGATAACCTTGGGAAATCGGCAAGCGTCGATATTGAACTTGTTCCAACCGTCCCCGCAACTGGAACCAGCAACGAATGGACCATGATTTTGCGGGATTCGGCCTCGGGCAACGCTGTGATCGGGGAATACACGCTGACTTTCACCGACAGTCGGGCCGCTGGCGGAACGCTGGCCAGCGTTACAGCGGTGTCCGGCGGCGCGTATGATCCAACAACCGGCAGCGTCTTGGTCAACGTCGCCGGCGGTCCAATGGAAATCAACCTTGGGCAAATCGGCGATGCGGACGGCATTACTCAACTCTCTGATACCTTTGCGCCTGTATCAATTACGCGCGATGGCTCGGCCGTTGGCACTATGACCAGCGTGCAGGTAGATGAAAACGGCTACGTCTATGCGTTCTACGATACCGGTGTCAGTCGCCGCATGTTTCAGATCCCGCTTGCGGATGTTCCCAACCCAAACGGGCTTACAGCGCTTGACAGCCAAACTTACGCTCCATCCCGGGAAAGCGGCGCCTTCTTTCTATGGAATGCAGGTGAAGGACCAACTGGCAGCATGGTCTCCTTTGCTCGCGAGGAATCCACCACAGATGTGGCAACCGAGCTTACCTCTATGATCCAGACACAGCGCGCTTATTCCTCAGGCGCGAAAGTCATCCAGACCGTGGACGAAATGCTTCAGGAAACCACCAACATCAAACGCTGATTTGGGTTTTGACCAGAAAAGGGGGCTTGTCTCATGAATATGTCGACAGCACTTAACAATGCTCTGAGCGGTTTGACAGCAGCCAGCCGTGGTGCATCCGTAGTATCGGACAATATCGCAAATGCTCTAACGCCCGGATTTGGCCGCAGATCTTTGGAACTGGCGACAAACACTATTTCGGGCAATGGTGTGCGACCAATCGGCGTCATCCGGCATCAGGATCCTGTCTTGACCGCAAACCGCCGCACTACTGACGCGGCGCTTGCGCAGCAGACGGTTGTATCCGGCTTTTATGCGAGTCTGGAAAACCTCGTCGGTTCAGCAGATGATCCGACCTCTCTGGCCACCAAACTTGCAAGTTTCGACGGTAGTCTGATCACAGCTTCCAGCCTGCCGGATTCAGCTGAAAGACTTGATCAGGTCGCTCGAACAGGCCGCGATTTGGCAGCGGGGCTCAACGCGGCATCCGAAGGGTTGCGCCAATTGCGATCCGACGCAGATCGCACTATCGGAAAGCACGTAACCAATCTGAATCAGGCCCTCAAAGACATCGAAGACCTGAACTCCAAGATTCCGGCAATCAAGCATTCAGGCGGCGATATCAATGCCTTATTGGACCAGCGCCAAGTATTGATCAACCAGGTCAACAAGTTGGTGCCTGTAAATGTAGTCCCGCGTGCCAATGAGCAGGTTTCCATTTATTCTGAAGGCGGGCTGATCCTGCTGGAAGGCAAAGCGGCGGAGTTTTCTTTTTCTACTACCGGTGAAACCAAAGCGCACATGACAGTGGCGAACGGGTTGCTGTCCGAGCTGGAAATGAACGACAACCCCGTGCGAACTGGGGGAGACCGTGCTCAGATACGAGGTGGTGAGCTGGCGGCCCAATTTCAGATAAGGGATGAACTGGTTATTGAGGTCCAAACTAGTCTGGACTCAGTTGCCCGCGACCTTATCGAACGCTTTGAAACGCCTGGTTTAGACCCTACCGCGCTTGCCACCGATCCAGGTTTGTTCACCGATAATGGAAGCCGTTTCGATGCAACGGCCCCTGCCGGACTTGCATCGCGGATCAGTTTGAACTCGGTGGTGAACCCTGATGCTGGCGGGAACAGTTGGAAGTTACGATCGGGGTTAGGCGCAGCAACCCCAGGGGCTCCGGGTGATGCCAGCCAGCTTCGCGCTTTTGGGTCCATTCTCAGCGAAGCCCGCCCTATTGCCGGAACGGTCTTTGGAACCGGAGATTTACGCGCTGCCGATATCACCGAAGCGTTGTTGTCCAAAATTGGATCGGACGCACACACCGCAAGTCAACGCATGGCGTTCGCAAATGGGGCTCAACAGGAAATGGCCCGGATTGAGGCCGAGCAGGGCGTAGATACTGATCAGGAACTGCAACAGCTAATGCAGATTGAACGCGTTTATGCAGCAAATGCGAGACTTGTCTCTGTCGTGGATGAGTTGATGGAAACCTTGTTGAGGCTATGAACATGAACCTGACATCAATCGGTGATCTGGCCCGAGGCCTGACATTGCGAACCCAAGCCACGGAAATCAAAACTCAGATCGAAACCCTGTCGTACGAAATGTCCACGGGAAAGGTTCACGACGTCGCAAGCCGATTGGACGGCGACTACTCACATCTTCTGGATTTGGATCGCAGTTTATCCCGACTAGACGCATTCAAAGTCGCGACGGCAGAGGCGGGGCTGTTCACGGATGCAATGCAGTTGAGCCTGACAACCATCAATGACTCGGTTTCCGAAATTACGGCGTCCTTGCTATCGTTTGGCACCTCTAACCAAGCCGTCACTCATGAAAACGCATCTGTTCAAGCCCGGAATGAGCTAGACACGATCGTTTCAGCGCTAAACACACGCGCCGGAGGGCGCAGCCTGTTTGCAGGGGTGGCTACGGACGTTTCACCATTGCTTTCGGCAGATGCGCTTCTGACGGCGTTAGAGACAGAATTGACCGGTCTGACAACTGTTGCGGATATCAGGCAAGCAGCCGAAGACTGGTTCAACGACCCGGCGGGTTTTGATGCGGTAATCTATCAGGGATCGGACACTGCACTTGCGCCGATGCAGATATCCGAAAATGAAAGCGTCACCATCCCCCTTACCGCAACAGACCCTGCCATCAAGGCCGCCTTGCGAGACATCGCAGTTGCAGCCGTCGTATCGGACGATGCGCTCGCCTTACCCTCAAATCAACGTACGGCCCTTTTCACCCAGCTGGGTGTAGATTTGGCCAATAGTCAGAACCAGACAGTAAATCTTCGCGCTTTAGTGGGATCAGCCGAAGCTCGGATCGAGCAGGCAGCCACGCGCAATGGCGCTGCGCGAACAAGTTTGGAGTTCAGTCGGAATGAACTCTTGGCGGCTGACCCCTACCAAACGGCTGCTCAGCTACAAACCGTTCAGTTCCAGTTGGAAAGCCTTTATTCTGTAACCGTTCGCAACGCGAACCTCTCGCTGGTGAATTTCCTGAGATGAAACTCCTCGCTTTCTTACTGATGTTCCTACCCTGCGTGGCGACAGCCGGCGCTATTCGGTTGAAAGACCTTGTTGATTTCGACGGGGTGCGAGGAAATGACCTTGTGGGGTACGGCCTGGTTGTCGGACTGAACGGAACCGGCGACGGTTTGCGAAATTCGCCCTTCACCGAAGAAATCATGTCGAACATCCTGGAACGTCTGGGGGTCAACGTCACAGGTGAGGATTTTCGACCTAAAAATGTAGCGGCCGTTTTGGTGACAGCTAGTTTGCCGCCTTTTGCCCGCGTTGGGGGTCAGATCGACGTCACGGTCTCAGCCATTGGTGACTCCAAAAGCCTGTTGGGCGGGACACTGATCATGACACCGCTTAACGCTGCAGACGGTCAGATCTATGCGGTGGCGCAGGGCACAGTTCTCGCGGGCGGAGCAGTGGCCGAGGGCGAAGCAGCCTCGGTTGTTCGGGGTGTCCCGACATCTGGTGTCATTCCATCCGGAGCACGAGTTGAACGCGAGATCGATTTTGACCTGTCAACGCTCACGCAAATGCGTCTGGCATTGCGTGAGCCCGACTTCACTACAGCGAGCCGCATCGAAGCGGCTATCAATACTGAATTCAACCGGGCTGTCGCGATTATGCGGGATTCTGGAACGGTAGAATTGAACATTGAGGCGACACAGGCGATATCGCCCGCACATGCCCTGGGGCGGATCGAGAATATCCTTGTAGAGCCCGAAGCCAAAGCGCGCGTTGTGGTTGACCAACGATCGGGAACCATAGTCATGGGCCAAGAGGTGCGTATCTCACGCGTTGCCGTATCGCAGGGGAATCTTACCCTGACCGTCGAAGAAGCCCCTATTGCAGTGCAACCGAACCCCTTTGCACGAGGTGAAACCGTCGTTGTACCCCGAACCTTTGCGGGAATAGAGGAAGAGGAAGGCACGGGATTGGCCGAGATACCCGAGGCTACAACCTTGTCTGAGGTCGTAGCCGGCCTGAACGCGCTTGGGGTGTCCCCGCGCGACATGATCGACATTCTAAAGACGATTAAAGCCGCAGGCGCACTTCATGCAGAGTTTGTTGTCCGTTAGTGCGCCCAGCAGAGAATAGGTAGTGGGGCCGTTCAGCCCCATGCCAACCTCATTTTGACTTCCAACTGTTCAGCCATTTTTTGAACCTGCTGCTTCTTTCTTCGATCGCGTCTCCAGCAGCGTAGAACCCATCTTCCACATTCTCGAGCATAGGATCGACGCGGGCCTCACGGAACCGGCGCCAACGTACCCAGATCGCCCAGATCAACGCAAAGAAGACAGTCAGGAATATGATGTTGAACCACGGGATAATCCGGACATCCGGATCGTCAACCTGCCAGATCTTCACGGCGTTGGGAAAGATCGACAGAAATTCGCTGCGCCATCCATAGTGACGCACAACAACCCACCGCGGGCTTTCGGTAGTCGATTTAAGGTCCGCGGCCTCAGCCTGCAGGTTTGAGGAATTCAGCTTGAAATAGGGCGGCCAACCCCAACCGGTATCTTCGTTCCGATAGACCATGACTTTGCCATTGGTCTTGCGCGTCTGAATGAAGAAAACATCCCGGTTTGGAGTAGTCGGATCGCTGCCAACGTCCTGAACGGACCAGAAGATGCTGTTCTCACCGGGATCGATACGTTTTTCATACGTATCCGAGATCCTCACCACGTCATGCTGCGGCAGGGTATAGTTGAGCACCGCTGCAATCGTCCCCCAGAACAGGATGATAATGGCCCATTTGATGTAACGCATTGGCGAAACCCTCACATGAAATTCGTAACGTAAATCAGGATCGCGATCAGGCCCAACGGCACCACGTAAATCCCAAGGATCAGTTTGCGGCGAAATGATCCGTCATATTTTTCCAACCCGCGCCGGACAAATGCGTCACGGTCACCAGTCAGACCCTTTTTCTCCCAATGTGCGATCAGTTTACCGCGTCGGACCCAGCGGGAATAGATTGAAACACCCACATAAACAATCGTCAGAAAGATCAGCAGCGGAACCAAAAAACGCAGTGCGACAAACATTTAACTTCTCCCAACGGCGCCCCAGGGCCCGACGCGTGCGATGATCTCATCGCTGACCCTGTCTTCGCCGCTCATATCTGGCTCGTGGCCGAACAGCGCGGCCCGCGCACCCGCCTTGTCCACCTGATACTCTCGCGCAAGGAAGTCGGCAACATAGGCTTTCTTGGTTTCCGGCCAAGTCGAATAGGTGCTGTAGAACAGTTCCTTATGGCAGATGAACATCTGGCGAGGGTCTAGCGGGGCCAATTCGGTTAGAAGCATGTTAACCAGATCGCGATTGGGAGTATTGGCCGCCCGGAGAGTATAGAAATAGGCCGGATGATCCGACGTGATGCGCGGCCATGGCCCACCATCGCTGGCCCAGCGCAACAATTGGGCAAGTCCATGAAATGCCCCGGGCAGACGATCTGAAAAGTTCCGGGCCAGTCTCCGCATATCGCTGCGGTCAAGTCCGGTCAGGTCAACACCTGCATCCGCGGCGGCGTGAACCGTAAGAAAATCCATCTTTTGTTGTAGGACGGCCGTGGCGTTCACACCACGCGCCTCAATGATCGTCTCGACCAGATTGTTGTCGTTGAGAAAGGCCGCAATACGGTGCCTTTGCGTGCGGTCAAACAAGTGCTCAATTGGCATGTCGTCCGGACGTTCGCCCATACAAATCGCTGCCGGATAATCCAGATCTGGGAACAGGTAGAGGCCACCAAAATGCGCCGTCCAGAAATTGCGCTGCTCGAAAGCGGTGTGGCGCAAGTGGACGGGGTTGCGGGTGACGTCTCCGGTTTCCTTGGCGGTTTCGATCATCTTGGCGATCAGCACATCGTCGAACCAGGCGTCCTCTTCGGTTTTGAACCGTTCGACCATGCCCGCCAGTTGCTCAGCCTTACGCAGGGTGCCGCCGATCGTGTCGGCCTCGATCTCGATCTTGCGCAGGTTCAGCAGATCGCGCGGCGTAGTGAGTTTGAAAACCGAGTTCACCAGCTCTCCGGCCACCGCATCGGTGGCGGTCAGGGCGAACAGCTGCGCCTCGTTCATCTCGATGAATTCGCGCAGGATATCACGTGAGGTCGAGAATTTGACGTTCAGCAGAGGCGCACGTTTCTGCTCGGTCGTCAGCAGGATAAACTGCCGGTTGACCCCGTTGGGGTTGAGGTAGAGCGGGTCGTCCAGTTCAATCCCCACCTCTGGCGAGTAGCCCGAGATATCGACATGGAAATCCGTCAGTTCCGTGGTCTTGCCCGCCAGATGCTGCAGCGCGCGGTTATACCGCTCGACCAGAGCCGGGCTGGAGATGTGGACGAGATTGCCGAACATCAGGCCTTTTTTGATGAGGCGGATCAATTTGCCTCCTTCCAAACGTCTGCGTTCATCATAGTTTGTAGAGACGAGTATATTTCCATAATTCGCCAACGGTGGAGTTTAGATGCATCCGCATTGGAAAGAGCAGGTTTTTGTTTTGCCATCTCCTCAACAATTTGGAACAAATCCATGACCGGGCCGAATTTTGTAGGCTGGTCTTCACCGACAATTTCCGCACCTTTGGTTATTAGAAGCCTTTCCGCATCCGAGAGCTTTCTAGAGATGTGCTCTAATTTCTCGCGTAGCGACAACTCGACCGTAGACCTAAGATAAAAAGGGCGGAGTTCTTTAAGCCTTCTCGACCCGAATTGGTCTTCATACCAACAATCCCATTGGGTATCACGAAGTCTCTCAAGCTTCAGCTCTTCGTTAAGCTGTTCCAACAAATTATGAAATTCGGCACCTGCAGCAGCTTCTTCACGCTGCTTTTGTTCCTTCAAAAAGATCACCTTTTGAACGTCCATGATTTCAACTTGCTTTTTTTGAGCTTCCGACATCTTCTCAAACTCACGTCGCGTGAGAACAAGCTCTCGTCTTTGAGCGGAGAGTTGCTTCCCCTGAAGCATTACTGTCACAATTAGCCAAAAGAAGGCGAGTGAACCCGATACACCTGCTAAGGTGTCACCAATTTCGTTAGGTTTAGCCGACCAAAAGTTTGCGTATTTCGATCCTGAGCAATTCGCTTCTTGAGCGCAGCCAGATGCAAACGAAAATAGAAAGATTAGAACGAGAAAACTCACGGTAACCCAAATCGCAAATTTTACGGTCGGGTCTAAGTTTCTCCATAATCTCTGAGAATACTTGAACCTTGCTTCTAGAGACCATTTTTCAAACCTTTTCGGCAAACAAAGCATAGTAATAAAAGTTGCGATTATACTACGCATTCTTCCCCTCCAGATACCGCCGCTTGGCCTCTTCCATCCGGCCCATCTCACGAACGGCGTTCTCGATGGCGACCTCGTCGCTCTTGTCGGCATAGCGGAACTCGCTGTCGGCGTAGCGGTTGATCTCTTGCATCACCATTTCCACCGTGATCGGCTGGCGCAGCTCCTCGATCATCGCCTTTTTGGTGTCGTAGTCGCGGAACAGGAACAGGTCAGGGTTTTCCATCCATTCGTCGGGCAGTTCGAAATCCATCGCGCGGACCTTGACCGCGTCGGTGATGTTCTTGATCGCGCGACCGGTGAACCGCTCATCGGCCTGCTGGATCGCCTTGAGGTAGGTGCCCAGCTTGGCGATGGTGTCCATCTGGCCGATATCGCCGGAGACCCGGTCATAGACCTGCAGTAAAGCGTCTTCATGCGGGCGGGAATGCCTTTCGAAACTAGCGGCGACGGCCTTTTTGATCTCCTGCGCGGCATAGGCTTCGTGTTCACCCAGCGGGATGTCGTGGTTACGGCCCATCAGCAGATGCAGGATGTCGATGTAGTCTTCGCGCGTTTGTGGACCGTCCACCAGAAACCGCGCGCCCGCCCGCTGCCGCAGGGCGTCGTCCACATTCTCGGGGTAGTTCGAGAACATACCAAAGGTGCAGTTGCCGCGCACGACAGTGTTGGCGCCGGCAAAGCTCTCCATCAGCACAGCGGTGATCTCCAACTGTCCGGCGGAGGACTGCCTGTCGCCGCGCTTGCCCGCCAGTTGGTCGATATCGTCGATGGTGCCGAAGCCGATAACCGAGGGGTCGATGATCGTGTTGATAAACGCCTTGGCGTTCTGCCCGGATTTGCCCTGATAGCTGTCGATATTGTCGGTGCTCAGGTTCTGATAGCGGAACGGGTAGCCCGCGTTCTGGCAATAGTCGTTGATCAACCCAGCCATCATCTGGATCAGGGTGGTCTTGCCCGTACCCGGCTTGCCGTCGCCCATGAATGTGAAAATGAACCCGCCGAGTTCCGCAAACGGGTTCAGGCGGCGATCAAAGTCGTAGGCCATCAGCATCTTGGCCAGCTTCATTGCCTGATACTTGGCGATATGGTTGCCCACCACCTCGTTCGGTTTCTTGAACGTCATGGTGAGCGTGGTGGACTTGGCTTTGGAGGCGGGCTCAAACCCACGGATCGTCAGATCGTCGGACTCGATATGCCAGGCGGCGTTCTGGAACGGGGCCAGATGGCCTGCGGACTGAGCACGCAGGGCGGCCTTCTCCATCAGTTGCTCGGCATAGGCGCTGGTGGCGGCGATCAGATGCGCGTCATCCGGGGCGTGTTTGGCCAGCGTCTGGTCCAGTTCCCAAAGCGCGCCGTGCAGGGCGAGTTGCCCATTATCGGTCAGAACCTCTTCGATCTCACCGATATCGGCAGTCGTCTCGCCCAGATGCGAGGACATCAGATAAGCCAGCGCGTTGCCGAAGGTGTGGGACGTGATCAGAGCCTCCGCTATCAGCAGTTCCGAAAACTCGGTTTTGCGGGCGGGCGGCAGATCTCCGGCCAGATTGGCCCGTTTCAGGTCGGCCAGAGGCGTCTGCTCCGCATAGGCCTCGGCCACGGCCAGAGCGATGGCAATGGCGCGGCGAATAGCCTGCTGAACGGTGGCCTGGGGCGGTGAAACCAGCGCATCGCCCTCATCCGAGGCCTCGATCCGTTCGACCAAATGCACGCCATCCGCGCGCACGGTGCGTCGTGTCACCAGCCCCGGTGTGGTCGATCGGAACCGCCGCCCCGTCGAAACACCCGGAGATCGTTCAACAGCCGCCTCAACGGGTTTGGCAATACGCGGCGCGTGGTCGAAGCCGTTCAGCAAGGCGGTCGCGGCCGGATAATGCTTGCGAATATCCTCTTCGCGCAATTCCATCTGATCTGACGTCAAACTCATTTCAAAATCGCCTTTGCTATCTTCAATATCTCAGGACCTGTCCGGCCTTACTGACCACGAACTTGCGCACGTCTGCAAAGCCCGGCGGATTGCGTTCGGCCAAAACCTGAAACGGGCGCTGGGGCAGGATGATCGACCTCTGGGTGCGCGTGGCACCGGTCTCGGCTCCTTGCCCGCCGAACGGGTCCAAAGCGAACACCTCGCGCTCGACGGTCGAAAACCACCCGGCGCGTTCCTCGATCACCTCTTCGCTTTCCAGCTCTTCGGTGGTCCAAGCCAGCGCCCAGTCCTGACCTTCGGGCGCCTGCGCGTCCTCCAACACTTGCCGCAGAGGGCCGGATTGCTCGGTATAGGCCGAGGAATACATCGGGCCTACATGGATGCGGCGCAGGTGTTTGGGGTGCAGGTCGTCGAAATCCTGATCGAACCCCTTGGCAATGGTCACCAGTTTCAACCCGCCCAGAGACTGCGCCATCAGATGCGCCTGCACCTCGGGCCAGCGGCGTTGGTCCTTGGGCAGGGCGGTTTTGCCACTGTCCTCCAACTGCATCAGGTAGATGACCGGCAGGTTGATCTGGCTGTCATAAACCGCCCAGTGGATCATGAACTTGCGCCGTTCTCCTTCATTTCCAATCCAGTGGCACTCGGGATCGTTACGGGCCCAGAACAGCTGACCCTTCAATAATTCCTCGTAATAGAGCCTTTGGGACAGCGCGAATTGCAGTTTGGTGGGGATTTCCTGTTCGCTGATGATGGTGCGCACCATGTCGGTCTTCAGGTCATCCTCGGACGGCATGTTTTCCAGATGCACCTGCGCCTGCTGCGCGTCATTGGCCATTGTCAGCAACTCTGCCGCCACCGGAAATCCGCTGTCGCGCTTGTCCATGGCGAGGCTGCCAAAGAACCGCCCCGTATCGCGCCCGACCAGCAGGTATTTCATGGACAGCGCGCGGAAGGTGTAGAGCAGCCCAGAAAGGTAACTCGACACGATCCGCACCTCTTGTTTCGAGATCGCGCCCTCTGCTTCCATCGTCGCGGCCACGCGCAGGAGGTGGACGGTGATCACCTCGAATTTGCGGAAATAGCGGCGCGAGGCGAAGGTGTCGGTCAGGCCGACATGGTCTTGGGTGGGGTCAGTGTTCATCAGTCTCCACCATCGCCGCCGCCGTCGCCATCTCCATCCCCGTCTCCAGAGTGAAAACCGTCAGCTTCGTTATAGAACGCAATTTCCGCCGAGACGGGGTCTTCCTGCTTGTAGATATGATACACTGCATATCCGACACCAAAGAACACAACAAATCCTACCAGGGCGAAGAACGGTAAGCCCGTAATCATGGCGAGTACAAGACCTATGCCGATGGCAAACCATCGCATAAACATTGCTCTTTCCACCCAATCTGGCAGGTCGATATCTTTGCGTGACAATCCCGAAGGAGAGTGTTTTCCGCGGTATTGCATTGAGAGGGTGTCCTTCAGGACCCACCATACAAATTCTTATCATGCTTCTCGACAATCGAGGCAAACCGGCGGGCAAAGCGTTCATCCGCCTTGGCCTTTTTCTCCAGCACATCGCGGGCAAAGACCATGTGGTCCTCATGCGCCTCAAGCATGTCGGCCATCTTCTGGTTGGTCGCGGTGCCGATGGCGGCCATGGCGGTTTGCGCCTCTTGGTCGGTCTGCACGCCGATTTCGTTGATACGGTGGGCCACGTCCTGCTGCTGCGCGGTTTTCAGCGATTTGGTCAGGGCGTCATACAGAACCACGCGCTGCTGCGTGTCTGTCTGCAGCTTGTTAATCAGCACCATCTGCGTCGCCGCCTGGTTCTGCAGTGAATCGACCCAGGTTTTACCCTTTTCGATATAGCGCTCCAGCGTTTGGCTTTTGGCCAGCTTGACCTGCTCTTCCTGAACCTTGGCGTTATATTGCTTGTTCAGCTCGGCTAATTCAGTCTCTAACTGGGTCCGCACGGCGGCATCCTGTTCGACGCTGATTTTGTTCTCCAAGGTGATGATGGTCGGGTCCATACCCTGAATTTCGGCGCGCAGAGCTTCAAGCTCGGCAACGGTTGCCTCACGGTCATCCAGCGTACCGGTCAGGTTATCCTCGACCTTTACACGCTGTTCTTCCAACACGGACAACTGACTTTCCAGCAGTTTCACGATCACATCGGATTTGGCGATCAGGTCCTGCAATTTGTCATCGATATTGGCGGTGCGCATCCGTTCCTGCCGCATCGACTCGGATTTTCCCTTCGCGAAGATGCCAACAAAGGACTCCCAGCCGGTTTTCGAACGCATCTCGTCGAAATCCTTGGAGAACGCATTGGTGACGTCGTCCAGACCCATAATCAATTCGGCGATATTGGCGTTCATCACCTCGGTGTGGGCGTGGACATCCTCAAGCGTCGCGTTTTCGATGTCGATTTCAGCTTCGGCAGTCCCAATCTTGGCGCGCGCGGCCTCAATTCGCGAAGTTAGCCCTTCGATCTGTGACTGGCTTTCGCGTACTTTGGCCTGCGTTTCCTGAATTAACGCATCAAATTGCTGGTTCGACATTTCTGCTATCCCTTTTTTTCTTTATATGCTCATAAGATAGGGAATGTTACGGTGATTTACATCCCCTCTGAGTCCAAAATCACTCGGACTTTGGCAAACTCATACCCAAAAAGATAGCAGTATACTGAAACCGATCGGCACACTATTGAACGGCTTCATAAGGTAATTTTTGATCAAATCTGGATTGATCTGAGGCCAACTGTGGACATAGACAAATCCGAAGCCACCTGATTGGGTGCGCTTGAAACGATCCCTGCCGGAGACCGACCCATGCTGGACGCAACAACCGATCTGAAATCCATTCTGAAAAACCCCGACCTGTTGGTGACCAAAGCCTATATCGGTGGTCAGTGGGTAGACGGAGAAAACGGAACCTTTGCCGTAACCAACCCCGCCCGGGGCGACGTCATTGCCGAAGTCGCTGACGTCAGCCGCGCACAAGTGGCAGGTGCAGTTGCTCAGGCCGAGGCCGCGCAAAAGGAATGGGCCAAGTTAACAGGTAAGGAGCGCGCAGCGATCCTTCGGCGCTGGTTCGATCTGATGATGGAAAACGCCGAGGATCTCGGCAAGATATTGACCGCAGAACAAGGCAAGCCGCTGGCTGAAGCGATTGGTGAGATCGGCTATGGCGCGTCCTTCATCGAGTTCTTCGGCGAAGAAGCCAAACGTGTGTATGGCGAAACTATCCCTGGTCACCAGCGAGACAAGCGGATCACCGTTTTGAAACAACCCATCGGTGTGGCGGCTTCGATCACTCCGTGGAACTTCCCTAATGCGATGATCACCCGCAAAGCCGCCCCGGCGCTGGCTGCCGGGTGCGCCTTTGTTGCACGCCCTGCCACCGAAACGCCTCTGTCGGCATTGGTTTTGGCACTGCTGGCCGAACAAGCTGGCATTCCCGCCGGCGTGTTCAACGTAGTGCCATCCTCTCAGGCTAGCGAGATCGGTAAGGAGTTTTGCGAAAACCCCGGCGTGCGGAAGCTGACCTTTACAGGCTCGACCGAAGTTGGGCGCATCCTGCTACGTCAAGCAGCCGATCAGGTAATGAAATGTTCGATGGAACTGGGTGGCAACGCGCCGTTCATTGTTTTTGACGATGCCGATCTGGACGCGGCCGTCGAAGGCGCAATGATGTGCAAGTTTCGCAACAACGGCCAGACCTGTGTCTGCGCCAACCGCATCTATGTGCAGGCCGGCGTCTATGATGCATTTGCAGCCAAGCTGAAAGCCGCGACCGAAGCGCTGCAGGTTGGCGATGGCCTGACGCAGGGCACAACCACCGGCCCGTTGATCAGTCACGAAGCTGTAGACAAAGTACGCGAACACATCGCAGATGTGACCGAAAAGGGCGGCGTCATCCTCACCGGCGGCCTGCCTCACGATCTGGGCGGAACATTCTTTCAGCCCACAATCGTAACCGGCGTCACGCAAGAGATGAAAGTCGCGCAGGAAGAAACCTTTGGTCCGCTGGCGCCCCTGTTCAAGTTCGAGGATGAGGATGACGTGATCGCAATGGCTAACGACACGATCTTTGGCCTGGCGTCCTATTTCTATGCCAAGGACCTTAGCCGCGTGTACAAGGTGGCCGAGGCGTTGGAATATGGCATCGTCGGCGTAAACACCGGTATCATCTCGACCGAGCTGGGCCCGTTTGGCGGCGTAAAGCAATCCGGTTTGGGTCGTGAAGGCAGCCACCACGGCATGGAAGACTATCTAGAGATGAAATACATCTGCATGTCAGTCTGAGCAGAAATGGCCATCGCTTTAGGGCGGTGGCCTTTCTCAACGCGCTTGTCACCAAACTGAATCCAAACCGTCACAAAAGCGCAATCAAGGGCGGTCATCCCTCTTGCATCCAAGTAAGAGGGGATACCTACCGATGTCACTGCGCTTTGTCTGCCTGACATCTGCCCTTGCCCTGACCGCCGGTCAGGCTGCGGCAGAGATGAACTTCAACCGAATTGCTTCTTTCCCGGTCGTCAAAAACATGGCCGAGGGAGCGGATACCAATCGCGAGACCTCGCCCGAGATCATCGCAGCGACTGCGGACGGGATGACGCTGGTCTATACCGACAGCCCACTGGGTGTGATCGGTATGGTCGACATCACCAATCCCGCAAACCCCGCGCCGTTGGGTGCGATGGAAGTGGGTGGAGAGCCGACCTCTGTTGGAATCGTCGGCGCGACGGCTTTTGTCGGTGTGAATACCTCGGAAAGCTATACCGCTCCCTCGGGCAAACTGATCTCGGTCGATATCGCGGGTAATACGGAAACCGGCGCCTGCGATCTGGGTGGTCAGCCCGACAGCGTTGCCATCGCCCCCGATGGCAGCTTTGTTGCCGTGGCCATCGAGAACGAGCGTGACGAAGACCTGAACGACGGCGTCATCCCACAGCTACCCGCCGGATCGCTGGCACTGGTGCCACTGAAAGGCGGCGCGTTGGACTGTTCTGGCATGAAGATGGCCTCGCTGACCGGTCTGGCCGAGGTCGCCCCGACCGATCCCGAGCCGGAGTTCGTTGACATAAACGGCCTTGGCGAAACCGTCATCACCCTGCAAGAGAACAACCACGTCGCAGTCGTCGACAAAGATGGCAACGTGGTCAGCCATTTCTCAGCAGGCGCAGTTGATCTGGAAGGCATTGATGCCACTGACGAACGCGGCGCGCTGATCTTTACCGAAAGCCAAAAGGGCCGCCTGCGCGAGCCAGATGCGGTGAAATGGATCGACGACAACCACTTCGCCACCGCAAATGAAGGTGACTATGAGGGCGGGTCGCGCGGCTGGACGATCTTCCACAAGGACGGCACCGTTGTTTACGAAAACGGCACCGATTTCGAGAAAGCGATAATCCAGATCGGCCACTACCCCGACAAACGCTCGGACGCCAAAGGCGTTGAGCCGGAAAGCGTGACCGCAGCCACTTTCGGCGGCACTCCGATGATCTTCGTTGGGGCCGAACGCGCCTCGGTCGTAGGTGTCTATGACGCCACCGATCCTGCCAACCCGGTTCTGAAACAGCTGCTACCCTCAGGCGTTGGGCCGGAAGGTTATGTTGCCATCCCCGAGCGCAATCTGCTGGTCTCGGCAAACGAAAAGGACCTGATCGAAGATGGCGGCCCGCGTGCGCATGTCTCGATTTTTGAGTATCAGGACGCCCCCGCCAACTATCCGCATTTGACCTCGGAAGGCGCGGAAGAGCTGATCGGATGGGGTGCTCTGTCCGGTCTGGTCGCGGATGAGGACGGCATGATCTATGCGGTCAATGACAGCTTCTACGGCTTCCAACCGTCGATCTTCAAGATCGACCCCAGCCAGCAGCCCGCCCGCATCGTGGATGTGATCCGCATTCACCGTCAGGACGGCAACCCGGCGCAAAAACTGGATTTGGAAGGCATCACGCTGGACGGCAAGGGTGGCTTCTATGTCGCCTCCGAAGGCCGCACCGACCGTGTCATCCCGCACGCGATCTACCACGTCTCGGCCGACGGTCTGATCAAAGACCGCAAAGGTGAGATCGGCCTGCCGCCGGAACTGATGGCCGTTGAGAAGCGCTTTGGTTTTGAAGGGATCACCAAGGTAGGCGATACGCTGTGGATGGCCGTTCAGCGCGAGTGGAAGGACGACCCAGATAACCACGTGAAGCTGGTCGCCTACAATCTGGAGACCAAGGAATGGGGGGCCGTGCACTATCCCAAGGCGGATCCTGAAAATGGCTGGGTTGGCCTGTCGGAAATCGTGGCTTTCGGTGACCATGTCTATGTGATCGAGCGCGACAACCAGCATGACCACCGTGCGGTGACCAAAAAGATCTACCGCATCCCGCTGTCCGAGATGACCCCAGCCCCGCTGGGTGGTGAACTACCTGTCGTCAGCAAGCAAGAGGTACGCGACCTGCTGCCTGATCTGACCTCAACCGGAGGCTACGTGCTGGACAAGATCGAAGGTCTGGCCATCCTGCCCTCGGGCGAGGCGTTCGTGATGACCGACAATGACGGCGTTGACGATGCTTCGGGCGAGACGATGTTCTGGTCGATCGGATCGGTGACCGCTGGGAACTGACGTTCATGTCCGGATACCAAAATTACCCTGCGCAGCAATTGTGCAGGGTTTTTCAATCCTCGACTAGAAGATGTTCTAGGTTAGAAGGTCGAGCTTAGAACGGTTATTGGTTGCTCCATCGACGCCATAGTAGTCGTGCCAATGGGAAGCAGCTAAAAAACAGTGCAAGCAATATCATACTTACAGCCCGCGGATCAGTTAGCAAAATTGCAATGGGTCTTGGGGTGTCTGGGACAGGTTCTCCCTTTGGAACTAAAACATGTTCTATCGTCCAAGCAGATTTTGTCTCATCAGATAGATTAGACCACCCAACGACGCGAATTGCATCTGTTTCTCCGTAAGTGAGCAGCAGGTCTGTTTCTCCGTTGAAGCCGGGTACTTCCGTCCTTTCAACCGCATCTTCGGGGACACCGCGAAACCTGATCCGATTGCCCGCGGCACTGTGATCGACAATAGTGTCCGCTCCATCACCCAATTCAAAAGTATATGTGTCGTAGGAATCGTATCCAACCAGAAGGTCGTTCCCTTTCGCGCCCCAAAACGCATCTTTCAGATTGGTGCCTCCCAGATCGTTGTCTGCAGAATTTCCATTTCGCAC
The DNA here is from genome assembly GCF_056538765.1 of Ruegeria sp. BE9. Taxonomy (NCBI): domain Bacteria; kingdom Pseudomonadati; phylum Pseudomonadota; class Alphaproteobacteria; order Rhodobacterales; family Roseobacteraceae; genus Ruegeria; species Ruegeria sp. BE9. The sequence continues at coordinate 79,491 of NZ_JBQFTS010000006.1, read as the reverse complement.
CAACCCCATATTCAGCGTAGGACCTTTGTCGACCAGACCAGAGTAGTCTTCGGTCAAGGCCGGAGGCCCAACTTCAGCCAAGGTCAGATTTGGGATTGATAAAAGTAAGAGCGGAATGAAACGTCGAAACATCAACAACCTGAGACAGCCAGTGCCTCAACGTTGGCAGGGCCGCATAGAAGAAACAAGCGTCAATGAAGCCAATGCGTGCATTCTTCGAAGTTACTGAACTCTAGCTAGAGTGCGGTCATCTTTCTCAATCCTAAAAACACAACGCCCCGCGCCTGGAGGTGCGCGGGGCGTGCAGTCTGCGATAATCCAGAGAGGCGGGACTATCGCTGTGTGTCAGGTGCCTTAGTTCACGGCTTTGGCGTCAACCACATCTTTTTCGATGGCTTTGGCCGAAGAAATCTCGATCCGGCGTGGTTTTAGCGCCTCGGGCACTTCACGTTTTAGATCGATGTTCAGCATACCGTTTTCATGGCTCGCGCCAGTTACACGCACGTGATCGGCCAGCGCAAAGCGGCGCTCAAACGCGCGGGTGGCGATGCCACGGTGCAGGTAGCTGCGGTCTTTATCCTCGGCGGCTTTTTTACCGGCGACGATCAGGGCATTTTCCTTCACTTCAACCGACAGATCCTCTTCTGAGAAACCGGCGACTGCAATCGAAATACGATATGTGTCGACGTCAGTTTTCTCAATGTTGTAAGGTGGGTAGCTGGGCTGAGCCACGTCGTTGGTCAGAACGCGGTCCATCATGTCGGCGATCTGGTCGAACCCAATGGTGGCGCGGTGAAGCGGTGCAAAATCAAAACTACGCATGTGTCGTATCCTCTTTCTCGAGCGATTAACGATAAAGCCCTCCGTTTTGGACGGGCGGTTCTGGTCTCAGGCCCCGATTTCGGCGACCCGATACAGTTCACATGGGTAGCGATTTGGGCGAGTTCAACCCCCTCCGGGACTGATGAATTTCGCACCGGTGTCCGACTTGTCCGATCCAACCCGCAAGCGGCGGATTGATGCCTTGGGTTGGGGGGCGTCACGGCGCAAAATGGCTTTGAGATCCGAGACGATGTCCGAAAGTTCCATACCAAAACCGATCTTCTGACGGCCATCGGATCCAACGGCAGAAACCACCGACAAAATTTGCCAACGTGGGCCGTTTCGAGCCAAAAGCGCCGAACCGGATGACCCGAATGTAATATCGCAATTGAAAGTAATCAGTCCCTGCTGCCTGTGCAAAATACGGCAGGATCGCTCTCGAGTGATCGCCTCGGACCGTCCACGACCATAGGAGGCGATGCTGACTTCATTTCCCCCAATGCGCCCGCTGTGCAACGCGAAAGGATTGGCAACCGAATATGGGATGGGTTGATCTAGACGCATTAGGGCAACATCGGCGCGAACGGCCTGCGCCGACAACTCAGGGTATTTGGCGTAATCCGGTAAAATAGCGATCTGGACGACTTTGCGATCAGCCAAAGACTTGCCGTCACTCAAACCGGCACGGAAGGTAACCTTACCAGGCGCATATGGCTCACGCGTGCGTCTCTCGATCGCACAATGCGCCGCCGTCAGAACCAGATCCTTGGCTATCAGAGTTCCAGTACAGAACCCCTCATCGCCGATGTCCAGCCGTCCGACGGCCTCCCAGCCATAAAGATCGTCGCGATCCGTAAGCTTACGCTTGCCGCTTTGTGCATTCGACGCAGTTGCCAGCAAAGACAAGCCAAGCAGGATGATCAAAAAACGGGTCATGGTTTGATAAACCGAGCGCCGATGTTTGTTTTGGCTTTTCCCTGAGAAGAGGACGCGCCGAACCCGCGCCCAGCCAATAGTTCAGCCTCCAGCAATTCAAGCGAGCCTTCCACAGCGGTGCCAACGGCGACACGCTGACCGTTAAACTCAGCTTTGGCTGCGACGACGGAAACGATACGCGGCCGTTCGTCATCAAAGGAAAAGACTGGCGCGCCTGAGGAACCGAGCTCCACATCGCAGGACATCACCAGAACTTTGGACTGGCGGGTCATAACAGAACAAACCTTTTGCAGCGACGGAGCCTCGGCCCGGTCCTGACCATATGAAACAACTCCGACTTCTTCGCCGCGCCGAGGGCGTGCGCCAGTCTCAAATGGAATGACGGTGGTATTTCGTATGGGCTGCCATAGCTCAATCAAAGCGATGTCGCTGCTTAGCCGTGCCGAGGAAGTTTGATTGTCGAATTGATAATCCGGGTGAATTACCGCCTGCCGCGCCGCCCGGTAGGCAGAGGCGCGCCCAAGCCGCCAAGCGGCCAGAAACTCGACTTGAGATAAATCTATCCGCTGGCCCGTGGCCTGATCGAACAAACAATGCGCAGCTGTAAGGACAAGAGTTGGGGAAATCAGAGTTCCAGTACAGAACCCGGTTCCGTTTATGTTTAGACGCCCGACAGCCATCCACGCCCGCCCCGCATCGGTGGTGTCCAAGCTTTTAAGCCCGCTGTCCTGCGCCATAGCGGCCATCGGCGTTAAAGCCAGCGCAAAAGCCCTGATCCAGTTTCGCAAACGGTTCTCCGGCGTTTTTGTTGGCTTATCTTCCTACGCGCTGGGTTGGGCGAAAATAGGGCGGTAGCGGTCAGACCGGTTTAAACGCGCAACTGATGCAGCGGTGCATCAGACAAACTCACCGTAACATTGGGACCGCTTGTTCGGAACGTTCCTGCGTCATTGCTCGGGGTTTCGGGCCACCTGTTGCCCAATCCAGCAACTCGACCGTGTGCAGAATTGGGACATTCGAAGCCGAGCCGATCTGCATCATGCATCCGATATTGCCAGCAGCAATTACGTCCGGGTTCTTAGCTTCAAGCGTTCTGACTTTGCGCTGTTTCAATTTACCTGAGATTTCGGGCTGCATCAGGTTGTAGGTTCCCGCGCTACCGCAGCACAAGTGGCTATCAGCAGGCTCTACAACGGTGAACCCGGCGTTTTTCAACAGATCTTTTGGGTAGGTCTTAATTTTCTGACCGTGCTGCAACGAACAGGCAGCGTGATAGGCAACCACCATTTCCTTGTCTGCACCCTCAGGAACATCCAATTGCATCAGCAATTCACTGATATCCATCGAGATGTCCGACACACGTGCTGCGTCTTTGGCCAGAGGATCGTTTCGAAACATATGACCATAGTCTTTGACTGTAGTGCCGCAACCGCTTGTGTTGATCACAATGGCATCCAGCCCGTCGCCATCCATTTCCGAAGTCCAGGCTCTAATATTGGCTTCTGCAGCCTTGTGGCTGTTTTCCACCTTGCCCATGTGATGGGTCAACGCACCACAACAGCCGGCGCCTTCGGCCACAACGACCTCGCACCCCAAACGCGTGAGCAAACGGATTGTCGCGTCGTTGATATCTGTGTTCAGGGCCTTTTGCGCACAGCCCGTCATTAGCGCCACGCGCTTTTTGCGCTCGCCATTGGGTGTGAAACTTTGCGGATCATCGTTTCGGCTGACTGGCGGTATGTGTTTCGGTGCCATGTCCAGCATTGCCCGCAGTCGCGCATCAGGCATCAGAAACCGAAACGGACGACCCAGTTTGGCCCCGATCAATGCCCAACGGAACCGCATAGGATAAGGCAATATCTGCGACAGGACCCAACGCAGAGCGCGGTCCGTGAAAGGGCGCTTGTAGTTTGCTTCGATGTATTCTCGCGCGTGATCGACCAGATGCATGTAATGCACACCCGAAGGGCAAGTCGTCATACAAGCAAGGCAGGACAGGCAGCGGTCAATATGCTTTACGGTTTTCTCATCCGGGACACGCTCATTCTCGAGCATGTCTTTGATGAGATAGATGCGCCCCCGCGGACTGTCGAGCTCATCCCCCAAAACCTGATAGGTCGGACAAGTAGCAGTGCAAAACCCGCAATGCACACAACTGCGCAGGATTTCGTTCGAGCGTTGGACCGCCGGGTCCTGCAGTTGTTTTTCGGTGAACGTTGTCTGCATCCGCCTACCCCATCAAACCCGGATTAAACACGCCTCGCGGATCGAAACGCTGCCGAATACCCTTAGTTAGAGCCTTAATTTCGGTGGATTCCGGCTGGAACCGCCCCATTGCGTTGACAGTTTCAGCGTCACCGCGAACCAGTGAGGTGTGACTGTCTACACCACGCAACTGCTCTCTCAGGTCAACGTCCTTTGGGGCCAGTGTCCAAATCAGTCCGCCGCCCCAATCCAAAATGTGATCGAATTCCCATTTTCCGGCAACGTGAACCAAATCCGTTGGCTTTACCGAAGTTTTCCAAACATTACCGGCCGACCCAGCGAAGGGTTCGACATCGCGGACCGAGCGCCAGAGTGCTTGGTTTTCGTCTAAGTCCAAAACGACCTGATCGGGCTTTGTGTCGGCAAATAGCTCCAGCAACTTACCAACACGGTATTTCACCGAGGCCTCAAAACCCTCTACTCGAATAAACGTCCGAGAAGACTCTTGTGAGCCGTCCTTTGCCTCGGGCAACCTTGCTGCTCCGGTAACTTCGTAAGGTGAGGTCAGCGCCTCGGAAAATAACTTACTTGCAACGGCCCAACCGCATCCATGCCAAACCAATGTCGCAACAGTCTCGGGCTTTGGCAGAACTTTCAGGGATACCTCCGTCAAAACCCCAAGCGTGCCCCAAGAGCCAGCCATGAGCTTGACCAAATCGTAGCCAGTTACGTTTTTCATCACCCGGCCGCCGTTCTTGATGACCTGCCCCATACCATCGACATAGCGCACGCCCAGCAGAAAATCGCGGCACGCTCCGGCCTGAATACGCCGCGGGCCTGAGATGTTGGCGGCTACGACGCCGCCAATGGTGGGCGTCCCGCTAGTCCCAAGTAGGCGCCGATGGTCCATTGGTTCGAACGCCAGTTGTTGGCCTTCTGAATCCAGAACCGCTTCGATCTCGGCTACCGGCGTGCCGGCTTGAACGACCAATGTCAGCGCTCCGGGCTCGTAAAGTGTAATACCGCTCATCCCCGAGGTTGAAAGCGTCGTCTCCGGTCCGTCCACGCCGCGCGTACCACCGCCCACAATTCGCACGGGGTCTTGCAATCCGGCCACCAACTCAGCCAGTTCGGTCTCTGTCTCTGGTTTCATGCGATTCTTCTTTATTAGAGCCTGTTATTCCGCTGCAATTCGCGTGTCCCGACGAGATTCGGACACATCCAGAGGGAATACCTTGGCCGGATTCAGCAGCCATTTGGGGTCGAACACATCCTTGACGGCCATCTGCGCCTCAAGGTCCGCGGCCGTGTATTGGTGGGACATCAGATCTCGCTTTTCGATACCCACGCCGTGTTCACCGGTCAGACAACCGCCCACATCGACACAGAGCTTCAGGATATCCGCCCCAAAGGCCTCACACTTTTCCAGATCACCTGGCTTGTTGGCATCAAACAGGATCAACGGGTGCATATTTCCGTCGCCCGCGTGAAAAACATTGCCCACGGGCAGACCGTATTCTTCACTCAACTCTCCGATCCGACGCAGAACTTCGGGCAGCGACGAGACCGGGATCGTGCCGTCCAGGCACATGTAGTCATTCATCTGCCCCATCGCGCCAAAGGCCGATTTCCGGCCCAACCAGATTTTCGCGCTTTCTTCGGCCGACTGGCTTTCACGCAGTTCCACCGGGTTGTGGCGTTTGGCGATCTCAATAATTTTGGACAGTTGATAGTCGATCTCTTCCTCGGACCCTTCGACCTCAACAATCAGCAGGGCATGGCAATCCGGATAGCCTGCATGCGCAAAATTCTCGCAAGCTTTGATACAGAGAGTATCCATAAACTCGATCGCCACTGGCAGAATGCCTGATTTGATGATGTCTGACACGCATTGCCCTGCGACCTCATTGTCATCGAAGCCCATTAGCACCGGCCGTGCCCCTTCGGGTTTGCGCAGGATGCGCAGCGTCGCCTCGGTCACAACGCCCAACTGTCCTTCGGACCCACAGATGACTCCCAACAGGTCAAGACCACCCGCATCCAGATGCGCGCCGCCGATTTCGATCACGCTGCCATCCATCATGACCATTGTTACGCCCATCAGGTTGTTCGTGGTCACGCCGTATTTCAGGCAATGCGCTCCACCTGAGTTCATCGCGATATTGCCGGCAATTGCGCAGGCTAGCTGCGAGGACGGGTCAGGCGCATAGAAGAAATCTTCTTCTTCGACAGCTCCGGTCACGCTCAGGTTTGTACGGCCGGTCTGAACTCGGATAAAACGGTTATCATAATCAGTCTCTAACACGTCGTTCATGCGCGCAACGCCAAGGATTACACAATCCGCAGTTGGCAATGCTCCGCCCGCCAACGATGTGCCCGAGCCGCGCGGCACCACCGGCACACCTTCCTCGTGGCAGATGCGTAGCACGTCCGATACCTCTTGCGTATTTGATGGCAAGACCGCCAGCATTGGCGGACAGCGGTAAGCCGTCAGCGCATCACATTCATAGGCACGCGTTTCTGCCGGGTCATGGATCACAGCGTCTTTGGGCAGCACCTGTAGCAACCGCGCCAGCACAGCCTGCTTGCGCGCAAGGACTTCGGGGTTTGGCTGGGGCATTTCCATCGCTGATCCTCCGTTTGGTAAAATAATATTACCAATTAACCCATCTGGCAAGTTCCTATCTCTGGCCCTACTGTCCCGAGCATGACCTGGATTGACCGCGCCCTTATGTTCTCGACACTTGATTATGCTGCCGTGCTGCTGCTGATAGGCGCATGGCAGTGGATAGGTTGGCGGATTGAGCACCCCGCTCCTGACAAACAATCCGTCGCTATGATGATGGATGACTTCCGGCGCGGCTGGATGCACGAGATGGTCACCCGGCAACCCCGAATGTTTGACGCACAGGTCGTGGCAGCGATGCGTCAAGGCAGTACGTTCTTTGCATCCACCACCATGATCGCCATCGGGGGCGGGTTGGCGTTGCTAGGAAACACAGAACGGTTGGCGGGCGTTGCCAGCGATCTGGCCATCGGCAGTGCCCCGGCGCTGGTGTGGGAGATCAAAATACTTGTGGTGATCCTGTTTCTGGCCAATGCGTTCTTGAAATACGTTTGGGCCCATCGGCTATTTGGGTATTGCGCGGTGCTAATGGCCGCCGTCCCGAATGACCCAGAAGACCCTCAAGCCTATCCGCGCGCAGCTCAAGCGGCCGAAATATGCGTCACCGCCGCGCGCAGTTTCAATCGCGGCCTGCGTGCTACCTATTTCGCGCTGGCCTCACTGGCATGGATATTGGGACCACTTGCCTTGATAATTGGAACTGTCATCACCCTGGGCGTACTCTACCGTCGCGAGTTTGCCTCGCACTCCCGGTCAGTCTTGTTAAACCTGCCACCCAACACAGAGTCGTGATGACGCCGCTGCGCATCACCTCGTATGGTCGCCCTATGCGATATCTGATTCTCAGCGCCTTTCTGGCAGCTCCCGCCTTTGCTGATCCCGCAGTGATCGAGAATGTCTCGGCCAGCCAGAGTGGCGACACATGGCGGTTCGACGTGACGATTCGGCATCCGGACACCGGTTGGGATCACTATGCCGACGGATGGCGCGTTCTGGATATGAATGGAAATGAGCTGGGGATGCGTGTGCTTCACCACCCCCATGAGAACGAACAACCCTTCACGCGTTCACTAAGTGGCGTCGCAATCCCCGAGGGCGCCACGCAAGTTCAGATTCAGGCGCGGTGCAATGTGGACGGTTGGAACGATGGCACCACCGTTGTCGATCTGAACTGAGTCTCAGAACACACCCAGACTCAGACCCGCAGCCAAAGCGGCACCGATTTCACGGCATTGATCAAGCTGATCGTCAGGAATGGTCTTTTCGGCCATGATTGCCTTGGGCGATTGGGCGTGGGTGCAGATGATGAGGGGCGGTTGCACCTCTTTCAACCGCCAGCCGGTGGCGATCCGAGCCATCTGACGAGCCGCGTTTTCTCCGTCAGACCCGGCGCAGACCATCTGCGCATAGGGGCGTCCTTCGATCTGACCCAGTACTGGATAGTAGCTGCGGTCAAAAAACTCCTTCATCAGACCCGAAATCGCGGCCAGATTCTCTGGCGCGCAAAAGATATAGCCATCGGCGGCCAGCAGATCGTCAGGCCCGGCTTGATCGGCGGATTTCAGGATAGTGTCGGCCTCAACATTAGCGGCCTCAGCCGCCGCTTCGGCCATCTGACGGGCGCCGCCAGTGCGCGAATGGTAAACGATCAAAAGCTGCGCCATGTCAGACCCGGTGATAGGGACCGCCGGAAAGGATGGTTGCGGCCCGGTAAAGTTGCTCGGCCAGCATCACACGGACCAGCATGTGGGGCCAGACCATCGACCCAAACGAGATGGAAAAATCGGCCTCAGCCCGCAGATTAGGGTCTATTCCGTCCGCTCCGCCAATAATCAGCGCGAGATCCTGACGTCCAACGTCGCGCCATCCGCCCAGCTTTTTGGCAAAGTCAGGTGACGACATGACCCGCCCACGCTCGTCCAATGTGCAAATCACAGCGCCTTTGGGCAGCGCCTTGCGCAGCAGTGCAGCTTCGGCACCCATGCCAGCATTTTTCTTGTCTTCGACCTCAATCACCTTCGCAGGACCAAGGCCCAGCGCGCGGCCGGTCCGATCAAAGCGGGTCAGGTAATCGTCAAGCAGGGTCTTCTCCGGTCCGGCACGCAATCGCCCGACCGCAACTATGCTGATACGCATATCTCTCTCGCCTCCGGCCCCTCAATACAGGCCGGGATGGCGCCTCAGTTCGCCGAGGCGCTGCCGCCCTGAGGCAGCCACATCTTTTCCAGCTGATAGAATTCACGCACTTCGGGGCGGAAGATATGGACGATCACGTCGCCCGTATCGATCAGCACCCAATCGCCGGCATCCTTGCCTTCGACCTTCGAGGTGAAACCGAATTCCTGCTTGATACGATCCGTCAGCTTTTCCGCCATGGCAGCGACCTGGCGAGTCGAGCGACCCGAGGCAATCACCATGTGATCCGCAACAGAAGACTTACCTTGCAGGTTGATCTGCACGACGTCTTCGGCCTTGTCATCGGAAAGTGAGGAAAGGATGCGTTCAAGCAGCTTATCGCTGATTGACTGAGAGTGAGCCATTACACCGGCTCCGTCATCGGCGGGCAAACCCGCCTGGGTATGTAGAGACAGGACATAGTCCTCCTTTGCTGCGCGCCGCCAAACCCCGGCGCAGGGGTACTAATAAGGTAACAAGGGGAATGCAACATTTCAATGAATGGAGGCTGTTCAGGACGCACAGAAGGTCACTCTTTGGCGACCTGTTGCGCACCTGCGCTGTCTGACAACAGCCGAACTTCGCGTTGTGGAAACGGAATCGAGATGCCCTCGGCCTTGAACGCATCCCACAGCGACAGATAGACGTTGCCCCTGATATTGGTCAGCCCCTTGGTCGGATCACTGATCCAGAAGCGAAGAACATAGTCTACGCTGCTGTCTCCAAAGCCGGTGATATGACAAACGGGTTCGTGTGAGCCACCACTCAAAACCCGTGTCACTGTTTTCACTGCCTTAATTGCCGTTGCGCGCACGATGTGCGGATCATCGTCGTAGCTGGTGCCAAACTCCAGATCCAATCGAACAAACTTGTCTGAATGGGACCAGTTCACCACCTGATTGGTGATCAGATCCTCATTCGGGATCAGATATTCCCGCCCGTCCCGTGTGACCACCGAGACATAGCGCGCGCCCAGCGCATTGATCCATCCGAAGGTATCACCCAGCGAGATCACGTCGCCCGGCTTGATCGACCTGTCCATCAGGATGATGATTCCCGAGATCAGGTTCGACACCACCTTTTGCAAACCAAAGCCGATCCCCACACCGATCGCACCTGACAGCAGTGCAATCCCTGTCAGGTCAAACCCCAGCGTCCGTATGGCGGCCAGAAAAACAGCGCCATACAGAAGCACCTGAATGCCCTTAGCCAGCAACACCTGCATCGACGGGGTGATGTCGTCGTTGCTCATCAACCCTCGTTCGGCGGCACGGGTGCCAACACGGGCAAGGGTCAGCAATATGCCAATGAGCAGAGAAGCCTTAAGAATCCCCAGCGCCGAGATGTGCAGATCACCGATCGAGATAGCGACACCATCAAGAAACTCTGCCACATCATCGGTAAGATTCAGGGCAACGAGGGTTGCATAGACCCACATTGCCCATTTGAAGATTCGCCGCAGGGTCCGGTTGCGCACCAACCGCGCCACCAGCGCAATTGCCAACCACGCCAAAGCCAAAGTCGCCACAACCCCGATAATATAACTGCGTGAGGGCCATGTGATCTGCTGCATAAACAGGTATAGCGCCCAAGACAGCAGCACGAAATAAACCAGAGTCAGACGCCGCATCAGCTGCACCAGAATCCGCAAACGCCATTTCGGCCAACCTTCGCGCGCTCTGGCCCAGGCCTCCCACCGGCCCTGTGTGACCAGTTTTAGTCCAAAGGCAAGCGCCCACAACGCAAGGATCATAACCAGCTGATGCTGGCGCCAGCCCGGCGTGACGACCAGCTCGACAAGGTTTTCGAATTGCACGGAAAAACCCGCGACCATGTTGTCATAAAGGTCCGACAGCGTACTGGGGATCAGGTCTTGGTTCATGATTCCAGCTTGTACAGCGTTTTCGCGCGATGCAAGCCCGGTGCGGGATTGAACCTTGATTGACGGCAAACCCCGATATATCTGGAGCGCATGAGACTCAATGTGGCCCAACTTCAGAATCTGGAAGACCGCGCGCGCCTGCGTGAACGGTTCTTTGGGGCTGCCCGCACGGTCCTGGCCCGCCTATCCGCGGCCTGAGCCAACTCGCCAGCCATTTCTCATTACATACGGGAGAGGACCGATGTCCCCCAAAACACTCTATGACAAGATCTGGGATGCCCATGTCGCGCACGAAGCCGATGATGGAACCTGTTTGCTTTATATCGACCGCCACCTGGTGCACGAAGTCACCAGCCCACAGGCGTTCGAAGGCCTGCGCATGGCGGGCCGCAAGGTACGCGCACCAGAAAAGACCATCGCCGTGCCGGACCACAACGTTCCGACCACAGCGGACCGCGTAAACGGGATCGAAAACCCGGAATCGCGCATTCAGGTCGAAGCGCTGGACAAAAATGCCAAGGATTTTGGCATTCACTACTATCCAGTGCATGACGTCCGTCAGGGCATCGTCCACATCGTCGGCCCCGAGCAAGGTTGGACCCTCCCGGGCATGACCGTTGTCTGCGGCGACAGCCACACGGCCACCCACGGCGCGTTTGGTGCGCTGGCCCACGGCATCGGGACTTCTGAAGTTGAGCACGTTCTGGCCACTCAGACCCTGATCCAGAAGAAATCCAAAAACATGAAGGTGGAAATCACCGGCAAACTGCAGCCGGGCGTGACCGCCAAAGACATCACTCTGGCCGTGATCGGTGAAACCGGCACCGCCGGCGGCACCGGCTATGTCATCGAGTATTGTGGTGAAGCGATCCGCGATCTGTCGATGGAAGGCCGTATGACCGTCTGCAACATGGCGATCGAAGGTGGCGCACGCGCGGGCCTGATCGCACCGGACGAAACCACCTTTGAATATGTCAAAGGTCGCCCACATGCTCCGAAAGGTGCGCAGTGGGAAGCAGCTCTGGCATGGTGGAAAACGCTCTACACTGACGAAGACGCGCATTTCGATAAGGTCATCACCCTCCGTGGTGAAGATATCGCGCCCGTCGTCACATGGGGCACCAGCCCCGAAGACGTGCTGCCGATCACCGCAACCGTACCACAGCCCGAGGATTTCGAGGGCGGCAAGGTCGAAGCGGCCCGTCGTTCGATCGAATATATGGGTCTGGAAGCTGGTCAGAAGCTGAGCGATGTCGAGATCGACACCGTCTTTATCGGTTCGTGCACCAACGGCCGCATCGAAGACCTGCGCGCCGCAGCTGAAATCCTGAAGGGCAAAAAGATTAAGGACGGGATGCGTGCGATGGTCGTACCCGGATCGGGTCTGGTCCGCGCGCAGGCCGAAGAAGAAGGTCTTGCGGACATCTTCAAAGAGGCCGGCTTTGAATGGCGTCTGGCCGGTTGTTCAATGTGTCTGGCGATGAACCCCGACCAGTTGCAACCGGGCGAGCGCTGTGCCGCGACCTCGAACCGCAACTTCGAAGGTCGTCAGGGGCGTGGAGGCCGTACTCACCTACTGAGCCCGGCCATGGCTGCCGCAGCGGCAATCACAGGACGGCTGACAGACGTCCGTGAATTGATGTAAGCTACCCTCATATCTAGATATTTGAGGGATTGAACTGATGAGTGACTGGATCAAATGGCTACTGCTTGGGCTTCTGTCCATCGCGTTTGGTATCTTTGTGCTGGGCGCGCCCGCAGTGGCGTCTATAGCAGTGACAGTAGTGACGGGAGTGTTGCTGCTGATCTCGGGAGTGTTGCAGATTGTCGGCGGCTTTACGGTCGAAGGCACCGGTAACAAGATCCTGTCACTTATCATGGGTGTGGTGATGGTGTTCCTGGGGTGGTCCTTCTGGATGCATCCGCTTGAAGGCACGCTGACGCTGGCGACAGTCTGTCTGATTCTATTCATGGCAGGCGGCATTGCCCGGGTCATCCTATCGTTCCAGATGCGGGGAACTCAGTTTTTCTGGGCGACGCTGATCTCTGGCATCATGTCGATCCTATTGGCCGTCCTGATCTGGCGCTTTGCCGCCACAGATCCGCAGATTTTGCTGCAATTGCTGGGCATCCTGTTGGGCATCGAGATGATCTTTAACGGTCTTGGCCTGGTCTTCATGGCGTTCTTCGTCAAGGACGCACCCACAGACGAAACAACAGAAGCGAAAGAAGCTTAAACGCGGGGTACGGGCGCGGCCCTCTCCCGCAGGAGTGTGAACATGGAAAAGTTTGAAAAAGTCCACGGGGTGGCCGCCCCAATGCCATTGATCAATATCGACACCGATATGATCATTCCGAAAGTACACCTCAAAACCATCAAACGGTCCGGCCTCGGCGTCGTGCTGTTTGATGAGATGCGTTATCACGACGACGGGCAGGAGAATGAAGAATTCGTTCTGAACAAACCCGCCTATCGCCAAACCGAAATTTTGGTGGCTGGCGACAACTTTGGCTGCGGTTCGTCGCGAGAACACGCGCCTTGGGCGATCAAAGACTTTGGCATCAAGGTCGTGATCTCGACCAGCTTTGCCGACATCTTTTTCAACAACTGCTTCAAGAACGGCATCTTGCCTATCGTTGTCGAGGAAGAACACCACGCAGTTCTGATGGATGATGCGCACAAAGGCGAAAACGCCCGAATGACCGTGCATCTGGAAGATCAACAGATCACCACATCCGACGGCGTTGTGATCGAGTTCGAAATCGACCCGCACCGCAAGCACTGCCTGTTGAATGGTCTGGACGATATCGGTTTGACGATGGAAAAAGATCACCACATCGACAAATTCGAGGACCACGCTAACCAAGCTCGTCCTTGGGTGTGATTCCTTCAACGATTCTGTTGATGCACAATCTTATGGGGTCGCCAAGGCGGCCCCATTCGCGTTCTTGGGGTTGAAATTCCGGAATCCACAACATCTAGGTATCACATTGATACACACGCCGCATTTGCGTCAAAAATGATGCAATCGCGCACCAGTTGCGCCATCATTTTGCCCGAAATGGCGTGTTTTCTGCACCGTGGCTTGAGCGAAATGCCGCTTATCGCCAATGTTGGTGGCAACAGGCATCCACCAAGTAGAACGTTGGTGAAATAGGCATCTGCCGCAGCACTCGCGGTGGGCACAAGTTGGAATGAAGTCGGCGAAGAATCGACTAATCCAGTTTGAAAGGGTTCGGATAGTGATTGCGCGCACAACAGGGGCGGCAATTCGGGGATTATTGGTTGCACTCATGGTGTTGACCCCCGCGTTGTACTTGCCCGTATCGTCAACGAATGGGACCGAGATTGTCGTCTTTCTCGCCATTCTCGCGTTTTTCCTGACTTTTGCCGAATACAACTCGGCCTTTCCCAGCTTTATTGAATTTCGCGATGCGCCTCCGGTGAACCGTCTACGCTTTGTCGGCCTGCTGACAATGGTCACCTTCCTGACTTTGATCTGCAAAAACGCCTATTCACCAACTGATCTGACCACGACCGTCTACAAAGTGGGCTTGGGCGTCGCCAATGTAGCGGACTTTCCGTATTCACCGGTTCGCCTGATTGTACTGATGCTACCCGCAGATGCCGGTGCGCCGCTGATTGAATTGGTGCGTATTTCAGCGAGCGTGGCGTATGTCGCCGCGCTGGTCACAATCGGAAGCTTTGCCTACGCCGTGAAAATGCGCGGTTGGCCGACCGGAAATGGTGCTTTCAATGTTTGGACAAACCTGCCGCTGTTCGACCCCACCAAAGGCGGTGACGTTGTCACCCGCCTTCAGCGCGACGGGCGTCTGAACATTTCGATCGGCATCCTACTGCCATTCCTGATCCCAGCATTGATCAAAATGCTGACCGACTTTGCTAATCCAATCTCTTTGAGCAATCCGCAGACACTTATCTGGACGATGAGCGCCTGGGCTTTCTTGCCCGCCAGCATGATCATGCGCGGCATGGCCACGTTGCGAATTGCCGGATTGATCGTAGAAAAGCGGCGCGCCTATTCCACAACCGAGTCTACACAGACTGCATGATCCGCGCGCTTGTTCTGTTGCTGGTGCCTGTGATGGCACAGGCGGAAACAGTACGCATTGCCACATACAATACTGAGCTTAGCCGCGATGGGCCTGGGATCTTGCTTCGGGATATCGGGCGGGACGATGCACAGGTGCAAGCGGTTGTAGATGTGCTCGTGGCAACTCAGCCCGATATCGTCAGCCTTCAAGGCATCGACTGGGATTTGCAGGGGCAAACTCTGATGGCACTGGCCGAGCTATTGCGCGAGCAGGGCCTGGACTATCCTTATCACTTTGCACCTCAGCCGAATGCCGGGCTTGAAACGTCTATTGACCTGAATGGCGACGGAAAGACCCACGGTCCGGCAGACGCGCAGGGCTGGGGGCGTTTTACGGGCGACGGCGGGCTTGCAGTGCTTTCTCGGTTCCCAATCCGCACAAATGCAGCACAGGACTTTACCAGCCTGCTTTGGCGCGATTTACCAGGCGCAGAAATGCCAGAGGTCGACAACGCTCCCTTCCCCTCGGCAGAAGCTCATCACATTCAACGTTTGTCGTCGGTAGCGCATTGGATCGTTCCTGTGGACACACCCAACGGACCGCTGGATATCATGACCTTTCACGCCGCCCCGCCTGTGTTTGACGGCCCGGAAGACCGCAATGGCCTGCGCAACCGCGATGAAATCCGTCTTTGGTCTGCGGTTCTGGATGGTAAACTTGGGCGTCGGCCAGATGGATCGTTTGTAATCGCAGGGGATGCCAATCTGGACCCGATACGTGGGGAAGGGCGTAAACAAGCGATTCAGGCCCTTCTGGCTGATCCCCGCGTGCAGGACCCGCGCCCGGCCGACGCCGAAGGTGCAGTGACTACTGTAGAATGGAAGGCTGTGGGCGAGATGCGGGTGGATTACGTGTTACCCTCGGCCGATCTGCAGATCACCGGCTCGGGCGTCTATTGGCCTGCCTCAAACTCTCCGGAACGCGCCGCAGCTGAACAAGCCAGCCGCCACAGGCTGGTATGGGTCGATGTGATTTCGACCGAGAGGCCAACAAATTAACCCATTCAGTTCATTATACGAATTGCCGCCACAGGCAGAAAGTGTATTCATTTCTGAATGGACAAAGCGCTTACTCATGCCGATTGGTCACTAATCCAAAGCTTTCTGGCTGTGGCCGAAACTGGTTCACTTTCAGCTGCTGCACGACAATTGGACCGAAGCCAGCCAACCCTCGGGCGCCAGATACACGCACTTGAAGATGAATTGGGCGTATCGTTGTTTGACCGTCACGCGCGCGGTCTGAAGCTCAGCGAAGTTGGTGCACAATTGTTGCCCATGGCACAGCAGATGCACACCGCCATGACATCATTTAGCCTGGCGGCCGCGGGGCAATCTCAGCAACTTGAGGGGTCGGTGCGCATCACTGCCTCAGTCTTTGCTTCGCATCATCTGTTGCCGCCTATTCTGGCGCAGATTCGAGCGCTCGAACCGGCTATCCAGCTTGAACTGGTGGCCACGGACACCACTGAGAATTTGCTGTACCGCGAGGCCGATATCGCCGTGCGCATGTACCGTCCAGCGCAGATGGATATCATCTCGCGCTATCTGGGGGATGTGAACCTGTGTTTTTGCGCCGCCCAGACCTATCTGGATCGGGCCGGACGACCTCAAAATCCAGAGGAACTGTTCAATCACGATCTGGTCGGCTTTGACGCCAATGAGCAGATTATCAAAAGGATGCAGCAACGGGGCTGGCCTGCCAGTAAGGACAGCTTTTCTACCAGATGCGATCTGCAGAGCGCCTATTGGCAACTGATCCGAGCCGGATGTGGGATCGGCTTTTCGCAGGTGCAGGTG
Organism: Ruegeria sp. BE9; assembly: GCF_056538765.1. Classification (NCBI taxonomy): domain Bacteria; kingdom Pseudomonadati; phylum Pseudomonadota; class Alphaproteobacteria; order Rhodobacterales; family Roseobacteraceae; genus Ruegeria; species Ruegeria sp. BE9. Next base: position 62,933 of record NZ_JBQFTS010000006.1, on the reverse strand, counting down.
GCTGAAGCCGACCCGGACGTCGAAGTATTGAATCTGGAAGTCGAGATCGAACCCCTTCCCGTTTGGCTGGCCGCGCCGCAAGCCATGCGACAAACACCCCGAATCCGGCGCGTCTGGGATTTGCTGGCCGACGGGTTGAAAGCCAGTCTTTGATCGAAAAGCGCAGGTTGGGCGGTGATTTCGGCCCGGAAACCGGATTTCCCGGCCACAAAGACCTGCTCGTCTCATTGACCCGATGCGGCGCAAGCGCTAGGGCCATTGCGACGAAACGCAAGGAGATCCTTCATGTCCAACCCCTCGCTCCTCATCCTGCCCGGAGACGGTATTGGCCCCGAAGTCATGGCCGAAGTGCGCCGCGTAATCGACTGGTTCGGTGCGAACCGCGGCCTGGAATTTGACGTGAGCGAGGATCTGGTCGGCGGCGCCGCCTATGACGCGCATGGCAAGCCCTTGTCCGACGAGACAATGGCCAAAGCTCAAGAAGTCGATGCGGTTCTTCTGGGTGCCGTTGGCGGCCCAAAATACGACGACCTGGATTTCAGCCTAAAGCCCGAGCGTGGCTTGCTGCGTCTGCGCAAGGAAATGGACCTTTATTCCAACCTGCGCCCGGCGCAGTGCTTTGACGCTCTGGCGGATTTCTCGTCGCTGAAGAAAGACATCGTTGCCGGTCTAGACCTCATGATCGTGCGCGAGCTGACCTCGGGCGTCTATTTCGGCGAACCGCGCGGCATCTTCGAAGAAGGCAACGAGCGTGTGGGCATCAACACCCAGCGTTACACCGAATCCGAGATCGAACGCGCCGCGCGTTCGGCTTTTGAACTGGCGATGCGCCGGAACAAGAAGCTGTGCTCGATGGAGAAGGCCAACGTGATGGAGGCCGGTATCCTCTGGCGCGAGGTCGTGGACCGTGTAGCCAAGGACTACCCCGAGGTCGAAGTGACCCACATGTACGCCGACAACGGCGCGATGCAGCTGGTGCGCGCGCCCAAGCAGTTCGACGTCATCGTCACCGACAACCTGTTCGGCGATATCCTGTCGGATTGTGCCGCGATGCTGACCGGTTCGCTGGGTATGCTGCCCTCCGCGTCCTTGGGTGCTCCGATGGCCAATGGCCGCCCCAAGGCGATGTACGAACCCGTACACGGCTCGGCCCCGGATATCGCAGGTCAGGGCAAGGCAAACCCGATCGCCTGTATCCTTAGCTTTGCCATGGCGCTGCGCTACAGCTTTGATCAGGGCGCTGAGGCCGACCGCCTTGAAGCCGCGATCGAGAAAGTTCTGGCTGACGGTGTCCGCACCGGTGATCTGCTGGCCGATGAAGGCGTTCAGCCGGTTTCCACCACAGAAATGGGTGACGCCATTCTGGCCGCTCTGGACGAAAGCCTGTAATCAGGCAACCAACTAGTTGCTAAAGGCGGTGCCAGTGCACCGCCTTTTTTGTATCTCAGTTTCCGAACACATTCTTGAAGAAGTTGTTGATGGTCTCTTCAAAGCCACGCCCTTGACGGCGGCGCTGCTGTTGGGGTTGTGCTGTGCGCACTGGAGGATCGGGTGCCAACATTGGCAGCGGCGTCGGAGTCATCCCTTCGGTAACGCGCAGCATCGTTTCTTTCCAGATTTCTGCAGGCAATCCGCCGCCAGTCACACCAGAAAGCGGCGTGTTGTCATCGTACCCCATCCAAACACCGGCTACGTAATCCGCGGTGAACCCGATAAACCATGCATCCCGCGCCGCTTGTGTCGTGCCAGTCTTGCCTGCCACCTGCCATCCGGGCAGTTGCGCCCGCGCGCCGGTGCCCTCGGATACCACTCGCTCCATCATCCATGTCAGCTGCTTTGCGGCTTTGTCGTTGATCACACGTTCGCCAATACCAGTCGTCGTCACCATTAGCGGGCTTTGATCGCCCAGCAGTTTCAGTTCAGTCAGACCATAAGGTTCAACGGCAGAGCCGCCATTCAGGATGCCAGCGTAGGCTCCTGTCATCTCAATCAGAGTGCTTTCAGATGCACCCAGAGCCAGCGCCGGCCCCTCAGCAAGATTGCTTTCTATGCCAAACTCGCTTGCCACGGTGCGCACATTCTCCAGCCCAGCGACTTCGGCCACTTTGACCGCTGGAATGTTGAGCGAGTTCTTCAGTGCATCCGCCAGAGTAACCCGGCCATAGAACTTGTTTGTATAGTTCTTAGGGCACCACTGACCTGATCCGGGGATGTTGACGCAATAAGGCTCGTCCACAACCGTATCCAGCGGTGAGTAGCCTAGTTCAAGCGCGGTAGCGTAGACAAATGGCTTGAAGGACGACCCCGTCTGCCGCAAGGCCTGCGTCGCCCGGTTGAACGCACCTGAGACCCGCGTCTTACGCCCTCCGACCATTGCACGCACGGCACCGTCCGCCGACATCACCACAATCGCAGCCTGCGCCTTGGACCCTTCGCGTACTTTCTCCTGAAAGATGTACTTAAGGGCTTCTTCTGCAGACTTCTGCAATCGCTGGTCCAAAGTTGTGCGGATCACAACGTCATCTGTTGTTTCTGACCCAAAGAAGCTGGGCAGCTCAGTAATCACCCAATCCGCGAAATACCCGCCTGCTCGTGCCGCTGCGGCCTCAGACAGTTGCGCAGGATTGCCGCGAGCACTGCTAGCCTGGGCGGTCGTCAGATAACCTTGAGCCTCCATCAACCCGATCACCAACTGCGCCCGGTCCTGCGAGCGTTGCAGGTTGTTCGTGGGCGCATATCGTGTGGGCGCCACCAGCAAGCCAGCCAACATCGCGGCCTGCGCTGGGTTCACCTCGGCCGCTGAAATGCCAAAATAACGCTGACTTGCGGCCTCAAAACCACGGGCACCTGCACCCAGGAACGCCCTATTCAAATAAATGGTCAGGATTTCGTCCTTGGAGTATTTCACCTCCATCGCCATCGCATAGACCGCCTCCTTGGCCTTACGCCACAGTGACCCTTGACGGCAATCCGCTTCATATGCGGCCTCGGATTCCCATTCGCTGGGCACATAAGGAACACCCAGACACAACAGCTTGGCGGTTTGTTGCGTAATGGTTGATCCACCGTGGCCTGACAACGGCCCACGCCCTTCGCTCAGGTTGATTCGAACGGCACTGGCGACGCCACGAGGGCTGACACCGAAATGACGGTAGAATCGCTTGTCCTCGGTCGCGACCACAGCGTTCTTCAAATGCGGCGAAACGGTATCAGCAGTGATCACTCCACCGAACTGATCGCCACGCCAGGCAAAGACCTTGCCGTCGCGGTCCAGCAAGGTAACCGACCCCCGCGCCCGACCATCCAACAGTGCGTCCACATCGGGCAGCGAAGTGTAGACAATGCCTACGGCAAGCGCCAGCAACAGGGCGGCCACCGCGCCCACGCGCCACGTAACCCCCCAGATCAACCGCCAAATCCAGCGGAACATCCGGCGAAAGAAACCACCACCGCCACCGCCGGTGGATTTCTTGCGCGTTGTCTTTCGGGTCGTTTTACGAGTGGTCGTTTTGCGCGCAGTCGCTTTCTTGCCTGCGGGCTTCGCAGTGCGTTTAGCCGCCGTGGGCTTGCGCCCTTTCGACGGGTATCTTTTATCCGCAACAAGCGGAGCCTTTCGGCGCCTGGACTCAGTCATGCTCAAACTCTGCCCGGTTTTCGTTTTGTCGCACCATACCCTGCCAAACCGGTGAAGTAGAGGTATGAATTTCCTGAAAAGGTCTTCCTCATATCGCCTATATTTTAATCATTCATCATTTTTTGTGCAAAAATTGTGCACCTTGCCACTATTTTCCCCAGCGTTTCGCCCCCCAACCCGTTCCTTACTGCGCGCAAGCACGCTTTTTTCTGCAGGTGCAAACAAGCCGGACAGACCGGGGAACCAGAGGGGAAGAACGTGAAACTGATCATTGCGACAATCAAGCCGTTCAAGCTGGAGGAAGTGCGTGAGGCACTGACCGAAGCAGGCGTGCGCGGCATGATGGTGACCGAAATCAAGGGCTTCGGCTCGCAATCAGGTCACACGGAAATCTACCGCGGCGCCGAATACGCCGTGAACTTCGTACCCAAGATCAAACTCGAGATCGTCGTACCTGCCACGATGGCGGACCAGATCGTCGAAACCATCACCAGCACCGCCAAGACCGGCAAGATCGGTGACGGCAAGATTTTTGTCCTCGATGTCGAGCAAGCCCTGCGCGTGCGGACCGGGGAAACGAACGAAGAGGCGCTGTAAGCGCCCCCACTCACTATCATTCGAGGACTAAAAATGAACCTGATGAAATCTCTCATCCCTGCCGCTGCGATTGTCGCGCTGCCGCAGATGGGCCTTGCGCAAGAGGCCGCTGGCGGCGAGACCGCGCAGCACACGCAATTTATTCTGACCTCACTGCTGTTCCTGGTTGGCGGCTTTCTGGTGTTCTGGATGGCAGCTGGCTTTGCCATGCTCGAAGCAGGCCTGGTACGCTCCAAGAACGTTGCCATGCAGCTGGTCAAGAACATGGGCCTGTTTTCCTTTGCTGCCATCATGTACTGGCTGATCGGCTACGGCCTGATGTACCCAGGCGATGGCTGGATGATCCCGGGCGTTCTGGGCGCAATCTCGCCAGCATCGCTTGAAGCCGTTGGCCTTGACGGCGTGAATGCAGACCTTTCCTACGCATCTGTGGGTTCGGACTTCTTCTTCCAGCTGATGTTCTGCGCCACCACCGCGTCCATCGTTTCGGGCACCATGGCCGAACGCGTCAAACTGTGGCCCTTCTTCGCCTTCGTGATCGTCCTGACCGGCATCATCTACCCGATCGAAGCTTCCTGGCAGTGGGGCGGCGGCTGGCTGTCCGAAATGGGCTTCAGCGACTTTGCTGGCTCAACTCTGGTGCACGCCGCAGGTGGTTTCGCAGCACTGGCAGGTGCCATCGTACTGGGCCCACGTATCGGCAAGTACAACAAAGACGGCAAAGTGGTTCCGATCCCCGGTTCTAACCTGGCACTGGCCACTCTGGGTACGTTCATCCTGTGGCTGGGTTGGTTCGGCTTCAACGGCGGCTCGCAGCTGGCAATGGGCACCATTGGTGACATCGCCGACATCAGCCGCATCTTCGCCAACACAAACATGGCCGCTGCTGCTGGTGCCGTCGCCTGTTTGATCCTGACACAGCTGATGTACGGCAAGGTCGACCTGACCATGGTGCTGAACGGCGCTCTGGCCGGCCTGGTCTCGATCACCGCGGAACCGCTGGCTCCAACCCTGTTCGAAGCGCTGATCATTGGTGCCGTAGGTGGTGTGATCGTAGTCTTCACCGTACCGATGCTGGACCGCATGAAGATCGACGACGTAGTTGGTGCGATCCCGGTTCACCTGATCGCAGGTTTCTGGGGCACCTTCATCGTGGCTTGGACCAACGATGGCGCATCGTTCGTAACCCAGATCATTGGTTTCGCTGCGATCGGTATCTTCGTCTTCGTAGTCAGCTTCATCCTCTTCTCGATCATCAAGGCAACTGTTGGCCTGCGGGTTGGCGAAGAAGAAGAAATCAACGGCCTGGATATGGGCGAGTTGGGTATGGAAGCCTATCCCGAGTTCTCCAAGGGCTAAGGCTTGAGTTAAAGAACCGAAAGCCGGGCGTTCGCGCCCGGCTTTTACTTTTGGTTAAACCCAACAATAAAAAAAGGCCGCGCAGATCAGCGCGGCCTTTGTTGTTTGATATCGTGTCTTCTTAAACGCCGACGTCAACAATCGCCTTCGCCAGAATCGGCACAGTGGTGGCGTTCAGGCCGGCGATGTTCAGACGGCTGTCGCCGACCATGTAGATGCCATGATCAGCGCGCAGTTTCTCGACCAACTCCGGCGCGGCACCCAGACGCGAGAACATACCGCGATGCTGGGCGACAAAGCCGAAACGGTCAGACCCGCTCAGGCGCTGCAACTCGTCAGCCAGTTGTTGGCGCAAGCCCAGCATAGACAGGCGAACTTCTTCCAGTTCCGCCGCCCAATCGGCGCGCAGAGCTTCGTCATTCAGGATCGTGGTTACGACGCGCGCGCCATGATCCGGCGGGAACGAGTAGTTCTGGCGATTCAGGAAGGCCAGAGTTGACTGGTTAAGCGAGGTCTGTGCCGCATCATCACTGATCGCCATCAGTAGACCGGTACGCTCACGGTAAACGCCAAAGTTCTTCGAGCAGGACGCCGCGATCAGGCAGCGTTTGACCGACGAGGCCACAAGACGGGTTGCCTGTGCGTCTTCTTCCAGACCGTCGCCGAAACCCTGATAAGCGATATCGATCATCGCAACGAGGCCAAGCTCATTGATGATGTTCACGACCTCTTGCCACTGCACCATGTTAAGGTTGGCACCGGTGGGGTTGTGGCAGCAGCCATGCAGCAGCACAACATCGCCTGCTTTGGCGGTTTTCAGGTCTGCAACCATGCCGTCGAAATCGACACCACGGGTTTCACCGTCGAAATAGCGGTACTGGACTGTTTCCATTCCCAGGTAGTTCAGGATCGACAGATGGTTCGGCCATGTCGGGTTCGACACGAACACACGCGCCGAAGGGTTGGCCATGCGGATCATCTCAAACGCCTGACGGCAAGCGCCGGTGCCACCGGGGGTCGCCACAGCCGCGATATTCGCGCGCGGAACCGAAGTACCAAGGATCAGGCCGATCATCGCGTCAGCATAGGCCGGATCGCCAGCCAAACCGGTATAAGCCTTGGTTTCCTGCTCTTCGAGAATGCGCTTTTCGGCAGCTTTGACAGCACGCATCACAGGCGTCACGCCCTCGGCATTCTTGTAGACGCCAACACCCAGGTCGATCTTTTCATCGCGCGGGTCTTCGCGGTACATCTGCATCAGCGCCAAGATCTTATCGGCGGGCTGCGGTTTGAGGTTCTCGAACATCAGTTCTCTCCGGTTGCGACGGGCAGGGTCGGGAAAGCACCCCATTCAGCCCAGGAGCCGTCATAAAGCGAATGATCTTTCTTACCCATGCGTTCCAACGCAAGGCTGAGGATCGCGGCGGTCACACCCGATCCGCAAGACGTGATGGCCGGCTTTGACAGGTCAACGCCAGCGGCTTCGAACACGGCACGGCAGTCATCGGGCGACTTCATCGTGCCGTTCTTGTTAAGCAGTGTCCCGAATGGCACATTGCGCGATCCCGGAATATGGCCCGAACGCAGACCTTCACGAGGTTCAGCCTCGGTTCCGGCAAATCGGGCGGCCGAGCGGGCGTCAATGATCTCGTGATCGGCCAATTTCGTGGCAGCCGACACTTGGGTCACATCGCGGACCAGATGGTTCTGCACGCGTACCGTCATATGTCGATCACGGATGACTGGAGGCAGATCCTCAATCTCACGGCCTTCGGCCTGCCATTTCGGGAAACCGCCATCCAGAACGGCGATATTCTCTTGTCCCATCAGGCGAAACATCCACCATACCCGAGCGGCGGACATCAGCCCGGCACCGTCGTATACAACAACCTGATGGCCATCGCCCACACCCATCGCCCGCAGGCGCGACATGAACTTTTCGACTGGTGGCGCCATATGCGGAAGGTCAGATCGCAGATCCGAAATCTCGTCGATATCGAAGAAGCGCGCACCCGGAATATGAGCTTCGTCATATTCGGCTTTGGCGTCCCGTCCCTGCTGCGGCAAGTACCACGAGCCGTCCAGAACCCTAAGGTCCGGATCGTTGATATGGGCGGCAAGCCATTCAGTGGAAACGAGTGTTTTCGGATCGTCCTGCATTAAAGCCTCCCCTAAGCGAGCTTGGTTTGTCCCTATACGCGCGCGCATTTGGGTTCAAGGCTGGATCAGGTTTTGAACGGCTACCGTACGCGTCGAAGCCGAAAAAACTGAATGATCCCGATCAAGCTGATCAGAATCCAAAAAGACTCGATCAACATCGACGCCAGATTGAAGTTTTCAAGCAGCGAATAGACGATCAGGATTGAGCCCCCGAGGTTCAACAGCGGAAAAGCCAAGTCATCCGAGTTCATCATCCGCATTTGGGTTGCGAAGTAAGCCGCAACAACGATCAAAGCGCCGAATGAGCCCACTGCATCCGCCAATGTCAGGCTTTCCCATAAACCAGTCATCAAATACCTTTTTCAATACGTTGCTTCAGCCAATCGCGGCCAGAGCGTCCAGTTGTGCGTAATGGTGCATGTTCAGAAACGCGGCGCCCATTTCTCCTGCGCGGTAACCATGTGGCAGATCCGCAGCAAAACGCAAACCCTGCCCTGCCGACAGCGGCACCCACTCGCCGTCTCGCAAAATCTCAAGCGATCCGTTTAGAACAAAAACCTCTTCTGTCACGCCGGTCGCGTGCGCGGCGCTTTCGTGGCTTTGGTTTGGGGCAAGGTCGACGTGAAAGGTCTCCGCGCGCAAGGCAGGATCAAACGGAAAGACAATCTTAACCTCGATGCTGCCGGGAAAAGTCACTGTATGGAATACGTCCGAACTGGGTGTGTCGCGCAAGGCCTCCGAGCCGATCAGGGCGCTCAGCGGCAGCTGAAACCCTTTGGCAATCTTCCAAAGCGTTGCGATGGTCGGGCTGGATTCGCCGCGTTCTATCTGGCCCAGCATGGCTTTGCTAACGCCGGTCATTTCGGCCACCTTGGACAGGCTCAACCCTGAGGCCGCGCGCACATCGCGTAATTTTAAGTTTATTTCGTCTGGTGCCATATCGATCGTCTTCCGAATCCTCTTGTGCGTTATAGCGCACATGTGATACGTGCGCTATAACGTACGCAGCCCGAATATCGCAAACGGGGCAAAAGGGAAACAGCATCATGCCAATGTACCGATCCAGAACCTCCACCCATGGCCGCAACATGGCCGGTGCCCGCGGCCTTTGGCGCGCGACCGGAATGGGCGACGATGACTTCGGCAAACCGATCATCGCCATCGTCAATTCATTCACCCAGTTCGTCCCCGGACACGTCCACCTTAAGGATTTGGGCCAGATGGTTGCGCGTGAGGTTGAGGCCGCAGGCGGCGTCGCCAAGGAGTTCAACACCATCGCGGTGGATGACGGTATCGCCATGGGTCATGACGGGATGCTGTACTCGTTGCCGTCACGCGAAGTGATCGCGGACTCGGTCGAATACATGGTCAACGCGCACTGTGCCGATGCAATGGTTTGCATTTCGAACTGCGACAAGATCACCCCCGGTATGCTGATGGCCGCCATGCGCCTGAATATTCCGGCTATCTTTGTCTCGGGCGGCCCGATGGAAGCCGGCAAGATCGACATCGCCGATCTGGAAGCCAAGAAGATTGACTTGGTTGATGCAATGGTTGCGGCCGCTGACGACAAGTTCACCGACGAGCAGGTTCAGCACATCGAAGAGAACGCCTGCCCCACTTGTGGGTCATGCTCGGGTATGTTTACCGCCAACTCGATGAACTGCCTGGCCGAGGCACTCGGTTTGGCTCTGCCGGGTAACGGGTCCACACTTGCCACACACGCGGACCGCAAAGAGCTGTTCCTTGAGGCCGGTCGCCGCATCGTCGAAATCACCAAGCGCCACTATGATCTCAACGAGAAAGGCTTCCTCCCGCGTGAGATCGCCACTTTCGAGGCTTTTGAGAACGCAATGAGCCTTGATATCGCCATGGGTGGGTCGACCAACACCGTTCTGCACCTTCTAGCCATCGCACATGAGGGCGAAGTTCATTTTACCATGTCCGACATGGACCGCCTCAGCCGCAATGTACCTTGTCTGTGTAAGGTCGCACCGAATACCGAGAACGTTCACATGGAAGACGTCCACCGCGCTGGCGGAATCTTCTCGATCCTCGGTGAGCTTGGCCGCGCCGGGCTGCTGCACGAAGATTGCAGCACGGTACACTCTGGCACGATGGGTGAAGCGATTGCCAACTGGGACATCAAAGTCGCCAATAACCCCAAGGCTCAAGAGTTGTTCAAGGCCGCCCCTGGCGGCGTCCGTACCACGCAAGCATTCAGCCAGTCGAACCGCTATAAAGACCTGGACACCGACCGCGAAAACGGTGTGATCCGCAGCAAGGAACACGCCTTCAGCCAAGATGGTGGCCTGGCCGTTCTCTTTGGCAACATCGCCCGCGACGGCTGTATCGTCAAAACTGCAGGTGTTGATCCGGCCAGCCTGACATTCACCGGCTCAGCCTATGTCTGTGAAAGCCAGGATCAGGCCGTGAACGACATCCTGACCGGCAAAGTAACTGCTGGCGACGTAGTGGTGATCCGCTACGAAGGACCGCGCGGCGGGCCGGGCATGCAAGAGATGCTGTACCCAACCTCGTACCTGAAATCCAAAGGTTTGGGCAAAGCCTGCGCCCTGCTGACCGATGGTCGTTTCTCTGGCGGCACATCCGGCTTGTCGATCGGTCACGTTTCACCCGAAGCCGCCGAAGGTGGCGAAATCGGATTGGTTCGTCAGGGCGACAAGATCGAGATCGATATCCCGAACCGCACGATCCATCTGGCCGTGTCGGACGAAGAGTTGGCAGCACGCCGCGAAGAGCAGGACGAAAAAGGTTGGCAACCCGCCGAACCCCGCAAACGCAAGGTCTCCACGGCGCTTAAGGCCTACGCCAAACTGACCACGAGCGCGGCAAAAGGGGCCGTGCGTCAAGTCTAATACAGTCTGGAAAAGCTTTCGAAAGGCCTCGTTGTATTGCGCAACGGGGCCTTTTCAGTTTGGGTGGCCCAACAAACGAACGAGGAACAGATGACGATCTGGCGCCCACATCCAAGTATTCGCGTCAAGGCAGTGGGACTATTGTGGAGGGGCAAACGATTGCTGGCCGCAGATGTTCACGATGACAGCGGTTCACTGAAAGGTGTGCGCCCTCTTGGCGGGTCAGTCGAATTCGGCGAGACATGGCAGAGCGCGTTGAAACGCGAGTTTCGAGAAGAGCTTGACGTTGACGTAGAAATCGCAGGCCCACCGCTGGTATTCGAGAACATCTATCACCACGAAACAGGACTCGGGCACGAAATCATTTTCGCTGCGGACGTGGTCCTCGCCAACCAATCGACTTTGCCAGACACTACCATAACTTTCGCAGAGGATAACGGTGTCATTTGCACAGCAAGTTGGCGGACCCTCGACGATCTAGATACAGCAAATGGCCCTGATCTTTTTCCTACTGGCCTGAAACAAAAGCTACTAGCACGCTAGAGAGTTCGGGTCCGGCGCCGTACCCAACAAGAGGAGATTTCCGTCCGATTCACTGTAGATGAAGGGGAGCAATCCCGATGCTTAATCAGTCGCCAAGCTTGGCGTGCACCTCATCCAGATCGATCTCACCTATCGGCATCTTATTTGCCGGGTTCTCGAAATCGTATTTGAACAGATCGAAATCCTGTTTGTAGATCTCATAGACCAAGTGCATGGAAAGGTCGTCAAAATAGGCTTCGACAGGGTGTGCTCGTTTTGGGCCATGCCCCTCAGATTCATTGAACCTTGGGATTTCTGACAGGTTAACCACGTTTGGCGTGTTGAGGTTGTCCAGAACGCCCTGCATCCCATCGTTGAACTTTTCAGTCCAGAAAATCCGATCGTAGCGCCCGCCATTCACGATGAAGGTTGAGACATGGCCTGACATAGCAGACCAGTGAATGTCTGGATCCATCGGCCGACGCCAACGGATGGTATCGCGGGCGAACAAAAGAAAGCGGCGAAAGCTGGCAATCTGGTCAAATTCTCCCTTGCCGTCATCGCCACCAACTTCGATGCCGTAGTTGTATATCAATGTGGGGACAAGGTTGCCCCGATATCGCTTACCGTTCCGTTGAATGCCGCAGATCTTGTCAAAAAACGAACTCAAAATCCGCGTGTAGGGATTGCGAACGCAGGTAAACGAATATGACGCGTGGTTCCTGATGTTACCTGAGATTCGATCTTGGCTATGATCGAAAGCCCATTTGTGCATCCCGTCTTTTGCGTCGTGAATATCACCGTCAAAAAACTGACCATGATCCGAGTAATACATGATCTGCCCAATGGTCGAACACGCGCATTTGGGCACAACACGATAGACCATACTTTCACTTTCGGTCATCCATGTACCGGGAAAACCCATCTGCAGTGCCTCCTTAACGGGTAAACAATTAACCTACACGCCCGCTTAGTTACCTAAACAACCAAAAATATTCTGTTTATTCAATCGCCCATCCTCAGTATCACGGGTCAAACAAGCTGAAACGGATATCACAGAAACGATATGGCAAGGATTGCCTATATTCTTTTGTGCCACAAAGACCCAGAAGCGATCATTGCACAAGCCGAGCAACTGACCGCCGCCGGTGATTGTATGGCCATACACTTTGATGCGCGCGCCAACGCGGCCGCGTATGAGCTCATTCGTAGTGCGCTGAAAGACAATCCAAATGTCACCTTTGCAGCCAAGCGCATCAAATGCGGTTGGGGCGAATGGTCTCTGGTGCAGGCCACGCTAAATGCCCTGCAAGCCGCCGTGGATGCATTTCCACGCGTCACCCATTTCTACATGCTGTCCGGTGACTGCATGGCCATCAAGACGGCTGAATACGCACATTGGTTTCTGGACGAAAATGACAAGGACTACATAGAAAGCCACGATTTCTTTGCCAGCAACTGGATCAAGACCGGCATGAAGGAAGACCGGTTGATCTATCGGCACTTCTTCAACGAGCGAACGCAAAGCAAGTTGTTCTACACCTCGTATGACTTGCAAAAGCGCTTTGGCCTGACGCGGGACATCCCGGCGGACATACAGGTGATGATAGGCAGCCAGTGGTGGTGTTTGCGTCGCCGCACAGTCGAGATGATCCTAGAGTTCCTCCAGCAGCGCCCGGATGTGATCCGCTTTTTCTCAACCACATGGATTCCGGATGAAACGTTCTTCCAAACATTGGTCCGTCATCTGATACCAAGGGAAGAAATCGAAAACCGTACCCCAACCTTCCTAATGTTTTCGGATTACGGGATGCCGGTCACCTTTTACAACGACCACTATGACATGCTGCTGGGGCAAGATTACCTGTTCGCCCGCAAGATCAGCCCCGAGGCACATGAACTGAAAGAGCGGCTCGGTAAGCTCTACGCCAGCGAAGGTGTCGAGTTCAAAATTTCGAACGAAGGCCGAAATCTGTATGGATTTCTGACTGGTCGAGGCCGAGTTGGACGTCGCTTTGGGCAACGTTTCTGGGAAGCCAGCAACACATTAGGCCCTGAGCGCGACATCTTTATTATCGTCTGCAAGAAATGGCACGTGGCCAAGCGCCTGGTCGATCAAATCGTTTCGGAAACCGATATCCCGTGCGTTGAATACTTGTTCAACGAAGAGGACACCGCCCTGCCCGACCTTGGGGGGATTGAGACCACACTGGTAAAAAGATCACGGCATCGGCGTGCCGTTGTCCGCATGCTGTTCGACCACTTTGGTAAAGACAGGCTTGTGCTGTGTGTAGATCCGGCCAATCTGGACATCATTCAGGATTTCTGCGCCGATCAGGCTAAGACGCACGTTCTGGAGATCGAATGCGAGTACTCAGACGATTATCTGATCGGACACGCGCGTCGAGTCGGTCTGGCCGGTGAGAACAGCCCCACTGAAAGTGTAGCTAATCTGGTGCCGACGCTCCGCAATTCGATGGCGTATGAATCTGAGATGATCCGAGGAGCAGGATTTGACGGGTATCTACGTATCCGCGAATCCAACACTCGTGCTGAAAACGAGGCTGCAGTGGCCGCGTTTCTCGACGTTTCACAAGACAAGGCTCATGCGGTGATGCGCCTGGATTACCTGTTTGCGGATTGAACCGGCGGCGTCGCGTGACACCGCCAGTTAGCTTAATCAGATATCGAACTTGACGCCTTGTGCCAGCGGCAGTTCGGCCGAGTAGTTCACGGTGTTGGTTTGACGCCGCATATAAGCCTTCCAAGCATCCGAACCGCTTTCGCGCCCTCCGCCTGTCTCTTTCTCACCACCAAAGGCGCCGCCGATCTCTGCTCCGGACGGGCCGATGTTGACGTTTGCAATCCCACAATCCGAACCGGCTGCAGTCAGGAATTGTTCGGCCTCACGCATGTTAAGGGTGAATACGCAAGATGACAGCCCCTGCGGCACATCGTTCTGCAGCTCAATCGCATCGTCAAATTCATCGTAGCCCATTACGTATAGGATCGGAGCGAATGTCTCGGTTTTCACCGTAGCGGTTTGCCCAGGCATTTCGACAATTGCGGGCTCCATATAGACCCCTGCGGGTACGCTTTCGGTCACACGGCTGCCGCCAAACACTGTACCACCTTCAGCGGCTGCGGATTTCAACGCTGCGGCCATAGCCGCACCCGATGCTTCATCCACCAGAGGGCCGATCAGAGTGCCCTCGGACAGCGGATTGCCAATCGGAAGACCAGAGTAAGCCTTCTTGAGACGGCCAACCAACTCTTCGCGGATCGAATTGTGCACGATCAGGCGACGCAGAGTTGTGCAACGCTGACCGGCAGTGCCGACAGCCGAGAACACGATCGCCCGCACCGCCATTTCCAGGTCGGCCGAGGGCCCAACGATCATCGCGTTGTTGCCACCGAGTTCTAGGATGCACTTACCAAAACGCTGTGCCACGACTGGCGCAACGGCTCGACCCATTCGTGTCGATCCAGTGGCCGAAATGACCGGCACGTCCTCGCTGGCGACTAGCGCCTCGCCCAGCGCGGCGCCACCAATCAGAGTCTGCAATAGGTTTTCAGGTGCGTCACCGAACCGGGCCAGTGCGCGTTCGAAAATCTTCTGGCACGCCATCGCTGTCAGCGGTGTCTTTTCTGACGGCTTCCAGATTACTGTATCACCACAAACCAGGGCGATCGCCGCGTTCCACGACCAAACTGCAACCGGAAAGTTAAAGGCCGAGATCACACCCACCGGGCCTGCCGGGTGCCAAGTCTCCATCATCCGGTGGCCTGGGCGTTCGGACGCGATGGTCAGGCCATACAGCTGCCGCGACAGACCCACTGCAAAGTCGCAGATGTCGATCATTTCCTGCACTTCGCCCAGACCTTCGGATGTGATCTTGCCGGCCTCCCAGCTGACCAATGCACCCAGATCATCTTTGGCTGCGCGCAGTTCTTCACCCAAGAGGCGGATCAATTCACCACGGCGCGGAGCCGGAACAGTGCGCCATGCCTTAAATGCCGTTTTGGAGCGGGCAAAAATCGCATCCATTTCCGAGGCTGGTGTTTCGTGCACTTCAGCAAGAAGGCTGCCATCGATTGGGGATCGCACGGCCAGCGTACCACCCGTTAGCTCGGCCTCCTTCAGATCCAGATTTGCGAGCGTGGTTTGGGCTGTCATAACGGTGTCTTTCATTTCTTAAGCCGCCTTGTTTTGTTCGGTTACGTCACCAGCGCGATAGAGCCGGCCAAATTCTGTGTTGAGGAAATCGGAAAGGTTCACTTGTTCCTGCCGGACAAACCCTTTCGAGGGCAAAGCACCGGTCCGCATCAGATCAACCACTCCCAGGACGCCAGCAGCGGTCGTGACCTGAATCGCACTCCAGACATGTCCGTTTATTGTGCGGGCAAAGGATTTGTTGATCAGAGATTTTTCCCGCAAGGTGCCATCAATCATGCCCTTCGCCGTGCAATAGACCAGAACCACATCCTGATCTGTGCGCGGCAGAGCGGCCTCAAAGATGTCTTTCAACAGATCACGGCGGCGCTCTAACCCCAGATCCTTGAGCAACAGTTTCAGGATATCGCAATGGCCGGGATAGCGGATAGAGCGGTAGGACACGGCCCGCGCTTTGCCATCCAGTGTTTCTGGCAGAGCTCCCAAGCCACCAGAGGTGTTGAAACACTCATACTCGACGCCGTCGTGGCCCAACACCTCGTAGTCTTCCAACGGAGCGGTCTTGACGCGTTCGCCGTTCACGATGGCATCGCAAGGGTTGCAGTATTCGTTGATCAGGCCATCGGTCGACCAAGTCAGGTTGTATTTCAACGCGTTGGTTGGATAGAGAGGCAACGCCCCTACCCGCATGTGCAGGCTGTCCAACTCATCGAATTCAGCCGCCAACGAGGCCCCGGCAATGCCGACAAAGCCAGGTGCTAAACCGCATTGGGGCATAAACGCAGTTTCACTGCCTTCGGCCAATTCGCGAACGGCATTGGTGGCCGCGACATCCTCGGTCAGGTCAAAGTAGTGTGCGCCAACAGACTTGGCGGCTTTGGCAATACTTGGTGTCAGAAAGAACGGAGCGGCGGAAATAACCGCGTCAAAGCCGGCAAGTCCCTGAGCTAATTGAGTGTCATCTCCAACATCGATTTGACGGGTCGAAACCCCTAGCCGATTTAGAACGGACAAAGCCGCCAAATCACGGTCGGCAACTGTCACGGAATAGTTCGACGATGATTGCAGCAGACTTGCGATCATCTGTCCGATCTTGCCTGCGCCGATGACACAAATTTTCCAGCTCAAAACGGGGCCTCCTCTTTCCTTTTGGAAAGTATGAGGCCCCGAGTGTTCGAACCGCAGAGGTAATCTTGACGAAATCGCAGATTATTCCGTTAATTTGACGATTTTACCGACGTATGGTCAAGTCAGGCGGTTAGCACCATTCGCGAATCCGCTGCCTCGGACGGTGGCGCTTCGCTCGTGACATCCAACTCTGAGAGCGCATGTTTTGCGGCTGCGATAACCGCTCGCACCATCTCAGAACTCATCCGCCCGATACAGCCGATGCGGAAATTTTCAACTTCGGTCAACTTGCCTGGATAGATGATAAAGCATTGATCTTTCATAAGATCATGAAACCGGTAAAAGCTGAAGTTAGGGTCCGCTGGACAGAAGAAAGTCACAATGATTGGGACGACCACTCATCCAACAACAAGGTTTCAAAGCCAAGTGCACGCATCCCATTGTGCATGCAGGTCCGGGCTGAGCGAATTGCAGTTGCCCTTGGCATCGGCAAGGGCTGTGTTCCGGGCCAGCACAAAATCAAAGCAGGGAACCTCTTCGATACCTTTGTTTGCGGATGAAACCATAGCGTCGAAGGTGTAATCTTCGGACTACAAGGTTACGGGCCCAAAGGCGGACAAGCTGTCAATCAATAGCTTTCGATCCGACGCTGCTATTGCTTCAGAGATTTCCCTCAGAGGATTCAGGATACCCGAGCTGGTTTCGCAGTGAACGGCAATGACATGGGTGATTGCTGGATCATCTGCTAAAAACCTTGCCACCTCGGCCCCGAGTGGCGGCCGGTATTCCCCTTTGTCCAACAAATCATATCACGCCCGGCATAGGCGAGGGGTTAAGCCGCGCGTTTTCCATAGGCGCCGCTGGACAGCACCAATGCTTAGCCCTTGGGCGAGATCATTGAGGTTAACATAGCCTCAACCACAAAACTTCCCGATCCCTGCATCGGCACACACTCATACGCATCTTTGCCATTCCCCAGCAGGCCTAATAGCCGCACACACAGATCGGCCGTCACGGCGCGAAAATTATCATGCCAACTGCCCCAATCCCGCATTATGGCTTGCTTTACGGTGAATGAAGTCGTCAGAGGCCCCAGTGTCGGCAAAAAAGGCTTACCGAGTTCAGGGCGGGATAGGGAAGTCGTGATACCGAACCTAATTCAGAGAAAACACTTGCCTCGCCTTCCATTGAGATGAGGGCTTTTTCTCTAGCTGCCATAGAGTTTTCCAATGACAATGACGTTGCTAGAAAAATGGCATCAAACTTCGGCCAATCTAACAGGACGGATGTGAACAAAAAACAGCCCTGATTACGAAGTCGTACAATCATATCAACGTGATCCGTGATTTTTGTATCTAAATAGGATACGGTTCATCCAATTGAGCCTATTTGTTTGCATTTTATTTCTCAGGCCTTTGGTCCGCCCATCTTAGCCTTGATCGCCGAGGCCAGGGATTAACTCGACCACGGACCGCCTGAAAGCTGCCTATGGATGCAACGCTGGCTCGTTGACGCGTTTGATGGCCAAGTTCAGGGGGGAAACAACGTGCCTAAGGATCCTATTGAAAACACTATGCCTTTTGACCCAACAGACGAAGACTGGGCATTGATTAATGCCGTTCTGCCTGCGGATGACCCGTCAGTCGTCAAACCACATTTTGAGTTT
Source organism: Ruegeria sp. BE9 (assembly GCF_056538765.1). Classification (NCBI taxonomy): domain Bacteria; kingdom Pseudomonadati; phylum Pseudomonadota; class Alphaproteobacteria; order Rhodobacterales; family Roseobacteraceae; genus Ruegeria; species Ruegeria sp. BE9. Next base: position 44,814 of record NZ_JBQFTS010000006.1, on the reverse strand, counting down.
TTTGAAGTGGCCGAAGACACGGTTCTGCCTTCGCGGGGGATGTATGTCGTTCTCGGCGGCGTGGTGCAGCTGCGACAGGACCAGACTATTCTGGCGACGGCAGATATCGGTGATTATTTCTATGAAGAGCACCTTAAGATCTTTGATATACCTGTCAGCCTCGAAGCACTGGCAACACCCGGCACAAAGCTGGCCTATCTGTCCAGCAAACATTGGTTCGAAATACCAATCGAAATCCGCGAAGCTTGCTATTCTACATTGTTCGGTGACTTGGTCAGCGTGCATATGCAGAACTTCCAGCAGCCCATCAATTGTTGCAGTGTGACTGCCGCAGCACTGAGTATGTCGGCGCTTGGTTTCAGTTGCGAAGTAAACGACATCTTTCGCGAATGCTCGCTGCCAACTTCCTTTGTGGTGAATGACGGCATTTCGCTGGGTGAACTCTATGACGTCGCATGCACGTTCATTCACACGCAAGGACTGCGCGAGAAAGTACAGGTTCAGGCCTATTTCATGGACGAGGCCACAACCTCACCAGAATTGCTTCTTGAGGCGATTGACGAATCCAACCGTCTCGGCGGGGACAACGACATCCTGGTCGCGAATTTCCAGGTTGGCGTTGCACACGGTAAAGAGAACATGCCGGGCGGGCATTTTGCAATTATTGCCAAGTGTAACCCCAAAACCGGCCTGATTCACATGATGGATGTGCACCCCGAGAAATACGGCAAGCTGTGGGTCACCACCGTTGATCGGATTTGGGCCGGGATGTCTGATCGCGACGGAACGTCGATGCGGTCACGGGGCATTCTGCGCTTTTCGGCTCGCGAGGCCGTAAAAACCCATTTGCAGACCCTAAAACAGGACTGCAACTACGTCGACAGCACGCTTTACCTGGCGAAAGACCCCAAAAAACGGCGCAATCTGTTTCGGCGGGCCAGCCCGAACATGAACTCGCTTGGGGTATTGGCAGAAAGCCTAGCGATCCTGGGGGATGAGCAGGTCGACGAAGATAAACTGCTGATCGCAACTCAAACAGACTTCACCGAAGCCATTAGCCGGGTGTCTACCGCCAAAGAAATGCATGCGATGGCGCAACGGTATCTCAGCCAGTCGCCGGACGTTCATCTTGGCAGCGTTTTCCGCAGCTATGGGACGCGCCCCGACAAAGGTAACAAAACACCCGAAGAGTGGTTTCGGGATCAGCTGCGTAGCCTGAACAAACACGAAGATCGTCACTTGATGATCAACATAGACTTCAACCGCGTTCTCGGCTTCGAAGTCATCCGCCCGCCAGAAAACGTGTATCGCGAAACCGCGCTGCTGGAAGAATTCTGGTGTCTGTGCATCGCGTATGATGAAGAAACAGACCTTGTGACAGTCGTGGACATGAGCCCGGCAACATCACAAGTCTGGCAGGCGCCGAGAGGGCATATCTTCCGTGGTCTACGCGACCTCAAGAGCCCCGCAATGCTGGTGATTGAGGAACAAGAACCACCTGAAGACCCAACCGACGTTGCGCGCGTCGTACTAAAGAACGAGATCGTGCTGTATTATGCGGACGAAGACCCTTGGTCCTACATGCTGCGCAGTATGCTGCGCAATATTGGCATCACAACCGCCCGTCTGATCGACATCGAAGGTCATGGCGCCAATGTCATGAAGATGCGCCGGCAGTTGACGATGATGACCGGCAAGGAAAAGGCTCCATACCTGTTCTTCCAAGGCGAATGCATGGGACGGCGGCAAGACATAGTCGACTCTGTACTGGACGGCAGCTTTCAGAAGCGTGTGAAAGAAGCTGGTCTGCCTGTCCTGCTGCGCCACGAGTCCCCCAGCCTGGACAAAAACATCTTTGGGTATCCCAAGGGCGGCTTGACCGACGCACCAAGCGAAAAGCGCAACGTGTTGCTGTGCGCCTGTGGGTCCTCGGCGGCGGATAAGGTGCCGGACCTGGTCAAGCGGATCAAAGACGCAGGCCACAACGTCAAACTTATCCCTTCGGTTTCGGCCGAGAAGTTCTTTCGCGATATCGAAGTTGAGGAGGAAACCGGAAACATCAAGAAAACCCGGCCCAAGAAGATCGACGACTATATCTCGCACCACGACTATTACCGAGATGATGACGAGTGGAACTTTCGGTACACCGAGTTCGGAATGCCATTGCGAGCCTCACACCTTGCATTGTGCGACTGGGCAGATTGCGTGATCGTTGCGCCGGTTACGTGCAATACCATGGGCAAGATTGCCAACGGGATCGCCGACAATCTGCTGACATCAGTTTTTGTGGCATGGCAGTACCGGAACAAGCCGGTGATCCTCTGCCCCGCATGCAACACGAATATGTGGAACAACGTCACCACGCAGAATAACGTAGAAAAGCTGCGTGACCTCGGCATCGATCTGGTCGGGCCACGTAAAGGACGACTGTCTAACGGAATGATGGGGATCGGCATGATGGCGACCCCGGAGCAGATCATGGAGGTTCTGGACGAAGCCTTCGAAGAACTGGCCGATCAGGAACATAACATCTGCAGATGGGCACAGGAGGCTGCTGCTGCCGATAACTTCCAGCAATGGACACGCGTGTTGCAGGCCATCGACAACGGGATGACCGGAATCGACATCGTTGATGATTCCAACGGCGACACCTTGTTGCATTACGCAGCAGGTGGCGAAGGTGAGTTGCACGAGAATGGGGTAGATCTGGGCAAACCAGACCTTGAGGCCGCGCAGGCACTGATCGATCGGGGTATCAACGTCAACGCCAGCAATGACCACGGCTTTACCAGCCTGCATGTGGCCGTAATGAACAATTCGGTCGAAATGGTAGAAATCCTGCTCAAGGCAGATGGCATCGACGCAAGCTCATGCATTCACTTCCTGCAGAACCCGAACAATACCAAAAATATAAAGGTCGCCGAAGAGATTGTCGAAATGCTGGATGAATGGGCCAACACCCACACGCTGACGGAATTAGAGGAAGAGGACGAGAATGATCTGATCGACGATCGGGAAAAGACCTATCTCTATTTCACATATGGTTCACTAAAGAAGGGGTTCCCGAACCACGATGCCCATGCCGAAGTACTGGATGATTTCGTGGGTGAGGCGGTAACCCGACAGCGTATGCCTCTGATCGTGCCGAACGAGCCGCATTGCGATAACCCTAATTGCGGCTTCTTGCACCGCATGGCCACGCTGGTCGACCAGAAAGGCCGCGGCAAAGCGGTAATGGGCGAGGTCTACCGAGTCTCATCTACCGGGATGAAGGAACTGGACAAGCTGGAAGGGTATCACGGCCCCGGTTCTCCCGAGAACGTCTATGTGCGAAAACGGATCAACGTCTTGATCAACGGCGTGAAAAAGCCGGCCTATACCTATGTGATCGCTCATCCCACCCAGTATCTGGATCAATGGGAGAAAGGCACGTCTGGAATCGTAGCGGAGTACACACTGGATATGGCCACGGGCACACCCAAACCGGGGTACACGCCACCGCCGGCCTAGTTTTGCATCTCGATCACGGTTGCATCCTCAGGATCGGCTTTGAGGCTAAGGTTGTAGGCCGTGATCCCAACCATGCACAGTAGAACAAAGGGCCAAAACGCGGCCTTGGGTATAAGATTGTCGCGGTAGTGGATGAAACGCAGCGAGGGGACCGCCTCTGATGCGAAAAGGTAAGTGTTCACGGATACAGCCAGCAACAGGAAATACATCAGGAAAAAGAACGACTCCATGTAGATCACTGGCGATCCGGCAAATCCTTCTCTCAACTGAACATGGGCCAGCAGGATCACAAAGAACAGAACCGAACAGGTGCCGATCACGCTTGAGGTGCTGAAGTCGTGCCGCTCTACCAGATTGGGGCGGCGGGTCACGGTCATAACCGCACCAAACAGCAACATCGTCACCACAATCAGAGGGATCATGTGGACAATGAAGGCATTCCCAAAGTTTCGCTTGATGACAAAGTTATAGTGCAGTTCCGGCAGATTGGTCTGGAACTCATTCTCACCGATACCCAGCGTTGTGTTCAGATCGGACAGGCGATAGTCGAAATAGGTGTTTTCACGCTCCCACGTGCCCATAACAATGTGCGGATCGATACCGAAGATGTCGCTCGGCCCAGTAGCCGGATATGCTGAAAGATCTGGGATTAGAGCCACATTTGTATCGAACTCTGCGGGCCAGAAGCGAACCCAGACTGTTTTGTGGTCGAACGGGTAGCTGGTGTAATCGAAGTTCTGTCGCAGGGTCTGCTCAAAGTACCAGCCGATTAGTTCTGAGCCATTCTGATCCATGCGATAAGCTTCTTCGATCAGGCCGTTTGCGGCATCAGTGGCTTCGGGCAGAATGAAACCCACCTCACCCTTTACCGGTTTGATCGCATCATGGGTGCCGTCCAGGTAGTGCTGCCAAATATAGCCGCTGACATGTAAGTCGCTTGCCCCGATGAAATAGAAGGATTTGATGAAGATGCCGGTTTTCACGCGGTATTCCGGCACGTTCCCAAGTTCTTTAAAATAGTCGTCAACCGCGGCTTGATCCGGCAACTGCGTCGGATCGCCTTCGAAGTGATTCAATGCGACCAACAGCTTGAACAACAGCAAGGCCAGACCAAACGTCAGAGCACCGGAAATCAACCAAACCTTCTTTTCTATGCTCATTCAGCCCCTCTCATGCGTGGTCCAGTCGTCCGACGAGGGATTGTGTGATGCCCATTTCGGTAAACCGAGCACCCAGCGCTTCGAAGTCTTCATGCGCACTCATGGGAATACCCCAACCGCCGCATGCGGCCAGAACCCGCGCATGTTGAATGGACAGGTCAACCATCGGCAGGGGCTCATCTGCCGTGAACTTGCCCAAAGCTTCGGCGTATTCAGTGGCCCTGTCCCATTCCTGCCGTGCCAACATGACTGCGCTGGCATCTGGGTAGAAGTGCAAGTGACTGTGACCGACACAGCCTTCGGCGATGATCTGGGCGCCCAGTTTCAGGTGCTGATCCTGTTTATTAGGGTCTGTTTCGGCCATTGCCAGTGCCGACAGCGCCTTTGGCCCAACAAAGTTGCGGCCATGCTCCAAAGCAATATCAACGGCGCGTTGGCCGGTTTCCCGAGCCTCTTCCAATTGTCCTGCGTAAACCTGCGTACGGGCCAAATGTTCCAGCGCCTGCGCCTCAAGCCGTTTAGCTCCGACGCGGTTGGCGATCTCAGCCGAGACGGTAAAGGTCTCCAATGCCTGATCCAGCTCACCCAGAAACGTATGCGCAACACCCAAGCAGGTCTGCGCCACGCATTCAGGAACAAACGCGAAATACTTCTGTGAAACCTCGATAGCTTCCTGCGCATCCCGTTTGCCCTGCGCTACATCGCCAGTATAGCTACGCGCAACGCTCAGGTTGTGAAGGTTCGCCGCCAGATCCCGGACCAGCCCCTTCTCTCGGGCGCGTTCAACCGCCTGAGTATAAAACCCGGTGGCAGTCTGCATCGTGGCGTTCATGAAGTTCGCATCGCCAAAGCCGCTCAGCGCGCCTACTTCTAACCGAGCGGATTCAAGTTTTCGAGCCAGTGTTAGAGCCTTTTCGTTGCTCTGCAGCGCGTCCTCAACCCGCCCCAACGGGAAATAGACATTACCGCGCACATAGTTGATTTGGGCAATGTCCCGCTCGGATCCGGACCGCTCTGCCGCAGCCTCAGCGGTATCGAGGCTTTGCAGTGCTTCTTTATACAGGCTGGCCTGACGTGCCGCTTGCGCCAACCCGATATGGGCGCGACACACCTGTTCGTCTGCGTCGGCCAGATCTGCGGCCTCTTTGAACTCGCTCAGGGCGTCATCCGACAACCCCTGCAAGCGATGAGTTTCCCCGCGGGCACAGAACAGGTCAAACCGCACCCCTGACGGAGCAGGCAGTTCCAGCGCTCGCTCAATCAGCGGGCTGGCATCGTCGAACTGGAACGCCTGAATCAGCTTCTCGGCAGCCTCTAGGTAAGCCTGTGCAGCATTGGTGGCCCCGGCCCGGTCCAGGTGCTGAGCGCGCAGCGTGGCGTCTCGGTCCTCGAACCATTTCGCCGCCTGACGATGCAGTCGGGCGCGCTCGGATTTTACCAGTGTCGCATATGACCCGTCCCGGATAAGCGCGTGGGCAAACATCAGGTCAGTACCTGCCTCGCGGATCAGTGCTGAACGGATCAGGGTCGAGGTATCCAGATGCCCTTCGCCCAGAATGAAGTTCAACACCTCTGGCGAAAACCGTTGTCCAAGAACCGACGCCGCCTGAAGCGCGGCCCGGCTGGATCGGTCCAGCGCGTCCAAACGCGACTGCACAATGCCCTGAATGCTACCGGGAACAGATTCCCGTTTCAGCACATCGATATTCCGCAGCAACTGCTCCAAAAACAGCGGGTTGCCTCCGGCACGCTGCACGCAAGCGTCCAGTAATTCTGGATCAATGCCGGTGAACTCTTCGACCAGTTGGCGGGCCTGATCCTCACCCATTGGCGCCAGTTCAAGCTTGGAGATCAGCGCGCCATCCGTGCTCATCTGCCATTCTCGGTTGATCGGGTCGCCCTCAACGCGGCTGGTCATCAGCAAAACGCAGGGCAAGTCACGCGTGGTGGCGGCGATATGGGCGCAAGCGGTCAGGATATCATGCGCGGCCCAGTGAATATCTTCGATCTGGATGAGCATCGGCGCTTCGCTACTGCGCGCGGCAATCAACTCATCAATCACCTGCCGCCGCCCGCGCAACCGTGTCGCATTGTCCATCACGGCGTAAACCTCGGCCACGCCGGGATCTTGCTCCAACTCCAGCAACGCGTTCAGGTGGGCGGCATTTGAAGGCGACACCCAACCTTTAGCCACCGCGCTCTGGGCCATTTCTGCGCATGTGGCTGCATCATCCATGGCCTCAAGCCCCAGAATACTGCGTGCAACGGATTGAATGGCCGAGTGCCCCTCGCGCGCGCCGAAATCCATCACTACGCCATTATGGATCGAGTAACCCAAGCTACTGGCCATCTCGGCCACCTGCTCGGACAAGTGGGTCTTACCAATCCCCGGTTCACCAAGAACAATGTGAACCTCGCCTTTGCCATGTTGCTGGCACCGGTCGAACGTAGCCGAGAATAGCGACAACTCGCGCTCGCGTCCCACAAAGCGATGTCGACGTGACCGAATGTTTCGCGCCATGCGATCCAAACGCCAAAGCTCGACCGGCTCATTCAAGCCTTTTATCGCCTTCTCGCCCATACTCTCGCCCACGAAAAGCGGCCCTAACGCGCGCTGAATATCGTGTGAAACCAATGTTTCGCCCGGTACGGCCATATCAGTGATGCGCGAAGCGAGGTTCACGCCATCACCCGTTACTGTGTATTCCGTGTGGGCTTGACTGCCTGTCGTACTGGCGATCACCTGCCCCGAGGCGATGCCGATATGGCAAGACAAAGGCGGGTTCAGGCTGGGTAACACCGCGTGGATCTCTAGCGCCGCACGTGCTGCGCGCTCCGTATCGTTTGTGTGGGAAATCGGCGCGCCGAAAACCGCCATGACTGCGTCGCCGATATGCTTGTCGATCCGGCCGCCGAATTTCTCAACAACGTGATCAACCTTGGCGAAAAACGCGTTCAGCAAGGCGTGCATGTCCTCGGCATCCAATTCGCTGGTCAGGCGGGTGAAGCCCGTAAGGTCAGCAAACATGACCGTCACCTGCCGTTTTGCAGGCTCTAGTGGTGCTTCGGGCTCATAGGGTTTTACTGTCTCAACGGTCTCAAGCTCAGCAATCGCGCGCAGTAGCCTGCGGCGGTCTCCGACGGCGGTCACTCCGATTTCGATCAGGTCTTCGCCCGTCAAATCGGGCAGAATTGCGAAATCAATTTTGTTATCCAAAAAGGCTTGCGCGTATTCAGATAGCCCAAGCGCGTTTAGCCAGTCCCCTAGGTCCTGAGACATGTCGCCCCTCTGAAGCCCCACTACTTCAAAGTTAGACCTAGCACGGCAAACCCCTCTGAGTCTGCAATACATGACGAATTTAATGTTTATGTACGCCCATATGGCTCAAATATGGGCATCCAGCTTATAGGCCCAAGTTGCACATTCAACTCAAAGGGGCCCGTGAGCGATTGACTCAGAGCTAACCTAATTACGGAACGTTGCTGATCCAGTCGGCTGAAACACCCTCTGCAAACGCCACACTATGGCCCGGCGAATATGCCTAGACAAAACCGACAGCCCCAAGCAACAAAACAGGCTCTATGTAACAAGATTTTTAAGCTCAAAGGCTATTCTACAGGCAACTGGCTGCGTGTTTATGAACACGACAATTAATAAAGATGCGCGCCCCTTTATCATTTTTCTCAACGCGTGTAGAGAGCGGCAGTACACGCGTCCCGCGTGTTTAAAGGTATTTGGGATTGTAAATTTGATATGAAGCAGGTTCCAATTCACGACGCCGATTTCAAAGCAGGTGGAATTCCGGTGATCGAAGAAACCGGAGAAGATACGATCGACTTGGGTGCGTTGATCGGAACCTTGTGGCGCGGTAAATGGATTATCGCACTGGCAACCGCTGCAGCCATCTTAGTTGGTGGATATTACGCCTTTATAGCCGCAGTCCCACTGTATCGATCCACAGCCGTGGTCATGCTGGAAACCGACCAGGCCAGCGTAGTCGACCTGCAAAGCGTTGTAGGTGGGCTAGCCGGCGACACGACCGAGGTGAATTCAGAACTTGAAGTGCTGAAGTCCCGCGGCCTGATGGGAAAAGTTGTGGACCGGTTGGATTTAGCTTCGGACCCAGAATTTAATGGCGCGCTTCAACCTGAGTCCACGCTCGCCGGCCTGAAACAATTTGTAAAAGCGATGCTCGGAGCGGGCGGCCCGCCCGAAGAAGTACCTGAAGAGTTGGCCAAGCAATTAACCCGAGACAGCGTTATCACAGCTTTGCTCGAGAAGATCTCGGTGCACAATGTGCGGCAGAGTTATGTTTTTGAGGTCACGGTCGAAACTGAGTCAGCCCGCAAATCCGCCTTGATCGCCGATACAATTGTTGAACTGTATGTGCTGAACCAAATCGAGGTGAAGTTTGAGGCGACCGAACAGGCAACCGCGTGGCTGACTGATCGGGTGACGGAACTGCAGATCGAACTGGAAACCGCCGAAGCAAAGGTTAGCGAGTTCAATGCGACAACTGCGCTGATCTCGCCCCAAGCGCTTCAGTTACAGGAAGTGCAACTTAAAGACCTGCGCGAACGCGGTATTTCAGCTGAGGCGACCAATGAGGCAGCGCAGGCGCGCTATGAAGCTTTGATCGCTGCGGATACCCGTGCAGAGCAAGCACAGGTCAGTCAGAACCCGCAACTGGAACGCCTTTTTGAGCAAATCGAAGAATCCGGCGCAGGTGAAGAGGCATTCGACACCGCATTTCAACGCCTTGTTGCCCGCACCGCGCTTGAAGCGCGACGAGCCGCGCAGCAGGCTCAGGCCTTGACGCAGTCATCCGAAGAACTGGGCCAGCAAATCTCGCAACAAAACGCTGACCTGATTACGCTGCAACAGTTGGCACGCGAAGCCGAAGCGATCCGGCTGCTGTACGAGTATTTTCTGGCTCGCCTAAAAGAGACATCGGCCCAGGAGGGCATCCAGAAAGCGGACAGTCGGCAACTGTCGAGTGCTGTGATCCCTAACAATCCAGCTTCACCTCAGAAACCTCGCATCCTGGCGCTATCCCTTATTCTGGGTCTGTTGCTGGGCTCGGGTATCGTTTTGCTTCTCGAAACACGCCGAAAGGGTTTTCGCTCCGCCCAAGAATTAGAGCGCAAAACCGGTTACAGTGTTTTGGGCCAGATTCCGATCTTTCCGGCTCGTAAGCGCCGCAAGGTGCTGGAGTATCTTGCCAATAAACCCTCCTCTGCCACTGCAGAGGCCGTACGTAACCTGCGCACATCGGTGATGTTGTCTAACGTGGACCGCCCACCTCAGGTCGTAGTTATGACATCGGCCCTGCCCGGCGAAGGTAAGACAACGAACTCGCTCGCGCTGGCGCAGAACTTTGTCGGAATCGGTAAAAAGGTCTTGCTGGTCGAAGGTGATATTCGCCGCCTGACAATGACCGCGCAATTGGAGGGCGTACCGCGAAAGGGCATCGTATCCGTACTGGCCGGTGATGCGACCGCCCAAGAAGCGATCTTCCAAGACCCCTTGTTGGGTTGTGACATCTTGGCTGGAGAAGAAAGCTCGGCCAACGCGGCTGACTTGTTTGCATCAGAACGGTTCAAACAGTTCCTGGAGGACATGCGCAAACAGTATGATGTTATCCTGATCGATACGCCCCCGACCTTGTTGGTTTCAGACGCGCGTCTGATTGCGCGTAACGCTGATGCAGTGCTGCTGACCATCAAATGGAACGATACATCAGAGCAGGACGTTACCGAAGCCCTCCGGTTGTTCCATACTGACAATCAGCGTCTGGCTGGACTTATTCTGGGCCAGATCAATGCCCGGAACGCCAAACACTACGGCTATTCCTACGGCAGCTACGCTAACAAATATTACAGCGACTAAAATCGCTCCGCAAAAAAGAAAGAGCGCGCCAACCTGGCACGCTCTTTCTTTTTTTGGCATGAAACTTTTCGTTTAGTTGGTGCCAACCGTACTTGTGGTGCTGTTAGATGAACCACCGCCACCCGCAGCCGCTAGACCGACCCCCGCCGCTGCTGCAGCAAGCGCGGGAGCGACAAGCGGCACAAACCCTGTGATACCAGCCGCTCCTGCAGCACCGGCCGCCGCCCCGGCGCCAGCACCAGCTCCTGCGCCAGAACCAGCGCCTGCCCCGGCACCAGCACTACCGCTGCCTTGGGCAGCAGCTGCGCTACCGCCGGCCTCTTGTGCGTACGCACTTGTGGCTGAAAGGGCCACAATCAGAAGTGTCATTCTGATCATTGTGAATCTCCTAAAACAAGTCTTGGCGAAAACGTATCACAGCTGTTTTGACCTGAGAATGCCGCATCCGCAAAAAATCCCATAAATTTCTCGAAAAGCACAGTTTTTCGACTTGGAGGTAAGCCGCAAAACCCGCTCTGCGCAGGTGAGTGGATCATTTTCCTAGCCCAAACAGCAGCTCATCGTTTGATTTTATTTTGTGTGATTTGTTGTTGCGATTGATTGGAGACAGTTTGGTTGGAATTGGTTAATCAGGCGCCAAGAAAAAAGCGATAACTTGACGTGAAGATTCGAGCGGTATCTGTAAGGTTGAAGGGCCTGATGGCCTTGGCGTGCACTGTTGCCACTGGCATGGCGCAGGCGCAGTCTGTGTCGACCTATGGCACGCCCGGCCTGTTGGAGATTCCAACGGCCGAGATGTTCGACGACGGCATGCTGGTCTTTACTGCGTCCGGGCTCCGCAATACCGGGCGCGCGACGATGACCTTCCAGATGCTGCCCTGGGTGCATGGCAGTTTCCGCTATGCGATGATCGACCAGCTGGATGGCCCCGGCAGCAAACGATACGACCGCAGTTTCGACCTTCACTTCCGGCTGCGCGAAGAGAGCAAGCACGGCCCGGCCATTGTGATGGGACTGCGCGATTTCGGCGGCACCGGTGTTTATGCTGCGGAGTACTTCGTGGCCACAAAAACCTTTCGCGATCGGTTCAAGCTGACCGGCGGCATCGGCTGGGGGCGCATGGCGGGGCGGGGCGCATTCTCGAACCCGCTGGGCGTATTCGGCAGCCGGTTCGACACCCGACCTGCCTCGAACTCGAACGGTCAGGGCGGTGAACTGGAGTTCGGCAACTGGTTCCGCGGTGACGCAGCCCTGTTTGGTGGCGCGAGCTGGCAATATAATGACCGACTGACCTTTCTGGCCGAGTACTCGCCCGACCTGTACACTCAGGAAGGCGACGGCGGCAGCTTCCGGGTCCGGTCCCCCATCAATGTCGGTGCGCAATACAGGTTCAAAAACGGCTCGCAGCTGACCACGTCCTTTCTCTATGGCACGTCACTTGGGCTGACCTACAGCTACTTCATCGACCCGCGCAAAGCGGTGACCCCTGGCGGACAAGGTGCCGCGCCGCCGCCTCTGCAGCCCAGATCCCAGGTTGCGGCCGCCACCGCCAACCGCGCGCCCGTCGACATCCGCGACCGGCTGCAGCGCGCGCTGGATCAGGAAGGGCTGCGGCTGGTCTACCTGTCAGAGAGCGGCGACACCGTCCGCGTCGGGATCGAGAACAACAGATATGGTCAGGCCGCCCAGGCGCTTGGGCGCACCGCCCGCGTGCTGGCAAATGAAGAACCCCCGCAGACCGAACATTTTGACATCGCGCTGATGTCGGACGGCGTGCCGCTCAGTGCGGTACGGGTCAATCGCGACGACCTGTATGAGCTGGAGCATGACCCCGACAACGCCTGGCGCAGCTTTGCCCGGGCCGAGGTCTCTGACACGATCCCGCTGGTGCAGGGCGGCATCCTCACCGACGCCTTTCCGCATTTTTCCTACCGGTTCGGACCCTACCTGAACTTCTCGTTCTTCGACCCCGATGACCCGCTGCGGTACGAGGTCGGGGCCGCGTTGGGGCTGGACTATACCCTGTTGCCCGGCTTCACCCTGTCGACCGAGCTGCGTCAGCCGATCCTCAGCACATTGGATGACAGCACCCGCATCTCGGATTCACCCCTGCCGCATGTCCGCTCGGACTGGGCAATCTACGCCCGAGAATCCAACCTGCGGGTCGAACATATGACCGCCGAGTATATGTGGCGGCCCGGAACCAACCTCTATGCCCGCACCACGCTGGGCTATCTCGAGACCATGTTTGGCGGGCTTTCGGGCGAGTTGCTGTGGTTTCCCGCCGACAGCCGTCTGGCCCTTGGGGTCGAGGCCAACTATGTCGCCCAACGCGACTATGACGTGCTGTTCGGCTTTCAGGATTACAAAGTCGCCACCGGGCATATCTCGGCCTATTACGATCTGCCGGGCGATTACCACGCGCAGGTGGATGTCGGGCGCTATCTGGCCGGCGATTACGGTGCCACCTTTGCGCTGGATCGCGAGTTCAACAACGGCTTCAAGGTCGGCGCCTTCTTCACCCTGACCAATGTCAGTTCAGAAGAGTTCGGCGAAGGCTCGTTCGACAAAGGCATCCGGCTGGAAATCCCCATCTCCTGGATGACCGGCCGCCCGTCGCGGAACAAGATCGCCCAGACCATCCGCCCGGTCCTGCGCGATGGCGGTGCACGGCTGAACGTACGCAACCGGCTTTACGGCGTGACCCGCGAAGCCCGGGCGCAGGATCTGTCCCGCGGCTGGGGGAGGTTCTGGCGATGAAGGCTGTACGCACTGCCCTGCTGGCCCTGGCGCTTATCTCCTGCGGCGAGGCACAGGAAGATGCCGATCTGCTGAAGGGCACGCTGTTTCCCAACACCCCCCGGTTCCATCCCCGTGCTGAGGCGCTTGGGGCGCGTCGCCCGATCCCGCCCCGGCTTGAGGTCGGCTTTCCCAGCCGCGATCTGGCCGGCATCATGCTGCTGGAGACCGAACGCACCGGGGTACAGACCTGGCTGACCGCGGATGGCGCCACAATCACGCTGGAACAGGGCATGCTGACCTCGGCCAAGGGCTTCGGCACTGGCCTGTCCGGATCGGATGTTCGCCAGAGCGCCCGCCTGATCCTGACCAACAACTCAGGCCATGCCGACCGGTTCCACAGCTTTCTCAACGGCAATGATGAGATCGAGCTGCACGCCTATAAATGCCGGATCACCCCCCTGGGTTCCGAGACAATTCTGCTGCGCGGCAACCCTGTTGCAACAGCAAAACACCAGGAAGACTGCTATGGGGTGGCCGAACGCTTCACCAACATTTACTGGGTGCAAAACAGCACCGGTCGGATCGTCCAGTCCTCGCAATGGACCGGCGACTTTCTGGGCAACATGTTCATAAAGGTTGTGCCCGAATGATAGGTAAGATTTTGAACAGCGGAGGACAGTTCGTGCGTCAAATTCCACTTCTGCTCAGTGCACTGGCCCTTGGCGGCCTGATCACTGGATGCTCGACCATCTACCGCAGCCCCTCCGTAACCGCCGGAGTGTCCGACGCCGGCAAGGTCCGCGTCGTACCTGTGACGCCAGAGACCGTCATGGTCGCCAACCGCTCGCCGTATTCGCCCAAAACCCTGCCTTCGGTGTTCGGGCTATCCGCCGGATCGGGTTCCTCTACCAGCCTGCGCGGCACAGGCCCCCTGCCCGAAGCCCCCTCGACTCAGGGCGGATCGCGCGCCGGGCTGCAGCTGGACCCGCCGCCGCAGGTGAACCCCGGCCCCTACACGATCGGCATCGGTGACGTGCTGGTTCTGTCCACACCTTCAACCCAGGGCACTGCCGGAGAGCTGTCAGGTCTGCTGGCCGCGCAAAACAGCCGCAACGGCTATACCGTGCAGGATGACGGTTCGATCAATATTCCCGATGTCGGCCGCGTCCGCCTGGTCGGCCTGACCGTGGACGAGGCCGAGGCGCTGCTGTTCCAGCGTCTGGTGGAGAACCAGATCGACCCCACCTTCAGCCTGGAAATCGCCGAGTTCAATTCCCGCCGCGTCTCGGTCGGCGGTGCCGTCGGCCAGCCCGGCGTTCAGCCCATCACCCTGACCCAGCTCACCCTGGGCGAGGCGCTTTCGGCCGCGGGCTCTGTCTCGGTCAGCGATATCGACAACTCTTCGGTCCGCATCTACCGCAACGGGCAGATGTATCAGATCCCGCTCGAGGATCTCTATTCCCGCACCGAACTGCAGAACCTCAACCTGATTGCCGATGACTCGATCTTTGTCGACACCGACTACGATCTGGATCGCGCCGAGCGTTACTTTGCCCAGCAGATCGCCCTGCGCGAGACCGTCCTCGAAGGCCGTCAGACCGCCCTGCAAGAGCTGAACGTGGCCGTCAACCTGCGCCGTGCCGATCTGGATGAGCGCCGCAGCAACTTCGTCCAGTCTATCGAGCTGGACGCCGTCGACCGCGATTACGTATACCTCACCGGCGAAGTCCGCACCCAGGGCCGCTATGCCCTGCCCTTCAACCACTCCGCCACACTGGCCGATGCCCTCTATGACACCGGCGGCGGCGTGGCCAAGGAAACCGGCGACGCCTCAGAGGTCTACATCCTGCGCGCCTCCCAGGACCCCCGAGAGTTCGGCGCCGTCACCGCGTGGCACCTCGATACCAGAAACGCAGCTCACCTGACCCTCGCCGCTCAGTTCCAACTGCGATCAAACGACATCATCTTCATCGCAGAAAACCCCGTAACACGATGGGGCCGAACCATCTCACAAATCACACCATCTCTCATCACAACCCCCATCAACGCAGCCGTAAACTAAAAAAACGCAACCATACTCAAAAAGGGGCACTGTTTGTCAGTGCATACTCTTCTGGGTACGGGCCTGATGCAGGCGCTCGGACCGGACGTCCGCAAGGAAAACAGGCGCTGAAACAAACATTCTTTGCCACAGGCGGTGGGGTTGTCGCAGCAGGCGCGGTAACCACTCAAGGCCAAGCGCACGGAAAACTTTCGGCGAGCGTTTTACTGTGCCCGCAAAAAAGTCAAAGGCGGCGCCAATCGCTCCGGCTGCACCCACTTCGAGTTCTGCACGGTGCGCAGCAAGCCACTTTTCCTGTTTCGGCGCGGTCATTCCAACCCACAATACATCTGGTTGTGCTGCGTTTATTGCGGCGATCATTTGGGCATTCTCTTCTTCTGCGAACTCCGTTTTGAACGGTGGAGAGAATGTGCCAACCAGATTAATTCCAGGATAGTTTTCCTCAACTTTCCTGCGGATTATTTCCAAAGTGTCGTCCGTCGAACCCAAGAAGAAGACAGACCCGTTGCTTTGGTTGAGTCGATCCATAGTCGCCAGAAAAACATCGGGGCCAGTAACCCGCGCTGAGATTGGCAACCCAAGCCGTTTCGCGCCTAATACAACGCCCGAGCCATCCGGAACCAACCAATCTGCACTTTGTAGGGCATCACGAAAGACACCATCATCTTTTGCAACCACGTAGGAATGCGGGTTTAGACAAGAAAACAGCTTGCAGTCGCGCCTGCCGGTCGCTGCGGCTTCAACGATTTCGTCGGCACAACGCGAAACGTCGCCGTCGAACAGGTCGTAACCAAGAAAACCAATACCCATCTACCTTACCAATCCGTACTCTTTTCATACCCCATTCGGAGGAGCGTTTCGTTCGAACGGCGCTTAAAAGCCGCTATGTGCTGAGGTTTGAAATGTTCCTTCCAGCCGCCGATCTGGCCTTTGTGGAACGTCTTGGACCCCGAACTGCCGAACAGCTCGTCAGCCATCTTTTGGATGGTTACTTCATCAACGTCTGCACCTATGTGATCTGCGATCTGTCGGATCGTGTTGCGTTGAACTTCATCGCTGCCCCCACCTTTGGCTCCAACGAGGTCTTCGAAACGCACTATCAGGCAATTAGGTTCATCCAACCACGGCAGAAACGTAGTGAGCCCTTCGTTCTTCCATGCCTCAGGCAAACCAGCAAGCACGTCGGCGGGAGGATCTATCATCGTTAGCAGGCGAGCGTCATCGTCTGGCAACTGGGCCAAAACCTGGTGCAATGGATGCGAAAGATCCATTCGAGTCACGTAGTTAACGTTTGACACGGCGATATCACGCGGATCCCGGACCATCAGGAAAACCCGGCAGTCCAAATCACGGGCCAAGCCTGCCACCCCTTCGGACCAAGGGAAGTGTGCAGTCAACACTTGTCCACGTTTTACGGCCTGCAACTGGCGCTCAATACCAGGCAATGTTTCGTCTATATGATAACCCCAGCGGTCAACCGTATTGGGCATCATGCGGAGGATGCGAGATAAAAGGTTAGTTCCAGCCTTGGGAATTGAGTTTGCCAAAACACAAGGTCCCGTCTCAAGCAGGCGTTTCTCCTCCGCCGTGCGCGCCCGAATATTGCGCATCAGGGCATACTGTCCACGCTTTAGAACAGCACGGCGCGCCTTGCGGATGGTGTGCTTGGCATCGGGTAGATTCATGATTTAACTTCCTTGCGTCCGTTCCGCAGCACGTACTGATGTCTCATATCGCCGAGGCTTACCCGCGCAATTGGGCGCCAGGTTTCGATCTTTTGCCACGTGCTGGTTGTCTCGTCATAGAAGATTGCCGGAGCACGGCGGCGCAACATGATCCGCGCAAAACTGCGCCCTACCAAGCCGCGCTTAGACATCCATTTCCAAAGCACTGGCGGAGCAGGTAGTTCAGCCATAACGCGTGCCACTTCAGCATCGTATTCCTCTGCCCCGGTGCTTGAACGCTGCTCACCGGGCAGTTTTCGAAACGCCGCCAACGGCACCGAGACCGGGACCAAAGACGCGTGTTTGGCAAGAGACGTCCAAAGACCGTAATCCGCTGCGTATCGAAGAGAAAAATCGAGACCCGAGGTCTTTTCCCAAAGCGGCCGACGCCAGAACATACTTTCCTGCTGCAAGAAGCCGCCCAGATCTCGGTTGTACCAACCATTGGCGATGTAGTGCTGCGGATAGGCAGCAACGGCGCCGTAAATTGCAGTGGCTTGGCCTCGGCGGTTCAGGAATGCGGGTTGACCAGTGATCCAGTCGACGTCTGGGTGGGTCGCAAAAACCTCACCAACGACAGAGAGCGTCCAAGGCATAAAAATGTCGTCGGCGTTGAGCCAGCACATCACCTCACCCGTGGCGCGCGAAAGCCCCTTTTGAATAGCCTGATACTGCCCGTCATCCCGTTCTGAAACATAATAGGCAAGCCGGTCCCTGTAGCGCTCAATGATTTCCTGGGTGCCGTCCGTCGAGCCTCCGTCGATCACGATGTATTCGAGATCGTCATAGTTCTGATCCAGAACCGAACGCAGCGTCGTTTCAATGAATTCGGCCGCATTGTAACAGGCGGTGATGACAGAAATCTTAGTCATGATCTTAGGCTCTCGTTAACACCGTCTGTGTCTTCTCATTCGTGCGTGGCGCAGCATCAACGGCGTACGGAAAAGATTGTTTTCCACCTGCTCTTGAGGTCCTGCGGAGAGGTTTGGCGCGCCGCTCCAACCCTATGAAATGTAGCCCCAGATAAAACGGATAGGTCAGATAGCTCTGTCCATTGAGCTGGAGAACGATGATCAGAAAAATCAGGGTCCTAGACCAACGGAACACGCCAACTTGTCCTAATCCGACCCAGAACGACACCAGGAAAACCAACATACCTGCAAAGCCCATTTCTCGGATGTAACCACTAAACCCGTTTCCGGTGGCGTATCTGTCTAACCAAGGGAACAGGGAATAGAGCTCAGGGTCTGCCGGGCTCCAGCCGAAAACAGGACGTTGGCGAATGTGCTCCCAATCAAACAGCATCGCGCCGAAACGCGACAGTTGCCAGCCAGCCTCCATATTCACAGCGCGCAGATAAAGCTCTTGAATCTTGGGGCCCAGAAACTCGAGCTGCATCAGAAAACCAGATGCCGGTATCAATAACAGTAGGAAAACGACAACCCACAAAAGCCGGTTCACATGGTCGCCTCGCGCTTCGACCGCTATCAATGGCGAGACGAATAGAGCGAATGGCAAGAACAAATAACCAACTGTTGAAAAGGTGGTTAGGATCGCTACCACAAGGCAAATGCGCCACCGTTTGAAAACTGAAACGGGCAGATGAGACCGGATCGAGCCAAGCAGAACCAAAGCCACAAGCAGGTATCCTGAAAACGCTCCGGCTTCCCAAAAGATTCCGGCATTTCGGAACTGCGCTTCTCCGCCCATGAAATTATGTACAAGAATATTGACCCGCGGATTGACGCCACCAGGCTGTGCGCCAACGATGTCCGCGATCGGTTGTACGATTTCGTATAGTTTGACCCCGACTATTCCAAGCAGAACCGCCGGAACATAGAAAACCAAACTTAAGACCGCCAGCCAGACCATCACACGCACAAAAGCAAGGCGGAAGAACCGCACTGTGGCGATCACTCCGGCCCCGATGGTAAGCTTGACGATCATTCCAATTGGCGTAGTCAACGACACGTAATTCAAAAAGAGTGTCTGCATCAGTAGGATCAACGACACGCTCAACATGACCCACAAGAAGGTCCGTGTTTCGATCCCCCGCCGCATCGTGACCATCCGCAGGAAAACGGCCACAAACATTAGCAGGAGCAGCGGTTCCTGCCGCGGGCCAGTGGTGAATGCTTGGTTGCCCGAAAAACACATCAACAACAGGACAAAAACGTAGTCCATCTGTGTCGGCCGGTAGGGTAATGACAAGCCTTTCACTGACCACCCTCCGCGCTTGACGAATTTTGCCTTTCAGCGCTCGAAAAACGCGGCAACCAACACAACCAGAACCCATCGCGTAGGCGGATGGTCACTAGAACAGAGATATTCAGGATTGCCAGAGCGGCAGAAGTCGCAAGCGCTGGCCCCCAGAGCCCAAAATGAGGTGTCAGAACAACCGTCAGAACGATTGAAATGCAGGCGGCAAAGAACGTGATTTTAGCAACTTTGTGCTGCCCTCCGGTCATTGTGAGATATGGGTTGGTCGCACCGGTAAGCGCGGCCACCGCATGCCCTAAAAGCAAAATCACCAATAGCGACGAAGCCTGCTCAAATTCCGGGCCGAATGCAGTCTCGATCAACCACCTCCGCGCAAGAAAGAGCACGGCCACAATCGGCACTGTTGTCCAGAATATAAGATCGCTGACCTGACGCGCATATCGGCGCATCTCACCAGGGTCGCCCGAACGGCGCCGAGCAAGTTCAGGCTGAGCAATTAAGCTAACGGATATCAGGGCGAAAGACGCCAATACCGAGGTACGATGAGCAACCGAGTACACGCCAATTTCAGATGCAGGTAAGAAAAGCCCCGCCATAACGATATTGCCCTCTGTGAGGAGCACTGTCGAAAGCGTTGCAATGGCGAATGGAGCACCCAACTTCACTAGACTGGGCAGGGACGGCGTTTGAAGAGCCTGCCTCGGGCGCGGAGAGGTTTCGCCAGACGAAGAGACTGACATCCAGCCTAGCCGGACTAGGCTGACGCTAACCGCTGCGACACCCGTTGCACACAAGGCGATGGCTAGCGAAGCGCTGGGAACCAAGACGGCCGTGTTGGCGACGCTCCCCCAGATGCCCACCATCGACAAGTTAAGGATGACAGGCATGATGAGTAGCGCGCAAAACACAGGCGCGGGAACCAACGCACGGCTGGTATTCACCGAAAACTCGACAAAGCTGCGACCAACCAGAGCAAAGCCAACAATAAATATCGCTGCTGATGAGCTGGTCCAAACAGGGTCGGGAAAGCTCTGTCGCAGTAAGAACGCTGCTGGTCCGGCTAAAGCGAGAGAGGTCACCAAAACCAGAGTAAGCGATCGCACGTAAAGTTGGCGTCTTTCGACGCCGTCAAAGCCAGAACCCTTATGAGACAGTTCACGAACCAGAAACGTGTTTTGCCCAAGAACAGCAAAGGTGCCAAATACGAGGGCCGATGAATTTACTAGCGCCACAAACCCAGTTGCCGAAGTGCCATACCAACGCGCCACAATTATCGTCACGACGAAGCCGAAGACGAGCGCGAGGATCCGGGTGGCGAACACCAAGGCAGAACTGCGGAGAAGACCACCGCTAAATCGGGAGTTTCCTGCAGGTGGGGTTGGTGATGCCGCTTCGGTCATCTGGCCTCCTGAGGCATCCCAAGGCTCTTTTTTGCACTACCGTTGGTCAGAACCGGAGAAAGCGAGGCCACGTGGGCGTCAATTTCGGCGTAGGTGGCCTTTAGTTGGTCACCTGTTTCCCCGAGATCCAAACCTTTGCTTTCACGCGCACGACGCTCGGGTAAGCGCACTTGTAGACCTACAAACTTCGACAGTGCCTCTTCGGCCCCCGAGGTCCACAAATCTTCGTAACGAAGGGCCAGAACCGGTACGTCCTCACAAGACAACCAAGCGTCAAGCTGTTCGCCAAACCGCAAAACGTCATTGTTCGGAATGTCTTCGAAAACACCATCGGCTTGCAGGTGTTCTAAGTGTTCCTTGATCCAATCGCGCCCATAGGTGGTGTCGCACCGCAAAACACTGCGTGCTGCATCGCTCGCCGAACCAAACAGGAATACAACCAAAGGCCGCTCACCGGGTTGAAGACCATAGGGGAAATCATGTGTTTTGTAGACTCGCCCATTCCGGTAACGCTTAGCTCCTAGCCGCCATGCCGTATCGCGCACCAAACCACCAAGCTTGGGCGACCGGGTGCCAAATCGTTTCGCGGTCATACCTTCGACCAAGCTGTTGTAGATGAGCGTTGAGCCGGACCGCCCCATACTTGCCACCAAAATTGGCGGTTGTGTTGAGGGTAAAATGGCTTTCAGCAGTTCCCGAACAGTCGTTTTCAACATCATCCTTGTCTCATCTCAAACGGGCTTACCCGCACATTTGTCGCCCCAGAACGCTGCCCTTACACCTGAAACTGAAACCCTTGTCAGCAGTGAAACCCACTTAAAAGCTGCCTTGCTTTTCGGTTGCTCTCGCAGCCCAGATGCATATCCGACCCACCGCTCAATACTGCTGCGAACTTTGTGAAACACGTCCATTAAAACCACTGAAAATGACATATCGATAAAACGCACGCTGAAATCACTTTTTGAGTGCCGAGGCTTTTAGGGCGGAGAATTCTACTTCTGAGAGATCGCTGCTCAGTTCTTCAACCTCTGCTTTTATCATCTCGTATTCTGCTATCTTTCGGATCAGAAATCGCCGGGTCAGAGCTGCCCTCTCTGCAATGCCCTTTGGCGTCAACACATAGGCGTAGCGGCGCTTATCTTCTGAGGCTGTAAAGTTACCAAGCTTCACTAGGCCCTTGTCCACCAAGGCCTTGAGAACGTAATGCGTGCTGCCAGTGCTGATGCCGACTGCGGCGGCCAAATCGCGCTGTGACATTTCGGGGTTCTGCTCAAGAAGACGGAGCACTCGGAAACGGGTCTCGTCTTGAAATTTGCTAAGACTTTCCGTCACGACTTCAATGCTTTTAAGTTACCGCACAGCGACAGTCGCTCGTGCCTTGTTCTGATCTAAAAACGAGCGACGAAAGATTCGCTCATGCGCGAGCGATATCAGGTACATGCTAGCCCGTCTAGCGTACATGCGTTGCGCAACATTGGATTATTTTCCAGCGCCCAATAATCAATCAGAGCCGATGATTCCCGCCCCAAATTTTCCGCTTGTGAGCTGTTCAGAAAGGGGCAGTCAGCGCGGAGCTCAAGGCACTAAGCCCGAAGTAGATATCACAAATGCATGGCTATCGCGGGGAAAGAAGGACTTGGTTTAGAGAGGTTCGTCTTCCATTCGCCAAATGGTCTTCAACGACCCTTCCTTTGCGTCGATCTCCACGCTCGAACTTGAACCGAGAAGCAACCGAACAACCCCAATATTTGGCTTCGTCAAGCTCCGGACAAAAGAAGTCATGCCCAAACCGCAGAGGGTAGGAGGACCCATCAGCGCAAGCAGTTGGAAACCGCAGTCGCCCTCAATGCGCCCTGGCTGAAAGGTCGACAAGACCCGGGCTCATTTTTTGAGCGCCGCTATGTGACAATCCGGTGAAAAAGTTAAAGTTCAAGGCAATTTTGCCTCAAAATGGTTGACTAACTCACGGCTGCGTTACTAAACGATTAATATAAGATTTATGCAGGGTGGCTGCAATTCCTGCGTGTTTAACAATCGAAGTAGTTAAGGTTTTTCAGCAGTTATGTTTGATTTTGATTTGCCCAACCAGGAAGCCCGGGAATCTGCTGCTCTGTCGCGTTCTGCGGCCTCCACTTCTGGTGTCTACTTCACTCTGGCAAAGCGAGCGTTTGACCTTGCTGTAAGCGCGTTCGTTTTGTTACCGATCACGGTGATTTGTGGGGTAATCCTGCTCATCCTGAACCCTTTCTGGAACAAGGGGCCGCTGATCTTTGCTCAGGAACGAATGGGGCGCGATTGCGTTTCCTTTACCGCATACAAGTTCCGCACTATGCGTCCCGTCGAAAAGATAGAACGAAGCGCAGATTGCCCGCTTGAAGAGCACAGAATCACGCCGCTTGGTCGTTTTCTACGCAAATCCCGAATTGATGAGCTGCCGCAGATTATCAATGTTTTCAAAGGGGAAATGAGCCTGATCGGTCCTCGACCGGACTATATCGAACATGCCCGCATGTACCTGTCCCAAGTGCCTGGATATCAAAATCGCCACTTAGTGCGCCCTGGAATTAGCGGCTGGGCACAGGTCGAACTGGGGTATATCGAGGGCATTGACGCAACCACACGGAAAGTGGAAGCCGACCTGTACTATATCGCTAACGCCGGGTTGGCGATGGACGCGCGTATCGTTTGGAGAACCCTCGCCATCATGATCCGTCGGGCCGGTGCTTGATCGAAAGCTTGATCGGGTCTCGAAGCTTGGCCTTTTAAGATTTCGTCCACCGCTTCACGTAGTCGACCGAAGACTAAGTAAATAACGCCAAAATGGTACGGAGCAGAGAACGAACCCGCCCTTCACCTCTCGACTGAACTATGCATTCTTCAAGAGTATACTCTCTCTTTGGTTGTATTTAGTTACCTTTCAGAACTCACTAATTGCACTCATCGTTTGATTTTATTTTGTGTGATTTGTTGTTGCGATTGATTGGAGACAGTTTGGTTGGAATTGGTTAATCAGGCGCCAAGAAAAAAGCGATAACTTGACGTGAAGATTCGAGCGGTATCTGTAAGGTTGAAGGGCCTGATGGCCTTGGCGTGCACTGTTGCCACTGGCATGGCGCAGGCGCAGTCTGTGTCGACCTATGGCACGCCCGGCCTGTTGGAGATTCCAACGGCCGAGATGTTCGACGACGGCATGCTGGTCTTTACTGCGTCCGGGCTCCGCAATACCGGGCGCGCGACGATGACCTTCCAGATGCTGCCCTGGGTGCATGGCAGTTTCCGCTATGCGATGATCGACCAGCTGGATGGCCCCGGCAGCAAACGATACGACCGCAGTTTCGACCTTCACTTCCGGCTGCGCGAAGAGAGCAAGCACGGCCCGGCCATTGTGATGGGACTGCGCGATTTCGGCGGCACCGGTGTTTATGCTGCGGAGTACTTCGTGGCCACAAAAACCTTTCGCGATCGGTTCAAGCTGACCGGCGGCATCGGCTGGGGGCGCATGGCGGGGCGGGGCGCATTCTCGAACCCGCTGGGCGTATTCGGCAGCCGGTTCGACACCCGACCTGCCTCGAACTCGAACGGTCAGGGCGGTGAACTGGAGTTCGGCAACTGGTTCCGCGGTGACGCAGCCCTGTTTGGTGGCGCGAGCTGGCAATATAATGACCGACTGACCTTTCTGGCCGAGTACTCGCCCGACCTGTACACTCAGGAAGGCGACGGCGGCAGCTTCCGGGTCCGGTCCCCCATCAATGTCGGTGCGCAATACAGGTTCAAAAACGGCTCGCAGCTGACCACGTCCTTTCTCTATGGCACGTCACTTGGGCTGACCTACAGCTACTTCATCGACCCGCGCAAAGCGGTGACCCCTGGCGGACAAGGTGCCGCGCCGCCGCCTCTGCAGCCCAGATCCCAGGTTGCGGCCGCCACCGCCAACCGCGCGCCCGTCGACATCCGCGACCGGCTGCAGCGCGCGCTGGATCAGGAAGGGCTGCGGCTGGTCTACCTGTCAGAGAGCGGCGACACCGTCCGCGTCGGGATCGAGAACAACAGATATGGTCAGGCCGCCCAGGCGCTTGGGCGCACCGCCCGCGTGCTGGCAAATGAAGAACCCCCGCAGACCGAACATTTTGACATCGCGCTGATGTCGGACGGCGTGCCGCTCAGTGCGGTACGGGTCAATCGCGACGACCTGTATGAGCTGGAGCATGACCCCGACAACGCCTGGCGCAGCTTTGCCCGGGCCGAGGTCTCTGACACGATCCCGCTGGTGCAGGGCGGCATCCTCACCGACGCCTTTCCGCATTTTTCCTACCGGTTCGGACCCTACCTGAACTTCTCGTTCTTCGACCCCGATGACCCGCTGCGGTACGAGGTCGGGGCCGCGTTGGGGCTGGACTATACCCTGTTGCCCGGCTTCACCCTGTCGACCGAGCTGCGTCAGCCGATCCTCAGCACATTGGATGACAGCACCCGCATCTCGGATTCACCCCTGCCGCATGTCCGCTCGGACTGGGCAATCTACGCCCGAGAATCCAACCTGCGGGTCGAACATATGACCGCCGAGTATATGTGGCGGCCCGGAACCAACCTCTATGCCCGCACCACGCTGGGCTATCTCGAGACCATGTTTGGCGGGCTTTCGGGCGAGTTGCTGTGGTTTCCCGCCGACAGCCGTCTGGCCCTTGGGGTCGAGGCCAACTATGTCGCCCAACGCGACTATGACGTGCTGTTCGGCTTTCAGGATTACAAAGTCGCCACCGGGCATATCTCGGCCTATTACGATCTGCCGGGCGATTACCACGCGCAGGTGGATGTCGGGCGCTATCTGGCCGGCGATTACGGTGCCACCTTTGCGCTGGATCGCGAGTTCAACAACGGCTTCAAGGTCGGCGCCTTCTTCACCCTGACCAATGTCAGTTCAGAAGAGTTCGGCGAAGGCTCGTTCGACAAAGGCATCCGGCTGGAAATCCCCATCTCCTGGATGACCGGCCGCCCGTCGCGGAACAAGATCGCCCAGACCATCCGCCCGGTCCTGCGCGATGGCGGTGCACGGCTGAACGTACGCAACCGGCTTTACGGCGTGACCCGCGAAGCCCGGGCGCAGGATCTGTCCCGCGGCTGGGGGAGGTTCTGGCGATGAAGGCTGTACGCACTGCCCTGCTGGCCCTGGCGCTTATCTCCTGCGGCGAGGCACAGGAAGATGCCGATCTGCTGAAGGGCACGCTGTTTCCCAACACCCCCCGGTTCCATCCCCGTGCTGAGGCGCTTGGGGCGCGTCGCCCGATCCCGCCCCGGCTTGAGGTCGGCTTTCCCAGCCGCGATCTGGCCGGCATCATGCTGCTGGAGACCGAACGCACCGGGGTACAGACCTGGCTGACCGCGGATGGCGCCACAATCACGCTGGAACAGGGCATGCTGACCTCGGCCAAGGGCTTCGGCACTGGCCTGTCCGGATCGGATGTTCGCCAGAGCGCCCGCCTGATCCTGACCAACAACTCAGGCCATGCCGACCGGTTCCACAGCTTTCTCAACGGCAATGATGAGATCGAGCTGCACGCCTATAAATGCCGGATCACCCCCCTGGGTTCCGAGACAATTCTGCTGCGCGGCAACCCTGTTGCAACAGCAAAACACCAGGAAGACTGCTATGGGGTGGCCGAACGCTTCACCAACATTTACTGGGTGCAAAACAGCACCGGTCGGATCGTCCAGTCCTCGCAATGGACCGGCGACTTTCTGGGCAACATGTTCATAAAGGTTGTGCCCGAATGATAGGTAAGATTTTGAACAGCGGAGGACAGTTCGTGCGTCAAATTCCACTTCTGCTCAGTGCACTGGCCCTTGGCGGCCTGATCACTGGATGCTCGACCATCTACCGCAGCCCCTCCGTAACCGCCGGAGTGTCCGACGCCGGCAAGGTCCGCGTCGTACCTGTGACGCCAGAGACCGTCATGGTCGCCAACCGCTCGCCGTATTCGCCCAAAACCCTGCCTTCGGTGTTCGGGCTATCCGCCGGATCGGGTTCCTCTACCAGCCTGCGCGGCACAGGCCCCCTGCCCGAAGCCCCCTCGACTCAGGGCGGATCGCGCGCCGGGCTGCAGCTGGACCCGCCGCCGCAGGTGAACCCCGGCCCCTACACGATCGGCATCGGTGACGTGCTGGTTCTGTCCACACCTTCAACCCAGGGCACTGCCGGAGAGCTGTCAGGTCTGCTGGCCGCGCAAAACAGCCGCAACGGCTATACCGTGCAGGATGACGGTTCGATCAATATTCCCGATGTCGGCCGCGTCCGCCTGGTCGGCCTGACCGTGGACGAGGCCGAGGCGCTGCTGTTCCAGCGTCTGGTGGAGAACCAGATCGACCCCACCTTCAGCCTGGAAATCGCCGAGTTCAATTCCCGCCGCGTCTCGGTCGGCGGTGCCGTCGGCCAGCCCGGCGTTCAGCCCATCACCCTGACCCAGCTCACCCTGGGCGAGGCGCTTTCGGCCGCGGGCTCTGTCTCGGTCAGCGATATCGACAACTCTTCGGTCCGCATCTACCGCAACGGGCAGATGTATCAGATCCCGCTCGAGGATCTCTATTCCCGCACCGAACTGCAGAACCTCAACCTGATTGCCGATGACTCGATCTTTGTCGACACCGACTACGATCTGGATCGCGCCGAGCGTTACTTTGCCCAGCAGATCGCCCTGCGCGAGACCGTCCTCGAAGGCCGTCAGACCGCCCTGCAAGAGCTGAACGTGGCCGTCAACCTGCGCCGTGCCGATCTGGATGAGCGCCGCAGCAACTTCGTCCAGTCTATCGAGCTGGACGCCGTCGACCGCGATTACGTATACCTCACCGGCGAAGTCCGCACCCAGGGCCGCTATGCCCTGCCCTTCAACCACTCCGCCACACTGGCCGATGCCCTCTATGACACCGGCGGCGGCGTGGCCAAGGAAACCGGCGACGCCTCAGAGGTCTACATCCTGCGCGCCTCCCAGGACCCCCGAGAGTTCGGCGCCGTCACCGCGTGGCACCTCGATACCAGAAACGCAGCTCACCTGACCCTCGCCGCTCAGTTCCAACTGCGATCAAACGACATCATCTTCATCGCAGAAAACCCCGTAACACGATGGGGCCGAACCATCTCACAAATCACACCATCTCTCATCACAACCCCCATCAACGCAGCCGTAAACTAAAAAAACGCAACCATACTCAAAAAGGGGCGACGTCAAAACCAACGGCGTTGTGAAACAAAGCGAAAAGGGCGGTCAGATATGACCGCCCTTTTAAGAAATTCACGTTAACTTGGAAGTCGCCGCACCAGGCTTAGCCCTTTGCTCCCTGCCCGCGTGCGTATTTGTCCTCGTATCGGACAATGTCATCCTCACCCACGTAAGCTCCGGTCTGAACTTCAATCAAAACCATCGGTACTTTGCCGGGGTTTTCCATCCGATGAACTGCCCCCAGTGGGATGTAAACCGACTGGTTTTCCGTAACCAGCTGCTGGTGATCGTCGATTGTAACCCGAGCGGTACCCTCGACAACGATCCAATGCTCGGACCGGTGGAAATGGCTCTGAAGGCTCAGAGAGGCCCCGGGGTGTACCATAATCCTTTTCACCTGGAACCGATCACCAACAACAAGGCTTTCAAACCAACCCCATGGCCGGTGGTCTTTCGGGAACGCCGTTGCCTGAGGCGCACCTTTTTTCTTTAATTCGGTAACAGCCTTTTTAACATCCTGAGCACGAGATGAGTCAGCCACCAGAACCGCGTCATTCATGGCTACGGCGATGATGTTCTCCAGCCCGATCCCAACGACTTCCATCTGATCGCTATCTGAGCGCAACAAGGAGTTTTGGCAGTCGATTGCAGTGGCTTCGCCACTTGTCACAACACCGTTTTCGTCCGGGTTGCTTTCCCGCCACACTGCATCCCAGCCGCCCAGATCGGACCAAGCAGAGTCAAATGGAACAACGGACAGGTTTTCCGCCTTTTCCATAACCGCATAGTCGATCGAAATGTCTTCGGCGTGCCCCCAAGGCTCAGGGTTCAAACGCAGGAAACCCAGATCCGAAGTGGCGGTTTCTACTGCGGCTTTGACTGGTTCGATCAAATCAGGCGCGTGCTTTTTGAACGCAGCGATAATATCAGCAGCGCGGAACAGGAAAATCCCTGCATTCCATTTGAAATTCCCGGCAGCCAACATTTCTGTTGCACGAGCATGATCGGGTTTTTCAACGAACTGCTTTAGTGAAACGGGCGCGCCATCGCTGTCAGGAGCAGTTGCCAGTTCCAGATAACCATACGCAGTTTCAGCATGAGTGGGTGTGATGCCGAACGTAACCAACTGCCCTTGTTCGACGGCAGAGAGGCCGCGAGCGACAGCCGCTTGAAAGGCCGCTGCGTCGGGAACAACGTGATCAGACGGAGCGATGAGCAGGATTGCCTCATCGTTTTCTTCATAG
This sequence comes from Ruegeria sp. BE9, assembly GCF_056538765.1. Taxonomy (NCBI): domain Bacteria; kingdom Pseudomonadati; phylum Pseudomonadota; class Alphaproteobacteria; order Rhodobacterales; family Roseobacteraceae; genus Ruegeria; species Ruegeria sp. BE9. Next base: position 15,651 of record NZ_JBQFTS010000006.1, on the reverse strand, counting down.
GCCCGCAGTGCGGCGGCTAGAATTGCAGGCGCTGTGTTGCGTCCTTCGGGTTCAATAATGATCGTTCCCGGATCAATACCAGCAGCTTGGAGCTGTTCTGCTACGATGAAACGGAAATCCGAGTTAGTCAGCACTACGGGTGCTGCGAATTTCAAGTGTTCCGTCCGACCGGACAAGCGCCTTGCCGAAGCCTGGAAGAGCGTTTCCTCTCCTACAAGTGGCACAAATTGCTTGGGATAACTCTTGCGCGATAGTGGCCAGAGCCTTGTGCCGGAACCTCCGCAGAGGAGAACTGGTGTGATCATCATTAAAAGCTCGAAATCTGTTCTTCTATAATCCGGTCCTATTGAATGTGTTTTAAAGTTACAAGACATTGTCCGGAAACATCGAAAAAATAGCTTTTTTACCGGCGTTTGTTTGCTAAGGGCGCGCGGTCACAAACCTCGGTTCCGACCCATCAAGACAAACAGCGCTTAAAACTCCGGTCGCAAATGCGCCTGTGTCTATAGCGATACGCCCCCGACTTGCGTTTGCCTGACTGACGATAGTGTGGCCATGCACAACCCAAACGCCGTCCCGCCGATCAATAGATTGAAAGTCTTGATGCCCCCAGATCAGCGTTTTGTCAGTTTGTTGATCCGCCGCCGCTTGGGGATCTGCGCCAGCATGAGTGATCAGAATATTGCCTGACTGAAGTGACGTGCGGAGGCCCCCAAGCCACCGGCACAATTGTTCTCCCATTGCGTCCTTCAGACTGTCACGACAGTCCTTCAGCTCGGGTGCAGTCATTTCAGGCCGAGCGCCGCGGACGCCGAAAGAAGCAAGCGTTTGCAGCCCTCCGTAACGCAACCATCGTGCCCCTTGTTCTTCTGGGTTCTTCAGAAAGCGCAGTAGCATTTCCTCATGATTGCCCATGAGGCAGGTCAGTTCCAAGCGTTCACTCACCAACTTCAAAACATCTGCGCTGTATTCGCCCCGATCAACGTAGTCACCGACCAGGACAACCCGATGACCACTTGGCGTTTGTTGCAGAAGTTTCTCTAGCTGGACCAAGCACCCATGCACGTCTCCTATCACGAACAAAGGCGTGGCAGGCGAAGGTAGAGGAAACGTTGCACGCCTTCCAAAACGACGAAGAAAGGAAGATAGCAAGGTACTCGAATCTCCTGCCTGAATTGCTGAAACGGGCCGCAGCGTGTCCTACAGCCCATTTTCGCACGAACATATGGCAGATACCTACCCCATCCGGTAGGTTCAAGACCGCGCTCAAGCAGTTCTACATGCTGGAACGCCTAATCTGATGAGTTCGGCGCCCTTGATTTTGTATACGCCGTTAATGCGATTGCGCCCCTTTTCCATAAACCATGATTTGAGGGGTTCGGGATAATAGTCAGCCATGACTTTGCTGAAGTAGTCGAAATCCTCTTTGGCCAGGCGACGCCCGCTCCGGGACGGGCCATGGAATCCAAACGTTGTTTTGGGCTCAACACAGGTGCCAGGCAAACCCAGATACATTGTGCAGGTCGAAAAACATACACGGCCGCGAATTTCCACCTGAACGCCGTTGCGCTGCAAGTTTTCGATTTCGATTAAACGGTCATGCAGATAGCCACCCCGGTCGTTACCGACGACATATTGGAGGCTGCTGTCAGCGAGGGTTGCTGTGCCACCAAAAGGTACGAGAAACCCCGTGAGTATAAGTAAGATCACAAATTGATACGCGCGATGAGCGCTACAAAGGCTTTGTGTTGGAATCGGTGCTTTGCGAAATTTGGTAATTGCCAGCATATGTCAGTCTCCAGTTCCAAAATCGGTCTGGATCAGAACTACGGAGAGGCAGTGCCCCACCTATGCGCAACGCACGGCGAAATTGTGCCTTAAATCAAAGATTTAACACGGTATTGAATCAATTTTTTTTGGTTCGGATACAGCATGCGTCTCAGAGCTACATGCTGTGATATCCATTATTCAGATAACGGACCAATTTTGCGTTTCGTCAAAAGGTCCCGCCACTGTCATCGCTCGATCTTCGGTCTCTGCGTGCCTCAAAAGTTGCGCAGCGTTCCAAACGCGAAGTGGTCTTAACAAGAACTTTTTTCTATCAGAAATCAGGTCGTTTTGCAAAAATCGACCACTTTGCGAGAGCTGTATGGCGAACCAAAACCGGAATGGTTGTGTTCCTGGATTTATCTGACAACTGTGCATTTTGTGAAGATGACTTGGCTTGCGGATTCAGAATTCACCTGTGCCGTTTCTTGCCCAAACCCTTTCAAACGAGCCTCTCCGCTTCCTCTCGGCGAGACTACTTTGGCCGGGGCAAGAAAACAGATCCAAAGTTCACAACCTACCTTTTTTAAGCAATTCAGCCAGCCATTCGATCCTTACAGATTGTCCGTCCCAGTCACTTTTTGCAGCTCGTGGAATAGTGGGACAGGAACATGTCCAAGCAGTCCGACATGATACCGTCCGTATCTTGCTTGGCTCCGAACATGAATTCGGGAGCGTAAAAGAACTCTCTAATAAGGCTGTGTAATTGCCGTGAGGCATACTGAGGGTCTGCAGCGCGAATGGCGCCAGCTTGCATTGCTTCCGAAATCAATCCGGTTATCGGATTTTGGAACTTGGCAACTTCTGCGACGTAGGCTTTGGACCGTTCTGGGTCGATCAGCATTTCTGCGGTCACCATCCGTGTAATGGCAATGGTTTCCGGTTCAGTCAGCTTTTCGACATAGTTGGTGATAAGCTCTTCGAGCTGTGTTTTCAGATCGCGCTCTGGATCGAAGGGCACATAGCCAATAGCCCCTTTTTTCTTGATCATCGCTTCCGAGATCTCCTGGAACAGAGCCTCTTTGCTGTCAAAGTGGTTGTACAGAGTACGACTCGAAACTCCCGCCTTGCTTGCGATCCGCGTCGTCTTAGCCCCTCGGAACCCGTATTCCTGGAATTCCTGAACGGCTGCTTCAAGAATATTTTTTCTTTTTTTATCAGTTAGCTTCACGTCATTTCCTTCATCGTAATCGTCAATATGTAAATTAGCTGTTTACATTTTACGATCTAATCCAATAAGTAAACGAAGTGTTTACATTTGTCCATCGGCGCAAACGAAGACCGCGCCACTACCAGCACACAGAAAGGAAAACAGTCATGGGTTTGAGATCTGCCCTTTGTACCGCCGCACTTGTGCTTTCGGTCGCACCAGCTTTTGCACAAGGAGATAATTCGTTGGTCAACAAAACGCTCGGAAGCCCCATCACCGCAGAAAACCTTGTTGATGTTCTCGAGATCCAACGCACCGCCACCAATCTTACGCTCAGCGTCGACACCCAACAATGGGACGTCACAGCTGACCTGTTGGATGGAGATATCGAAACCACGATCGGCGAGCCCGTGAATGGCGCGCCAGTGGTTAAGCCGAAAGAAGAAATCCTGACACGTTGGAAAGGCTTCTATGAGACGGCAGAGAAGCTGGTCATTCACCATGTGACTTCGAACGATCGCGTTTTCTTTGAGGATGCCGACACAGCTACGGTTTTCAGCAAAGGTGTTATCGTGCTTGAGAATACGCCTGCTGGTGAATTTGCTGACGATGGTGGCACACTGAGAGGCTATCGCTGGGTGGACTATGAAATTGGCGTGCACAGAACAGATGCCGGTTGGAAAGTGCACAAGGTCAACGTCACATACCTTGTTCAGGAATTTGCCTCGCTTCCGCCCACCTAAACCAGATCTCAATCGTGATAGCAGCGCACAGCTTTGGTCGGTTGTACGCTGCCACCAACTCTCAAATCTGTGGCGTCAACCGGCCTTCCATTTCGCGAAACACGCTCTTCCGCCCGTGTAACAGCAGGCTGCTCCGCTACGAAGGGCTTCTGACAGCCCAAAGCGATAAACCTGCACACGCTGAATTTCTTACAAATCCGAGAAAGGGGTTAAGGCCAAGTGTCGCCTAACCCTTAACGTGATCTGGGCGGCGCCCAAAACTTCATCCCAAAACGCGCCTTGTTATACTTTATGTAATAACGTAACAAATTAAATTGTATTCAAGATACAGGGATTCAGACCTCACACCCGCGTGACGGTCCGGCTGACCCTTCCAGATGAGGATTTCGATCTATGATAGACACCCGCCTTCCAGTTACCGTGCTGTCCGGCTTTCTAGGAGCAGGTAAAACGACACTTCTGAACCGTGTGCTGAACAATCGTGACGGGCGTCGGGTCGCTGTCATTGTAAACGACATGTCCGAAGTGAACATCGATGCCGATCTTGTGCGCGCAGACACCGAACTATCCAGAACAGACGAAACCCTTGTGGAAATGTCGAACGGTTGCATCTGTTGTACGCTTCGCGACGATCTATTGGATGAAGTCAGGCGTTTGGCGGCCGAGGACCGGTTCGACTACCTGCTGATTGAATCAACCGGTATTTCCGAGCCTCTACCTGTTGCTGCCACATTCGACTTTCGAGACGCGGAAGGAAACAGCCTGTCAGATGTATCGCGGCTGGATACCATGGTGACAGTTGTCGATGCCGTAAACCTGCTCAAGGACTATTCCAGCCACGACTTTCTGCGCGACCGGGGCGAGGTGCTAGGAGAAGAGGACGAGCGCACCCTAGTCCACCTGCTTACAGACCAGATCGAGTTTGCTGACGTCGTGATTTTGAACAAGGTCTCCGATGCCGGACCAGATCAAGTGGATGCTGCGCGCAAAATAATCCGAAGCCTGAATGCGGATGCGCAGATCATCGAAACCGACCACTCCGAGGTACCCGCGGATGCAATTCTGGATACCGGTCTATTTGATTTCGAGAAAGCACATGAACACCCAATGTGGGCCAAAGAGCTTTATGGGTTTGCGGACCATGTTCCCGAAACCGAAGAATATGGCGTAACAAGCTACGTCTACCGCGCTCGGCAGCCTTTCGTGCCCGAGAAAATTCTGACTGTGCTCAACGGTGAATTGCCCGGTGTGATCCGTGCCAAGGGGCATTTCTGGATTGCCACACGCCCGGATTGGGTTGCCGAATTTTCACTTGCAGGCGCTTTGTCCTCGGTCAAACCCCTTGGCACATGGTGGGCCACTGTCCCAGAAGACCGGCGCCCTGATCATGAGAGCGCTCGGGCTTACATGGAGGCACATTGGCAAGAGCCTTGGGGCGATCGGCGCCAGGAAATCGTGTTTATCGGGAGCGGCATCGATTGGCCAGCCTTAAAGGCCCGGCTGGACGCAGCCCTGCTTCCCGCGCTTGTCGCGGGTCGGCCCGAGGATCTACCAGAAATGCCCGATCCCTTCCCAATGTGGCGCCGCGCCGAGGCGGCAGCATGATTCATACTCGCGAAGCCATCAAGGACGCGGCGATCGGTGTAGGAGTTGCAGAAAGCCCAAAGGGTCTTTCAGCTATCCATCACCCGGGTTGTGCCGCCGTGGTCTGGCGCCGAAACCCCTTGCAACAGTTCCAGTCATGGATCGACGGGTTGCCACCAGAGAACCTGCCCAAAGCGCGATTGATACTGCGTCCAGAAATGGTTCGACGGGCGGTTGCCGAAACATGTGAAGCGTCCGGAACTCCAAAAGGCGCCGAATGTAATCGCTTGGTTGAGGACATAGCCGCACTGTCGGATATCTTCGCAGATGTAATGGACGCAAAGTGGCTGCGCCTTCGTCTGGACATCGTGACCACGAATGCCTGTCGCAGGTTCCACATTGATGCCGTCACTGCGCGTCTCGTTTGCACGTATCGCGGCACAGGTACGCAGTATGGCATCTCAACCGACGGGGCTGAACCAAGCCGCGTTTTCACAGTTCCTACGGCGTCTCCTATATTGCTGCGAGGAACGCGCTGGCCCGAAGAGCCGAAGTCGGGTCTCTTGCACCGTTCACCACCGATTGAAGGTTCAGGCGAAACAAGACTGTTGCTTGTCCTTGATCCGGTCGTCGACCCTGAGAGTGAATTCGACCAAGTGCTGGTACACTGACTTAAGAAATGATCGCCACGTTGAAATTGGTGTGGCGATCATTTATCTTAGGAACGTGCAGCTCCTCTGTTTTCATTTAGCCGCCTTGCGTGAAAAGACTGCCATTCGCCTTAGTTACGACAATGCCAGCTTTTGGTTTGCGGTCAAAAGCAGTCGTTATGGCCGGTAACAAGAACTGTAGAGCTCGGCAAAACACCCGTCCTCAGTAAGGCCGTTTAAGTGCCGGAGACTCCTATCCTAGCCGGATCGGCACGCGGCTAAATGCTTTGCTAATCCTGTTTGTAGTACGCCATGAACATCCCAACACACTCGTCCATAACCTCCTTTGGAATAGAGCTTTCGCCTTTAAAGAACTCTGGCCAAAAGAAGTAGTTTTTGACAAGCGCCAGAAGTTGACTGGTCGCGAAAATGGGATCCGCTTTACGTAGGACGCCTGCTTCCATTGCCTCCGCAATCAATCTGGTCATCGGATAATCATGCGTCGCAGACTCGGAAAAGAACTTACGAGAGCGATCCAGATCGCGGATCAGCTCAGACAGGACCATGCGATTTAGCCCAATAGCCGTTTCGTCCGTGATGACCTGAATGTAACGCCACAAGGCGTCCTCCAATTGCTCAACGAAATCGCGTTCCGGGTCGTAGGGCACCGATTCCATGAGCCAATTTCGTTCGATCATGATCTCAGAAATCGCTTCGAACAGGGCCTCCTTACTCTCAAAGTGATTGTAGAGCGTGCGACTCGATACGTTCGCTTTTTTGGCAATAGAAGTTGTCGTTGCCCCGAGAAAGCCCTGCTCACGGAACTCATCGATGGCAGCTTCGATGATATCTTTTCTTTTCTTTTCAGTGCGCTTCACGATTTTAACCCTAAAAGTAAAGGGATCTATTTACAAACGATACCCAACACCCTAAGTAAACACTGCGATGTACTTTTGCAAGGCAAGTTGCCGACCACCCCGAGAAAGCGGAGCCTCATCATGATTAGACTGTCACGGCGCGACGTCCTCCAAACTGCCTCCTTCGCTTCGTTGCTGTCCCTCACGGGCTGGGGAGCAAATGCCAAACAAACCACACAACCCTCTATCGAAGGACTTTCAGATATGGCCCTCACTGCTGGCAAAAACCAAGTAACTTTCAAATCCTTTGGCGTGGATTTGGCTGGCGACCTTTACCTTCCCGAAGGTTTTGATGCGTCCAAGAAATATAAGGCTATCGTTGGCGCCAGCCCATTCCCGCAGGTGAAAGACCAAATTCCGGCGACTTACGGCCCGGAAATGGCCGATCGCGGTTTCATCTATCTGGGTTTCGACTATCTGGGCATGGGTGATTCCCCGGCGCTTCCCGGTGAGTTCATGAAGTCCCGCTACATGTTCCGCCTAATCGAAAACACTTGGGATGCGGTTTCCTATCTGGGCACCTTGCCCTTCGTCGAAGAAATCCATGGCCTGGGCGTTTGCCAAGGTGGTTCGATCATCGCAGCGGCCGCTGTGACCGACCACCGGATCAAGAAAATCGCTCTGGTGTCAGGCATGATGGCATCGGATGCGTTCCTGTGGACGGATCTAAACGGAGCGCACCAGATGATCGAGGGCGCAAACGCTTCGAAGCAGAAGATGTATGAAACCGGCGAACCGATCTATGTTGATACGTTCGGCCTGGATGACGATATCTCCCGCGAAGATTTCATCAAAGCGTCTCCGATTCCAACGATGGCTGAGCAAAGCTATGACTATTATGGCCGCACCGGGGCCAAAGGGCCGGTTGCGGTTCCGAACTTCTCGAACATGCATATCGCCGACCAGGCGATGCAATCCTCGTTTGCACTCGCTGAGCATTACGCCGACAAAATTGTTCAGCCCACGCTGACCATTTACAGCAGTTCGGCCTTCACTGCGATCTGTTCGACCGCATTCGTCGAGAAACTGACAAACGACCACAAAGAGTTGGCTTTTGACGAATTCAACCATGTGGATTTCTACTACAAGCCCGAGGCTGTCAAAGCTTCTACCGATGCTGTAGCTGAGTTCTTCAACGCCTAAACTTTTAGGTAGAGGTCATCGTTTGACCTCTACCTTCACCCACCAAGAATGCGTAGATCGCACCTTATGGGCCGTTTACGAGCGCTTGGGAAACTGCATAGCGAAAGCCCCCGACCAGCCGTTCAAGCTCAGCGCAAGTTTTCAGCACTGAGTATGCTCCACCCCACCGAAACTTGTTACTCTTTTGGCAATTCTCTGGGCGCGCTTCGTCAGTACCTGCTGAGCACTTCAATTATCATGTCCCGCGTTGTTCCGTCGTTTTGAAAAATCCTGTCGGCAAGAAACTCAGAGGGAAACTCGGGCCACGTCTTTCGCATTTCGGAAATGAGTTTTTGTGCTTCCTCAGAATTTCCCAGCTGATCTTGCGCAACGGCTTGGAACAATAACGAAGGAGCGCTGACAGGCGCACCGGCGGCGGGCGCTCCCTGAAAAGCGTCGACCACATTTTCGTAGTTCCCGAGCATGAGCTGGGAGACACCCCAGATATTTCTCGCGCCAAATCGGCCAGATCCCGTTCTGGATCTCTCAGGGTCGCTGACTTCGGCGGCGAGTTCGGGCGCGTTGGCAACAATGGCCGTAATTCCAACGAGGTCCAAAATATGTCCATCCAAAGGCGCAAGTTCTTTCGACATTCGCGCGTATTTCAAAGCCTTGTCTGGCTGGTCCCAAACGGCCGATACCCAACCGCTTGCAGCATTGGCCCACGCGTCTGTTGGCGATAGGTCAAGCGCTATTCCCGACATTTCCGAAGCTTGAGCAAAGAAAACATCTCTTTGCTGTTCGTCCGGCTGCAACATGGCCAGAGTCGCCAAGACCTGCGCCGACCCCGCATAACCGTCAGCCAAAGCTGGGTCCAACTCTGTGGCATGCTGAAACATTCCCAACGCCATTTGCTGACGTTTGACATCAAAAACGGGGAAAAACATTCCACGGGCTTGGTCCGCGAGGTTAGCCGCCTGCAAACTGGACAACGAATGCTCACCAAGTGCTGCTCGTCTCGCCTGCTCTGATGATTGATCCGTCGGCTGGGGCTCAGTGTTTTGCCGAACCAACCAAAATCCAAACACTATGACGACAGCTAGGGCACCCAACCCAGCAAACAGCAGGGGTCGCAAAGGCGTCGTAGGATGTCCGCGCTTTTTCACCTCTGAGGAGTTATCTTCAGGCGTTGTTTCGTATGAAAACCGGGGTTTGTATCCGCCAGAATCGACAAAGATGCGAATGCCCTCACCGTCCCAATGGTTTTCGTAGAACTCACGCAGCAATCGGCGCAGCCGCCTGGCTTCAACACGAACGAGATTTTGGCCGCCAGTGCCGTCTATGCGTCGCCCGTACACTTCGACAGCGATTGCTTTGCCTCGTATTTGGGCACCGCGACCTGCGAGAGTTTCCTCGACGATGTAGGTGAGAAACTGCTGGAGGCGGGGCGAAGCCTGAAACTCGCTGCTCGACACAATGCGCATGAGAGCTTCTCGGACAAGATCCGGAGACGGCTGCCCACTATGTTGATCTGTCGGTAAATCATTGGCTTTGTTCAAGACAAACTCACCCCCAACTCACGGTGACTCACTTGGTCTCTGCGGTCAACCACACTCATCTTGATGTGAGAATAGATAGTGGGAACCGGGATTTATCCAGTGACGGTAGACCTGAGTGAAGAAATTCCAGAGCTTTTCGACGTGCTTACCAAGCACTCCAAAGCGGATGCGTTGTTCATTGAGGTCGTAGAAGACCTAAAGAAAGTTTCTGCGCTTTTGGAAGATTTATCAATCCCTGCCTCAGAGCGCGCGGAATGGACCCACATCAGATCAGAACTTGTGAACGAGCTTCGCCGGATGGTGAAGCGCAATCCCCGCAGCATTTCAGATTGAGGGCATAGCTATGACAACAAAAGACAACGGCAAAGATCTCGAGAACGAACAGAACCAGCACCCCGATGAGATCGAAAACCCTTCCCGGCGGCACGTCATGCAGGGTCTGGCTGCGGGAGCGGTCGCAACAGGTGCGGTAAGTTATGGTTCAAGTGAGGCGCAAGCGCATCCTGGCAGCGGTCCGCTAGGTGAAAACCTTAAGAACCCATATGGCGGCAGACCTGCCGGAGGCATTACTTTACCTGAGTATTTCCGGCCTACGAAATACATGACCGGATCGAACGCAAACTACTTTCCGCTTTCCGAAGATCTCGGGCCTGATGAAATGCGGATTTCATTTTGCGGATCCACCCCATTTCCACCGCGTGAAGATCAGGCTGGCACCTGTGTAATGGTAGAGTTGGGCAACGGAAAACGGTTCTTCTTTGACTTTGGATCAGGCTGCGTTCGCAACATCATTGGGATGCAAGTTCCAGCCCAATTGATCAATGATATCTTCATTACGCACCTTCATGTCGATCACTACGCCGACATTCCTTACATTTATCCTTTCAGAGCTTGGTCCGGAGGCTACACTCCGTTGCGCATACACGGACCCTCCGGTCGCACCCCTGACCTTGGGACGGCGGGTATGGTCAAAGGGATGCAGCAGATGCTCAAATGGCACCTTGAGGCCTTTGATGTGTTCCCAATCGGGGACGGTTACGAAATTGAGGTCAACGAATTCGATTTCCGTCAGGAAGGCGGCATCGTTTACGAAGAAGATGGGGTCGTAGTTCGGTCATGGCCTCGAAGCCACGCCAAAGACGGCGCTGTCGGATATCGGCTCGATTGGAACGGTTTGAGTTTCGTTTGGACCGGTGATGGTCGTCCCGATGAACTGAGCCTTGAATACGGAAAAGGCGTCGATGTGTTTGTAACAGAGATGTCTGGTCAGGATATCGGCCAGCTCATGACGTACAAATACGGTCTGCCGCAAGAGTTGTTTAACTATACAATCGATACGCACCATACGTCACATTATGCGGTTGGTAAGATGATGGCCGAAGCACGCCCGCGGCTTGCGATGGTGACCCACTATACACAAGACGAAGATATCGATGCTGAAATGCTGGCGGGAATACGTGCTCATTATGATGGGCTGTTCGCCTGGGGTTTGGATGTAGCTGTCGTCAACGTCACGAAGGATGCGATCTGGTATCGAAAGGCGACGCTTCCCGGGAAATCTGGCTCGGTCGCTCCGTTCCGCGAGCTGGGCAAGATGGAGGCAGAAGGGAAGATCACCTTGCCGGATGAAATCAAGCCCCCCGCACCGCGATCCTCACGTGCTGAACAGCAAGACCAAAAATACCGCGATATGGAAATCGACCCCAAGGAATACTATCCGGCTGATGTCTTCCGCGCCCCTGACCCTGAGTGGCCTAGCGATTTCGTAATCAAAACCGACGACGTCATCCCGAACCGAAAAAAGAAATCGGAGTGATAGAATGATCGAATTTGGTTCGACCTCTGCGGTCCCCGTCACGATCCTTACCGGCTTTCTCGGAGCCGGTAAGACGACACTATTGAACCGTATCCTTACCGGAAATCACGGTTTGCGGGTCGCTGTATTGGTCAACGACTTTGGATCAATCAACGTCGACGCCGACCTCGTAGTCGGCCTCGAGGATGATGTGATGAGTTTGGCGAATGGGTGCGTTTGTTGCTCAATCCGAGATGACCTGATCGAAACGGTTGAGGCCGTTCTCGCTCGCCCTGAAAGACCAGAATACATCATCCTTGAAGCCAGCGGCGTATCAGACCCGTCTTCAATCGCGATGACGTTCACAGATCAAAAGTTCCGAGACATGATCCGCTTGGATAGCCTCATGTGCCTGGTCGATGCAGAACAACTGTTTGCCGCGCCGGAACAAATGGAATTGAAGCTCCGCCAAATTGCATTTTCTGACATGGTTATTCTGAACAAGGTTGACCTTGTCGATAGAGCTACAGTTCAGAAGGTGCATGATTGGCTTGGGTCGCGCTTCCGTCGGTATCGGCTGGTTGAGGCCGTAAATGCTGATGTCCCGTTAGACATATTGCTTTCCGTCGGTCGTTTTGCCGCCGAACAACTTGAACCAGAAAGGGTCAGGCATCATGAGCATGGGCCAGACTGCGGTTGTCAGCACACGGACCATTCGGACAGCTTTTCAACGACAATGATGAAAGCTGAACAGCCGATAAATCTATCCTCGCTCCGGAGCGCAATTCGGAAGCTTCCGGGCGACGTCTATCGCCTCAAGGGTTTTGTCTTTAGTCAGGAGGACCCGGACCATCGAATAGTTGTTCAGGTCGTAGGAAAACGCATGGACATTGCACGAGATGGTCCATGGGGAGATCGCAAGCCCGAAACAAAGCTGGTAGCGATTGGTGCGCCGGGAACCCTTTCAGAACACGCACTTTCCGATACGCTATTAAGAACAGCCTAACGACAGAACCGGTAGAGCTCGGCTCTTGGCGTCGCAATGACGCCGAAAGGGCGCCGCCGAATGCGAATGCAGATGATATACAAGGCCAACAAACACTTTGTTGTTTAGGTGCACGCTCAAAAAAGGTTCATAAATTGAGTTTGGCAGACCGTTTGATCGGCGGTTCGAAGATACAACTGATAGCGCTCAAACGACTGATACCAAATGTTTCGGAAGAATGGCTTTTACCTGGCTTTGAGTAGATACTCTTGAGCCTCATGCAGGGGCGTCATCTTTCATTTGGATCAGCTGAATGAGGTTTCCGCATGTGTCATCCAAAACGGCCATGTGAACCGCCCCCGCATCTACTGGCTCGGTTACGAAATCCACACCCAAGTCTCTCAACCTCCTCCACTCTGCACCAAGGTCCTGGACCAGAAAGGAGTGTGCTGCGATGCCATCTGCAAATAAGGCCTGTTTGTAAGGGCTCACCGCAGGATGGTCACTTGGTTCGAGCAGCAATTCTGTACCTTCAGTGTCTTCCTTGGAAACAACTGTTAACCAACGATTTTTTCCCAAACTGATATTGTTCTTCACCTTGAACCCGAGAACCTCGGTATAGAACTTCTCTGCTTTATCTTGGTCATCGACGAAGACGCTAGTTACGTAGATTTTCATGGCTAGAATCCACTTAGTCTGTATCTGGCAAGCTAGGATGCAGCAATGATAGGTTCTTTGCTGCCGCTGAACGAGGGCTGTTTTGTGGAAGCTTGACACAAGAGGAGCGGCTCACTAAGTCAACTGACGCGAGAGGCAACCCGCCTCATGCAACGGAGATTTTATGAAAGAGACCCGGGCCTAACGCCCGTTCCTGGCGACCCGAATTCAGGAACACAAACAATGAAAGGCACACTCACGCGCGACGCTGAGTGAACCTGTCTTTGTGCTTTCGTAAGATCGAGACATCCCAATGAATATATCAAAGCACGAGCAACGTGTTTTGCACGAACTCGCCCTGGGCGGGTCAATCCATCATGAGCGCCTGGATAATGGAAAGATCCAGGGCGTCACTTGTTATACGCGCGACGGATATATCCTCGCTGACTGCACCTTGGACGTTTTCAAGCGCCTTCTGAAGCGCCGTTTCATTCGTTCGAAAAACGGTAGCCCCTACCGCGCATCCGCGTTGGGGATCAAATCCGTGCGTGCACAAATGAACCAAAGGTAGGAAAGAACAATGGACCAAGCAGAAATCGAAGCCATAGCGCATGTTCACCGACTAGCGTTTGACGAAGAAGGGCCCGAAGTTGAGCAGCTTGCCCTAGGCTTTTTGGCGCTTTCAGAAACAGTTTCAATCAGTGTCCGGCGCGACGGAAGAATCGTGGGCAACGTGTTGTTCACACCGTTTGTGTTTCAGGAACATCCAAAGGCCAAGTGCTTCCTATTGGCCCCGTGTGGTGTTTCACCTGACCACCAAGGGAAGGGTGTTGGCAGGGAACTTATGGAAAAGGGCCTAGAGCATCTGACTTCTATGAATGTCGACGCCGTGTTTGTGTTGGGTGTACCCAGTTTTTACCCGAGGTATGGGTTTGTTCCATCAGACAAACAAACTCCCTATCCCGAACTTTTGACGCTCCCCCAGTCGTGGATGGGGTGTGAATTGAAGCCTGGGTCGGCAAAAGTTCTGGGCGGTAAGACGACTGCTGTCGCGCCAATCATGCAGCCGGAGTTTTGGGACACATCCGCATATGGCTGAATTCCTGTGCACTGCCCAAACCCCCTCGACAAATAACTGAATTAGAATGTGAGCACCGATGAACACACCGACAGTTAGACAAACAATAAAACAGGACATTCCGGCGTTGAAAGTAGTGCTGGATCAAACTCAACTCTTCCCCAGTGAACTGTTGCCCGACATGTTAAGACCCTCGCTCGACCAAAAGGGCGAGTCGATATGGCTGACCTGTCATCAGGAAGGTACCGCGGTTGGGTTTTGTTATGCAGGGCCAGAGGAGCTGGCGAACGGAACGTGGAACATGCTTGCCCTCGCCATTCGGCCCGATTTTCAAGGACAGAGTCTGGGATCGGCTTTGGTCGAAACCTTGGAGCAATTGCTAAGGAATATGGGGCAACGACTGTTGATTGTGGATACGTCAGGAACTGACGAGTTTGAACTTACACGCAAGTTCTATTCTAGAAACGGCTACGAAGAAGAGGCGCGGATCCGCGATTTCTGGTCTGCCGGGGATGACAAAGTTATCTTTCGAAAGGCCTTGTAGACAGCTCTGCCTTTCGCCGACCAATCGGCGGAGGGCACCACAGGCGGACCAGTGGCGGTTCCAGTTTAGTTTCCTAAGAATTCCGCGTCTTCCAAAACAACTGATGGGCAATTTGGAGTGTAATGAACGGCGAAATTCTGCCGGGTCATTGGCAAGACTCTTCCCAACGCCTATCGGATCACCGTAGAACCGCAGGAGTTTTCGATATGGCAAAAAACTTCGTGCAGATCAGCGCCTACAGAACGACTAAGCCACGCTTGATTGGTATCGCCCGAACTGCGGTCGCATTAGGGTTCATAAATCTCATTTCAGCCTGCGCCCAGAGCCCAAGCGAGGCCGATCTGAATCCAGAACGTCAATTAATGGCATTGCGAGAGGTCGCAAAAAAGCAGGCTCGCGGACAAAGAGTGTGGTGCGTTCCCTACGCACGAAACCTCAGCGGTATCCAAATTCGGGGCAACGCGAAGGACTGGTGGGGCAAGGCACACAATATTTTTGAGCGAGGCAATGAACCAGTTGTTGGCTCGGTCATGTCCTTTCGAGCAACCCGAGGTATGCCCCTTGGGCATGTGGCGGTTGTGTCCGATGTTGTCACAGACCGGGAAGTTATTGTGAACCACGCCAATTGGCACCGTAACAAGGTGTCGTTGAAAATGAGCGTCAAGGACGTATCCAAACGCAATGATTGGACGCTGGTCCGAGTTGAAAGCCAGCCTGGTCATTACGGCAGTTTCTATCCGGTGAACGGGTTCATTTACCCGAAAGTTGTCGAGTAACCCAATTCGGTTTCTCTTTTGCATCTGACGCAATAGAGCAGATTCTTCTGAGGGAGAATTTTGTCGTTTCGTTCCCGTGTGCAAACGTTCGCTTTACAAGAATGAACTTTGATGTCGTGTTGCGTGCCTGTAAAAGCAAGGCGTAAATTTGAATGCCGGGCGAAGACGCCCTAAACGCAAAAAGCGCCCCTTGGGGCGCTAAGTGTTTGATTATTTGACGCTGGTTGCGGGAGTAGGATTTGAACCTACGACCTTCAGGTTATG
>NZ_JBQFTS010000005.1:0-312001 GCF_056538765.1 Ruegeria sp. BE9 | reverse complement strand
CGGCGAAGACGGCAACGCTGAAGTCGAAGCCAAGGTCAAGGCAGAAGTCGCAGACCTCTGCGCCAAATTCCCTATCTATCCAAACCTGTAATTTGAAGGACCCGAACCATGAGCTTTCACGCCATTGAACAAGCCCCTGCCCGCCTGAACCGCAGCGAACTGGCCGTGCCAGGTAGCCAACCCGGTATGTTCGAGAAAGCAGCGCAATCGGATGTGGACGTCATCTTCCTCGATCTGGAAGACGCCGTTGCGCCCGATGAAAAAGAACAGGCGCGCAAGAATATCATTGAGGCTCTGAACGATATCAACTGGGGCAACAAGACCATGTCGGTGCGGATCAACGGTCTGGATACGCACTACATGTATCGCGACGTGGTGGATGTGGTCGAACAGGCCGGCGAGCGGCTAGACCTGATCATGATCCCCAAAGTTGGCACCGCCGCCGATGTCTATGCGGTCGACATGTTGGTGACACAGATCGAGGACGCCAAGGGGTATAAGAAACGCATTGGGTTCGAGCACATCATCGAAACGGCGCTTGGTATGCAGAACGTCAGCGAGATCGCGGCAGCCTCGAAACGAAATGAAAGCCTGCATTTTGGTGTTGCGGACTATGCCGCCTCGACCCGCGCACGGACCACGATTATCGGTGGCGTGAACCCAGACTATTCGGTCCTGACGGACGCGGATGCGGATGGTGGACGCATGACCCATTGGGGTGACATGTGGCACTATGCATTGGCTCGTATGGTTGTGGCAGCACGCGCCAACGGCCTGCGCCCAATTGACGGACCTTTCGGCGACTTCCAGGACCCTGAAGGCTATCGCGCAGCCGCAAAACGTGCCGCCGTTCTGGGGTGCGAAGGCAAATGGGCGATCCATCCAAGCCAGATCGCTTTGGCAAATGAGGTGATGTCGCCGTCAGATGCTGAAGTCACCAAAGCCCAACGCATTCTGGTGGCAATGTCCGAAGCCGAAGCTGCAGGCAAAGGTGCGGTCTCGCTGGATGGTCGCCTGATCGACTATGCTTCGATCCGCCAGGCAGAAGTCCTGGTTGAGAAGGCTGGCCAAATCGCGGCGGCCTAAAAGGGTTGGAAGAAATAGTTCAGGGCGGGATCAACCCGCCCTGCTTCTAGCTTTTAGGGGCCAATGACGGTCAGGCATCCAGCGCAACTGGACCTTTGGGCCAACTGCAACACGCCAGAACATATCCCATTTCCGTGTCACCGGGTTGCAGGCCGCCCATGTCCTGCATCTCGACTTCGCCCTGCGTCAGGCGAACTTTGCAGTTGCCGCAGACACCCTGCTGACAGGCTGAATCAATCCAGACACCTGCGTTTAGGGCGGCTTCGAGCAGGGTTTCGCCCTCTTTCGCATGCCCGTGCAGCCCACTGAGCGAGAAGTAGACTTCGCCACCAGTGCCCGCACTCTCTTCAATAGTGATCTTTTCGCCAAAGCTCTCTTCGTGAACGGCTGCAAATGGAATGACGTTGGCTACGTCACGAGCTGCTTTCATGAAACCTTCGGGACCACACATGAAAATGCTGCGTTCGACGTGGTCTGGCACAAGGCGTTGCAGCAAGTCGGCTGAGATTTGTCCGGTTTCGCCGTCAAAACCTTCATCAGCTTGGTCGACGATCATGTGAACTTTTACGTTCGCAAAACGACGGTTCAAAAACTCTAGCTGATCTCGGAAGATGATATCTTTGGGTGAGCGCGCAAAATGCACAAAGACGATATCTTTGGGCAGGGTCACATCGGTCACATATTGCAGCATCGACATGACAGGGGTTACCCCCGATCCGCCGGACAATAGCAGGGGTTTTTCGCTTGGGATGTCGATCCAGTTAAACCCTCCAGAAATGTCGGCAATCTCAAGCTCAGTTCCGGGTTGCATATGGTCGTTCAAGTAGTTCGAAACCAAACCGCCCGGCACACGCTTTACTGTGATTTGAATATTGTGTGGGCGCGTTGGCGTGGATGAAATCGAATAGGCCCGCACATGTGTTTTCCCCTCGATTTCAATGGAAAAGGTCACGTATTGGCCGGGTTTGAAATCAAAGCTGCGGCTCTGAGTATCTTCAAAGACCAGTGTCTTACTATCGTGGGTCTCTTCGATAACGGCTTTGCAAATCAGTGTTGCAGGCCCGCCCGAATAGCAGGGCTGGTTATTGGCTGAGCTCAGGGAAAACGGACTATCTGTCGCGACCAGCATCTTGCGGAAACCTCCAATTTTGGTTCGCGCGAGAATATTGAAGCGGGTGTTGCATAACACTGATCAGATTTGTTGTATCAATCGGTATTTGCGATTGATTGGCGCTTGATCAATTCCTCGAACACAGAAATAGCCTGCGCCACCAATGGATCATGGCGTTTACGTACGTGGGCTATGGCATAGACAGGCTGAGGAATAATCGGTGCCTCCTTTACCTGGCGCAGGCCTGGCACAGTTTCGCACAGTTTGGCCGCTGCAAACCCGGGGAAATAGGCGGTGCCTCCGTTATCTTTGAGGAAATCCAAAGCCAGATCGTCACTACCCACCACGGTTGAGCTTTGCGGTTGTTCAGCGAACAACTCTCCATGCTGGCGATCAAAATACGAAGTATAAGCAACTTTGACGTAGTGCGACCATTGAACGTCCTCCAAACAATCGCACTCAGTCGATAGCATAACATAGTTTTCACTGCCGACCTCAACCACATGCACATCCGGAGCTTGATGCGGAACGAAAACGACGCCGATATCTGTCTCGCCTGTCAATACATCACGCTGTATTTGTTGAGAGAAGTTTGATTCCAAGTACAGATCCAGCCGAGGCGTTTTTTTGCGAACTTCTCGGGTCCAGTCGATTAAGACGGAGCGCGCCAAACTGAACTGGACCGAAATTCGCAATCTCCGTCGCTTGCCACCGGCATCATCTTCGACGTCTCGTTTGGCCAGGCTCCATGCGGCCAGCAACGACCTGCAATGGGTCTCGAATCGGCGCCCCGCAGCAGTCGGCTCTGCACCGCCACGGCCGCGTTCGAACAATCGGGTGTCCAGATCCTGCTCGAGCTGGCGTATGCGGGCACTGACAGTGGACTGAGTGACATTGAGGCGTTCTGCAGTTCGGTTGAAGTTCCGTGTTTCCAGAACATCCATATACGTAACCAGAAGCTGGCGGTTCATTGATCGATAAATCCGATTGATAGACGCATTTCAATTGCATTTATTTGTCAAATAACCGTCGATATCAACCTTCGATGAACAAGAGTGAAAGCCCGCCCAAAATCGGTGCCAGCAACAGGAGAAGTTCATGTTTATCGTCGATTGCGACTGCCACAATTATTGGTGCAGTGCCACGGTTCTGGAACCCTACATGGAAGGACTGTTCAAAGACATGTTCGTCCGTGGTGAGCGCACCGGGCCGCGTGGAGCATTCCCACACGGCCACCGTCCGTGGTTCCACCCCGAGGGCTTTGCCCGTCATGACGTCAATCCGATCGAGGAAGACGACAACTACCTGATCATGAAAGAAAAGCACCTCGATAAATACAACATCGACGTTGCGATTCTGACTGGCGATGAGCCAATTGAGGCATCGACCCTGGCTAACCCTTACTATGCCAATGCCCTGTGCAAAGCCTATAACGACTATATGATCGATTATTGGCTGCCCAAGGACGAGCGGTTCTGGGGTTCGATCGTTGTAGCTCCACAAGACCCGCATCTGGCAGCGGCCGAGATTCGCCGCGTGGGTGGCCATCCACGTGTCGTTCAGGTTCTGGTCAGCCACGGAGCGGCCCGCCCTTACGGCGATCCGTTCTACCATCCGATTTATGAAGCATGTGCTGAAATGGGTTTGCCCTTCGCTATGCACCTCGGTGGCCAGGGTGGTATCAACTCAAATCCCGTTGGCGCCGGTCCGTCGACCTTCTTCTGGGAAACGCACGCCATTCTGCCGCAAACTGCTATGACCCACATGGCCAGCCTGATCGCACATGGCGTGTTTGAAAAATGGCCTGAGCTAAAGGTCGTGATCATTGAGTGTGGCGTGGCATGGGTGCCATCGGTTCTGTGGCGTCTGGATGCGAACTACAAAGCTTTGCGTAAAGAAACCCCATGGCTCAAGCGTTTGCCATCGGAGTACTTCAAGTCGAACATCCGCATGTCGACCCAGCCGCTGGAACAGCCCGAGAACATTCAACACCTTTGGGCGACGCTCGAGGCGATGGATGGCGAAAACACTCTGATGTTTGCGTCGGATTACCCGCACTGGGACTATGACGATGTGAATAAGCTGCACGTCCCGCCTGCTTGGCGTGAGAAGATCTTTGGTCTGAACGCTTTGGATGTTTACACCCGATTGCCGCGCGCAATGACAACCGCTGCAGAATAAAGGAACGAGAAGCATGGCTAACAAACACTTCGCTTGCAAAGTCGAGGACGTTCCTTCCGACGCCGCCAAAATTGTCACCGTTTCGAATATGCCAATCGGTGTCTTTCGTTTAGAGGATGGCTTTCACGCATTGCTGAACATATGCCCCCATAAAGGCGCAGCTCTATGCGAAGGGCCGGTTTGCGGCACCACTAAGCAGACCGACAACACCGAGTTTGTGTATGACCGGGCGGGTGAAATCGTGCGCTGCGCTTGGCATGGATGGGAATTTGATATTCGCTCTGGTGAGTTTCTAGTCGACCCTTCCGTCAAAACCAGACGCTTTGATGTGACCGTTGAGGATAACGACCTCTACGTTCATATCTGACAAAAAAGCAGCGCCAGCGTTCGAACGGAAGACGCTGGCGCAATTCTACCCACCAACTCGGCTAAAAGCCCAATGTATCAATTTCTTGAAGAGCTAAGCTAAACCAGAAACCCAACCTCAGGCCTTGTAGTGGTTCAGGAACATTCGGACACAGTCTTCCATTGTGCCGTCTGCTGCCATGTTTTTCCCAATCAGGTATTCAGGCCAGAAGTAGAACGTTTTAACCAAGCCCAGAAGTTGGGATGCAGCATAACCCGGATCAGCCTTGCGCAGGGCCCCTTGCTCCATTGCTTCGGCAATCAACGTGGTAATCGGGTAATCATGCGATGAAAACTCGGCGTAATACGCCCGCGCACGTTCCAAATCACGCAACAGTTCGGAATTAACCAAACGGTTCAATCCGATCACATCTTTTTCTGTGACTTGCGCAACGTACTTATGCAAAGCCTCGATCAGCTGCTCTTCCAATGGGCGGGTCTCGTCATAGGGCACAGGCTCCATGACCGAGTTGCGCTCCAGAAGAATTTCAGAGATCGCGTGAAACAGCGCGTCTTTGCTTTCAAAGTGATTGTAGAGCGTGCGGCTGGAAACCCCTGCACGTTTTGCAATGCGCGTCGTGTTTGCGCCCAAGAAGCCATGCTCTTGGAATTCGGCAATCGCTGCCTCAATGATGCTTTGTCTTTTCTTTTCAGTCAGCTTCATTTTGTTCACCGATTTACCGAAGGTAATCGCAAGCGATTAATTCCCCTATACCGATGCTTTCGGCGCTGCAAGAGGCGGGAGGACCCGACGCCGCGTCTGAGGCCAAAGCGCCTCAGTGCCGATGAAACTGGTGTTTTGCCGCCCGATGGCGCACTTGCGCCGTCGGAAAGCAAAGTTTCTATAGAACCGATCGGGGTTCTTTTTTTTACGCGAAGTCTACACCGCTATTGATCATGGGCAGAGTGGTAACGCGTGGTCCGTGGACAGCGATTGCGTTCGCCAGCGCAGGGGCAGAAGGAGGTGTTCCAGGTTCACCAACACCCGACGGAGCCTCGGCCGAAGGAACGATGTGGACATCGATTGCTGCTATATCGCCGATCCGAAGGGGTTCGTAGTCGGGGAAGTTGAATTGGTCTACAACCCCATCCGTCAGCGTGATCTCATTGCGCATGGCGTGACCCATGCCGTAGCCGATGCCGCCTTCCATCTGAGCTTTGACGACATCCGGGTTCACGGCCAGACCACAATCGACGGCACAAGTCACACGTTCGACCTGAATACCCTCTTCGGCTGTACCTGAAACTTCCACAATCTCAGCGACATAGGAGCCAAAACTCTTGTGGACAGCCAAACCCTGGCTACGGCCTTCCGCAACCTGACCCCAGTTCGCTTTTTCTGCAGCCAGCTTCAGTGCTCCGGCCAGACGCGCCTGATCCTTGTCGCCAC
Organism: Ruegeria sp. BE9; assembly: GCF_056538765.1. Classification (NCBI taxonomy): domain Bacteria; kingdom Pseudomonadati; phylum Pseudomonadota; class Alphaproteobacteria; order Rhodobacterales; family Roseobacteraceae; genus Ruegeria; species Ruegeria sp. BE9. The sequence continues at coordinate 305,828 of NZ_JBQFTS010000005.1, read as the reverse complement.
CGTCAAGCAGCGTAAGACGGAACTCCAGAGGATCACGACCAGCGGCTTTGGCAACCACGTCGATCATGCTTTCCATGACGTATGCCGTGTGCGTGTGCCCAACCGAGCGCCACCACAAAACGGTTGTTGCTTTGGGTGCGTCGGTCAAACCAACATACAGGTTGGGAACCATGTAATGGGTATCATTCACACCTTCGACCGAAGTCGCATCGATCCCGTCCTTGATGACGAAGTCTTCGAAAACGGTGCCTTTGATCAGCGATTGCGCGGCAATCCGGTGGTCCCATCCAAGGATGTTACCTTCGGCATCCAGACCAACCTTTACGCGGTGCGCTACTGCGGGGCGGTAGAAGCCTGCTGTAATGTCGTCTTCACGCGACCAGACTAGTTTGAGTGGGCGGGTGCGATCCGTTGCGGCAAAGGCCAACGCGGCTTCGACCTGATAGTCACTGTCCGATGTGGTGCGGCGACCGAACGAGCCACCTGCAAGCGTGACGTTGATCTTGATTTTCTCCCACGGTAGACCCAGCGCCTGAGACAGCGAATTGTGGACCATCGTGGTGCCCTGCGCGGCATCGTGCAGGATGACGCCGCCATCTTCACCAGGCTCAACGATGCAGTTCAATGGCTCCATCGGTGCATGGGCAAGAAGTGGGAAGTAGAAGGTTTCTTCAAGCACTGTCGCCGCATCGTTGATTTTGGAAGCAGCACTGTCGGCATCGCCGGTCACATCATATGTCGCCTTTACATCCAGCAGCGCCAACATCTCAGCCTTGATCTGATCCGAGCCGCGGGTTTCGGCTTCGGAATCGTCCCATGTGACGTCGACAGCGTCGCGAGCCTGAAAAGCGGCCCAAGTGCTGTCGGCATAGATTGCGACGGAGTTGATTGCAGGCAGGGCTTCGGCACCGATGAAGCCGCGAATGCCTTCCGCTCCGCTCGCATCGAAATTAACCAGCTTGCCGCCCTTGCGCGGGCTGCGCAGAACCGTGGCAAAGATCTGGTTGTCCAGATGCAGATCCATCGCGAATTTGGCGCTGCCGTCGGTCTTTGACGCGCCATCCTTGCGACGCAGATCAGAGCGACCAATCAGTTTGAACTCGGACGGATCTTTGAGTTTCGGCTCGGCTGGGGCTTCGAGTTGCGACGCCGCGACCACATAATCACCCAGCGGGGCCGAATGGCCTGCGCCGGTGATAACACCATCCTCGATGCTCAGATCAGAGGCAGAAACACCCCAGTCACTTGCGGCGGCGTTTATTAGCATGTCACGGGCAGCGGCGCCCGCGGTGCGGTACTGAACGTAAGAGTTCGCGATCGCGGTCGAACCACCAGTGCCTTGAAGCGTGCCTAGATGCAGGTTGTTATACAGCTGCGGGTTAGACGGCGCGAATTCGAAGTCAATCTGATCCATCTGCACGCCAAGCTCTTCGGCGATCAGCGTTGTCAGACCAGTTGCCGCGCCCTGTCCGATTTCGGCGTGCTTGACAATGGCGGTCACACGACCGTCTGTGGCCAGCTTGAGGAACGGGTTCATCACGGTAGGTTCGGTGCCCGCTGCGATGCCACCGCTCGGGTGAACACCCACGGCAAGAATGGCCCCTGCGGCGGCGGCTGTTTTCAGAAAGCCTCGGCGGGAAAGAGTCGTCATGATCAGACCTCCAGAATTTCTGATGCGCGCTGAACAGCGGCGCGAATGCGTTGGTAGGTGGCACAGCGGCAGGCGTTGCCCTGCATGTAAGCGTTGATCTCTTCCACGGTTGGTTTGCCGTTCGCTGTCAGCAGACCAACAGCCGACATGATCTGACCCGACTGGCAGTATCCGCACTGAGCGACATCCAATTCGACCCAAGCTTTCTGAACCGCCGCACCAATCTTGTCTTGGGACATGGCTTCGATGGTCGAAACTTCGGCGTCTTCGACATCTTCAATAAAGGTCTGGCATGAGCGTACTGGTTCGCCATTCAAATGCACCGTGCAGGCCCCGCATGAAGCGACCCCGCAACCGAACTTGGTGCCGGTCATCTTCAACTCGTCCCGGATAACCCACAGCAAAGGGGTTCCGGGCTCTGCATCAACCTCATGGGTTGTGCCATTCAATTTCAGTGAATAGGCCATATGCCACTCTCCGTTCCGACAGGGGGGTGTCGCGTTTCTGGGTGCCTCGACGCCGTTGCGCGCAAGACCTGGATATCGAACCCGTGCGGCGTTTTGGGTAAAGCGCTGCAGGGAAACGTCAGATTGTTTGGCAAGCGCTCAAAAAAGTGCACTTGAAATTGTATTTATCTGCGCCTCTATAAAATGTAAATAATAAAATTTACATAAGCGAGCGTGTCGTCTAAATGTAAATACAAAATTGCACCTCCTCGACGACATAGCATCAGTTCAGATGTGATCAATACCCTTGGACCTTGGAAAGACCCGGTTCCGAAAATTACTGAAATTTAAACAACTATAAAAAGGGAATGTCTAATGGCCCTGCAAACTGGTCGAAACGACATATCATTAAAGTCGGAAGGTCTGAGCCATGGGCGGGTTCTCAAAAGATACGGGGGCTTAGAAACCAAAGAAGAAAACTGCAACACGCCACAGAAAATCACCCGACTTGAATGGCAAAACAGGCCTCTATCTGGAAGACTGCCACATCTCGGAACCTATAGCCGAAGGTGTGATGCAGGGCGGGTACCGGGAATTAGCTTATGACGCTGAAGGTGCCAAAAATCTTTGGGAACTGTCCAACACACTGTCGAAAGCAAAATTCTAAATCGGCTTTGACCAACCTTAATCCCAGAAGAGAGCGGCGACCCCAATTTTTGAGGCCGCCGCTTTTTCGTTACACAAATCCCCACATTTGGGCGGCGTCGACTAACGGATTTTCTGTCAGTGTGTCCGGTAGTTCGAGGCCTGCGACGACCTCGACGATTTCGATGCCGTATGCAGTGATACCCAGGTCTGCAAGCGTCAGCTCTCCGGCCTCAAAGGCTTCGGCAGTGCCGTCCTCTAGGCGTAGAACCAGCGTATCCTGACCACGGCCACCAATGAACAGGTTTTGGTCTGATGAGTCATCGGCGCCATAAAGCGACTGTTCTGTGAAAACGAACACGTCGTCGCCCCTGCCCCCAAGCAAAAGGTCAGAACCAAGACCATCCACAAGGACGTCATCACCGCGACCGCCAATGGATTTGTCGTTTCCGGCGCCGTCTGCAATGAAGTCATCGCCGCGGCCGCCTATCAACATGTCTTTACCGCTGCCGCCAGAAATCAAGTCGTCGCCGCGACCGCCCTTGACGATATCATTGCCAAGGCCCCCAAGACCGACATCATCTCCGCGCCCCATAAGGAGAATATCGTTGCCATCACGGCCAAGTATCATGTCCGTGTCGCGTGACCCTCTCAGAAAGTCTGAACCCGAGGTCCCGATCTCGCTGTTCCCATTCAGAATACCCAATTGGAATTGGAGCATCGCCTCGTTGAGCTTCTCCGAAGGGTGTATGACGTCTGTCATCGCGATCTGATCAACCGGAACGCCATCTACTTCTGGATTGATGTTGATAAAGTCCAATGTCTGAGGGCTGTCGAAGGTCCGGAACCCAAAAGTTGTGAAGTCGCCCCGAACTTCGTCGAACAACTAGGCAAAGTCGATCACTTTGACGGTGAAACCCAGCTCTTCGAAAATGCTTGCTTCGCTTAACAGCCGTTCGTTGAAATGCGCCGATGCAATATCTGATGCGGCAAGCACCTCAGCTGGGTAAAAACCGCGTTGCAACGGCAAGTCGCCCTGTTTTGGAATTGTGTACAGGATGAGGTTGTCTACGCCCGCATCGGCCAGCCGCTGCGCCTGTGCCAGTATTTCGTCAAACAGACGGTCGCCATAAGCTGTGGCATCGGCCTCTACCGTTTCACCAGTTACAGGATAATCCGGCGCATTAACGTCGTTGATTCCCATAAACAACGAGGCCGTGGCGTGATCCGGGGCTCCCTCAGCTGGTAGCGTAGCCAAATATTCGCTGACTTGCGCGTCCAGGTCCACATGGACAGAAGCCCCGGGCGCATCGTCGGGAACGACAATGCCGACTGCACCAAGGAATTCGGGCAAAGAACGATCCACGAGGGCGCGCGCACCGCTGACCGCAAAGTTCTGAGCGTTTTCTTCGTCTATACCCAGCTCTCCGGGTAGAAAATTGGCATAGTTGAATCCGTTGTTTGCCTGGCCTTCCGTAAAAATCTCTTCGTTCAGAATTGGATTGGAATCTAACCCGGTCGCGTCCAAGATCAGTTGGTTTAAACGTCCGCCGTCCGTGTAGCTATCTCCGAAAAAGACAATGCTGTAGGTGTTAAAGTCGCTCATTAATTGCTTCTCCTCCAGTTTCCGCGCGGGACGAGTTCTGACCAAGTTAGGTTTCCGGGTTCCTCCTAAAACACACACAAAACTACCCCTGCCGCTCGCAACGACGAACGACGCAACGGTTCACTCGAACTCTACCGGAAGTTGGTTAAACAGCACCTAAAACGCGGTTTAATATGGCCGCGCAGAATACGCGACATGAAGAACCTACAAACAATAGTTGTTTTGGAAAAGTTCTTTTTTACTTTTTGAGGGCGATGGTCGGCGGGATTGTGCTCATGGCTTTGCAGTGTTGGAAACTTGCCTTTTCATATGCCGACGACCTTCAAAGTGTGGATGACACCGCAGACGGCCGATCGCCGGGTACCCGGGAACAGCGTCATACGCCTGATCATTCAAAATACGATGGCCGTGATCCGGCCGCATCAGGATTTCAGTGTCGGTGGCGTCTTCGATCCGCAAGAGTTCACGCACTACTCCGACCATATCCAGATCACCCGCCAGATGAGGATCTTCGTGGAAGCTTCTCTGATCCTCTTCAAGCTTTACTGCGCGCAAGTGGGCGAATTGAATCCGATCGCCAAGTTTTTTAGCTATGGCCACAAGATCATTACCCGCATGTGCGTCCAAAGATCCGGTGCACAGAGTAAACCCTAGCGCCTCGGAGGAGGACATCGCGGCAATGGCTTCTAGATCGGCCTTTGTCGAGACAATTCGTGGCAATCCAAAAAGGTCCAGAGGGGGATAGTTTGGATGGAGCGACAGTTTAGCGCCTTCAGCTTCGGCAACTGAGAGAACGATCTCAAGAAACAACGCGAGCTGCCGTCTAAGGGAGTCATGGTCGCTTCCGTCATAAGCCGCGAGCCGTGCGCAAATGTGTCCGGTGTATAGCTTTCTTCTAGCCCAGGAAGGCCGACCATAATTGTGCGTGACAACTTGTTCAGCGCGCTTTGGTCCGCCTGCGCGAACCAGGCTTCTGCCGCTTTCTGATCATCGGATGTGTAACTATTCTGCGCCCCTGGGCGCTTTAGAAAAAACAGAAAAAACCATCCGGGCCGGTCACATTACAGCTTTAACAGGACGTTGCCGCCGAGTGTTTGTATGATTTTTCGTCAGACCTAAGCACTGGATGGCTTTAGGAAGAAACCATCCAGTACAGTGTGCGGTGCAAGGTCTATTCAGGCAGGTATTTGTCGGACCAGCTGCTGCTTACAATTCCTGTCGATAGCATGGCGTCAATTTGTGGATTGCCATAACCAAGGCGCGCCAAGATAGAGCGCGTATGTTCCCCGTATTTTGGCATTGGGCCCGGAATGCTGATTTGCCCGTTCTTTGGACGCACCGCGTTTGGCGCTACCAGATCGCACCAGCGTCCCATTGGGTGTTTGTCATGCCGGATGACGCGGAATGTTGCGTTAGCAAGATCGATGTCGCCCGCGCTTTCAACTTGTAGCGCTTTGTCACGGGTTTCGTGAAGCGAAGCCAGCGGAACAACTGTTGTCTGGCTTGGTCCGAAGGCTTTTTGCCAATAGGAAAGAGGCTTGGACCGAAAACGCTCGGCCAAAGTGTTATGCAGTAAGTCAGGTGCAACTGTCGCAAGGTCTGCCAGTTCCGCAACTCTCGCAAGAGCCGCCTGCCGCTCGGTTGGGGCTGCAAAAAACATCCACTGATCTTGGGCCTGATAGCAATGATAGAATGGCCCCCAGCCCAAGGCCTCGCGACCAGAAGGTTCGTCAAAGGGGGCTCGGCCTTCATAGTCATACATGAATTGCGCCTGAATGAGATTGCCCGCAGCTGCTAGAGAGGCTCGCGCGATGCCACCCTTACCTGTCTCTTTCAACCTGAGAAGCGCGCCGCCTAATGCGACGCAGGCGCAGAAACCGGTCAGAACATCGATCGTTCCGAAATGCGCATGTTCTTCGGGCGTGTCCATTCCTCCGCCGAACCGCACCATAACACCGGTCGCGGCCTGCGCGAGGTCGTCATAGCCCAAGTGATCAGACTTGGGCCCACGTAGCGGACCACCGAACGCGTCTAATTGTACGAGGATTAGCCGAGGGTTGATCTCTTCCAGCCGCTCGGGTGACAGGCCTAACTTGTCGCGTTGTTGGTCGGTGCCGTTCATTGTTATCACTTCGGCTTCGGCAATGAGTTTTGACAAAACCTCCTGCCCTTCTTCGCTGCGCAGGTTCAGAAGAATGCTTTCCTTGCCTCGCTGGGCATGAATGCCGAAAACGACGGTGTTCCACGGGTCGACTGACGGTTCGACCGGCTGAACCAAAGTCACGTCAGCGCCAAAGCGCGCCAGCGTTGAGCCGATGGTCGGGCCAGCAATTACATTCGTGAGGTCGAGAACTTTGAGCCCATCCAGCCAACCGCTGCTGCTTGTCGCGCCTCCGCTACGCGGCGCCTCAGCCAATAAGGCCTCAAGGCTAGTAGGAGCTGGGCCAGTTTTTACGGAAGCTCCTTCATCGCCGGACAACCAAGCCACGTTACCCATTTGGCGCATTTCGCCATGGCGCGCATCTTCGACCCGTAGCACAAGACCCGAAGCCAAAGCGTGGGGATCAGCCAGCCACTCTTTACTGAAACGTTGTGCCGTAGCCGGAGCCTTGGCGGTGCCGAACAACTCTTCCCATTCATGAGATGGACGAGTCAGGAATGCCTCTTTCATAGCAGAAGAGACGCGCGCCCTGTCTGCCTCTCCAACAGGATAGTTGCGCATCGACCATTCAGCGGGCCAGTCCTTTGTGTCTAGATAAGCTGAGAAGTCGGGCAGTTCATCCGCTAAGCCCTTTAGACCTAGCGTTTCCAATACGCGGCGAGGATGTGTTGAGACCGATCCTGATACAACGTAGAAACCTCGGCCGTCGGCACAGGTGTAGGTGCGATAAAAGGGATCGAGGAATTCGGACAGTTCGTCGAATTCTAGGTTCATTGGAAGACCGTTTGCCGCGCGCCGATCCAGTTCGACTTCTCGCGGGGATTTGTATCGCTCGGGGTAATCTTCGATTTGCTCGCAGTTATAAATCAGACCTTCCAGAAGTGCCGCGGCCAAAGGTACCTCGATGTGATCTCCGCCATTACGGTCCCGTGCTTTCAGGGCAAACAGAACCGCCATCGCGCCAAAACTTGCGCCATATGCTGATGCCAGTGTCAGCGGCGTAAAGGACGGGTTGATCCCCATCAGCCGTCGGTTCAGACCCATGTCCGTAAATTGACCGGTGTAAGCCGCGATGACAGCTTCCCAAGCAGGCAGCCCAGCCAAATCAACATCGGTCGATGCAAAGCCTGGCATGGACAGATAAACCAGTTGATCATTCACCGCTCGGAGAACATCCGGACTCAGGCCAAGACGACCCATGACACCCGGTCGGAAGTTCTCAATCACGACGTCAGCTCGTTTCGCCAACTCGATCGCAGTTTCGCGTCCTGCGTCGGTTTTCAAATCCAGCGTCAGAGTCTTCTTGCCACGCGAAATCATCCGAAATGCCGGGTCGTCAAAGGCCGGGCCGTTGGGTGGGTCGATTCGAATGACCTCGGCCCCCATGTCGGCCAGCATCATGCCAACCAGAGGAGCCGCAAGGTATTGGCCAAAGTCGAGGACGCGAATGTGAGACAAAGGGCGATTGGTCATTGGGCTTTTACACAGACTTTTCATTAGAGGTCTTCCAGTCCAGAAAGGATGGACGCCAATAATAGAAAAATACACTGGTCAAAATATAATGCTGGCCATAGCTTTTTGTTATGGAGAGATCGATACGCCCCACCGCTGGATCCCTAAACGCATTGCTGGTTCTTGAGGTCGCTGTTCGCCACTCAAGTCTGTCGCGCGCTGCAGTGGAGTTGGGTCTGAGCCAGCCCGCTGTTTCCAGGCACATTTCGACCTTGGAAGATCGGCTGGGACAGTCCCTGTTTGAGCGTAACAACAACCAGATCACACCCACTGCGAATGCTCTTCGTTTGGCCGATGCAGTGGCGCTCGGGTTTGGTCATCTGGACCAGATTTGGAGCGAAATATCCGCACCACCCGACCGGCAAGAAGTAACACTCGCCTGCTCTTTCGGGTTCGCAGATCAATGGTTGATGCCAAGATTTTCTGACCTGCGGGAATACCTGGATGGTGCGCAAGTGCGCGTTGTTACGACCGACCAACTGGGAGATATTGACCACAACCGTCTCGACGCTGCTGTCGTCTGGGATACGACTAAACTGCCGGAGCGGCCGTTTGTTCCCCTGTTTGAAGCCGAAGTCTTTCCGATTTGCAGCCCTGAGTTTCTGGAGTCACACCCCGAAGTTAAGGACAAAATTGCCGACCTCAATCCGTCACTGTTCTTGCATTTGGATGTTGGCGATACCGATTTTTTGACGTGGAAGCAGTGGTTCGTCCGGGCAGGATTGCAAGCGCCGACCTTTGGACAGGTTCCAACATTTGATGCTTATCCATTTCTGCTGCAATCGGTTCGCCGAGGTGAAGGCATTTGCCTCGGCTGGCGCGGTTTGGTCGATCATGCGCTGGAACAGGGCGATGTGCTGCGGATTGAGCCGACTGTTTCAAGCCCGGGACATTCGTATTTTTTACAACACCGACCAATCCGCAACAAAAACGCAGCGCTTGACCGGCTGGTGAGATGGTTCGAAGCGACAACGTCAGGGGCCGTTTTGTCGCAGTAATCGGACGCTATGCCCTGAACCGTACAATCATTGACCTTCGCTAATACAGTGGGATGCAGATTTCCCGCCGACCACGGACACTGTTCCAGAATCTTGTTGCATAAAGCCGAATTATCGATACGAACTTGCCCGGAAAGTTTGCAAGCGGGATAATATCGATAAAATGAACAGCTCTTCCCCCAAGTGGTCGCGTGAGGCCGCACAGGCACTGTATGATCTTCCTTTGATGGACCTGCTGTTTCGCGCGCAGACCGTGCACCGTGAAAACTTTGACCCAAACAAGGTCCAAACATCCAAGCTGTTGTCGATCAAGACCGGCGGGTGTGCCGAGGATTGCTCCTACTGCTCGCAATCGGCACGCAACGGTTCCAAGCTGTCAGCGTCCAAGTTGATCGAGGTTGAACGGGTGCTAAGTCAGGCGCGTCTCGCACGCGACGGTGGCGCTACTCGCTTCTGCATGGGGGCGGCATGGCGTGAACCAAAGGATCGGGACATGGACGCGCTGGTCGCAATGGTCGAAGGCGTTCGTGAACTGGGCATGGAAACCTGCATGACGCTGGGTATGCTGGATGACAATCAAGTGGTCCGTCTGCGTGATGCCGGACTGGATTACTACAACCACAATATCGATACGTCAGAACGGTATTACCCCGAGGTGATAACCACCCGCACGTTCGCTGACCGGATCGACACCATGCAGCGTGTACAAGAAGCCGGGATCAAAGTGTGCTCGGGTGGTATCCTTGGAATGGGCGAAGAGATTGGGGACCGCGTCGACATGCTGGTCACGCTTGCCAATATGGGCCCCGCACCTGAATCTGTGCCGATCAACATGCTGATGCCGCAGGAAGACACTCCGCTTGCAGATGCAAAGCCGATAGACCCGATTGAATTTGTGCGTGTGATCGCAACTGCACGCATCATGATGCCGAAGTCATATGTCCGGCTGTCTGCTGGACGCAGCGATATGAGTGATGAACTTCAGGCGATGTGTTTCCTGGCCGGAGCGAACTCGATCTTTGTTGGTGAGACGCTTCTGACCGCTGAAAACCCCGAAGAAGACAAGGACGCTATCCTGTTTGCCAAGTTGGGTTTGCAGGCTGAGACTGTCGCCGGACAAAGCTGCGCGGACGCCGCTGAATGAAAGCATTGGGGCGACTGAACTCGATGCTTGAAACGTTGGACACCCGGCATCGTCGTCGGGTGTTGACCCTGCGGCGCGGGCTTGACTTTGCTTCGAATGACTATCTGGGTTTGACCCAGTCGCCCATTCTAAAACAAGCAGCGCAACATGCATTGGACCGAGGTGTTCCTTTGGGATCGGGCGGATCGCGTTTGCTGCGAGGTAATCACCCCGAACATGAGGCTCTGGAACAAGAGGCTGCCGCGTTTTTTGGTGCTGAGGCGGCCTTGTTCATGGGGGGTGGGTTTCAGGCCAATCAAGCGATTTTCTCAACCCTCCCGGCCGCAGGAGATCTGGTCCTGTATGACGATCTGGTTCACGCCAGCGCGCATGAAGGTATGCGCACGGGGCGGGCCGAAATTCGCTCGTTTATCCACAACGATTTAACCGACGCTCGGCGTGTGCTGTTGGACTGGGTGTCAGGTGGGGGAACTGGTCAAATCTGGATCGCGGTTGAAAGCGTGTATTCGATGGAGGGCGATCTTGCTCCGTTGAACGCATTATCGGACCTGGCCTGCGAATATGATGCGGTGCTGGTCGTAGACGAAGCTCATGCGACTGGGGTTTTTGGCTCCGGCGGCAGGGGGCTGGCGCATGAATTGAAAGCCGAGGTTTTGACGCTTCACACGTGTGGCAAGGGTTTGGGCGTTTCGGGTGGACTCATCTGCGGGGCCAAGGTGATGATTGATACACTGATCAATCGCGCGCGCCCATTTATATTTGCAACGGCGCCTTCACCATTCAACGCAGCTTTGGCTCGGGCAGTGCTTAACCATCTGCAGTCAGACTCGGGTCTTACAGAAGCAGCAGAAGATCGCATTGGTTATGCTCATGCCGAAGCTATGAAGCACGGCGTGCCGCTCAGCGCCCTGAATAGCCAGATTATCCCTATCGTCATTGGGGATGAGGCGCGGACGATGGAAATGGCCTCGGCGTTGCAAGCGCAAGGTTACGACATTCGCGGCATCCGCCCACCGACTGTTCCGCGCGGTACTTCCCGGTTACGCGTTTCGATCACTGGGAACGTCACGCATGCCAATATCAGTGCCTTGTTCGGAACGTTGGCACAACATCAAAGCGAGGCAGCATGACCGCAGTGATCGTTGTCGGAACTGACACCGGCATAGGAAAAACCGTATTCGCAGCAGGGCTTACTACGGCCTTGAACGCCAGTTATTGGAAGCCAGTTCAATCAGGGCTTGATGAGGCGACGGACTCGGAAACCGTCGGAGCCCTCACGGATGCGAAGGTGCTGCCCGAGGCCTATCGCCTAAACAAGCCGGCCTCTCCGCATCTTTCAGCGGAAGATATGGGGATTGAAATCGATCCGGCCCGCCTGGCGCTGCCTCAAGTTTCAGACCGCCTGGTGGTTGAGGGTGCGGGTGGGCTTATGGTGCCATTGAACCGCGAAGTGTTTTTCCTAGATGTGATTGCCGATTGGCAAGCTCCCGTTGTTCTGGTTGCTAGAACCTCACTGGGCACGATTAATCACACGACTTTGTCGCTGATGGCGTTGCGTAACGCTGGATGCAACGTTGTGGGTGTGGCTTTTGTCGGAGACGCTGAACCCGAAGTTGAACAGACAATCAGCCAGATGGGTCACGTTCCGCATCTGGGTCGCCTGCCCTTTATCAAAAACTTGTCCCAGGAGACACTTCTTGAGGCCTTCAAATCCATTGATGTCGACACAATCCGGAGCGCCCTGTGACCCCGCTTGAATTTGATGCCCGGCATCTTTGGCATCCGTACACAAACGTCTTGAAGCCCGGCCCGATGCATTTGATCACCGGGGCCGAAGGCGTTTGGTTGACCGCCGAAGACGGAACTCAAATGATTGACGGAATGTCTTCTTGGTGGTGCGCTGTTCACGGGCATCGTCACCCAGCGATCATCGGGGCAATGCAGGCGCAGTTAGGACAGATGCCGCACGTTATGTTCGGCGGCCTCACCCACTCACCTGCTATCGAGCTGGGTCGAAGACTGATTGATCTTCTGCCTGACGGACTGGATCGTGTTTTCTACAGCGACAGCGGGTCGGTTGCCATTGAAGTGGCTTTGAAAATGGCGGTGCAGTACCAGATGGCACAGGGCCGTCAGGGACGCACACAATTCGCCACAATCCGCGGCGGTTACCATGGTGACACGTGGAAAGCGATGAGCGTCTGCGATCCCGTCAATGGAATGCACGGTCTGTTCGCGGGAGCATTGTCTGTTCAACATTTCCTGCCCCGACCGCAAATAGCCTTTGGTCAGGAATGGTCAGACGATGGCGACTTGAACGGGCTAAATGCGCTGGAAGAGTTGTTGGAGGCGAAAGCCGATCAGATCGCCGGGCTTATTCTTGAACCTGTGGTTCAAGGCGCGGGTGGGATGTACTTCTATCATCCCAATTGGCTGCAACGAGCGCACGAACTGTGCAAAGCGTACGATGTATTGGTGATCTTTGATGAAATCGCCACCGGGTTTGGCCGCACCGGAAAGCTGTTCGCAATGGAACACGCTGATGTGGTTCCGGACATTCTGTGCCTTGGAAAAGCGCTGACCGGGGGGCACATCACGCTGGCCGCCACAGTTACCACCGAGGTCGTCGCACGCCAGATCGGCGAAAGCGAGGCTAGCGTTCTGATGCACGGCCCCACTTACATGGCGAACCCCCTTGCCTGCGCGGCAGCCGTTGCCAGTCTTGAACAGCTGAGGGTCAGGGACTGGAAGTCCGAGGTTCAGGCAATCGAGGATCAGATGGCACGGGAACTGGAGCCGGCTCGGGATCTGCCCGGCGTCGCTGATGTTCGCGTTTTAGGAGCTATCGGGGTGATAGAGATGAAGGATTGGGTTGATCCTTCGATCGCACATGGATTGGCGTTGGAGACTGGAGTCTGGCTGCGCCCGTTTGCACGCAATATTTATTGCATGCCGCCGTACGTCATCTCGGACAATGAACTGAGCCGTGTCACGTCAGCTATGGTTTCACTTGCGAAGGGGATGTCGTGAAGCACCAATGGCTATCCCGGGCCGGCACCAAAGAGGTTTTGGTGGTCTTCGGAGGTTGGGCCTTGGGGCCGTCCCCGTTTATCGGTTTGTCCGGGAAAGCCGATGTTTTGTTCGTGGAAGATTACACTCAGTTGGACGATCCCCTGACTGAGCTTTCCGCCTATGATCGGATAACATTTATAGCCTTTTCCTTCGGAGTGGCGTCAGCAGCGCATTGGCTGGCGCAAAACGATGTGTCTCCTGATCGATTGGTCGCCGTTAGTGGAACACTATTCCCGTCGGATTCCGAACGTGGGATTGCGCCAGAAATGATCCGTGCAACGGCAGATCAATTGACCGCGCCCAGCTTTGCCAAATTCTGTCGTCGTGCTGGCTTGCGTGGATCTCCTCCAGAGATCGACATCGAGGCAGCGAAAGCCGAACTATTCGCAGTAATCGAACGTGGAGCAGCCCCACACCTCGAATTCGACCGGATTTGGATACCTCAAAAGGACCGAATTATTCCGACCCAAGCGCAAGAGGCCGCATGGGAAGATCAAAAACACGCCGTCCGAACCGTTGGCGCCCCTCATGTCCCGTTTCTTGGTACTGAAAACTGGATGGAGTGGATCGCATGAATATTCAGTCCTCCGGCCGCGTTCAGCGCAGCTTTAGCCGAAGTTTTCGGACCTACCACGACGCGGCTTGCCAACAGGCGCAGATAGCTGATCAGTTGGTGCAGGATTTGCTCTCAAACGGAGCGCGGAAGCAATTTACGTCAGTGTTGGAGTTTGGGTGCGGTACCGGGCATTTGACACAACGTCTCTGGACCACCTTCGATGTTAAGGGCCTGATTGTTAACGACTTGTCACCAGAAGCCGCTGAAACGGCGGCATCCTTCGATGCTGAATTTCTGTGCGGAGATGCCGAAGCGATCGTTTGGCCAAGTCAGCCTGATTTGATTGCGTCAGCTTCTATGATCCAGTGGCTTCCTGATCCGGTCGCATTCTTACGTCGGGCGGCAAATGCTCTGGCGCCCGGTGGATGGTTGGCAGTGTCCGGTTTCGGGCCAGAACAATACCAAGAGCTTGTCCACATCGGGCCGTCTGCTAAGGCTCCGGGGCTGTGCAAAGCCAGTGATCTAGCCTCTGCTATTGCAGATCAGATGGAGGTTTTGACCGTTGGCGAAGCAGAACGACAAATGAGGTTCAATTCGCCTCGGGATGTCTTAAAGCACTTACGTAAAACCGGCGTGAACGGACGAGCGCAAACCGCCTGGACTAAATCTTCGCTGCAACGGTTTACAGATGATTACACCCATTTGTTCGGAGACTCGAATGGAGTCCCCCTGACCTACCACCCGATTTGGATTGTCGCTCGCAAACGTGGTTGACCTTAGTCAGGCCAGACGGGTCAGGTGACGCTGCATGACGCTACGTGCACGCTGCGCATCGCGTTCTTTGATTGCCGTTAGAATTGCTGCATGATCTGGGTCTTGACGCTTGCGCCAGCGTGCGGTGTGGCGCTTGTTGAAATGCCAAGCGTACAACAATTGAAGATTGCGGATTTCGGCGATCAGGCGCGGCATGTTGCAGGCGGCAATGACCGCCATGTGAAAGGCTTGGTTAGCTTCTTCCCAGTCCTCAGCCGTTTCAGCTTCGTCGCATTGCGTGTGGTAGCGTTCAATCACCGCTATCTGCGCCGAACTTAGATTTGGTACCGAGTGCTCTAGCGCTACAGGCTCCAATGCGCCGCGCATCACACGTAGCTCGTGAATTGAGTCCTGATCCATCGGTGCCACGCACATGCCACGGCGTGGTAACCCGATAACCAATCCGCTGGATGCAAGATTTAGCAGGGCCTCTCTGACAGTGACCTGGCTTACCCCGAACTCGCGAGCAATCAGATCCTGTCGCAGCTTTTCGCCGGGCTGAAACGTGCCTCGGACGATCTGCGAGGACAGCCTGCGAGCGACATCATCCGACTTCTTGATTTGCTGCTCAGCCACCTGGTCTCCGTCGATCCGCGTTCAAATTTCGCACCGTCTGAGGACTAGCGTTATGTGATTGAATGCGCAACAGAGTTACGCATCTCGAACCCAATCCTCTTGGGTATTGGTCACTGCAGCGTCTTTCGGGCGATGAAACCGGGATTTGAAAGCTACCAGCCTTTTTATGCGCCGCTGTACGACACGGGTCATATCCCGAAACGGGCGCAAGTATATATCCAGCAGGTTCGAAGCACTGGCTTCTGACGGAGCGAGGCCGAAGGTTAGTGTTCGGCCCTGCTCGGACAAGTGCAGCGAACCGAAAAGCCAATCCCAGATCGCAAAGGCCACGCCAAAATTCTTGTCATGGTGTTCTCGGGCGATGGAATGATGCACCTGATGTTGCGCTGGTGAGATCAGCAAGTGTTCCAGCCAACGCCAATACCGGATCGAAATATGGGTGTGTCGCAGGTTGGATCCGGTTACATGAAAGACAAAGGAAAGGACGTTAACGCCAAGTACCGTGTAGAGGTCAACCGCGCTGCCGAAGAAGAACAGAAAGGTGGCCATCACAGTGCCCTGCGCTACCGCGGCTCGCAGCCCGTAGAGAATGCCCTCGAGCGGGTGCACACGATAGACAGTAATAGGTGTCATCGTTTCGGCCGAGTGGTGCACCTTGTGGATGGCCCACAACAACGGCCAGCGATGCATCCAGCGATGAACAAGGTACTTTGTGAAGTCATCCACCAAGAAAATTGTCATCGTAAACAGCGCGACGATTACGCTTTTGGGGGTGTCTGCAAAAAGACCACGTTTCAGGAAATCTACGTCATGCAACGCGTAATAGAGCGCGGTTGCAATTGCCAACTGCGATACCAGCAAAGGTGAAATAAACATCGTAAAGATGCGGTTTATGAAAAAGATCTTGTAATCGGCTTTGGCCGACGGTGAGAACAGTACCTTACGGTCGAACACTTCCCCCAAAGCCGATCGGATCGACGATCTGCGCACTGCCATCAACCAAATCAATGCGATCAGGACGGTCAAAAACAAATACCCCACGAAGACTCTCTTCTTGGGGTTGGAAAAATCAGCAACGATTGTGCCTATATAATCGAGAAATTCCAAACGGGCTCTTTCTGCGGAGTACCCGACGGCCCATAGACCGCCGGGATAGGATCATCAGATCCTCAGTCGCTTTCGGCGGACTCGTTGGCACCCAGCTTTTCAGCCAATGCAGCCAGATCAGCCGTTGCGTCATTGGCGCGGCTTTCGATTCCGAACTTGTCGATCAGAAGCTGCTGAACTTTCAGCATGTTCACCTGATACTCATCCAGCGTCATTTCGCGGTCACGCACAAAGTTGCCGTCGGCATCAATATCGGACACCATTTTGCCGTCCGGCATTGCAGGGCCAAAGCCAATCAGCCAGTTCAGATCGATGGCAGTTGCGCCAAGGTTGTTCTTGCCGGACTGCAGAGCCATCGAGAAACCTTTCAGTTCACCCCAATGCTTTGCATAGTTGCGCAGTGCTTTATCTGCGTCATCGCCCGACTTGATCGTGTCGATGTCTTTGTAAACCGAACCAGCATATTTGAACGTGGCTTCGGCCAGAGTTTTTTCCCAATTGGTTTCGATGATATCGGCGTAGTTCTTCAACTGGGCCCGCTGCTCGTCAGTCAGTTTTTCACCGTTGGCCGACGCGATCAGCGCGCGGCCGTCGCGGAAGGCGTTGAAGATGGTGGTCATATACTGAGTGTTCTTGTTGCCACCTTTGTCAGCGCCTGCTGCATAGTATGCGGGTCCAAACACCATCTCGGTTTTCAGGTCGATGACACCGTCACCATTGGCGTCCGCCGCCGCCAGGTCTTTTTGTTTCGAGACTGCATAGTTTTGCTCAGGCGAAAGAGCGGCTGAATGCGCCGCGGCGCCGAAGTAACCGAACGCTTCATCCCAGGAATGTTCTTTCCCGGTGTAATGCTTGCCTTCTGAATAGGGCTGGTCGTTAGGCTTAGTGTCAGCTTCCAGCTTCTCGTCCAGATAGTTATCGACCGCTTGGTTATACGCCATCGCGCCCAGAGTGAATTTCGAAATCAACTGACCCCAGTCCATACCGTTCACCGGATCGTAGCCTTGTTCCGAGACAGCGGCCAACTTGATCATCTGCAGCGCAACGTCGACGCCCGACTGGTTGCCCGGCCACGCGGGCATAGCGCCATTGTAGAACTTGCCCGAGATGTTCTTGCCTTTTGAGATTTCGTTCACAGTAGACTGTTTGACTGGGAAGCCTTCCTTCGACGCCGGAGCAATGATTTCCAGGTCTTCGTCGGACCCGTTGAAATAAGCCAACATCAGTGCTTCTACATCCGCTGCATTGTTGCCGCCATCGCCTTTGGCGGCCGCCTTTTTCAGGCTGTCATGCAAAACGTGACGTGCAATTTGTCCGGAATAAGAAACGGAGTCGGTTTTATCGCCTTCATAACCTTTTACTGTGACCGGGAACGGGCCATAGGCTTGATCGGCCAAAGCAGCGCCGCTGAACAACGAAACTGCGACGAGCGCCGAAGTAAGTTTGAGTGTAGGCCTAAGCATGGGGAGTCCTCTCTTCCAATCCGACTATTTTTATCGGAAACTATTTTCTGACCCTTTTAGTCGATTAATACCGCATCAAGTCAACCCCCCATTTTAGCGAAGTTTTCATATCCTTATTCAGGGTGAAAATCCTGCGACTTGGGGAAGTAGAAAGACCTCGGACTCTGGTGTTTGGTTAACTATGATACGGCAGCCGTAGGCCTGGCTAAGTAACTCATTTTGCAAGGTTTCAACGGGCGTACCGTGACTTAACACTTTACCTTTGGAAAGAAGAATTACGCTGTCGGCGCACATGGCCGTCAGGTTTAAATCATGCATCACCATAACCGCGCCGCCACCCGCAGCGGTGAAGTCCTTGACGATTTGCATCACTTGTAATTGGTGGCCAATATCCAGACTCGAGACTGGCTCATCCAGAAACAACCAACGAGAACCGGAAGGGCCTGTTGGCTCCCATACCTGCACCAGAACACGTGCCAGCTGAACGCGCTGCTGCTCGCCCCCAGAGAGTTCCTGGTAAAAACGCGCTTCAAAACCGGACAACCCCACGCGTTTCAATGCGTCTTGTGCGATCCAGTCATCACCCAGCAGACGCATTCGACCCATGCGAACAACTTCGAGAACAGTGAAGGGAAAGCTCATCGGTGTGGACTGAGGTAAAACCGCGCGCATTTCCGAAAGCTCGGCAGCAGAGGTTTTGGCGGCATCCCGCCCGTTCAAAGTCACTTGGCCCTCAAAAGCCAAGTCTCCTGTCAAAGCCGCCAGAAGGCTCGTCTTGCCCGCCCCCGACGGGCCAACAATTGCAGTAACCTGACCCGCTGCCGCGGAAAACGACAGGTTCTTAAAGATGATGTGTCGCCCAAGCCGAACAGTTAGATCAGTGACATTCAGCATATTTCAAAGGTCCACAATCCCACGTTGACGAAGCAGAATACCCAAGAAAAACGGCGCACCGATGACTGCAGTTACAATGCCGATAGGGAGCTCGGACGGCGCAATGATAACGCGGCTGATTAGGTCAGCCAGAACCAGCAGTGTCGCTCCCAACAATGCGGAATTGACTAGCAAATAACGATGATCTGGGCCGGATATCAGCCGCAGAAGGTGCGGTACGACAATGCCGACGAAACCGATCCCTCCGCTCACGGCCACTGACGCGCCGGTTGCTGAGGCGACAATCAAAACAGCGGTGGTTTTCAGGTTTTGAACGCGGACACCAATATGCCCTGCCGCTGCTTCGCCCAGCGACAACGCGTTTAAACCCTGTGCCAGAAAGGGCGAAAGCAACACCGGAAGGAGGATCAGGGGTGCAGAAATCGCGACTTTGCTCCAACTGCTACCAGCCAACGACCCCATTGACCAAAAGGTGAAGTCCCTTAGCTGCGCGTCGTTGGCCAAGTATACAAGGATACCTGTCAGAGCCATTGCAAGCGCCGTCAGCGCGATGCCCGCCAACAGCATTGTCGCAACCGAAGTACGTCCTCTACGGGTCGCAACGCGATAAAGTAGGATGGTCGAGATCCATGCCCCGAAGAACGAAAAGACGGGCGCTACCCAAGCTGCGAAGCCAGATGCAAAAGTCAAAGTGCCGCCCAATACGATTGCGGTCACAGCTCCGAGGCTGGCACCGGCGCTGACACCGACGATGCCGGGGTCAGCCAGCGGGTTGCGAAAAAGGCCTTGTAGAATGGCACCGGAAACTGCCAGCCCTGCACCTACCAGACAACCCATGAGCACTCGTGGCGCGCGAATATCAAACAAGACAACTTGGTCTCGCAATGTCAGTTCTTGTCCGACAAGCACGTCGTTCAATGTGCGCCATAGCGAAGTGCCCGCCGCACCGGTCGCGAGCGCGGCTAAAACGGCGGCCAAAAGAGCGAACAACAGAACCCAGGTCAGCCTTTGAGCGACAAAACTGCGATCACCGTTTTGCGAAAGGCCACGTAGTGCGAGGTCAACCATTGCCATCGCGCAGCTCAGCAGCCAATTCTGTTACTGCCTGCCCGGTTCGGACCGAAAAGCCTAGCAATAACATTCCGTCCATTCGGATCAGTTTCCCGCTCTGACCCGCTGGCGTTGCCGCAATGGCTGGATGAGCCAGAACCTCCTCGTCTGTTTCCGAGATACTGCGTCCACCATCCATCATCAGAATGACGTCAGGCGCAGCCGAGATTATGGCCTCATCCCCCATTGGTTTGTAGCCCTCGAATTCCTGAACGGCATTGGTCGCACCGACCATTTCAATGATCCCCTGAGCAGCCGTATTCCGCCCGGCCACCAAAACGCGCCCGCCCTGCATCGTCAGAACGAACAGAACCCGCTTATTCCCAATGTCCAGATGATCGGTTGCCTCATTGATTTTGGCGTCAACCTGATCGACCAACTTTTCACCTTGCGCGGGTACGTCCAGTGCGTAAGCGACAGCCCTGATTTTGGAAGCTACTGCCGCACGATCATGACCCATTGGAATTGTGACAAAGGGGACTTGCGTCTCGGCCATCACCTGCAAAACCTCGGGAGGGCCTGCGCCTTCTTCGGCAAGGATAAGGTCGGGGTTAACCGACAACAAACCCTCAGCTGACAGGCGACGGACGTACCCGATATTCGGCAACTCGGAGACCTGCGGCGGGTGGTTCGATGTACTGTCCCGTGCCACCAGACGATGCTCCTGACCAAGCGCGTAAACGATTTCTGTGATCGACCCTCCTGCGGATACAACCCTCTTCGCTGGTTGTGCGCTCACTGAAGTGACAGACACCATCAGCCCCGCCGCGATCAAACCAAGAGTATTGAGAATTCTAGTCATGCCGAAACCTCCTGCACGCTTTCCGCAAGGGACAAAACCAAGTTGTTCCATTTCTCGGCGGCCTCAGGATCGGCCAACACTCCAAATATCTGCAGGATCAATCCGCCGTCCGCATCAAACGCCTCAACTGAGATTGCGTCGCCTCGTTTGGTTGCTTTGGTGGCTTGCCAAACCTCGGCGATATGGTCGGAACGAAGATGCAGGTTGAAACCAGGGTCCAAGACGTTCAGCCAAGGACCCATTTGTTTGACCGTCTTAATGGAACCAGTGTGTATCTCGATGCACCCCTGATTGCCGACAAAGACCATGATTGGCAGCCCAGTTTCTGCGGCCTTGTTCAACACCGTTTCGACAGCCGATGGTGCCAAAGGTCGGACATAAGGCGCGCCAGCCATCCGGTAAGCACCCAAACGGTTGAGCTTCAGCTTGCGCACCATTTGCAGAAACTGATGGGTGTCGGTGATGTCATCCCAGCCTGCCCGCAAGCGGGTTGTTTTAGCTGGGTCAGTTTTAGCTGGCTCAATAGCGGCGCGCGGTTCGACCGCCAGCGTTTCGGACTGATTAGGCTCTTTCAGCTCTTCGACGAGACCATCCCACTCTTCACTGACGGAGCTGTTACGCAGGAAAATCTTGTGGACCGCGTCCCCTGCCGCATCGAATATCTGAATTGAGCGCCTTTCGGCACCGTCTTCGAGTGCTTTGGTCACGGCGAAAGCATGAACCCAGTGTCTGGGAAACATCCTCAGATCGATCTCATGATTGAAAACAAGTGCTGCATGAGGACCACCGCGATAGTCATCGTAGATGCCAACCTTCTCGATCACACAGCTTTCATTGCGAGTCAGCGCCATCACCTCACCCAGCCGGTTCACTAAGGGCATGATCCGGTCCATGTCCGCGCTGATGCGGATTGCGCTGTCGCCAACATGGGCTGCCACCAACTCTGCTTCGGAAATATCCAGTTGGGCTGCTAGGGCGCGGTCCCGTAGGTTTGGGTTCTGCAGGCGGGCGGCCCGAATTCTGTTTGGGTATGAGTGTGCCATCGTCGTCTCCGGATCGGTATCAAAAGCGCAGCTGGCTAGGGTTGAGACGACCGGGCTATGCACTGTGTATCGCTTTGTGTGACCATGACCTACGCTGATAAATCTGTGGCATCAAGAGCACGGCCAGATTTTCTGACTTAAATACTATGGTATTCGCAAAAAAACTTTACTAAGGGCATTTCGCAATGGGTTGATCTGCGCGATTTGCCCAAAAACCACCCAGCATTTTTGCAAGGTATCAGGGATTTCGCCCACGCACGGGCGGATGTGCCACTCACCGCACTTACAAGATACCGGGGACTCACATGTACGCGATGCTCAAGCGTTCCACTGCAACCATTGCTTTCACTAGCGCCGTGTTTTCCGCCGCGCCGTTGTTGGCGCAAGACGTTAACGATGATGATCTTGTCCAATTGGGCGACATCATTGTTACGGGCACAGGGTTGCCAACAGAAGTATTCAACAGCCCGAGTTCAGTAACCGTCGTCGACGCCGATGAAATACGCGAGATTCCACCCACTTCTGTGGCCAATCTTCTGTCAGACATTCCTGGTGTTCAGGTGTCCGAGAATGATCTGGACCGTATCCGAATTCGCGGTGAAGAATCCCAACGCGTCGCCATTCTGATCGACGGACAACGACTGTCAGACCACAATCGATATGGCACACCTTTGCTGGTTTCGCCGACAGATATCGAGCGAATTGAAATCGTTCGCGGCCCGTCTTCTGTTGTCTCAGGTAACAGAGCCATCGGTGGCGTAGTGAACATCATCACCAAACGAGGCGCTGACAAGCCGATCGAGGCTTCGGGCACTGCAGGGTACATTGGTGCCAACGATGGCTATCGCGCGGCCGCCAGCATTGCTGGTACAGTCAATAACTTTGACTACCGACTGTCTTACTCCAAGTCTGACCTGAACGACCGCAAAACTCCGGACGGAGATTTGGTTCCCTCAAGTAGCGATGACCGCGGGGTTCTGGGATTTGTCGGCTACCGTTTTGGGAATAGCTATGTCGGATTGCGCGCCCAAGACTACGACGCCTCAACCGAAGTATTCACCGACAGCCCAGCCGCCGAAATCAACTTGCCCAAACGAGATTTGCGAAAATACAGCGCGTTTTACGAAGGTGAAGACCTGACGCCCTGGATGTCGATGTTGAAATTCAGCATTTACACCCAAGAGGTTGATCGTTTGTTCGACAGCACTTTTGCCAGTGGTGGTCCGGCCCCGACTGTCATGGCAACTTCGGATGACAAGCAAACCACCAAAGGCTTTTTGGCGACGGCGAACTTCGAATTCGCACCGGGGCATCGGTCTGTTGTAGGGCTAGAGTATGACGATGATCGGCTGGAAACCACGAAGGGGTCGGTTGTGTCGTTTGCCGGACCCTTCCCACCGCCAATCACGTCGACGAGCTTTACGGATGCGACGATCAAAACGGCAAGCATCTTTGGTCAGCATGAAGCCACCTTCGGCCAATTCACCGCAACCGTCGGCGCACGTTACTACAATGTCGACAGCGATCTGGACGAACAAACGGTAAATGGCATTGCCCAACCCGGTCAAAGCAACAGCGATGATCGTTGGTTGGGTTCGGCAGGGCTAGTCTATAATCTGTCTGACTCCGCGATCCTGCGGGCCAATATCTCGCAAGGTTACACCTATCCGTCGTTGTCCGAGTTGTTCCTGTCCACTTCAGCAGGCGGTCAGGTCATCAATGGTAATCCGAACCTAAAGCCTGAAACCGCGACCAACTATGAAATCGGCGCCCGTATCGATCGCAACACTTTTGTTTTGGACGCGGCGGTTTTCTACACCGAGGCCAAGGACTACATCACCACAGTGGCAGACGCGGCCAATCCCGGACAACTGGTCTATGCAAACGTCGACAGCGCTGACAGTTGGGGTGTTGAAATCGCGGCTGAGTTCGATCCGGGTTGGGGCGGTGTTCGACCTTACGCCGTTTTGTCAAACATCACTCGCGAATTCACCTATTCGAACGGGTTCAGCACCAAAGACAGCGGCACTCCTGAATGGACAGGAACGGTTGGCCTGCGGTCTGATTGGCAAACGGACAGCTTGTCCGGCACCTGGGATGTTTTCCTGAGGGGTGAAAGTTCGGCCAAGCTGCGTGACGAAAACGGCAACGTTGTGGATACCGGCACACCAACGGGCTCGAACCCGACCGCAGGATGGACCACGCTTAACTTCCGCGGCAGCATGGACCTGACTGAGAACGCCCTGCTGACACTTGAGGTGAATAACATCCTGGACAAGTCTTATCGGGCAAACGACCAGATTCCGGCAGCGGAACGAAACATAAGCCTGTTCGTGACGGCTACGTTCTGATTGATTCCTAAGACCTACAGAATACGACGGGCCGCAGACCTATCTGTGGCCCGTCGTATTGACAAAATGCAATTGGAATTCTAGGCCAGGACCCAATTGGGTTAAGACAACCCTCGCCAGATTGTTTCAGCGTTAACAAACGACTGCAATCCAGCCATCCAACAATAACAGCTTGCAAAACCGTTCGGAGCCAGAGTGGCAAATTCCGCCCGGTGTGATGGATGTGTGGCGATCACCGTCGCGCAGGCTCCAAAAAAGATGATATGCAATGACGCGTAACACCGATTGTCCCGTTCTACATACGCACGGCACGCGTTTGTTCCGGCGTACTTTCACAAACACCCGACTGGTCCTTACTGCCCTATTGGCGGCTGCTCCGCTGACATTGGCCGCACAGGAAACCCTTTCCAATTCTGCGCCAGATGCCCCCTTGGGCAGCCCTGTTCTCCCAGCCCCTATGCAACCCGAGGTCGACGCAACCGTAGACGTTCCATTCGAGCCCCAATCCCAACTGGCCGTGGATCCCGACGTTTTGCCCACCGCAGCAGCGGAACAACAGGAGTTTTTGGCGGCGGCCCAACACGCTTCGGTTCAAGCAACCGAATTTCTGCAAAACGGTGGGCCGTCAATTTGGGTTATTGCAGCATTATCCATTGTTACGTTGGCCCTTATCCTTTGGAAAATATGGCGCCTGGCTGTGATCGGTGCCTGGTCACGAGGAAAAGCCGGTTTGGCTGTGGACTTGTTCGAAACCGGGAACTCCGAGGCTGCTCTGTCGGTGGTAAAAGGCCGGAAAGGCGTGCGGTCAAAGGTCGTACGAGAAGCAATTCTGGCGTTGAACACCCTCCCCGAAAACCGAGCGCGCGAAGAAGTTTCGCGTGTGGCGAAACGTGAAATTGCCAACGCCGGTGTGGGGCTGCGTGCCTTGGAATTGATCGCTACGATTGCTCCACTTCTCGGATTGTTGGGCACCGTTTTGGGTATGATCGCTGCGTTCCAGGCTCTGCAACAATCGGGCAACCGCGCTGATCCTGCATTGTTGGCCGGCGGTATTTGGGAAGCCTTGCTGACTACAGCTGCTGGTATGGCTGTAGCTATTCCAGCTTCGGCCGCGCTGACTTGGTTCGAGGCCGTGATTGACCGCATACGTCGCGATGTCGAAGATGGTGCGACACGGCTATTCATTTCAGTAAAACCGCTCGATCTCAAACTGGCTGCCGAGTGAACGGATGCAGTTCGCCCCACCCTCCAGGCCTCGGCGCAAACCTAGTCTGACACCGATGATCGACGTGGTGTTTCTGTTGTTGGTTTTCTTCATGCTGGCCTCTCGGTTTGGGACGGACGCATCCCTCCCGCTACCTCTGGCTTCGGCTGGCGGAGAGTATACTGGCCCCCCAAGATTGATCGACGTGTTGCCTGAGGGTGTTCTGCTAAACGGTTCAGAAACAGATGATCTTGCGGGTGACTTGGCACCGTTAATGCAGGCCCCAACGGACATGCTGATCTTGCGTGGAAAGGACGGCGCAACGCTGCAGAGAATTGTGACTGTAACCGAAGGTTTGCGCGACGCGGGTTACACCTCGGTTGTTCTGGTGGAGTAACACAATGGACTTCTCAGAGCCCCCTCGAAAACCGCGCGCCGAGTCAATCGTGCCAATGATCAACGTGGTCTTTCTGCTGCTGATTTTCTTTCTGATGACCTCGAACCTTGCCACGCCTGAACCGTTTGAGGTCGCGCCGCCGCGATCCACTTCGGACATAGAACCCGAAGTTGAACGAGTTCTCTATGTCGACAAGACAGGGCGAACGTCGTTCGAAGGTGCCGAAGGTGAAGCTGCACTCGGCGCACTGGCGGCGGTCAGTGAAGGCGACAACATAATTCAGATCCGAGCGGATGGCGAACTGAGAGCCAAGGAAATGGCAAACCTGCTAAGTGATTTGGCTCAGGCCGGTCTTAGTAAAGTTGAATTGGTGGTGACACCCAAATGAAGAACTGGCTTGAAGCATCAGTTTTTATTGTTCTTGCTGTGGCTCTTCACCTTACAGCATTTGCAGGTCAACCGAAGTCTGGGCTCGTATCCGGGGGCAGCGGTGGCACCGCTTTGGTATCATTAAAAGCAGCTGCGCCATCAGCCGCTGAAATGGTTGAAACGTGGGAGCGTTCTCCGATTGTGCAACCAACCCAAACTCCGGACACGTTAGCGCCGCAGCCGGTAGCAACCGATGCTCCTTCGATGCCGGATTTGCAGATTGATCAGGCTCCTCGCGCGCAGATGAGTGTGGCCCTTGCCGCGCCACAAGCGGAAAAGGACATTGCGATTGACCCAACCCCTCCACCACCGCGGCCCAAGCCCAAGCCGGAACCAAAGCAGCAGCCTGTTAAAAAAGTCCAAAAGGCCAAGGTTACGTCAGCAGGAGTTGCCAAACAGGTCTCGGCCGGATCAGGCGGCGGAGCGCATGCCGGGTCCGGGGCGGCCAGCGTTTCCACCGGTACGCCAGGGAAAGAAGCCAAGTTGCAGGCTGTGTGGGGCGCAAAGATCCGGGCCCGGATAGAACGCAACAAGCGTTACCCCCGCGGTTCCAAAGCTGGTGGCACCGCTACTGTCCGCTTGTCCGTATCCCGTGACGGTAGGCTGACGTCTTACAAATTGGTAAAGTCGACAGGGGATCCGGCCCTTGATCAGGCTGCGCTCGGCGCTGTTTCCCGAGCAAAGAAATTCCCCAAGGCGCCGAAAGAGTTGAAGGGTGATAGCTTTCGATTTGCGGTCAAGATCCGCCTTGTGCCACGAAAATAGCGCGCTTGATTTTGACGTTGGGTAAAGCTCTATCCAATTGATAACAAAGCGCTTCACTATTTCTTGACAATTATTGTCTGAAATTCTATCAG
The DNA here is from genome assembly GCF_056538765.1 of Ruegeria sp. BE9. Classification (NCBI taxonomy): domain Bacteria; kingdom Pseudomonadati; phylum Pseudomonadota; class Alphaproteobacteria; order Rhodobacterales; family Roseobacteraceae; genus Ruegeria; species Ruegeria sp. BE9. The sequence continues at coordinate 278,991 of NZ_JBQFTS010000005.1, read as the reverse complement.
GCCGTTGATGCGTGAATATCAACGCACTTAGCAAGACCAGATCGCTGCCAGCATCTTTCGAACGTCAAGCCACACAATGAGGGACAGCAAACCCGTTCTGAGGTGAAAACACCCAGGCCACACGGGCGCGCTTTCGTGTTTCACAAAACACAATGCGCCCGCGCATGTCGCCGGCGTACGGAGAAGAAGACATGTCAACACGAAGCAAGGTTCTGGCAGTAGGACCCATTGCAATTTCGGTCGGCCTAGCGGCTCAGAACGTCCACGCGCAGTCAGCGCCTGAAGAGGTTGTTCTGGACACTATCGTTGTACAAGGTAACGACGAAGGGCAACTGGACGAAACCGACGGTTATTCGGCAACTGCTGCGTCAACGGCAACGCGTGGCCTGCCTGCCGATATCGCGAGAACGCCGCGATCAATCAGCGTTATAACGACACAACAGATAAATGACCAAGGGGCGACAACCCTTGAAGAGTCAATCTCTTATACTCCGGGTGTAACAACTCAGACCTTTGGTTTGGATGGACGTTACGATCAGTTCGCGATCCGTGGTTTTGAGGTTCAGAACTCGAACGTTTACCGCGATGGGATGCCGCTAGGTCTCTATGGTTTTGCTGGGTGGCGCACCGAAACCTTCGGGGTCGAACGGATTGAAGTTCTGCGCGGCGCAAGCTCTAGCCTTTATGGCGCGAGCCAGCCTGGCGGACTGGTGAACATCATCACCAAGCGTCCACGTTTTGAAAACAGAACCGAGGCCATTGCCCGCACCTCGGCCTATGGAGGGCTAGAGTTGGGCGTTGATACCACCGCCGTGGCATCCGACGATTTGGCCATGCGCTTTGTGTTGCTTGGGGGTGAAACCGGTACCCAATACGATGAAACCGATCAGAGCCGCCTGTACTTTGCCCCGTCCCTTACCTGGGCACCATCAGAAAGCACAAACCTAACGGTATTCGCCCAATACCAAAAAGACGATGTGCCAGACTCGTACATTCTGGTGCCGCAATATGGCTCGCAATTGCCGAACCCGGTCATGAGCTATGACAACGATTTCTACTCCAACAACCCTAACCGCAACGAAATCAAAACCACTCAGAGTTATCTCGGGTACGAATTTGACCATGAGTTCGGTGATGGTTTCACTTTCCGGTCGCGTGCTCGGTATGCCGACAATGATTGGACCAACAATACAGCCTATGCCGGCGCCTTCATCTCCTCGGCCATTCTGGCGGGGCAGCCGCCAGTTCCAGATGCAATCGACGCGGCTGTGCTGGTGAACTTCGATGTCGACAACAGAGCGAAACAAGCAACATTCGACAACGGCGTGTCCAAGGAGTTTTCGTTTGGCAATGTAAACGCGACTGTGGTTGGTGGACTGGACTACTACCAAAGCGATTACGATGGCAGCCAATCGTACGCGCTTGGCGGTGTTCACTTGTTCAGCCCCGGAACCATCGTCGGATTGCCCGGTTTCCCAACCGATCCATTGGCGGTGAACACCATTTCGCAAGAAATCGAGCAGACAGGTCTATACCTGCTTGGGAACTTCCAGATCGGCAATCACATCGTCGTCGATGCAGGTCTGCGTCATGATTGGGTCGACATTAACGGGACTGCCGGAACTCAGTCGACAGTTCTGGGAAACTCGACCACCGATTTGGACAACAAGCAGAACTTCACCAGCGCAAACCTTGGTGCATCCTACAACTTTGACAACGGTGTCAGCCTATACGGTGCAGTTGCACGGTCCTTCAACTTGCCGCCTGCCGGCGTCGACAGAAACCGCCAGCAATTGGATGTTGAACAATCTCAGTCTTGGGAAGTCGGTGCGAAGTTTCAGCCACTGGGTACAAACTCTCTCTTGTCGATCACCTATTTTGACATAACAAAAAAAGACACCCCCGTCGCGGCCGCCGGTGTCCCCGGCGCATTCGACCAGGTTGGTGAAGTTCAGTCAAAGGGTGTCGAAGTTGCGGCAAATTATTCCTTTGGAAACGGTATTTCGGTACTTGGGACTTATAACTTTATCGACGCCAAAATCACCAAAGATCCCGCGAACGAAGGCAACCGCCTAGCGCGTATCCCAGAACATTCTGCCTCGCTTTGGTTGGCTTATGACGTGGCCGAAGTGCCCGGTCTTCGTGTCGGTGCAGGTGCGCGTTACACGGGCAAACGCTTCTCGGACAACGCCAACACCGCGAGCTACGAAGTCGATGATGTGACCGTCTTTGACGCATCTGCAAGCTATCAATGGGACGGTTGGACAGCCACCTTGGCCGCACGGAACCTCGCCGACAAGCAATACGTTACCTATTGCCAAATCGACGGCACTGGCATCGTCGGTCTGATCCCGGGCGTAAACCCAGCACAGGCTGGTGGGTGTGCCTATGGCGCAGGCCGCTCGGTCGAGTTCTCACTGTCGCGAACCTTCTGATCTGAAACAGGCCCGGGCGCATAAGCAGCCCGGGCCAAGCATCTCTAAGGACCCAATAAATGCTGCGCAGACTGTTGACCGCTATTGTATTGGCAACTTGTCCCGTCAGGGCGAGTGCCGATTCATTTCCGGTCGAAATTCAGCACAAATACGGCACCACCCGAATTGAGAGTAAACCAAAGAAAATCGTTTCTCTGAGTTTCATCGGTCACGACTTCCTGCTTTCACTTGGGATTACACCGTATGCTTTGCGCAGATGGTATGGACCCGACTCGAACGGCGTTTGGATTTGGGGGCATGAGGCTTTGGGCGACGCCGAGCCGATTGTCATGCAAGGTGAAATAAACATCGAACAAGTCGCCGCGATGCAGCCCGATCTGATATTGGGTCAATGGTCCGGCATAACTGAGCGCGACTATGCTCTGCTGTCACAAATTGCTCCTACAGTACCCCCTAAGGCCGAATTCGGCGATTATGGTAGCCCTTGGCAAGAAATGCAGCGGACTGTTGGGCTGGCCACGGGTAAGGCAGCCGAAGCTGAGCAGTTAATTGACCAGCTCGAAACGCGTTATGAAAATCTTCGAGAAGCCCACCCTGAATGGCAGGGGGCAACCGCGGTGATGGCTTGGGCCGGCCAAACCGGAGCGTTTACCAGCCGAGATATTCGAGGCCGGTTTCTTGAGGACCTTGGCTTCATCGTTCCTGACGCCGTTAACGATCGCGGGACTTTGGACAATTTCTACGTCTTAATCCCGGCCGAGGATCTGTCACCCATCGACGTGGATGCGCTTGTTTGGATCGACGCCGGCGGATCGGCACCCGTTTTGAACCGAATGCCCCTGCGCCAAACCATGCGTGCGTTCAAAGAAGGGCGAGAGGTGTATTCCGATCCCTTGTTGTCTGGCGCATTGTCTCACTCCAGCCCACTTAGCCTCAATTATGCGCTCGACCGAATTGTGCCTCTGATAGAAGCCGCAATGGATGGTGACCCCAATACCGTTGTTCCCTCTGCGCGCGATGCCGGCATCCTGCCCGAAGGTTTTTGACATGGTGGCACACACAACTTCCGTTCCCTCGGAAAACCCCGACACCGATACGCGGCTGATTTGGCTCTGCGTATCGGTGTTGGTATTGTTGATACTGTCGGCGGCGGCTCTTCGATTTGGACTGCGCCCGACTGGATGGGGGTCGATTTGGTCCGCCCTGACGTCGTACGACCCCATGAACCCCGATCAGATTGTCATTCGTGAAATCCGAATTCCTCGACTTATCGGCGCGACCGTGGCCGGAGCTTCACTGGGCATGGCTGGTGCACTGATGCAGGGCATGACCCGTAACCCACTGGCTGATCCGGGCATTTTAGGTGTCAACGCCGGGGCCTCTATGGGCGTCGTGCTATGCATTTTGGTGTTGGGCATCGCCGATCCCGCCGCCTTTGTTTGGGTCGCCTTGGGCGGAGGGTTCATTGCCGCCGTTCTGGTCTTTCTCTTGGGTGGTGGCAATCAGGCCAATCCAGCGCGTCTGATCCTTGCTGGGGCAGCGGTGTCCGCCCTGTTCTTAGCGCTCAGTCGGTCTCTCTTACTGGTAAGCCAACAGACCCTGGATGTATATCGGTTTTGGGTTCTTGGCGGTTTCGACGGAATTGAATTTGCAACGCTGCAAACCCTGTCGCCGTTTTTCGCGGTTGGTCTGGTTTTAGCGATCATCTCAGGTTTTGCTTTGAACGCTTTGATGCTGGGTGACGACGCAGCCCGCGGGCTGGGTGTACGTGTTGGGCTTTCCCAAATTTTGATCGGACTTGCCATCGTCATCCTATGCGGTGCCACGGTTTCGATGGCGGGGCCAATCGCATTCGTCGGGTTAATCGTTCCGCACTTGGCTCGTCGGATCGCCAAGGCGGATATGCGATGGATGCTATTGTTTTCCGCCAGTTGCGGGGCGTTGTTAATGGTCGCCGCAGACCTGCTTGGCCGTTTGGCTGTCTTTGGCGGGAACATGCAGGCTGGCGTGATGTCAGCCTTAATCGGCGGCCCCATTCTAGTCTGGCTCGTGCGCCGAAACGGAGTGCAAAAGCTATGATCCTGCGCCTGTCTTTTCTATCCTTTCAAACTTCACCAAGGGCGCTTTCGGTCACAGTTTCGCTGTTTCTGGTTGGTGCGGTTACCCTGTTGGCGTCGGTACAGTTGGGGGCATTTCCCCTCAGCTTGCCTCAGATACAGGCTGCTATTTTTCAGCCTTCCGACGAGCTGCACTACATGATCGTGGTCGATCATCGACTGCCCCGCATTCTGACAGCAATCGGAGCGGGTGCAGCCTTTGGACTGGCTGGATCGATTTTTCAGACGATGCTGCGAAACCCGCTAGCTTCACCAGATGTCATAGGTTTCACAGCCGGAGCCAGTTGCGGTGCGTTGCTGGCCATGATCCTAACCGGCGGATACATCTTGTTGGGCGCGCTTGCCGGAGGAATGCTCACTGCTGCGGCAGTCACTGCACTGGCCTGGCAAGGTGGGTTGCATCCTTACCGCCTCATTCTGGTTGGTATCGGTGCAAGCCTGACACTGATGGCTGGCGCAGATCTATTGATGTCGAAGCTCGACACACTGAGTGCAACCGAGATGTCAAAATGGTTGGTCGGTACTTTGAACGCGCGCAGTTGGGATGATGTACGGCTTGTCTGGCTGGGACTTGTGGTGCTGATGCCTCTGGCATTTTGGCTTCAGCTTCCGCTGGCTCGGCTTGCGATGACAGATGATGTTGCAACCGGCCTTGGGTTGTCTCTTTCACCTCTGCGCTTGGCAATAACAGCCTTGGCCGTCGCATTGACGGCGTTAGGGGTTAGTGTAGCAGGCCCACTGCCTTTCGTCGCTTTTGTCTCTGGTCCGATCGCCCGGTTTTTGATGAGAGGCGGCAGACCCGCGCTGCTTCAATCCGCGATGGTCGGTGCAGTGGTCACGTTACTGGCCGACATGGCCGCGCGCTCGGTCCCGGTTGTTCAACTACCCGCTGGAGTTTTCACAGCCATTATCGGCGCTCCGGTTCTGATGTGGTTGTTATTGGCACAATTCAGAAAAGGAACCCTTTGAAATGGCCCAACCTGCCCGCCTGATGGCTCGGGACCTGTCAGTGTCTTTTGGTAGAACACAGATATTGAAAGAGTTGTTTGTCGACATTCCCGACGGCAAACTCTCGGTTGTTGTAGGTCCGAACGCATGTGGCAAATCAACTTTGCTGCGTACCCTCGCCCGACTGCAGCCTGTGCGCGCGGGTCAGGTCGTTTTAGACGGCAAGGCCATCCACAAGCAAAACAGCCGTTCTGTTGCCCGCCGTCTTGCAATACTTCCGCAAATGCCCACCGCACCCGAAGGCCTGTCGGTGCGCGACCTTGTTATACGCGGGCGAACACCCCACCAGTCAGCCTTGCGGCAGTGGTCCAAGGCTGACGCTGATGCGGTTGAGAGCGCTCTGGAACAAACCGGCATGACCGCGCATTCTCATCGCCCACTTGAGGCGCTGTCAGGCGGGCAACGGCAGCGCGCCTGGATCGCGATGGCACTGGCTCAGGACACCGACATTCTGCTGTTGGATGAACCAACCACCTATCTGGACTTACCACATCAGATTGAGTTGCTAACCCTGGTTCAGTCCTTGAACCGTAAAACCGGACGCACCGTCGCTATGGTGTTGCACGACATCAATTTGGCCGCACGGTTCGCCGACAACATCGTCGCGCTTAAGGACGGTCGCGTGCACCGAAATGGCACCCCTGCCGAAGTTATCACCGCATCCACAATGGATCAGGTCTTTTCCCTGCCCTGTACCGTGATCGACGACCCCGTTCACGGCACACCTCACGTGATCCCAGTCTGAGAGGTTTTTCCATGACTGTACGCCCTGACTTTCCATTGCACGCAGAAACACATTTGCCGCAAATCCAGTTCTCGACTGTGAAAGCCTTGATGCTTCATGAGGCGCAGGAACATGACTTGCCTGTGGTTGAAAACTCCGACACCCATTTGATGATCCAAACCCACTACGGTTCTCTCAGTCTTTCCGAAACCAAAGGTGGTGTCAGCGTTTCAACCTCGGCCGCCAAACTGGATTGGCTATTCATGCTGAAAGAGGCCGTTGTCGAGCACTTGGCCCACTTTTCCCCAGAAACGGCTGCTGAGCTGCGTTGGTCGGATACTGATCAGGCCGGGGGCTTACCCCCGAACTTCCACTTTGCCACTATCCAGTCCGTTCGGCCTATTGGCACGTCGTTTCTAAGAGTTCGGATAAAGGCGTCCGGGTTATCCAGTTTCCAGGATGATGCCATCCATTTTAGGATCGTTCTTCCCGCCTCAGGATTGGATGAGGTTGAATGGCCGTATGTCGCGGAAAATGGATCGACTGTCTGGCCCAAGGGTGAAAAGGCGCTGCATCGACCTGCTTACACCACCCGCTGGATTGATCACGCGCAAGGTGTGTTGGACTTTGACGTTTTTCTGCATGACGGCGGCAGAGTGACGGCTTGGGCCAAATCGGTTGTGCCGGGTGCTCAGGTGGCCGTAGCGGGACCCGGCGGCGGAGGCATTCCTGAAACTGATCGTATCTTGATGTTTGCCGACGAAACGGCATTGCCTGCAACAGCCCGTATCCTCGAAGCGCTGCCCGCGAAAGCCAAAGGTCACGTCACCATACAAGCGATCGGCGGGGCCAACTGTGCTTATCCACTAAGCGCTCCGGCAGGTATTTCAGTTACTTGGCTGGATAGCGAAGACTGCACCTCGATGGCAGATTTAGCAATTCAAGCGAGCAACGAATTTCCTGAGCATTTCCTATGGTTTGCCAGCGAGAAATCAGACACACAGAGGGTCCGGAAAGTCTATAAAGAGCGGGGCGGAAACCCGGAAAACGCCTACATAGCAGCTTATTGGACCAAAGAATAATGCCGCATTGCCGGTTTAATTCACAACGCGCAACTTAACGCCCGAGTGACTATTCAGGCCAGGTGCCTGTCCGGCCGGAAACCGGTTTGCAAATGTAAGACCCGACCGGATGACATCCGGGTCTAAACGGCCTTTGGTCAGTTCTTCGACGGCTTCGCGTGCTGACCGAGTGTCATCTCGACGCATGAAATGGAGCGTAAACAGCAGTGCCACTTCATCTCTTGTCACAAGATCCCGGCTGTGATTGCAAAAAGGATCGATGTGATCGAAGGCTTCAGCTCGGCAGACCATCACATAACGTATGAATCGCGCCAAAAGGTGGGATGCGGGCAATCCGATCGGATCTCCCCACCGTTCGGCCGCAATAGAATACGCCAAATGCCAGGCTTGTGTTTCCGGGCAACGCAGAGCGTCCAAGTGATGCCGTGCTATTACAAGCAAGCCACGCTCGAATGGATCGAACGGGAAACTGTCAAGCACCTGCATGCTTTCCGATTGCTCTGTGTATTGTATCACGCTCATGATGAGTACCTTCACTTGAGCCCGAGAACTGGTTCTAAGCTGAGAACGTTTTCCGGTAACTCATCCAGCGTCGGGCGCACGTTGATTGTTGGCGATGCCGCATGGACCGGAAAACGTGCGTCGGCTTCGATCGCTGCCCGAAGCGCAGGTTTCAGTTTGCACCCGCAATTTTGTGCAATTGCATCAGTGGCCAGCAGTGTGTGCATTAGTGGTCTCATGCTCAAAACTCCTGAGGAATCATGGGTAAAGACATGACGTCTAACCTTAGATGGAACAGAGTGAGGCCGGGCGTGATTCCAAGGTATCTGACTGAGCCAGCATGTACATGACAAAATTACTCAGGATTTACAAGGCGCAGATTTTGTTTCTTCTGGATAACCGATTATTGTCCGGCGGTACGACCAGAACGCATGACATAAATCAGAGCAGCTACGAACAGAACTGCCATGCAATACCACGTCAAAGCATACGAAAGATGCGAATTGTTGAAATGAATGATCGTTAGGCCGCCGCGTGGCCAAGCTCCGGGCTCGCCATAATGATCGGCATCTAAAAAGTAGGGTAGCGTGTCGGCCAGCCCATTGCTCGACGACATCGCATTTGTATCGCGAGAGACCCAGCGTTTTATCGTTGGATCGTTTCGTTCAAGAAGAGTCCCGCCTTCGACCGTCGGACGCAATAAGCCGGTGACCGGAGTTGTTGGCGCGACCCAATCCGCAGGGTCTTTCGCATCAGGTGGCACAAAGCCACGATTCACCCACAGAATGCCACTTGTGGTCTTCATTGGCGACATAACCCAATACCCCGGACCAATCTCTGTGACGGCCTTCACCAATACCGCTGGGACGTCCAGAAAAATACCGTCGGCCAACACGCGCAAATAAGCATGTTGATCTGGGTCGAAAACCTCAGGCAATCCAATTGGATCGCCGAAGGCCCTCGTTTCAACAGCAGCAATCAGATCTTGTTTCCAAGCCAATCGCCGCATCTGCCAGTTACCCAGCAGAACAAACACAATGATCAACACAACCGACAGCGCCAGTAGTAGGGCGGTGACCCATTTGGGCCGTCGGGCCGTGCGGGTGTTGTTCATGGGAGGTTTCGGACCCGCTCGATCTGCTCATGTGCTGGCATCATGTTCTCATCCAGGTTCACCATCACCCAGATGGAGCCGGCCATCACAATCACCAGCAAAAGAACGGTCAAACCCAATGACATGGCTTGCCAGCCCTGTTCTGCTTTGATTGTGACATGCAGAAAGTAGTGGATGTGCACCATCATCTGCGCGGCACCGAGCGTAAAGATAATCGCCACGGCCCAGCCGGTGCTGTCTGTGACATCGCCCAACACTACCCAGAAGGGGATCAACGTCAGGACAACCGACAAAAGAAAGCCGATCATGTAGGACTTGAAGGTGCCGTGGCCCCCTTGTGCGTGATCGCTCATAGCAGAACCCCTGTCAGGTAGACCAAAGAGAAGACACCGATCCAGATCAGATCGAGGAAGTGCCAGAACAGCGACAGGCACATGACCCTACGCTTGTTTTCATGCGTCAGGCCGTGCTGACCCAGTTGGATTAACAAGACGATCAACCAGATGCTACCACCCAGAACGTGCATCCCGTGCGTGCCGACGAGGATGAAGAAGGAGGACAAGAAAGCGCTTGCCCCTGGACCTGCTCCGATATGGATCAGGTGGCTGAATTCTTCAAATTCCAGATAGAGGAACGCAGCACCGAACAGACCGGTGACAATAAGCCATAGAACCGTGCCGCGCAGGTCGTTCATGTCCATCCGCAGGACAGCGAACCCGTAAGTGATTGATGAAAATAGCAACATGAAAGTTGCCACCAAGATCATCTCGATTTCAAACAGGTCTACGGGTGCCGGACCGGCTGCATAATTCTGACCCAACACTGCATAGGTGGCGAAGAGGATACCAAAGATCAGGCAATCGCTCATCAAGTAGATCCAGAACCCAAGCATGGTTCCAGTTTCGTGGTGATGCTCTCCGTGATCGTCCCCGTGATGGGGGTCTTCGATCACGAAGAACTCTTTTGGCGTTTCGCTTGTCGTATTGCTCATTATTCCGCAGCCCCTGCCAGCTGTTGTGTCCGCTGGTTTTCGATCTCGCGCACTTCATCCGCAGGGACGTAATAGTCGCGGTCGTAGTTGAAGGTGTGAGCGATGCCATAGAGCAGCGTCGCCGCAAAGCTGAGTGCAGCAAGCCACCAGACATGCCAGACCAACGCAAAGCCCATCACGGTCAGGAACCCAGCCATCACGATCCCGGTTGCCGTGTAACGCGGCATATGGATCGGAACGAACCCTTCGGTTGGACGCGTGAACCCTTCGCGCTTCATCTGGGTGAAGGCATCCAAATCATACACCCGCGGCGAGAATGCGAAGTTGTAGTAAGGCGGCGGAGACGATGTCGACCATTCAAGTGTCCGGCCATCCCATGGGTCGCCAGTGGTGTCGCGAAGTTCATCCCGACGCATGATCGATACGATGATCTGCAAGATGAACGCGCCGATCCCGGCGGCCACAAACAACGCGCCGACAAGGGCAACTATGAAGTAGACCGAATAGAACGTGTCTTCGAACTGGCTGAGGCGGCGGGTGACGCCCATCAGGCCCAGCACGTAGAGCGGCATGAAGGCTAGATAGAAACCAATGATCCAGCACCAGAAGCTGACCTTGCCCCAGAACGGCTCAAGCTTGAAACCGAAGGCTTTGGGCCACCAGTAGATGATGCCCGCGAAGATACCGAACACCACGCCGCCGATGATCACGTTATGGAAATGCGCGATCAGGAACAGAGAGTTGTGTAGAACATAATCCGCAGGTGGCACCGCCAGAAGCACACCGGTCATGCCACCAATGACGAAGGTCAACATAAAGCCCATTACCCACAACATCGGGGTTTCGAACCGGATACGGCCTTTGTACATGGTAAACAGCCAGTTGAAGATCTTGGCCCCAGTTGGGATCGAGATGATCATTGTGGTGATACCAAAGAAGGCGTTCACATTGGCCCCTGCCCCCATCGTGAAGAAGTGGTGCAGCCAAACGATGTAGCTGAGCACCATGATCACGCAGGTCGCGTAAACCATTGAGGTGTAGCCAAACAGGCGTTTGCCGGTGAAGGTCGGCACGATTTCCGAGAAAATACCAAAGATCGGCAAGATCAGAATGTAGACCTCTGGGTGGCCCCAAATCCAAATGAGGTTCACATACATCATCGGATTGCCGCCCATGTCATTGGTGAAGAAATGGGTGCCCAAGTAACGGTCAGCTGTCAGCAGAGCGAGCGTGGCGGCCAATACCGGGAAGGTCGCCACGATCAGGATGTTGGTACAAAGCGTGGTCCAGACAAAGACCGGCATCTTCATCAGGGTCATCCCCGGCGCACGCATCTTTACGATTGTTACGACCAGGTTGATGCCCGATAGGGTCGTGCCAATCCCAGCGATGTTGAGTGACCAGAGATAATAGTCCATCCCCACGCTCGGACTGTAATCAAGCCCAGAGAACGGAGCATAGGCCAGCCAGCCGGCGGTTGAGAACTCTCCGACAAACAGCGAGACCATGATCAGAATCGCACCTGAAACGGTCAGCCAGAAGCTAAGGTTGTTCAAAAACGGAAATGCCACATCGCGCGCGCCGATCTGCAGCGGCATGACATAGTTCATAAAGCCAGTAACGAACGGCATCGCGACAAAGAAGATCATGATTACGCCATGCGCGGTGAAGATCTGGTCATAGTGGTGAGCGTTCAGATATCCTTCGCCCCCACTGGCTGCGATGGCCTGATGGCCGCGCATCAGTAGCGCGTCGGCAAAGCCCCGTAGCAGCATCACCAGACCCAGTATCATGTACATGATCCCGATCTTCTTGTGGTCGATGCTGGTGAACCATTCTTTCCAGAGATAGCCCCAAAGGCGGAAATATGTCAGCGCGCCGAACACCGCGAGGCCACCAAGGACCACACCAATGAAGGTGAAAAGCACGATCGGCTCGTAAAAGGGGAACACGTCCCAAGAGAGTTTGCCCCAAAAAGGGTCGACACCTGATGCGTGGGCGACGCCGTCTGCGGCTCCGTGAGATAGCGACATTGCGTTATCTTTCCGTTTCTTTTTCGTTTCAGTTCGCAGCCGCTGGCGGCACCAGCGTCATCGCAGTAATGATTTCGTCTTCGCGGATGCGCATCTCGGGGCGGATCATCGCCATCAACGCGCCCGGATCGTCAGCCGAGCAGATGCCGCGGAACATCTCGCGGTTGAACAGACCCTCAAGACCGCCACCACCCAATGCGTCGACCATCATCATGTCATTCAAACACAAAGAGTCATCCTCGATGCACAGGTTCACGACCTTGTCCCAGAGTCCTTCCTCTACAGAGTTATAATAGGTCACTGGATGAGAAATGCTCGGCTGGTTGAGCTGCGCAATGGTATCTCGATCCAACGCGGAACCTTCTGCGCGGACCTGTTCAACCCAAGCGTCAAAATCAGCCTGATCTTTACCATGGAACTTAAACCGCATCTGCGAGAAGCCCTCGCCACTGTAATTCGCCGAGAACCCGTCATAGACACCCGGTTCGTTGATCACTGCATTCAGTTCTGTCTGCATACCGGACATCGCGTAAATCTGTCCGGCCAAGGCAGGCACGAAGAACGAGTTCATAACTGTGGTCGATGTGATTTCGAACTTGATTGGCCGATCCACGACGGCGGCAACCTCGTTTACGGTCGCGATGCCTTCTTCGGGGTAGATGAACAACCATTTCCAATCCATAGCCGAAACCTGAATCACCATCGGCTCAACGTTGGGGTCGATCTCTTGCCCGTCCGACAAACGCGTCAGTGGTTGAAACGGATCCAGACGGTGCGTCGCAACATAAGTCAAACCTGCCAGACAGATGATGATTGCCAGAGGTACCGACCAGATAATGATTTCCAGACTGGTCGAGTGATCCCAATCAGGCTCATAGGTCGCTTGCTTATTGGATTCGCGATACTTCCAAGCAAAAAACACGGTTAGTGCCATTACCGGCAGGATGATGATCAACATCAATACTGTAGAATACAGAATAAGGTCGGCTTGTTGGGCCGCGACATCGCCAGATGGGTTCAGAACGACCATGTCGCACCCCGACAGGACGATTAGCGGCACCATTAGTGCCGCGAGAATAGCGCGCTTCATTTTTATGCGTCTCTTGGATCGGACTTGAATTGAGGAGTAGCTAAGCTGGCGAGACATTTGATGTACCTCTGCTTGCGAATGCCCTTGTGCATGTATTCCAGCCGTGCTGCAATGCGACAAAAGATGACCCAGAAATTTACCTTTGGCGACACGCTTCGGCAACACTGGGCCCAGACAGGAGTATAGCATGTCTTCCGCTGACAGCACACAACCATACACAGCGACGATCGATGAGGTCATAACCACTGTTGTTATGGCGCGGGTGACTGATTTCTTTGGGTTTTTTGTTTACGCCATCGCCTCAGCCCTTGTTTTCCCACGCCTGTTCTTCCCAATGCTGGACCCGCTGGCCGGAACTTTGGCTTCCTTTGCAATCTTCTCTCTTGCGTTCCTAGCACGTCCCGTGGCGAGCTTAGCCGGACGGACTCTGCAATACAAAATCGGCAGAGTTGGTAAGGTAACGCTGGCCCTTTTCCTGCTGGGAACATCAACTGTCGCCATTGGATTATTGCCGGGATACGAAAAGATCGGATGGTTTGCGCCCGTGCTACTTGCCGTTTTGCGCATATTACAAGGCTTGGGCCTAGGGGGTGCTTGGGATGGGCTTACGCTGCAGCTGCAAAATGCCGCGCCTGACAATCGTAAGGGCCTCTATGCAATGGTACCGCAACTGGGTGGGCCCATCGGTTTTGTGGTGGCAGCATCGATCTTTTTTGTCCTGAACGGCTTCCTGACAGAAGAAGAATTCCTCAAATGGGGCTGGCGCTTTGCCTTCTTTGCCGTCATGGCCGTTAACGTAGTGTCGCTATACGCACGAGTGCGGTTGTTGAACTCCGACTTGGGTGTTGAGCCCGAAGTGATGCAATCCGCGCCTCTTCCCGAGCTGGTTCGGGAGCAAGGCCGGACAATCTTCCTGTCTGCTTGCTTGCCTTTGGCTAGCTATGCTCTGTTCCACATGGTTACGGTCTTTCCTTTGGCTTTTGCTATGATTTATGAGCGGTTCGAGATCACGGAGGTTCTGACCGTTCAACTAATCGGTGGAGCACTGGCAATTCTGTCAGTCATTGCTTCGGGATTTCTGGCGGATCGCTATGACCGTCGGACCGTTATTCTACTAAGCACCATTATGATAGTCTTGCTTAGCCTGATGATCGGAACGCTGGCCCATTACCCTTACATCTATATCCTGTTCGGGTTTGTTGTCCTTGGTTTCGCGTATGGGCAGGCCGGTGCGATTGTGCCGAAACGGTTCCCAAAAAAGTACCGTTACTCTGGATCTGCAATGGCGACGAACCTCTCGTGGATCATCGGTGCCGCTTTCGCACCTTTGGTCGGCGTTGGCCTGACCGCAGCTTTTGGACTCTGGGCAGCAGGCCTTTATCTTCTTTCCGGCGCATTAGTAACGTTTGTAGCGCTCAATTTGCTCAACAAACGCGACGCCGCTGAAAAAGCTAGCTAACAAAGGGCTGGCCCCGCCATCGCGCGGGGTCACTTTTTTCGTTAAGCAAGTGGAACGGCAGAACCAACCAGACGTTTTAGGTTCTGACTGGCATCCTCGAGACCCAAACAAACAAGAAATCCCATCTCTTCGAGTTGACTTGTCACATCCAGGGGCAAGCTGTTGTTGCTGCGTTCTGGGATTTCATTCAAGCGGCCTCCCACAAGAACGGGCAGGTCAAGGTCAACCAAAGCCAGATGTTTCTTCAATTCTCTGGCATAGCTCAAAGCAACCCCGTTGTAGGTGCTGATTGCGATTACATCCGCGCCGCTGGCTTTTGCCAGTTCAACTACCGTGTGAGGGTCGCTTGAAACACCCCCATCTTGGACCTCAAAACCCACTTGGCTGAAAACAGTGTCCAACAGCATTTTACCGTGCTCATGAACATCTGTTGTTGCTGTAAGAATGCGGCAAGGCTGTTGCGCCACTTCGGCTAGCTCCTGCCCAGCCGGCGAGGCCAAAAAAACAGCGGCGCTTTCTTCCAATTCACTCAACGTCGTTCCTGCGACTATCGGGTAACGCCGTCCGGGCATATCCGCGCGCGGGGTGCCGCCGCCGTACATTCGCTCAAGCGCGCGCCCACCAATTCGACGTAGTGATAGCAGCAGTTCAAAGGGATCTTCAGTGTCGATTCCCGTTTCAGCAAGACCATGCAAAACCCGATCTGCAAACCCCTGCCCTTCCCGAACCAATGTCTTGCGAATCTTGTCGATCTCGCCTGTATCAAAAAGCGGCACATACCCTTCGGCCAATTCAGTCAGGCGGTGCAAGTAACACTGTGCGTCGCAAATTTCGGATACATCAGGGATGCGCTCGTTTTCCGTCACCGGCACAGGGTTCAACGCATGCCCGGTCGGCAAAAGCTTTTGGCCAACGATATCCGCTAGTAAATATGATGACAGCCCAGCGTAATTTTCAGCGTGGTTACCCTTGTACAGGACGGTTGCACCGTAAATCTGCGAGCCTGGCACCCCATCACTGATGTCTGCCAAGGCCCGCTGAAAGGCAATTCGGGCCTTGGGCTCGGTGAAGTGGTGACCGTAACAAACTGCATAAGGCGCCCCAATCAGATTGGTGACAATATGCTTTTCCAGTATCGCCTGACCCAAGGCGCAAGATAAGTCCTCGAACACAGCGGCATAACCGTCGTCGAGATTGGAATGCACAAGAACGGGAACTCTTTGCGCTGCGATAAGGCCCAGGGCTTTGACCGTACTTTGGGTTGCCTCAACATCGTCGTCGTAACTCGGCAAACGAAAAGTGAAGTACTGCCCAAGGTTTCCGATTGTAGTTGCCCCAGCCGCCAGCGCCGCACAGGTGTTCTCCAGTGCAGCGGGAAACCCAAGCATAAAGTCCCCAAAGTGCATTGCAGCAGGAGTTGCCAGTGTCAGATTTGAAAAAGCTTCAGCGTCTGGAAGAAGGACACCAGTGCCCCGCGGTTTTTCCGCGCGCATATGGCGCGGATAGCCCATCGACCAATCCAGACACACACCAAACCTGTCGATCCGCGCCCCTCGGTCCAAACAAGTTCCATACACGCGCCGTAGCGCATCTACGGTATGGGAAAGTTGTCGAAAGCCAAGATGGGCATGCTGCATAACCCGTCCGGACTTTTGAACCTCACGTTTGTACGCAATCTCATTTTCAAATGAGGTTTCCTGCTGAAAGGCACTGGATCCAACAGGCCAATCCACCGCCAGCTTTGCCCCGGCTCTAAGAAGCTCAGGCCCTTTGGCATAATCGCCAACCGGCAGCAGGTCTGCCCGATCAAGTCGTGAGGATGAAAGGATCATTGTTCTTTAATCCCACAAACGCCTCGTTTTTCAAGGCAAACCAGATGCCTTTCTGAATTCGCCCAAACTGAGCCCTTCGACCCGGCAGTCTTTCAAACTAAAACATTACTTCGGCTATGCAGATAAGGATGTCGACATCAGCTTGTAGCTTGCTTTGCTGAAGCTATTCCCGCTTCGGCCGCCATACGCTGCAATTCTGCTTGCGACAGGCTTTCCGGTTCAAAAGTTCGTAGGTCGACAAAGGTCGATTTTTCGGGACTGCCTTTAACACCCCAATCCCGGCCCATCCACCGCAACCAGAACTTCCCAGGCTCCCACTTTGGGTGTTCATAAAGACCAATTCTATTTGCTGAAAAGGGTACACCCATCTGCCACCAGCGCAGACCGACCGACTCCGGAAGGCGGAACTCCTCAGCTAGTTCCTGAACGCGGCGAATGTTCTCTATTGGAACGTGAACGGATCTAAAATTCTCTACGTCTGTAAAAGGTTCGACCAGGAGACCTGTTTCCGAGAGCTCAAATTTGAACGCACCCTTTTTAAACTCGTCGAGGTATTCCTTTATGAAAATGGCCGTTCCCTTAGCCTCGGTAGGTGACGCACGGCTTACGCCAATTGTTTCAGCGACCTGGATTGGGGCGTTTTCCCATCCCGCAGCAAGCGCGAGCCCAACATTCATCGGGTCGGAAAACCACTCGCGCACCTGTTGCGCTACTTTGCGGGCGATATGATGGCGGACAGCCGGCGTTTGGCTAATCCACTCATTCGCTAAGGTGGTGCGCTGCTTGGTTGGAACCTCGTTGTCCGTACTTTCCACGGAAAGAAGCTCGGGCCGGGCACGCAACGCATCTGCAATAGGGCCAAGCGGAGGTTGATTTTTGTGAAGCGTATAAAACGGAACATCCAGTGCCTCCAACTCCTCGGCAATCCCGCCGGAGAAACCTGTTTGGTTTGATGCTTCCTCTGGGTTTTCGGAAACCCAGGTTTTTGCTATTCGGGCAAGTGCGGCGTACTCTACAAGCCCAGCCAGATCAAAAAGGTAGACCATATTGGCCAACACCTTCTTTGCTTGCGAGCCTGCATTTCCCACGAATTGACTGTGTCCTCCGTTCAGGACTTGCCCGACATAATAATCAAAGCCAGAGCACGCCAATACAAATTCAGGAACACAATTCTCTGGCACACCTCGCCGAGTGATCAGGTTCTCTCCGTGAAAAAAGATTTGCCGAAGCAACAATTCGTCTAGTTCAGGGGTACCGCCAGCCATAGCGGACGCAGTCACCAATACCTGCATTTGCTTTTCCAAAACAATGATTTCCATGGGGACTATGGCCAAAGCAGCTTGCTTCGGAAAGGACAACCGGCAGTTGCGATCAGTATATTCGTCTCGGGTGCGCAAACACGTCACACTTGTCGCCTTTGGCATTGGCAACAAGTGTCAGGCCAGCTTGATCAGCCAGTTCAACGGCGTATGCAGTTGGGGCTGAAACTGCGATCAGCATTGGACAACCGAGCATTGTGGTTTTCTGCACCAGTTCCACAGAAACACGTGAGGTCATCACCACTGCACCACTAGAGGGGTCCACGCTACTTTGGATCAGTGCGCCAAGCAGTTTATCCAGCGCATTGTGGCGGCCAATATCCTCTCTTGCCGTTACAATCCCACGCCCAGGTCGTAGAAATCCAGCCGCATGCGCTGCCCGAGTACGATCGTGCAGCATTTGATGATCCCGCAATAATACGGTTGCGGCCGTCACCTCATCTTTGCTGATTTGCAAGGTCGAATTCGCAACATTAGCGGCAGGGCGCGCGGCTTGTTCGAGGCTATCAACCCCACACAACCCGCAACCCACCGGCCCCATCATTGCCCTACGACGCGCGGTGCTCCGCTCGGCAGCCTGAGTGGTCAGCCAAAACCGCGCCTCTATCCCCTTTTGATGAGCAACTTGTTCGAACTCGGCGATTTCGTCAGGAGAGTGAATGAACCCTTCACTCAAAGCGAACCCCAACGCAAGATCATGGATGTCTGACGGTGACCCCATCATCACCGCAGCAGTCGTACCGTTGAAAACCAGCGCCACTGGTGTTTCCTGCGCAAGCACAACAGACTTACGCTGATGATGCGGCAAGCTGATGGCGGACTTAACGATTGACGCTTCATGCTGGGCGACCTCGCTGTTCCGAAAGGACGCATTCATCGCGAATCCGTTTCCGCCACCAGCTCATGTCCACGCTGCGTCAATGAGAAAAACAGGCGTTGTGAGCGATCCGAATTGTCCTGCAGGGCAATTAAGTTTTGCTCTTCTGATAGGGCCACGCACTCCCGCAGAACAAGCGCATGTGCCAAACCCAGTTTGCTGGCAAGGCTACGGCTATCATTGGCAAGACCAGAATAGGCAGCCGCAAGCACTCCGGCCGACATCGGCGTCAAGTGATCCGGGTTTTGCTGCAGCAGATCCGATATGATGTGCAACAGTTCTTCACCCATCGCCTTGCCCTTTATTCGCGCGGAACTTAACTAACACCGATTTGGAAGCCGGAGTGAAACTCTGGTCGCCAAAGGCATTATGGGGAACCAGCACGTTCAGTTCTGGGTAATAGCCCGCCACACAACCGCGGGGAATGTCATAGGCTACCAACCTGAATCCTTCAGCGATGCGTTCAATGCCGTCTTCGTGGCATCCGATTACGTCCATCCGATCTCCGGATTTTGCGTCGATCAGCGCGATATCCTTTGGATGCATAAAGACGATTTTACGTTCGCCATAAACTCCACGATATCGGTCATCCAAGCCATAAACAGTTGTGTTGTACTGGTCGTGGGATCGAAATGTCTGCAGTACAAAGACCTGATCTTTGCTCTGAGATTTTTGCCATTCGGTTTGCTCAGGCAATGCGGAATCTGAGAAATTAGCGAGCCCCGAGGGAGTGTTCCATTCCCGAACTGCGGCGCTGTTATACAAATGAAACCCACGCGGTTTTCTCACCGCCTGATTATAGTTGGCAAACGCCGGGAGGACCATTTCGATCAGATCCCGGATTTTGTCGTTGTCATCGCCCAAAGTGTCCCAATCCAAAACCCCGCTGCCCACGGTGGCTTTAGCTATTCCTGAAACGATACGGACCTCAGACTTCAGTTCCTTGGAGGCGGGTAAGTTGATGCCGCCTGATCCGTGAACCATCGACATTGAGTCCTCGACCGTCACAATCTGGCGCACTCCGGCGGAGTTTTTGTCTATCTCAGTGCGTCCGAGACAAGGCAAAATGAAGGACAGCTTTCCCGGCAGAAGATGTCCATGGTTCAACTTGGTCGCAATGTTGACCGTCAAGTCGAGATTACCCATCGCCTTTGCAATCAATTGGCTGTCTGGCGTTGCCCGTGCAAAATTTCCGCCCAGAGCGATGAATGCTTTGGCCTGGCCGTTCAACATCGCGCCTATCGCGTGCAACACGTTATGACCCGGTTCGCGAGGCATCGGGACACCCATGACACGCTCCATTGCATCCAATAGCGGTGCCGGCGCTTTCTCGTTGATCCCAACCGTTCGGTCGCCCTGCACGTTTGAATGGCCACGCACCGGGCAAAGACCTGCTCCGGGACGCCCGATATTGCCCCTCAGGAACATAAAGTTGGCGATCTCGCGGATCGTTTGAACCGAGTGTTTGTGTTGAGTAACCCCCATTGCCCAAGTGGTTATTACGTTCTCGGCTGCCATATAGATCTCAGCAGCTTCGCGAATTTCGGTGCGAGACAAGCCCGACTGTTCTTCGACTTCATCCCAGCTGGTTTGTTCGACAACAGCGCGATACGCTTCAAAGCCGTGTGCGTGTTCGGCGATAAAAGCATCATCCAAAACTGGAGGGCGCCCTTCAGCCCGCGCAGTTTGATCTGCAGAAATCACGACTTTAGCCATGCCGCGAAAGACCGCCATATCCCCGCCCAATCGGGGGCGATAATAGTCGGTTGAAGTTGCTTCCGATCCTCCCCGGATCATTTCAAGCTTGTTTTGCGGGTCGGCAAAACGGTGCAACCCTTTTTCCTTGAGCGTATTGAAGACAACGACCCGAGCTCCACGTTGGGTTGCTTTGCGCAAGTCAGCCAGCATACGTGGGTGGTTGGTGCCTGGGTTTTGGCCGACCACAAAGATAGCATCCGCTTTCTCGAAGTCCTCAAGCTGTACTGTTCCTTTACCGATACCAATCGCCTCGGTCAGGGCAACTCCGCTAGCTTCGTGACACATGTTCGAGCAGTCGGGGAAATTGTTGGTCCCGAAAAGGCGAACAAAAGTTTGGTACAGAAATGCAGCCTCATTGCTAGCGCGGCCAGAGGTGTAAAATTCAGCTTGGTTTGGGTTGTCCAATGCGTTCAGGGCATTGCCGATTTCAGCAAACGCAGCTTCCCATTCGACTTGCTCATATTTTTCGGTTTCAGAATTGAACCTCATCGGATGAGTCAGGCGGCCTTGATGCTCCAGTTCGTAGTCCGTCCATTCCCGCAGTTCCGAGACCGTATGTTTGGCAAAAAAAGCGGGTGTCACACGGGCTTTTGTGGCCTCCCAAGCAACGGCTTTGACACCATTTTCACAAAACTCGAATGATGATCCATGCTCCGGGTCACCCCACGCGCAACCCGGACAATCAAAGCCGTCCGGTTGGTTGGCGCTGAGCATGGTGCGCGCACCTGATAATGGTTTGCCGCTGCCCATCAGTTGGCGGCCCACGCTTTTCAACGCACCCCAACCTCCTGCAGCCTTTGAGCTTTCGCGGATAGGATCTTTTTTTGACATTCCAAACCTGTTCGACCACATGCCCAACCTTCGGGCACGGCTTTTGCCATGCCCAAAGCGTGAAATGGACCCGATATGACGGTGTTAAGTTGCTCAGCTTCTTGTTTTAGGGCTCGAAATTCGAGGCAAGTCCAAGTGGCTATGCTTGAGCTTTGATGCGCTGCGATCGAGTTTCTGTCAATCGTCGCGATAGATTTTTGATAAGCGATATGTATCTAATTTCTGATTTCACGATAAGCAATCTCTATTGAAGGATCTCTAGGGTGCATAATACCCTCGACTATTTAGGGGCAGACGAAATCAAAATTCAAAGAGAGAGAAAGCGCATTGGCTGCTGCCAAAGTTGGGGTTCTGTACGAAAAAACTACCCCATTTGTGAATTGGGCGCGGTTGAAAAACCGCGCCCTTTCAAATGTCTTAGAAGTGTACCGAACGGGATGTTGCCGGTGTCTCCATTGGCGGCGCGAACTTGGTTAGGTCGATACCCTCAACGGCCACCTTGTATTCCTCCAACGTGGGCGTACGGCCCAAGATCGCAGAGAGAACGACAACCGGCGTCGATCCAAGCAGGGACTCGCCTTTCTTGGTTTCGCTGTCTGCCACCACGCGGCCCTGGAACAAGCGTGTAGATGTGGCCAGAACCGTGTCACCTTTTTCCGCTTTTTCCTGGTTCCCCATGCAGAGGTTACATCCCGGACGTTCGAGATACAGGATATTCTCGTACTCTGTCCGCGCCTTTTCTTTGGGGAAAAGATCGTCGAACTCGAACCCCGAGTACTTCTGCAGAATTGCCCAGTCACCCTCTTCTTTCAGCTCATCAATGATGTTGTAAGTCGGGGCAGCGACAACAAGCGGTGCGTTGAATTCGACTTTCCCGTACTCAGCCTCGAGGTTACGCAGCATCTGAGCCACGATCTTGATGTCACCCTTGTGAACCATACAGGACCCGACAAAGCCAAGATCGACCTTCTTCTCGGCCGCGTAGTAAGAGATCGGGCGGATCGTATCGTGCGTATAGCGCTTGGAAACGTCTGCGTTGTTCACATCCGGATCCGCGATCATAGGTTCTACGATTTGGTCCAGATCCACGACAACTTCGGCGAAGTACTTCGCATTGTCGTCAGGACGCAGGGCTGGCTTTTCGCCTGAACGGATTTCCGCGATGCGCTTATCGGCAATGTCGATCAGGCCTTGCAGCATCTGAACGTCGTTATCCATGCCTTTTTCGATCATGATCTGGATGCGCGACTTGGCGATTTCCAGCGATTCAATCAACGTGTCATCGTTGGAAATACAGATCGATGCCTTAGCCTTCATTTCGGCTGTCCAGTCGGTGAAGGTGAAGGCTTGGTCAGCCAGCAACGTACCGATATGCACCTCGATGATCCGCCCTTGGAAAACGTTATCACCATGCTGCGCCAGCATCTGAGCTTGTGTCGCATGAACCACGTCACGGAAATCCATATGCGGCGCCATCTCACCCTTGAAGGTCACCTTGACGGACTCAGGGATCGGCATTGTTGCCTCGCCGGTGGCCAGCGCCAGCGCAACTGTCCCAGAGTCAGCACCAAAGGCCACACCTTTTGACATACGTGTGTGACTGTCCCCACCGATAATGATGGCCCAGTCGTCCACGGTAATATCGTTGAGCACCTTGTGAATCACGTCTGTCATCGAGTGGTAGACGCCTTTGGGATCGCGCGCGGTAATCAGGCCAAACTTGTGCATGAACGCCATCAGACGCGGCGTGTTGGCCTGTGCCTTGAGATCCCAAACCGAAGCAGTGTGACAACCCGACTGATACGCGCCGTCTACGCTGGGCGACAGAACAGTGGCGGCCATGGCTTCAAGCTCTTGGCTGGTCATCAAGCCAGTGGTGTCCTGCGAGCCTACGATGTTCACCTTGACGCGTACGTCTGAGCCCGCATGCAGTACTTTGCCCGGAGTGGTGCCGCGCGCATTGGCGTTGAAGATCTTTTCAACGGCGGTCAGCCCTTGGTCATCGTGGCTGATTTCCTTGGACGGTGCGAAAGCAGACTTCAGTTCAACACCAAGCGCCTCACAGGCGAATGTCTGCAACTTTTTGCCAAAGACGATGGCGTAAGAGCCACCAGCCTTCATGAACTCCATCCTTTGCGGAGTGAACGAACCAGCAAGATCCACCAGTTCATCGCTGCCATCTTCGCTGTAGAGTTTCTTGTCTTTCGTGTTGATGGTCAGCACGGTGCCGGTTTCAACCGAGTACCGCTGCTCCAGGATCGGGTTACCATCATTGTTGAGGATCGCCTTGCCGTCCTCATCAACTTTCTTAACCCAGTTCTTCAGGTCGACACCGATACCACCAGTTACACCTACGGTTGTCAGGAAGATCGGCGAAATGCCATTTGTCCCGGCCACAACCGGCGCGATGTTGACAAAAGGCACATAGGGGCTGGCTTGTTTACCAGTCCAAAGCGCTACGTTGTTCACACCGGACATCCGCGAAGAGCCAACACCCATTGTGCCCTTTTCGGCGATCAACATCACACGTTTATCAGGATGCTGGAGTTTGAGTGCCTCAACCTCTTTTTGCGCCTCTTCAGAGATAAAACACTTGCCGTGTAGTTCACGGTCCGAGCGCGAGTGCGCTTGGTTGCCTGGTGAAAGAAGGTCTGTCGAAATGTCACCCTCAGCGGCGATATAAGTCACGACTTTGATTTCTTCATCCAGATCCGGAAGTTTGGTAAAGAACTCTGCATTCGAGTAGCTTTTTAGGATATCTG
The DNA here is from genome assembly GCF_056538765.1 of Ruegeria sp. BE9. Taxonomy (NCBI): domain Bacteria; kingdom Pseudomonadati; phylum Pseudomonadota; class Alphaproteobacteria; order Rhodobacterales; family Roseobacteraceae; genus Ruegeria; species Ruegeria sp. BE9. Next base: position 255,058 of record NZ_JBQFTS010000005.1, on the reverse strand, counting down.
CGGCGACAGCATTGCCGGCGTCATAAGCGGCCTTCAGGCGGTCCGTGTCAGCTTCGTAGAGGAAAACCTGTGTCTTGAGCACTTCTGCTGCTTGCGCAGCGAGGTCTTGATCATCACCCAAAGCAACGTCCAAGAGCACTTCGATCGAAGGGCCACCCTTCATATGAGACAGCAGTTCGAAAGCGAAAGCAGGCGTGATTTCCTCGACGACCACTTCGCCGAGAATGACTGACTTGAGGAACTTAGCCTTTTCACCCGCCGCGCTGGTTGTGCCTGGCAGCGTGTTGTAAATCAGGTAATGCAGCGAATCTGCCCGATGCGGATTTCCGGCGTCTTTGATTTGCTCGATGATCTCTTTGACCAGCGCGCCATCATCGATGGGTTTTGGGCTAAGACCCTGCTCTTTGCGCGTTTCAATTTCATCCAAATAATCTGAATACTGGCTCATGGCTGTTTCCGCTTTATGTGAGTCTTCGGGTGTGTAGAAGAATTGCTGGCATTCGACCAGACCAATTTTGTATACTTTGGTATACATTTCTTATGGTGATTTCAAGACGCCGACGTGCGACATTTTTGGAATCTGAGCCAGAGCTCGCTCTTTTTTACATGTGAGCAAGTTCCTCTGCGTGTCGCTGCTGCAAAGCACTCGGCCCAGAGCTGATGCGAAAACTACACGGCCAATTATCGGGACGTTCAATAATTTGTTCAGCTATTCGTGACATTCGGCAAAGAGGAAGAGACCAAAAAACTGAGATACCTTATGCCGACATTGTTTCGTACCGTTTCGGGAAAGCTTTTGGCCGCAACAACGGCTGCAATCACCGCGCTGATGTTATGCTACACTACCTATATTGCCCTGTACCGATCAGCGCAGGTGAACGAACAAGTTCTGGAAATGGCGACCCAATCGGCCTCTGATCTGGCCCTGAACCTATCGACGGAATTGGTCAAGGCGACGTCGGCTGCAACTGCAATGAGCGGCGCACTTTCTGGGTACATGAGCGACGGAACCGCAACCACTGCAGAGGTTATTGACCTGCTGGAAGGCGTACCACAGCGTTACGAAATGGTGTTTTCATCTTATCTGAGCGCCATTCCAGACGGCACTACTGAAGACTTCATCGAAGGACCTGAGGGGCGTAACCCTGATGGCTTCTTTACGCCCTATTGGACCAAATCCGATAGTGGCGACCTGGAATTCAGCACATTTGAAGTGGACCCTAACGACACCGCCGAATGGTACCGTTTGCCGCTCGATACCGGCACCAGCACGATCACAGAACCCTACCTGACTCAACAGGGACATCTGATGACATCCATCTCGGTGCCCGTCTTCGTTGAGGATCAGATAATTGCAATCGCCGGCGTCGACATCCTGCTGAAGGAGCTAACCCGTTTCGTAAGCAATTTTTCGGCCTATGAAGGTGATCAGGTTATGCTTCTTGGGCAGAACGGTAAATGGTTGGCTCATCCGGACAGAAACCTTCTAAGCAAGCCATTTGAGGGAGAAGGCCGCTCAGAGTTTCGCACCGCGATAGAGACCGGCCAGCCTCAAGTTGTATCGGCACTTCCTAACGGTGCCACGCGACTATTTTTACCTTTTACCGCCTTCGGCATGAACAAGACTTGGGTGATCGTTCTGGATATCCCGCGTGAAGTCTTTGTTAGTCCTGTTCGACAGAGCGTCATTGAACTGTTGGTTTCAAGTTTGGTTTTGTTAGCACTGACGCTCGCCACAATCTTTTTTTCAGCACGAAAACTGGTGCAGCGTCCGCTTGGGATGATCCGCGAGGTAGTACAGGACCTGTCGAACGGAAAAGTAGACGAGCTCGTTACCCTGCCTCAAAGCAAAGACGAGATCGCAGAAATTGCAGAGTCGATTGAAACCTTGCGTCAGGGTCTGGCAAAGAAAGAACAGTTGGAAGTGTCGCGCCAAAAGGATCAGGATAATCAAGCCGCTGTTGTCCAGTCTTTAGCTCAAGGCCTGCAAAACCTTGCGGCAGGTCAACTGGATACAGAAATTTCCGAGGAAATGCCTGGCCGCTATGAAAAACTCCGGAAAGACTTCAATGCGACCGTCACCACGCTGAGTAACCTGATGGGCGACGTGATTGAGGCCGCTAGCTCTATCAACAATGGTGCCGGCGAGATCAGTCAGGCCTCGGATGACTTGTCACGGCGAACCGAAAGCCAAGCCGCAACTCTTGAACAGACAGCTGCAGCCTTGGACGAGCTTACAGCTTCTGTGAAATCCGCCGCTGATGGCGCCCGTGATGTCGAAACGACCATGTCACTCGCCAAGGCAGAAGCCGAAGAAAGCGGGAAAGTGGTTCAAAACGCTGTCGAGGCGATGAACGAGATCAAGCAGAGCTCAGCGCATATTTCTCAGATCATCTCGGTGATTGATGATATTGCTTTCCAAACCAATTTACTGGCTCTGAACGCAGGTGTTGAAGCCGCGCGCGCAGGTGAAGCAGGTCGCGGATTTGCGGTGGTCGCCTCCGAAGTGCGAGCATTGGCACAGCGTTCCTCGGATGCTGCAACTGAAATCAAAACTTTGATCGGTGACTCTTCAAGGCATGTTGAGCGCGGTGTGATCTTAGTTGGGAAGACAGGTGAGGCTCTCGAAAGCATTGTTAGTCAGGTGGCCCAGATCTCGCAGCTTGTATCGAACATAGCGGAGGGTGCTGCGGAACAGTCAACAGGGCTGGGAGAAATCAACATCGGCGTAACACAATTGGATCAGGTGACGCAGAAGAACGCAGCCATGGTTGAAGAAGCGAATGCGGCGGGGCACATGCTCAAAAGTGATGCAACGCGATTGACAGATCTTGTCAGTCGGTTCTCGACAAGTAACTCCCAGACCTCAAAGGCAAGAGTGACACCACCAAGTGCTCGTGGCAGCGATTGGGAGGATAACAAAGGCTTCACGCCAGCACCTATTGCGGCGGTTGCCGGTGGTAACTCCAACGCTAAAGTTTGGCAGGATTTTTGATTCGAAAGGTATTCCCGTCCGTGCTTCGCAACCAATAGGTTTCGGCCACAAGTGATCAATTCTCTTAGGAGAACTTTGTAACAAAGCGCTTGTGGCTGGAAGTAGCTATTTGAGCGAACCCAAGCCCGCCCACATTTAAAGATGGCCGAGTTGTGCGAACCGATAGAAATTCCTTGCCGTTTTATGAAACACATCAGGTTGGAAATCGCTTGGAATGATCTCCTCATATCGGGAAATCAACTCGGGGTAGGTGGAGCTAAGGCTGTCCACTGGAAAGTTGGAGCCAAACATGCATCGTTCGGCTCCAAACTGCGACAGGCAAGTGGAAACAATCGGTTTCACGCTATCCGCGCTCCAACCGTGGTCGAACATTCCCAGACCTGACAATTTGCACGTCACTTGTGGTAGCGTTGAAAGGCCCTGCAGTGCTTTAGCCCAAGCTTGCAAACCCTCTTTTGACCGGTTGTGCGGCGACCCAGCATGGCAAAGTGCAACCTGCGTCGCAGGCGCCTGATCCAAAACAGTTGCTGTACTTTCCATCAGTTCCGGCAACAATTGAAGGTCAAAAGAAAGTGCACGGTCTCCAAGCTGTTTGAGGCCATCAAGAAATTTGGGGTTATCCAACAAATCATTGGTGCCGGAAATCTGATCCTCTCCTGGGGCGCGGCCGATGATTTGACGCACGCCGCGCAACGAAGGCAAGGTTTGCAAGCGATCCAGCTGTTCAGACAAGTCGTCTGCGGTAAGGTCACAGAATGCCACCTGCACCAACGGCCAGTCAGGGTTCTGATCTGCGACAGACTGCACCCACTGGGCCTCGGCCCACGGATCAGCGGCCCCGACCTGAATGTGGACCGAAGCTGAAAATCCCGTGGCTTCGGCATCTGTACAGAATTCGGGCAGCAGGTAGTTGCGCTGAATCGGAGTGGGATCTCCGAAAAACCGCACTGCGCCGTTTTCCATAAGCCAAGGATACTCAACCGCACTGAGGTCCCAAAGGTGGTGATGCGCGTCTATCCTCATGGCGTTTCAATTCCTGTTGTTCGCCCCAGAATATCAATGCCCTGCTGTTTCCAAAAATGCAGCAAGTCAATGAATATCCAGTTTTCGGCCAGCTTGTCGTCCGCGCGGCGGTAGATATCAATCACCCGGAATTCTCCGGGCTTGCCGGTGGCGGGCATTCCCATAAATCCACCCGTTGGAACGGCGGTGAAGTTCGGCCAACCAAAAAAACCACCATAATGACCTTCTGCCAAACGACAGATGTGTTTGGTTTTCGAGCGATCCGAGAAAGCGGCGCGGAACGGGCCGGAATGCTGCTTTGCATAACGTTCGATCGTATAGGTGGCGCCGATACCCTCGGGCCCCCACCAGATCATATCGTCATGCCAGGTACGCGCCAATTCGTCCTCAAGAGACAATCCACTGTTCCATTGTCCCAGATCCGAGATCATCGCATTGATCGCCGCCAGCGTCTTGCGCCCCTCTTCTTCTGGCTGGTCATCGATCAGAATGCCGCCATGAGTCAGCGGCCCCGGCTGAACTAAGTGCGCGGCGGTTTGAGGCGGGAACGGATTTTGTCCGGCTTGCACCATGAGATGAGGAACGTCGAAATACATCGCCGTTTCTGCGATTTTCCCGTCGGCAATTCTGTGGAATTCGCAATAACGCAAGAATGCCATCTTACCTGTGGGCCGAATGCCCAGCCAGGGTGCGTCGAACAAGCCCATAAGATGGCCCATTGAGACGACCCATACATCCGCACCCTCCTCCAAAGAGTTGGTGCCCGCGAAAAAGACATCCTGACGGCGCTGCATTCGGCGCAGGCTGGCCCTGAGTGGCTGCCAAAATGTCCGAGCCACCGCATCGGACCCGGTGATTTCATCGAATGGATGAAAGCCGCGCCAGAGCAAATCCTCTGCGCAATAGCGCCTGAAAACATCAGGCAGATTCGAATCGCTAGATTTATCGAGGGCCTCGAAAAACGAGGACACGAGTGTTTTTTCGTTCTGAAAGCTCACGTTTGCACCACTTTTCTGATGGCTTGCTTTGGATTTAAGCGATTGAGAATCGCGATTTACAGGTTTTTTGCATACGTATGCAAAAAAGTCTTGCCAGAAATGATTCCTGAAGAATACAGTTTTGCAAACGTATGCAAAGCGAATCCTTGCAGGGGGCACCATGGCGGAAATTCAACTGCGTAACGTCGGCAAACGCTGGGGCAACTTTGTCGGGGTTCACAATTTCGACCTGACCATCGCGGACCGCGAGTTCCTGGTTCTGCTCGGCCCATCGGGCTGCGGCAAGACCACCACAATGCGCATGATCGCAGGTCTTGAGGACGTCACCGAAGGTGAACTCCTGATCGACGGCAAAGTGGTTAATGATCTCGAGCCAAAGGATCGCGACGTTGCGATGGTGTTCCAGAGCTACGCGCTCTACCCCAACATGAATGTTTATGAAAACATCCGCTTTCCGCTGAAAGTCCGCGGCATCGATCCAGCGACCCACGACGAGAAAGTTCGTCGCGCCAGCGCAATGGTCGAACTGGACGAGTTCCTGCACCGCAAGCCAGCCGAACTGTCCGGCGGTCAGCGTCAGCGTGTGGCGCTTGCACGGGCTATTGTTCGCGAACCCAACGTGTTTCTGATGGACGAGCCGCTGTCCAACCTGGATGCCAAGCTTCGTGTTTCGACCCGTGCTCAGATCAAAAACCTAAGCCACGAACTGGCCGTCACCACAATCTATGTGACCCACGATCAGATCGAGGCGATGACTTTGGCTGATCGCGTTGTGGTCATGAAAAAGGGTGTGGTTCAGCAGGTCGGCAGCCCCACCGAGATTTATGACCGCCCTGCAAACACTTTCGTGGCCAGCTTCATCGGATCGCCCGCGATGAACCTAATGGATGGCGAAGTTTCCGGCGGTGTTTTCCGTGCCGAGAACGTGGAAATTCCGGTGAATTCTGCCGATGGCCCACTGACATTGGGCTTCCGTGCAGAGGACGCCAGCATTGCCGAAGGTAAGGGCGAAATCACAGCTCCAATCTACACACTCGAACTGCTGGGCGACGCGACCATGATCTCGGTCCGTGTAGGTGGTGCGCTGGTGTCGGTCAAAGCCGACAAAGCATTCCGCGCCGAGATTGGCGAGACGGTCTCGTTCTCGGTGCCCACAGATATCTGTCACCTCTTTGAAGCTGAAAGCGGTGCTCGGATTGGGGAGTAATCCCACGAACAGCCCAAACGGGCACAACACCGGTCCGGACGTCGACGACGGACCGATCCTGACAGGGAGAAACGCATGAAACTCAAATCACTCTTCATGGCTGGTGCCATGTCTCTCGCAGCAACCGGCGCTTGGGCCGAATGCTCGTTTGAAAACGAAGTGCCGCTGAAGTCGCTCTCGGCTGGCTTTGAGGCTTGGAAAGCTGTCACAGACGCGATGGCCGAATGCGGCAACTTCAGCGCGTCGCTGGATCAGGAGTTCCGCGAAAAGCAGCCTGAAGCATTTGCTGCGAACCCCTCGCTGTACCAGATCGGTGGCGTTGCCAACGAGACCATGATCCCACTGCTGAACGCGGGCTCGCTACGTCCTCTGGATGATCTGGTCGCTAAATACGGTCAGGACTTGCTGCCGAACCAGCTGATCAAAGTGGACGGCAAGGTCATGGCGATTGCCATGATGGTGAATGCACAACACCTGATGTACCGCAACGACGTTCTGGCCGATCTGGGCATCGAAGAGCCCCAAACCTATGACGACGTTTTGGCCGCAGCTGCCAAGATCAAAGAAGCAGGCGTCATGGAGTACCCGATCGGCGGTACGTTTAAGACCGGTTGGAACCTGGCCCAGGAATTCGTCAACATGTACATGGGCGAAGGCGGTGAGTTTTTTGGCGAAGGCAATATGCCCTCGATCAACAACGAAAAAGGCGTCAAAGCGCTTGAGACAATGAAGGCGATGACCGAGTACATGGACCCGGAATTCCTGGTTTCTGACTCGACATATGTTCAGCAACAGTTCCAGCAGGGCAAAATTGCTATGGCCAACCTGTGGGCCAGCCGCGCCGCTGCGATGAACGACGAGGCTGAAAGCCAGGTTGTTGGTAAAGTCACCATGGCCTCGGCACCGATGGGCGCTGCAGCGCCTTCGACCACAATCTGGTGGGATGGCGTTGTTCTGGCGGCCAACATGAGCGACGAAGAAGCGGATGCCGCGTTCCGCGTCGTCATGGAAGGCATCGACGGTGACATGGTCAGCGCGAACAATGACACCGCCGTCTGGTTGAGCCCAGCTTATCAGCCTGGCGATCTGGCCGCTGGCGCCGCTGCTTCGGCTGAGAACGGTGCGCGGGCATACCCTGCCTCGGCTGCGATGGGTGTTCTGCACAGCGCATTGGGTAACGGTCTGGCCGACTACCTGACCGGCGCCAAAGATGCGTCCACCACTCTGGCAGACATCGAAGCCTCGTACCTGACTGCAGCTAAAGAAGCTGGCCTGGTCAACAACTAATCCTCCCTAGGGAGGGCTCCGGCCCTCCCTTCCTTCCCTCGAGAACCATGAGAAAGGCAGAGCCATGAATTTCAGGACATTTGCCGCCTTTGTTGGCCCCTCTGTCTTTATGATGCTTCTCTTTATCGCTTTCCCGTTGGTCAGCGTTTTCAAGCAGAGCTTCTATATTACTCAGCCGATTTACGAGACGGTTGAGGTCGAAACCTGCACGCCGGGCTTTCTGACCCAGACCTGTGTGACAGAGCTTAAATCACAGCCAAAGCTGGACGAACACGGCGAGGTCGTCACGCAAACGCAATATGTCGGGCTGGAAAGCTATCGGAACGTATTGGAACCCGAACGAGCATGGCGCGCAATCAGCGACGGCAGCCTGAGCGTTCTGTCGACTATCAACTTCTGGAAGGCGCTGCGGTTTACGCTCACGTTCACACTGATCACATTGCCATTGGTGATCGTATGTGGATTGGGCATTGCGGTTCTGATCAACAACGCTGCACGGGCGATCCGAGGACCGGTTATCTTTATCTCGCTGTTGCCTTTCATCATCACTCCGGTGATCGGTGTGCTATCAATCAACTGGCTTTTCCGCGGTGACGGTATCCTGACCGCGATGCTGGAGTGGTGGTTAAACCGGGATATTGCACTGTTCGCGCAAGCGTGGACCATTGAAATCTTGATGATGCTTTACCGTGTGTGGCACGTCGCGCCCTTTGCCGCCATCGTCTTCTACGCCGGTTTGCAGACCGTCAATCAGGACAGTCTGGAAAGCGCAGTGATCGATGGAGCGACCCGTTGGCAGCGCATGAAATACATCGTCATTCCGCATCTGATGCCTCTGATCATCTTTGTCTCGATGATCCATCTGATGGATGCCTACCGTGTGTTCGAAGAAATCGTAGGTTTCTCAAGCCAGGGCTACGTCATCTCGCTGCAGTGGCTGACCTATGACTTCCTCGTGCCGGATCAGGCCGGAAACCGGTCGATCAGCCGAGCCTCGGCCAGCGCCATGCTGACCATGATCGGCATCGTCATCCTGCTTATTCTTCCGCTGCGCCGGACATGGCGCGATCACAAAGGAGGTCACTGATATGTCCTCACGCGCGCTTCAACAACCTCTCGGCCTACGGCTGACGTCAAACATCTTCCTGGTTTTCTGGTGCCTGGTCGCAGCCTTCCCGATCTTCTGGATCGCTGTAATGAGCTTCAAGTCCCCAGTGGACGCTTTTGACAGCAACGCGCTGAATGTGATCTTCGGCCCCGAGACACTGTCCAAAGGCAACGGCCTGTCGTTGCTGGATATCATTCTTGGCATTGCGTTGATCTGGGGCACCATAAAGGTGGCAACCAAAACTCTGCCATCCATGGTGAAGTCCTACTCAAAGCCCGGACAGGAATGGATTGGTTGGGTCATTGGAGTACTGGCCGTAGCCATCGGTTTCGTCGTGGCGTTCTTTGTGATCCTGCCTGCGATCCTTGGCGTATTAAACCCGATCTTTGGCCCATTGGGTCGTGACGTTCTGGGCCTGACTACAGAACACTATAAAACCGTCTGGATTGACCGTGGTTTCTCGGACAATTTCCGGAACTCTCTGATCGTTACAACCGGAGTTGTGACCGTCTCGCTGACCGTTGGGACGCTGGCGGGATACGGTCTAGCGCGTTCGGGGTCTACTTTCGCGTTCTGGATCCTGATTGTAGCTCTGGTGTTCCGCGCCCTGCCACATTCGGTTCTGGTTGCAGGCTACCTGCCAGTCTTCATCAACTCGGCCGAATGGCTGAGCCCGATCCTCGGCGAAAATGCTCCGACCCTGTACGGCAAGCCTTTCGCGGTGATTGCGGTTCTGGTTGCGATTAACCAGCCCTTCACCATCTGGATGCTTCGGTCGTTCTTCCAGAACATCCCGTCCGAACTGGACGAGGCCGCTCGCGTTGATGGTTGCAGCCACTTCCAGGCCTTCCGCCGTGTCATCATGCCGGTGATGTGGCCGGGTGTGATTACCACGGGTCTGTTCAGCTTCTTGCTGGCGTACAACGACTTCCTCGTGACCTCACTGCTGCTTGACGCTCAGAACCAGACCATGGTTCCGGCCATCGTCGGTATGTTCAACCGCGAAACCACCACGACCGACCAGGTTGTTGCCGTGGCTGCGGCCGTTTCAATCACGGCGCCGCTGATCTTCCTTGTGCTGATCTTCCAGCGCCAAATCGTCAGCGGTCTGACCGCAGGGGCCGTGAAGGGCTGATGAGCAGTCGGTCGCGCAACAGCGCAGTCTCGCGCCATCCGGCGCTGAACAGAATGCCGAGGGACTTTTTGTGAAGCGGGGCAATTGTCCCCCTCACATACTCTTGCGATCTGAAAGGATAGAAAAATGAAAGGTTCCCGTCCCGAACAAGCGGTCCTGACCCGCGACACGGACATGAGCAAAACCGAAGACACCCGTCGTGTCATCGAAACCATGGTTGACGGTCTGAACGACCACCGCATCGACGACATCGGCGAGTTCTTCTCGGCAGGCTTCCGTTGGTTGGGCAACCAAGGCTGCGGCACCAAAACCGGCCTGAAGGAGTTTCAGGACAACTGGCAGCGTCCGTTCCAAGCGGCGTTCTCGGACAAGACCTGCATCGACGAGGCGCGCCTTTATATGGGTGAGTGGGCTGCGGCATTCGGCCGTCAGGAAGCCACCCATTCCGGCGAATTCCTTGGCATCGCGCCCACCGGCAAGCGGGTTGAGATCCGCTACATGGACTTCTGGAAAGTGGTCGATGGCAAGATCGTCGACAACTGGGTGAACGTTGATTTCGCTCATGTCGCTGCTCAGCTGGGCGTCGATATCTTCAACGGCGAAGGCTGGGAAGCCTATGACCGTGGTGAAAAAACAGCTCCTCGTCCTGAATAAAAAGGGTTTAGACAATGGCAATTGAGTATCTCAAACGCGGTAAGTCTGACGCCGACCGGGCAGAGGATGACGCCAAGACCCGTGCAGTGGTGGAAGCCACGCTGAAAGATATCGAAACTCGTGGCGATGCCGCCGTGCGCGAGCTGAGCGAGAAGTTCGACAGTTATTCGCCTGCGTCCTTCCGCCTGTCGCAGCAAGAGATCGACGACCTGATCGGCCAGCTAACCGAACGTGAGTTGGCGGACATTAAGTTCGCGCAAGAGCAGGTGCGTAACTTTGCGCAGGCACAGCGCGACTCGATGCTGGATATCGAGGTCGAAACCCTTCCGGGCGTGATCCTGGGTCACAAGAACATCCCCGTTCAGTCCGTTGGGTGCTACGTTCCGGGTGGTAAGTTCCCGATGGTGGCTTCGGCGCATATGTCGGTCGCCACAGCCTCGGTCGCTGGTGTTCCGCGCATCATCGCCTGCACGCCTCCGTTCAACGGCAAGCCTAACCCTGCTGTGATTGCAGCAATGCATCTGGGCGGCGCGCATGAGATCTATGTCATGGGCGGCATTCAGGCCATCGGCGCAATGGCGATCGGGACCGAGACCATTGACCCAGTTCACATGCTGGTCGGCCCCGGCAACGCGTTCGTCGCTGAAGCCAAGCGCCAACTGTTCGGCCGCGTCGGCATCGACCTTTTCGCCGGTCCGACCGAGACCATGGTCATCGCCGATGAAACCGCAGCGGATGCCGAACTGTGCGCCACTGACCTGCTGGGTCAGGCCGAGCATGGCTATAACAGCCCCTGCGTACTGCTGACCAACTCGCGCAAACTGGCCGAGGAGACCCTGTCGGAAGTTGACCGTATTCTGGGCATTCTGCCAACCGCAGGCACCGCGAAAGTGTCGTGGGATGAGTATGGCGAAGTCATCGTCTGTGACACCTATGACGAGATGCTGCAGGTTGCTGACGACATCGCATCCGAGCATGTTCAGGTCATGACCGACCGTGACGACTGGTTCCTTGAGAACATGACCTGCTACGGCGCGCTGTTCCTTGGTCCACGTACCAACGTTTCGAACGGGGATAAGGTGATCGGTACAAACCACACTTTGCCTACCAAGAAGGCGGGCCGTTATACCGGTGGTCTGTGGGTCGGTAAATACCTGAAGACGCACAGCTATCAAAAGGTTCTGACCGACGAAGCGGCGACGCTGATCGGTGAGTACGGCTCGCGCCTGTGCATGCTCGAAGGCTTTGTTGGCCATGCCGAGCAGTGCAACGTGCGTGTGCGTCGCTATGGCGGGATCAACGTGCCTTACGGTGAGCCCGCGCCCTATCGGGATGCCGCTGAATGAGTGACAAGCACACACATCACAAATCGCTGATCGCGCCGCTTCGGGCGGCGACGTACGACTTCAGTGAAGACGGTGTGCGCAGGGCGCTGGCAGATGTCAGCGCCCCTGACGCTGTTTACAGACTGTGCCATCCTTTTGGAGACAGCACCGGCAGCGACGCGTATTACGACACTGCCTATAAAGACCTGCTGTCGGCCTGGCCTGATCTGGAACGCCGCGACTATATCGTCATGGCTGGCCCGGATGAACATGGCGCTGATTGGGTCGGTTGCGGCGGTTACTACACCGGAACCTTCACCGGGCCTTGGCTGGATATCCCGCCAACCGGCCATCAGGTAACGATGCGGTTCCATGAATTTTACCGTTTCGAAGACGGCAAAGTGGTCGAGATGCAGGCCCTTTGGGACATCCCCGAGGTGATGATGCAGGCGAATGCCTGGCCGATGGCGCCCAGCCTTGGCCGCGAATGGCATGTGCCGGGACCCGCCACGCAGGACGGTTTTGTGCCCGGTCCCTATGATGCGGACAAAGGCAAGGCGACCTGCCAGCACATCATCGACATGTTGGAATACCTCAAGAAACACCCCTCGCAGGGTGGGCCGGAGGTGATGGAGCCCGAGCGGTTCTGGCATCCTCGTATGAACTGGTACGGTCCGGCGGGTATCGGAACGGGGCGCGGATTCTCGGGTTTCCGCAACTGGCACCAGATTCCATTCCTCAACGGGATGCCGGATCGCGGACAATATGTGGACGACATCACCTATCACTTCTTTGGGGATGGCGATTACGCCGCCGTAACCGGCTGGCCCAACATGATTCAGACCGTGACCCATGACGGGTGGATGGGGATTGCGCCCTCGGGCAAACGGATCACCATGCGCAGCCTTGATTTCTGGCGCGTTGAAAACGGCAAGATCCGCGAAAACTGGGTTCTGGTCGATCTTCTGGACGCATATCGTCAGCTTGGCGTTGACGTTTTCGCCCGACTGCGGGAATTCAACAAGGCCCGCAACATGGGGCGCATTAATATACCGGATGGAATGAGCTGATGAGTGATCTGCCCCGCACCCCTTCGTTTTCTCTGGCGGGCAAGACCGCTCTGGTCACCGGTGCATCATCGGGCATCGGGCAGGGTTGCGCCGTGGCACTGGCCGAAGCGGGTGCGCATGTGGTCTGTGCGGCGCGTGGTGCGGATCGTTTGAACGAGACAGTGGCCGCGTTCCAAGAGCAGGGTTGGTCGGCTGAGGCGGCCGTGGTGGATCAGGGTGATCTTGAGGCGCTGCGCGGGCTGTTCGACGGTCGTGTCTTTGACGTGGTGGTGAACTCGGCCGGAACAGCGCGTCACGGCCCGGCAATTGAAACCTCGGCCGAGGATTTTGACGCAGTGACCAACGTCAATCTGCGCTCGGCCTATTTCCTGTCGTCTTATGCGGCCAAAGCGCTGTTGGCGGCGCGCAAGCCGGGGTCGATCATCCATATCTCAAGCCAAATGGGCCATGTGGGCGGCGTTGACCGGGCGCTTTATTGTGCCACCAAGCACGGGCTGGAAGGTATGGTCAAAGCCATGGCGATCGAATGGGGCAAGCAGCGCATCCGTATCAACACGGTGTGTCCCACCTTCATCCGCACGCCCCTGACCCAATCCACCTTCGACAACCCCGAACGCGCCGCTTGGATCATGGAAAAAATCAAGCTGGACCGGATTGGTGAGGTCGAGGATATCATGGGCGCGGTGACGTATCTGGCCTCGGACGCTTCGGCGCTGGTCACGGGCACTTCGATGCTGATTGACGGAGGATGGACGGCAGACTGATGGCTGAGAAAGTCACATCGCTGCAAGTTGCGCAGTTGGCAGGTGTCAGCCAGTCGGCGGTCAGCCGGGTGTTCACGCCCGGCGCGTCGGTCAGCAAGAAAACCGAAGAAAAGGTGCGCAAGGCTGCTGCCGAACTGGGCTATCGCCCCAATGTTCTGGCCCGCGCGATGGTGTCGGGTAAAAGCCGTATGATCGGTTTGGTGGTTGGATATCTGGACAACTACTTCTATCCCGAAGCGCTTGAGAAATTGTCCAACGCTTTACAGGAAAAGGGCTATCACGTCCTGATCTTCATGGCCTCGCGTACGGCTGGCAACATCGAAGACGTGATGGCGGAAATCCTCGACTATCAGGTGGATGGGGTCATTCTGGCCTCGGTTGCGATGTCGTCGGAAATTGCGATGCGCTGCCAGCAGGCCGGTGTTCCGGTGGTGCTGTTCAACCGAAGTCAGGATATCGAAGGCATCACGTCGGTCACATCCGACAACTATGTTGGTGGACGCAAGGTCGCCGAGTTCCTTCTGGCCGGGGGACATGAACGTATCGCCTATATCGCGGGTTGGCAGGGTGCCTCGACCCAGCGCGACCGTGAGGCAGGTTTCCGTGCGGCGTTAACAGAAGCCGGTCAGAGCCCATTCGCGCATGGCGTCGGTGACTTCCACACTGAAAAGACACGCGCTGCTGCGCGACAAATGTTCGATGTATCGCCCGATAAGCGACCTGACGCCGTCTTCGTCGCCAACGACCACATGGCACTGGCGGTAATGGACGTGATCCGCTTTGAACTAGGGCTGCGCGTGCCCGAGGATGTGTCGGTTGTGGGCTACGATGACGTTCCGCCCGCGGGGTGGCCTGCTTACAACCTGACAACGATCCGACAACGCGCAAATCTTATGGTGGCGGAGACCGTCACCGCACTTCTTGAACATATCGACGCCCCGGCATCGGTGACGCCACGCAAGGTGGCCATCGATGGGCCTCTGGTCGTGCGGACCTCAGCCCGGTTGCCCAAAGGGTGGACACCACAAAGGACAGAGACATGAAAGGTTTCGACGCCAAGTTCCGGGATTTTCCCGACTATATCATCGGTATTACCAAAGAAATCTGGGAAGACCGCGGCATCTCGACCCTACACGAATATTACGGGTCCGACATTGTTGTGCGGATGCCGGGCAGTGTGTCGACCGGCAATCAGGGCGTGATCGGCGCCACTATGGCGACGCTGGCCGAGTTTCCTGACCGGACCTTGCTGGGTGAGGATGTGATCTGGTCCGGCACCCCTGAAGACGGGATGCTGTCGAGCCACCGCATCATGTCAACCGCGACCCATCTGGGTGACGGTATGTTTGGCAAAGCGACCGGGGCAAAGCTGCGCTATCGCATTCTGGCCGACTGTCATGCGCGGGAAAACACCATCGATGACGAATGGCTGATCCGTGATAACGGCGCGGTCGTGCGCCAGATGGGCTGGGATCCGAAGGATTTCACTCGTGATCTTATCGCGCGTGAGGGCGGGCCGGAAAACTGTGTCAAACCGCTAACCCCTGCCAATGACATGGAAGGTCCGTATTCCGGGCGCGGCAATGACAACGAATGGGGACAGCGCCACGCTGACCTGCTGACCCGGATGATGGGCGCGGATATGGGCGCGGTTGAGCGTGAGTATGATCGTGCTGTTCAGACCGAATACCCTGGCGGCGCAAGCGATCATGGGCGTGGTCCGGTTGACCGCTTCTGGATGTCGCTGCGTGCGGCGATGCCTAGTGCGACCTTCACTATCCACCACCAAATCGGGCGCGACGATCCGAACATGCCCCCGCGTTCGGCTGTTCGTTGGAGCCTGCACGGTAAGCATGACGGTTGGGGTGCGTTTGGCGTTCCGACCGGAGCCGAGCTCTATGTGCTGTGCATCAGCCACGCTGAATGGGGCGAACTGATTGGCGGTGACATCAGGTTGCGCCGTGAATGGACTCTGTTCGATGAAACGGCGATCTGGAAACAACTTATCCTGGCGACCGGGGACGTGTAATGCCTCTGGTGCCTGCAATTCTTGATGCCAGCGAAGGAACCCGGCGGTATCATTGCCACCGGGCCTCTTTGCGGGCCAAGCGGTTGAACAATCGACCTCCCGGGGCAACAGGCTAACCCCCCTGTTGCAACATTATACCCGTTAGGAGACTAAAATGAGCACCATCCACGAACGCATCGTCCGCTATGGCGAACTGCAACCCTGCAAAACCGCTTTCATCGATGCCCACACGCCGGGCAGCGATCAGAAAGAGAACTTTACCATCGTCGGCGGCGGTGTCTCAGAATCGCCCGATCAGCACGTCCACATCACCGACAAGATCGGCTTTAACATTGGCGCGGCAGGGCAACCCCCTAAATGCCGCAACTCGCTGCACAGCCACACCACGGCAGAGGTCTTCTTTGTCGCCAAGGGGCGCTGGCGCTTCTTCTGGGGCCGTTACGGTACTGCGGGTGAGTTCATTGCCGAGGAAGGCGACATCTTCAACATCCCGACCGGCATCTTCCGTGGGTTTGAGAACGTTGGCGACGACTACGGCATGATCATGTCGATCCTCGGCGGCGACGATGCTGGTGGCGGTGTGACATGGGCTCCGCAGGTGATCGAAGACGCGCAAGCGCATGGTCTGATGCTGGGCAACAACGGCGTTTTGTATGACTCGAAAAAGGGTCAAGAACTGCCACACAATGTGCAGCCCATGCCTCTGCTGACCGAAGAAGAGCTGAAAGCCTATCCCGAAGTGCCAGTTGATGCTGTTATCGGCAAATACGTTGCGCGCTATTGGGATCTGATGGCTCTGGGAGCGGACAAACCCGCAACGGTGATTGGTGAAAACGGCGTCATCAAAGACAAGCCGGGCTTTGAGGTTGACTTCCTGACCCGCGGCTCGGCGCAGAATGATGCTGTCAAAGCTGAGAAGCCTGTGGTTTTGATGCCGGCTAGCGGCCATTGGCGCATCACTGTTGATGGCTATTCGACCACATTGTCCAACGGTGACACTGCGGTTGTGATGCCGGGTGAGACCTTCACCGTCACGCCATCCATGACCGGTCAGGCGGGTCTCTATCGTATCACAGCCACCGACGATCCTGCCGGTGCGACCTGGGTCGGATGACCGTCGATCCCGACGATACACATGCCGTTTATGAGCGGCAGGCCAGGGCCTATGACGAGCAACGCTCGAAGGCCCTGTTCGAAGCGCGCTGGCTGGCGCGCTTCACCGCAAGCCTGAAACCCGGCGATCATGTACTGGATCTGGGCTGCGGGACCGGAGACCCCATCGCCCGCTGGTTCAAAGCCGAAGGGTTCACCGTTACCGGCGTCGATTTCTCGGAAGCCATGCTTGAGATTGCCCGCAGCCGTTGGCCTGACGGCGATTGGCGGCAGGCGGATATGCGAGAGCTTGAACTGAATCAAGGGTTTGACGGCATCATTGCCTGGAACAGCTTTTTCCACCTGACAGCTGATGAGCAAAAGGCCTGCATCACCCGAATGGCGCGTCACCTGCGCAAAGGCGGGATGCTAATGCTGACCGTTGGTCCCAGCGCAGGCGAAGAGCAAGGCACCGTTGGCGGGGAATTGGTGTATCACGCGTCCCTTTCCCCTGCAGGCTATGCCGCTTGCCTTGAGGAAAATGGGATGCTCATGACGGGTTTCCTTGCCAAAGACCCGGAAACGCAAAGTCACACCGTGCTTATGGCACGAAAGATTTAGGGAGGTCTAATGCCAGTAAAGACAACACATGTTGGATCCCTGCCACGCTCGCAGGAGGTGGTAGACTTCATCTTTGCGCGCGAACGGGAAGAACCTTTCGACCCCACGGCCTTTGACGCATGCATGACAGCAGCCGTTTCAGAAACGGTACGCAAACAGGTAGAAGCCGGTGTAGACATCGTTAGTGATGGCGAAACCTCTAAGATCTCTTACGCCACCTACGTCAAAGATCGCTATACAGGATTTTCGGGCGACAGCCCTCGTAACGCCCCAGCTGATCTGAAGATGTTTCCCGGTTTCCTGCAAAGGCTGGCCGACGATGGCGGTACCCCGCAATACGCTCGCCCCCAATGTACTGGTGAGGTTCGATCCAAGGGCCAGGGTGAATTGGAGAAGGATATCGCCAACCTCAGGGCTGCAATGGCGCAGCATGGGGCAGAGCGCGGGTTCATGAACGCCGCATCTCCGGGTGTGATTTCCCTATTTCTGCAGAACGACTTCTACTCCACGCGAGAAGCGTATCTGGCAGCGCTGGCCGACGCCATGAAAGACGAATACGAGACCATCGTGGCCTCTGGTTTGGATATTCAACTTGATTGCCCGGACCTCGCTCTCTCTCGCCACATGCTTTTCACCGATCTGTCCGACGAGGAGTTTATCAAGATCGCCGATATGCATGTCGAGGCCTTGAACCATGCTCTGCAAAACGTGCCGCAAGAACGCGTTCGGGTACATATCTGCTGGGGCAACTACGAAGGGCCTCATTGCTGTGACATTGCAATGGACAAGGTGTTCAGCACCCTGATGGCCACGAAAGCCAGATATGTCCTTTTCGAAACCTCTAACCCGCGTCACGCCCATGAATGGACCGTTTTCCGAGACCGGAAGACTGAGATCCCGGACGACAAGGTGCTGGTTCCCGGCGTCGTAGACACCACCACGAACTTTATCGAACACTCTGACCTTGTGGCCCAACGGGTCGAACGATTTACGGACATCGTAGGCGCAGATCGTGTCATTGCAGGAAGCGATTGCGGGTTTGGCACATTTGCGGGCTTTGGCGCAGTTGATCCGGACATCGCCTATGCCAAACTGGCAGCTTTGTCTGAAGGCGCTCGGAAGGCCTGTGCATGACGCCATTGGTTTTTTTGCCCGGTATGATGTGCGATGCACGTCTTTTCGGACCTCAGATAGATGCGTTGTCGGGTTCGCGCCCACTTATGACTTTCCCGTTGTCTACGCATGACAGTGTTCAAGGCATGGCGGCTGATATTCTTGAAAGTGCCCCACCCGATTTTGCTCTGGCAGGTTTGTCTATGGGCGGCATTGTCGCCATGGAGGTCGTACGTCAGGCGCCGCGCCGAGTTGACCGGCTCGCTTTGTTGGACACCAACCCACTGGCAGAAAAACCCGAGGTCAAGTTACGGCGCGGCCCCCAGATGGACGCTGTTCGAGCCGGAAAATTGCGACAGGTCATGCGGGATGAAATGAAGCCCAACTACTTGGCCGACGGGCCTCATCAAGGTGCTATACTTGACTTGTGCATGGTGATGGCGATGGACCTTGGTCCTGACGTCTTTCTGCGCCAGTCTCGTGCCCTGATGGACCGTCCGGATCAAACTGAAACTCTCGCCGCCTACACCAGCGCCGCTCTGGTCCTTTGTGGTCGTGAAGACGACCTCTGCCCTGTCGAACGGCATAAACTCATGCATGATCTTTTGCCCAACAGCACGTTTGAAATCATCGAAGAGGCCGGGCACTTGCCCACTCTTGAACAACCCAAAGATACGACAGCGGCTCTGATCCGCTGGTTGGAGACCCCATGACACCTTCACTTCTGACATTGTTGCGCAAAGTCGATACGCCCACCGTTTGCAACGCTATCGAAGTCGCGCAGGGAAAACGCGGATTTAATGATTTCACGCGGGGCACCATGTTGTGTTCATCCCCATCTGAACCTGCCATCGTCGGATATGCCCGCACTGCAAAGATCGCTGCTGTGAACCCCCCTTCAGAAGCACTAGACGTAATCAAAGCGCGCCGGATGGCTTATTATAAGTACATGGCCGAAGGCCCTGCTACTTCGGTCGCAGTGATCGAAGACGTCGATTTCCCAGATTGTATCGGTGCTTATTGGGGCGAGATAAACACCACGGTACACAAAGGATTTGGAATGGCAGGCGCATTGACCAATGGCGTCATGCGTGACCTCGGTGATCTACCCGAAGGTTTCCCGGTAGTGGCTGGTTCGGTCGGTCCAAGCCATGGGTTTGTCCACGTCCGAGAGCTCGACACACCAGTCTCGATCTTTGGGCTAACTGTCAATCCCGGCGACCTGATCCATGCTGACCGACACGGTGCCGTGGTAATCCCTCAGGATCTGGTTGATCAGTTGGAAGCCGCAATCCAAAAACTGCTGACAACCGAGCGCATCATTCTGGACGCCGCATTGCAGCCTGGTTTTGATTTCGAGTCCTTCCAAACCGCTTGGGCGGCCTTCGAAAAAGCCAGAGTATAGGATCACAGGCTCAAATCCGCGCCTGAGGACCTCCTGAACCGACTTTGAGCCCGAATGTTATGAAGGCGCGCAGGTGCGAACCTCGTCCTAATACAGTGTGCCACCAATGAGGTGGGCAAAATGCTGTGTCCGCCTAAAGGTGCAGACCGCGCTGAAACTTCAACTGTCAGCACCACCTAAACAACAAAGCTCACTAAGAGCGGTAGAGTAAGATCTGGTATGATCCGCTAAGCGGACCAAAGAGGATGCACTTAGGGAAAAGCCCGACAGCACTTTGTTCGATAACGGGTAATATGCTTTATACGGCTGGCATCTGTTGCGTGGCGCAGTGTATGCCGCCGCCCAATTCCCCCAGTGGGTCTACATTCAGAGCTACGATTTCACGGTCGGGATAGTGGTCCGCAAGTGTTTCCTGGGCCAGAATGTCTGTTTCCCGATCACCAAACTCCGCCACCATAACTGCGTCGTTGCAAACATAATAGTTGGCATAAGACGCCACAAAATCGATGGATTTTATTCGGCGAAAATTAGGTTCTGGAATGACTTGGACCGATAAACCCTCGGCGACTAAAGTATCATACGTTTCTAGTGCGGCGACGTGGAATGGATCGTTCGAATCAGGCCGATCCGGAAGGTTAATCAGAACACGACCCCTTCCAGTGAAACGCGCAAGGCTGTCGATATGATAGTCCGTTACGTCCTCTCCCCAAACGCCTTCTGACCAGATCATGCGGTCCGCTCCATATGCACTTAACAAGCGCGCTTCAATTTCGCCCTTGGAAAAACCAGGGTTTCTGTTGTCATTCACCCAGCTGCTTTCATGAGCCATGAGTAAACCGTGTCCGTCGTGCTCAACGCCACCCCCTTCACCCTTGAGGCCGGTTGGCAATAGTTTCAATCCGAGGCGGTCGGCCACGCGAGCAGCAATCAGACTGTCACGTTTACTTAGCTGCCTGTTCCCCCAACCATTGAATTGAATGTGACTAATGGCCAGTTCACCGGCATCGTTGATTACGAAAATTGGGCCAGAATCTCGGCACCACAAATCTTCGGTAGGAATGTCCAACAACTCAACCTTGCTTGAAAGCTTGGCACGCGCGCCTCGATCATCCTCCGCCGCGACAAGCATGGTCACCGGCTCGAACTCAACAATTGCATTGGCGATGTCAGCAATGGTTTGCTGTGTCATTTTCAGGAAGCCGGCATCTCGGTACACATTGGGGCTCACTGGCCACTGCATGAATGTGAGTTGATGGCGCCTTTCTTCGGGCGGCACGTAGTATCCTGATGCAGCTTCCAAATGGGAACTCCCAAATAGGCCGCAAAGGCCGATTGCACCTCCACCTAACAACGCCTCCCGCCGCCTCATACTCTGCACTCTCAGATCGTTGACTATCTGCGGCGAAAGTTATCGAACAACTTGTCTACCGAGAAGCAGGTAATTCGGAACCCGTTACGCGGTAGGCCAGAGCACAGTCAGAAGATCGTGTTAGTCGAGTACAGGTTGAGAGAATCAGGTTTTCTTTCAAGAACCTGAATGGTGCGGGTGGAGGGACTTGAACCCCCACGCCTTGCGGCGCCAGAACCTAAATCTGGTGCGTCTACCAATTTCGCCACACCCGCATCGCTGTCCGTCAGAACAGCGTTGGGGCGGTCAATAGCAAAGGTTTTGAGCAAGTGCGAGAGGGAAATTATGCTTGTGAGAAAGATTATTTGTTTGCACTGAAAATACCCGCGCTTAACCGATCGATCGACTTCAACCCAGAACACCATATTGTCGAGCGATGTTATCGTATCAGAGCGGAGATGCAGCTCTCTTCCCTGCGTCATTTGGATGGAGCACACCATATCTTTGGCGGGTTCTTAACACTCAGAAAAACCCCATAATTTCCGCTCATTTAAGTAAAGAGCGGCAGTGAAATGATAACACCTAAGCGTTGAGTCGATATGATTCCGAAGCAATCAGAGTTGCGACGTTGATGTGGCGATAGCCGGTCACCCACTACTGAACCGACAAGGCTCCTGTAGGTTCCCTGACTGAACAAGGACAGGTTTATTCGCCTATTTTCAGCATATTGACGTTACGGCACCAAATTTTACTGCTCAGACATTCCCTTACACGAAATGCGATGAGAATCGGGGGATCAAGCACTTCAACGATAAGCCTTTCTCGCATGGGTTGAGCGGCCGATCGCAAAAGCAATCACAATTGCGCCACAATTCAAACGCCAAAAAATCTTATTCGCGTCAAAATAACACCGTCTTGCCAGTAATTGATGAGCACTGGGAGATAATGAGTCTTTATTGCCGTCTGGCACCGTACGAGTTTTTTGCTCAACTCCATTACAAGGGTCCGAACCATGACCAATATGATGAACTCCGCTGCTGCTGAGCAAGACGCCCTCGGTCTTGCCCGTGAAAGTTTTCTTGGTGAACTCAAGTCCCTGAATCGGCATCATCCGAATACTGGGTTTGGAGTTTCCCTGCGCACCCACTCTGGGGGGCACTACCTGCTCGCCAACTCCCGCATGCCTCTGCCCGAAACGAAATCCGCTGGTTTTCCAACCGGGCGTCGCGTTGCGTGTCTAGAGAACAGCGAACACTTCAGTTCGATCGAAGTGCTTGCCGATTCCCACGCATACGAGTCGATGACACCTGGGGCAGAAGCCGAAATTCTGGGCAACGCGCTGAACCTGATTGCCCGCATTGATACGCTGACCAGCACCCCTGAAGGTCAGAACCAACCCCATATTGCTACTGGAACCGGAGGCTGAACATGGCCCGCAACGACCATCTTCTGTCCGTAGGAAACGAAGCGTTGGCGTCGATGACCTCGGCCATGTCTTCGTTGACAACACAGATAGACCAATTGACAGAGGTGGCGGATGCGCGCTCCTCTGCGCGGCTTGCAACGCTCAAGACGCGCATGGAGAATTTCACGGCCAGCATTACAATGGTTGGTCAGGTCAAGGCCGGCAAGTCCTCGATCGTGAACATCCTGGCCGGGCGCCCTGCCCTTTTGCCCTCGGATGTGAACCCTTGGACGTCGGTGGTGACGACACTGAACATCAATACCCGCACCGAAGGTGACAAAAGGGCAAAGTTCACATTTTTCGAACAGGAAGAATGGGACAACCTGATGGTTGGCGGCGGTCGCCTTGGCGAATTGGCCAACCGTGCTGGTGCAGATGACGAGATGGAAGACATTCGCCGTCAGATCGGCGAAATGAAAGCCAAGTCCGAAGCGCGCCTGGGCCAGCACTTCGACCTGATTCTTGGGCAAAGCCACCAGTACGACTATTTCGACGAAGAACTGATCCAGCGCTACGTTTGCCTCGGTGACGAGGACGATCCGGACATCAACCCAAAAACCGGGCGTTTTGCTGATGTGACCAAGTCAGCGGAACTGTATATGGACATTCCGCAGTACCCGATCTCGCTCAAGCTCTGTGACACACCCGGTGTGAACGACACCTTTATGGTCCGCGAGCAGATTACTCTGCGCAGCTTGCGCGGTTCCGAGGTCTGCGTCGTGGTGCTGGCGGCAAGCCAAGCCCTGACCACCATGGACATGGCGTTGATGCGGATCATCGCACAGTTCGAAAATCGCCAGATCATTCTTTTTGTTAACCGGATCGACGAGTTGGCTGATCCGGTCAATCAAGTCCCTGAAATCCGCGACCGGATTCAGGACACCCTGAAACAGAACAGCATTGATGCCAACACAAGTGTCGTATTTGGCAGCGCACTCTGGGCTGAGGCCGCACTGACTGGCAACCCAGACATCTTGTCCGAGGAGTCCCGCGAGGCTCTTAACACGTTCTATCTGGCCGCAGGTTTTGGTGATCAGGCGCCGTCGCTTGATAAAATATGGGCTCTATCAGGCCTGCCTGATCTGCTTTTGGCGATGAATGAACGGATCGCCGAAGGCGCGGGCACACGGATGCTGGACAGAGTGCGCCATCGCGCTCGCAACATTGCCAGCCAAATCCGCGCTACCGCAGTTGCGAAAAACCTGTCCGAAGGGGGCGGCGTTGTACGCGACCTGGACGGCGTGTCGGCAGAAGAAGCAATCGCCAAGGTTTCCGACGAATACGAAAAGAAAGCCGCGGCGCTCACAACTGCGCTGCGGGAAAAGGTATTGGAACGGCTGAATGCTGCCGAAACCAATTTCGTCAAACGCGCGACCGACTCTTTGATCGCGCATCTCGAACTGAATGGTGAGCAAGGCACCTGGCAGTATGACCCCGCTGGCCTACGGACGCTTCAAAAGGCGGCTTACTTCAGTTTCGCACGCGCCATGCGCAAAGACGCGGGCGCATTATACAACGCCGCGGCTGCGGACATTGAAGCGCTTTATCAAAAGCTTCTAGGCAACCATTTGGGCGAATTCAGCATCGAAGCCCCAATGGTTCCCCGTGTTCCGCCACCACTGGGTATTGGCCGAACAATCGCACTAGACCTTCAAAGCACTTGGTGGCGCCGCTGGTGGCAACGCCGCAAAGGGTTTGAGGCATATGCCGCCGACTACACACGCCTGATCGCGTCCGAGGCAAACTCGATCACCAAAGACATCGAGGAAAACCAAGTCGCAGCGGTGCTCGAGAATGTCCGGGCTGGATTGGCAGACTTCCTGCGCGAGCAGAAGGAAACTCTGCTGAATATCTCGACCGCGGCCGAGCAAGACCCAAACCAGGCAGCCTTGATGGCTGGCATGACGCCCAAAAAGTCGCGTGACGACATTCTGGGTGACATCCTGAAAGATCTTAGCAACGAGGCAGCATAAGTAGCGATATGGCAAAAGATACACAAACCCGCTTCGTCTCTCCTAAGGCATGGGAACGCATCGAGCAGTGGTCCCGTCGCAAACCGGTTTTTGCGCTTATGGGAGAATTCAGTGCTGGCAAATCCACGCTGATGAACTTTCTGTTGCGCTCTCAAGCGTTGCCGACACAGGTAACTGCGACACAATTGCCCCCGGTTTGGTTTAGCTGGGGCAAGGAATCCGCTTACATAAAACGCCATGATGGCAGTCGCGAAGATATCACGTTGGATCAGCTTGAGGATGTCGGGGTTAATGATGTGCAGTTTGTGCGCATCTTCCTAGAAGCCGATATTCTGGAAGCCGTGGATCTGATCGACACGCCCGGCATCTCGGACCCGAAGATCTCCAACGACGTCTGGCGCCGTGCAGTTGGACAAGCGAACGGGGTTTTGTGGTGTACACATGCCACTCAGGCCTGGCGCGAAACCGAACGCGCAACTTGGGTTTCCTTGCCGGAACGACTACAGCACAACTCTTTGCTGCTGGTGACGCGCGCTGATGTGCTGGCACCCAAAGACCGTCAGAAGGTTCTTCGCCGGGTAAATCGCGAGGCGGGTCATCTTTTCAACCGTTCGATCCTTTTCTCGGCCCGCGACGCCATTACGGCCCGTGACAAGAGCGGCGATGCCGAGCTTTGGACCCGCAGTGGCGGCGGCAAGATGGTCGACAGCTTCTTGGAAATTACAGAACAGATCATGGATACCCGCGCGGACCAGCTTTCGCGGTATCAGATTGACAACAGCTTGACAGAAGGTCCGAGCATTGAGCCGATCAGGCCCAGACGTGTCCGCGAAGAGCCCACTGAGCCCGCACCACTGAAACTGGTGAACCCCGTTGAAGACTCCGCTGCGGCTGATGAAGTTGTAACAAACTTTCCAGTGCGCCCTGCCCGGGTAGAACGTCGTTCAGAGGACGCCGAGCGCGCAGAACGGATCAACGCGGAAGAAGCTGAACGCTTGCGGGCCGAGATGGCTGGCACCACCGAAACGCCAGAGCCTGAGGTTGAAACGGACGAGGATGATCTGCGTTCGTTCTTCCGGGAAGCGGACAACCCGCCTCTGAACCTGGCCGAACACACGCAATTGTCGACAGCCGAGGATGAATTCGATCTGCTGGACGACGATCTTGATGACGAGGATCAGGAAGAGGACTTTGACCTGTTGGCAGATGCCGACACGGACGAGCCTCAGGTTGCAGAAATGTCTGATGGCGAAGATTCCTTCATGCTTTCGCTGGAAGACAAACTGGCTTCTACACCTGAACAGGACACGCCTGAGGTCGAGCCAGCCGAAGAACAGCGTTCTGAATCAACGGTTTCCTCAATTACAGCTCTAATGGCCGAACAGCCAAGCGGGTCCGATGATGATTACGAACCCGAGCCTGAATCCAACGGCTTGGTAGACATGCAGGTTGTATCCCTGTCGAACGACAGCACACCTGATGAAACCGTATCGTCCGAAGAAAAAGAGGAATCGCTGGAAGATCTGCTTAACGTATCTCCGGGCTCTCCGCTGAGCGCTGCCGATATGTGGCGTGAGGTAACTCAGGATGAAGAACTGCCAGAAGATGCCGAAAGCATGAAGAAGGTCTTTAAGGCTTTCCTCAAGGAATTCGACCAGATCGCGGCCGAGCATTATGAACGCCAGTTCAAAAGCACTGTTCGTCCCGTTCCAAATGCTTCAGAGCGAAGCCGGGCGGAATGGCATGTGTCGTAAAAGGAAACTCAGGTAGAAAAGATGTCTATCGAAAGCGCACTAAACACCGCGATGGCGACTATACCCGACTGTATTGCAGCCGGGTATATCGACATGGAAACAGGTATGTTGCTGGGGACCAACACCGACGACCCTGAAAGCGCTAAGGCGCTGGACAGTCTGGCCATAGCCGTGGCTAACCTGTTTCAAGGGCGTGGTGTGAAAGCTTTTGAAGAACTGCTGCGGCACGCCGGCTCAGAAGATACGGAGTATCCGGGATTTGGGGAAATCGCGGTGTTTTCAAATGATCGTCTGAACATCTTTCTGCGGACCCGGGAGTATCCCGATCATGTGGTCTGCTACATCTGTCGCAACAGTGCCAATGTCGGGTTGGCGCTGACAAAATCGAATCTTAGCCTGGGGCCGGTTGCGGCCGCAGTTTAGACGGGACCAGAGGGGGTCACGGCATGATGGACACTGACATACTCGACATGCTCGATGGCATTGGGCGATCGGCAGTTGCGCGCCTCAACCCGGCAGTCACCATTCCCGGTGACACGGCACAGGTGCGACGTCAGAAAGTGCTGAACACTATCAGGGGTACAATCCTGCCCCGTCGGCTGGAATTTACTGCCGCGAATGGGGATTGTCTGGCCATCGAAGTTAACAGTTCTCGGGTCACAGATGTGTTCCGTGTACGCTCGGGGGCCGTGCCGGACTTCGAAACAGAACCCAGAGAAGAATTGGCAGGCAAACTTGCTCAGTTGGTCTCTGACATTGCCTCGGCACCTGCCCCGTTGGATTTGATTTCCCTACAGCCGGACACTGCGCTCGAGGCTGATGACGTCGGTATCACTTTCAGCGAAATCGAGACCGCATGCGAAGGCATCGAATTGACGGAAGAACCTGTCATTTCGATCGTTGCCGAATCTGCTCCCGTCGAAAACGAAGAAACTCCTTCCGTTGAAGATGTCACAGACGAAGCTCCGGAAACTGACGACCTGGCAAGCCAGTTTTACGATGCCGCGGAAAGGTTTGCGCAAGGGCGCATTCTAGCTAATGCAGATGGCGGTGCCGCGTTGCGGTCCGACGGGATGTGCGAAACAGATCAGCCGCTACATGCGGATCAAGAGCTGCTGACCCGTTTTGCCCGCGACTTAGCGGGGTGGGATGACGACGCAGCAGACTTGGACAAAACACAATTGATCGTCATGCGGCCATCAGGTGGGAAAGGCCAGGGTTTGGCTATCCTTCGCGATGGCGAGCATTTCTCAGTAGCCGTGCATGAGGCGCGAAAACTGGGTGCAGTCGTCAATTTGTGGACATCTCTGACAGGGCCGAAAGGATGAAACCGCCCCGTCCGTTAAATTTTTCTAATAATGCAAACCGTGATTACAAGTTACCAGGGTAAGGTTTATGAGTGAAAACAACCGTCGCGAGTTAATTCGCATAGCCGAAGACATGAACGGGACCAGCAACGAGGAAACCCGTCAGTTCATTTCTCGCATTGTCAGCGATCTAACGAACCTAAAGCCGTCAATCGCCTTTGTTGGTCAGATTAAGGCGGGAAAATCCCGTTTGATCAACGGGTTCACGGGTCAGGCTGAGTATCTGCCGTCGGATGTGAATCCCTGGACGACTGTGATTACCGATATGCACTTCGGCCATCCCTCGGGCCGGACAGAAGGCGCGGAATTCCACTTCTTCGATAACCGCCAATGGCAATCGCTGATCGCCGAAGGCGAAGAGTTGCGCAACATGTTCCCCGATGATGAGGACAGCTATAAGCGCGAGATGATCGAAGAGCAGGTTGAGGCGATGAAAACACGCGCCAAGCTGCGCTTGGGCGAAAGCTACAAACACCTGTTGGGTCAGCATCACGATCTGGAAAAGCTGACGACAGACGATCTGGCACGTTATGTATGCGCAGGCGATGATCCGACAGAAGAAGACTCTTATGATCCCGGATCGGATCGCGGTTTGTACAGCGACATTACGCGGAAGGCCGAGGTGTATTTTGACATCGGCCACTTCCCGTTTCCGCTGACCGTTACGGATACCCCGGGTGTGAACGACCCTCTGCTGATCCGGGAAGAAATTTCGCGGCAGTACCTCAAGGAATCCGATTTCTTCGTGGTGGTTTTGTCGGCGCATCAGGCACTGTCACGTGCCGACCTAAAGCTGTTCCGCCTGATGCAGGCATTGGAGCTTGGTCAGATTGTGGTCTTCATCAATCGCGTTGATGAATTGGGCGGTGGAGTAGAAGACGCGAGCAAAGTTCAAGCCGACGTATTGGACGGACTGGAAAAAGCTCTTGGGAACTCAAACATCGACGTCCTGATGGGTAGCGCCCAATGGGCCCACTACGCTTTGACCGGCGATGATACTGGTGTGGACCATGACCAGATTCTGGCATGGTTGCGTGCACACCCCGAGCAGATGAAGCAATATCTGGACGGTGTGGAAGAGATCAAACAAGGCCCCGGCCCTATCAGTCGGGAAGGCGTTCTGCGCTTTGCAGCCATGATCGCCTCGGGCCTGCCGGACTTGCGCCGTCACGTCACACACGCCCTGACCGAAGGACCGCGAGAGGAACACTTGCGGATGGCGTGGCAGCACCTCAACAGTTTTGCTCAGGGTGAACTAGAGCGAACCAAAGCGCATTTGCGTGCGATCGAGGACGAATCCGCCCCAACCTCAGAGGACGCGACCGAGAACGACAAAACTCTGTCTGACTTGCGCGGGCTCGTCACACAGAAGACTGCCGATATTGTCAGCGACATGGACGATGTGCTCGCCAATTTGCGTGGAGTCATGGACGATACTGTGGCTGAATCCGTCGCCGCAGTTGTGCGCGGCCCTAACGGCGACTCGCCTCTCTTGGTAAGAGGTGGTGATACAGAACTGAACTTTACCCCGCTGCGTGATCGCATGCGCGAGCTCGTTCAGGGTGCAACACAGGTTATCCGCCAGCGTATGCTGAGCGAACTCTATACAATCGACATGCAAAGCAACGCGGCCTTGCGTGCCCTCCCCGGTTGGCAGGATTCAGCAGACAACCGGATGAACACAAGTGCCGTTCGTTGGTTCCGTCCGGACACGACTGCTCTGACGCGGGGCATTACTGTTGAATTACGGGTCAACTGGTTGTCGCGCCTGATTTCACGCAAAAGCGTGGTTGCCCGCGCAGAACGGATGATTGTTCAAGAGTTTGAGATTATCGGCGACGATCTCGTAGACACCGCGCGCGGCGATCTTATGGAACGCCTGACCACCGTTCTGGATCACTATGTGGCATTGCTCGCTGGACATCTTGAACACCGCGCCGGAACCGGCGAAACAAATGAACGGGCCGAGGCCCAAACCGCTTATGATGAAGCTCAACGCATTACTGATGAGCTAAGCGCCGTATATGGTGCGGATTACGTAGACAAACGATTAGCAGAGGCTGCGGAATGATAGAATTTCCCGGAACCGAACAGGAAGTAAAGCAACTCGAACGCTTTCTGACGGCGACCGAAAAGCTGCCGGCCGATCCGGCATTGGACGAGATGCGTGAACGCGCGCTCGGCCATGCGGAACGGCTGTCCAACGCGGTCAATATCGGTTTTGCTGGGGAATTTGGGGCTGGTAAGTCTAGCCTTGCAAACATGCTGGCCGGGGCTGATATCTTGCCTACAGGCCCACAGCACCTGAAACTGCCTCTGGTGATTGTCGCTTATTCCGATACTCCCGAAACCACCGTGGGGTGGTGGGGCAAGGAACCCAAAGTCTTTTCCGGCATCGCGCTTGAAAAGGCAGCAGCAGAGGAACCCGACTTTATTTCTGTCGGCCTAAACACTCCTGCCCTGCAGGAAATCTCTCTGTTCGATTTGCCGGGTTCTGGCGCTCTGGACGATACCTACAAGCCGACACTCGATCTACTGAAGTTCGTCGATTGCGCAATCTGGTGTACCAACGGCACAAATGCCTGGCGCGAAACCGAACGTCACCTGTGGGCGCAGGTTCCACAGGAGTTGCGTGCGAACAGTCTGCTCGCTGTTACGCACGCCGACCTTCCTCCGGTCCACGATGCACTGGATCGCGTTGTCGCGCGCCTAAACAAAGAAAAAGGCGACATGTTCCGCGCCGTCGTACCGATCGGAACACCGGTCGCGGTTCGCGCAATGGCGCAAGAGCCGGAACCCGATTTTGCCCTTTGGGAAATATGCGGCGGTCAAAACCTGGCCGAACAGGTTCTGCAAATTGCCTCGGACCGACGTCAATCGGATCTGGAAGCGGCACGTTCAGACCTTAAACAGGACTTCCTTCCCTATCTGGAGAACCTGCAAGGCCCTGAACCCGAAGAGCCCCAGTCAGATGCCTCCTCTATTCAGGCTGCAATTGAGTCGACTCTTCCGCCGTTGGAAAACCCGATCCTCGAAGATTGGCTGGCCGCCATCGCAAGCATCTATGAGGATCTGCGAGAGTCTTCGAACATAGAACCTGCGGCCTTTCTGCATAGCTGTCAGGAAATCGTTGAAGATTTTACCGAACGACTGGAACAGGGTGGAGAAATCGATCCTTCGGCTGACTGGATACCCGGTGAATTTGAAAAGGCGACGGACCTGCTGTTGCTCCTGCAATTCGAAACCGGCGACGCCCCTTTGAAGGATGCAATTAGCATTCTGGCGCAGCTCAGCGACAACTTGGCCTGGGCCGGTAGCAGAGTTGATTCGATTCAGTCGAAAACCGGTACCTGAAAATTCTTCATTAACTTTAAGTTGAAAGTGAGCGAATCGAGGCCCTGAGAATCGGGTCTCGATTGTTTCGATTCTAGTGACCAATTAGCCGCAAATGCGCATTCAGTCCGCATTTTTTTAAGCCGAAAAACTACATTTAGTATGCCTCATGGCTTCACCTACGTCATGTTGATTTTCAACAATGTTCGTTCTCAGTGAAGCCATGAGGCGGCCCCAATAAAGTCAAATTTGAAACGTCTAACGGTCTCAAGTGTCCTGCGGTTGTGTTTGGTTGTGAGTTCCCGGGCGATTTGCCCAGTTAAAAAACCGCAAAATGATTAGTAACGGGCGGAATGAAATGAGCCACAACCAGGCTGTCGGTGCATCGCACGACGAACCGAAAATTGAAGGACTTCAACCCGGCGCCAAGCTGTTGCGCGGGCAGTACGAAATCCTACGCTTCCTCAGCAACGGCGGGTTTGGAATTACCTACCTGGCCCGCGACAGCCTTGAGCGCGACGTTGTCATCAAGGAGTGCTATCCAAGCGCTCTGTGTACGCGCAACGGCGACATGGTCGAGCCGGCCAATCCGGATCATAAAGAAGATCTACGGGCTATCATCGACCTCTTTATTCTAGAAGCCCGCAACCATGCGCGGCTGGTTCACCCTAACATCGTAGATGTGCATCAGGTGTTCGAAGATAACGACACTGCTTACATCGCGATGGACTTCATCAAGGGCTGCGACCTGCTGGACTATGTCGAAAACTCCGACAACAAGGCGGGCCCTGACTTTATCGTTCAGGTCACAGAAAAGATGCTGTCGGCGGTATCTTTCATCCACGAAAGTGGCATGTTGCATCGTGATATTTCACCGGACAACATTTTGATCGACGACAAAGGCGAACCGATCTTGATCGACTTTGGTGCCGCTCGCGAACAGGCCGCAAATCAATCTGCGGCTCTGCTGACGCTGCGTGTGATTAAGGATGGCTATTCCCCACACGAGTTCTACGTTCGCGGCGCGGATCAGGGCCCGAGCAGTGATCTCTATGTTCTGGCAGCAACGCTGTACCACGCAATTAGCGGTGAACGCCCGATTGACGGCCAGTCACGCCTGAACGCGTTCAACAACGGCCAGGATGATCCTTATACACCGCTGACCGGCCGCTATGAGGGCTACCCCAAGGGGTTCCTTGAAGCGATCGACAAAGCGATGGAAGTCCACACCACTGATCGCCTTCAGAGCGCGTTGGACTGGCTGCGTATGTTCCGCGGTCCCGGTGTCATGTTCGATTCTTTCGAACATCGCCCGGTTTCCGTGATCGTCGCAATGGACCGTAAGGACGAAGAGGCCGAAGAAGCTCGGATCAAAGCCGAAAGCGAGAATGCAGAGGCCGTCGTTACTGCACTGTTGGCTGGAAACGCCGATCTGGCACTGGGTAACGAAGACAAAAAAGACGATGAGCTGGCCAAGTTCACGCCCAAGGATGAGGCCACTGCGACAGTCGATACCGTTGTCAAAAGCGGATCGGGTGGCAATGGCAAGATGGTTGCTGGTATCGCAGTTGTCGCTGTTGGATTGGCAGCCGGCGGGTTCTTCCTGATGTCTGGCGGTGAAAAAGCGCCGGAGCAGGAAGTTGTCACTGCAGCTAAGCCTGCAGTCACTGAAGAAACCACTCCTGCGGCCACAGAAGAAACAACTGATGTCGCGGTTGAAGCCCCGGCCGCTCAAGTTACTGAGACGGTTGCGGAAGCAGCTCCAGAACAGGAACAACCAGCGCCAGAGCCTGTCGAGCAGAACCAGGCTGAAACGGTTGCCACAATCGAGGAACAACCTCAGGCAGCCGAAATCGAGGTTGCAGTACCAGCCCCGGCGGGTCCGGTCAATCTGGCCGAAACTCAGGTTGCGTTCTCGCACTGGGATGTTGAGATTCCTTTCCAAACATCCAAACGCCGTGCGTCAACCGGCAGCGTCATTGCGATTACAGGTGTAGACCCTGAGCTTGACACCAGCGTCATTGGCGAGTGGGTCCAACGCGGCGCAGCGATCTATACTCTGAACGGTCAGCCAGTGCGCGCGAACGCGAGCTTTGCGGCTCAGATTCTGGACGATCTAGCGGTTGATCCTGACGGCTACACCCGTGTTACGGCTCGTTACCGAGCACTGGGTGAAACCCGCGCTCAAAACGGTTTGCTTGCCCTGCCCGCAATTCGAATGATCGGACTGGAAAACGGTTACGGCTTTACCGTTCGTAACACCGACGGCCAAGGTTGGAAGACTGTCGTTTCAACGCTGCCAGCGGACGCAACAGGCGGACTGCAAAAAGGTGATGTTCTGACGGCAGAAGCCCAAACTGGTTTGACGCTCGACGGCTCTGACAGCCTGAACGCGGTAATGGAAGCTCTTGTCGCCGACAACCAGCCCCAAGCCAAGTTCACCGTTTTGCGCAACGAATCTGAGACTGCTGCAACGATGCAGCTTGCGCAGGAGTAAACTAACCGGCTCGATTTTCATCTTTCCGCTGTTGCTTGCAAGGGGTGGTGACTGGAAACCCACCACCCTGACGGGGACCGGCCCGTCGCGGAAGGAAAACAACCAGGTTTCCGAAACAGAAATACCGTTGTGCCAACGCGCACAGAGGTCAGTAGCAGCCCACGGGACGACAAGCCCGTACCAATAAACAAAGGTGTCGACACCATGTTCAAATATAAAAGCCCTCTTAGCCGGCTTCTCGAAGGTGCCGGCAAAGCCAAAGAGCCCGAAGCGGAAGCCGAAGAAATCAACGATGCCGCCGAACCAGCGGCCGAGCCTGCCAAGCCTATCGCAGATTTCAACGCTTTGCGGAACGCATTGGCCGGCGGCAATATGACCACCGAAAGCTACGACGACTCGGATGACCTGATCCCGGAAGAGGAGATGCCCGAGTTTGTTGAAGACAAAGATGAGGCGTCAGCTGAGTCCGAAGATGAGATCATCATCACGGAAGTGATCGATGAAATTCAGGAACCTGCTCCGGCCGAGCCAGAAGCTGAAGAACCCGAAGCGGTCGTTACGCTGCACGTCGCATCCGAAGAAGAGCCTGTCGTCGATGAAGCCCCTCAGGTTGAAGAGCCTAAGGAAGAGCCAGTGATCGAAGTGGTTGCAGAGGCTCCCGCAGTTCCTCAGGTTGCCCCGGTTGCCGAAGTAAAGCCTGAACCCGAGGTCACTCCTGCTGCCCCCGAACAACCGGCACCTGCCGCTCAGTCGGATCGCCGCAGCCGGGTAAAGACAACCTTCCTTGGCTTTGAGCGTGCCGATACTCACGTACAAGATCTGATCGAAACCTCTGAGCCGGTTGCAAAAACAGAGACGGCAAATGAGACCTTTCCTGTTGGCTGGCTGGTTGTGACTGGTGGGCCGGGCCGTGGATCCTGCATCACCTTGACAGAAGGCCTGATGCAAATCGGTCGAAACGATGATCAGGCAATTCAACTGGACTTTGGTGACACGGGCATTTCCCGCAGCAACCACGCCGTAATCGCCTATGATCCCGAAGATCGTAAGTGCTATCTGGGTCACGGCGGCAAGGCCAACCTGGTTCGCTTGAACGGCAAACCGGTCCTGAGCACCGTCGCTCTGTCCAATGGCGATCTGATCCGCATCAGCGAAACCTCTGTCCGTTTCACCGCGTTCTGTGATGACGGCTTTGACTGGCGGGACGCCTAATAGATGCTGGCGACTCCGGCATATGATATTGCGCTGATCCTGGAAATGGGTCAGCGGGACTCGCAGGAAGACGCGGTCGCGGCACGTCTGTTCGACGCAGCAAACGCCGGCTACGTTGTCGTGGCTGACGGTATGGGCGGACACGCAGCGGGCGAAGTTGCTTCGGAATTTGTGATCTCTGCCTGGCGTGACGCACTGGACGCTGAGCTCGAAGGCACAGACCCCTCAGAATCTGCACTGATCGATGCACTACCGCTTGCCGCTATGCAAGCCAATGCCTCAATCTCCAACCATTGCGAGGAACAGGGCGAAGGCTTCAACATGGGTTCGACCATGCTGGGCGTTCTCTTGCTGGGCAATCGGGTGTTCTGGATTTCGATTGGGGATAGCCCCCTCTATCTATTCCGAGACGGAGAACTGCGCCAAATCAACGAAGACCACTCTATGGCGCCTTTGATTGATGCACAGCTTGCCGAAGGCACTTTGACCGAAGCAGAAGCTCTGGCTCATCCCGATCGCAACCAACTAACGTCGGTGGTCATGGGAGCTGCGATCCCTCAGGTCGATTGCCCCGAAGAGCCGCTTTGTCTGACACCTTCGGATATCTTGATCCTCGGCAGCGACGGCTTGCAGTACATCAGCAACACAGAAATTCAGGCGATTTTGGCCGCCAACGCACAAGCATTGGCGCAGGACATCGCCGATGCGCTTTTGCAAGCACTACACGCCAAGGGCGACCCGGATCAGGACAATGCCTCGATCGGTGTCGTGAAACTAACAAGAAACTAATCAAGGCAAAGAAACAGGACCATGAGACCCCAACTGTTCATTTCAAGCCTGGCACTTGCTGCCGCGGCGGGTGCAGCCTCGGCCCAAGAGGCCTGCACAACCTATGAAATTCAACCCGGCGACAGCCTGCGGGAATTGGCAATTCAGGTTTATTCAACCGAGAACTTCCGCATAATTCATGATGCAAACCGCGATGTGATTGGTGACAACCCAAACATCATTCGCGTTGGCGATGTATTGACCATGCCTTGCCTGGAAGACATCGGCCGCGCACCCGAAGCTCCGAAAACCGAAGCAGAAGCTTTGGCCGCAGAAATGGCTGCGGAATTGGTTGCAGCTGCTGAAAAACGTGCAGCTGATGCGATTGCCGAGGCAGAAGCCCGAGTAGCGGAGGCAGAGGCCGAAGCAAAGAAGGCTAACCAAGAAGCTGTGGTCGCAGCTAAAGCAGCGGCCAGTGAAGAAATCGAAGCAGCCCGTGCTGAAGGTGCGGCGCTGATCCGCGAAGCAGACACAGGCGAACGCCCTGAAATTCGGGATCGTCAGATACTACTGATCACCGGCGGAAACTACGCTCCGTTCACGGATGAAGACCTGCCCCATCGTGGCCTGTACACCAATCTGGTGGAAACGGCGATGCTGCGCGCTGCACCCGAACAGGCGTATAAGATCCAGTTCGTAAATGACTGGTCTTCGCATCTGGATCTTCTGATGCCGACCCTGGCCTTTGATGCTACCTTCCCATGGTCACGCCCGAACTGCGAAGAAGCAGCAGCTCTTTCGGAAAACGATCGTTCGCGCTGCGAGACATACAACTTCTCGAATCCGTTTTACGAAGTTGTGGACACGTTCTTCGCCCGTGAAGGATCAGGTTACGAACAAACCCTGACCTATGCTGATTTTGCCGGCGCAACAATCTGCCGTCCCGAAGGCTGGTCCTTGTCCCACATGAACGACGTTGGACTGTATGAACCCGCAATCACCCTGGTTCGCCCGGTTTCCCCGGACGATTGTTTTGAAGCGGTGATGGAAGGCAAAGCCGACATCGTTGCTGTCGAAGCCCACTTGGCCGTCGAAGCCATCGCACGGCTCGGATACGAACACAAAATTGTAGAAAACCCCAACCTGGCGGCCATCAAGTCGCTAAACGTCATGACCCACAAAGATAATCCGGATGGGGAAGCGATCCTTGAGACGCTGAACCAAGGTCTGGCGATCATGCAGCAATCCGGAGAATGGCGGGACATCGTATCGACCGCCCTACGCTATCAAATGGAAAACGGCTGAAACAACAAAAAGCCCTCTCAAATTCAATCTGGAGAAACTAACTAATGCCCGAATACAAGCTCCATAACGTTGTAATGACATCTGCTGCCGTCATTGCTTTCAGCGCCGGAGCCGCTGCCGCACAAGAAGCATGTACGAACTATACCGTACAAGATGGTGATACGATGGCCACCATCGCAATTACTGCTTACGGCACATCAAACTACCAGCCGATCTTTAACGCGAACCGGAATGTGATCAGCAACCCGAACGATTTGTCCCCTGGGTTGTCTCTGGTCCTTCCGTGTGAAGACGGCAGCCTGCCTAACGGTCAAAGTGCACGCGAAATTATCGCGGCACAGCAAGAGCGTTATGCAAATTCAAACCAGACCAGCTCGTTCAAAGCCCCCATTAAACTGGTGACGGGCAACGGGTGGGCACCTTTTGCTGATGAAACCCTGAATGGCGGTGGCTTTATTACCCGCCTCGGCACAACAGCCCTGCAACGGGCTGGGAACTCGCATCAGTATTCGATCAGCTTTGTGGACGACTGGAATTCGCACATCGAAACACTGCTGCCACTGGGGGCGTTTGACGTCTCGATGGCATGGAACATTCCCGATTGCACCAACCGTTCGTACGAGTGGTCATGGGAAACAGAGATCCGCTGCACTCAATTCCACGCGTCGGCCCCTGTTTATGACATCGTTCTGGGCTTCTACACAGTTCCAGAAAGCGAATACGCAAGCGCGACAAGCTTTGATGACCTGAGCGGCGCAACCGTATGCCGGATGGATGGATGGTTCATTCACGACCTCGAACAAGAAGGTCTGCAACCGGAAAAAACCATCAAACTGCTGCAGCCAGTTTCTGCACGGGAATGCCTTGACGCGGTCATGACTGGAACGGCGGACGTAGCCACGTTCGAAGTTCAGCTGTTCGCCGACACGATGGCAGAAATGGGTTTGAACCAAAACGATCTGGTCGAAAACCCGTATGTCACAACTCTTTCCGCACTTCGGTTCATCACCCACCGTTCCAACCCGCAGGGCAAGCAGTACCTCGCGATGTTGAACAAGGGGCTGAATGAAATGCGGGAGACCGGAGAATGGTACGCCATCATCTCTGACACCCTGAATGAACACAACGAACGACTGTTAGCCTCTTCTGGCTAAGGTTTAATTTTCACATTCCAACCCACGGGAGGAAGAAAAATGCAAAAACAAAAACTTAACATCAAAGTGATGACGGCCACGGCCGTCCTCACACTCACCGCAGGCGCAGCTGCAGCGCAGGAAGCCTGTTCGAACTACACAGTCGCAGACGGCGACACGATGGCAACCATCGCAATCGCGGCGTACGGCACTTCGAACTATCAGCCGATCTTCAACGCGAACCGCAACGTCATCACCAACCCCAACGATCTGTCGCCCGGCCTCGTTCTGGCTCTGCCTTGTGAAGACGGTAGCCTGCCCAATGGTCAGTCGGCTCAAGAAATTATCGCGGCGGAAGAAAAGCGCGCGGCCAGCGTCAAACGCTCGAACGTCTATGCTCCACCAATCAAACTGGTAGCAGGCAACGGCTGGGAGCCATTCACAACTGAAACACTGAGCGGCGGCGGCATTATGACCCGTCTCGCAACAACCAGCCTGCAGCGTGCCGGCAACAGCCGCGACTACTCGGTCAGCTTCGTAGACGATTGGTCCTCGCACCTGGATACTCTGTTGCCACTTGGCGCATTCGATATCTCGATCGCGTGGACTCTGCCTGACTGTACCAACCGTTCTTACGAATGGTCAGCTGCAACCGAAGCTCGCTGCACACAGTTTGTAGC
Organism: Ruegeria sp. BE9; assembly: GCF_056538765.1. Lineage (NCBI taxonomy): Bacteria > Pseudomonadati > Pseudomonadota > Alphaproteobacteria > Rhodobacterales > Roseobacteraceae > Ruegeria > Ruegeria sp. BE9. The sequence goes on along the minus strand of NZ_JBQFTS010000005.1, from coordinate 216,397 downwards.
AACCGTTCCTGTTTACGACGTGGTTGGTGGCTTCTTCACCCTACCCGAAAACGAGTACAGCAACGCGACATCCTTTGCAGATCTCGAAGGTGCAACTCTCTGCCGTATGGCAGGCTGGAGCATGGTTGTTCTGGAAGAAGTTGGCCTGAACAGCAACAACCTGAACCTTGTCCACCCCAACTCGGCACGCGAGTGTCTGGATGCGGTTCTGACCGGTTCAGCTGACGTTGCGGCGTTCGAAGTTGAACTGTTCGCGGCAACCATGAAAGAGATGGGTCTGACCTCGCAAGACATCGTCGAGAACCCGTACGTCTCCACACTGTCGTCGATGAGCTTCATGGCTCACCGTTCGAACCCGTTCGCACGCGAGTACGTCGCGATGATGAACAAAGGTCTGAACGAGATGCGTGAATCCGGCGAATGGTATGCGATCATCTCGGATACCCTGCGTGAGCAAAACGAAAAGCTGAACGCAGCTTCCAACTGATCAAACACATCAAATCAACAAAAATTGGCCGGTCTTAGGACCGGCCTTTTTCGTTCGACGCTTTCAATAACCACGTCGGGTACGGGAAACCCCTAATATCCGCAAAATTGTGCGCTGATAGAGTTGAGTTAACTACACCGGCGAGGCTTCTGCCTCCCCACTCGCTCAAAAGGGCCGACTTTGGGGGTCGGCCCTTTTACTTTTCTTCAGAACTAGCCCAGTAAAACAGCCACGCCCAAAAGCGTGGCCATTCGCAATCACCCGATGATCGCGTTCAGGGTTGCACTTGGGCGCATAACGGCTGCAGTTTTCGCTGGATCGGTATGGTAGTAACCACCCAAGTCAGCTGCTGGGCCTTGAGCCGCGGCAAGCTCAGACAGAATCTGCTCTTCCTTGTCAGCCAAGTCTTTAGCCAGCGGTGCAAACTCGGCCGCTAGATCAGCATCGTCAGTCTGGTTGGCCAGAGCCTCTGCCCAATACCGAGCGAACCAATAGTGGCTGTCACGGTTGTCAGGCTGGCCTACTTTACGGCTGGGCGAGCGGTTATTGTCCAGGATCCCTTGGGTTGCAGCCTCGGCCGCTGCGCCAAGAACACCTGCTTTAGCATTGCCCTTACTATCGGCAAGGAAGTTCAGCGATTCACCCAGTGCGCAGAACTCACCCATCGAGTCCCAACGCAGGTGATTTTCTTCCACCAATTGTTGCACGTGTTTTGGAGCAGAACCACCGGCGCCTGTTTCGAACAAGCCACCACCATTCATCAGTTTAACGATCGACAACATCTTCGCCGAAGTGCCCAGTTCCAGAATGGGGAATAGGTCGGTCAGGTAGTCGCGCAATACGTTGCCGGTGATAGCAATGCTGTCGTTACCGGCAGTGATGGTTTCCAACGACTGACGTGTTGCTTCACGGGGCGCCATGATCAGGAACTTGTCCGAAACACCCGCAGCTTCCAGAGCAGGTTTAACGTATTTGATCAGTTCGGCGTCATGGGCACGGTTAGCATCCAGCCAGAAAATCGCTTCGGAACCGGTCAGGCGCTGACGATCCATCGCCAGTTGAATCCAGTTCTCGATCGGAGCCTTCTTGACGGTGCACGCGCGCCAAATGTCACCCGCCTCTACATCATGCGAGTGCAGAGTTTCACCATTTGCCAGAACAATACGGATCGTGCCATCGGCCGGAGCCTGGAATGTGGTCGGGTGCGAGCCATACTCTTCGGCTTTCTGGGCCATCAAGCCAACGTTTGCCACGGCACCGGCAGTAGCCGGGTTCAATGCACCATTCGCTTTAAAGAAGTTGATGGCCTCATCGTAAACCGGGGCATAGCAACGGTCGGGGATCACACAGTTAGTGTCACCTTTGGCACCGCTCTCATCCCATCCTTTGCCACCTGCACGGATAACAGCCGGCATCGATGCATCAATAATCACGTCCGATGGTACGTGCAGGTTCGTGATACCTTTGTCACTGTCGACCATGTACATTGATGGGCGATCCGCCTTGATCGCATCAATCGCTGCCATGATGTCGGCATTACCCTGAACACGCTCCAGCAGGTCACCCAAACCAGAGTTCGGGTTCACACCCAGTGCCTCCAATTCGGAACCGTATTTTTCAAAAACCGGAGCCAGCCAAGCCTTTACCGCATAGCCAAAGATGATCGGGTCTGAGACCTTCATCATTGTGGCTTTCATGTGCAGCGAGAACATGGTGCCGTCTTTTTTGGTGTCTTCGATCGCGTCTGCCAAAAATGCTGACAGAGCTTTGACAGACATAAAGGTCGCGTCTGCAACGGTCCCTTCGGCCAGCGGCCAGCCATCCTTCAGAACAGTTACACTGCCGTCTTTGCCCACGAATTCGATTTTAGCATCACCTGCCTGCGCCCCAGTGATAGTCGCGGACTTCTCATTGGCGTAGAAGTCATTGCCCGACATCGAGGATACTTTGGTCTGGCTGGACGATACCCACTCACCCATCGAATGGGGGTTCTTCTGGGCGTAATTCTTCACTGCACGGGCCGCACGGCGGTCGCTGTTGCCTTCGCGTAGAACTGGGTTCACCGCAGAACCCTTGATCGCGTCATACCGCGCTCGGATCGCTTTTTCCTCGTCGGTCGAGGGTTCTTCGGGATAGTTCGGAATATCGTAGCCTTGCGACTGCAACTCTTCGATCGCGGCAACCAACTGCGGAACCGAAGCTGAAATGTTAGGCAGCTTGATGACGTTGGCGTCTGGTGTTTTCACCAGTTCACCCAACGCGGCCAGATCATCAGTGATGCGCTGTGCCTCTGTCAGGTTTTCCGGGAAGGTCGAAATGATACGTCCGGCCAACGAGATATCCTTGGTACCAACGCTGACGCCAGCGGCGGATGCGAACTTGCGGATGATGGGCAGAAACGATGCGCTGGCCAGTTCGGGCGCTTCGTCTACAATGGTATACAATATGTCGAAGTTCGATTTATCTGCCATATTCTTTTACCTTTTTTAAGCCTTTCGGGGCGTGCGATCCAAGAGTGTGCCACTTCTGCGTGGCGTGTGAGGGGCGCGTTTATCATACCGCCCCAACGGTGACTCTGATTTGACAGGGTCTCCCTTAAATTAGGTTGGGCTTGGGATCAATCGTTTAGAGGGGGCGCATATTGCCACGGGGTTGAGGAGGGCTAAATAAATGGCCTCACACACCCCACGTATCACTCAACTTATATCCACCCGGCCAGGGGTCATCCGGGTCCAACATGTGCTGATGAATCCCAGTGATCCAGCCACGACCGCTGATCTCAGGTATAATTGCCGGGCGATCACCTACCTGTACAGTCTCGACAATACGGCCAGTGAAACGAGAACCGATGATCGAGATAGCCTCAAATGTTTGACCAATCTTCATCTGACCCTTGGCGGCCATTAACGCCATGCGCGCAGAAACTGCTGTTCCTGTGGGTGAACGATCAACCTTGCCGGGTTGAATGGCGACAGCGGACTTACCGGTCAGACCGGTATCAGTTTCCTTGAGAGGCCCGCAAAAGGCACAGAACGAGATATGATCCCAATCGGGGTTTTCGGGATGCGTAAACCCAAGCTGCTCATTGGCGGCATTCGTGATTTGCACACCCAGTTGCGCGATATCTTTCGCCTCTGCCTCGACTATCTCAAACCCAAGAGCGGCAGCATCTACGACCACAAAGCTGTCGCCCCCATAAGCAGTGTCGACAGTCAGCGTTCCGACACGGGGAACCTCCAGAGAGGCTGCAATTTTGTCCGCAAAGCTGGGCAAATTCTGCACGAAAATACGCTCTGCCTTACCGTTCCGGCATTCAGCCCGAACATGAACAAGGCCACCGGGGGCCTCAAGCGTCATGCGCGTCTCGGGTTCTTTCATGGGGATAATCCCGCCATCCAACAGAACAGTGGACACGCAGATCGAATTAGATCCGGACATAGGCGGCGTGTCTTCCGGCTCCATGATGATAAAGGCCGCGTCAGCCTCAGGATGCTTGGGGGGGACCAGCAGGTTCACATGGCGGAATACGCCACCGCGGGGCTCGTTCAATACGAAGTTACGCAGGGCCTGATCCCTGGCAATAAAGGAACGCTGCTGCCAGATAGTTTCGCCCGGCGGCGGCTGCACACCACCGACTATGACGTCACCCACCTCGCCCTCTGCGTGGGCCGATATCACATGGATGGTTTTGCTGCTGCGCATTTATGTCCCCTAAAATCTTGCCGGAGAAAACGGAGTGACTGAAATCGGAGCAACCTGTCCGTCCACCAAAGCTCCGACAAGTTCAGCAGTGCCGGCAGATTGTGTCAGGCCCAAGTGGCCATGCCCAAAGGCATAGATAACTTCTGGCGCATTCGAGGACGCCCCAATAACCGGGATGCTATCGGGCAATGAGGGGCGGAAGCCCATCCACTGCGTCCCACCTTCGGTTTTAAGCCCCGGCAGAAATTGCGTCGCCTTGTCCAGCAATGTATCCGCCCGTTTATAATTTGGAGGCAAGGTCAGCCCCCCCAGTTCGACAGCCCCGCCGATACGAACGCCACCATTGATGCGGCTGGCAACAAAACCATGCGCCGAAAAAGTCAGGTGCATGCGCAGATCAAAGGCGCCTTCAGGCAGAGTCGTGTTGTACCCACGCTCAGTTTCCAGCGGGATATGATCCCCTAGCGTTCGAGCAAGTTGATGGGACCAGGCGCCTGCACAGACGACCACTTTGCCTGCGTCCAATACACTTTCGCCCAGAGTAATCCGCACTCCGTTTTGTGTCGGCGTCAGTGCCGTTATGTCCTGCACCTCGATCTGGCCGCCTCGCTCGCGAAAGGCTTGAGCCAGATGCTCGACCCATTTTTTCGGATCAATTATGTTGAACCAATTGGGCGTAAACCCAGCATGCGTAAATCGTGGGCTAAGGCCGGGCTGTTTCTCGGCAATCGCATCACGGGTTTCCAGCAACTCAAACTCGATCCCGTGCGCCCGGCGCACCTCCCAATTGGGAAGGCTCGCGCGAAATTCGGCTTCGCCTTCGTAAAGCTGCATCTGACCGTCTCGCTGCATTAAAGCCTCGGCGTCGACGGAAGCGATCAGGCGATCCAGGGCAGAACGGGAAAGGTCCATCAAACTGGCTTGCGCGCTTAACAGATTTTTGTAGCGATCCGGACGGCTCGCGCGCCAGAACCGCAGCATCCAAGGCGCAATTTTTAAAGCGTATGCCGGAGGAACAGACAGAGGACCAAGTGGATCCATCAGCCACTTGGGCGCTTTTCGCATAATTCCCGGCGTGGCCAAAGGCTCCACTTCGGGAAAGGCGAACGCCCCGGCGTTCCCAGCCGAGGCCTGCGCCGCGACACCATCTCGGTCCAGAACCAGAACTGAATGCCCGCGGCGCTGCAATTCCAGTGCCGTCGTGATGCCAATGACACCGGCCCCGATCACGACAACCTGCTGGGTCATAACTCAATCCCTAACCGGAATGGGTCTGCTTCTGAAAAGACCAACTTCGCTTCGGCCATGATGTGAGCCTGCCCTGTAATGGAGGGAATAACACCACCGTTTGCGCCAGGTTGGTAAGACAATCGATAGGCGCTGCCGATGACACTGTGTTGAACGATCTCTTCCCCCGGGCCTAGCGCACCATCAGCTGCAAGGCAGGCAAGCCGCGCCGAACTTCCCGTTCCACAAGGTGATCGATCATAGTTATCATCGGGGCATAAAACAAAGTTTCGGCTATGAACGTCGGGATCGGGTGAGGCATCCTGAAAGATCACATGATCAATCGGCTCACCCAATTCGCCGCCGGTCCCCTCAGCGATCGAAGCCTCTCGGATCGCTATGGTCATCTCGGTGAGTTGATGGATGTTCCCTGTCTCAACAGAAATGGGGCTTGGGTCTACAATGAAAAACCAATTGCCCCCATATGCTACGTCGCCAGTCACCACACCGTAGTTTGGGACATCAAGTGCGACGTTTGCAGCGACACGGCGGCTTTCGATATTCGTGACTGTCACGGTATTCGCATCATGCAACTCGACCGTCACTACACCGGCAGGGGTTTCGATCCGGTGGCGACCGACATCGATACGACCCATGTGCGCAAGAGTAACCGCCAAACCGATTGTTCCGTGGCCGCACATGCCAAGAACCGCATCTACGTCAAAGTAGATGACACCGGTCACACAGGACGGATCGACCGGTTCAACCAGCAACGCAGCGACCATTGCAGGTTGGCCGCGCGGTTCAAGCATGATTGACCGGTAGAACGCCTCATGCTCGGTTGCCAGACGATGCGCACGCTCCGCCAGAGGACCATCACCAAGATCGGGGGCGCCATCAAGGATGACCCGTGTAGGTTCGCCCCCTGTATGGCTGTCGATCACATGCATTCAGCGATCACTCCGCCCTGCTTGGACCAATCGGCAAACCAAGTACGGAACAAGTCATACTGTTGTTCACAGTAGTTACGTTGCGCATCGGTTAGCTCATCCGTTTCGTTAAAGTGCAGACGGTATTCCTGTTCACCATTCAGCACCAGAAGATGCTTGTAATACAGCACCAAATCCGGGCCTTCGTCAAAGCTGGAAAGCACATGGATCGCATCAGTAAGCTCTTGGGCGCGTTGACGTGCTTCAGCGCTACCTAGTGCAGCCTTTTTGGAAAGAGAGGCGAGAAGTAACGCTTCTTTCGGAAGCGCGGTGCCAATGCCTGTGATTGACCCAGTCGCGCCACAGTTAACAAAGCCGTGGTATACCTCGGTATCGACGCCAACCATCAGGGTCACCTGGTCATCCTGACTGGTGATGTTTTCAGCGGCATAGCGAAGGTCATCCTCACCACCGAACTCTTTGAAACCAATCAAGTTGGGGTGTTCTGCTCGCAATGCAAAGAACAAATCCGCGCGGGTCGCGAAACCGTAATACGGGCTGTTGTAAATGATAGCAGGAACATCCGGCGCAGCAGATAGAATTGCCTTGAAATGGTTTTTCTGAGCAATAGGAGAGCTGCCGCGAGAAAGAACACGCGGGATAACCATAAGGCCAACAGCACCCATTTTTTGCGCATGCGCAGCGTGCGCAACTGCCGAGTGGGTGTTGATCGCACCCGTCCCCACCACAACAGGAAGACCTGCGCCGATCAGACGCTCGACGCCTTCCATGCGCTGCTCATCAGTCAACAGCGGCCAATCGCCCATCGAACCGCAATAGACTACAGCCGACATGCCCTCTTGGATCATCTGCTGCCCCTTGCGGACCAACGCGTCGAAATCGGGTGTTCGATCAGCCTTACAGGGGGTCATGAGCGCAGGCATAGTGCCGGTGAAAACATTGGTCGACATCGGTTACATCCTTTTAGAAAGCAGCGTCGGGCCCAAAGAATTGGCCCTTTGAACCCGCCATATCGGATATTGGATACAAAATCCAGATGAAATCTGGCCAAAAAAAACGCGCCAGATCATCGGATCGGCGCGCTTCTGCTCACGTGCTATTTCAGTGTTACCGCAGACGCTGCCCTGTCTCGGGATCAAACAACATCGCGCGCTCGGGACGAACTGTTAAACCAATGCGCTCGCCTTGTTTGCTGCGCTGGTCTTCGCGTTCTTCGACAATTAATTTGTCTCCGTTCGGTGTCAGCAAATATGTATAGCTCACGCCTCCCAACGCTTCGGTCAAATCAACCGTGCATGTGTCTCCAGCGCGGTTTACTTCGATATGTTCGGGACGAATACCCAAGGTAACCTTGCTCAAACCCGCGGGTACTTTGGCAGGCGCATCCAAAGGCTCGCCAAACGCTGGATGAGAAATTTTTCCGTTCACAATCTCACACTCCAGGAAATTCATAGCAGGAGATCCGATGAACCCAGCGACAAAGCGATTGTCCGGATCGCGGTACAGGTCCATCGGAGCACCGACCTGTTCAATCCGCCCATCGCGCAAAACGACGATCTTGTCGGCCATGGTCATCGCTTCGACCTGATCATGGGTCACATAGATCATGGTTGCACCAATTTCATTGTGCAGCCGCGCGATCTCAACGCGCATCTCTACCCGCAATTCGGCGTCCAGATTGGACAAAGGTTCGTCGAACAGAAAAACCTCTGGACCACGCACGATGGCCCGACCAATGGCCACCCTTTGGCGTTGACCGCCGGACAGCGCTTTGGGCTTACGCTTGAGATACTGGTCCAGCTTGAGAATGCTTGAGGCTTCTTGAACCTTCTTATTAATTTCAGCCTTAGCCACCCCATTCATGCGCAGCCCGAAACCCATGTTCTCGGCCACGGTCATATGCGGGTAAAGAGCGTAGGTTTGAAACACCATTGCCACGCCCCGTTTCGCGGGATCCATGTGCGTAACGTCGCGCGCGCCGATGCGAATCTCACCTTCTGAGGTTTCCTCAAGTCCGGCGATCATCCGCAAAAGGGTCGACTTTCCACACCCCGACGGGCCGACGAATACACAGAATTCACCGTCCTCAATTTGCAGGTCGATCCCGTGTATCACCTGTGTTTGACCATACCGTTTAATGGCACCATTCAGAGTTACGCCGGTCATGTCGCTTGCATCCTGTCATTACTGGCCATTTGGCGGGTTTCGGGGAACCTCCAGGCCTGCGCCTCGGCTCCAATCTGGTCGGCCGCTTGCCGCACGTGGGGTATCCAGCTCTCTAATTGCTCGAACCCCATTCGTCCGGTGGACCCAGTTACTGAAATTGCACCCAGCACTCGTCCGCCCGAAGTCAGGATCGGACAGGCAATACAGATAATGCCGGGTTCGTGTTCTTCATCGTCAATGGCGTAACCACGTTGGCGAATAAGCTGCAGGTCCGCGCGCAGAGCTTGCTCGGACGTCAAAGTCTTTTCGGTGAACCGATGATAGCTTTGCTGGGCAACCGCATTGCACAGCGCCTCTTCATCCAGAAACGCCAGCATTGCCTTGCCTACGCCTGTGCAATAGGCAGGCCCAACTTTACCAGCCTGCGAAAACATCTCGACTGGTTGAGCCGCATTGCGCTTATCAACGTACAGAACTTGGCTGGAATCTAGTTGCGCCAGATGTACTGTCTCGCCTGTCTCCCGACTCAGCGCATCCAGAAACGGCCGCGCGACCGGCGCCAATGAGCTTTGCGTCCATGCCGCATGAGCCAGACGCACCAGCCGCATTCCCGGCGCATATGTTTGGCGGTCGGGATCGTACGACAGCATACCCTGATTGGTCAGCGATTGTAGAAACCGATACAAGGTAGCCTTAGGAAAAGTACTACTTTCCAACAATTCAGCGAACCGCACCGGTCGCCCGAATGCTGCTACTTGATCCAGCACATCGCATGCTTTGCCTATGGTTCCGTCACCTGCCACGGGTGTCTGTTCTCCTCCGCATCCCTGGCCGGTCTCGGCGCAAGGGTCTTGACAAGACTAACTGAGTCGATGTGTAGTTTTCAATATATAAAACTTGGTTTCACTATTTGGAACCAAAGTGGAAGCTAAGGGAGGAAACTATGCATTCCATGTTCAAGCGCACGGCGGCCGCACTGGCCGCCAGCGTTGCGTTAACGGCCCCGGCGGCTGCCGAACTCACAGGCGAGTTGCGCATCTTTCTTGACACATCGAACCCAGCGCCGCGTGCGACGATGGAAGCGATGATCGAAAAGTTTCAACAACAACACCCCGATCTGGCCATCGAGACCACGGTGATCGATCGCGAGGCCTACAAGACGCAGATCCGGAACTTCCTGACAGCTGATACCCCGGACGTAGCTAACTGGTACGCGGCCAACCGAATGAAGCCTTATGTCGAGGCTGGGCTGTTCGAAGACGTCTCTGACCTGTGGGCCGAGCCTGAGATCGCTGACAATCTCGCCTCGACCAAAGGCGCGATGACCATCGACGGCAAGCAGTGGGGTGTACCCTACACTTATTATCAGTGGGGTGTTTACTACCGCAAAGATATCTTTGACGAACTGGGCCTGACCGAACCGACCACATGGGAAGAAGAGCTGGTCAATTGTCAGAAGATTATCGACTCAGGTCGGGCTTGCTATACCATCGGCACTAAGTTCCTTTGGACAGCTGGCGGCTGGTTCGATTACCTGAACATGCGCACCAACGGGTTCGACTTCCACCAGCAACTCGCCAACGGTGAGGTGAGCTGGGAAGATGATCGAGTTAAGCAGACCTTCGCCAACTGGAAACAGCTGATCGACATGGGCGCGTTCATCGACAATCACCAGACTTACAGCTGGCAAGAAGCCCTACCCTTCATGGTCAACGGAGACGCAGCCGCCTATCTGATGGGCAACTTTGCTGTGGCACCTCTGCGTGAGGCCGGTCTGACTGACGATCAGCTGGACTTCTATCAGTTTGTCGCGATCAACCCCGATGTTGAACTGGCCGAGGACGCCCCGACCGACACGTTCCATATCCCGGCGAATGCCTCGAACAAAGAAGCGGCACGCGAATTCCTGCGTTTCGTCGTCTCGCCCGACGTACAGACCGAGATCAACAACGGCGCCAACCTGGGCCAGCTGCCCATCAACGCCCAATCCTCGGTGGATGAGGACAAGTTCCTGCAGCAAGGCTTTGAGATGCTGTCCTCCAACAGCCCGGGCGGCGTCGCTCAGTTCTGGGACCGCGACGCACCTGCGGAAATGGCTAAGGTTTCGATGGAAGGTTTCCAGGAGTTCATGGTGAAGCCCGACAACCTCGACCGTATTCTGTCCAAGCTGGAACGCGCACGAAGCCGCATCTACGAGAACTAAACCGGTCAGGCCGGGCTCTAGCCCGGCCTGCACCTCATCAAGCGTAAGGCGGGTAACAACCCGTCTTACTCAACTGAACCAACCCGAGTATTTATATGTCAGCCGTCGACACTCCAGAACAGGAAAGCTGGTTCCACAGGAATCAACAACGCATTGCGCCCTGGCTGTTTTTGGCGCCAGGCATGCTGTTCTTCATGGTCTATGTGATCATTCCGGTCTTTCAGTCCTTCAACCTGTCGCTTTATGAATGGGATGGGCTTGGCTCTGCTGAATATATCGGGTTCCGCAACTACGAAGATCTGTACTGGGAATGGGTCGATCGAGACGCCTTTTATATCTCGCTCAAAAACAACCTGATCTGGTTGATCCTGTATTTGGCAGCGATCCCGGCAGGTCTGTTCATTGCCCTGTTCCTGAACCAAACCGTCTGGGGCATCCGGCTTTATAAATCGCTTTTCTTCTTCCCCTTCGTGATCTCGCAGGTCGTGGTAGGTCTTGTCTTTACATGGTTCTACGATCCAACTTTCGGGTTGCTAAACGAATTCCTTGGCCTGTTCGGCCTAGGGCCTCTGAACGTTCTGGGGGATGAAACGCTGGTGACCTACGGCATCATCTTCGCCGGGCTCTGGCCGCAAACGGCTTATTGTATGATCCTCTATCTCACCGGTTTGAACGCAGTGGACCCTGAACAGATTGAGGCAGGACGTCTGGACGGCGCAAAGGGCCTGCGGATGCTGTGGCATATCATCCTGCCGCAACTACGCCCTGCCACTTTCATCGCTTTCGTTGTCACCATTATCGGCGCGCTGCGGTCTTTCGACCTGATCTCGATTATGACCCAGGGCGGGCCGTTCGGCTCCTCACGCGTACTGGCCTATTACATGTTCGAGGTCGCGCTCTCCGAATACGGCTTCCGCATGGGCTATGGCGCAGCCATTGCGGTGATCCTATTCCTGATCATGCTCTGCTTCATCGCCTACTTCCTGTGGTCGATGTACCGCGAAGAAAAGGGGCACTGAGATGTTTCCCAAACCTATCGAAAAACAACCCCGCGCAGCGCAGATCACCTATCAGGCAATGTTGCCTTTGGCCTTGCTTTTGTGGTTAGGCCCGCTGCTGGCCGTTGCCCTCTTTTCAGTCAAGCCCGAGGCCGATTTCACCAATGCGAACTACTGGGGACTCCCGTCCAGTTTCGAGGGCGCGTTCAACTACGGACAGGTGTTCTTCAACTCGGACATGCCGCGATATCTGCTGAACTCGTTCCTGATCACCATCCCGACGGTGATCGGTGCGGTAGCGCTCAGCTGTATGACCGGCTTTGCTCTAGGGATCTACAAGTTCAAGTCGAACCTCTGGATCTTTTTCATGTTCGTGGCAGGCAACTTCGTACCCTTCCAGATCCTGATGGTTCCGGTGCGCGACCTGACCCTCCAACTTGGCCTATACAACACCAAAACTGGCTTGGTCCTGTTCCACATCGCATTCCAGACAGGGTTCTGCACCCTCTTCATGCGCAACTTTATCCGCGCCCTGCCCTTTGAACTGATCGAGGCTGCCCGCGTCGAGGGCATCAGTGAATGGCGTATCTTCTGGTACGTTGTTCTACCACTGATGAAACCCGCCATCGCGGCGCTCAGCGTGCTGATCTTTACCTTTATCTGGAACGATTATTTTTGGGCCGTTGTTCTGACCCAAGGCGCCGAAAGCCAGCCGGTCACGGCAGGGATCACCAGTTTCAACGCCCAATTCCGGGCCGCCTACCAACTGATGAGCGCCGGATCGATCGTAGCCGCGCTGCCTCCAGTTGCCATGTTCTTCCTGATGCAAAAACACTTCATCGCGGGCCTGACCCTCGGGGCTGTGAAATGACGTCAAGCCAAAGGTTTGCAAAATGACAAAGATCACCTTTATCGGAGCGGGCTCCACGATCTTCATGCAGAATATCGTGGGGGATGCTCTGCTCACCCCCTCGCTGGCAGATAGCCATTTTGCCCTGATGGATATCGATTCCGAGCGGCTGGCTGAAAGTGAGGCTGTGGCCCGCGCGATGATCCGTTCTGTCGGAACGGGTGCAACAGTCTCAACCCACACCGAACGCCGTGCGGCGCTGGATGGCGCGGATTTTGTAATCACTGCCTTCCAGGTCGGTGGCTATAAACCCTGCACGGTCACGGATTTCGAAATCCCCAAACAATACGGTCTGCGCCAAACCATCGCCGATACACTCGGCGTAGGAGGCATCATGCGCGGCTTGCGAACGGTTCCGGTTCTTTGGGACGTAGCACACGACATGATGCAGCTTTGCCCGAAGGCAACTTTGCTGCAGTACGTCAACCCGATGGCGATCAACACCTGGGCCTTGGCCGAGCAGTTTCCGACGTTGAAACATGTCGGCCTCTGCCATTCCGTACAAAATACGGTCGAGGAACTGGCCCATGATCTGGACCTGACCAAGGACGGATTCCGCTATAAGGTCGCGGGTGTGAACCACGTCGCCTTTTTCCTGCGGCTCGAGCATGGAGGCCGCGATCTTTATCCGGCGCTAAGGCAGGGCTATGCCAGCGGACACCTACCGAAGCCACCACTGTTGATGCCGCGCTGTGCAAACAAAGTCCGGTATGAGGTGATGGATCATCTGGGTTATTTCTGCACCGAAAGCTCGGAACATCTGGCCGAGTATGTGCCTTGGTTTATCAAAGACGGACGGCAAGATCTGATCGACCAGTTCAGCATACCGCTGGATGAATATCCAACGCGCTGCGAAGAGCAGGTCGCCAGCTGGAAAGAGCAGGCCAAAACCCTGACCGACGGGCGAAACATCGAGGTCACCCGAAGCCACGAGTTTGCTGCTGACCTGATGAACGCCATCGTCACCGATACGCCCTATGTGGCGTACGGCAACCTGCCAAACACAGGGCAAATCCCGCAACTGCCATTGGGAGCTGCCGTCGAAACGCCCTGTTTGGTCGACACGAACGGTATCCAGCCTTCGGTCGTGACGGACATCCCGCCGCAACTGGTCGCTTTGATGCGATCGCAGATCAACGTTCAGGAACTGACCGTGCGCGCCCTGACCGAGCAGAACCCCGAATACATCTACCACGCAGCGATGATGGACCCTCACACCGCGGCCGAACTAGACTTACGCCAAATCCGCAATCTGGTGACAGACCTTCTGACTGCACATTCAGACTGGCTACCGGATTGGTGCCAGCCCGCCAAAGCCGCTTGAAAGGGCTCAGCGAATGACTAAGAAACGCCGCTCACAGCATTGGTACGGAAAGCTCGATAAGGACGGGTTTATCCACCGATCCTGGATGAAGAACCAGGGCTTTCCCGATCACGCCTTCGACGGGCGCCCGATCATCGGCATCTGTAACACGTGGTCTGAGCTCACCCCCTGCAATTCGGGCCTGCGCGATCTGGCCGAAGGCGTAAAGCGTGGCGTGTGGGAGGCTGGAGGCTTTCCAGTCGAATTCCCCGTCATGTCGCTGGGCGAAACCCAGATGAAACCCACTGCTATGCTGTTCCGCAACCTGCTGGCAATGGATGTCGAGGAATCCATCCGCGCTTATGGCATCGACGGCGTGGTCTTACTGGGAGGTTGTGACAAAACCACGCCCGGGCAGTTGATGGGCGCGGCCTCGGTCGATCTGCCGTCGATCGTCGTCAGCTCCGGTCCGATGCTGAACGGTAAGTATCGCGGACAGGATATCGGCTCGGGCACGGACGTTTGGAAATTCTCCGAAGCTGTTCGGGCCGGAGAGATGACTCTTCAGGACTTCATGAACGCTGAGTCTGGTATGTCCCGCAGCGCAGGTGTCTGCATGACTATGGGCACGGCCTCGACTATGGCGTCTCTTGTTGAAGCAATGGGTATGTCATTGCCGACAAATGCTGCCCTGCCCGCCGTTGATGCCCGCCGCATGGCTCTGGCACATTTGACCGGCAAACGGATCGTTGAGATGGTGGACGAGGACCTTAAGCCTTCGGACATCCTGACAAAGGAAGCGTTCGAAAACGCCATCCTCGCAAATGCCGCCGTTGGCGGGTCGACCAATGCAGTGGTTCACCTACTGGCTTTGGCAGGCCGCGTAGGTGTAGACCTAACGCTCAAGGATTTCGAAATCGGCTCAGAGATACCACTGCTGGTAAACTGCATGCCCTCGGGCAAGTATCTGATGGAAGATTTCTGTTACGCGGGCGGTGTTCCAGTCGTTCTGAACGAGCTAAAACCCTACCTGCGACCGGCCAAAACTGTACTGAACCGGGATATCTCGGCCCACTACGAAGGTGCAGAGTGCTTTAACACCGATGTCATTCGCTCCTTTGATGACCCGGTGAAACACGCCGCTGGCCTGCGTGTGTTGCGTGGAAACCTAGCGCCCAACGGAGCGATAGTGAAGCCTTCGGCCGCGACGGATGATCTGCTTGAAACAGAAGGCGAAGCCTATGTCTTTGAGAGCATCGAAGACCTGAAAGCAAATATCGACCGCGAAGACCTGCCGGTGACGCCTGAGACTATTCTGGTACTCAAAGGCTGTGGCCCCAAAGGGTATCCCGGCATGCCCGAAGTCGGCAACATGCCAATCCCAGCGCGGCTGGTGAAAGAAGGCGTGCGGGACATGATCCGCATCTCAGACGCACGTATGTCGGGCACTGCGTTCGGCACGGTAATCCTACACGTCAGCCCCGAAGCTCAGGCAGGGGGTACTCTGGCGCTGGTCAAGACCGGTGACCGTATCCGCGTTTCGGCCAGCAATGGCGAGCTCGAGCTGCTGGTCGAACAAAAGGAACTGGATGCCCGCCGCACAGCGTGGCAACCGGACGACCCGCATTACACCCGCGGCTACGCGAAACTCTATATCGACCACGTTCTGCAAGCCGATCAAGGCGCAGACCTAGACTTCCTTGTTGGCAAAGACACCCGCCTTGTTACCAGAGAGAGCCATTGATGGAACAAACAGCCACATTCCACGATTTGAACGGCGCCTCGGTCTATATCACCGGTGGAGGTTCTGGCGTCGGAGCAGCACTGACGGATGGGTTTCTGGCCCAAGGTGCGAACGTAGCTTTCATTGGCCGTTCGGATGCCAGTGGCTTCGTCGAAGAAATGCGCGACAAACACGGCCGTGAACCTTTGTTTATGCAGGGCGACATGACAGATACCGAGCTGCTGCACACCACAATGAAAACCGCAGCCGAAGCGCATGGCCCGATTAAAGTTCTGATCAACAATGCCGCCAATGACCAACGCCATTCACTGGAAGAAACCACAACGGAGTTCTGGGACTGGATGATCGAGGTGAACCTCAAAGCGTATTACTTTGCCTGTCAGGAAGCAGCCCGGCACATGAAGGGGCAAGGTGGCGCAATCGTCAATTTCAGCTCGATCAGCTACATGATGGGAAATGCCGGATACCCAATCTATACAACTTCGAATGCAGGGATCACCGGTATGACGCGTTCGCTGGCGCGCGAGTTAGGACCGCAGAAAATCCGTGTCAATGCGCTCGCTCCGGGATGGGTCCTGACCCAAAAACAGCTAGACATGTGGGCCACGCCAGAGGACTTGGCAGCCCATTTGGATCGCCAATGTCTCAAAGAACACCTGACGCCCGAGGACATGATCGCTCCGACCTTGTTCCTTGCTTCCGAGGCCAGCCGGGCCATGACCGGCCAATGCATGGCTGTCGATGGCGGCGTCGTAGTAACGGGATAAAACCATGAAGACCGAATGGATCGCTGTCGATTGGGGAACGTCTCATCTGCGGGCTTGGGCCATGCAGGGTGACACTGTTTTGAAACAGTCGCAATCGGATCAAGGCATGGTGCGTGTCGCCAAGGGGGACTTTCAGGCGGCGCTGCTCGACCTGATCGAAGACTGGCTGGGGCCTGAACCTGTCGACGTTGTGGCATGCGGCATGGTCGGCGCAAGGCAAGGTTGGGTTGAGGCCCCCTACTCTGCAGTGCCATGCGCGGCGACCCCGGTTCCCCCGGTACGTGTTCCGAATAGTGATCCGCGGATCCGCGCATTTGTGGTGCCAGGGTTAAAGCAGAACTCACCCCCGGATGTGATGCGTGGTGAGGAAACCCAGATCGCCGGTTTCCTGGCCGACCGCCAAAACTGGGACGGCGTTATCTGCCTACCCGGCACCCATACTAAGTGGGTCCAAGTCAGTGCCAGCGAAGTCATAAGCTTCAGAACGTTCATGACCGGAGAAATGTTCGATTTGTTGCGGGGACAATCGGTTCTCAAGCACTCGGTCTCGGACGGATGGGACGATACGGCCTTTGCTGAAGCTACCGCCGACACATTGTCGAAACCTGAACAGTTGGCCGCCCGTCTGTTTGGGCTTCGCGCCGCTGATTTGCTGGAAGGGCAAGACGCTGGTGTGGCGCGTGCGCGGCTTTCAGGTTATTTGATTGGGGCAGAATTGGCCGCAACACGAGCTTATTGGCTTGGTCAGCAAATCGCGATTATTGGCGCCGAAGGTCTATCCGAAGTTTACGCCAAAGCCCTTCAGCAACAAGGTGCCTTTGTCGAGACCGCCAACAGTACTCGATCCACACTAGCGGGCCTTGGACAGGCCCGTGTACTCGCGAGGCAAACCGCATGAGCCGCCCCATCATAGCAATCTTGCGCGGCTTAAAACCGGCAGAAGCTTTAGACGCAGGGCGTGCTCTGATCGAAGCAGGTATAGACAAGATTGAGGTCCCGCTTAACTCTCCGGACCCTTTGGATAGCATTGGCATCCTGACAGAGGCCTTTGGCAGCCAAGCCTTGATAGGTGCAGGAACCGTTCTGACCCCCAAGCAGGTCGATGACGTGGCGAGTGTTGGCGGCAAACTGATCGTGTCGCCAAGCTGCGATACGGACGTTATTTCCAGAACCTGTGAACTTGGGCTGGAAAGCTGGCCGGGCGTGTATACTCCGACCGAAGCATTTGCCGCACTAAAGGCCGGGGCGACTGGATTAAAACTGTTCCCCGGCGTGTTGGCTGGCCCAACTGGGTTGGCTGCGCTGCGTCCCGTGTTGCCCAACGGCACTTTGGTCTACGCCGTTGGTGGCGCGGGGCCAGAGAACTTTGGGCTATGGATCAAAGCCGGAGCAGATGGTTTTGGAATTGGTTCAGCCCTGTTCAAACCCGGCATGTCCGCCTCAGAGATAGCGAACCGCGCTCAACAGATCGTTTCGGCCTTTGACGAGGCCGCCGGATGAGCACAGTCTTTGATGATCGCCCATGCGAATTGGGCGAGGGTCCGCTATGGCATCCTGAGCGGAAGCAGCTCTTTTGGTTCGACATTGTAAACAAGCGCCTTTTGACACAGGAGAAAGGTGCCCAACAAAGCTGTCAGTTTCCCGAACACGTTTCAGCCGCCGGATGGGTGGATCACGATACGCTCATTATCGCCTCGGAAACAGGACTATGGCGGTTCGGATTGGCCACCGGAGAGAGAGAGCTCGTCGTACCGCTGGAAACGGATAACCCCATAACCCGGTCCAATGACGGAAGGGCCGATCCTTGGGGTGGTTTCTGGATCGGGACTATGGGCAAACATGCCGAAAAAGGCGCAGGATCAATCTATAGGTTTTGGCGAGGTGAACTGCGTCAGTTGGTACAAGACGTAACAATCTCAAACGCAATCTGTTTCGCACCAGACCGCTCTTGCGCTTATTTCGCAGACACAGCCGAAAAAAAGGTTATGCGCTGGAAGCTTAATGCCGAAACCGGCTGGCCCGAGGGGAACAGCACCGTGTTTCTGGATTTGCGAGTCGAAGGTTTAAACCCGGATGGCGCAGTCGTCGATCTCGATGGGAATGTCTGGGTTGCCCAATGGGGTGCACACCGCGTCGCGGCCTACAGCCCAGACGGGACGTTTTTGAAAGCGGTCGATTTTGAGGCGGCACACACATCTTGCCCCGCATTCGGTGGTGACGATCTAACGACCTTATTTTGCACAACAGCGCGCGAAGGGTTGAACGAAGAGACCCTACTAAGCCACCCTTCCAATGGCATGACCTTTGCGGCCACTGAGGTCGGCAAAGGACAACCTGAACACAAGGTCATCCTATGAAGCCTGAACTTGGCGTGTGTTATTACCCTGAACACTGGCCCGAAGAGATGTGGCCGGCAGATGCCGCACGCATGGTAGAAACTGGCCTGAAGTGGGTTCGGATCGGCGAGTTTGCGTGGAGCCGACTAGAGCCCTCGCCTGAAGACTTGCGCTTTGAGTGGCTGGACCGGGCGGTAGAGGTTTTAGGTGCAGCTGGCCTGAAAATCGTAATGGGGACGCCAACGGCAACACCTCCGCGTTGGATGCTCGACAAACACCCAGATATGCTGGCGTGCGACGAAAACGGGCAATCCCGCAAGTTCGGCTCTCGACGGCACTATTGCTTTAGCCACCCGGGTTACATCGAAGAATGCGAACGAATTGCGCAGATAATGGGCGAGCGTTACGGCCGCAACCCACACATCGTGGCGTGGCAGATCGACAATGAATACGGCTGCCATGATACAACCATCAGCTATAGCCCCGTTGCTTTGCGTGCTTTTCAAAACTGGCTGCGCGAACAGTACGGCACCATCGACGCGCTCAACACAGCTTGGGGTAACATCTTCTGGTCAATGGAATACGCCACGTTCGACCAGATTGAACTGCCAAACCTGACGGTCACCGAACCTAATCCTGCTCATGTTTTAGCCTTCCGCAGGTTTAGTTCGGACCAAGTTGCGGTCTTCAACAAAGCGCAGGTGGATGTTTTGCGGCCCCTGACAGATGCTCCGTTGTTGCATAACTATATGGGCCGCATTCTGGACTTTGATCACTTCAAAGTAGGCGCCGACCTGGATATCGCCACTTGGGACAGTTACCCGATTGGATTTCTTTCTGATCGCCTAGAGGCAGATGAAGACCATAAGACGCGGTTCCTGCAACAAGGTGATCCCGATATGCAGGCCTTTCACCATGATCTTTACCGCGCTGTCGGTAAAGGGCGCTGGTGGGTCATGGAACAACAGCCGGGCCCTGTTAACTGGGCCCCTTACAACCCTGCGCCTCTGCCCGGTATGGTTAAGCTATGGTCGCTTGAAGCCGTCGCCCATGGGGCGGAAGTCGTCAGTTATTTTCGGTGGCGGCAGGCTCCGTTTGCCCAGGAACAAATGCACGCCGGGTTATTCACGCCAAACGACCGCCCTGCCCCAGCATTGTCTGAGGCGCGCGAAGCCGCTGACATCCTTGAACAATTGGGGCAAATAACTCAGTCAAA
This sequence comes from Ruegeria sp. BE9, assembly GCF_056538765.1. Taxonomy (NCBI): domain Bacteria; kingdom Pseudomonadati; phylum Pseudomonadota; class Alphaproteobacteria; order Rhodobacterales; family Roseobacteraceae; genus Ruegeria; species Ruegeria sp. BE9. The sequence continues at coordinate 196,388 of NZ_JBQFTS010000005.1, read as the reverse complement.
GGCGCAGGTCGCCATAGTGTTCGACTATGCTTCTCACTGGGCTTGGGCAACCCAGCCCCAGGGCGCAGGATTTGACTATTTCAAACTGGTGTTCTCGGCCTATCGCGCCCTTCGACGGGCGGGGTTGTCCGTGGACTTTGTATCGCCGACAGCTATCCCCGACGAGCGTTACAAATTGGTTCTGGCACCTGGTCTGGCGACCATAGAAGGAGCGCTGGAAGAAAGCCTGACAGGCAATTGCGACCTAGCAATACTCGGCCCACGCAGCGGTGCAATAACCAGAGATTTTCAGATCCCAGAAACGGGACGCCCTGGTTTGCATAGTCTGGAGTGTGAGGTGGAATTGGTTGAAACCCTGCCGCCTAATGTGAAGCGAGAGGTTATCGGCGGTGGTGCAGCGCTCCATTGGATAGATCGTGTGTCTGGCGACGCCAAAGACTTATTGGGTTACGCGGACGGGACAAGCGCGCTAAAGGGCAATGACAGCGTTTGGTATTTGTCTGGATTCCCTGACGAAACACTGTGGGACAGGCTGATTGAATTGGCAGCTAAGCAGGTTGATTTAGACTTACAATCCATGCCCGATGGCCTTCGGCGTCGCGAGACGGAAAATCACACATTCCTGATCAACTACAATGCCACTTCCGTCGTGTGGAACGGGCAGGAAATCCCAGCGTGTGCCGTTGCCATCGAAGCCAAAGGATAATCTCCCGCAAACACCTTCAACACTCAGAGAACCCCAATCAGTGCATTGAAACTGGGGGCGCCAGCTTCGTTGTTCAATCGCGGAATCCCTTAGGCTAGGGTCGGTTAATGGTTCTGCCACACTGACACCCCATGCGGAGGGATCAAGTCTGATCCGATCAAGTATTGCCGACCTCTTGCCTCTGGCAGCGCCTTTGGTTTGGCTCCGTAATTGAAAGCAAAACCCAAAGTCCCCCGATATGTGATGCGCAGATCTGCGTCACATTTCATCATAGGAACGTTTGCCCATTCAAGCGCGTCGGTCAGTACTGCTTGCAACAATTCGCCACGCGGGATCATTGCAAAGTACATGGCCCGATCCGATTGCACGACTGCAGGACTTCCATCCCTGTAAGCACTTGAAAAGCGGGCGATTACGCGTTGTTCGGTTTCAATGATCTCACGCCAGCCAGTAAATTCATGGTGCGTACCGTCGCTTAGGCATACTGTCTCTCGAGCCAGATCCGGTAACGACTCCACGCGTTTCACTCGAACACCGGTCAACTCAGCCAATTCACCCGGGGCTAAGTTTTGCGGCGTGTGCATGTCCATCGTTTTGCTGCCCGCCCGAGCCCCGATGAGCAGCTTTGCCTGACTGTTTTGTAACTTTGTCGCCAAATCCGATGATACGATCATGCTTTGCGGGACAACGATCAGTTTATAGCCCGTCAAATCATCCTCGGGTCCGACAAAGTCCAGATCTACCCCCAGAGAACGCAACCCAGCATACCATTCGCGAAAGATTTGAGCATTGGGGAAGGCATCGTCGTGCGGCAGGATATCTGCGGCCCAAATTGATTGGTAATCCAGTAAGATGGCCACCGATGCCTTGTCACACGTGGCCGCGGGCAGCGACGCACGCTCTTTTACCACCTGAGCCATTTCCAATGCGGCCTGATCCGGGCTTCCGTCCGAGCGCAACAGCGCAGTGTGGAACTGCTCCTGGGCGAACTTGGCTTGTCGCCAGCGAAAGTACATCACCGCCTGCGCCCCGTGGGCATAGGCTGCCCAAGTCCACAGCCGAACCATTCCGTCTGCGGGGGAAGGGTTCTTTTCGGCCCAATCAACCGGGCCAGGTTGCTGCTCTAGTATCCATACCCGCCCTTTGCCCTGTGATCTGTAAAGATCGCAATGAAACCCCTGATAGTCTGGCGCTCCGGTCCGCAAATAGCGGTGTTTTTCCTCGTCGGTCAGGGATGAGCCCAACAAGTTGCCCAGCGGATAGCTATCGAAGCCAACGATATCCAGATCTTTGGCCACGGTATGGTGGTCGAACTCAAAGCTGCCCGCCATGAAGTTATGGGTGATATCGCGGCCAGGTGAGAACGCACGCAGAATGTCCGCCTGAGCCCGGTTGAACAGTCTTACCCGGTCTGAGGAATATTGCGCAAAATCCAGTGCGTGGGTTGGATTGGGATTGGCCACCAGACCATTGGGCAACTCGATCTGGCCAAAGCCGGAATAGGCTGATGCCCAGAATACAGTGCCCCATGTTTGATTCAGGTTATCGATGGATCCGTAACGGTCTTTTAGCCAGCGTTGGAAACCGTCGCGCGCCGCATCCGAATAGCTGAGCACTGTGTCGTGGTCGTTATACTCATTGTCGATCTGCCAAGCGTGAACATGCGGGTTCTCGCCATAACGGCGTGCGTACTCGGTTGCGATCCGGCGGCACTCGGCAAGGTAAACATCGCTGGAAAAGCAATAGTGTCGCCGAGATCCAAAGCCCCTCACCCGGCCATCTGGGCCGACCGGAAGAATTTCGGGATGTTCATCGATCAGCCATTTCGGAGGAGCAGCCGTTGGCGTGGACATCATTACGCGCAGGCCCGCATCGCCCAGAATTTCTATCACCTCATCCAGCCAATCCCATTTGAACTGACCACGTTCGGGTTCGATCAGACCCCACGTGAACTCGGCAATGCGCACCCAGTCGATACCCATCTCAACCATCCGCCTCGCATCTTCGCGCCAAAGCGACCGATCCCATTGCTCAGGGTAGTAACAAACCCCCAGTTCCAGTTTGCTCATCGGTCTTCCCTCGCCGTTCGGCGCTCAATCCATTTTAGGAAACTGGCGCAACCCAGTGTGATCACGACGTACAAAATTGCCGCTGTGTTAAAGGGTGCGAAGGGAAGGAAACTGGCTGCCTGAAATTCGCGCATCCGCTGGGTCATATCGCGAACCGACAGGATCGACAGCAGCGAGGTGTCCTTGATCATCGCAATGAACTCATTCCCCAAAGGAGGCGTTACGATGCGTAGCGCCTGCGGTAGGATAATAAGCCGCGCAGTTTGCCATCGCGACAGACCCAGCGAACCGCCAGCCTCAATCTGCCCTCTTGGAATGGCCTCGATGCCAGACCGGAAAATTTCGGCCATATAGGCAGAGTAGCCGACCGAAATCGCGATGATCCCTCGTGTCATGTTGGTCATGTCTATGCCACCGCCGGTGGCATCTTTGACCGCACCCGCCAGAGGCAGGCCGATGTAGAGAATGATCACCAGCATTGGAATGCCGCGGATGGTATCAACAAAGAACTCAGCACCTACTGCCAATGGGTGCAATTTGTGTTGGGCACCGCCAACGGTCAGTGTCAGCAACAGAAAGCCAAAAACGGCGAACGCGAGAGCCGGATTGCGATACGAGTCCGGCAAGAAGCTGGTTTGCCAGATCACTGGGTATCCCTTGGTGTTCGTGCCGACCGGAACAAAGGCGCCTGAAACGCTTTCTACCGTTTCAATCTGCTCAAGCGCGGTGGCAGCATCTGGCGCGCTGCGGATGCGGAACTGCTGACTTTCTCCCTCTTGAAACTCGCCAAATCGGATCACGTCAGCTTGGGCCTGCGGCGTACCGCGGACAATTGCGATGCGCGCATCCAGAGAGCCCACCAACTCATACTGAACCTTGGGCTGCATGAAGAAGAACGCTGACGCCGCCAACAGGGCGAGGCTGATGCAGCCATACGTGACGGTCGTGCGCGCTTTGGGTTTGAATGATTGAAGCCCTACCCAAATCAGGCCCAGAATTGCAGCAAATATATAGGCGAAAATGGCCGCTCGGAACGTAATCGCCACCCCGGTCGCAAACTGCCAATGCGCCATGAACATCAAGTAGAACAGCACCCCACCAGTGAGGATTTCTAACCCCAACTGCACATATCCACGCAACGCTTTAGAAAAACGAGAAGACCAGAGGATGGTTGCAACAACTAAGGCATAAACCACTAGTACGACTTGCAGGCCGGTCTGCACTTTCGCGACGACTTCGGGGAATAGAACCCAAGTCTGGGAAGATCGGTCGATCAGAGTCGATGTGTTTTCGCTGAGCGCATGAAAAAAGACGGATTCTGCGAAAGGCATCAGCACTTGGGGGGCAACAAAGCCCAAAACCGCCAATGCAATCGCTGATGGCAACGCTGCCACGGCTGCTAAACGCAACCAAGCTGGTGCAACAGTATGGAACCGCGCATGGCGGGCGCAGAGATATCCCAGAATGGCCACTGTAAGAATGATCAGGAACCCGACGAAAATCGGCCCTGCATTGTTGCCGATCCCCAAAATCGCAATCAGCGAACGCAGGTATTTCGAGGAGGTGGCAAACAGATAGATTATAAACGGAGCAGCGGCGAGCAACACGAGGTTGCTCGGGCGGATCGAGCTTAGGCGCGACATGGGACCTCTCTGCGGATAGGCGGCCCGATCACCAACGGAACCGGGCCGTTATTGGAAGAACCGAGTTATTCAGTACCCCAGTATTTTCCGATCAATGCGTCCAAAGTGCCGTCCGCCTTGATCGCCTCGAGCCCGGCGTTGATAGCGTCAACTGTGGCGTCGCCTTCCTGAAATACGATGCCAAGCGGGTCTGATTGCAGTCCCGTGATACCAACGGTCAACTCGCCCGCAAACTCTTGCTCATAGGCAGCAGCCGAAGTGCCATCGATGATGACCCCTTGTACGTCAGCGTTCTGCAAGGCCAAGATTGCGGCGGAGAAATTATCATACAGGCTGACGTTCTCACGCCCGACCAATTCCTCAGCCAATTGCGCATTGGTGGTTCCGGTTTGCGCCGCCAATTTCTGACCACCCGCTTTGAAGTCATCCAGCGTCATGTCCGCGTTGTCGACTTGCAGGATAATTGCCTGACTGACCACGATATAAGGTTCAGAGAAATCCATCGTCTCTTCGCGTTCCGGCGTAATTGAGACGCCCGATATCACCAGGTCGAACTCGCCCTGCTGAAGTGCTGCAAAGATGCCGTCCCAAGCAGTGTTGACGAAATTCGGGACGCAATTCACCTTGTCGCAGATCGCATTCATTACATCGACGTCAAAGCCCACGATCTCACCCGTTGCCTCATCCACCGTTTCCATCGGCGGATAGGTTGCATCGGTTCCGATCTTCAAAACACGCCCTTCCAGGTCGGCGGCAAATGCCGCTGGTACGGCGATTGCGGTCAGTGCCGCAGCGGCCAGTAGATTCTTGAACATTCTCATGTACTCCTCTGTTGGTCTATTTGATTGACGCCATTTGCGGCGCAGGGGTGTCAGGTTGCCGCTCGATTAAGGTGGCCCTGATCTTTTTTTGAGTTTCGGATGGATCGGCCCCGTCCAGGGCTTTCAACATGTACTCGCCCAGCAGACGGCTGGTCTCTTCGATCGGTACGTAATAGGTGCTGGGCGGAGGCACAAAATAGCGGCTGAGCTGCAGGTCGTCGGTTGAAATCACCGCTATATCGCGACCAACCCTGACTCCGGTCTCATGGGCTGCTGATAAGACGCCCAAGGTCATGGCTTCGTTCGCACAGACACAGGCCGTTGGTCGATTTTCAAGCCGCATCAAAGCTTCAAACGCTTGCCGGCCAGTACGCGCGGTCGTAGGGCCGCTGAAAACCAATTCGGCATCCGGGGCTAAATCGGCCGCCTTCAAAGCTTCGGTATATCCACGACGGCGTTGCGTCGCATAGATTAACTGGGCCGGAGGGTTAATGAGAGCTATGCGCCGGTGCCCAAGCCGAACCAACCGAGCAGTCGCGTCATACGCCGCTGCCTCACTGTCTATATCTACATAAGCATGCGGCATCTCGCTTTCACTCATACCCATAGTGACAAACGGGAAGTCATTCCGCTGCAAGAAAGCTATGCGCGGGTCGTCATGCAAAGTGCCTGAGAAAATGACTCCATCGGCCAGTCCATCCTGAACAATTCGGGCCAGAGTGCTCATCGCGTCCTCAACATCTGACACGTTGAAGACGCTCAATTCATATCGCGAGTTCTGGATCGCCCCGGATATCCCCGCCAAAATACGGGTGAATTCAACACCTTCCCATTCTTCTTCGGCATCAGGTGAGACACTTACGAGGACTGCGATGCGATACGATTTGTTCGTTTTCAGCTTCAACCCGTCCAAATTCACCCGATATCCCAGCCGGGCCGCAGCTGCCTGAACCTGAAGGCGTGTTTCCTCTTTTACTGACGCCGCGCCACGCAAAGCATTCGAAACCGTGCCAACAGAGAAACCGGTGTCCTTAGCAATCGACTTTATGGTCGCGCGTGCCATCACCCAGCCCCCATCGAAAGTTGCTGCCGCAGAAAGTTCCGACCAGTCACCAGAGTTTCTAAATGCCGCGCGGTTTCGTCGTGCTCTACGAAAAGATCAGCACAGGGACTGTGCTCCAATATTCTCAGGACACTATCCCAGTCCACAATGCCATGTCCGAGATTGCGCCACCGGTCATCCCCATCCCCGGCGGTCGGTTCAGCGTCCTTCGCATGGATCGAAACAATCTGATCTGCATAACGAGCCAACAACTCCACTGGCTCCGGCATTGACACCGCAAGCCAACCTATGTCCGGCTGCCAAAAGACGTGATCCTGCGACAGGATCAGATCTAGTGGGGTTTCTCCGGCCCTCCCTGCCAGATCGAAGTCGTGGTTGTGATAGGCCAACCGAATTCCATGCGAGTTCAGCTTTGCCCCCCAATCAGCCAATTGGCCCGATACCGCCATCCATCCCTCAGGGGTATCGGGCCTAGCCTCGGGCGCCAGCCACGGCATGACGGCCACTTGGCATTCAGTCAGCTTCAACAATTCCAGAGTTTCGTCAAATCGAGTTGCAAAATCTTCCCAGTCAAAATGCGCTGAACGGACATTCAGGCCGGATTGTTGGACTAGCGACGCTACAGACTGCGGGGAAAGGTCATGAAACCCAACGGTTTCAACATCGGTGAAGCCACACGCCGCAACTAGTTCAAGTTGGGCTTTCAAATCCCCGACCTGCCGGACGGTATAAAGCTGAGCGGATACGCGCATTGAGTGCTTTACTGATGTTTGAAACGTTTCAATAATGTTGAAACACCACGCCCCGCTTTGTCAAGCACAGTGACGGAGAGGCAGGTTGATAACAGTTTTGGCTTAGGTAGAGTTGGTCCCAATCGCCCCCAACCACAATTGTGACCGGATAAAACTGGATTGCTAAGGGGCGACCTGATAGTTAGCGCTAAACCCGCCACGCGCCTAACAGGTTCTGACGATGAAAATTACCCGTACTGACTTCCCCAAAGACTTCTTCTTTGGCGCCGCAAATTCGTCTGATCAGAACTACGCACAGACTCGGGCAGGAGTGGATGAATGTAAGAAAGGTGAACAAGACGGTGACCACCTGAACCAAGCCGCACAGGATTTGGACCAGGTCCGCGATGCCGGTTTTGACGGTTATCGTTTTTCAGTCCGTTGGGCGCAGATCCTGCCTGAAGGGCATGGTCAAGTTAACCCAGAAGGTCTGGATGAGTACGACCGTTTGGCAGACGCATTGCTTGAACGCGGCATTCGCCCTTGCGCAACACTGCACCAAACAGAGTTGCCCGCACCACTCACAGATCTGGGTGGTTGGCGCAACCGAGATATCGCCGGGTGGTTCGCTGATTTCACCGAGTTGGTCATGGGCCGTATCGGAGATCGGATGTACAGTGTCGCGCCGATCCATGACCCCGCCAGCGTAATCAGACCAATGCTCGCTGAAGGAAACCGCGTGTCAAACCCGGGTGACGAACGCACAATGGCGCGTTCGATGCATCATGTTCTGCTGGCCCACGGTCACGCGATAGAGGCGATGCGTGGTTTGGGAATGTCCAACCTCGGAGCAACCTTCGCGTTGCAGTTAGTTGATCCCACAGATGAAAGCGCGAAAGCAAAAGAAGCGACCGATCTTTGTGACGCTCTTCATAACCGTTTTTTTCTAAGTGGCATCTTCAACAAAGCCTATCCGGAAACTGTGCTGGAGCGTCTTGAAACTCTAATGCCTAGGGACTGGCACAGTGATTTCGACACGATCGGAGTCCAGCTAGATTGGTGTGGAGTAAACCTCCACTCCCGCAAATTTGTCGCCGCTTTCGACACGTCAAACCCCGGCTTCAATGATACCGTCTCCGGGCTATCCACAGCGGAAACAGGCTCAGGGATCACGCCCGCTGAGCTGACCAAGGCGCTGACCCAAATCCAGAAGCATTACACCAAAAACCTACCGATTTTTGTGACCGAGACCAATCTGGTCGATGCCGAGAACCAGCAGAGATTTGATCGGACCACCAACCTCGAACAGCATCTCAAAGCAATCAAAACGGCTCTTACAAACGACGTTCCGGTGAAAGGTTGCTTCCTTCCTTCGCTGGCCGAAGGTCAAGAACACGCTGTCGAAGATTCATTCAAGGCAGTTAAAGCTGCACTGGCAAAGGGTGCCGTTTCACTACCATTGGCACAACCCGCTGGATCCATGCACGAACATTGGAATCTGGTAGCGGATATCGGAGGCACGAATACTCGGCTTGGCGTGGTTTCGAACGGAATCTTGACCGACCTACGCAAATATCCAACTGGTACACTCACTGAATTGTTGGACGCGTTTCACAGCCTGCGGGATGAGATCGGAACCGACCCTCGTGCCGTGGTTGCCGCGGGCGCTGGACCTGTACGGGACGGAACGATCCGCCTGACCAATGCTAATCTCAATTTGTCGGAAACCGACATAGGCCGGGCAACCGGCGCACAACATACGTTTGTGATCAATGACTTTACGGCCGCCGCGTGGTCGGTAGCTGAAATCACCGGCGACCACGTCGAAGTATTGCAAGGACAGGCAAATCCTCCCGCCGGCACACGCCTAGTTGTGGGTCCGGGCACCGGCCTTGGCGTCGGTGCTCTGCTATATTCGGACGGACGCTATCACACCGCTTCGGGCGAAGGCGGGCATATCGGCTTGTCACCGCGCCACGAGGACGAAGTGGAAATCTTCCGGGCGGCTCGTCACATCGCTCCGGATTGTTTCTTTGACGATACTCTGGTGCTCGAGGCTGAAATGTTCCTCAGCGGCACTGGCCTGCCGGTTTTGTATCAAGCAGCCGAAATGGCGTCAGGGAAAGCCGACGCTTCCGTGCGGAGCGCCAGAGACATTCTAGAAGATGCGCGCTCTGGAACAGATCCGATCGCAGTAAAGGCCGCGCACATGTTCACCACGCATCTGGGCGCCGTCATGGGAGACCTTGCCGTTGTGTTGATCCCTACTGGTGGCGTATTCTTGGTCGGCGGCGTCGCTGAAAAGAACCGTTGGTTGTTCAAAGATGCGTTCTGCGATGCCTTCAATGCTGGCGGTCGATTCAGCGAATTGCGTCGCTCGTTCAATCTCTATGTGTCGGAACAGGATGAATTTGGCATTGTTGGCGCTAACAATTTCTGTAAAAGTGCACTGACGCGGTAGAATAGCCGCATGTCCCCAAGAAACTGAAAGGTCCCGGCATGATCCTGTGCTGCGGTGAAGCCCTGATAGACATGATCCCCACCCCAACCGATTCCGGGGTTGATGGATTTGTTCCTCACTCCGGTGGCGCCATTTTCAACACCGCAATTGCCTTGGGGCGACTGGAGGCGCCGGTCGGAATGCTGACCGGTCTTTCGTCAGACATGTTTGGACAACAGTTGGCAGATGCCCTTCAGTCCAGCCATGTGGATGCCAGTCATGCTATTCGCTCGGATCGGCCAACCACTCTGGCCTTTGTTCAGCTAAAGGACGGGCACGCCACCTACAGCTTTATGGACGAAAACTCGGCTGGTCGAATGCTGACGCCTGAGGATATGCCAGCCCAACTACCCGCAGTGACCGCGATGTACTTTGGCGGCATCAGCCTTGCATGCGAGCCTTGTGCTGACGCCTATGCTGCGTTGTTGGATCGTCATGGATCCGATCGTGCAATCATGTTGGACCCGAACATCCGGCCGGGGTTCATTAAAGACCAAACCCGCTATCGCACTCGACTGAACCAGATGATCGCTCAGGCAGATATCGTGAAGGTCTCGGACGAAGACCTGGATTGGATCGTTCCCGGCCCAGAGAACGTTTCTGACAAGGTTCCACTACTTCTGCAATCCGGGCCAGCCGTGGTGATTGTAACAAAGGGCGGCGATGGTGCGTCGGGCTATCTTGCGGATGGATCCGAGACCTCAGTTCCCGTTAAGCCAGTAACGGTGGTCGATACTGTGGGTGCTGGCGATACTTTCAACGCAGGCGTGTTGGCTCAGCTTGAACATGCGGGAAAGCTCGACAAATCCAATCTGCGCAACCTGAAAATTGAAGACCTGCAGGCGGCCCTCGCCAAAGGCGCAGAAGTTGCTGCCGTTACAGTATCCCGCGCCGGGGCCAATCCACCTTGGGCGCACGAACTTTGACCCAAGAGGCAACGAGATGAAACGATCAGACGTCAACGCAATCAAATCCGAGGCTGAGGCATTTATCCGCTCGTTCGGGGCAGTTCTTCCGCCTTTTGCTGACTGGTCGCCTGACCAAATGCGTAGCGACAAGGCCGCGAGCATCCGTGAGCGTGGGCTGGGTTGGGACATCACAGACTATGGCCAAGGCCGCTTTGACGAGTTGGGTTTGTTTCTGTTCACTCTGAGAAATGGCGACGTTCGTGATCTGCAAAACGGTCGTGGGATGCTGTACGCCGAAAAACTACTGGTATCTCGGGAAAAGCAGCTATCGCCGATGCACCGCCACATCATTAAGGCCGAAGACATTATCAACCGCGGTGGCGGAGATCTGGTGATGGAGATTTATGCCTCGGACGACCAGGGCGGTATTGACCGCGACAACCCTGTTGTTGTGCCCAGCGATGGCTGCGCGGTCACAATCAAACCGGGCGAATTAATGCGCCTCAAACCCGGCGAGAGCGTCACTCTTATGCCCGGAATCTGGCATGCGTTTTGGGCGGAACAAGGCGACTGCCTGATCGGTGAGGTATCTACCGTCAACGACGACCGCACAGATAACGTGTTCGAAGACCCAATCCCTCGGTTTGCGACGATCGAAGAAGACGCCGAGCCAGATTTCCTGCTGGTTTCTGATTACCAAACCTAAGCCTTTTCGGCTTGTGACAGTTGCTAGTAGATGCGCGCCGGGCAGTGAAACTTTTTACCGCCCGGGCATAAGTTACTTTTCTTAAACCGGAAAACCGCCTTAACATGATCTGCAATATGTGAATGATTGTCACAGGCCAATCGGCCGGTATCCAGGAAAGGATCAGTGTGATGGTGACGAAAGCAGAGCTAGAGGCACAAGTCGCGGAACTGCGCCGCCAATTGGCTGAACAGTCAGATAATCAAAAATCTTCTGCTGATCATAAATCTGACGGACCTGCCGAAGCCGCTGCCGAGAAGTTAACCGACAATCTGGAAGCATGGTCGACGCAGCTTGATGAGGCTTTGACCGAACTAGAAGACCTTCCTCACAAAAGGCCAATCCTGTTTGCCCTGGGCATTTTCGCGGTTGGCTATCTGCTAGGCCGATCCCGGTAGGAGCCAGAACATGAGCCGTATTTCCCGAAATATCTCGATCATTCTGCGCGCCGAAAGGTTAATTGCGCAACGCCATCTGACCATTGTCGCCAAACGCACCGGTTTCTATGCCGCTGCTGGCTTGGCAGTAGGGCTAGCTGTAATCATGCTGAACGTGGCTGGTTTTTTCTGGTTGTCCGCAACCCTTTCCAAACCGCTGTCTGCGCTCATTCTGGCTGCCGCAAACCTACTGCTGGCGATCATTCTTGCCCTGTTAGCCAACGCGCAGAACGTGCAGGCCGACACCTCAGCCGCGATTGAGCTTAGAGATATGGCTATGCAGGACATTGAAACGGAAATTAAGGACAGCTTGTCTGATGCCCGCAATACCGTTTCAGGCCTGAGGCGTGATCCGATTGGTATGCTGACCCCAGATGTGATCAGCGCAATCCTCAGCACTTTGGTCAAGTACGCGCGACGCCGTAAGGAATAGCGCGCCCAAACCTTACTGGACCATCTTACTAGCAGCCCGCGCGATCACCATTTCCTCGTTTGTGGGAATGGTCAGGATGCGCACCCGACTGAAGTCGGTCGAAACAACCGTGCCGCCGTCTGCGTTCCTGTTGTGATCCATGTCAATGCCGATCCAGCGCATCCCGTCACACACCAGTTGACGGATCAAAGCCGAGTTCTCACCAATGCCCCCGGTAAAGACCAGCGCGTCAATCCCTTCCAGCGCTGCAGACAAAGCCCCGAGTTCGCGGCGAATGCGGAACACGTAATAGTCGATGGCCTGACGGGCCTCTGGTGTATCAGCAGCCTGAAGTGTGCGCATGTCCGATGAAATACCCGAAAGCCCCAGCAGGCCGGATTTGCGGTACAGGATTTCGGCAATTTCATCTGCCGTCATACCATCCTGCTGCATCATATACAGTAAGACGCCCGGATCGAGTTGGCCGCACCGTGTCCCCATCGGTAGACCGTCCAAAGCCGAGAACCCCATCGTCGAAGCCACGGCCCGCCCACCGGACACGGCACACATTGATGCCCCGTTACCCAGGTGTGCGATCACCACCCGGCCATCATACAGCCCGGGCGCGACTTCCTTCAGTTTCTGCGAAACATAGTCGTAGCTCAGGCCATGGAAACCATAGCGGCGCACACCCTTTTCGTAATAGCTCTGCGGTAAAGCAAACGTATCGTTCACCCAAGGGTGCGTACGATGAAATGCTGTATCAAAACAGGCCACCTGGGTCGTTCCCGGAAAGGCCGCGCTGGCCGCGCGAATACCGGCAAGACTGTAGGGCTGGTGCAGCGGTGCAAACGGAATGAACCCTGTCAATGCGTCGATGACGCCTTCATCAATCAGAACAGGCTCGGAGAAAACCGTACCGCCGTGCACAACCCGGTGCCCAATGGCACGAACATGGATGTCTGGAAGGAACTCTCGGGCCATTTCCAAAAATGCGTGGATCGCCTCATCGTGGCTTTTGGTGTTGGACAACGGACGATTGATCGAACGTCCTCCGGCGGATTGAGCAAGCAGGCGAGGTGCATCACCAAGCCGTTCAATCTGGCCGCGCCAACGCATGCTGGGGCGGTTGCCATCGACTAGTTCGTACAAAGCAAACTTCAAAGAGGAAGAGCCGGCATTCAGTGCCAGAACATGATCAGCCATTAATTTTGCCTTTGTTTGCCGTCGCATGCAAAGCTGCAACCGCGCATGAAGCCAGCCGCGAGGCGTCGTCATCCGACCGCGAGGTCAAGATAATAGGAGCCGCTGCTCCTACCACAATCCCTGCCGCTTCGGCGTGGGAAATAAATGTAAGCTGTTTCGCGACCATATTCCCCGCTTCGATATTCGGAGCGACCAAGATATCTGCAGCGCCGGCAACAGGTGAAGTAATGCCTTTAGTACGCGCTGCATTCAGATCAACCGCGTTGTCCATGGCCAGCGGGCCATCCACCAGGCCTCCGGTAATCTGCCCGCGCTCTGCCATTTTAGACAGAAGGGCTGCATCGACAGACGATGGCATGTGCGGGTTGATCGTCTCGACCGCGGACAGCACGCCAACCTTGGGCGTTTCGATGCCAATGGAATGAGCCAGATGGATCGCATTCTGAACGATATCTGCCTTGGTTTCCAAATCAGGGGCGATGTTAACCGCCGCATCCGTAACCATGATCGGCCGCGACATGCCGGGGACATCCATTACAAACACATGTGACAACCGGCGCCCTGTCCGCAGTCCCTTGTCACGACGCAGAACGGCATGCAGCAAAACATCTGTGTGCAAATGCCCCTTCATCAGGGTTTGAGCCTTACCCTCGACCACCAGATCAACCGCGCGGTGGGCGGCGGCTTCGTGAGTGTTTGCCGCTACGATCTCAATCCCGGATAAATCTGCGCCCAACTGGTCTGCGGCGTCGGCAATCTTGTCCGGATCACCTATCAAAATCGGTGTGATTATGTTGTTGGAATGCCCCAACAAAGCGCCACCGAGTGAATTCGGTTCTTCCGGTGCAACAACAGCCGTTGGCATCGGGTCTAGTGGCCTTGCCTTTTCAAGCAGCGCGGCAAAGTGACGGTGCCGTTGGACAATCAAACCCGGCACTTCGATAGAGTCGAATTCCATGTGATGCGTCGGAGGGGTGACCTGCACGTCACCGCTCATGATCAGGGCATTGTCACCGACCCGCCGCACTTCTGCGGAGCAAACCAAATCACCGTCTTCTCGCTTTTCCAGGATCGAAACGAAAGCGGTTAGTTCATCACCCGCAAGAACGGGTATGTGAAATTCTAGATTTGCCCGGCGTGTTTGAGTCCCAGCACCCGGCAGGATGTTCCCAAGAACCGCAGCGACTAAACCTGCCGGCCACAATGCGGGTGCAACAGCCTCGGGACGGCCGTCGCCATCACCATCGTAACCCGCCAAATGCAATGGATTATGATCGCCGGAAGCCGATGCAAAGGCATACAGATCGTCCACAGTACACAACCGCGTAAGCTGAGCTTCGTCGCCGACTTTCAGCTGCGAGAAAGTTCGGTTTTCGTGAATTTTCATTTTGGATTTGCCTTGTTCGTAACGGCTTTAGTGTTCGCCCGGGGCTTGGTTGCAGAGCGGGGCTTGGAAGCCGATTTCTGTTTCGGATCCGGAAGGTTGAGCGTGTCGCATAGAGCACGTGACATGTCCATCAACTCTTGCGATGGCTCGGGGATATTACCCAGAATACGCTGGATCATCTCGACCGCCAACTTTCTGTCTGCAGCCTGTGGTAACAACTCTGGCAAAGACTCGATCGCGCTTTTTTCGTCCAAGGTGACGATGACCGTCTGTTCATGCAGGATCCGCTGGCGTTGTTCGACAGTCATTTCCTTGAAAGGAGTTTCTTGCTTAAAGACATGCGCCCACCGATGCAGGCTCTCGGCCCGGAAGCTCTGATTGCTCTGCCCAAGCAGCACCAATATGCGGATAACAGCTTCGGCCAGACCACCTTGTCTCATATGCGCAAGTGCCGCCTCAACCTGGGGCAATGAACGCAGCGTTTCGGGATCGGGCAAGGTGCGTTTGGCTGCGTATTTACGTCCGAACCACGCGGCGAATGGCCCGCCCCAGAGCGAGAAGAAGGTCGCCTCGTACCAAGCATCTCTCAAATCACGGCTCAGATCCATCGACTGTTCGATCCAGTCTGCCGAGAGTTTTTCGAGTTCCAGAAACGGGTTCTCTTTCTCTACCAAAGTGCGTTGTGCTCGCACTGCCTCTGCCAGGCTCTCAACCCCCTGCATGACCGGAGATGTCGAAGACATGATCGCTCGCTGCTGACGCAGGGGATGCAAATCGCGCAAGGTCTTTGCCGCCATCGGAGTTGCCATAGCCTGCACCATTGGACGTCCAAAGGTCTCGTATGAATTCGCCTGAACTTCGGACATGTGTGCCACGGCGGCAAAGCTGTCTTCGTCCTGTTGGCCGTCATCCAGCGCGGCCACGTCCGCCAATGTCCGGTCATAGAAACGAACCTCAAATTCCTTATCCCGCCCCTCTCCGACCGTGTGTTCTATTACCATCTCATAAAGACCGGGTGCCATCGCTTCGACCGTTTCCAAGGTCGATGCCAATTCTGTATGCTCTTTGCGGGCTACCTTAGATGACACGAAGATCCCCAGATGCCCGACCTCTTCGTGGAGCATGTAAATGATCCTTTGCCCACGCAGACGAATTTCTTCCTCATCGGCATAGGTCGCTGCAATCCAGTTTAGCGCCTGTTGCGGTGGGGTAATGTTGTCACCCTGACTGGCAAATACAAAGATCGGACCCTTAACTGCCTTGATATCGATCGGCACCCCAGGCTCTAGTTGTGCGGTGTTCTTGACCAGACGGTTGCCGACAAAAAGCTGTTCAACAATCCAATGAATTTCGGCTTCGTTCAGGATAAAGTACCCGCCCCACCAACGCTCAAAATCAATAAACCGTTTTCGACCACCTTCCGGGTCGCGATAGAGGTCAAAATACTTCCCAAAGTAATTGCGACTTGGGTTAAGTAGCTCGAAATTCATGACCAGATTGGCGCCATCGAACTGACCGTTTCCCAAGTCTGACCAGAACATCGGTTGCCAAGTGCCGCCCAACACACCCGCATTGTACCTCATGGGGTTTTCGCCAACTTCCCCCGACCATGGAGCGATAGGTGCGCCGTTCAGGATCAGTGGGCCGGTCAAATCAGGATTGCAAGCCGCCATCAGTAAAGTCGCCCATCCGCCCTGACAATTGCCGGTTACAACAGGTTGAGGGCTTTCGGGGTGGCGCGCACGCACTGTGCGAACGAAACCGGCCTCAGCATGCATAACATCTGCTAGGGTTTGTCCAGGAACCGGGTCGCGACCAAAACTGACAAAGTAGACCGGATGTCCTTTGGCAAGCGCTACTCCCACCTGGCTATCAGGCTTGAAACCACCTATCCCTCCGCCATGCCCTGCGCGGGGGTCGATGATGATGTAGGGGCGTTTTGTGTCTTCAACTTCCACACCTTTAGGCGGCAAAATTCTAAGCAACTGATAGTTACAGGGCCGTTTTAGCAAAGCGCCATCAACGACGACCTCATAGTCATAGATAAGGACAGGGGGACACCCCGCTGCCTCATGCTCCAAAAACACATCTCCGCGCTCTCGCAAGGCGTCCATTGTCAACACGACCCGCTGACTTGCGTCTTTTACATAGGCGGCCCAATCTTCGACCGCTGTGCCAGAGCGCATAATCCGTCGCGACACATCAGTCAGCCCCTGCACCAGGTCGCTCGACCGCTGCGTATGCGCCCGGGCAATATTGCCAGATTGCAGTGCTACGGATGTCTTCAACAAATCCCATTGAATGCCAGAGCGATCCAGAGCACGAGCCACGAGATTAGCTGTTTTGTCGTACCCTGCCGCTGAATTTACAGCCAAGTTGGGGCCCGTTTTCGAACCATTCGAACGCGCATCCTTGGTCATAAGCCTTTCCCCACTACTGGCATTCTGCTTACCCGCCGAAGCTACCGCGGGCTTCACAAGAAATTCTGCGTCGCAGCATACTAAGTTTCGATCTGATACTCAATTTCTAAGCTGCGTGTTGAATAGTAGACTTATGTAACAGCTTTCCCGGCCTTTGCTCGTGCAGCAAAGACATGAAACCGCAACCTTTTATGCTCCAACGCTCTCTCATTATGAGATAAAACTCTTTGCCCAAATATTGACCAAGATCAAAAAACATCCGGCAGTGAACCGATATGCAGTAAGCTCGGAAAAGGAATCAAAGGTAGCCAGGTCAAAGCAAAATGAGCCAATTGACCAGCCGTCGCGCATTTTTGAGCGCCAGAACTCTTCGGGAGGACAGTAGCATTGTTCGCCCACCTGGATCAGCTATGTCTGGATTCCTTGACCAGTGCACCAAGTGCGGGGACTGTGTCGAAGCCTGCCCCGAGCATGTGATTTCATTTGGTCCGGACGGCTTTCCCGTACTGCAGCCTACCGATGGGCCATGCACCTTTTGCGGTGCCTGCGCCGAGTCCTGCCCTACCGATGCGCTGACTATCGAACGCGTATCCGAGTGGCCATGGCGCGCTTCGCTCGAGGCTTCATCTTGTCTGTCTGTCAACGGAGTAAGCTGCCGCATTTGCCAAGACAATTGCGAAGAACGCGCAATCAATTTCAAACTTCAATTAGGTGGCCGAGCCCAGCCTTCTCTGGATACCGACTTGTGTACTGGCTGCGGTTCTTGCGCGGCGCTGTGCCCAGTTGATGCGGTCAGTCTCAAACGCCAACCCAATCTTCAAACGGAAGCCCTCTCATGAACATCTGCGGTTGCCTTGTACATGTCGCCCCGGACCAGATCCGAGCCGCATCTCAGGCGATGAAAGGCACCTCCGGTGTCGAAGTGCACGCCGAAGCCGAAGACGGCCGTTTCGTCGTCGTTGTTGAAGACACACATGAACGCCTTGCGTCGGAAATCATCATGGATCTGCACCAGATCCCAGGAGTGATTTCGCTGACGCTGACTTATCACCATTTCGAGGATCTCGCGGAAAGCACTCCGCACCCCGATGCCCAAAGCCAAACCACCAGCCGGAGGCCCACGCTATGACTACATCAGAATCTCGCCGGACTTTTCTAAAGGCCTCAGCGGCCGCTGCCACTGCGTCCGCCGCAGGCATCCCTCTGGCCACCGGTCAGGCCAATGCGCAAGCAGGTGTTCCTGACATTCGCTGGGACAAAGCCGCCTGCCGGTTCTGCGGAACAGGCTGTTCTGTTCTGGTCGGCACCAAAGATGGACGAGTTGTGGCCACTCAAGGTGATCCGGACGCGCCCGTGAACCGCGGCCTCAACTGCATCAAGGGCTATTTCCTGTCCAAGATCATGTACGGCAAGGACCGCCTGACCACGCCACTGCTACGCAAATCAAACGGTGTTTATGACAAGAACGGTGAATTCGAACCCGTCAGTTGGGACGAAGCCTTCGACGTTATGGCTGAAAAGTGGAAAGAAGCGCTGGCCAAAAAAGGCCCGACTAGTGTCGGTATGTTCGGCTCGGGTCAGTGGACTATCTGGGAAGGCTACGCAGCCTCCAAACTGATGAAAGCTGGTTTCCGGTCGAACAACATCGACCCCAACGCGCGGCACTGCATGGCGTCCGCCGTTGTGGGGTTCATGCGCACCTTCGGCATTGATGAGCCGATGGGTTGTTATGACGATTTCGAACACGCGGACACATTCGTGCTGTGGGGCTCGAACATGGCCGAGATGCACCCGATCCTGTGGTCGCGTCTGACCGATACGCGTCTGACCAAGCCGGGATGCGAGGTCCACGTGCTGTCGACCTTCGAACACCGTTCGTTCGAACTGGCAGACAACGGCATCGTGTTTGAACCACAGACCGACCTTGCGATCCTTAACTACATCGCGAATTACATCATCCAGAACAACGCGGTGAACGAGTATTTCGTCAGGAACCACGTCAACATCACAAAGACCGCCACCGATATCGGCTATGGCCTGCGCGAGACCAACGCGCTGCAACAAGAGGCAGAGAACCCGAATTCTGGCGCGCTTGAGAGCATCAGCTTTGAAGAATACGCCGAAGCGGTAGCGCCCTATACGCTGGAATACACCTCGGAATTGTCGGGTGTTCCGGCGGATAAGCTCGAGAAGCTCGCCCAGCAATATGCGGACCCGACCCGTAAGGTTATGAGCCTTTGGACCATGGGCTTCAACCAGCACACCCGCGGATCTTGGGTGAACTCACTGATGTATAATGTGCATCTGCTGGTGGGTAAGATCTCCGAACCCGGCAACTCGCCTTTCTCGCTGACAGGACAGCCATCGGCTTGCGGAACTGCGCGTGAGGTTGGCACCTTTGCCCACCGTCTGCCCGCCGACATGGTGGTGGCAAATGATGAACACCGGGAAATCTGCGAAACCGCGTGGAACATCCCCGAAGGCACCATTCCGCCCAAACCCGGTTTCCATGCTGTGTTGCAACACCGCAAACTGAAAGATGGTGAGCTGAACGCCTATTGGGTGCAGTGCAACAACAACATGCAGGCCGCACCCAATATCAACGAAGAAGGCTATCCCGGTTATCGCAACCCCGAAAACTTCATCACTGTCTCTGATCCCTATCCGACAGTCACCGCCGTTTCTGCAGACCTAATCCTGCCCACCGCCATGTGGGTCGAGAAGGAAGGCGCTTATGGCAACGCCGAACGCCGCACCCAGTTCTGGCGGCAGCAAGTGCAAGCCCCGGGTGAGGCAAAGTCAGACCTGTGGCAGCTTATGGAATTTTCCAAACGCTTCACGGTCGAAGAAGTCTGGGGCGAAGAACTGCTGGCCAAGATGCCCGAGCATCGAGGCAAGACCATGTTCGACGTGCTCTATGCCAACGGTAAGGTGGATCAGTTCCCGCTGTCCGAAACGGCAGAAGGGTTCCACAATGACGACGCCGAACATTTCGGCTTCTATGTTCAGAAAGGTCTGTTCGAGGAATATGCAGATTTCGGGCGCGGCCATGCGCACGATTTGGCTCCGTTCGAAATGTACCATCAGGCACGCGGCATGCGTTGGCCGGTCGTGGACGGCAAGGAAACGCTGTACCGTTTCCGCGAAGGCTTTGACCCTTATGTTCCCGAAGGTGCTGGCGTAAAATTCTACGGCCACAAGGACGGCAAGGCCAAGATCATCTTTGCGCCTTACGAACCCGCCGCCGAGGAGCCGGATGAAGAATTTGATCTGTGGTTGTCCACGGGACGTGTGCTTGAACATTGGCACTCGGGTTCGATGACCCGCCGGGTGCCGGAGTTGCACCGCGCCTTCCCATCCGCTGTCGTCTACATGCATCCGCAGGACGCCAAGGATCGGGGCCTGCGCCGCGGGCAGGAGATCGTTCTGTCCACCCGCCGCGGCGAGGTCACCAGCCGGGTCGAAACCCGCGGACGCAACAAGGTGCCGCGCGGTTTGGTATTCATGCCGTGGTTCGACGAGCACCAGCTAACCAACAAGTTGACGCTGGACGCGACCTGCCCGTTGTCGAAAGAGACCGACTATAAAAAGTGCGCCTGCAAGGTCGAGCGCGCGTAACCGGCCTAAATCACAAAGGTAGTCCCCATGTCTCTGGCCGGTTCACCCCTTTCGCCGCAAAGGCGCCGTTTCCTGCAGGATTCGGCGCGCGCGGCAGGTGGCTGCGTGGTTGCCGGGTCATTGCTGGCCTGGTTGGCCCGCGATGCCCGCGCGTTGCCGGCTGAGGCCCTGCGACCACCCGGTGCTTTGCCAGAAGAGTCATTTCTGTCGGCCTGCATTCGCTGCGGGCTGTGCGTTCGGGACTGTCCTTACGACACATTGAAACTAGCCGAACTTGGGGTGGATGCCGTTGCAACCGGCACCCCCTACTTCACCGCACGAAACGTGCCGTGTGAGATGTGCGACGACATTCCTTGCGTCGCCGCCTGCCCCACAGGGGCGCTGGACCCGGGGCTGGACAATATAGACAACGCAAAAATGGGTGTGGCCGTTCTGGTCGATCAGGAAAATTGCCTGAACTTTCTCGGCTTGCGTTGCGACGTCTGCTATCGCGTTTGCCCTGTGATTGACGAGGCGATCACCCTAGAAACTGCTCATAATGAGCGATCCGGGCATCATGCGATGTTCATTCCAACCGTACATGCCGATCGCTGTACCGGTTGTGGCATGTGCGAGAAAAGCTGCGTTCTACCAGAAGCCGCGATCAAAGTCCTACCTGCGAGGTTGGCGCGTGGCAGTAGCGCGGATCACTACCGCAAAGGCTGGGAAGAGAAAGAGGCCAAGGGCGGCCCTCTTGTGGATGGCCTAATCGACCTGCCCGACCGCCTGCCAGGGCCGGGTACAGACAACCTGGCAACACCGGGCGGGTTTGCACCGTCGTATGATTTACCGGGGTCAGGACAATGAGCGCCCGGACCCATCTGCCCGCCGGCCAAGAGGCGATTGACACCAAAGGCTGGATAAGTGCGCACCGTTTCCTGCTACTGCGTCGAACTAGCCAACTGTTCTTTCTAGCCCTGTTCCTGTTGGGTCCGTGGTTTGGGATCTGGATCGTACAAGGTACTCTGGCTGGGTCACTGACGTTCGGCGTTTTACCTCTGACCGATCCGTTTGTTCTACTACAGAGTGTTGTCGCGGGGCATTGGCCCGAACTGACCGCGCTAATCGGTGGGCTCATCGTACTTGTCGCCTATGCGCTGATCGGTGGGCGCGTCTATTGTTCTTGGGTTTGCCCAATCAACCCGGTGACGGACGCGGCCAACTGGCTACATCGGCGCCTGGACTTGCCCAAGGGTTGGCAACCTAAACGCGGCACCCGCCTGTGGATTCTTGCAACCGTATTGGTCGTCTCCGGAATAACTGGCGTGATCGCGTGGGAGTTGGTCAACCCGATCACCATGCTGCATCGCGGGTTGATATTCGGAGTAGGTTTCGTTTGGGCCATGATCGCTGCGATTTTCATCTTTGACCTGCTTGTCTCGCGTCATGGATGGTGCGGGCACGTCTGCCCGGTCGGGGCATTCTATGGCCTGATCGGCAGCAAAAGCCTGCTGCGAGTCAGTGCATCCAACCGCGCCGCGTGTGACGATTGCATGGATTGCTACGCAGTCTGCCCCGAAAACCAGGTCATTTCCCCAGCGCTCAAGGGAAAGCCCGGCTCGACACCGCTGATACTGTCTGCGGATTGCACCAATTGCGGCCGTTGCATCGATGTGTGCGCCGTTGATGTCTTCAAGTTTACTCACCGGTTCGACGACCACGTCGCCGTACCTTCCGATCCAGTTCCCGCGCCCGAACGGCGCGAAGCCAGACCTATTTAAGGGAGTGCCAAGATGAAAAGATCAATCGTGACAGGCGGAATTGCCCTGATACCCGTTTTGCTCCTGAGCGGGTTCGCCCTTGCCCAGTCGGCTCAGGTGGAAAGCCTTCGGGGGGCAGAAGTAGATGAGCCCATTCCGCTCGATCAGATACATAAGAATGTCGAGGGGCGAATGCAGCGTAACTACCGCCAGCAACCACCGTTGATCCCCCATTCGATCGAACAGTACCAAATCGATGTCCGCACCAACCAATGCCTCTCCTGTCACGACTGGACCAAAGCCGGGGAGCGTAACGCGCCGACCCTGTCGATGACCCATTATCTGGACCGTGACGGCAACGAGTTGGATCACATCGCTGGAACCCGATATTTCTGCAACCAGTGCCACGTACCACAAGCAGATGCACCCGCGTTGGTCGACAACGTATTTGAACCCTCGTCCGGCAACTAATCCAACGCATATCTGAAAGGAGCACCGACATGGCAGACTCCCCCGAAAATCGCGGATGGATAGGCCGCATCTGGAACGCAATCTGGACACCGGCTGTCATGTTCAGCTCGGGCTTTCTGATATTGGCAGGTTTCCTGGCCGGTATCCTGTTCTGGGGCGGGTTCCACTGGACACTGGAACTAACCAACACCGAGGAATTCTGTACCTCGTGTCACACGATGGAAACCAATCTGGGTGAGTACCGCGAGACGATCCACTACAACAACCACTCAGGTGTGCGGGCTATTTGCTCCGACTGCCACGTTCCCCATGAGTGGAACCACAAAATCAAGGCCAAAATTATGGCGGTCAAAGACATTTATCACGAACTGGCCGGCACCATCAGCACACCCGAAAAATACGAAGAACATCGGTTGAGCATGGCCTCTGCAGTCTGGAAAAAGATGAAGGCCTCGGACAGCCGTGAGTGCCGCAATTGTCACAATTTCGACTATATGGACTTCACTATTCAGGAAGCCCGCGCAGCCTCTGAACACCAGCGCGCGATCGACAACAACATGACCTGTATCGACTGTCACCAAGGCATCGCACACAGCCTACCGCCGGGATACCTGGAAGAGTACCAAAAGGTAACCGATACACTGGCCAGTGAGTCCTCTGGAACCCACCAGCAGCAGGTCGCTGACGGCAGCAACGAAATCCGGTCGTATCTGACCACGCAAGCCGAGTAATAAGGGGTTAGACATGCTGGAACTTCTTGGAACAATCGGAGCCAACGTCATTAGCCTCCCGGGCATCCTCGGCCTAGCTTTGGGAATGATGACACGGCGTCTTTGGTTGGGTGCCGCAATGGGTGGTGCAGTTGGTATCTTCGAAACGCTTATCTTCGCTCATTGGAACTTTGCCAATGTCGAAACCGTTGAGCTTTTGATTGCCGTCGTCGTTGGACTATGCGCAGGTACTTTGGGGTCAGCCATTCGCATCAAAGGGGCGACAGCTTAAGTCAGAAAACCTCTGGCTGGCTAATCTGTTGTGCAACTCGTCAGCAAGACAGAAAGAAGCTCACACACAACGATCAGGTGGGGCCCAATGCCCCACCAGTTTCAGTCTACTCAGAGAGCTATTAGATCCTGTTCCCTGAATCAGGTCTGCTCTTTCGAAGGTTCGATCTGCTCAAAAATTGCAGAGCAAATTTGTTTCATCTCCAGCGCGAAGAAGTTCTTCGCTGATTTCTGGTTCGGGTGGTACGGGTCTTTGACCATTCCATCTTTGTTCAAACGGAAATAGCTTTTGTTTCCCTGATTTGCCGCAACGGTTTCAGGCGTCGCGCCAGGCACGAAGGAACATCGCAAGCCGGTTGTTTTAAAGGCGTCCATAAGGGTTCGTTGCGCGCGCAGTCGCAGTTCAACGATCTTCTTTTTGTAAGCTGGCGCTGTCGTCATGAAGATACATGGGGTTTCCGGTGGAAGCTGCGCCATCAGACGTTCAACATCCCGAAACGCAGACTGAGGGTTGTTGGCCCAACGTTTCGCGGAATTCCCCAGAAAAGACATGAGAATTAGTTTCGGATCATAATATCCATCGCTCAACATCGCTTCGAGAGGGGACTTTTTTGGCGCGCAAAACTGATATTCTTCACCCTTGCCAATTTGTACGTATTTATTGCCGGTCTGGTTGATAAAGCCGTAGGTTCCGGCGTTAACTTTCCACTTAGGATCAACTTTGCAGATCGTGTCTTTGGCAGCGCCGGACCGTGCCGTCCACGAGTCGATAGAACTGGAGCGCACACCGATGACACCCACACGCATCTGACCCAATCTTTGAAGATTTTTCTTCTGCCGAGCGTTTGGATGGCAGTTACTTTTGATGTCACTGAAAAACTCTAGGAATGCCGGCCCCGAGCCAAATGAGATTTGACTATCACCAATGATTAGAATTTCGGGTGAGTCAAAGCCCTCTGCATTGACGGACGATCCAAGCAGTATGGATGCTACGACCAAGGCCAGGGTTTTCTTCACTAGTTGCATGATCCTAAGCGCCTCCTATTCCAAAGCCTTGAACACAGCGTCGCAAAGCGCAGGAGTGTTTATGTTCAGAAACTCACGGATGGCAGCCGGACTTGGATGATGTGGGTCTTTAACGCGCCCCGCATCGTTGCGGCGAAAGTACTTTGGTTTACCTTCAATTGCTTGCCGCGTGTCTGCATTGAAACCTTCAACCACTAGACAACGGGATCCCGCACGCTCAAACGCTCGAGCGATTTCAGTTTGGGCCTTCATGCGCTGATCGTTGGTTTCTTTAAGATATACCGGTGCGCTGGATACAAACACGCACGGGACGTCAGTGGGTATTTGGGCAACCGTGCGCTGTGCGTCCTGATCTGCGGCATCACGCGAGCTTGCCCACCGGTCAACTGAGTTACCAAGAAATGTCAGTACCAACAAATTGGGCTTGTAATATCCGTCACCAAACATTGCCTCGAACGCGGTTTGGTTCGGTTTGCAGAATTGATAGGCTTCGCCCTGTCCGATCTGGACGAACACACGCTCGAGGTTGCCTTCGATTCCGTAAGCTCCAGCGTTCACACCGTATTTTTTGTCGACATCGCAAATCGCTCCCTTCGCTGCACCACTTACAGATGTCCAAGACTGGAGCGATGTAGAGCGCACACCGATTGCTGCAGTCTCACGCGTTCCGAGTTTCTTTAGCGCCTTTATTCTTTCGGGCGTCATCTGACATTTTTCGGGTAACCGCGTGAAAAACTGCAGGTATTCTTTGCCCGCCCCAAAAGAGATCTGACTATCGCCCAATACCAAAATATTGGGCTGAGCTGCGGCAGGGATGGCTGATCCAATCAACGTCGCTACAGCCCAGCCAAACAAAGCAGAGACAGTCTTTTTCCTCACATGGCCACCATCGTTTCAACCTACCGGACCGATAGCCCCGGCCCATTCACGGCAGAATGCGTTAGGGCCTCGTAAAATGCTAAACAACAGATCGTTAGCAATTATTACGCGGTAGCCGTCTTTGTTTTCGCCCTTAGCCCCGACCGCGATATGGCGGCACGCCCTGATCCGGGATCCAAACATGTTCTGGCGTGGCACCAGTTTGCCAAAACACGTCAATGGGAATGCCGCCCCGAGGATACCAATACCCACCGATCCGAAGCCAGCGAGGTGACAGAAACTCTACCAGGCGACGCGCGATCGACACGGTGCAGTCTTCGTGGAACGCGCCGTGATTGCGGAACGAGCCTAAGAAAAGTTTCAAAGACTTGGATTCCACTAGCCAATCGCCTGGAACGTAGTCGATTACCAAATGGGCAAAGTCGGGTTGCCCCGTCATTGGACAGAGTGACGTGAATTCCGGAGCAGTAAAACGGACGCAATAATCAATATCGGCTTGAGGGTTTTGCACGCGCTCCAATTCGGCCTTTTCGGGCGACGCTGGTAGTTCGGTTTTCCCACCCAACTGGGTCAGGTCACTGTAGATCGTTTCCATGTCTTACTCCTTTTGAGGCCTCAGACCCCACGTTTGTTGCCCCATAGAAGAACGTGCAGTTGTGGTAGCACTCGCGGCGTGAACCAGCCGTCGGCGGTCACTTTCTCAACTAACCACAACAATCTGTCCGACAGGGTTTGAGGATCGACCGGCAGATCCGGGTCGACTTCGGCGTTTCCGGGCTGAAGGTATAACGGCAGCGAAGGATATTGCTCCTCTACTGCGCGCGCCCAATCGTAATCAACGTCATCAAAGATCACGATTTTCAGAACAATTTTTGGGCTGCCCTTTGCCGCGTCAATACAAGATTTGAACGCGGCCCAATCCACGGTTTCACCGCTGCTCGGCGGCTTTGGGCTCAACACCAGTGTATCGAGACCCGAGAACCAAGGCTTTGCAATCGAACCCTGAGTTTCGCAGGCAAAGCGATACCCGTCGCGCCGCCCCAATGAGATGAGCCCACTGAAGTCCTGAATTGCAGGGTTCCCCCCGGACAAAGAAACGGTCAAAGGCCGCCCGCCTGAAAGATCACGCACCTGATCCCAAACCTCATCAGAGGACATACCAGTCCAATCATGGCGATAGGCAGCGTCCACGGCATGCAGACTATCACACCAACTGCATCGGTAATCGCAACCTCCTGAGCGGACAAATACGGTTGGTTCACCGATCAGCGCGCCTTCGCCCTGAATCGTGGGGCCGAAAATCTCGGCGATACGCAATCGAGTCATGGCCGGTACTCAGCCCAAGTTTTCGGTGTTTCGCTTACTTTTACAGCGGTTGTTTCCGGCCAGCGGGCAGCACACCACTCATAAAAGTGGCGGGCCATGTTTTCGGCGGTCGTGAGTATGTTCATCACATCGTTCAGATGCCGGTGATCAAACGTGTCATCGATGTAGGCCTTAAGAGGCTTCAACTCGCCGTAATCTCTTACAAACCCGTCATCGTTCAAATCTGGCGACGCCAGTTCGACAACTACCACGTAGTTATGCCCATGCATCCGCGCACATTGGTGATCGGATGGTAAATGCGTCAGTTGATGCGAGGCCGAAAAATGGAACTCTTTGGTAATTCGGTACATCAGGCCGTTTCCTTCTGTGCCGTTGCCGCAATCCAGAATTCAGGATCTTCGTAAACTGTCGGATCGAAAACACCTGCTAGATGGAATGCCTCACGCCGTTCGACACAGGTTCCGCAACGTCCGCAATGATGTTCTCCGCCCTTGTAGCAAGACCATGTCTGAGCAAACGGCGTGTCACAGCGAGCACCCTCGGTTACGATGTCGGCCTTGCTGCGATGAACAAACGGAGTGAACAGCGACACATCAGCGTATCCGTCCAACGCATGCTTCTGCATCTTTTCGAATGCATCAGTAAAAGTGGGACGACAATCGGGATAGATAAAGTGATCTCCCCCGTGGACGGCTGTAGCGACCGCATTATCCCCACGGGCTGCAGCCGCGCCAAAGGCGACACTCAGCATGATGGCATTACGATTGGGGACAACGGTCACTCGCATGCTGCCTTCGGCATAGTGTCCGTCCGGAACATCCACATCGTCGGTCAAAGCCGAACCTGTCAGTACTGCCCCAACAGGGCGTAGGTCGATGATGTCATGCGGGACATTCAAACGGCGGGCACATTCCGCGGCATAGTCCAGCTCTTTGCGGTGACGCTGTCCATAGTCAAAGGAAATCAGGCCCGTCAGCTGGTGATCTCGCGCAACCATATGCGCCAGCGACACGGAATCCAGCCCGCCCGAGCAGATTACGATCGTTTTCATTTTTTGAACCCTTGTTTTGTTACCCGGGTAGGCTGCGACCGGGATGCGCCCTGTTATACCGGGCACCAACGCCTGCCAAGACCCATTCCGAATGATCGGGTTCACAAAGTGGGCAGTAATGGCTCTGGGCAGTTGAGAAAGGCCCCTCCGATGATCGGAAGGGCCTGTGTATTTTTTTCAGGCTTCAGGCAATCTCGGTCTGAACATCCACATTGCCCCGAACCGCGTTCGAATAGGGGCAAATTTTATGAGCTTCTTCTGTAAGGCGCTCGGCATCTGCCTGTTCCACGCCAGGCAGAGTGACTTTCAGCGATACAGTAAGTCCAAACCCGCCAGCATCACGCGGACCAATGCCGACAGCCGCCTCAACTTTCACGTCGCCAGGAACCTTAGGCAAGCTGCTATCCTGCGAAGACGCGAACTGCATCGCGCCGATATAGCAGGCAGAATAGCCAACGGCGAACAGCTGCTCGGGGTTATTCCCTTTTCCGTTGCCGCCCATCTCTGTCGGAGTGGCTAGGTTCAGAACCACATCAGAACCTTCAATCGTGCCTTTGCCGTCGCGACCACCGGTTGCCGTACCGTGGGCGGTGTAAATGGGGGATACAGTCATTTCGCGCTCCTATTTCGTGTGCGATTAAATCGTGCACGACTATTTAGTATACCCAAGCTCCGGCGTCAATACCTTGCGATATAATCGCGCACGACTTAAGTTGTATTCATGACAAATCACGCCCTGCCATTGAACCAACAATTATGCTTCGCGCTATATTCTGCGAACAACGCAATGGGTCGCCTGTATCGTCCGATGCTGGCCGAGCTCGGACTGACCTACCCACAATACCTTGTGTTGCTTGCACTGTGGGAGAAGGACGAACGCTCAGTCAGCGAGTTGGGCGATTCACTGGCTTTAGAAAGCAATACTCTTACGCCCCTGCTGAAACGCATGGAGAGTTCAGAGCTGTTGAAGCGCGTACGCAATCCAAGTGACGAGCGAAGCGTTACGATCTCATTGACCACCAAAGGACGAAATCTTGAAGCCAAGGCATATGAGATCGGCCTTTGTATTAGTCGTGCTGCGGGTGAGAATGAAATCAACCTGGCCGAACTACGCGATCAGATATTTGAACTGGCCGAGCGTTTGCGATCCGGCGCGTCATAAGAATGCATCCCCGGCACGAAAAATGCCAGGGATGCAGTTGATCTAGTCTCGGCGACCTATGCGCCTACGTTGACAACCATTTTTC
Organism: Ruegeria sp. BE9; assembly: GCF_056538765.1. Classification (NCBI taxonomy): domain Bacteria; kingdom Pseudomonadati; phylum Pseudomonadota; class Alphaproteobacteria; order Rhodobacterales; family Roseobacteraceae; genus Ruegeria; species Ruegeria sp. BE9. The sequence goes on along the minus strand of NZ_JBQFTS010000005.1, from coordinate 166,982 downwards.
CGAAATTGCCGCCGTTCAACAACTGGTTCAACGCCGCCGGAGCGTTCTCCAACCCTTCAACCATGTGCTCTTTGTACTTGATCGAGCCGTCCTGAATCCAACCCATCATATCGCGGCGGAACTCCTCATAGACGTCACGTGTGAAGCTATCGAAAATGATAAAGCCCTGCATCTTGACCTTCATGCGCAGCAAGGTGCCCATGATAACTGGCCCCATGTCCGGACCTTCCGGAAGACCCGGAAGATTGTACCATGCAACAACCCCACAAACGGGCATGCGTGCAAACGGATTGAGCAGAGGCAGAACGGCGTACAGCACCTTGCCGCCGACATTTTCGAAATAAACATCGATGCCGTCGGGGCAAGCGCTCTTTAGTTGCTCAGCAAAGTCCGGAGCCCGATGGTCAATGCAGGCGTCAAATCCGAGATTTTCAACGATGTGCGCACATTTCTCGGCCCCACCCGCGACACCTACAACGCGGCACCCCTTTAGCTTGGCGATCTGCCCTACAGTCGCTCCGACGGGACCCGCTGCGGCAGCGACAACCACGGTTTCTCCTGGCTTGGGTTCGCCAATTTTCAACAAACCAGCATAGGCGGTGTAGCCCGGCATCCCCAGAATCCCAAGCGCCCAAGAAGGGTTTTGCGGATCCTTACCCAAGTTTATGACTTCGGTCCCATCCGACACTGCGTAATCCTGCCATCCACTACCAGACAGAACGTAGTCGCCGGCCTCGTAGCCATCCAAGTTGGACGAAACGACCTGTCCAACAACCTGTGCTGTCATCACACCGCCAATAGCTACTGGCTCGGCATAAGATTTGGCATCGTTCATGCGACCACGCATGTACGGGTCCAACGACAAGTAAACGGTACGGACCAGCATTTCATTCGGACCGGGTGTAGGAACTTCAGTCTCGTCCATACGTAGTGTGTTGGAATCCGGCTCGCCCTGGGGACGTTCATTCAAGACGATCTGACGGTTAATCTCGGTGGATTGCGGCATGTGTAAGGTCCTTAGAATGCGGTTGTTCCGATAGGCTTATTCGGGGATCGAATTCGTGCGCTTATATGCCACGAATTGCAACCGAGATATTCAGGACCTTGCGGCATTTCCACCCCGGAGCGCGAAACCGCGGAAAAGAAAAACACCGGACAATCTCTTGCCCGGTGTTCTGTGCTTCAGCTTTGACATGAAATCAGGCGTGAAGGTCCTGCGTCATGCGCGTTCCGTCGGTTGCCGTTGTCTGTACTGACAATGGAGTGGCCGACGGATCCTCGTTCAAGGATTTGATCAGGCCCCAGACCATTGCGATCAAGACAAACGAGATTGGGAAGGCTGCGGCGATCGAAGCGGTTTGTAGTGCCCCAAGTCCACCAGCCATCAGCAGCGCAATAGCCGTGGCGCCTATCCCTGTTCCCCAAATGATGCGGAACTTTTTAGGCGGGTTGTCATCGCCCATGGACAGCATGGTCGTGATAACCAGCGTGCCCGAGTCCGCTGACGTCACGAACCAAGAGAAAAGCAACAGTGTCGCCAAGGCGGACATTGGCCAGCCGAGCCAGTCCATGTCACCCATCCAAGAGGTCGCCCCCAAGTTGCCGATCGTGCCGTAGAGCGCCGCAGGCAGATCCCAATTGCGCACTGTTTGGATGACGCCGGCACCGCCCTCGGCGCCCGGGCCACCGGCCATGTGCAGCTCTTGCCAGATCGCGTTGCCACCGAACATGCAAAGCCAGAAGAACACAATCGCAGTTGGGACGAAAAGAACACCCAGCATGAACTCACGAATGGTACGTCCCCGCGAAATCCGCGCGATGAACATGCCAACCATAGGAGCCCAAGCAATCCACCACCCCCAGTAGAAGATGGTCCAGCCACCTTGCCATGCAACATTCTCTTCTGAAGTGGCAGTCCAGAAACCCATCGGGATGAAGTTCCACAGGTAGTCACCCATCGACGTCACGAAGAACCCCATGAGCCACTGGAATGGTCCGGCGAATACGAATAGCGCCAAGAGGACAGCCGACAGCCAAATGTTCCATTCGGAAATCATCCGGATACCTTTGCCTACACCCGATACCGTCGACACGATTGCAATGATGCTAACGAGAACGATCAGCCCGATCTGCAAAGCCAAAGACGGCTCGATCCCGAACAGAACATTCAAGCCTGCAACCATTTGGCTGGACCCCAGGCCCAGAGAGGTTGCAATACCGAAGACCGAACCAAACACCGCCAGCAGATCAACTGCGTGACCCCAAGGCCCATAGATACGCTCGCCCAGTACCGGATAAAGCGCAGAGCGCATTGTCAGCGGCAGTTTCTTACGAAAGCCGAAATAGGCAAGGCTAAGACCGACGAGGACATAGAACGCCCAGCCATGAAACCCCCAGTGGAAGAAAGTCACGCGCATCGCATCCACGGCGCGCTGCATGTTCATCTCAGTGTGACCCTGCAGGTCCGCGTGCGGGTTGTTTGGGTATCCCCAAGCTTCTGAATTATCGAAGTAGAAGATTGGCTCGGCCACACCAAAAAACAGAATGCCAATCCCGATCCCTGCCGAAAATAGCATCGCAAACCAGCTGAAGTTGCTGAATTCAGGACGTGAATCGTCATCACCCAGACGGATGTTCCCGTGTTTTGAGAACATCAGCCAGAAGCAGATGAAAATCCCGATGGAAAACAGCGTGATGTAGTAGAAACTCAGGCCGTTTTCGATCCAGCTGCGGATGGACTTGTACAATCCACCGGCGAACTCGACGTTCATAACCGTGAAGATTACGAAAGCCGCAATCATGCCCTTGGCAGCAATGCTCATTCCCGGGTGGAGACCGGTAAAGAAACCGCTCTGTGCCACCAAGTGGGAATTGTTGTTGTCATCCGACATATTTTCCTCCCTATCCGAAAATTCAGATGTTGTTTCGATTACGTCCCCAAAAATGGCGGATCGAAGCCCTTACAGGTCGACCCGCCAGTAGTTGCCGCCTCTAAATCGGGGAGAGGTAGAGGCGACACATGCGTTTTCAGCCCCTTTGCCCCACATGGCGGCCGACCCCTTGGGGTGCGGACAACTTGGCGTGTTCTTGGGTAAAGGCAGCGAGTTTTTCGGCCACAGCTTCGGTTGGCAGTGACGTCTTGCGCGCGTTCAGATCCATGTGGATCAGCATCGTTTCAACAGTCGCTGCAAGTTGGCCTTTGTCGCCATAAAGTCGGTGGAACAGTTGCATCTTTTTGCCGTCGCCGCGCAGTACGTGCGTGGTGACTTTTAGCCGATCTCCTGCGTGCAGCTCGTCCAGAAACTGCATATGGTTTTCGACCGTAAAATAACTATTCCCCGCTGCGACATAATCGGCATCTGCGCCGATCATCTCCATGAACCGGTCAGTCGCCTGCGCAGAAGCCTCGAGGTAATGGGCTTCGTTCATATGACCGTTATAGTCCGTCCAGCTTTGGGGGATCGCGCGATCTACAGTGACGGGCAAATCCTCGACCGAAGGCTCAGGCAGGGTTGCTTCGTGCGCGTTAAGGACGCCACCAGCGCCGCTGTTGGTTTTCTTTAATGCGCGCATCATGCCGATTAGGTTGTCGTCACGCAGACGTTCAAGCTCGCGGATCGACATGTGGCCGGATTGCGCATCCGACTGCCCGGCAATCAGGTCAACCAGTTCATCGGTGAATTCGGGCACATCCATTAGCTTGGTCCATGGCCACTGCAAAGCCGGGCCAAACTGCGCCATGAAATGCTTCATGCCCGCCTCGCCCCCGGCGATCCTGTAGGTCTCGAACAGACCCATCTGCGCCCAACGCAGGCCAAAGCCCATGCGGATGACTTCGTCCAACTCTTCGGTAGTGCAGATCCCGTCTTTGATCAGCCACAGACCTTCGCGCCAGACAGCTTCCAGCAGACGGTCGCCGATATGGGCATCGATCTCTTTACGGACTGTCAGCGGGTACATCCCGATCGAGCGCAGAACGTCCGACGCCTTAGCGCAGGTGTCCGCGTCACCAACCAGTTCGACCAGCGGCAGCAGGTATACAGGGTTGAACGGGTGCGCAACGACAACACGACCGCCGTGCTCGTTCAATTCGGACGGTTTGAACCCCGAGGTCGAGGATCCGATCACCGCATCTGCGGGTGTCAGTTCGTCGATCTGCGCATGGATTTTATGCTTCAGGTCCAGACGTTCAGGCACACTTTCCTGAACCCATGCGGCACCGGCCAGTGCCTCACCCATGTCGTCATGAAAGGTAAGAGTGCCTTCGGTAGGCATCGCCTTGTCGTAGAGCGCAGGCAGGGCGCGGCGCGCGTTGGCCAGCACTTCGCCGATCTTACGTTCCGCTTCGGGGTCCGGGTCAAAAACCGATACGTTCCAGCCGTTCAGAAGGAACCGGGCAACCCAGCCCCCGCCGATTACGCCACCGCCGACGATAGTTGCTTTTAGTGTGGCACTCATGCTGCGACACCATTTGCAACGGGTGCGCGCTTGGTCAGGCCCAGCTTTTCGCGAACGGCCTCGGGTCCGATGATCTTGGCGCCCATGTTCTCGATCACAGTCACGGCGCGCTCAACCAACTGTGCGTTGGTGGCCAGAACGCCCTTGTCCAGGAACAAGTTGTCTTCCAGACCGACGCGGACGTTACCGCCTGCCAGAACCGACTGCGCGGCATAAGGCATTTGATCACGGCCCAGCGAGAAGGCCGACCACGTCCAATCGGACGGCACATTGTTGACCATCGCCATAAAGGTGTTGATGTCGTTCGGGGCACCCCACGGCACGCCCATGCACAGCTGAACAAGCGCGTTGGGCTCTAGGATACCTTCTTTCACCAGCTGCTTTGCGAACCACAGGTGGCCGGTGTCGAACGCTTCGATTTCCGGCTTCACGCCCAGGTCGGTCATCATCTGACCCATCGCCCGCAGCATGCCGGGGGTGTTGGTCATGACGTAGTCGGCCTCGGCAAAGTTCATGGTGCCGCAGTCCAAGGTGCAGATCTCGGGCAGGCATTCAGCGATGTGCGCCACCCGCTCGGTCGCGCCGATCATATCAGTCGCTGCCTCGTTTACCGGGAACGGGTTCTCGGTCGAGCCGAACACGATATCACCGCCCATGCCGGCGGTTAGGTTCAGAACCACGTCCACCTCGGCGTCACGAACACGGTCGGTCAGCTCACGATACAGGCCCAGATCGCGCGACGGCGCACCGGTTTCAGGATCGCGCACGTGGCAGTGCACTACGGCGGCACCCGCTTTGGCCGCGTCGATGGCCGAGTTTGCGATTTGCTCGGGCGAGCGCGGAACATGCGGAGATTTATCCTGAGTACCGCCCGAACCGGTAACAGCGCAGGTGATGAAAACTTCGCGATTCATTGCGAGAGGCATGATTGGTATCCTTCGATCAGCATTTAAGGTCAGGGTGATCCGTGAATTGCGACAGCGCACCGGGATTGATCAGCCCGGTCAGGTCACGGATAGGTTGGTTGTTCACGGCATCCCGTACGGCCAACTCGGCGGTCTTGCCGGACTTTGTACGCGGGATTTCGGCGACTTTGATTATCTTTGCCGGAACGTGCCGTGGCGACGCGTTGGTACGAATCTCGGACTTGATCCTCGAGACCAGAGCACCATCCAGCAAAACGTCTTCAGGGGTCGTCACGAACAGGACGACACGCACATCGTTGTTGATATTTTGGCCAACTACGACCGAGTCTTCGACCTGTTCGATCTTATCAAGCTGACGGTAAATCTCGGCCGTACCGATCCGAATGCCTCCGGGGTTTAGCGTCGCATCCGAACGGCCCAGAACCACATAGCCGCCATTCCCGCTCTGGACAGTAAAATCACCTTGGCGCCAGATGTTCGGGTAGGTTTCGAAGTAACTGGAACGATAGCGCGCCTGACCGGGATCGTTCAGGAACCGCGTCGGCATCGAAGGGTGAGCATTGCGGCACACCAATTCTCCGGCAACGCCTGTTACCGGATTGCCGTCAGCATCCAGTGTTGCAACGTCCAAACCCAGCATCGGGGCCTGAATCTCACCCTTGTGAACGGGCAACGTCGGGCATCCGCCAATGAAGCAGCCCAGAATATCCGTGCCGCCACAGATCGAGGCTAACTGAACATCGGTCTTCCAGTCCCGATAAACATAGTCGAACCCGTCCGGGGACAAAGGGGAACCGGTCGACAGCACAACACGAAGGAAGGAAAGAGAGTGACTGTCGACCGGCCGCACACCGCGTTTTTGCGCGGCATCAATGAATTTTGCTGAGATCCCGAAATGAGTGACCCGCTCTGCCTCGACCAGATCAAACAGGCGGGAAATGCCCGGATGGGCCGGATTACCGTCAAACAGGATGACCGTTGCCTCAGAGGCAAGCGCGGCAACCTGCCAGTTCCACATCATCCAGTTGCAAGTGGTGTAGTAGAACATCCGGTCGCCAGCCTGCAGATCACAGTGCAGCTGTTGCTCAACCAGCATGCGCAACAGCGTGCCGCCCCCTGAATGCTCGATGCACTTAGGCTTACCGGTCGTGCCGGACGAGAACATCACGTAGAGCGGATCACGAAATCCCATCGGACGACATTCCAGAGACGGGGCATCCACTGGTATGAAACTGTCATACGAGGTCATCCCCTCGGGCAAATCGGACCCGTCCTGAGCGTGAGGCCAGACAACGATCTGCTCGATCGCAGGCACGCGCGAGGCGACATTTGCGATGGCCTCGCGGGTATCGAAGACCTTGCCGTTGTAGAAATAGCCATCTGCCGCGAACATCAGCTTGGGTGCGATCTGGCCAAAGCGGTCCACGACCACGTCCGGCCCGCTTTCAGGCGCACAAGACGACCACACGGCACCCAGCGAGGCTGTGGCCAGCATGGCTGCCACGGTCTGCGGCATGTTTGGCACAAATCCAACGACATGATCGCCGGCAACAATTCCTGCAACTTTCAGGGCGGCCGCCAGACGCTCGACTTCACGCTTTAACTCGGCACGGCTCCACCGCATGCGGCGGCCATCTTCACCATAAAAGACAATCGCATCTCTATCGTCTGGGTTCTTCAGGAAGGTTTCGACAATGTTCAGCTGCGCGTCTGGAAAAAACCGGACATTCAGGGGATCCGCGTCACCAATCAGAGCCGTGCCCCCGGACTCGCCAACCAGACCGCAAAAATCCCACGCCAGGCGCCAGAACTCGTCCGCATGATCCACGGACCAACGATGCAGATCGGCATGGCTGGCGAAAGATGCCCCGGCATGATCAGCTGCGGCTGTCTGGAACGCAGCAAGGCGAGCCTGTGCGATTTTCTCGGCACTAGGTGTCCAGAGCAGGTCGGTGTCCAACATGGTGAAACAGGCCCCCAATCGGCGAAAGTTGAGAGTCGGCAGGCGACGAAGTTGCGCGAAGCTACTTTCAAAAATCTGGCGGGTTCGATACAATTTTCGTCAGGAGGAATACTTTTGTCGTCATTTTCCCATGAAAAATTCGAATTCCTGCTGCTGGACGGATTTTCCAACATGGTTCTGGCCAGCGCCTTGGAACCTCTCCGCGATGTCAAAATGCGGGCGATGTTTGCCAGTCTCGAATGGGAGATCACTACGCTTGATGGCGTGCCAGTCGAGAGTTCGAGTGGGATACAAGTAACTCCAAACCGGCCATTCGATCCGGGCGATACCAATGGAACTCTTGTGATCGTTGCGGGGTATCGAGTGCGACAACAAGTAAGCAGGTCCTTGGTCACGGCAATTCGGCAAGCAGCACGTGCTGCGCGGCGTGTGTTGGCATTAGATACAGCCGCCTGGATACTGGCAGAGAGTGGTCTGCTGGACGGTCACGAAGCCACAATTCACTGGCAGGAACTGGACGCCTTTCAAGAGACATTCCCTAAGATCGAGGTCTCGAACGCTCGGTTCGTTCAGTCGGGGTCTTTCATGACCTGCGGCGGAGCCAGCACCTCGCTGGAGTTAATACTAGACCTTATTCAGAACCTTTTCGGTCCTGCAGCAGCCTTTGATGCGTCAAACATGTTCATCTATGATCCTGCGCGCCAGAATGAGCTTAACCGCGGCTCTCAACGACTGCGCGACAGAGGCTCGCCGAAACTTCTAGAGGCACTGAACGTTATAGCCGAAAACGTAGAGAACCCGCTGACAACCTTTGAACTTGCAGATCGGGTCTCAATTTCTGAGCGCAGCTTAAGCCGAGCCTTTGCCGAGGAACTCGGGATGACGACCGGGAAGTATTACAAGCTTTACCGCCTACAACATGCCCGCTACTTGGCGCAGGAAACACGACTGAGCCTTGAACAAATTGCCCTCAGATGCGGCTTTTCTTGTGCATCTGCCCTTGGCCGTTCGTTCACCAAAGAATTCGGAAAACCGATCAGCACCTTCCGACCGTAATTACGTGCCGTTTCGAAACGCCGTTGGCGTTTGCCCAAACTCGGCCTTGAACGCCCGTGTCATCGCGCTGGCGTTTTCATAACCACAGCGTCCGGCGATTTCTGCGATGGACTGCTCGGTCTCTTCCGACAATGTGCGCGCCAGATTTAGGCGCAAACGGCGGTACAGTGCTTGCGGCGTTGTTTTCAACTCAGCCTGAACGCGCATCTCAATCCGTTTTTGTGAGCACCCGATTTTTCGTGCAACATCTTTAATCGACAACGGGGTCTCAAGGTTCCCCTGCATGACGGTCAATGCACGATTGACGAGTGTATCCTCGGACTTCAATGGCAAAGCATAGTGATCCGCACCCCCGCGGCTCATCAACAGATGTGCGACCTCCATAGACAACAACGGCCCATGGTCCCGACGAATTAGGGCCGAAGCAAGATCAAACGCCGCCATCGCCCCGCTACTAGTCAAACGGTTGCCGTCTATGACAAACCGCTCGCGCACCGCGTTTACTCCGGGAAAAGCTTCTTCAAAACGGGAGAGCTCATCCCAGTGAATTGTCGCGCGGTGATCATCTAGCAACCCGGCCCTCGCCAGCAGCCAACTTCCGGTATCCAGACCGGCTAACTGCGCATGTTTTCCCGCAGCCGACAATACCGCACGAATGGTCTCGCGGCTGTCCAGCTTGAGATAGCCATAGGACGGCATGACAACCAATACGTCACCACGTTGGTCACCCAGAGCACCATTCGGGGTGACAGCAAGTCCGCTAGAGCTTTTCACAACCCCGCCGTCGATCGAACAGAATCGCCAAGCATACAGAGTCTGCCGAGATAGGGTGTTCGCCGCACGCAGTGGCTCGACCATATTGGCGAGGCAATGGTTCGAAAATCCGTCGAACAGTAGAATGTTGTATTGCCGGGTCAAAATTTTTCCAACTTTGCACGATCTCGGGCTAATTCTGCATTTCGTAAAAATGCGCAATGCCGTTTCCTTCGTCAATCACCTATCTAAGGAACACGCGCTATGCAGTTTGGTCTGTCTGAAGAACAGGAAATGATCGTTTCGACAGTTCGCAGCTTTGTCGAAAACGAAATCTACCCACATGAGGCCGAGGTAGAACGCACCGGCCAAGTCCCCCACGAGCTTGGCGAGCAAATAAAGCAAAAGTGCATCGACCTTGGTTTTTACGCTTGTAACTTCCCCGAAGAAGTTGGTGGCGCCGGTCTTTCGCACTTCGATTTCACTCTGGTCGAGCGCGAACTGGGCCGTGGTTCGATGGCTCTAACACACTTCTTTGGCCGTCCTCAGAACATTCTCATGGCCTGTAACGACGAACAGCGTGAACGTTACCTGTTGCCTGCCGTGCGTGGTGAAAAAATGGACGCGCTGGCAATGACCGAACCAGACGCAGGATCCGACGTGCGCGGCATGAAATGTCAGGCCGTCCGCGACGGTGGAGACTGGGTCGTTAACGGATCAAAGCACTTCATTTCGGGCGCTGAGCATGCGGATTTCTTCATCGTCTTCATCGCCACCGGCGTGGATGAGACCCCGAAAGGCCCCAAAAAGCGCATCACCACCTTCCTGGTGGATCGCGGCACGCCCGGTTTTGAGGTGCGCGAGGGCTACAACTCGGTGAGCCACAAGGGCTACAAGAACTACATCCTGTATTTCGACAACTGCCGCCTGCCCGACGCGCAGGTTCTGGGCGAAGTTGATGGCGGCTTTGCCGTGATGAACGAATGGCTTTACGCCACGCGTTTGACGGTTGCGGCCTTCTCGGTTGGTCGTGCGCGCCGCTGTTTTGATTACGCGCTGAACTATGCCGCCGAGCGCAAGCAATTTGGTCAGCCCATCGGCAAGTTCCAAGGCATTGGGTTCCAGATTGCCGACATGATCACCGAAATCGACGCCGCCGATTGGCTGACCCTGTCCGCTGCGTGGCGTCTGGACGAGAACCTGCCGTCGAACCGCGAGATTGCCTCGGCCAAGCTGTACGCCTCAGAAATGCTGGCGCGCGTCACCGACGCGACACTGCAGATCTACGGTGGCATGGGCCTGATGGATGATTTCCCGATCGAACGCTTCTGGCGTGACGCTCGTGTTGAACGCATCTGGGATGGTACCAGCGAAATTCAGCGCCACATCATCAGCCGCGATCTTCTGCGCCCCCTCGGCGCGTAAGACCACGCTACTGCGGTGAGCGGGCTCTGGCATCAAACGCTCTCACCCTGCCAGGGCCCGTTCACCGTTGTATACCACTAACGACACGATCAGGACCGTCGATGAACAAAGATCTCAACCGGCTGCTGCGCCCGAAAACCATTGCCGTCATTGGAGGCGGCGCCTGGTGCCAACAGGTTATTCTGCAATCAGAACGCATGGGCTATGCCGGTCAGATCTGGCCGGTTCACCCTAAGGCAACCGAAATCGCGGGCCACAAAGTTTTTGGTCACCTTGAAGACCTGCCCGAAGCACCTGACGCAGTGTTCATAGGCATCAACCGGCATGCTACGATCGAAGCGGTTCATATCCTGTCCAGCATGGGCGCAGGCGGCGCGGTTTGCTTTGCATCAGGTTTTTCCGAAGCCCTAGCCGAAGATGATGCCGGCGGAGATCTGCAAGAACAGTTGATCGCGGCCGCCGGTGATATGCCAATTCTGGGGCCTAACTGTTATGGCTTCATTAATGCTTTGGACGGAGCACTGCTGTGGCCGGACCAACACGGAGCGACCCCGGTTGAAAAGGGCGTTGCGATCCTGACGCAAAGCTCGAACATCTCGATCAACCTGACCATGCAGAAGCGCGGCCTGCCAATTGCCTATATGGTGACTTGCGGGAACATGGCGCAGACCAGCCAGGCCGAGATCGCCTCAGCTCTGATCGACGATCCGCGTGTGACAGCGGTCGGCCTGCATATCGAGGGGTTCAAAGACATCCGCGAATGGGAAGCACTGGCCGCAAAAGCGCATGACAAGGGCATCCCGTTGGTCGCTTTGAAAGTCGGTGCATCCGAACAAGCACAAGCAGCAACCGTTTCGCACACAGCATCTCTGGCCGGTAGCGACGCTGGTGCGCAGGCGTTGTTGGAACGCCTTGGTATCCCCCGCTTGTCCGCGTTGCCCGATTTTTTGGAAACGCTGAAACTACTGCATTGCTATGGTCCGCTGCCGGGCAGCAACATCGCGTCGATCAGTTGTTCAGGTGGCGAAGCTAGTCTGATTGCAGATATGGCCGTGGGCACAGGCCTGACCTTTCCGCGCCTGACTGACGACAAGAAAGCGCACCTGCGTGATGCGCTCGGCCCGATGGTCGCACTGAACAACCCTCTGGATTATCACACTTATATCTGGCGCGATGAAGAGGCGATGGCAAAAGCCTGGGCCGGCATGACGGGCGAAGATATCGATCTGACCTTCTCAATCGTCGACTATCCAACAACCGACGCAACCGACTGGATCTGTGCCTCACGCGCGGCGATGAAAGTACGCGCAGACACCGGAGCGCGGTTCGCAATTGCCGCGACACTGCCTGAACTCCTCCCTGAAGTTGTGGCGCAAGAACTCATGGACGGAGGCGTAGTGCCCTTCATGGGATTAGGCGAAGCACTTGCTGCCACTCTCGCCGCGGCCCAAATTTCGGCGCCTTCACCGCACCCAGTCTGGTTACCCGGCACCGCCGAAGCCAACCGGACCCTGACCGAAGGCGAATCCAAACAGGCGCTGGCCGATTGTGGTCTGCGCATCCCGCAAAACCGCACGGTCAGTGGTGCAGATCAGGCCTGCGCGGCGGCGCAGGAAATGGAGGCCCCATTCGCCGTCAAAGGCGTTGGCCTTGCCCATAAATCCGAGCATTCTGCCGTTCGACTGGGCGTAAAGACTGAAGACGTGGCAAATGTTGCCAAAGATATCGGAACCAACGAGATTCTTGTTGAAGAGATGATCACCGGAACTGTCGCCGAATTGCTGGTCGGCGTTGTCCGTGACCCAGCGCATGGCTTTGTGTTGACGCTAGGCGCAGGCGGCGTTCTGACCGAAGTGCTGCGCGATACCGCATCGCTACTGGTGCCCAGCTCGCCCGACGATATCCGTTCCGCGCTTGGCAAACTGAAGATCGCGCCGCTGCTGGCGGGCTATCGGGGCCAACCAGCCGCTGATATGGATGCAATCATTGCCGCGGTTGAGGCCGTTCAGGCTTATGTCATGCAAAATGCCGACACGCTTGGCGAGGTCGAAATTAACCCGCTCCTCTGCACGCCTGACAAGGCCGTTGCTGTGGATGCTCTCATCAGAAAGGCCTGAGATATGGACCCGATCAAAACCCGCCGCGAAGGCGCGATCCTCGAAGTGACGCTGGACCGGCCCAAAGCCAACGCCATCGACCTTGCGACCAGTCGCAGAATGGGCGAAGTTTTTGCCGAGTTCCGCGACGATCCCGAACTGCGCGTAGCTATCCTGACCGGCGCCGGTGAAAAATTCTTCTGCCCCGGTTGGGACCTGAAAGCGGCCGCAGACGGCGATGCGGTCGATGGCGATTATGGTGTCGGAGGCTTTGGCGGCCTGCAGGAACTTCGCGATCTGAACAAACCGGTGATTGCTGCCGTGAACGGTATCGCCTGTGGTGGCGGGCTAGAACTGGCGATCTCGGCTGACATGATCATCGCGGCGGAACACGCCACTTTCGCGCTGCCGGAAATTCGCTCGGGAACGGTGGCCGATGCGGCCAGCGTAAAGCTGCCCAAGCGCATCCCCTATCACATCGCGATGGAACTGCTGCTGACCGGTCGGTGGTTTGACGCTGAGGAGGCCAACCGCTGGGGTCTGGTCAACGAAATCGTCACTGCCGATCAACTGATGGACCGCGCGTGGGAACTGGCCCGTCTGCTCGCATCAGGCCCGCCGCTGGTCTACGCCGCGATCAAAGAGGTCGTACGCGACGCCGAAGACAGCAAGTTCCAGGACGCCATGAACCGCATCACCAAGCGCCAGCTGCGCACTGTGGATGTTCTTTATGCCAGTGAAGACCAGTTGGAAGGTGCGCGCGCCTTTGCTGAAAAACGCGATCCCGTTTGGAAAGGAAAATAAATCCGTTTCCGGCGTAAGCCGACAAAAGACAAGCATTCCTGGCCGCCAAGGCCGGGAATTGCCATTTGGGTGCATTACTTTTGGAGTACACCCACGAGGGCCTGACCGGGTCCGGCGTCCCAAAAACCGTCGCGTCCAAGAACCCAATACCCAAAATCCGATCTTGAAAACTGGTTAGACATTGGGACGAGGCTTTTGCCCTTGATCAGGTCTTTGATGATACCCGTCCATCCAAGTGCCACGCCCGCACCGCTCAGTGCGAGATGCAAGGCCATACCGTGATCATTGACAACCAACCGGTCTCTCGACAACTCCCAATCCTCACCAGCGCCATCGCGCCACGCCTGCCATCCTAGCCAGCGTTTCTCGGGGTCTTCCTGTTCAATCAAGGTCATTTCGGACACATCAATACTGCCATCAGAACGTCGATGGCGTTCGATAAGACTGGGTGATGCGACCGGACAAACGGCCTCGTCTATCAGTTTGCGCGCTTCGTATCCCGGCCATTGGCCCCGTCCGAACAATATCCAGCAATCCACGTTTTCCTGTAAAAGATCGACGTCCTTGACCAAAGTGACCAGCTTGACCCGAGTGCCCAATTTCGAGGACAGCTCTGGAATTCTTGAAGACAGCCAATACGTTCCAATCCCGGGATAAGTCGCGATGGAGAACGCGCTACCGTCATCTCTGGCGCGAATTCGGGCTGCTGCTGTGCGAATACCGCGAAATGCATTCGAGACCGCCTCGTACAGGTCCGTTGCTTCAGGGGTCGGTGTCAGACGCCCATGTGTTTTGTCGAAAAGGACAACTTCCAAATCCTGCTCAAGCTGTTTGATCTGATAACTGATGGCCGGTTGCTGGACGTTCAGTTCTTTGGCGGCCAACGTATAACTGCCGTGTCGGTACACTTTTTCGAATGCCTTCAGGCCCTTGAGTGTCGGGAGGTTGTCATCCATCGAAAAATTCTATCTCTTGCTCAGATTTTTCCGAGTATTGTAGAAAATAATTTCTGATAAGACAGCAAAATTGTGTGCAGCTTGCGGTTTGGGAGGACCAATTTGGCTACGGGAAATCTAAAATTTTTGAATACCTTTCGCGTTCAAACCATTCGGTTTGTCGCGTTACGCGCAGCCAATCGGCGCGGCGACTCTGTACATGGTAAGAATGGGGAGGATTGACCATGCAGTTTCACTTTGATGCGTTAGGGCAAACAGCGGCCAACTTTGTTCCGCTATCCCCATTGTCTTTCCTAAACCGCGCCGCTGCACTCTACGGCTCGCAAACGGCCGTTGCGTATGGAGACCTGCGTCGCGATTGGTCCGAAGTCGTAAGGCGATCCCATGTAGTGGCTCGGGGATTAGCGGGATTGGGTATAGCCAAGGGCGATACGGTATCCGTGCTCTGCCCAAATATTCCCGAGTTGTTCGAGCTTCACTTTGCCGTGCCCCTGACCGGAGCCGTTTTGAACACGCTGAACACACGGCTGGAACCCGAGACGATCGCATACATCCTGGATCATGCCGACACCAAACTGGTGATTGTCGATCGGGAACTAGCCCCCCTGTTATCCAAGGCATTTGCGCGGCTTGGCCGGAAGATCCCGGTAGTTGAAATCACCGATCCGAGTGCCGTTGCAGGCGAAACACTTGGGG
Organism: Ruegeria sp. BE9; assembly: GCF_056538765.1. Classification (NCBI taxonomy): domain Bacteria; kingdom Pseudomonadati; phylum Pseudomonadota; class Alphaproteobacteria; order Rhodobacterales; family Roseobacteraceae; genus Ruegeria; species Ruegeria sp. BE9. The sequence goes on along the minus strand of NZ_JBQFTS010000005.1, from coordinate 151,849 downwards.
GACATGATTACGCCGACCTGCTGAACGGTGAGACTGTCGATACCACTCCGTCTCTGCCCGATGACGAATGGGACGCTATTGCGCTCAATTACACATCTGGCACATCCGGGCATCCTAAAGGAGTCGTGTATCATCACCGCGGCGCGTATCTGATGGCATTGGGGACGGTGGCGGCTTGGCAGATGCCAAATCATCCGGTCTATCTGTCCGTTGTACCAATGTTTCATTGCAATGGATGGGGGCATCCTTGGGTGATGGCCCTGCTGGGCGGCACAATGGTTTTCACGCGCACACCAGCTGCCGACAAGATCATAGCGGCCATTCACGAACATGGCGTAACCCATCTGGGCGCTGCACCTATTGTCCTGCAAATGCTGGCCGAGGTCGAAACGGGCACTAGTGCTCCGTTTGATCCACCCATCAAGGTAATGACGGCAGGTGCGCCGCCTCCGCCTTCGGTGCTTGAAAAGACAAAAGCCATGGGGCTGGATGTCATGCAGGTCTACGGCTTGACCGAAACATATGGCCATATATCGCAGTGTCTTTGGCAAGACGGCTGGGACAACGAAAGCCCTGCGGAACAAGCTCGATTGCAAGCGCAACAAGGAATTGCCTTTCCAATGGTCGAAGCCGTGGACGTAGTAGACCGCGACACCGGAAAATCCGTACCCCGAGACGGCGAAACGCAAGGCGAAATCGCCATTCGCGGCAACACAGTTATGAAGGGCTATTACAAGGATGCGGATGCTACGGCAGAGGCGTTCAAAGGAGGCAACTTCTGGTCCGGAGATGCTGCCGTTGTGAACCCAGACGGCTATATGCAAATCCGAGATCGTCTCAAGGACGTGATAATATCCGGCGGTGAGAACATCTCGTCAGTTGAAGTCGAGGCCGTCCTGTACCGTCACCCATCCGTTCAAGCTGCTGCAGTAGTTGCCAAACCGGATCCCAAATGGGGAGAAGTTCCCTGCGCCTTTATCGAGCTACGCCCGGGGCATGACGTGCAGGCCGAAGAGATCATCAGCTTTTGCAGAGAGCATCTGGCGGGCTTCAAAACCCCCAAAGCGGTCGTCTTTACGGACTTGCCCAAGACCTCAACCGGTAAAATCCAAAAGTTTCAGTTGAGAGAGCGGGTCTAAGAAATCGGTTTGATTACAAAATGATGCGCGCGCTTGAGTAAGCTTAAATCGCGCGCCTCACTTCATCAACATAATGCGGTGCCAATGCCCTTCTGCACCATTTTGATTTCAAGCAAAGACCCCGGGGGTGACCGCAAGTTCTACGGGGACATCTCCTAGAACCAGTTGACTTTATCCAGCTTGCTTTGCGCGTGAACTTTCATGTCACCCAATTGAGCCTTACCAAACAACGCCTCTTTTCTAACCTTCGCTGGTGCAGTCAATGACAAGTTGCTGATCCGGACATCGTCCAAGATGATCGGCACCAAATCCAGCGTCAGTGGGCACGGCGCGAACGTTTTCACCAAAGAACGCACATCCTGCCCGTTTTCTCGGACCGGATCTTTCACCAAGCGTGGTCTAATCGTGCCCTCGCGGCAAAGTCTTTTGCCCGGCATCAGCCGCCGGGATCAAATCACCCCAGCCCTCCATCCTTGGATGAACCTTAATTCGTGGATGATTTAGCCGATTAGCAGCCTCCCGCGGCACCGTTTGGAATCACCCGAACGCCAACTTCCGACCTTTGGCCAGGTCAGGGAAAACGGAGAGGTGCAGTGTGCTCATTATTAAGGGAAATTATTCTGTTTACTTTAGCTGATACCAAGACTAAACGTAAGTCAATCTGTTTACTTTCTTCAGCTGCAGCGCATGACAACTGAGACCCACAAATTCTATTGCGTTCTAGTTATCAAGGCAGGCCCAAGACGAACAAAATAAAGCAAAAACAATAATCTTACAGAAAAAGTAGCAGTTTCGCAGAGCAGCATGACTGAAAATCAGAACTGTGCTGCAACGGAATGAGCCATCTGGCAGAGTTAGTCAGACCCCCCTCGCTGACTTAGCCTTAATGAGCTCCCCGCTGACCTCTGTTCCCACCACTCCAGAGGTCAGCGGGTACGATCCCAATAATTGGTAACCGCGATCAAAAAATATCAGCTATCCGAAGCTTGTCTGCGATCAAGCACCGCTAGTGAAATCGCAACGTCCTGTGCCGCCAGGCCCGTAAGATCAGCGACAGTGACTTCTGTATCGGACTGACGACCCGGATGCGCAAGTGAGAGAATATCACCCAAAGTAACCACATCCGAAGAGGTAATTCGTGATGCGTTGGACAAGGTTTGGAACTCGCCATGATCCAGGGATTGCTCGGGTGAATCACAAACCAAAAGACTTGCTTGGGCACACAGCTCAGCGTCGAGCTCTTGTTTTCCGGGACAATCCGCGCCGACTGCTGTTATGTGCGTTCCGGGGCGTACCCATTCACGCTTGATCAATGGTGCCTTAGAAGGGGTGGTCGTTATGACCACCTGCGCAAGTGAACACGACTTAGACAAATCATCCGAGGGCTGTGCGTCTAACCCACCGCTTTCCAGTTCACGTGCTGTAATACCGGCCTGTTCCGAATTTCGCCCCCAGATCATGAAGGACAAACGACGATCTAGGAACAATTGTTGCAAGCATTGCGCCTGATGTCGCGCCTGTAGCCCAGTTCCCACGATGAGAACACGATCGAACCCATCAACCGCCAGCGCGTGGGTCGCCAGCGCTCCACCGATACCGGTTCGGATGTCTGTCAACCAGCCTTCGTCCTGAAGAAATGCCAAGGGTTTGCCTGTTTCGGCGGACAGAACAAGGTTCATCCCATTGGAGCTCGGCAAACCCTTGGATGGGTTATTGTAAAACCCCGTAGCGATCTTGATGACAAAAGCACTGTCACCCGCGATGTGACCGGACTTTACGTGACAGTCACCATCTGCATCAGGGAAACCTAAATAGGTGACGGGCGGGGCCTGAACCCTGCCCTGTGCGGCCGCGATATATGCTGCCCGCACCGCCTCGACAGCCGTGGGAAAATCGAACAGCTGTTGTATCTGTGACTTGTCCAGTTCGATCATCGGCCCGTTCTCTATTGACCAGCGTGACGGGCGAGGAAGCCCGAGAACTTGGCGAGACCTGCCTTAAGGTCGGCAGTCGGATTGGTGTAGCCGAGGCGCAGCCAGCCTTCCATGTCCATAGCGCTGCCAGGGGTCAGCATAACGCCTTCTTCCTTCAACAGTGTCACACACAGATCACGAGACGACATTGGCAAGTCGTATTTCAAAAGAGCGGTTGTACCCGATTTCGGCATTACCCAACTGATCAAAGGTTCATTCTCGATCCAGTCTTTTACAATCTGCAGGTTCTCACGGGTAATTCTTTGAGCCCGGGCCAAAATCTTGTCCCGGTTTTCTAGCGCCATTGCAGCCAACAGTTCATCAACTTGCCCGACTGAGATCGTGTTGTAGTCGCGGTGGATCATGACGTCGTGCAACATATCTTTCGGCCCGGCGATCCAGCCAACACGCAGACCAGCCAGAGAGTACGCTTTGGACACCCCAGCCGTGCTGATCCCCTTCTCATAGAGGTCAACGACTGCGGCCGTGAAACCACCACCAGTCTGATCGGTGCCGCGATAGACTTCGTCACACAACAACCACGCATCCACACTTCGCGCGATTTCGACGATCTGTTCCAACATGGCCCGATCCATCAGGGCTCCGGTCGGGTTGTTCGGGTTGTTGATTGCGATCAGACGCGTGTCAGACCGGACCATCGCGCGCAGCTCGTCCAAATCAGGCAGGAAGTCGTTTTCGGGGCGCAGATGCAACAACTCAATCTCAGCGCCAATGCTCTCAGGGATCGAGTAGTGTTGCTGATAGGTCGGGATCACGGAAATCACGTGATCGCCGCGCGAGACCAGTGTCTGATGCACAAGTGAGTTTGCGCCGATGGTTCCGTGGGTTGTGAGGATATTGTCGCGGGTTTGGTTCTCGTAAAGACTGCTGACCGCGTCGCGCAGACGGTCAGACCCTTCGATCGCGCCATAGGTCATTTTCATAGCGGACAGATCGTTAAGTATGCTGTTGTGCTGGCCAGCCATTTCAAACAGCTCTCCCAGAGTAATCGATTCAACGCAGGTTTCCGCCAGGTTGAGGTCGCACTTGGTTTCAAACTCGTTCATCCACATTTCGACGCCGAAAGGTCTGATGTCCATGGGTCTTACTCCTACAGTCTCAGTTACGCCGAAGCCGCGTCATAGACGGCGCGGGCCATGAAGATGTCTTCCAGCCCCAAGCCGATTGAGCGGAAGAACACAGGCTTGCTACCCGAGGGCTTGTCGCAGGTTTCGGTCTGCAATTCGGCCAGATCCCCAAGGATGGCGTTCGGCGACCATCCAGCCTCGGCCGCCAGTTTCATCTCACCCGCCGATGCAGGTGTGGTCGCACGGTAGTCGCAGTAGACTTCAGCGTCGTTCAGGAAAGTTGGATCGACTTCGTGCGCGTTGGCAACGTTGGTGCTGATCGAGGTGACCAACGCACCTGGCGCGACCGAAGCAGCGTCAAAAACTGGCGTCCCGGAAGAGGTGCAAAGCATGACAACGTCCGCGCTTGCCCCTGCGGCCTCGGCACTGTCGACAATCTGTACGCGTGCGTCTGCATCGCGCCACTGTGCAGCTACTTCAGCGTTGGCACCCAGACTTGGCGAATAAACACGTATTTCCTGCCAATCCCGAAGGGCTAGAACATGTTTCAGATGGGCTTGCGCGACCTTGCCCGAGCCGATGATTGCCAAAACGCCCGCTTCTTTGCGCGCCAGATGATCAACGGCCAGAGCAGTCGTGGCAGCCGTGCGCTCGGTGGTCAGTTCGCCAGAGTCGCACAACATCAACGGCTGGCCGGTTTCCATCGACATTAGAACGGTCCAAGCGGTGATGATCGGCTTACCGGGCTTCACCAAATAAGGGGACAGTTTGGCGCCAAACAGATCGGCTCCGGTGCTTGCGCCCAGATAGGTGATGAAGTCACCTTTGTCCTCAGGAAACAGCGTCAGAGTTTGCGAGGGCTGCACAGCCTGTCCGCGCCCCAGCTCGGTGAACAGCGCACGCATCGCCCCCAAGGCGTCCACGGTGGGCAGAAGAGATTTAACGGCGGCCACGTCGAGTACGAGGGCGGATTGCGGGGTGGCGGTCATATTGGGAACTCCGTTGTGAAACCGACGCAGCGGGTATTGAAGATCTTTGGGTTTAGCATGATCCTGGCCCTGTAGAAGGCCAAGACTGCTGTGGGACAAAGCCCCGGTTGTTAGGCGTCAATCTGGCCGATCGCGGATTGGAAGGTCGATAAGCCGACATTCCGTCCACTGATGACCACGATGGCGCGTTTGGGGTCCATCTCACGTACCTCTGGCGACAATGCGGCGATGACTGCTGTGACTGAGCCGCCCTCAATGATCATGCCCTCGGTATTCGCGAAACGCGCCATTTCCGGGGCAAGCTCTTCTTCTGAAACCAGGACAGCCTTGTCCATGAAGTCGCGGATGATCGGAAAGGTGTATTGGTTCCGCAAACCGATCGCACCTGTAATGCTACTAGCGAGGCTGGGGTATTCGTCAACATGCACTGGCTTGCCCGCTTCAAGACTGCGGACCATGCCCGGTTCGATCTCCATCGACGATCCGACAACCTTGATATCAGGCGAGATCGATTTGGACGCCAACGCAATGCCAGACAGCAAACCGCCCCCGGATAAAGGCGACATGATCAAATCCGCGTCGGGCAAATCGGTCAGCGCTTCCAGCGCTATGGTCCCCTGCCCTGCAATAACGCGGAGATCATCAAAGGGATCAGCCCAAGTGTAACCGTTCTCCTCGATCAACTGATCGGCGTAGGCCTGAGCCTCATCCTGCGTGTCCCCATGAACGATAACCTCAGCCCCATAGCCGCGCATCGCCTGCCGCTTGTTCTCTGGACACAGCGAGCAGACAACCACTCGCGCCTTCACACCAAGACGTTTGGCCAGATAGGCCACCGCGCGCCCGTGATTACCGCTGGACACGGCCATGATCCCGCGGGCTTTCTCCTCATCGGTGAGCTGAAGGATACGGTTCGAAGCCCCACGCAGTTTGAAACTGCCGGTGACCTGCATGTTCTCCAACTTCAGCCAGATTTCGAACCCTGCCCGTTCCGACAAGCTTTCGGAGAACACCAAAGGTGTCTTGCGGATAATCGGGGCAATCCGTGACCGTGCGCACATGATTTCTTGCAAAGAGACATATTTGCTGGGCGAGGTCATGCCAAAGCTCCTGTTCAGTGAATAAGGTGCAGTCCGTTATCCGCTGTCGCCACAACGTTTGCCCCGTGAGTAATCCCGGCATAATGGGTAGGTTCTACGCAAGTTAAAATCAGCTTTTTCAGAAGTGAACTACTGCTAAGCCGAAGTAACCCAAATCAGTCCTGCAATTCAGCGAGTGTTCTCAGAAACAACTCTACGCGTTTGTCGCTATGATCCTTGCGGCTGATCAGCTTGATATCGGTTTCGTAGGCATAGACTTCGGGCAACAGAGATTGCAGTTCACCGCGCTCGATCCAGGGCTCGCAGGCATGCCGGGGCATATACCCCAGATACAAACCGCTCAGGATCATACCCAGCATCGCCTCGGCCGTGGTTGTTGTTGCCGTCGAAGAGAAAAGTCTGGGCGTTTCAGTCTTTCCTCTGTCAGCATAGCTGCGGCCAGAAAACCTTGCCTCAGCGACCAATTGCTCAACCATAGCCCTATCCTGAACGCCGAACGCCGGATGCGTGCGGCCACAACACAAAAGCTGCTGTTCCACATAGACTTTTTTCGACCGGAGCGTCGTCGAGACGTCCTTGAACGGACCGATGGCAATGTTCAGTTCGTTGTTGAGCAAGGCGCGCTCCATCTGAGGTGCGCTCATAATCGTGATGTTCAGACTGATCTCGGGAGCCTGCGCGGCAAAGTTCTGGATCGCCCTATAGATCGGGCAGTGCATATTGGTCAGGATCGCATCATCCATCGCAATGCTGAACTGACCGTGCATGTCACCATTATACGCCCTGATCGACCTGCTGAAATTCCCCAAAGCCTGGCTGAGCGGTTGCAACTCTTCGTAGACAAGGTGCCCACCTTCAGTCAGCTGGAACCCCCCTCGCCCACGGTCGCACAGTCGAAACCCAAGGCGTGTTTCCAGGTTTGAGATCGCGGCACTGATGGCCGAGAGGCTCATGTTCAGGCCGTATTGCGCGGGCGAAAGACCCCCGGCCTCGACCACGTGGGCAAACACCTGCAACAGTTTCAGGTCCGCGTCCTGTAGGCGCAATTGGACTGAGGCTCGGGTGGCTACTTGACCATCGGGAAGTTCAGATTTTTGACCGTCTTGCTGCACTTGGCGACCACCTTGGGGTTTCTTCGTCGTGATCCTACAGCCAAAATTTCAAAGTTTGAACGCCCGTAAAACCACCCTTGCGGACGCTAAAACGTAATCAACACGGGCCCCGATCCACTAAAGGAACGGGGCCCGGTTTGCTTTGACAACGAAGCACGGCTACGCCGCCGACCTATTGCAGCTTCATGATCCTTTTCGCTTCAAGTTCGAGGTTCTGGTACGGATCGCCGGACACAGTAACCGCGACGCCCTGAATCGTTCCGCCTTTGAACTCACCCGGTGTCTGGTACAACGAACTCACCGCGTCGCCGCTGTCATACCCGACACAAAGCCCGTCACCCGACAAGGTGAACTTGGCAGGCTGTGTACGCATATCACCCTGCGCAACCACTTGATCATCGATATAGAGCTTGGTCGTCCCCAAGGCTTCGCCATATTCACCTTGGTCGGTTTTTTCGAACTCCATACCAAGAGTGTACTTTCCGGGCTTCAACTCGACATTCGACTCGAAAACCTGTTCTGGCTGGATGCCAAGGAAGTTGTAGACGTAGTACAGCTTGCCGTCCTTAATGAACAAAGAATGCCCGCCAAACCGCGAACCGTGCGCAAAGATCACGCCTTGAGTGTCTTCTTCAACTTCGACGTTTGCCAGGATCTTGTATGAGCGACCGCGAATGTTGACAGCGACCCCTTCGGGCACCGGTGCGGTGTTGGGGTAGTAAACATAAGTATCCCGTGGTTCTTCCTGAGAAGGGCGCTCGATGGTCAACAACTCAGCCGCACTGCGATCATCCAAGGGAAGAACGAGGTTTTTCTTGGCTTCGTCGAACCAAACGTTGATCAACTCTTCCAGCTTTTCCGGATGTTCATCGGCCAAATTGTTGGATTCAGACCGATCTTCTTCGACGTGATACAGCTCCCACACGTCCTTGTCGAAGTTCCCCTTGCCCGACAAAGGAGCGTGAACTGCGACTGCCTTCCAGCCGTCTTTCCAGATACCGCGCGTTCCGAGCATGGTAAAATACTGAACCACTTTCTGCGTCGGAGCGTCGGGCTCGGCATCAAAAGTGTAAGCCATCGAAACTCCGGACAGCGGATACTGAGCAACGCCTTTGTTCACCTCAGGCATCTCGACACCTACGATGTCGAGGATCGTCGGAACGATATCAACCGAGTGGTGATATTGATGTCGAATTTCACCACGCGCTTCGATCCCGGCGGGCCACGAAATAACGAGGGGGTCATTCGTCCCGCCCGCGTAGTTCGAATAGCGCTTGAACATTTTGAATGGCGCGGAAAACGCAGCCGCCCATCCCGTGGGGTAATGGTTGTAGGTATCGGGGCCACCTAGCGTATCGAGGTATTTGAGGTTTTCGTCCAGATCATCGGGGAACCCGTTGAAGAACTTGTTCTCATTCACCGAACCGTTCGGAGTACCCTCGCCCGACGCACCGTTGTCGGCAGCATAGATGACGACTGTGTTTTCCAGCTGGCCTGTCTGATCCAGGTACGCAATGATCCGCCCGACCTGAGTATCGGTGTATTCCGAGAACCCGGCATAGACTTCGGCCATACGCGAGAACAGCTCTTTTTCCTGATCATTCAGGCTGTCCCAGGGACGGATGTAATCTGCGGGGTTGGCAACCTCGTCCGGCAGGAAATTCAGCTCAGTATTCACTGTACCTTCGGGCAGAATTCCCTTTTCGATCATCTGCTTGGTCACCCATTCGCGATAGCTGTCATAGCCATCGTCAAAGACGCCGTCGTATTTGTCCGCCCATTCAGCTGCGACGTGGTGCGGCGCGTGGTTGGCACCGGGATTGAACCACATGTACCAAGGTTTCGACGGGTTGGTCGCGTTCTGGTCGCGCAGCATCTCAATGGCCTTGTCCGCCAGATCTTTGGACAAATGGTATCCGTCCTCGGGACCATAAGGTTGTTCAATGAATTTGTTGTCCTCGACCAGATCGGGATACCAATTGTTGGTTTCACCACCCAAGAACCCATAAAAGCGGTCAAAGCCTTGTTGGGTCGGCCATTCCGAACGGCTCGCGCCGGGGGCTACATCCTGTTCTGGAACGTTATGGTTTTTACCTAGCCAAAAGGTCGAATAACCGTTGTTACGAAGAACCTCGGCGATCGTTGTCACTTGATCCGGTAGCCGACCATTCGCTCCGGGAAATCCGTCCGCCGTTTCCGTGATCGAAGCCATTCCGTTCAGGTGATGGTTCCGACCCGTCAACAAAGTGGAACGCGTAGGCGAACATAGAGCCGTTGTGTGCCATTGCGTATAAGTCAGGCCCTGCTCGGCTAATTTGTCCATCGTCGGCATATTGACCCGACCGCCATAAGGCGACCACGCCCCAAGGCCAGTATCGTCATAAAGCACGAAAAGAACGTTAGGGGCTCCTTCGGGCGCATATTTGGGCGTAAACGGTGTCCAGTCCGGGGTAGAATCCCGCACATCCAATTCGATTTTTCCGTTAAAACCTTCGACATCGGGCACGTCCTGCGCAGCTATCGGACTGGCCAGCAGCGTTACCGATGCTGCTGCACCCCATATTCTCATAAATCTCATAACCTGAGTTCCCTGCTATAAACCGACAAAAAAGGCCGGCCGTGAAAATTTCATATGCTCAAACGATCATTCAACTGGTCATCCGACTATGATGATCGCGCTGATTGAAAAAACGGGCAGATCGAAAGCCCAACCAAATACCATTCTTTACAAACAAGCATACTCAACCGAATAACCGCCTCAACGGGCGCTTCGCGCCCCTACGGTTCTGACTGAGTAATCTCAATGCAAACACGGCGCTTGCCATTTTGTGCCACTTTTTCAATATATTCGCATGTCTCGTGAACTAATTGGCATTACCACCGCCCGGGGTATGGGGCCCCTGCCTCAGCTCCTTGAAGAAATGGGCGGAAGCCGCAGCGTCGAACGCGTTTTTGCAAAGGCAGGCGTGCCATTGGAAGTGATCGAAAACACAGATCACTCCATTCCGATGATTCAAATGATGTCCCTGTTCGATCACGCCGCCCGCGAGACCGGAGACAGTTTCTTTGGGTTTCGTGTCGGTGCAAACATGGCACCGGGGGCTTACGGAAAATGGGTTCAGTATGCCTCGCAGGCCAACACTCTGCACAACGCAATTCTGCGTCTCATGAAAACGATCCGACTACATCAAAGCGTGGGGTTTATGGAGCTCAAGTCACAGGGAGCCCAGTTTGTATGGACGTATGGCACCCCGCTCTATGACAAAGTCATTCAAAGGCAACACGCCGATCACGTACTCCCAGTCATGATCCGTTTCGCACAAGTTTTCCTGGGCGTTTCTTGGACTCCAAACAAAGTGCAAAGCATGTTTGATATTGGCGCAAACAGCGACAGACCAAACGCGAACCCGGCAATCGAGTGGCTTCGCGGTGGCAAAGGCGTTTCTGTCTTTTTTGAGAAAGAAGAATTGCGCACAACCCGTCCGGCAGAGGTGGAAACACCGCTCACGACCATTGATCTTTTAGCGGACTACAAGGCTGGACGAACACAGTGCTTTGTCGCAGAGATGGAGGCCCTTATAGCCACCCGCCTATTATCCGGACTGGTAGATCTCACCGGCTTAGCGGCGTTTTCAGGCAAAGGCACACGGACGATCCAACGACGACTTGATGAGCACGGATTGAGTTACCGCAACATGGTCGACGGCATACGATTCAGGAAAGCGAGCGCTTTGTTGTCTGAGACAAACTTGAGCCTTACAGAAATCGCGATTTCACTCGGCTATAGCGACCCTGCACATTTCACCAGAGCCTTCCGCAGGTGGGCAGGAAGAGCCCCAAGTGAAGCGCGATTGCAAACAATCCCGGCCCAGTAAGCAGTCATATATTCGTCGCATTCACTGAACAAAAATCAGAAGAACGGGGCGCTCTAACGGTGCCCAATAGACTAAAATTTATTCAATTTCTTCAATTAACCTGCTTCTAACAGTTCATTGGCAACAGTGTCTGCGTTGATCTCCCGATCATGCGCGTGCCGTCTTTGTTGCGCACGCTTCGCTCGGAATGGCAAGGTAAGTTAGGCACTCATGAAACACGCACGAACATCGTTAAAAACCACACTGTCCGTAGGACTAAGTCTAATACTGGTAATTGTGACAGCGGCACTTTTTGTTCTGTTTAAGCACCAAAACGATCAAAGTGCGATAGACGCCGCGCAAAAACGACAGATGACTTCGTTGCGCGTCCTCGTCGACAAATTCCAAACTCTGTATCCAGAGATCGAAGCGCAATATGATAGCAACGGCAATATCTCTGAGGTCACTTGGAACACTCTTCCAGAGATTCAGGGGCACGAACTTATCGATCAAGTGGGCCGAGTATCCGGTGAAACAGCGACTTTGTTTGGCTGGGATTCCACTGAACGCGATTTCATTCGCCTGACAACCAACATCAAAAAACCGGATGGTTCCCGCGCCGTTGGAACATGGCTTGGAAAACAAAACCCCGTGCACGCGTCCATGTTGAATCGGGATACGTATCTGGGTCAGGCAAATATCCTCGGGAAAAGCTACTTTACAGTTTACCAACCAGTCCTGAGTAGCGCCGGTGATCCTGTCGGGATTTTCTATGTCGGCGTAAGTAGCTCTGAAGTGGAATCTCAAGCCACCTCCAACCTGCGCTCCGCTTTGTTGTTGAAGGTGGTGTTGCTGGGAGCTGGACTTGCGGCCGTATTCTTTCTGGTCAACTGGGCTTTGAAACCTCTGAGCGCCATCTCTGGCCGCATGGCTGCGATGTCGCAGGGTGATTTGGAAACCGAAGTACCGCACACCGGCCGCGGTGACGTGTTAGGCACAACTGCGCGTGCTTTGGAAGACTTTAGAAACAAGTTGAAAAACGCTGAGAAGACCGAACTTGAGATTGCTGAACGGCAAGCTCAGCAAACAAATGTCGTACAGACACTGTCCGATCATCTTGCACGCCTGTCAGAAGGCAATCTGACAGTACAAATCTCATCACCTTTCCCCGATGACTACGAACAATTGCGCAAAGATTTCAACGCCTCAATCGAGAACCTCGACAAGACAATTGGCGATGTAATCAACGCTGCGGAATCCATACGTAATGGCGCCGGCGAGGTCAGTCAGTCTTCCGAAGACCTGTCAAAACGCACCGAAAGCCAGGCAGCAACACTAGAAGAAACAGCAGCCGCACTGGATGAGCTGACAGCTTCGGTGAAATCCGCAGCTGAAGGTGCTCGAAGTGTCGAGGCAACAATGAGCGAGGCGAAAGCAGAAGCCGAAGAAAGTGGCCAGGTCGTTCAAAGCGCCGTAGACGCGATGACTGAGATAGAGCAAAGCTCAACCCACATCTCGCAGATCATCTCGGTGATTGATGACATCGCTTTTCAAACGAACCTACTGGCCCTGAACGCTGGCGTTGAAGCCGCCAGAGCTGGAGAAGCCGGTCGTGGTTTTGCCGTCGTGGCCTCTGAGGTGCGGGCGCTCGCGCAACGGTCTTCTGAGGCTGCATTGGAAATCAAGACTCTGATCAACGACTCTTCGAAACACGTAAAGAGCGGTGTCGTACTTGTTGGCAAAACAGGTGAGGCACTAAAGAGTATCGTTGATCGCGTCGCACATATCTCAAGCCTGGTGTCGAACATTGCCGAAGGAGCAGCAGAGCAATCTATTGGCCTCGGTGAAATTAACGTCGGTGTAAACGAACTTGATCGAGTCACACAGAAAAACGCTGCAATGGTTGAGGAAGCTACGGCAGTGGGACACATGTTGCGAACTGATGCGACTAAATTGAGTGACCTGGTAACAAGCTTCTCAATTTCAGGTGGCAGGACATTCCAGCCAACGGCCACACCGAAGCCAAGTGCACATGGAGCGGAATGGAGCAACGCTAACGTATTCGAACCTCGACCATCGGCCTCTGCTGCCGCGGGTAATGCAGCAATCGACATCTGGCAGGACTTCTAAGCTTATCACACTTGAGGCGCCACGTGTTGTTGCCGTCAGAGCCTTCAGCACGTGGTACCCCGGTTAAAAATACTGAAGTGGCAGATAAAGGCAGGTGGTCTGAAAGTCTTCGAAACGGCCCTTTTGGGCTCAACCTATCGTGGCGAACAAAAAATATGGACCGCAAGAGTGACCTACCACACGATAAACGGGCAACTTTCGATTGGCCGTTCATGAATCGCATATACCGCATTCTTGCGTCTAAATGCACTAATTCATGTATTTGTCGAACCAGGCAATCATGCTTTCCGGATGCTGACCGAAATAGTTATACCCATCAAAGCGTTGAGTAGTGCCTTCAACCCAGAACAGTTCCTTGTCTTCGATGGTCAGCAAGTCAAACGTAGTTTGTACGTCCTCAGGCCGGGTCCAGACATCATCGCGCACCTGGATGATATAGGTCGGCACTTTGACATTTGCGGCGTAGTTGTGTGGCGTCATTCGCGCCATGGGAAAGGCACCGAGCTTTTGCTGTTCTTCATCGAGTATATCAATGAACTCGCCAATACCTTGAAGTTTTCCAATCTCTTCGGCCGCAGTTCTGGATGAACAAGGCTGAGCACAAACGAACGCTTTGACGTCTTCGAACAATTCGGGGCGCTTCGTCATTGCGACCATAGCCGAATTGCCACCATTGCAGGGGTTGAACAGTCCAACGGTCATGTGCTTCAGCCTTTCATGACCTTGCACATATTCCTGAGCACCCGCTACGTCGCGCCACTCAAACAAACCATAAGCGGCAAGACCCGCATTAGCCGAACCGCTGTGTCCGTGGTTCCTCATGTCGTAGGTCAGAACGTTATAGCCCGCATCGTGCAACGCTTTGTAAACGTTATTGAACTCTACATTGACCGGCGCAAACTGTGACCAGGGCTCAAGATGCCCAGGAAAACCATAGCGGCTAAAGGTCAAGGGGTGGTTACAGATGATCAGTTTGTCGCTGCCCTTTGCCGGGATAAACCAAGCTTCGAGGGGAACACCGTCCAAGGCAGAAAAGAAGACATCTTCATACTCCATTCCATAATCGGCTGGTGTCTTAAGAACAGGAGTCCGCATGGGGATGCTGTTGCCTTGGGCCATGCCCTTGATAACGGCCATTTGTTCCGGAGTGGGTTGCTGTGTCATGATTAAATCCGTTTTTCCATGTTGCCAGCCAATAAAGCGCGCCATTCAGCTGGTGTTTGGTTTTCCCATTTCTGGAATGCGCGATAGAAAGAGCCCTGATCTTCGTAACCGAGCAGGTAAGCGATCTCGCTGATATCGAAGTCGGGTTGAGCCAGGTATTCCAGCGCCAGTTCGTGCCGCGTATCCGACAAAAGAGCTTGGAAGCTGTGGCCTTCCTCTTTCAGGTGACGTTGCAATGAGCGCTCACTGATCGCCATGTCCCGTGCAATGCTTCGCAATTCTGGACGACCAGCAGTCATGGCACGCCGAAGATGCCAACGCACTTGTTCAGTCAAGGAATTGGTGGTTTGAGAGCGATGTAAATCGGCGGCTAACGCCTTATCCAGCATCTCAAGAAGTTCACGGTTATAGCTCTTGAACGGAATGTCCAGATCGGCCTTTTCGAACACAAGACGAGCCTGCGGCGCGTTCCATGCAATTGGGCAGCCGAACCAATTCTGCAGCAAATCGCTGCGATCCCGGCAAAGCTCGATCCTTTTCGGATTGATCTTCTGACCAGTTCCAGCGCGTACCATGTTTACGAGAAAGGAGAATGTTGCGTCGGTTAAAGAGTGTGGTTCGGTTTCTGTTGCGTAGACCCAACGTGTCGTTATCTCACAATTGTCTCTTTCAATCACAACTTGGAACTCTTCTGGCGCACAAATGGCCTTATATCGCGCAACGCGCTGCAGGGCTTCACCCACATTTTTGGCATGAAAGGCGACCAAGAATGACGGCGGCAACGAAGGTCCGTGCATCGTCGTAGTCATATTCAGGCCGATATCTGGGCCACCAAGGGTTTGTAGTGTTCCCCACAACTTGAATAATTGGGACGTCGTCATCCGCGCCTCGGAGCTGACCAACTTGATCGGCAATCGTGCCTCAAGCAAAACCTCCGAGGGCCGGAGGGAGAGACTTTCCAAAGCCTTCCAGAACGTCTCAGGTGTTTTTATCCGATCCGGCGTTTGCATGGCTTATTCCTCAGGGTCGAAAACGTAGATAGCGAGCGCCCCGAGGAATAAGTATAGCGTCACCCGCCAAATCTGTCGCAGATCACGCCAATCGCTGTCGCAGTCGGCCATGGTGTTGGCCAACCCGTCGTTCACTGTCTGTTGGAACCGATCAGTTTACTGCAAACGCGTGACGGAGCTAAGCTTTACAAACATTCGCAATCCCAGAGAGACAGGGCATTAACCATGAACAAACGGCGTGCTCGCCCACTGTTTAGATTAAGGCACGACTTGGCTTTCCTCAAAAGGCTTTGAAATGATCCGAACGGCCTCTTCAACAAGACTTGGCCATGCCGATCCCTCTGATTGGTACAAATACACGCCTCGTGTTTCGGGAAGATCAACGACAGGTCGGAACTCTAACTCGGACGAAACAAGTTGGGTTGCTGCTTTCGGAAGAAGCGTGCCCCAATTGCCTTTGCTCACTATCGCCAAAAGGGACTGGGTATTGTGTACAGTTACATCGACCTTGGATAGATGAGCCTGGATGGTCGACGACTGAATCTGGTCACACAGCGCATTGCGCAAAAAGGGACTCAGAAAAACCTCGTCAACGCTAACTGATCCAGATTTGGAAGCCAGAGAGTGATGCTTTGACATAACCAGACCGAATGGGTCTTGAAACAGAGAC
Source organism: Ruegeria sp. BE9 (assembly GCF_056538765.1). NCBI lineage: Bacteria > Pseudomonadati > Pseudomonadota > Alphaproteobacteria > Rhodobacterales > Roseobacteraceae > Ruegeria > Ruegeria sp. BE9. The sequence continues at coordinate 135,620 of NZ_JBQFTS010000005.1, read as the reverse complement.
GACACTTTTGCCCCATTAATGGCCTGTTCGGACGACGCGATCCCGATATCAGCCCACCCCTGCCCGATTGCCTCAAGTACGCCTGCGGTATCCGCGTCCCGGAGTTCTATTTTCACCCCCGGATGAAGATCCGAAAAATGAGCCACCAAAGGTGGAAAAACAAGGGCCGCAACTGATGGGACCGCGGCAATTCGCAACAAACCTTGTGGAGCACAGGTCAAGAGATGGATGTTTTCGATGGCGTTATCGAACTGGTTCAACTGCGTTTTAGCCAGTTGCAAGACTTGTACGCCAAGCGTCGTTAAGCGGTTCTTTCGCTCACCTTCGAACAGAGAGCGCCCAAGGTGGGCCTCGAGCTGTTTCAACGTCATTGAAACTGCGGATTGCGTGCGTCCCAACCGATCCGCCGCATCGGCCAGGTTTCCCGTTTCAGCGACAGCGCAGAAACAACGCAGCATTTCGATCTTGATAGCCAAACTTCAATTTTCCTGAAATTCACTTCAACTGTTTGAGTTTGACTGATGCCTTGCAACAAGTCCATCCTTCACCAACCCTCTTTAACAGCTGAGATTTGCCGTGACCCACAAGAACCTGATCGCCGGAGAATGGCTGGCAGGCAACGCCGAAATTGAAAATCGCAACCCGTCTGACATGTCCGATCTGATTGGCCTGTATGCCCAAGCGACCGCAGACCAACTTGACGCAACTCTGATCCAGGCCCGCGCAGCTCAGTTGGAGTGGGCGGCTTATGGGCTTGAGCGAAAACAATCGGTGCTGAATGCAATCGGCAACGAAATGATGGCCCGGTCAGAAGAGCTGGGAACCCTTCTAAGCCGTGAAGAAGGCAAACCTCTGGCAGAAGGCAAAGGCGAAGTTTATCGCGCCGGCCAGTTTTTTACTTACTATGCCGCAGAGTGCCTACGCCAAATTGGTGAAAACGCGGATTCCGTCCGACCCGACATCGAGGTTGACGTACGGCGCGAGGCCGTGGGGACAGTTGCAATCATCAGCCCTTGGAACTTTCCGACTGCGACCGCTTCTTGGAAAATCGCGCCCGCGCTTTGCTATGGTAACGCCGTTGTTTGGAAGCCTGCCAATCTCACCCCAGCCTCGGCCGTCGCATTGACGGAAATCATCACACGGCAAGACATTCCAAAAGGCCTCTTTAGCCTTGTGATGGGTGCAGGAAGCACCATTGGGCAGCGCTTGGTTCAAAGCCCAATGGTTGACGCGATTTCCTTTACTGGTTCAGTGCCCGTGGGCAAAGGTATTGCCGCGGCTGCCATCCAGAACCTGACTAAGGTTCAAATGGAAATGGGGTCCAAGAACGCACTCGCCGTTATGGATGATGCCGATATTGATCTGGCCGTAACTCTCGCGCTTGGCGGCGCTTTTGGTGGAACTGGGCAGAAATGCACTGCCTCCTCTCGGCTCGTCGTCCACAATGCGATCCACGACAGCTTTGTCGAAAAGCTGATAGCTGGTGCACAAGCCATGAAGGTTGGACACGCATTGGACGCGGAAACCCAAATTGGACCGGTGGTTAGCCAACAGCAGCTGGACGAAAACTTGGCCTATGTCGAGTTGGGCAAGTCTGAAGGGGCCGAACTCGCCTGCGGCGGACAGCGGCTGGAAATGCCACATGACGGCTTCTACATGAGCCCTGGCGTCTTTCTCAACACCAACAACTCAATGCGTATCAACCGTGAAGAGATGTTTGCGCCCCTGACCTCTGTCATCAAAGTTGACAGCTACGACGAAGCGTTGAGCGTGGTGAACGATACCAATTTTGGCCTGACGTCTGGCATCGTGACCCGATCTCTTGCGCGTGCAACACACTTCCGCCGCAACGCGCGCACCGGGGTGGTTACGGTCAACCTCCCAACCGCGGGGACGGATTACCACGTGCCATTCGGCGGTCGCGGCGACAGCTCTTACGGGCCGCGCGAACAAGGCAAGGCCGCAGCTGAGTTTTATACAACTGTCAAAACCGCATACATCAGCGCAGGCCCTGTTTGATGCGTATCGACGGGCTGCAATATGCAAACTGGTCGGAAAAGATCTTTCGAGAACTTCGGCAAGGTGGCGTGGATGCGATCCATGTCACCATTGCCTATCACGAAAACTTTCGCGAAACGGTTCTGAATTTCGAGCGGTGGAACAAGTGGTTTGAGCGCTACCCAGACCTGTTGATGAAGGGGCTTCATGCCTCTGACATTGACCGTGCCAGGGAAACAAACCGCACAGCTGTGTTCTTTGGCTTTCAGAACCCGTCACCTATCGAAGACGACATCGGTCTGGTCGAGATCGTGCACACTTTGGGCGCACGCTTCATGCAGTTGACGTACAACAACCAATCGCTTTTAGCGACTGGCTGTTACGAAGCCGAAGACACTGGCCTTACACGAATGGGCAAACAAATCGTGCGCGAAATGAACCGCGTCGGCCTTGTGGTGGACATGAGCCATTCAGGCGACCGCTCGACCATCGAAGCCGCTGATCATTCGAGCCGACCCATCGCGATAACGCACGCCAACCCCTACGACTGGCACCCAGCTCTTCGCAACAAGCGTGAAGACGTAATCCGCGCGGTGACAGAAAATGGCGGAATGTTCGGCTTTTCGGTCTATCCTCATCACTTGAAGGGTAAGTCAGACTGCACGCTTCAGGATTTTTGCGAGATGATTGCGAGAACTGCAGACAAGTTTGGTATCGACCACTTGGGGATTGGCACGGATCTGTGCCAAGACCAGCCCGACAGCGTTGTCGAATGGATGCGCGTTGGCCGTTGGACCAAAGAGATAGACTATGGCGAAGGCTCCGCCGCGGCTCCGGGTTTCCCACCAATGCCTGACTGGTTCCGAGACAACCGTGATTTTGGCAATATCGAAACTGGCCTTCGCGCAACAGGAATGAACGAGGACGAAGTTGCAGCGATTATGGGCCGCAACTGGTATCGCTTCTTTGCCGAAAACTTCACACCGCAGGAAAACGCACATGGTTGAACTGCGTGCGCCAGAAAGTGTCATGACCCTGTCGCGACTGGGATCATTACACCAATGCCGGCTGAGTTTCATGCGGCAATTGACAAGGCGCATGGCTCGCGATCAATGGACCTTTACGCGAACAGTATTCGACATTGACGACAAAGGCGTCGGGCACGCCGTCTACACGACCAAAGGGCCCGATCGCGCCTACTCTCTGATCGCCTTTGCGCACGACTTGCCGGATCACATGCGATCTGATCGCGTGATCGCCACTGCATGGGACGCCACCTTTACGCTGTTCGATGGCATACCCGATCAACAGGACATTGACCGCCTTTCCCGAAATGTACCCCTTCAAGAGGCCGGCAGGGTCAGCGAGCGTGAGATTTCGGTGAGTAGAGCCAATCGGTCCGTACGCTTATGGGAGCACGTGATCGAAGCCCTCTCTTCAGGACATCAACCTGATGCGCAACAGCTTGAATCAGTGGGCTACCTGATGCGTACTACTGCCGTTTACGGCTCGGGCAAACTGGGTGCTATAGATCGCGAGATGATTGCATCGCGCCCTGAAATGCGGGCTCCGTTTCAGGCGGAAATGCTGTCGGTCTACCTGACCCGCTGGTTTGTGCGCGATCTGGTGGAACACATGGCGCGATTGCGCGGAGGGGACCAAGCCGTTTCCCTGGATGAAGACCTCGCGCAACAACTTGGCATCGGTAACTCCACTGGTTTGGGAATGGCGCCCTACCTGGTCAACCATCCTATACTGTTCAACAACTGGATCGCCGCGAGAGAGACAGCAATTGCCCGGGTGCGCGCTCTGTCGGCCACGCCTCACCAGATCAACTTTTTCCGTGATCTTGTCGCATGTTGCGACAAGTTGGTGGCAAACTGGCGCTCAGAACACCCAATTCAGATCTCCAAGCTCGAACAACTGAGCAGCGACCTGACGTCTCTCAACACGTATTTGGCGACTACGGAAATGTCAGGAGATACGCCCTGGAACGCTCTTATGGTTTGGGCCGAAAGCACCCTGAGCTACGAAGGGCAGGAACTTATCGGCTCTCTCATACTCGAGCCAAATGGGGATTTGGTGGACGATCTCGCTGACGCCATGTCGGATGAAGGCACACCTTTTATCCTAGATGGATCAATGCCAGTGAGTGAGGTCCGCAATTTAATCCAGCAGACGTTTGGCCCAATTCTTGATCGCGACTGGAGCGCGCCCGAGAATTGCGCGCGGGCATGGTATGTCTCAGAGGAAAAGCTGGAGCCGCGACTAGGCGAGCGGTTTGAAGAACCCATCGAAGACTACGAACAGCCTTTAGCTCCCGCTCGCGACGCAGCCGCTGCCCTTGCCGATTTGTCGGAAACTGAACCGCAGAACTCTGTGGCTGATTTTCTCTCGCACCACCCCGAACATCGCCAAAGCGTCCGTCGTGCACAAATCGCTCGCCAAGCGCCGTACGGCGAAATCCGCTCGAACACGATTGGTGCTGACGTCATGCCAATCGACATGCTGCGGGCAAAGCTTTCCTTTTTTGGCGTCACACGCTTTGACCCGCGATCTGACCGGTGGGTTCGCGTCGTGATGTATGCCGGTGCTCCTTACCCGCCCAATCTGACCGCCGCGAATGCCGATCTTTGGGTCTATCCAGAGCTGCTCAAATGAACTTGTCCTTGAATGAAGTAGAAGCCGTTGCAAAGCGCGCCACGCGCGGTGCCGGGCATTCCTGGGGGTTGGCAGAAGAAGCAGCTTTGGCCTGTCGCTGGCTCTGCCTCCAAGACTTGGACGGGGTCGGCGCCCTTGCCGCCGATCTGGAGGCCGACACAGGTACTTTGGCGAAAGGTGTTTCACTTTCGGATCGAGCAAAGACGCTTATGCATGGCCCAATTGAACTTCAGTCAATAAACCACTCACGTTTAATCCTGCCGTTTGCCGCCAACGCTGCCCGTTTGATTGGTTCCTGTGTGAGCGTGATTGGCCCAGACGTTCTGGCAGTGACCGATGGAACCGCGCTGCACCTTTCAGGTGAATTTCCTGATCGAACAATGACCCTCACCGTTAAAGCGGGTGGTTCATTGTCCACTCCACGCAAGAAGGTAACCCGCGCACATCCCACGCAGATCGATTGGGACACGCTCAACCGATTTGCCCACCGCACTTATGCCCCTGCCACTGCAGAAAGCCGGAAACGTGGTGCCGGAGCCGGGCTTTCCGACAACGACTAACCGAGTATTCTAATGACACAAACAAAGACTTTAACGCTCGCAGAAATCGAAGACCTCTCCCTCCGCGCTCTGATGGCGGCTGGCACGTCGAAGGCCAATGCCCAACCTCTCGCCGCTGCTACAGCTGCCACCGAAGCCGATGGCGTAGCCAGCCATGGTTTGGCTTACATTCCTATTTATTGCGAGCACGTGCAGTGTGGAAAAGTCGATGGCCAAGCCACACCGGTTGTCAGCCAGCCACGCCCTAGCGTAGTGACCGTTGATGCCGCGACTGGATTTGCTCATCCCGCCATTGATGCCGGTTTCGAAAAACTCATCCCGCTGGCCAAAGAGCAAGGAATCGCGGCGCTTGCCATTCGAAACAGCTATAACTGCGGTGTTTTGGGATACCACACCTTTAGACTGGCGCAGATGGGTCTTTTGGGACTTGGGTTCACAAACGCGCCGGCCTCAATCGCGCCATCTGGCGGGGCAAAACCTGTTGTGGGTACCAACCCGTTTTCTATCGCTGCGCCCGGACCAGATGGTCAACCTGCAGTTTTGATAGACCAATCCGCAAGTACCATCGCAAAATCCGAAGTTATGAAGCACGCTCGCGAGGGGAAACCAATCCCAGAGGGTTGGGCTCTGGACCCTGACGGCAACCCAACCAAGGATCCCAATATCGGCCTGAAAGGTTCCATGGCACCGTCCGGAGGGTACAAGGGCGTTGGTGTCGCGCTACTGACCGAACTGATGGCCGCCGCCATGACCGGCGCGACGTTAGGCATAGACGCCTCGCCTTTTTCTGGAACGGCGGGCGGCCCACCCAAAACTGGTCAAATGTTCCTGGCCATAGACCCGGGCGCAACATCCGGTGGAGAGTTCGCGCAACGCATGGACGCGCTGGTTCAGGCGATCCACAGCCAAGACGGCGCGCATTTGCCGGGCGATGGCCGTCAGGCGAAACGCCAGCGCGCTTCGAGAGAGGGAGTTGCCGTAAACCAAGCGACATTGGATCGGATTGAAGCTCTGTTCACCTGAGACTGTGGCAAGCGTTTAACCGTCTGGCTTATGTTCAGATTGGGCGGTTCGGTCGATGCAACTGTGGATTTTTTCTACTGCTCGATCGACCTGACCACCCGCTGTTTACCAACTATCATAAGACTTCCGCGGCACGGCAAATCACCTTGCAAACCGGTCTGGACTGAAAGCCTGAATATCGGTTTGAGTTTGCCTGCCCGCTACTTCGTCTGCAACCAATCGACCCGTCGTCGCACCCAGCGTCAACCCCAACTGTCCGTGGCCTGTCGCAAAGGTCACGTTCGCCAATCTACCGCTTCGACCAATTATCGGACGCGTATCAGGTGTAAGCGGCCGACGTCCAAAACGGCGTTCAGCGTTGCCTGTCTGTAAACCGGGCAGAACCCGACGCGCCTTGTCCACGAGAATATCTGCGCGAGCCCAATTCGGTTCTTCGTTCATTCCCGCAAATTCGATTGTCCCGGCGACGGCAAGCGCCCCATCATAGGGCGTGATGCCGAACCCGCCTTTTGCGTAGAAAACTGTGTGAGCCAAGTCGACACTGCTGTCCTTCAAAGCTGTGGAATAGCCAACAACTCCCTCTAACTGCAGCGCAACACCCAACTCTGCAGCTAAATCCCGGGACCGCGTGCCCGCAGAAATGACGAACTCGTCTGCGGTGATGACTTGACCATCACGTAACCTGACGACCTTTACCTGACGGCCTTCTCGTTCAAAGCCATCTGCACTACCCGAAATAACTACCCCACCACGGCGCTTGAATGCTTCGTGCAGCATCTCGACCAACCGCTTGGGCTCGGTGACAAAACTCCAGTCTCGCAGCAGGGCGGCGTGTTTAAAGTCAGGGGCGATCGCCGGGTCAATCTCATGTGCTTCTCCGCCGCTGACTTCTTCGATAGTGCACCCAAGTTCGCGCGCCAAATCAAAGGCCGCCGCCATATTGGCGCGATCATCATCGCCATCGAACAGCTTGATAACTGGCCGTTCAACCAACAGCTCGGGATGTCCGATATCAGACAGTTGTGCCTTGAAATCTGCCGTTGCGAGAAAGGTAAGCCGCGCCAAATCCGCCGCGATTGAGCGCATTTTAGAAGGGCGCGCGTTGCCGACAAACCGTGTGAACCAAGGCATCAACCGCAGGGCCGAGCTTGGGCGAAGCGTTAATGGTGCCTTAGGGTGCATCAACAGCCCCGGAACCTTCAGCAGCATCCCCGGCTGAGACAAAGGCACAATCTCACCTACAGCTATACAGCCGCACGAGGCCCAACTGGCTCCTTCTCCCACCGGGCCCGGCTCGATGACGGTGACTTGGTAGCCTTCGGCCTGCAAAGCAAGCGCACAAGAAATACCCACGACGCCACCGCCGATCACCACCACCTTTGGCATGTCGTCTGGCCTTTCCTAAAGCGCCTGCAGCTGTTCAAACAGATCAACAGCGACCGAGACACCGTTTGCTTCAGTAGCTGCACGGTTTTTCAAGCGCCCATCGCCTGGAACGCGCGCATTTCCGTTGCCTTGGATTTCTGCACATATGCGCGTGACGTAGTCATCGAACGCGGGATTGCCGAACCGTTTCGGATCGATCGCAATAAGGGTTGCGCCCCCTTTGATGTTCAAAGCACCGTGCGCCTCACGGTTTTGATTGTCGACCGACAAGGTGCCGCCAGCCAAAGCTGCGCCCAATACCTCAATCAGGAACGCAATCGCAGCTCCCTTGTGCTCGCCAAAGGGCAACAGGCTGCGCGTTTCCAAAATGGCGTTTGGATCTGTCGTAGGCTGGCCAGTGGAATCCAGTCCGCTGGGAAGCGGAAGATCATGCCCTTCAGCCGCAGCCATGCGAACGTCCATTAGGGCGGCGACCGAGGACGCCTGATCCCAAACCACCGGCTCTTGACCCGTACGCGGGCAAGCAAAGGACATAGGGTTAGTCCCAAAGACAGGACGCACTCCACCCTGAGGCACGACCATCGACAAGGAATTCACCACGCCCAAGGCGACCAGCCCGGCTTGTGCAAGCGGTTCAGTGTCAAAACGCAGCGCACCCAGATGGTGGCAATTGGCGCAGGTAAAAGAAGCGATACCGTTTTCCCGAACCATCGCGATCAAGTCATCCCGCGCATCTGCGGCTGCTATTTGATAATACCCATTGTCGCCATCGCCTCGCAAAACACCGGGCGCAACACGTTCAATAGTCGGCTTTGCAGTTGGGTTTGCATAGTTCGAGGTAAAGCTTTGTGAATAGACAGGTAGCATCCGCAAGCCGTGGCTACGCGGTCCATCGCGTTCTGACCGCATCACCAGATCAGCAAGGATGTCGCTTCCACGGTCATCCATACCCTTGGACACAAGGACAGATTTGGCCAGTGCTTTCACCTCTTCGAGTGAGAGCTTTTTCGTCGGGGTGTCTGTCATTTTCCGCATCCTGTCCTTGTGTCTGGCTCTCGAGTGTCTTCACACCCGCATTTCAGCTATGAGTTATGGTATTCTAACCGTTTTTTGGCAACGAACTCATCCAACGCACCGCGCTGATCATCCGGCATGGGCGGTTTGACATAGTGGTCCAAAATACGCTGCGCTTCTTCGTTGCCGATAGTTTCGGCTGTTTTCGAACCTTCTGCTTCCCATTGTTCGAAACTGTCATTGTTCTGCAGCGGGTTCATATGCATCGGATGTTCGCGCGTATGATCTGTGCCCAAGAAGTGCCCACCCGGACCAATCGCCGAGATGTCATCCAAGATCGCGTCCAAGTTTTCCTCTTCGATGCCGCTGAAGAACCGATGGAAATTCTCAAGCTGGCGGGTGTCCTGCACCCATTTCGAATAGCTGACCCCAAGCGCACCTTCCAGAAAACCTGCCGAGTGCACGATATAGTTGGCTCCGCCCAGAAGCACTGGCCACATGGTGTTGGCGGTATCGAACGCCGCCTGCATGTCAGGGGTTTTCGACCCCGTCCACATCGTACAAGTCCGCCAAGGCACACCATAGAACCGCGCCATCTGACCCACCAACAGGTTCATTAGCCCCGGTTCAGGTGACCCCATCATCGGTGCGCCGGTTTTCATAGAAACACCCATGATCGCAACGCCCAGAACCATAGGAGCACCGCGACGGATGATCTGGCTGTAAGCCATACCCGCCAACGACTCTGCAATCAAAAGTGCTACACCGCCCTGCGGACTAGCCGGTGTCGATGCCCCGGCAAGGACAAAAGGCGACAGAAGACACGGCTGGTTGGCGCTGGCGTATACACGCAGGCTTTGCAGCATGGTCTCGTCCCAAACCAGCGGCGTGTTGCAGTTCAGTAGCGCAGCCATCACCACGTTGTTGTCTACGAACTCTTCGCCGAACACGATGCGGGTCATCTCAACCGAGTCCAGTGCGGCCTGTTCCGACAGAACCGAACCTTTAATTGGCTTGTCGGTCAGAGTCAGCGCCGCGTGAACCAGCTCGAGGTGGCGTTGTGGCACCGGCACGTCTTGCGGCTCGACCGGAAGCACGCCTGGGACCATCATCGCCTGGCTCATCTGACTAAGCTTGAAGAAGTTGTGCGCATCTTCCAGCATCGAAGGTCGTCGGACACCATCAAGGCCATAAACAAACGGTGCGCCGTATGCGTTCGCAAAAACCGAGTTCCGGTTCCCGACACGCAGTGATCTGGCGGGATTGCGGGCCGCATAGCCCCATTCCGAAGGAACCGCCGAAATCAGGTCCATCAACATGTCCCGACCGATACGGACGCGCTCTCCCTGAACGTCAGCGCCGTATTTTTTCCAATCAGCCAGAGCCACCGGGTCGCGGAATTCGATACCGGTAGTTTCTAAAATCGTCATGGCGGCATTGTGAATCTTCTCAACACCTTCGGGACCGAGCAGATCGATGGGGCCAACCTTGCGATTCAACGTCGGAAGGTAAACCGGCGGCGGATTGGTGCGGGCCTGTACCCGTGCTGCGCGACCGCCACGCCCTGAACGTGTTCTTACTTCTGCCATAGTAAACCCTCCGGATCAGGCGCGCGCACGGGCGCTGGTTGGGTCAACGGCGCAATTATCGATTACCTCGGCATCGCGCATTTCGTTGTGGACCAGTACCTGCATTTTGGTACCCGCCGCGGTCATATCCTGCGGCACCAAAGCCATCGCGATGTCGTGGTTGCAGTAATACGAGAACCCGCCCGAGGTGACGCGACCAATCAGCTTACCGTCCGCATAGACTCCTTCGTCGAACATCACAGACGTATCGCAGAAGGGCAGTTTCAGCGTGACCAGAGTGTTGTAGCCCCCCTCTTCCTGCTGTTTCACTAGCGCTGCCTTGCCGATGAAGTCACGCTCAACAACCTGGCCGCCAACCTTCTCAGTCATGGCGACAAAGCGGCCCAGATCGGCCTCATATGGGGTCAGATCCTTACAAATTTCGCGGTTGATCGCGCGATAGGATTTCTCAAGGCGCATGGATTCCAAGGCTTCGAGACCAAACGGTTTCACGCTGGCTTTCAGTAGCAGATCGACAAGATGTCGGTTGTAACCGACCGGATGATGCAGTTCCCATCCCAACTCGCCAGTATAAGACACACGCAGCAGGTGGACGCCCTTGGCGTAGCCTACTTCGCCCATCTGTGCCGACAACCAAGGGAAGGCTTCGTTGGAAAGATCATTGTCTGTCAGCGGCTGTAGAATTTCGCGCGCTTTTGGTCCAGCCAAGGCAATCACACCCAACTGTTCCGAGATATCTTCCAACACAACTGAACCATCCGTAGGCAGTAGTCGCTGCAGTTGATCCCAATTGTAAGCGCGCCAGTTCGGGGTTGAGATCAGGTAGAAGTCATCCTCGGAATAACGCACGATGGTGTATTCCGCATCCATGCCACCCTTGTCGTTTAGCATCAGAGACAGCGTCATACGACCGATCTTGGGCAACTTGTTGGCCATAAGACTGTCCAGCCATTTGGAGGCACCCGGACCACGCACCGTGAACTTTGTCATCGGCGACATTTCGATGAAACCGGCCTCTTCGCGTGTACGGCGCACCTCTTCCTGCACCAATTCCATGTGATTGGTGCGGCGGAAAGAGTGTTCTGGGATCGCCTCCTCAGGCGACTTTGCGAACCAGCGCGGAAATTCGTAACCGTTGAAGGTGGTCCAGACTGCTCCTTGGGCCGTTAGCAGGTCGTAAGAGCCCACGGTTTTCATCGGGCGCGCATCCGGGAAATCCTCACCCGGAACGTGCGCATCCATGTGGGTACCCCATGTCTCGCGTACCTTGTCCATGGTCCAGCGTTTAGACGCGTAGTCCGAGAACCGGCGCGGGTCGAGTTCCGACATGTCCATACCCGGATCACCATCGACGATCCACTTGGCCAGGCGATTACCTACAGTGCCGCCCCACAGGATGCCGCCCGGCATGCCTTCGGCCAGCCACAAGTTTTCATGACCCGGTGCTGGACCAGCCAGAGGAAGTTCATCCGGAGTCATCTGGAACGGACCACGCGTGTTGGCCTTGATGCCAACCTCGCCCAAGGTTGGGACACGTTCAATCGCACGCTCCCACTGCGTTTCCACTGCATCGAAATCCTCGGGCAGCAGGTCAGCGCCAAAATCCGGCGGAACGCGATCTTCGGCAAAGAGCTTCAGATCTTTGGTAAATTCATAGGGGCCGAACTGGATACCGCCCACGTCTTCGCGCAGATAAGCGCCATAGTCTTCGTCGCGCAGGATCGGGAACTCTGTCAGGCCTTGCGCGCGGCGCTCTTTCAACAGCGGCACGGTTTCCGTAGTCCAATACTGGTGAACAATCGGGATACAAGGCAGGTCCAGCCCCACACGGCGCGCGTTTTCGCGGGCATAGTTACCGGTGGCGAAAATCAGATGCTCGCAGGTGATCTCGCCCTGGTTGGTTGTGACTTTCCAGTGACCATTGCCCAGCTTTTCATAAGATTGGGCCTCGGTGTTTTGATAAACCTTTGCACCTGCGTCCCGCGCCAACTTAGCCAGCGCCATAGTAATATCAGCCGGGTTCACATAGCCGTCTTCGGTGTGCAGGATGCCACCACGAATATCGGGGCTTTGGTTGAGCAGAGGATGAATCTCTGCGATTTCTTCCGGTGTTACCAGCTTGCAAGGCACGCCCGCCGCTTCTGCAATGGAAATGTAGGACTGAAACTCATCCCATCGCTTTTCTGTGTTTGCTACGCGCAGTTGGCCAACTTTACGCAGACCGACGGAGGTTCCCATCTTTTCCTCAACCTCGGAGTAGATGCGGATGGTTTCCATCGTCATTTTGGATACGTTGTGTGACCGAACAAAAGTCACCAACAAGCCCGCCGCATGCCACGTGGATCCAGACGTCAGCGTCGTACGCTCCAACATAACGGCGTCGGAACACCCATGTTCCGTGAGGCCATACAGGATCGATGCCCCAACGCATCCGCCACCGACAACCACAACTTTTGCATGCGACTTCATTCAATCGACTCCCTAATTTGTGCCGAAATCGGCCAAAAACCCAGCACTCGTGCAAATCAATTATGCCGGGTTTGTCCGGAAACGCTGGCCGCCCATTAGGCTGGGTGCTAACCCAGCAAAATGGAAATGCCGCATTCCCGAATGCTGAAGAATACCATCGGTCGCAACGCGGCTGCGGGCAATTACAAAAAAATTCACTTTGACTTATTTGAGCTAATTCAATTTTGACCCTTCTATGATAAAAGCCTGTAAAACTAGTAGCTACAGGTCAAACCACCTTGCCCAAAGGCCCCTACGAACTCCCTCCGGTAAGCTCGCTGATCAGCTTCGAAGCGGCTGCGCGTCATGTCAGCTTTAAAAACGCCGCGACAGAGCTGAACGTGACGCCTGCAGCCGTAAGCCACCAAGTGAAATCTCTGGAACACGAACTGAACTGTTCTTTGTTTCGAAGGCACCACCGCGGGGTTGAGCTGACTGAAAGCGGGGCCTACTTGTTGGTTGCTTTGCAGCGAGGCCTCGAAGGTATCAGCGAAGCCTTGCAACAGCTGCGGTCGCAATATGACCGATCCGGTGTCACGATCCGATCCAGCACTGCAGTCAGCTCACTTTGGCTCACCCCCCGCCTTGCGCAATTCTGGAAAATTTACGGGCATATATCTGTGACTCAGGTGGTCACAGACCTGGGGTTCGACTCATCCAAGTGTGATCTCAGTATCTGCTATGGTGATGCTTCGGAGGAAAAAGGTAGTACCAATGTTCTATTTCGTGACCGCATCATGGCCCTTGGAAGCCCGCGCTTTCTGGAACAGACCAACATTACAGATATCCAAGACCTTGCCCGCATTCCCTTGGTTCACCTTGATGCGCCTGGCACAGGATGGACGGACTGGCGCGAATGGACAAACCAACTGGGATATGACGGGCCGCTGAACACGGCACATCGCGTGAACAATTATACTATTGCTCTTCAGGCTGCCCAGGACGACATGGGCGCCGTGCTGGGTTGGGAAGGCTTGACTGCTGAACTGGTCGCGTCCGGCAAACTGGTCAACTTGTTACCCCAGACGCTTTCTTCACCTTTGGACTTTTATGTAGCACTGCACAACACCGCGTCTGATCGGGCGCGGTTGGTTTATCGCTGGCTGGCTGAAACCACCTAATTTCCAAAAAATTCAATCCTGAGAAGCCACACTAACGGGTTTCTCTAAAACCACCCATGTCGCCTTTTTTGAGGTGAGTGTCGGTAATTGTTAAGCCACAGGTAGAGCGATCACTCTACCTAGCCTTTATGATAGACATGAAACACCAGATTGCCGCTCGCCTGCATGGTCAGTTCGAAGAAATGGGCTTTGCTGGCCCTGGCGTCGAGGCCTTGCGTGCTGGCGCTGATGTATCCCTGAGAACTCTCTACAAGTATTTTCCAAGCCGCGAAGCGATGGTCGTCGGCGCCCTGGAACATCGCGACAGAACCTATGCGGACTGGATCGGTAAAGGTCCGCAAGGCGGCCCGGCGCATGTGACCCATGTCCTACAGCGATTGTCAGACTGGTTGTTCGAGATTTCTAATTGCGGCTGCCTGTTTCGCAACGCCCTGTCCGCGTACCCAGACAGTGCCCCGATACGAGCGGCGGTTGAGGCGCATAAGCGCGGCGTACGAGAGCAATTTCGTCGACGGCTTTTAAATGTCGCGCAAGATTGTGATGCGGACGCATTGGCAGACCAGATGTTTGTTCTGCACGAAGGCTTGACCGAGTCCGCCCGATTGATCGGGCCTGAACGAGCCAGCCGCCAAACTCTTCACACCGCAAGCCTGATACTGGCTGCGGCAGACATCAGATAACCCTTTCAATCAAGCAGAAAGCCCCAAAATGAAGCTGAAGGAAATCCACATCTACGCCCACGACCTACCGGTCAAGAATGGCCCTTACACGATGGCCAGCGGTGCGGTTTGGGCGCTGGACACCACCATCGTCAAACTGGTGTCGGACACGGGCCATGTCGGCTGGGGTGAGACCTGCCCGGTAGGCCAAACCTATGCAGAAGCCCATGCACAAGGGGCGCGCGCCGCGCTAAATGCTATGGCAGAAGGGCTGATCGGTACTGAAGTGACCCCAGGCACTCTGCGTCGCAAGATGGATACCTTGCTGAATGGTCATAACTACGCCAAGGCCGCACTGGATATTGCCGCTCATGACCTTTTTGGCAAATCGCTGGGCGTGAATGTTGCCGATCTGCTAGGGGGTGCCGTCACCAACCGCGTGCCATCCTATTACGCCACCGGTATTGGCGCACCAGATGATATTGCACGCTTGGCCAAGGATAAGCTGGACGAGGGCTATCCCCGCCTGCAGGTCAAGGTCGGTGGCCGCCCCGTCGAGATCGACATCGAAACAATCTCAAAGGTTTGGGAGGCTATCAAAGGCAGCGGCATGCGTTTGGCTGTGGATGGCAACCGGGGTTGGACAACCCGTGATGCTCTGCGCGTCAGCCGGGAATTGCCGCGCATACCTTTCATCATGGAGCAGCCATGCAACACCATTGAAGACTTGGAAAAGATCCGCCCCCAAGTCACCCACGGTATTTACATGGATGAGAACAGCGTTGATCTGAATACCGTCGTTTCCGCAGCAGGCACCGGTTTGGTGGACGGTTTCGGGATGAAAGTTACACGCATCGGCGGCCTGACCCACATGCGCACCTTCCGCGACATTTGCGAGGCCCGCAACTTGCCGCATACCTGCGACGACAGCTGGGGCGGGGATATCATCGCTGCCGCATGCACTCAGATCGGAGCGACCGTTAAACCTGAACTATGCGAAGGTGTCTGGCTTGCCGCACCGTACATCGAAGGCAACTATGACCCTGAAAACGGCATTCAAATCGTGGGCGGCCATATCGAACGCCCGACTGGACCTGGCTTGGGTGTAACTCCTGACGAGGCAGTCTTTGGTTCTCCAGTCGCGTCTTTTGGAGGTTGAGATGATCCCTGAGAAAATGAAGGCCGTTCTGCTGACAGGTCACGGCGGCATCGACAAACTGGACTACCGGGATGACGTTCTCACCCCTCATCCCGGCGCGGGCGAGGTTTTGATCCGGGTTGCCGCAGCAGGTGTTAACAACACCGATATCAACACGCGTATCGGGTGGTATTCCAAAGCAGTCACGACCGATACGGAAACCGGCGGCGCGGAAGGTTTTGACAAGGTGGACGATGACGACGCGAGTTGGTCTGGAACACCCCTTACCTTCCCACGTATTCAAGGCGCGGATGTTTGCGGCCATGTGGTCGCTGTGGGTGAAGGCGTGGACCCTGCTCGCATCGGCGAACGCGTAATCGTGCGCAACATGCTGCGGACGTATGTCGACTATCGCCCTTATGAGTGCTGGACCCTTGGCAGCGAATGCGACGGCGGCTTTGCACAGTATTGCAAAGCACCGTCAGAGGAAACTCACGCCGTCGAATGTGATTGGTCCGACGCCGAACTCGCCGCAATACCCTGCGCATACTCCACGGCCGAGGGCATGTTGCATCGCGCAAACGTTGCTGCCGAGACGGTGCTGATTACCGGCGCATCGGGAGGCGTCGGCTCGGCTGCCGTACAATTGGCAAAACGGCGTGGCGCCACAGTGGTTGCCCTGTGCTCAAAATCCAAAACCGAGGCCGTCCGCTCACTGGGCGCTGATCGCATTCTCGATCGCGATGCTGACCTCGTCGCGGAACTGGGCTCAGGCTCTATCGATGTGGTCGTTGATTTGGTCGCCGGTCCGCAATGGCCCAGCCTTCTTGACGTTCTTCGTCGCGGCGGGCGCTATGCAACAGCGGGCGCTATCGCCGGACCGATCTGCGAAATCGATGTTCGCACGCTCTACCTGAAAGACCTGACGCTTTATGGTTGCACATTTCAGGAAGACATCGTGTTCGAAAGTCTCGTGAAATACATCGAGGCTGGCGAAATCCGTCCTGTCGTGGCCCAAACCTACCAACTGTCTGACATCGCCAAGGCGCAGGAAGATTTTCTTGCCAAAAAGCACACCGGCCAACTTGTGCTGATCCCACCGCAGGAGTGATCCATGAAGATCAAGAAAATCGACTTGTTCGAACTGCACTTGCCGTACTCAGGAGGCAGTTACGAGTTGTCTGGTGGGCGGACTTATACGGGCTTTGACAGCGTCATGGTCTGCCTGACCGCGGATGACGGCACCGAGGGCTGGGGCGAGAGTACGCCATTTGGCCCAAACTATATCGCAGCCCATGCCCGGGGTGCGCGGGCTGGGATCGAAGAAATCGCTCCGCATCTGATCGGTCGGGATCCGCGCGATGTTGACCGGATCAACGACGCGATGGACGAAGCGCTATTGGGGCACAATCATGCCAAGAACGCCATCGACCTAGCCTGCTGGGACATGTTCGGCAAATCCGTTGGTCTGCCGGTCTTTAAGCTACTTGGCGGGGGCACAGGAAAACGGCTTCCGGCGATCAGCTCAATTTACGCTGGCACACCGGAAGACATGCGCGCACGTGTCGCCGAGCACCGCAAGATAGGCTATATGGGTCACTCTGTAAAAGTTGGTGCGCTGGACAGTGAAGGCGGCCCGCAACTGGATGCCGAACGCATCGCGGCCTCGCTAGCGGATCGCCAACCGGGTGAGTACTTTATTGTAGATGCCAATGGCGGGTTGATCCCCGAGACCGCATTGCGGATGTTGCGCGCCCTGCCCGACGGTTTGGACTTTGTGTTGGAGGCTCCCTGTGCGACGTGGCGCGAGACCCTTTCGTTACGCCAGCGATGCGACGTTCCAATCATTCTCGATGAACTGGCGCAGGATGACGGCGACATCTCCAAACTGGTGGCGCTGGACGTGGCGGACGGGATCGGGCTTAAGATATCGAAGGCTGGAGGCTTGACCCACGCGCGCCGCCATCGCGATATCTGCCGGGCCGCCGGTCTAACAATCAGCGTACAAGATACGGTCGGATCCACTTTGTCGGCAGCATCGATCTTTCATATGGGCGCGACAGTGCCTGAACGTTTGTTGCGCTGCGTTCTGGACCCGCGCGACATGGTCACGGTGCAAACAGGGGCGTTCGACGCTCCGATCGAAAACGGCGGCGTGCTGCCACCCGATGCGCCCGGCCTTGGTGTAACCGTCAACCGCGATCTTCTGGCCGAGCCTGTTGCGACCTGGGAAGAGTAACTGAAACCAAAACACACACTGGACTGTGCTGTTCTCGGGGCCGTCGCACGCAGAACTTAGCTGCACCACCAAAGCGTAAGAAACCGGTGACAAGAAAACGCGCCGCCTCTTTCAAGGCGGCGCGTTCTGGGTTTGGGGATAAACGTGGCTTATTCTGCGGCCTGTGTGACAACACCGTGTTTGTCACGCTGGCTGTCGCGATACAGCGCTTTCGCAAGAGCAACCATCATCAGGCCCATAACCATCGTAAACGGTAGCGCGCCGATGATCATCGCGTTGCGCAGAGCATCCATCGGGTTGTTTTCACCCGCGGCCAGGATCAGCGCACCAATAACAGCCATCAGGATCAGGCCCCAAATGATGCGGTGCTTGATGCCTGTTTCCTGGCTGCCACCAGACATAATGGTGTTCATCACCAGAATGCCCGAGTCAGCTGAGGTAACGAGGAAGGTCATGATCAGGATCACGCACATGACGTTCAGCATGGACAACAGACCACCGTCGATCATGTAAGACAACGTCACAAAAAGTTTGTTGGTATTCGATGCTCCGATGATCGCACCCTCGGCGGCACCGGCCAACTCCAGATCGATAGCTGTACCACCCAAAACGGTCATCCACGCAAAGCAGACAAGCGCCGGGGCGAATACGCAGCCCAGAATGAACTCACGTACGGTACGACCCTTTGAGATCCGCGCCAAGAACAGGCCAACGAAAGGCGAGAACGCAATCCACCATGCCCAGTAGAAGGTTGTCCAACCGGACTGCCAGCCAAACTGACGCCCCTGCTCACCTGCAGCGTACGCTGCAGCGAGTGTTGCTTCGTCCAATTCAGCTGCAGCACCTTCGAGCCCGCTTTTGAAGCCGTCAAAGCTGCCCCATGCGTTGGTCGCGCCACCCATCAGGTCAGCTGCGTGCGCCTGTGCTTCGGCAGGCAGAGCCGCCGCAAAAGCTTCAGTCGACAGCGGGCCGTAAGCGCCAAAGCTGAGGGAAATGAAGTTTAGGATGTAGTCCACCATTGCGGTGCCATAGGTGGTCATTGCGAAAACAAACGACCCAAACACAACGAACGTGCCCAGCAGGATGATCGACAGGACAAGGTTCAAGTTCGACAGGTACTTAACCCCACGCCCAACACCTGAGACCGCCGACAGGATCGACAGCGACATGATGACAACCAAGCCCGCGATCAGGCCAACTTTGCTGGGGGTCGGAACTTCGCCGCCCAGGTTCATCACCCATTCCATGCCAGTGATTGCGTAGACACCGTCGATGAACTGGCTGACGCCGTATCCAATGGTCACGGACACACCCAGGATCGTCGCAACAACGCCCAGTACGTCCACCACGTGGCCAAGAAAGCCGTTCATCAAACGCCCGAACAACGGCGTCAAAGCCGCACGAATGGTCAGCGGCATGTTGCGTGTGTAGGCGTAGTAAGCCAGCGACAGGCCCGTGACCACGTAGATTGCCCAAGCGTGGAAACCATAGTGCAGATAAGTAAAGCGATAGGCAGACTGCAACGCTTCGGGCGAGTTACCCGCGACGTCTCCAGCTACAACAACCGGGTTAGAACCCCAAAGACCAAGCGGTTCGGCGGTTGCAAATACCATAAGGCCCACACCCAGACCGGCACCGAACATCATCGAGAACCAAGAAAAGTTCGAAAACTCGGGCTTTTCACCGGGGGTTCCCATGACGCGTTTACCGGTTGCAGGGATGATAGCGACAATTGCCAGGAAGAAGAAAAACAGCCCCACAATGACAACGTAGAAACTGTTGAACGTTTCCAACAGCGTGCCGTTCAAGCTGCCCAGCGTGCCATTTGCGTTAGCCGGAAACACAAGCGCCCAAAGCACCAGCGCCACCATAATCCCCTTACTGATCAATGCGATCGGGGTACTGTAGTTCTCGTAAAAACCGGCATCCGCCGTTTTTATCTCGAGATCCGTAAACGGTTCGGGTATCGACATTATTTTCCTCCGTGTTGTCTTTTCTTTTTCGGCCCCGGCGCAACTCTCCTTTAATTGGGCGGGGTCGTTTAGTTTTGGCGCAGATCGTGCAATTACAGCGCCAGCACCAAGCGGTCAGACTTCGCCCGCGACACGCAGGTGCACATGTAGCTGTTCGAGGCCTGCTCTTCGGGTGTTAGAATACCGTCGCGGTGGTCCACTTCTCCCTCAACGACATCAACCATACAGGAACCGCACAATCCTTCAGAACAACCGAAGTCCACGTGGACCCCGTTACTCTTGAGAACTTCGAGAATGGTTTCGTCTGTTGAGACCGTATAAACGGCGCCAGTGGATAGAACTTCGACTTCGAAACTATCGTTGGGTGCATGCTCTATGTCTGACGCAGGCGCAAAACGCTCAAAATGGATCGCGCCGCCGCGCAGGGCGGTACCTGCTTCGAGCACGGCGTTCAACATAGGCTCGGGGCCGCAGGTATACACATCAGCGCCCATCGGCATCGATTGCATCACCGCAGACAAATCAAATGCGCCGTCAGTATCGTCGCAATGGAGGTAATACCACTCGTCCAGACCCAACGCCCGGAACTTGTCGTCCATTGCGGCAAGGTCTTTGGAGCGGACCAAGTAGTAAACACGAAAGTCCTGTCCGCGGTTCAGAAGCTCCCGGGCCATAGCCACCATCGGAGTGGCTCCAATTCCGCCAGCGATCAGCGTGACATGGCGATCATGACTTTCAAGGTTGAAGTGATTGCGCGGACCACCAATCGCTACTTCAGCGCCCTCTTGCAGAGCGTGCATAGCTATTGAGCCGCCGCGACCGTCTTCCTCGCGCTTAACAGCAACGTTGATCGTGCGGCCGTCTTGGCTCCAACTCCAGAGAGAATACTGGCGAACCACGTCGTCACTCAGGTGAACGTCCACATGCGCACCGGGTTCAAGACCAGTGAAACGACCACTGGGTATTTCAAAGCAGAAATCTGATGTATCCGGGCTGAGTTCAGTTTTCCGGACCAGACGCGCGATCTGAGTATTCATCGGGTTCCCATCCTTTAGATGCCGAAATGCGCAGCAAACAGGTATGTGCTGCATTGGCGTTGACTCTTACCGGCGTGAACCGGCCCCGCCCCGGATGGACGACCTTACAAAAGCTGCCATTCCACACTGGATTGAGTGCAGGCGATCAGCAGGCGCCAAAGCTGCAGAAAAAAAGATAGTTTTCAATTGCAATATTTTTCACACTCAGATGAAGTAGGCTCACGTTAAAAAACAGAGCCACGTACAACTATGTCACGACGCCACTATAACCTGCCACCGCTGGCGACCTTGTCCGCGTTCGAAGCAGCCGCGCGCCATCTGAGTTTTAAAGAGGCGGCAAGCGAATTGTCCGTTACACCCGGCGCAGTTAGCCATCAGATCAAGGCTTTGGAAACAGAACTGGCGGCTCCATTATTTATACGCAAACACCGTGGCGTTGATCTGACAGAAGACGGCGCGGCGCTTTATGATGTCTTAGGCACGTCGTTCCTCAAAGTTTCAAAGGTGCTGGAACAAATTCGCAGCGGAGATGCAGAAAACCATGTAACCGTGGGATCAAGCACGGCTGTTGCGGGTTTATGGCTATCCCCTTCCGTAATTCGATTCTGGCAGGACTATCCGCACGTAAAAGTGAACCAGATGGCAGAGGATACGTCTTTCTCTGATCGCCCTGACGTAGATTTCTACATTCGATACGGAGAGGACCCAAATTCCAATCTGCCACATACGAAACTTTATCGCGACACTTTGATTCCGGTTTGTAGCCCTGAGATGGCAGCTGAGCTAAAGGGGGCCAGCGTCAGCGATCTGACACAGCATCGCCTGATCCATCTTGAAAGCAAGGACAACACGTGGACGTCTTGGTCGGACTGGCTTCAGGCGCTTGGGTTTAATGAGAATATACAGACGCATTGGCGGGTGAATAGCTATGCGCTTGCCTTGCAGGTGGCGCGCAAAGGGGCCGGTTTGGCTTTGGGCTGGAGACGCTTGATTCAACCGATGCTAAGCTCTGGCAAGCTTGTAGCATTAGAAGAATTCAACGTCCCCGCACCTCATAACTTCTACCTTGTGGGCCGTGAAGACGCACAGCTTTCAGAAGGAGCACTAGCCCTGAAGGAGTGGCTACTGAATGAAGTGCAAGACGGTTCGGTTTAGTTTGCCTAACTCAACGATTAGGATTTTTGGTATTGAAGGCGAGGGGTTTGCCCTGCCAATGGAAGCTTAACCAAACGCCATTCAAAAACTTAGGAGTGACTGATGAACAAGCATGCACCGCTTTCGTCTGTTCTGACCCCGGTAAACACAGCAAAGGGGCTGCCAAACGCGCATTACATCGACCCCGAGGTGTTCGCCGAAGAACGGGAATCGGTCCTGTTTGCGAATTGGTCAGGCATCGGCTTTGGCAAGGATATCCCCGAAGCAGGTGACGCCAAACCTGTCGACTTTCTTGGCATGCCCCTTTTGATGGTACGCGATCGCACAGGCGAGATTGGCGTCTTCCAAAATACCTGCCGCCACCGCGGAATGATCCTGGTCGACAAACCGCAAAAGATCCGTGGCGCGATCCGCTGCCCCTACCATAGCTGGTGCTATGGCCTGAACGGAGAACTGCGCACTGCACCCCACGTCGGCGGTCCCGGTCAAAATACGCACGAAGATCTGGATTTCTCGGAGCTGGGACTGATCCGCATCCGCTCTTACGTCTGGCGCGATGTGGTCTTTGTGAACGTCGATGGCAACGCACCGGCTTTCGAAGAAGTTCACGGCGAGCTGATGGAGCGCTGGAAAGAGTTCGAACAGCCAATGTATCACGGTGGCGCAGGTGCTTCGGTTGAGCTGGAACTGGACGCGAACTGGAAACTGGCTGTTGAGAACTTTTGTGAGAGCTACCACCTGCCGTGGGTTCACCCGGGCTTGAATAGTTATTCGCGTCTGGAAGACCACTACAACATCAACGAACTTGGGAAATACTCAGGTCAGGGCACACTGGTCTATCGCCAGTTCGAAGGTCAGGACGGCGAAAAGCTGGCTGATTTTCCGGGTCTCGGTGAAAAGTGGAACGAAGGTGCAGAATACATCGTCGTCTATCCGAATGTCATGCTGGGTGTTCAACGCGACCACGGGTTCGCCTTTATCCTTGAGCCTGTGACGCACGAAAAGACCATCGAGCATATTGAGCTTTATTACTCCCAAAAACCCGAAGAAGCACCCGAGCACGAACCGCTTCGCGCAAAAAACTCGGCCCTTTGGAGCACCGTGTTCCAAGAAGACGTTTTCGTTGTTGAAGGTATGCAAAAAGGACGCCACGGCGTTCTGTTCGACGGCGGTCGTTTCTCGCCCGCGATGGACGGACCGACTCATTGCTTCCACCACTGGGTCGCCTCGCAAGTCGAGAAAGGTCGCGCTGAGGCATGAGCGATTTTTTGAAGGACGGTCTGGCCAGAAATTTTCTGGCCGGATCGTGGGTTGAGGGTGACAAGGGCGCGTCTATAGCTGTTGAAGATCCCGGCACCCAAGATCACGTCGCCGCTTGTGCGCAGGCCAGCGAAGAGACGTTGGCGCAAGCGCTTGAGGTTGCGCGCACCTCATTTGAACGGGGTGATTTGGCGGATATGAACCCGGCAGGTCGTGGCCGGATGATGATCCGTATCGCACAAGAGATACGCAACATCGCGGATGAAGGTGCGATACTGCTCTGCCGTGAAAGCGGTAAGACACTCACAGCGGCTCGGGATGAATTCATCGAGGCAGCGCAATACTTCGAATACTACGGCGGCGTTTCCGACAAGATTGAAGGTAAATCAATCCCGCTGGGACCCGACTACGCGGACTTTACTGTTTTCGAACCCTACGGAGTGTCAGCGCAGATCGTACCATGGAACTTTCCTGTCTCCATTGCGGCCCGGTCGTTGGCGCCGTCGATGGCGGCGGGCAACTCAAGCATTATCAAGTCACCGGAACTGGACCCAATTGCACTGTCCATGCTGGGCGTAGCACTCGAGCGCGCAGAGGTGCCCGCCGGTGCGGTTTCAATTCTGAACGGCATCGGTTCGGATTTGGGTGCAAAGCTGGTCTCAAGCTCTCAGGTGGATCAGATCGTTTTCACGGGTTCAGTCCCGACCGGTCAACATATCCTGCGATCCGCAGCTGAAAATGTGATCCCCTCATTGATGGAGCTAGGGGGAAAGTCCGCCGCCATTGCCTTTGATGATGCCGATCTGGATACACTGATATCCAGTTTACAAAGTGGTATTTTCTACAATGCAGGTCAGGTCTGTTCAGCAATGGCCCGTGTTTTGGTTCATCGCTCGATCTATGATCAGGCTGTGGACCGCGCAGCAGAACTGGCAAACGGCCTAAGCGTTGGGCACGGTCTCGATAATCCCGACCACACACCGGTTATCTCGTCCTTGCAACTGCAACGCGTCGAAGAGATCACATCCACCGCTCGTCAGGATGGCGCACGCGTCGCAGCAGGTGGAGAGCGCCTGGACCGCAAGGGCTACTTCATGGCGCCGACCATTCTGGCGGATGTCGACCCGGCAAGCCGCATCGCGCAAAACGAGGTATTCGGCCCCGTCACCTGTTTCACGCCTTTCGATACCGAGGCCGAAGCTATCGCAATGGCTAACGGCACCGAATTCGGACTGGTTGCAGGGATCTTTACCTGCGACCTGGCGCGGGCTCATCGGGTTGCACGCAAGCTGCGGGCCGGTCAGGTGTTTGTAAACGAGTGGTTCGCTGGCGGCGTCTCAACCCCTTTTGGTGGCGTGGGCAAATCGGGTTTCGGGCGTGAAAAGGGGCTGGAAGCGCTCTATAACTATGTTCGCACTAAGAACATTGCGATTTCGCTGAAAGGCTGAACGTGAAACTGGAAGAATTGGATAAGCAATTGCTGCAGGCGCACAAGGATTATGATGTGCCAGCGCTGATACGCTTGTATCACGAGGCCGCAAATCAGGCGGATCAGCGACAAGACCATGATGCCGCCTGTTTTTACCTGACCCATGCGTTTGTCTTTGCGCTGGAACACGGAGCCCCCGAAGCGGATGAGTTGAACCGAAAGCTCTTTGAGCGTGGACGAGCCCAACGATTGAAGTTTTAACCGTTGGGGACCGGAGTGTCGGTCAGTCAGAGGAACGAAAGATGACGCATTTCACCTTCCTATGCCTTAACGATTTCCCGGTTGCTGCGCTGTCCATGGCGATCGACCCTTTGCGTGTCGCAAACGAGATCAGCCGCAAGGATACGCTCAGGTGGACAGTGGTGTCCGAGGATGGGCATGCCGTCATGTCCAGCTCGCGCCTTAGCATCAACCCCGACAAAGCGCTGCCCGAGGTTGAGGAAACCGACGTATTGCTCGTCTTCTCTGGGGCGTCGGCCAGCTTTGCCAACCGTCGCGGTACAGGAGGAGTGTTGCGCCGTTTGTTGTCCCACGGAACGAAAATTGGAGCGGTCAGTGGCTCATTATTCGCGCTGGCAGAAGAGAGGTTCTTCGATGGTTACAGTTGCAGCGCGCATTTCTGCTATACCGCTGCTTTGCAAGAGAAGTTCGACAAGGTCAAACTGAACAACACGCTCTATACAGTTGATCGAAACAGAATGTCGTTCGCAGGATCGACAGCCGTGTTCGAATACATGTTGGGCGTAATTTCTGAGCAGATTTCTGACGAGGTCGCCGTCGAGACCGCGTGCTGGTTTCAATATTCAACTTTGCGGGATGCAGGCACTCTGCAAGTCTTGCCCGCTCATAACTCCGACCAGACTCGTGACGACCTGCCTGCCCCTGTACGGCGTGCGATCGAATTGTTTTCAGACAACATCGAAAGCAAGATGTCGATCGAGGACGTATCCAGTCTCGTGGGAATATCGATCAGACAATTGGAAAGACATTTCAAAAAGGAAACAGGCGTCACACCGGGTGGCTACTATCGCCGCCTTCGCCTGGAGGCCGCGCGCCAGAAACTAATATATACCAATCAGCCATTACAGGAAATTGCGTTTTCGGTCGGCTATGATAGCACCAGTGCATTCTCCAGCAATTATCGCCGCGAGTTCGGCCTGTCGCCCACCCAAGAGCGCAAGCACCGAAGCCGTGGGGCTCGCCATGCGGCCCTGTCACAGGGCCGTGGCGACCTCGGTCAACGCGTGGTGAACTGAGCTTGCATAGCTCCGCGGCGCATAGATCGAAAAGTCAGCTTTGGCTGAGTTGCAGCGCAACAAGCAACCAACGTGGTGGATCGCCGTCCGATTGAACGCACCCTCCTGCATCTCTTCGACATCCAAAACTGTAAGGCGTTGCAACAGGCCAATTGCATCCTCACCCGTAACATCGAACCGGGCAAATACATCTGACTGGTCGGTGACGGACGCTAGTCCTGTCAAATCAATCGCCAATCGACGGGCCAAGACCAACGGCCCGGAATAGGCCTCTTCGAACAGGTACTGATCTGGACCCAACCAATGCAGACTAGATTTATTGCCCTGACAACTTTGCCCCGGTTCGGGCAAAGCAACTTCGCAAATCGCCTGCAATTTCTCTTTCAAAGTATCTTCATATCCCTGCCGAGCAGAGACCGACGCCAACGCCACATCCTCTCGTTCCTGAATAGTTAACGTTCCAACGATTTCTCGTTTGGGTTTGATGCCGCCCAACGCGGTCTTTGCCAAAAAATCACGCACGGAGCCGTTCTCCTTCGGGGTCGATGAAATGAGCACTGACCAGTCTCGCTTTGATGTTCGACTGATCCACGGGGCTGACTATTTGAACGGTTTCGCCGATCCGTTGCGCTCCGCGCTCAACCAGGGCCAAGCCGATGCTGCTTGACAGGTTCGGTGAATAGGCTGCCGAAGTGACATAACCCTGATCGTTTGCTGGTGTATGTTGTGTATCTTCTGCAAATACGTGCCCCCCTGCCAAGACACGATCAGTTGGATCGATGGGCCGTACGCCGACTAGGGTAAGGCCATCCGGATCGATCAGTGCGTCGCGCGTGCTGAGCGTCGCACCAATGCTGTCCTTTTTGTGCGAAACCATACGGCCGAGCCCCAGATTATGAGCGCTGGTGGTTCCATTCAGTTCATTGCCCGCCGCGTGACCTTTTTCTATCCGCAACACGCCAAGGGCTTCGGTTCCATAGGGCGTAACACCTAACGGCTCACCAACGTCCATCAAATGACGGATCAGCGCATCACCGTATCGAGATGGCACTGCCAACTCATAGGCCAGCTCACCAGAAAACGAGATGCGGAACAGTCGAGCTGGAACACCACCGGCCACGGTAACCTCAGCACAGGCCATGAAGGGGAAGGCCTCATTGCTGATATCGAAAGTGTCATCGACAACCTTTTGCAACAACTCGCGCGATTTCGGACCAGCAATCGCGTACTGCGCCCAAGCGTCAGTGGTGGAAATCAGTTGAACGTCCATCTCCGAAAACAGACATTGGCGCGCGAATTCCATATGACGATATACGCCCACCGCATTTGCCGTAGTGGTGGTGACGACGAAATGATCCTCGGCCAGACGAGCAGCTGTGCCGTCATCCATGGCGATGCCGTCCTCGCGCAACATCAATCCGTAGCGGGTTTTACCTACCGCCAGTTTGGCAAAGCCGTTGCAGTATATTTTGTTGAGAAACTCTGCCGCATCGCTTCCCTGAACGTCGATCTTGCCCAAAGTAGTCACATCACAGACCCCAACCGCATTTCGCACGGCCAGCACCTCGCGATCCACCGATTGGCGCCAATGGGTTTCACCAGCACTCGGGAACCATTGGGCACGCAACCATTGGCCAACCTCTACGAACGCCGCGCCCCGTTCTTCTGCCCAGTGATGGCTGGGCGTAAGGCGGGTTGGTTTGAACTCTTTTCCAACAGATCGACCTGCCAACGCCCCCATTGCCACCGGAGTGTAAGGTGGGCGGAAAACGGTGGTTCCGGTTTCGGGAATACTTTTCCCTGTTATTTCGGCCATAACGGCCAACGCCCCTACATTCGACGTCTTTCCCTGATCCGTCGCCATACCTAGCGTGGTATATCGCTTCAGGTGCTCAACACTGCGGAAGCCTTCCTGCTCGGCCAGTTTGACATCTTTGACCGTGACGTCGTTTTGAAAGTCCAACCAAGCACGGCCCTTTCCGGGCACATGCCAAAACGGCATGATCGAAATTACGTGGTCCTCGGCCTTGGGCAGATCGACCGGGCAGGCCCTTATCCCCAAACCATCCAACGCCGCCAATGCAGCATTGGTTCCCGAAGCAATCGCCCCAAAACTGGTCAGGTTGCCTGCGGCCGCCCCTGCAACAAACATGCCCTGCGGCAGATCTTTCGGAGGTATGAACGCCTCGAGTGGTGCAAACCATTGTGGGCGGCCCCTTTGGTGGCAAGTTAGCTGGACATTTGGGTTCCATCCGCCAGACACACCCAACCCGCTAACCTCGATTTGTTTCGATTGCCCGTTGGCCTTCTGCACGGTGATCGATTTCAGCCCCAGCCGACCCTTCGTGTCGGTTACAAACGCGCCAGCCAACAGGTCGCAATCGGCTATGCGGGGCGCGTCGGTGCGGGGGTCGATAACGGCTGCAACCTCGATGCCGGAAGAGATCAGATCCTGCGCGGCGCGGTGACCTTCGTCGTTGTTGGTAAAAACCGCCACGCGTTTGCCAGGTGTTACCGCCCAACGGTTGGCATATGCTCGCATCGCACCCGCCAACATTATCCCCGGCCGGTCGTTGTTGGCAAACGCGATTGGACGTTCCGTTGCCCCTGCGCACAGGACTGAACGCTTAGAATAGATGCGCCACAGAATCTGCCGGGGCTTGCCGGCTTTCGGGGTCGCAAGGTGATCCGATACCCGCTCGAGCGCGCCGAAAATACCGTGATCAAAGGCACCTAGAATGGTTGTCCGTGTTAAGAGGCGCACGTTGTCCATTGCTGCCAATTCACCAAGCTTCTTAGCAAGCCATTCGGCGTTAGAGGCACCCTCGAACCGATCACAATCCGCCAGTAGACGACCTCCCATCTGACTATCTTCATCAGCCAGAATTACACGTGCCCCAGACCGGGCCGCGGTCAACGCCGCGATCAGACCCGAAGGCCCGGCGCCGATCACCAGCAGGTCACAATGCAGGTAGCCCTTGTCATAGATATCCGGATCGGCCTCTTTCGTCAGGCTTCCCAGGCCAGCAGCATTACGGATTATCGGCTCATAGAGCTTTTCCCAGAACGCTTTGGGCCACATAAAAGTCTTGTAGTAAAATCCCGCGGTCAAGAATGGCGACATCTGATCATTGATCGACAGAGCATCAAAGGCTAACGAAGGCCAACGGTTCTGCGAAGTTGCCTCCAGCCCATCATACAGCTCAATTGTGGTGGCTCGGGAATTGGGCTCTTGTCTGTTACCTGAGCGCAATTGAACAAGCGCATTGGGTTCTTCCGAGCCCGCAGCCAGCACGCCGCGCGGCCTGTGGTATTTAAAGCTGCGGCCAACCAGCCGCACGTTGTTGGCCAGCAGCGCCGAGGCCAAAGTGTCGCCGTGATAGCCTTCGTAGTGCTTGCCATCGAACGTAAAACGCAGCTTCTTCGAACGGTCGATCAGACCACCTTGCAGGCGATTGTTCTGAATCATTTGCCCTGCCCCGCTTTGCGAGAGACATCCCGCGCCAGCTCTGTTGCCAGTATTTCATGGGTCAGCGTGTTTCGGGTTACGACCAGCCATGACCGGTCGCCCTGCTCGTGAAACCACAGCTCTCGGTGTATCCCGGCCGGATTGTCTCGAAGATATAGGTAGTCGTGAAAATCGTCCCGTGCGGTCTCAGACTGCCAATCAGGGCGGTCGATTAGGGCGGCATCCCCTAGATAGGTAAATTCTGACGCGTCACACGGGCCAAGCAGCGGATGGTTGATAATCATGTCCCGGGTTTCCTCAGTGAAGGTTGGGCTGCGCGCCCATACCTTTTTCGTCGATCATTCGGCCGGTCATGAACCGGTCTAGACGATAGGCGGTCGCAACTTCATGTGCTTGGTCGGTCGCCAGTAGATGCGCGAAACATAATCCAGAGGCTGGGGTCGCCTTGAAGCCGCCATAGCACCAGCCCCCATTGAAATAGAGGCCATCAATGTCCGTGCGATCGATGAACGGCGATCCGTCCATCGACATATCCATCACCCCGCCCCACATCCGCAATATACGGGCGCGACCGATCATCGGCATTAAAGACATGCCGCCTTCGGCAACATCCTCAACCACCGGTAAATTGCCGCGTTGCGCGTAGGTGTTGTATCCATCGATGTCGCCGCCAAACACCAAGCCGCCCTTGTCGGACTGACTGACGTAGAAGTGCCCGGCGCCATAGGTAATCACACCGTCTAGGACCGGCTTTAGCCCTTCTGTCACAAACGCCTGGAGCACGTGGCTTTCGATGGGCAAACGCATTCCGGCTTTTGCCATCACACGGCCAGAAGACCCGGCGACCGCAACCCCCACCTTTTTGGCCCCAATGTAGCCACGCGTGGTTTCGACACCCAGCACCTTGCCGTTTTCAACGCGAAAACCTGTGACCTCACAATTCTGGATGATGTCGACACCGCACTGATCTGCGGCCCGGGCATACCCCCAAGCCACGGCATCATGGCGCACAGTTCCGCCACGGCGGTGCAGCAGGCCACCTTTGATCGGGAAACGTGCATCGTCGAAGTTCAGAAAAGGATACATTGCACGCACGCCTTCGGTGTCCAACAGCTCAGCGCCAGAACCGTTGAAGATCATAGCGTTTCCCCGACGACGATACGCGTCACGCTGAGCGTCGGTGTGGCACAGGTTCAAAATACCGCGTTGGCTGACCATCGCGTTGTAATTCAAGTCCTGCTCAAGGTTTTCCCATAGCTTTAAGGACAGCTCGTAAAACGGTTGATTGCCATCCAGCAGATAGTTCGCCCTAACAATCGTCGTATTCCGGCCGACATTACCACCGCCGATCCAACCCTTTTCCAAAACGGCGATCCGCCCAGCCTTGTATTCCTTGGCTAGGTAGTAGGCCGTAGCCAAACCATGGCCACCACCGCCAACCACGACAAAGTCATAGTCCGATTGCGGTTCCGGGTCGCGCCAGGCGGGTGTCCAGCCTCGGTGCCCATTCAGAACCTGCCGCAATATCGCTAATGCCGAGTATCGCATGTTGGTGTTTCCTTACTTCGCTGTGCGCCGTCGCATATTGCGCATACGAAGCTCTCAAACCCCTTCCTAATCCGTCATTCAGTTTATCTGTTTCGACAAAGTCGACCTTGGGTTTAGTTCAGCTCATTTATCCTCGAATTTTGTGGACATTGTCGTTGGCATACCGTTCGTGAAAGAAACTCCGCGACACAAAACGCGCGAGATAGCAAAAATGCGAACAGAAGCTCAGGCCGTCGTCATCGGTGGTGGTGTAATCGGGTGCTCAATCCTTTATCACTTGACTAAATTGGGATGGCCAGACGTGGTTCTGCTGGAACGAGACGAGTTGACCTCTGGTTCTACTTGGCACGCAGCAGCCAACATTCACGGCTTGCACGACAGCACCAACATCAGCCGCATCCAGCATTATACGATGAATCTATATAATTCGTTGGAAGAAGAAACCGGGCAAAGCTGCGGCGTTTTTCAGCCCGGCTCACTGTATCTGGCGCAAACCGAAGAGCGCGAGCATCAACTCAAGCTGCAGGCCGCGAAGGCCAAACTTTATGGCATGAACTTCTATGAGATCAGCATCGAAGAGGCGCAAAAACTGAACCCACTGGTCAATTACGAAGGCATCCGCTGCGTGATGTTTGAACCAGACGGTGGCAACGTCGACCCCTCAGGTGTGACCAATGCCTATGCGGTTGGTGCGCGTCAGCGAGGCGCTGAGATCCATCGCTTTACACCCGTTACGGCGACTGAACAGCAGGAAGACGGCACTTGGGTCGTTAAGACACCTAAGGGTGACATCAAGACGCCATGGGTGGTCAATGCAGCCGGTCTTTGGGGACGTGAAGTCGCCAAGCTGGCTGGGATTGACCTGCCGCTGCAGCCCACTGAGCATCAGTATTTTGTGACCGAAGCTATGTCAGACGTTCAAGCCCACGGCACACGCCTGCCCTCGGTTTCGGACCGGGATGGCGAGTACTATCTGCGTCAGGAAGGCAACGGCCTGTTGGTCGGCGCGTATGAGAAAGACATGAAATTTTGGGCCGAGGAAGGCACTCCGCTGGACTTCGCGCACGACCTGTTCCCCGATGATCTTGAACGGATCGAAGAGAACATGATGAATGCCATAGAACGCCTGCCTGCCGTGGGCGAAGCTGGCATCAAACGAGTCATCAATGGCCCGATGATTTGGTCGCCAGACTCGAACGTCCTGATGGGCCCGGTGCCCGAAGTAGAGGGTTATTTCTGCTGCAACGGCATCATCCCCGGCTTTTCGCAATCAGGTGGCATGGGCCTGATGGCAGCGCAGTGGATCATCGAGGGCGAAACCGAATACGACATGTTCGCATGGGACATGGCGAGGTTTGACACCTGGGCCACTAAGGAATTCACAAAGGCCAAAGTACAGGACCAATACGCACACCGTTTTGCGATCCACTTCCCGAACGAAGAACGCAGCGCTGGTCGCCCTGCCCGTGTGCGCCCGATCTATGAGACGCAAAAGGACATGGGCGCCGTCTTTGGTCTCAATGTCGGCTGGGAGCACCCCCTTTGGTTTGCAGATGAGCCTGGCACCGTAGATACCAATGGCTTCACTCGCCAGAACTGGTGGGGGCCTGTCGGCGAAGAATGCAAAATGTTGCGGGATCGCGCGGGCATCATCGATATCTCGAACTTTGCAAAATACATCTGCAAAGGACCTGACGCTGGAGATTGGCTGAACGCGGTTTTTGCCAACAATATGCCTAAGTCGGTGGGACGATCCTGCCTGACCCCTTTGATTTCAAAGCGCGGCGGAATTGCCGGAGACTTCACCGTCACCCGCGTAGCCGAGGATGAATTCTGGATCATCGGCTCGGGAATGGCGGAACGCTATCACAAACGGTTCTTCAAGCAGGTTCCGCTTCCGGAAGGCACCACGTTTGAAAGCAAGACCGAAGCGATGTGCGGCTTCAACGTCGCTGGCCCCAAGTCGCGTGAAATCCTGCAAAGCTTGACCAATGCGTCGCTGGCAACCAAAGACTTTCCATTCTTGCGCTCGGCCATGATCGAGCTAGCGGGCGTCAAAGTACTGGCCCTGCGTGTATCCTTCACCGGCGACTTGGGATGGGAACTGCATTGCGCCACCGAAGATCAAGCTCGCCTGTATGACGCCCTCATCGAAGCAGGCAAAGAGTTCGGTGCCGGTCCAGTCGGCAGCCGAGCACTGATGTCTATGCGTGTCGAAAAAGGCTATGGATCGTGGAGCCGCGAATATAGCCCTGAGTACTGGCCACATGAAGTGGGACTGGAACGTCTCTGCAAGTTCGAGAAGGATTTCTTGAACAAAGAGGCGGCGCTGAAAGTACTTGAGAACCCCGCCCGCGAACAGTTGGTCCTGCTGCACTTGGAAGAGGCGGACGTCAACGCTTCGAACGCCGATGCAACCGGTGGCGAGCCGATCTTTAAGAACGGTGAAGGCATTGGTCGTGTGACCTCGGGCACTTACGGCTATACCGTCGGCATGTCCCTGGCCTTGGGGTATGTCAAAAGCGCCAAGCCCGGCGATGAGGTCGAAGTGATGGTTTTGGGCCGCCCCCACAAAGCTACCATTCTGCACGAGCCCCCGTTTGATGCGGCAGGCGAGGTACTGCGCGGTTAAGCTTGATTAAAGAGTGAGCCAGCCCTGTCGGCTGGCTCCTTCGGGCGCGAGCTTTTTATAGGTGCCAACCCGTCACCAGCGAAATCGGATTCCTTTGCAAAATCACCACACCGCCCGTCGCCTTAGCGCAGGTGGTCTCAAGCGACCACCAATTTACCTTCGC
This sequence comes from Ruegeria sp. BE9, assembly GCF_056538765.1. NCBI lineage: Bacteria > Pseudomonadati > Pseudomonadota > Alphaproteobacteria > Rhodobacterales > Roseobacteraceae > Ruegeria > Ruegeria sp. BE9. The sequence goes on along the minus strand of NZ_JBQFTS010000005.1, from coordinate 101,742 downwards.
GCAAATCCAGCGCGTCTGGTGCGAGCGCTGCCCGGAACGAAGGCGAATGACTAACCAGCAGAATAGCCTGCGGCAGTGACTTTAGGATCTCCAACAGCCGCGCTTCGTTCTTGGTATCCAACGCGTTCGTGGGTTCGTCCAACAGCAGCACTTCGGGATCCATCGCCAGAACCGTGGCCAATGTCACAAGGCGTTTTTCTCCGCCCGAAAGTTTGTGGGTGATACGGTTCTTCAGATGCATCAAGTCCAGATCGCCCAGCACTTTGTCGACGACCGTCAGCGCCTCATCCCGTGACTTACCAAGGTTCAAGGGGCCAAAGGCAATGTCCTCGGCGACAGTTGGGCAGAATAGCTGATCGTCGGCATCCTGAAACACAAGACCCATACGACGGCGCACTTCGTGAAAGTCGGCCTCGACGTTGCGCTGTTGCCCAAAGATCGTCACGGTGCCCGAGGTTGGGCGTTGCAGTCCAAGCATGATGCGCAACAAAGTCGACTTGCCGGCACCGTTTGGGCCCGTTAGTGACAGGCGCTGTCCGGCACTTAGGTTCAGGTCGGCACCATTCAGAACTGGGGCTTGGCCAGGATATGCAAAGCACACATTTTCTAGCGCGATCAAAGTCATGCGAAGTCCCATATGAGCAAGACAATGCAGAGGACGCAAAGACCTACAGCAAAAACAATGTCCTTGTGGCTCAGTTTATAGTCCTGAAGCAACAGCATACGCCCCGAGAAGCCTCGGCATTTCATGGCTGCAAGAATCCGCTCCGAGCGTTCGATCGCGCGGACCAGCATCATACCAACCAGATAACCGAAGCTTCGATAGGTATGCCAATTCGTCCCCGGGCGAAATCCGCGTACTTTCATAGCAGATCGAAGACGCAGGTACTCTTCTCGCAGAACTTCGATGTATCGGATAGTGAACATCATCAGAAGCACGAGTTTTTCAGGGCAGTGTAGCCGATGCAGGGCATGACCCAGCGTGACAGGCTCCATAGTTCCAACCAGAACCATCACGGACAGGATCACCGCGTTGGCAGTGAGTGCGATCTCGATTGCTTTCCACAGGCCCTGCCAGCTGGCCGGGAAACCCCAAACGGTAAACATCGGATCACCGGGCATGGAAAACGGCAGCAGTACCAGCATGAAAATGATGAACCCGTCCATCATGGCCATGCGTTTCAGCGTTTTCCGCCAAGGCAGACGTGACATCGCGAGAAGGGAAAGGGAAACCGTAAATGCGGCAATAAGCGCGGGAATAGACCACAACGAAACGGTCACAATCGCAAAGATCACCGCCATCACGATCCGCACACGCGGATCGAGCGGGCTGATGAGGCCTTCGCGCTGTACACCTGCCTCAGACAGTGTCTTTTCACGAGGTCCCAGTGCGTGCGCCATCAGGCGGCCAACTTCCTGCGCGCGGCGAGGTAAAAGCCAAGCCCGAATAAACCGGCAATATAGCCAATCCCGCCAAGGATGGTCTGTAGATCGTTTTGCTCACGGTAGGCTGCGATCTCGCGGCGCAGGGGGCGCATCTCATCGCGGACCACTTTAGCAATCATCTGTTGCTGTTCTGCGTTAAATGACGCTGCATCGGTCGTTGAGGCTGTTGCGGTGGGTGTTACTATAGCCTCGACACCCATGATTTCCGCGACTTCTTGGGCAGGCATGACGATTTCAGCGATATGACCGGCGCCGAGATCCGCAAAGAAAGTATGCGTAACGGCTAAGGTCGGTTTGTAGATAAAGAAGCCATCGCCGTCTGTGACCACACGGCCCAATTCGGTTCCGTCCGGTCCGCTCACGACAACCTCGGTGTCACTTGCCATGTCACCATTCGAGAACCCCAGTTCTCCTTCTATCGAGTCACCGGAGGCAAAGACACCCGCGATAACCTTGTGCGCCAGCGCCGGTAAAGGCGCACAGCACAAAGCCAGAATGAGAACCATATGCTTCATGTGGTTGCTCCTTTGAGGAAGAGCTCGGGCTTGACCTTACGGGCCAGCAACACAGCAAAACCAGTCAGCAGCGCTTCGATCGCCATGACAGGGATATGTGCAAAGAACACGAGCTTGGCGGCGGGCAGGAATTCCTCACCCGACAGGGCCAGCGAAATGGCGACCATTGCGGTTGTAGCCGCGATTGCGAAGGCTCCGCCTACGCCCCCCCAAATCGCGCCATGCAGAGGTGTTCCGCGTGCGATCAGGCGGCCAAAGAGCATTCCGGCCAGAACTGCAGGCAGCGCAATGTTGAGGGTGTTGATCCCCAATACCGTCAACCCGCCAAAGCCAAAGAAGACAGCTTGGAGCAAAAGCCCGACGAACAGTGCCGGGAAGGCGGCCCAGCCGAGCAAAAGCCCGGCCATGCCATTCAGGATCAAATGCACCGACGACGGACCGATCGGGACGTGGATCAAGGAAGCCACGAAGAAGGTGGCCGACAGCACCCCCGCAGTGGGGATGCGATCAAGATCCAGCGACCTGAGACCCATAGCAATCCCGCCCGCGGCCGCAACGGCGCCGCCAATGACGACCGGGTTGGAAAGGGCTCCGTCGACGATGTGCATCTCTTACTCCATGTCCCAGGCGCGGATCCAGATGACCGCATCCTGGCTGAGTTCTTTGCCCTCATGTTCGGTTGCCGGACCCGAACCAAGTGCAGCGAACCCCCAATAACCCGCTTTCGGTACGCCGAACGAGAAATAACCGTTATCGTCCGAAATGGCGACCACAGCGCCACCTGGCATCGGAGAGACCGACGGAGTCGATGACGCCGCGCTGTCCATGTCTGGTTCAGCGGCCATGTATTCGATCTCGATCTCGGCACCTGCTACCGGTTGACCATCGGCCAATACGCGGCCGGTGAATGTTGAACCCGCGATAACGTTGGTTGGCTTGTTCAGCGGAATGATCTCGGTTGCCAAACCAACCGGATTCATCCAGTCGGTTGGCAGCTCATTGCGGTTCAGAAACGCCTTGGTTAGCTGCTGGATGTAGATGTCCTCGGATTCCTCATAGTAGGGCTGAGGAACGGTAACCAGCACGTAGTCACCCGAGCGTTTGACAGGAACCGAACCCTTGAACGCCGCGCCTTCGTTCTCACCGCCGGTAAAACGCACGGGTTCCAACGTATCCAGCAGGTCGGTTTTCTCACCATTGTGGATCACATAGAATTCCTGTGGCTTCTCCAGATCCATGACATGGCCGTTCTCGAACGGGTGCCAAAAGATGAGCTTTACCGGAACATCACCTGGTTTCTCGATCATGGTTTCGGTGGTGTATTCCAGCAGGAAATGCGCCTGTGCCATGGCGGGTAGCGCCAGAGCGGTTGCGGCCGCGCAGAGCAGCTTTTTCATGTAAATTCGTCCTTGTCCCATCGCGCCATTCCCGGCACGAAATGCGTTGTGACTGAGGGGGTCCAAGGCCGTTGTGCTTAATTAAGCATCCCGGTCCGCGAACATCCCGTCGCCGATTAGGAGTGCTCCTAATGGGAGCACATGTCCGGCAGGTCTCCTGACTTGCGGGTCTAAGCGTTGGACTGGCCTTCCCGAGTACCCTCAGTGGCGTATCAGCCCTGCTCGCCGCCTACAGTTGCGGGTGCAGTTGCGGAATTGGGCCAAAACCCTCACCGCATTCCCTATTGATTCCAAAGCGAGCTCCGGAACCGGACATGCCGAGCGGCTTGCCAGACATTGCTGTTCTCAGTCAACAAACTTTTGCATCAGGAGCAGGAAAAAGCCGGGGCAGAATACCCCAACGTTCGGGCAAGAAACGTCAACCAATTAGCGCTCGTGCCTTAACCAAGTCTGTGTAAGCGCGATTAATTCAATCATAACAGCAAGCTTGGCCGGATTTGGCAGCATCAGGAGTAAGCAAAACAGTTGAATGTAAAGTGGCGCATTGATGCCGACGAACCCTTTAAATGAAGGGCTTTGAGGTCAATGCGGTGAACCCACTGTTCGATTTGACCACCATCGGGATTAGCAGTGGTGAGAATCGAGGAACGCCCTATCGCATCGCTTTATCTAAGTGGAGTCTTACGCCCAGAAAATCCTTCATTTCCTTCTGCCCTTTGGGAGTTACCGAAAGAACTCTGCGTTCTTTGGTTCGGATTATCCAGCTTCTCTCGAAAGCCAGTTCAGCCACCGCCGCACCTACCGCTCCTGCAACGTGGTGACGGCGTTCACTCCAATCCAGACATTGGCGAGCAAACAGCCGCTTCGAAGTACGCAAGTCCGACACATCAATTCCAAGGGACGTAAACATCGCCACCCCTTTTGGTGTCAGATCGTAATCACTGTCCAAAGGAACCAAGGAGCCATTTTCCACCAACGCATCCGCAATCGCGACGCCCAGACGACCAGCGATGTGATCATAACACATGCGCGCATCCTGAATGGGCGTTCGCACCTTTGGTTTGGCTGGCACACCGGGATCAATTTGTGCTGTCTGCACCGCAAGCTGTTCCAGCGCATTAGCGATCTCGGGCGAAGCTAACCTGTAGTAATTGTGTCTTCCACTTTTCTCTCGCGACACCAAACCGCCAGCAAGCAAAAGCCCGAGGTGCTCGCTTGCAGTGGCGGCTGAAACACCAGCAACACCCGCAAGTTCGGTCGCGGTCAAAGCCCTGCCATCAAACAATTCTGTCAGCATCAAAGCGCGCGCTGGCGAACCGATCAACGCGCCGACACGGGACATCGGAGGTTCATCATACATACTTCGGAAATATCCGAAACATGCCCTGTCGGTCAACCTATAGACCTCTGAAACACAGGTTGATTGGCTCTAGGCGTCCGCATCAAACCGTTAAGAGCTAGAACAGTGGGTGAGGATAAACGAAATGACTACCAGAGTACTTCAACCTCACCACAGAATGGGCATCGTTCTGGTCACTATTTCGGCGGTTACTTTCAGTACAGCTGGGTTGTTTTCCAAAGGCGTGCAGGCGGCGCCTTGGGACATCATCTTCTGGCGGGGAGCTTTTTCGGCCGTCTTTACCGTGCTTTGGATTTCGCATCGCGGGGCGCTCCGTGAGAACTTTCATGACATGCGCGTGAGTGGCCTCGCAGTCGCTATAGTTGGGGCATTGGGAACGTCCGCTTTCATTGCTGCTTTCAAACTGACAACCATTGCAAATGTATCGCTGATATACGCGATATCCCCTCTACTGGCGGCGTTTCTAGCTTGGCTATGGATGGGTGAAAAAGCTTCGCGTGAAATAGTAATTGGCTCATTAGTGGCTCTGGCAGGCGTGGCAATCATCGTTTCCGGGTCACTGGGTCAAGTCAACGTGCGGGGTGACGTTCTGGCGCTATTCATGGCCTTCGCTATGGCGCTGTTGATGGTGATCTACCGAAAATACCCCTCGACCCCTGGTGCGGGCCCTTCAGCACTGTCATCGATCTTGCTCTTGCCGATCGGTTTGGTTCTTGGAAACCCTTTAAGCATCCCGTTACACGAAATCCTCACGTTAAGCGCATTTGGGCTCATCTTTGCAATCGCTTCGGTCACTTTGGCCGAAGGAGCGAAGCGCATGCCATCCGGGCAGACGGCCTTGCTCAGCACAATGGAAGTACCCCTGGCACCGGTTTTGGCCTTTCTCATTCTAGCCGAGGTTCCCAATGGTCGAACCATCGCGGGAGGTATTCTGGTCATGATTGCCGTGTTGCTGGCTGCCCAAAATCAAAAATAGACGGCACTGTTCATACTGCCCCCAGTTTGCAGGCCCTACCAAATCGAAAGCAAGGCGCTGATTGGGTTAGCTTCCCAAAGCCGCCTCGAGTCTGGCAAAGCTACAGAAACAGCGTTTTGAATACTCGACCTTCCGAACAGAATCCGCATTAAGGCCCGCTGCTGTCCCGCAATCCTCGCGAGCGGCTCCCGCCATTTGGAACGCCGGGCCGATTTGGCCGGTATTAGTCAGCTGAGAAAGCTGCGACGCGGCCACCTCAAGCCTGTTCACCAGATCGCCCTCCAACTCGTCGCCAATCGACGCACTGGACAACTGGACATCGCGATAGCTGCGACAGGCCGAAAGAATCTCGGCCAAACCAACTGTGACGCGGCGGTTACGGCGGTCCGCCGTTGCAACTTCGATAAGCAGGTCCGTCTTTCCGCGGCTTGAAACGTTTCCGATCTGATCAACAGACACGCCTTCTGCGACCAAAGCAGCTGCTACAGTGTTTGCGCGCCTTTGACCCAGATCCTGATTGTACCCGGATGAACCAACGGCATCGGTAAAGCCAACGGCCACGGTCGGTTTGTAACTATCAACCGCTTTCAAAAGCTCTGCCCTTCAGACACGGCGTGGTGCTGATGGAACAACTGATCGACTCAACTCAAAGACCGTTGGTCATGCTGTCAAGCACCCGCCCGACGTGCACATCACTGTTTCAAAACCCGGTGATTGGTTAGGGTAAGAGGTCAGAAACTTGGCTGAAACCGGCGAGATCAAAACCAAACGAAATTGGTTCACCAACCCGATTTTTGGCTTGGATTGTCATCTGCTTTCCAGCCCGCATTGCAGACATCCACTCGGCTGAAACCGGAGAACGCGCAAAACAACCCTGTGCTTCGCAGGTCAGATACTCCAAACGCGCAACTTCAGTGTCATCAACACTCGCAATCAAACCCTCCGAAAAGAGCAAACCAAAGGGCAGAGTCAGCACTGCTTCGGTTTCATCATTGCCCGCGGATTTGATGAGCGCGACAGAAGCAAGCCGCTGATTATTTTCGCTCAGGACAATGCTCTGTGTCATTTCGCAGATCAACTCGGTGCCGTTGACCAGATTACTGCAACTGACCGACCATGGCGGGGCTGCGGCCTCTTGTGCGGCTACGGGAAGCGCGGCCCCTAACCCCAGGCCCACTGCGCATATCCATTTTTTCATTCTGCTGTTCCTCATGCCTTAAAACTCTACCCCAACCCCAAGACCAACCTGCAGGGACTCGGTCGAGTCCCCGAACATGTGGTCGATGCTCAGGTTAATAAAACTGCTGTCGTCCAAAGCGTACAGTCCCAGCTGGGCAGAAACCAACCCGTGTGTATCCCCGACGTAACTGGTGTTCGAGAAACCACCGTCAGAAGAACTTGCACCTGCAAATCCAGCGGTCACTGAAACAGTGTCATCCGACGAAATAATGGCACCCGCGCGGAAGCTTGCCCGTAGTTTCTGAGAAGCGCTCAACGTCTGCTCGGTCCCGATCTCAAGAGACGGCGTCAGCGAGTAGATCATTTCGCTGTCATCCTGCAGAACAACCCCTGACAAGGTAGCCTGTCCATTGCCCTCAGTCGCCAGACGTGTCGCGTCCACGGCGACTTCGGGTCTCAGATAAGAACGGCCACCAGCGAACCTGTGATCATAAGCAAAACTCAGACGCAGGTTCTGATGGTTCATCTTATGTTTGAGCGAGCTGACGCCAACCGTATCCACAACTGAGCCGTCGGGCAATGTTCCACTGATCCCACCAGAGCGCACAGTATCGTAATCAGACCAACCTGCCGAGAGCATCGCCGCCATCTCCCAGGCGCCGATATACTTGGTCATGGACGCACCAATATTGAAACGATCACCACTGGCGTTGTACTGGTTACCGTTTCTCAGGCTCATCTGGTCGTAGCCGACTGCAATACCAGCGTATAGGTCATCGCCCACAGGGAATCTAAAGCCGGCGGTTAGGTTGGTTGCGTTAATATCCAGCTCTTCATAAACACCGGTTTGTTCGCGGTCGTAGAATGACCGTCCACCCGTGAACCACGCGCAATTCCGCGGATCATCTCCGGACTGATATTGCGTGTATCGGTCGCAATTGTGGAGCGCATTGGCAAACACGCGGGTTGCATAATAGGCGTCAACGGCATCGGATGCGTAATCACCAACAGTTAGGCTGTTTATCGCTGCAATAACGTCTGCTTCGGACTGCATATTGCCGATCAATGCAAACAATTGACCTTGTTCAGCTGAGCCTTGCCCATTCAACACTTGATTGATGTAATCGCCTACAGCCGCCTGGTTCGCAGTCATTCCAGCCGTTGAATAGTCAGGCGAAATGACCAGATCGATCGAACTTCCGTCAGACGTGGAACCGTTCAATCCAATCGAATAGTCCAGAACAACTGTATCTTGGATCGTCGTGCCAGCATCCGCAGCTGTACCGCCCGGGTTGATGATGACAAGCGGCAGCGCCCGTTCCAATGTGTTGAGCTGCGGTGTCAGCGTGCCTCCCATCGTTGCATTACCGGTGACATTGATCAGGTCGCTGTTTCCACCAGACGCACCCGAAGTCAGGAAATATACGTCGAAGGTCGAAGTTGCGGTGCCGCCAAAGGCCAAACTTCCATTCAAGTTCGTGGTCTGGCTAACATTTTCGGTAAAGGAAAAGTCGCCCGCATGAACTGTCGGAGAAAGTTCTGTGTTCAAACCCCAGTTGGCCCCCAATACTAGGTTGCCGTTTACCTGCATTTGGCCAGCAGCGCCCAGATCGAGGGTGTCCAAGGCGTAAAACGCCCCGCCATTTTCGACCGTCAGGCTGTTTGCCCCGCCACCAAGGTTCAGATTGCCCAAGGCGGTACCCGCAAGCGAAACTCGATCATTGCCTGTCCCACCATTCATCAGCTGGTTGTTTCCAGCCAACAGAACGCTGTCAGCGGAAAGGCTCAGGGCGTTGTTGGCACCTCCGGCCACAACAATTGATGCGACTGAGCCGATCTCACCTGTACCGCCCATCACAACACCGTCGAAACCAAGCGTAATCGCATCCGCCCCGTCTCGGCCTGCAGATTGTGCAAAGACACCGATGCCGCCATCTCCGACCGACAGAATGTTGCCTGCCAGATCCATGTCGATGGAACCACCTGAACCAGCACCGCCCGCTGCGCCACGATAGACCGAGTCCACCATGCCGCCGCCGCCGCCCAGCGACTGGGCTACGACACCAATCGCGTTTTCGCCGGTCGTTACGATGTTCCCGGACTGTCGGAAGGTAATGTCACCACCGTCACCGCCATTGTTGTCCGACAGATCTACGGTGATCCGGCTGGCTTCCAAGTCAGTCGAAACAAGACCGCCACCACCGCCAATACTCTGAATGATAAAGCCGTGGGATCCCTTACCGCTGGTGGTCATGTCACCGATATTGGCGAAATCAACATCGCCACCATCACCGGTTGACCCGTCTTGCGCACCCAGCACCACATCGGCCAGTCCCAGGCCCGAGATGACAACCTCGCCACCGCCTGCGCCGATGCTCTGAATGCTTTGACCATAGGACCGATCACCACTGGTGAACACGTTTCCGTCCAGCGACAGAACAATATCGCCGCCGTCATTGTCAAAGCTGGGATCAGAACCCAGAATTACCGAAGCTGACTTGTTCGCGTTGACCGCTCCGCTGCTGTTCAGCACCAACTTACCGCCGCCACCGCCGATGGATTGCGCCGCACCTGCGGACGAGAACGCTCCATCCGTACCAACATCCCCTGAACGGCTGCCGTTCACGTTTCCGCCGCTGGCGTCATCAGTGTTGATCGCTCCCAACCGGGCCGCGATATCGATACCGTCACCGTCCTGAAGATTGACGTTGGTCGCGGAGGTTCCGCCGCCGCCGCCGACACTCTGCAAAAGCAGTCCAGTCGACTGATCGCTGGTTGTCGCAATGTTGCCAGTATGTGACTGGGCCACCTGGCTGCCAGCCATTCCTGACACTTCGTCACCGCCCAGTGAGATGTCGCTGTTAAAGACCGTGCCCGTTCCGCCTGTGCCAGTTGTCGAAGCGGTGAAGTCGACCGTTGTTTCGACATTACCGCCGCCGCCGTTCACTGACTGAGCGAACACCGCCTCGCTACCCGAGCCATTCACAAGAATGTCCCCGGTCGAATTAACGGTTACGGTGCCCACCGAACCCGTGGATCCTTCACGTGCGCCGAGCAATTGCGAAACAGTATAATCCAGCGCCGAGACCAGCGGAGAGGATACGGAATATCCGGCATTACCGCCGCCGCCGCCAACAGATTGAGCATAGATACCAAACCCGTTTGTCGCATTCACAACAATGGCGCCTGTGTGGTTGACGGTGACGTCACCGCCGTCTGAGCCGTCCCCGCCAGATCCGCCAATGGCGATTTTGGAGTAGGACTTACCGGTCATCGTGTTCTTGAGGTCATTCACGTCCATGGCAACGGCCAACCCGCCATTACCACCGCCGCCGCCAACGGATTGTGCAAAGATACCATAGGCTCCTTCGCCATCCACTCGGATATCACCGCTATTCGTGACGACCACGTTGCCCGCGACATTGCCGCTGCCTCCCGAGCCGCCAATGTTCAACTGCGCGGTCGGAGAGCTGTTGTCCCCTGTCTTAAGCCTCAGCGTCCCGGTGATCGAGTTGCCGCCATTGCCGCCGCCGCCGCCAACAGACTGCGCAAAGATGCCGTGAGCCCCAGCGCCGGTAGAAACGATCGTACCGGCATTGGTCACCAATACATTGCCGCCGGTACCCCCGGTGCCACCTGCACCTCCCAGACCAAATTGCAGCGCGCGCCGTGTACTGGCCTCGGCCCCGCCGTAGCGGCCATCGACCGAAATCGTCGATCCGCCGTTACCGCCACCGCCGCCGACGGATTGCGCGAAAATGCCGTGGCTCTCTTTACCAGTCGTCACAATCGTTGCATCGCTTTCGTTAGTCACGTTCACCGTGCTACCAGCGCCGCCGGTTCCACCGGAACCACCAATCAGAATGGCGTTGGTGGTCGAGCCGTCCGAAGACCGGCCAAGGACGATATTGCGCACCTGCTGTGCATCGCCACCGCCGCCGCCAACGGATTGTGCGTAGATACCTACGGACTTGTCACCTGTGGTCTGAATCACGTCGCGGTTCGTGACAGAGACAGCAGCCGAGACCGCCCCGGAACCACCAGTACCGCCAATGGACAAGGTCGCCGTGTTACCGATTTCTTTACGCAGATTGATGATGCGGTTTTCTACCAAACCGCCCATGCCACCGCCGCCGCCGACAGATTGCGCAAAGATCGCATGTGCCATCATGCCGGCAGTGCTGATCGTCCCATCACTAACCACAGTCACCGTGTCGGATGTCATGCCGTCTCCGCCGGTTCCACCGATGTTGATCGATGCTGCAGTGCCAACAGTGGATGGATTGACGACAGATTTGATGGTGTCGGTGTTGGATTGCCCTGCCTGAACCATGCCGCCAGTGCCACCCGCGCCGCCAATGGATTGGGCCATGATGCCGACCGAGCGATCTCCGAGGGTCGCAATCTGTGCAGTGCTGTTCACATCAACCTTGCCGCCCACGCCGCCAGTACCACCGGTACCGCCGATGGACAGTGCTGCCGAAATCCCGCCACCGGCTGAGTTGCTGGCTTTGCCGCCATTGCCACCGCCGCCGCCAACGGATTGCGCGAACACCGCATGGGCATCGTCGCCCTGTGTGACTACAGTCCCTGCGATCACAGATGTCACGTCACCAGCCGCGCCGCCTGTGCCGCCCTCCAAACCGACCGACAGGCTGGCTTTGTTGCCCTTACTATCGCCGGTTTTGGGTGTACCAACGCTGACGGAAACCGAGGATGAGTTACCGCCCCCGTTTCCGATCGACTGAGCGAAGAACCCGTAAGAACGGTTGCCTGTCGTGGTGATAATCCCATTCGAACTAGCGATGACATCGCCGCCGCTACCGCCCGTACCACCGGTACGGCCGATCTGGATGTTCACATTGCCACCATCCACCGACGTCGAGGCCGAGTTGTAACCGGCGTTACCGCCACCGCCACCAACAGACTGAGCAAACAGACCATGAGAGTCCGCCCCGGAGGTCGAGATGTTGCCGGTGTTATTTACATTGACCTCACCACCGGTTCCCCCTTCTCCGACGCCACCGCCGACAGCAATGCCAAAGCCTTTGTTTGTTGCATCCGACGCCAGTTCGTAAGTCATGCCAAGGTTCAAGGCCGCGTTACCGCCACCGCCGCCGATCGATTGTCCAAACACACCGTGGCTGCTGTCTTGCAGAGTGACGACGTCACCATAGTGGTCGATATCAACCGTACCGCCATTCCCTGCAGTTCCGGCATCGCCGCCGATGGCGACCACAGCGGAAACACCGGTTTTATTGCCCGAGGAATCCGCCGGATTCACCTTTCCTTCCAACTCATCAAGAACGGCATTGTAGTTCGCGATAACCGAGTCATCGACGCCCGTGTTCGTAGGTGTCTTACGGTCAGTTGAGTCACCGGTTCCACCGTTGCTTTTGTTTCCGGTAGTTTTGCTGATACCGACAACCGCATTGATGCCAGCATCGCCGCCGCCGCCGCCAATGCTCGACGCTTCGATACCGTGCGAGCCGACGCCATCGGTTGTGATGGTACCCGCTGCCACAGCTGCAGTGCCGCGCGCGACAACCACGTCGCCGGCATGTCCGCCGCCGCCGCCAAAGCCACCAATACCCATCGCGATAGGTGAGCTGTCCTTGGTGCCGACAAATGTCGCGTTGATCCCGCCGGTGCCGCCGCCACCGCCAATGCTCTGTGCAAAGATACCGCGGGCGTGATAGCCGTTCGTCGCAATATCGCCGGTTTGCGTGACAGACACGTCACCCGCATCAGCGCCTGCGCCACCATGACCACCCAGACCACCTACGATGCTCAGGTCGGTCTTTCCGTCTGAATTGTTGGAATCGCCATAATTCAGCTGGCCGGTCACGTTTAGCGCGCCATTGCCGCCACCACCCGCGATGGATTGGGCGAGAACGCCGTGTTTCCAGTTACCCGCAACCGCTACGGTTCCGGCATGATCCACCGTTACATCGCCAGACAGATTACCGTCGCCACCAAAGCCACCCACTCCAAAGGTGACCGATGGAATCTTGCCATCTTTGCTTAGCGCGATGCCGCCCGATACGTTCAGGCCGCCATTACCGCCGCCACCGCCGATGGATTGTGCCATCAGACCGGCAGAACCATCGGTATCCGGTTTTTCTTCGTTAAAGACTCCCATGTCGATGAAGAGACGCTCCAACCCGAAGGTCGAGGCCAGTTCCTCGGTTTCATCGACAATCGAGTCGCCCAAGAAGTCCCGCAACTTGTCTTCAAAGGTTGTATCGTCGGGGATCGAGATATCGTCCGGGTTCGTCGTGACTGTAATATCAGCTTGTGAAGTGACGGTTACGTCGCCTGCCTTGCCCCCGTCGCCAGCAAATCCACCGACACCAACGATCAGAGAGCTATCGGACACGATCCCGCCCGAAACGTTCAAGCCGCCGTTGCCACCGCCACCGCCAACGGACTGGGCCAGCAAGCCGGATTGTCCGGTACCATGTGCCTTGATTGTGCTGCCTGCACCAACATTCACATCGACGTTTCCAGCATCACCGCCGCCGCCGCCGAAACCACCCACGCCAACGACAACAGCATAGGACTTGCTGTCATCTGGCTGACCTGCTCCGGGTTTGCCACTGATCGCAATACCACCGGATACACTGGTGCCGCCATTTCCACCGCCGCCGCCAAGCGACTGCGCAATCAGGCCACTCGCGCCTTTGCTTTCATCAACAGCAAAGGTGCCATCGGACTGCTCCACCATCGGAACGGCCTGAATGTTGCCAGTGTAGTCTACGTCAACATCGCTTGCGTTACCGCCCGATCCTCCAAAGCCACCAACGCCCGCTGCAACCGAGAAAATCGTGTCCGATCCCGATGGTTTTGTCAGCGCCAGAGAGCCTGAAATGTTCACTCCACCGGTTCCGCCGCCGCCGCCCAGGCTCTGGGCGAATACACCGTGTGACCCGTCCCCGGCAGTCACGACGTCGCTTTGAACATCCAGAGCGACCGTACCGGCATCCCCGCCACCGCCACCAAAGCCGCCAAGGCCCAATGCAACTGCTGCACCGGATTTACCCGTCAAGCTCACAGCACCTGATACGTTCAGGCCGCCATTACCACCGCCACCGCCAACGGATTGGGCCATGACACCGATACTGTCGACACCAGTGGTGACGATTGAGGTCGATCCGCTGCCATCCGGAGCTGAGCGCACTGTGCTGATGACATTACCTGCGTTGCCCGCGCCGCCGCCAAAACCTCCGACACCCAGGCTGACCGATCCGCCGTTTTCCTGGCTGATACCCAGTGAAGCAGAAATATTTGTCCCGCCGTTACCGCCGCCGCCGCCAAGGTTCTGAGTCAGAATTCCCGTGCTGCGATTTCCTGAGGTGGTCACACCGCCTGTGACAGTTGATTGCACCAGCGCACCGGCATCTGCGCCGCCACCGCCAAAGCCACCGACACCAATACCAACCGCTGCGTTAGCTGAGCGGGATAGAGACAGAGCCGCCGAAATGTTGGTGCCGCCGTTGCCGCCACCACCACCCAGGCTCTGTGTCAAAATTCCGACTGCGTCATCGCCTGTTGTCGAGACATTGCCGGTAACGCGCTGAGTGACGCTGTCCGCCGCCCCACCATCGCCACCAAAGCCGCCCACGCCGATACCCAAAGCACCCGAATAATCCTTGGCCACAGAAATCGCGCCGGAAATGTTAGTCGCGCCATTGCCACCGCCGCCGCCGAGGCTTTGCGCTATGATCCCGGCAGAGCGTTCACCTGCTGTACTGACATTGCCTGCGAAGGTATTGTCTACCGCCCCACTGGTGCCACCGCTGCCACCAAAGCCGCCTACGCCGATACCTGCAGCGCCCGATCCTGTTCGTGCGAGGCTCAGCGCGCCCGTGATGTTGACGCCGCCATTGCCGCCACCGCCACCAACGGATTGAACCAAGACGCCTGTTGAGTTGTCGCCGTCTGTAACTACGTCGCCTGTGACCGAGCCCGTGGCCGCGCTTGCGTTGCCGCCGTCCCCGCCGGATCCACCGATGCCAACGCCAATCGCGCCGCCACCGGTCCCAGAAATGTTCACGGCTGCCGAAACATTCAGACCTCCGTTGCCACCGCCACCAGCGGCAGATTGCACAAGAACACCGCCAGAATTGTCGCCCAGCGTTGTAACGTTGCCTACGACCGTTCCAGAAGCTGTATCAGCGTTACCGCCGCTGCCTCCGCTACCGCCGATACCAACAGATGCACCGCCGCTGCCCTTTCCGGCTACTGTTACTGCGGCCGAGACATTCATGCCGCCGTTGCCACCGCCGCCACCAAGGCTTTGCACGATAACGCCGCCGGAGTTGTCACCTTCAGTCAAGACATCCCCATTAAGGGTTGCCTCGGCCGTACCACCGTCACCGCCAGTACCGGAGGCACCGCCCAGACCAACCGACGCACCGCCTGAACCTGTTCCCGCTGCGGCCACCGCAACCGAGATATTCATACCGCCATTACCGCCGCCGCCACCAACGGATTGCGCCAACAAACCGGTCGATGTTTCTTTCAATGTAATAAGGTTCCCAGTGACAGTCGCTGTGACAGCCGAAGCATCACCCCCACCACTGCCACGACCACCTAGGCCTACAGCCGCCGCACCAGACCCAGTGCCTGCGCCGCCAACGGATGCTGAAACGTTGAAACCACCGTTACCACCACCGCCACCGATAGATTGGGCGACGACCGCGCTTGATTGCGCGCCTTCTGTTTTCACGTTGTTTTCAACAGAAAGACCCACGATACCGCCGTTTCCGCCGCTACCGCCGGATCCACCCAGTCCAACACTGATGGCGCCCGAACCCGTGCCTGCTCCGGCAAGGGCTGGCGAAACGTTAAAGCCGCCATTACCGCCGCCGCCACCGACAGATTGGGCCAGAATTCCCACCGAAGCATCACCCTTGGTGACTACAGTTGCCGTCGTGCTGGCCCTGACTTGGCTACCATCGCCTCCACTATCTCCCGAGCCTCCCAGCCCGACAGAAACCGAACCCGCGCCAGTTCCTGCACCCGATACCGTTGGTGAAACATTGAAGCCACCATTGCCGCCGCCGCCGCCAAGAGATTGAGCAACAAAGCCGCTTGAGGCGAAACCGTCGGTCAGAATGGTCCCGTTCGAAGTCAGCGTGACGTTGCCGCCATTGCCACCTGTATCTCCGGAACCGCCAAGCCCGACGCTCACGGCGCCACTAGCTGTTCCCGCGCCGGACAAGACCGGGGCCACGTTGAAGCCGCCGTTGCCGCCACCGCCGCCAATGGATTGAGCGACAACACCCGACGAATGATCGCCGCCGGTTTCAACAGCATTGTTGGACGTCGCAAGGACAGTGCTGCCGTCACCTCCGCCAGCGCCGTTACCGCCGAGACCAACGGACACACCGCCCCCAGCTGTGCCGGAGCCTTGTACAGATGCACTCACGTTGAAGCCGCCGTTGCCGCCACCGCCGCCAACGGACTGTGCCAGGAATGCAGTGGCCGAGTCCCCTTTCGTCAGGATCGTACCGTTCGAAGTCAGCGTTACAGCACCACCGTTTCCACCTCCCGAGCCGGTTCCACCCAATCCAACGCTGACTGCGCCACTGGCAGTACCTGCTCCGGCACCGGTGCCAGAGACGTTAAAGCCTCCGTTACCGCCGCCGCCGCCAATAGACTGCGCCACAACGCCGGAAGACCGATCTCCGGCAGTTATAATGCTGTTACTCGTCGTCAGGTTAACTGTCCCGCCAATCGCGCCACTGCCACCGTCACCGCCAAGGCCGACTGAGACTGCGCCGCTGGCTACGCCAGCGCCTGCAAGCGACGCGCTGACGTTAAAGCCGCCATTGCCACCACCGCCGCCAACGGACTGTGCCAGAACAGCAGTCGAGTCTGCGCCACCGGTAGTGACGGTTCCCGTCACGCTCCCAGTGACGGTTTTTCCGATACCGCCACCCAATCCGCTGCCGCCGAGGCCGACCGTGACGGCTCCACCGCCTGCACCGGCCCCTGCAATACCGGCTGTTACGTTGAAACCGCCATTACCCCCGCCGCCACCGATGGACTGGAACACAACGCCGCTTGAGCCGTCGGACAATGTCGTAACGTTGCCCGCCACCTGACCTTCGACGATACCGCCGTCACCGCCGATATCGCCATCACCACCCAGGCCAACGCCAATTGAACCTGCTCCGGCTCCGGCCGCAGCGACCCCTGCAGTGACATTGAAACCACCATTGCCGCCGCCACCACCGATGGACTGGATCACAACGCCGGTTGAACGCGCACCCTCGGTGCGAACGTCGCCATTTACGCGCACGCCCGAGACGGTTCCGCCGACACCGCCACTGCCACCATCGCCACCAAGGCCAACGTCAACGGTACCGGCACCCGCGCCGCCTGCCGCCAAACCCGCTGCAACACTAAAGCCCCCGTTACCGCCGCCGCCGCCGATGGACTGAACAACAACTGCACCTGAATCATCCCCGCGGGTCGTGACGTCTGCATCGACCTCCGCAGTAACGTCTCCACCCGCGCCGCCGCCGCCAGCTTTTCCGCCCAAGCCGACGCTGACCGAACCAGCCGCCGCGCCGCCGATATCGGCACTGGCACCGATTGCATACCCACCATTACCGCCGCCGCCGCCGACAGATTGGGCCACAACACCGCTGGAGAACGCGCCGCTCGTCTCGATCGAGTTTCCACCCGCGATCAGGGTAACGTCACCGCCGATGCCGGCTCCACCGCCGTCACCGCCAACACTTACGTTTATGCCAAATGCGGCTCCGCCGCTGGCGCTGATCCCAGCGGCAATGCTGCCACCGCCATTACCGCCGCCACCGCCGACAGATTGGGCGATAATCCCGCTAGAATTTGTGCCTGTCGTCGTGACATCTGCCTTGGTGTAAACTTGGACCAGCCCGCCATTGCCGCCGCCGCCAGCCTTGCCGCCGATACCGACCGAAACATTCCCTGAAAATAGCGCCGAAGCGCCTCCGGTCGCTGCAACGGCAAGACCACCGTTACCACCACCTCCACCAACGGATTGGAACAACATGCCTGCCGAACGGTTCCCGGTCGTAACAACCGTACCTTCAAAACCTGCGGCTGTTGCGACGCCGCTGCTGTTGAATTGCCCAACAGTAACCGGGCCGCCCTTACCGCCTGAGCTACCGTCACCACCGACGCCAACCGCCAAAGACCCCGAAACGGGACCTCCAGAGGCAGCAACCGACACCGCATAGCCGCCGTTACCGCCGCCACCGCCAACCGATTGCAGCATAACGCCGATGGAATCGTCGCCACCGGTCTGAACAGAAGCCGACCCACTGCCACTGAGCGTGACAGCTCCTCCATCTCCGCCACTACCGGCCGAGCCACCAACAGATACGGAAGCTGCACCAAAAGCACCTACGGCAACAGAGACTGCGCCGCCGCCATTGCCGCCGCCGCCACCGACGGATTGTGCAAATACCCCGGTCGAACGATC
Organism: Ruegeria sp. BE9; assembly: GCF_056538765.1. Lineage (NCBI taxonomy): Bacteria > Pseudomonadati > Pseudomonadota > Alphaproteobacteria > Rhodobacterales > Roseobacteraceae > Ruegeria > Ruegeria sp. BE9. Next base: position 83,390 of record NZ_JBQFTS010000005.1, on the reverse strand, counting down.
CCCGGAAGTCTGAATAGCCGACGGCTGACTACTGTCCGTGTCGGACAGAGTGACGTTTACATTGCCGCCAGCGCCACCAGCCCCGCCGTCACCTCCGATTGCCACGCCCACGAAAGCGCCGACCGCGCCGGAAGAGCCGCCGTTACCACCGCCGCCACCAATTGACTGCGCGAGAATACCCATCGCGTCATCGCCAGACGTAGTGATGATCCCGTCATTCACAATCGTAACGGTCGAGCCGCTGCCACCGCCGTTGCCACTGCCGCCGACCGACACCATACCGCCAGACGATCCGCCGTCACCGCCACCGCCACCAATTGACTGAGCGATGATCCCACGCGCGCCGTCTCCGCCGGTTACGATCTGGCCCTTATTGGTAACACTAACTGCAGCACCTGTTCCGCCTTTGGAACCTGTCCCGCCGATCGCGACTAACCCGTAAGAATTCGCACCAGTACCGCCGCTGCCACCAATGGACTGCGCCATAACGCCGTCCGCGCCGGCGCCCGAAGTCAAAATGCTTCCGGAGCCTTGCACGGTGACACTTACATCATCACCGCTGCCGCCGTTTGACCCGACGCCACCCAAAGACAGAGCAACAAGACCGCCCGCAGTTCCACCAGCACCGCCGCCGCCGCCAATAGACTGAGCGACAATCCCGCGAGCAAAATCACCCTGCGTTTCAATGGCTCCACCGTGTGAGATCGTAACCTTACCGCCGTTGCCGCCATTATCTGCGCCACCAATCAAGGAAACCAGAAGGTTACCGCTAGTGCCGGCAGATCCGCCCGAACCACCGATCGACTGAGCGTAAATGCCGTTCGCATAGTCGCCAGTTGTCAGGATGCTGGCACTTGAAGTTGTATTCACAACCACATCGCCGCCGCTGCCGCCGAACCCGCCATCACCGGACGAACCAACCAGCCCCCACTGCGACCCACCATTGCCACCGTTGTTCGAAACACTCAGTGCGTAAATACCATCCGCCGAGTCTCCGGTCGTTGAAATCGTGCCCCTTTGCGTGACGGTTACGTTGCCACCATCAGATGAATGGCCACCAGTGCCCCCGCCGGGCGCTGCGAAACCACTTCCGCCATCGCCTGCTTCACCACTTCGGCTGAACGCAAAGATACCTTTGTTGTCGTCGCCGGATGTCTGAATCGTACTGCCAGAGGCCTGTGTGGCGTTGACCGTACCACCTTTGCCGCCGTCACCACCATCTCGACCGTCAAAGAAACTTAGATACGAGTCACCGCCTTGTCCGCCGTCACCGCCTACGCTTCCGACCTGCCAACCAATATTGCTGGTCGCATTTACATCGCTTGTCAGCGTTTTAGTTTGTGTCGGGCCATCGGCACCGTCTCCACCAGAGCTTGGCGGGACAAACAGAGCGCCATCGCGCCCGTTGCTGCCATCGTTACCATAAACGACCTGATTGACACCGTTGGGACCTGAAACATCCTCGGGTGGGGTAACGGCACCAGGCGTACCAGAACTGTTGAAATTGCTATTGTACTGCGCCAACGTCAGCTGGGTCGACAAACTGGCCGTTCCGGACGCTGCAGAATTGCTGATTTGAGCCGTTGTTCCGGAAATCGATACAATCTGAAACGCGAGAGGAGGATTGTCAGAGTTGTAGATCGTGCCACCAGCGGCCTTGACCAGGAAAACGTAGCCATCCGCCGTCTCAACAAAGGCGGTTGTACCCGCTGTAGGTGTCGAAGCTGGGTCTACGATCAGCGCGCTGACGGTTGTATCCAGGCCTGTTACTGGGTTTGTAACTGTATCCCCGACTTTGGAATCGGCGTCCGGCGCAGCAAGCAAAGGTGTTGAAACCAAAACATAAAATGAAACTGCAAAAAGCAGATTTGACTTCTTTGGCACCCTCAAACCCCGCAACCGAATTTACCCAAAAGCTACAGAAAAAGGGATTGGTTTCGAAAAGCAGCCACCTGCTTTTCGACGTATCCCCATCAGCATTCACAAAAAGGTTAAGCGCAAGTTAAAGGAGATTACTGTGAATAAGTTCACTCTAACGTGGTTTGATCGTATTCATGACCGAAATGCAACACCTTAGTATCATCACGATACTTGATGTCCATTCGGAAGCCACCCACGAAGGCCACTGGTCGGCACGAAGCCACTCAAAAAGAGCGGCTTCGGCTGTGCTTTTTAGACGAGTAATCCGACCCGTTTTCGAATTTCCTCAAAGCTCTGACGGCTCACAATTTCACCATTTCGAAAAACGGTTTTTAAGGCGTCATGACCCTTAGGAATGTTAGTCAGTGGCCGAACAACGAACTGCCCAGCGTCGGTCTGCAGCACCCCGAGCCTACCCTTTTTAGAGGTCTTAGAACCTTTTGCAGTGACCGGATCCTTGAATACGTCCCTCCAAACTCCGTTCACACAAATGGCGGAGGTTTTCATTGAATACGAAAACGTATCGCGATCCAGCTTTTGCAAAAGACCCGCGCCCATCCCAAACGCGATGTTTCCGATAGCCAATCCACGGTCGATCATCACATCCATGATCTTCACGATCGAACGCTTGTCGACTCCGTCACCCTGAATGACCCGCACCTGATCAGGCAGGATACGAAAACCGGTCGGTGTCAGAGAATAGCCAAACCGCTCCATCAGAGCTTCGATAACATCCGGCACGATCTGCAAAGGATCACCGCTGTCCGGTCGAACCACCAGAACACCATCGCGTGCAAGAACCTCATCGCGCAGTTCAGTACCCCAATATTCTCGCACCGCCCGCATCAGGTCATAGCTGTCAGATACACAGGCGACGATACCAGCTGGGTTGTCCCGCAGAAAGCGCCGCATGAAGCTAAGCTCACCATCCGGACCAAACGAGGTAACAGTGCTGTGTTCAGTCGCAGGAATCGAAAACCCTGACATATCGGCACCGTAGACATTGCGGGAAAGCACCGCGCCGGCAATCGTGTCAGTCCCCATCGAATTCACCAGGTGAGCGGCCCCACCGATCGCCGCACTTTGGCAACTGGTCGCTCCCCTCGCTCCGAAATCGTGCAACTTGAATGCAAGGCCCTCATCGCTGCTGTCAGTCTGGATCAAGCGCTCGCGTATTTTACGCACGACATGGTTCGAGATAGTCGCGACGGTGCTGGGGTACCAGACAGCCCGCAACAGTCTTGTTTCCAGAAAACCTGGCAAGGCCCAGCATTTCGGGTCGGTATTTACGATCCGCACCTGTGGGATCGACACCGGCGCAATGGTTCCTTCTGGCAATGCATCGATCTGAACCGGCAAATGCCCGTCGTAAGTGTCGATTATGTACTGGAACATTTCCACGTAGAGTGACAACCCGTGCGCAGCTATAAACGGCGCCGCCTCATCCAGCATCTCTTGTGTGATTACCCTGCCCGCAAGCTTCACAAGCTCCACTTGCAGACCAAAGAACAGCACCGCGTCTATCTCACCATCGGCACGACGTGGTTCGATATAGGCAAATACCCGCTCTGTGCCTTCTGGAAACTGTTGAGGGTGGCTATATTTGTAGCTGTCGGTATCCAGCAGAAAATTATCCGCATCGATGCTGTTTGCAAAAAGAGATGTTTGCATCATCATGGTCCAGTCCTCCTTGGATCGGATATGGTAAGCCGCGCCGGACCTCCCGGCGGGCTGTGGTACAAAGGCCTTATAAGACCTCTGAATTCAGTGAATCTGGCTCATAAGAACCGAGGAATAGGCAAATGGCACATTGGGCACCAAGGCCTGAATGATGTCGAAATGGTCTTCGAACATTACGTCTGGGGTCAGCTGATTGATCGGCATCCAAAAGGCTCGTTTCGCATCATCTGCGCCCTTGACCTTTTCTTGCGCCTTGCCGTCGATCAGCTCAAACTTGAACGCCTCGGTTCGAACCCAGCCACGTTCTGAACGCTCAGGGTGATCAAAGACCTGACGCGCTGCAATACGCCCTTCCAACAGCTTGCGCGGAATGTTCAGACGCGTTTCTTCGATCAACTCCCGGATCGCGGCCTCTTGTGCGGTCTCTTTTTGCAAGTGACCACCCGGCAAGGCATACAATGCCTTCCCCGGCGCGTTTGCACGTTCGACCAACAGGATATGTCCGTTCTGTACAACCACGGCGTCTGCGCAATCTGCCGGAATTTCATAACCAAACGCGGCGACCGCCTTTTTGTAGTTCGCCCTGTAAGTCTGGTTGTACTCTGCCTCGGCTTTGACCTGAGCCACCTCCTTGGGATGTCGTTCCATCCAAGAAATGACCTGATCGGTCTCAAACGCGCCGAAGACCTCCCGCACTTGGGCGGTCGGCGCCGCTCCCAGAAACAAAGCCGCTCGCATGTCGGTCGCGTTCAATACATCCGCCCCGTTGCACTCTGCATCGACGGACGCAGCTTGAAATTCGGGGAACCAACGCAAGTAACGGCTGCTTTCATCTTTGTCGTGCCCGACAAGGACGATCTTGACGTCAGCCCGGGCCAAAGATCTGTTTCGGATATGCAGATCTATCGCCGTACGGACATTTCCCGCCCATGTACCGTCGTCGTAAAGTGTGTCGACAAGGGGCAGACACGTGATGTCCATGGCGTGACCTGCACCCTTCATCGCATCAGTGATAAAAGCTGCGCGCTCGCTCCATTTGAACGCGTTTTTCTCGGATCGTGGCCGGAAAGCCGAGCCGATCAGAACGAGGGTTTGATCTGAGATTTTGGATGCATATTCAAACAGCTTACGATGGCCTTTATGAAAAGGCTGAAACCGTCCAATGATCACTGAAAGAGTGACCTGAGTCATAGCGCGACCTCCGCGTTATCGATGTCTGCGCAAGACCTCCTTGCGCTGTCTAAAGACCTACGAGAAGGGCCACCAACTGTCAATCATGACGTGAATCCAAATTGGAAACACAGTGTTTAAAGGGTGCGATCAGACCAAATTCGTCCAGGAAAAACATGATTTTTGGGGCTGCGGCTTACGTCCTACGGCGGATTGGAAACGCAAATCATAATAAACTGGCGCCCGCCCTGCGCCTACACCTTATGGATGATTGCTGACTTATCAATTTAGAACTTGGAACTGCGACGTTCTGAATTTCGACCCGCCTCAGAGCACAAAGAACGTTAAGCCAACGCATGTACCTCATCCGGTTGAGTTAGGTGCCTCAAAACTCGGTTTTTCAACAAACTAAACGACACAGACCGCATTGCGGCACATCAGGAAACGACAACCTGTCGATGTTTCGAGTTCTACGAGACAGCTTCTACCCGTCTTTCACCCAATCATTTGACAAAATTATCTAGGGTTGAAAGCGGTACGATAGTGCATTCACCGCGCAAGACCGAGCAGATTGGTCACGACCCTAGTTGCAGGCAACTTGCTGTGCATAACCCTTTGGCACACTCGACGCTTTCAACGCTCTTTCCCCCTATTTTTATGAGCATTTCCTTGTTTTGTGAGCATTTTCGCGTTAATGTTGAACATTAAGATGGAGCAAAAAATACTTCCCGGAATTTGCCGGTGATGCGTGCTCCACTTTGTTAATTCTTAGATGACTAGTATTGGGGGGTAAAACTTGTGAGAGGGAAAATTTTACAGACCTATAGTACGGACCAGGCGACACTGCCCCTTCCCAGGGAACAAAACGGAGTGTCGGGCAAGCCAAATCAAAGAACAGGCTCTTTGCGTGAAACGAGGTTTGTCATTATCGAAGGCCAACGTCTTTGGCAGGAGTGTCTTTCGCATAGTATCGGACTACTCCATCCTGGTGTTAGCCTGATTGGGTGCAAGTCCGTTGACTATTACATCGAAAGTGACCCATCCGAGCTAAAACCGGATGCCATTATTCTGTGCTTCACTCAGACAGAAATGCTCGAGTCGGAAACCTTGGCCTCGATACGTCGCCTTGTGAAAGCCGCAGAGGCGGTTCCGGTCGTGGTTCTATCGGATTGCGAAGACATCGATCAGATGGTTGCGGTTCTGGAATGTGGTGTGAATGGCTACATCCCTGCAAGCGTCGGTTTGAAGGCCATCGTCAACGCAATCAAAACGGCTGCGTCCGGAGGCTTCGTACTGACAGGATCAGGCCTAGAAGCGCTAAGCCAAGCGATAGTAAAAGAAAAACCGGCCGAAGAGCCCTGTAATGAGCTCTTAACTTCGCGACAATCGGCCGTTGCCGAGGCTTTGCGTCAAGGCAAGCCAAACAAGATGATCGCCTTCGAACTGGGCATGTGCGAAAACACCGTGAAAGTGCACGTGCGCAATATCCTCAAAAAGCTGAATGTCGTTAACAGGACGGAAGCAGCGTTCAAGTTGAACCAAGTGCATGCGACGCAATAAATGGACGCTAACCCTTTTGAGGAAGCTAGGTCGACACACTCGCAAAGCGGCTTGGAAACAGGTGCTTCCATGAACTTGGGCGTCGGACATTACCGATGCCTCTGGTCACTGTTGGTGTGCTTTTTCGCCACGATAGCCGGGGCGGAAACGATCACGCTGAGTGGAAATCATGCCTATAAGGAATTTGTTGCGCGGGAAATCCAGCCAGGATCCCTGATTGACATGCGGCACGGTGAATTCCGCGTGGCCAACAGTAAGAACTCAAACCCGGACGAGATCTCTGACTGCGATGTCGGCCCCCTTAGCATAAACCGTTATCCTGTAAGGGTTTACGAGAGCGAGGCAGCCGTATTGATCGATGGTCGTTTTGACGGCGAAGTACCCATGACATCCGATTGGGTTCACACATATTGCAACAGTGCCGCAGTCGGACTGTGGGACAGCCCACACGGCAGCGTCGAGGGTGTTCGTGCACGGCAACTTTGGGACGGGATCCGTATAGCAGGCAGTTCGCCATTTTTTCGGGTAGAACACGTCTGGCTGAGCAATGTGCGCGACGACTGCGTCGAGAACGACTTTTTGCAAAGCGGGATGATCAAAGATTCTCTGTTGGACGGATGCTTTTCGGTCATTAGCCTGCGATCACCGGACGAAGCCGCTCAAGGAAGCGCAGAGACGGTCACAATGGCAGGGGTTTTGATGCGCCTTGAGCCTTATCTGTATAAAGGTGATGTAAAACAGGGCTTTCCCATAAAAGCGAATGAAGCGTCACCACAGCTGGTGATCTATGACAGCGTCATAGCAGTCGGTCCTGAGGATTTAATCAGCCCTTCGTCATTCAGCCACGCTTTGGACAAGATAACGGATTGCAGAAACAACCTGTTCCTTTGGACATCCGACATGGCTTGGCCCGAGAAGCTAGCAAAACCGCCATCGTGCTTCCGCATCCTTCAAGGCGAAGCCGCACGAGAGGCTTGGGAAGGAGTCAGGCAGAACTGGATTGACTGCCACTTTCGCATTGAGCGCTTTACCGACGACACGGTCGCAGACCCGGCGCGTTGTGACCAAGCAACTTACGGGGGTCTCTACTAAGCAATCGACGCAGCGACTGCAGGTTCTGTGTCCGTCGGGCTATTTCAAGTATTTTTGCCAGTTCGCAGCGGAGGTTCACGCCCATGAGGATTGTCCATATTTTAACCCGACTTCTCCGTGCCGGTTCGGAAGAAAACACGCTGCTAACCTGCGCGGGGCAAATCGAACGCGGACACCAAGTATTTTTGCTTCACGGCCACGAATCCATCCCAGAGTATTACAAACAAGTTCTGCCTGACCTGCATCTCATCCCCGTGCCCGCGCTGACCCGAGAGGTTAGACCCTTTCAGGATGTGTCAGCTTACCGACAGACCAAGAGCATTCTTAGACACCTTTCGCCCGACGTTGTGCACACCCACCAATCCAAGGCTGGGATCGTCGGGCGTTTTGCGGCATCTTCTGTTGGCGTTCCACTGATCGTTCATGGCGTACATATCCTGCCGTTTCTCGGGGAATCCCGCCTAAAAAGAACCGCTTACCTGGCAGCAGAACGCTCTGCTGCACGCAAGACAGACGCCTACATTCATGTCAGCGAGGGTATGAAAGACTCATGCCTTGAATACGGGGTCGGCACAGACCGCCCCCATTATGTGGTGCGTTCAGGATTTGATCTGAAACGCTTCTCAAACGCCAGCTGGCCTGACGATTGGCGCGAAATTTTGGAAGTAGGCGAGAACAAAGACAAACCTCCTGTAATTCTGATGCTATCAGCGCTTGAGCCGCGCAAGAACCATCTGAGCCTGTTGAATAATCTGCACCCGGTCTTGGATCGCTTCCCCAATGTTCGAGTCGTTTTTGCCGGCGAAGGACATATGCGGGAAGAGATCGCGAAAAAGATCTCGGCAATGGGTTTACAGACGCAAGTTAAACTACTTGGCTATCGGGATGACCCCGAGAAGATAATCGCGTTGAGTGATGTCTGCGTACACTGTTCGGACCGTGAAGGCCTGCCGCGCTCTGTTCTGCAATATCTCGCCGCTGGCCGCCCGGTTGTTCTGTTTCACCTTCCAGGCATCGACGAGATCATCGAGAACGGACAAAGCGGGATGATTGTTCCTCATGGCGACTGGGCCTCTCTGATTGAAGCCCTTGGAATGGTATTATCCGACCCTAGCGTTCGCGCGAAATTGGCCAGCGGTGCACTCGACACCGACTTGGGGCGATGGGACAGCTCGCTAATGGCGAAAGAGACGTTAGCAGTGTACAGCGAGAACACCCCGGACAAATCGCTTCAATCTGCACAGGCTTAGACCTGCATCGCCACAGACACGTGGACCTATTTCACCCGCAACAACAATCGTGCGGTTAAACTCAGAAAAAGAACCACCCAGAAGAACGGGCTTGTTGACGGACCCATTGAGTCACTTGAAAAGTTGGCCGCAATGTAAGTCAGCGGTGCTGTCGCCAGCCCCACGCACAATATCCGATCCCGATTGCTGGCGAATTGCGCCTTGAACGCTAAACGAAGCGTACTGACCGACAGGAATACGGCCGTGGCTATGACTATCGCAAAAGCGGTAAATCCAGGGGCTCCTAACGTTCGAAGGTAGTCGAGCAGAACGTTATGGCTGTGCGTTACTACCGAGTCCGCATGAGGCAAAACAAGCGGATGACCCGCCCCCTGCCCCAAAACCGGATTTGAGTAGAATTGATCCAAGCTACGTTGCCAGAGATCGTTTCGGGCTTCGAGCGAGTGCAGCTCTTCGTCCTCAGAAATCAGCGCTTGAAACAAGAGAAGCGCGCGGGGGTTGAACACCACCAATAGGACATAGTTCACAAGAGCGATGGCACATATTGCCAGGAAACTCAGCGCCATCATGCTCATACGCGTCACTCCCGAAAAAGCGATGATCGAATACGAAAAGAGGACAAAGGCTAAGGTCGAGGATGAAAGCATCAAGTTCGTCTTAGACCCACTCAGGATCAGGCCTAACAAAAAGGCGACCAGACAAAAGGCCCAGATAAGACGGCGTCGCTGCTGACTAACAAAACCTGCGGTGGCAATGGGGACTAAGGTCGAAATCGCCATGCCAAACTGGTTGGGGTTCTTAAAAAATCCTGACGCGCGATCTGGGATTTCAAAGATCATACTTCTCAGGTTTGGTTCATAAAACGCCGCAAAGCTGATGACACAAGTTGCTGCCAACGTGAGGCAAAGAACCTGGATGTAGAAATACAGCCTCGTTTGAGTGACGGTTCCAACAATCAGAAAGAAAATCGCAAATCCGGAAATCAGGGTCACCACCACCCTACCGGATCTGAGTGGGTCAGGTGAGCTCAACGCGGACAAGAAGGCCCAAGGGACTAGAAAGATCAAACATCCAGCAATGATCTTCACCCCGATCTTCGATACATCATCCAGCACCAGGGTTTCGCGTGTAGCAGCGGCGGAAAACCAAAACGGGATACCCACAAACATTAAAGCATGTGCAATGGTCATGCCTCCGGGCAAGCCAGAAAGTCCGGGGAAACAGATCATTGCGAGGAAGGCGCAACCAATTAGAAATGGAAGCCGAACCGTGCGGCCGACGGGTGGCGACATTCTGATCCCGGCATCGGTCATCAGCGCTGTGGCCTGCGGCCGCCTAACTTAGATCCCGGCCTTAGCCCATCCTTTGCTGCCCATTCCCGGGCCATCGCCAGACCAACGCCGGTCAAGATACCAAACAGTAGAAACAGGACGAGAATAACTTTGTACTTGGGGAAAGATGGATTTATCGGAGGTCGCGCCTCAGAGGCCAACCGCACGTCAGGCGAAACATCGCTACGCTTCAGATTCTCAAGCTCATTCAGATGTTGTTGGTAAATGCGATCAAAGATGACGGCACTGCGTTGAGCTTCGAGTAAATGCGCCCATTCGGTGCTGTCCCCATATTCCTGTATCGCGTTGAGTTCATTCTGAACCGCCGTGTTTCGGGCTGCGAGGACCGCAAGTTCAAGTTCAAGATCATCGCGAATATGCCGAACCGCGCGTTCCAGAGAAGCACGCATCCCGTCCACGCTTTCTTCCAGTCGCGCCAGCGTATCCTTGGACACGCCCGGTTGATTTCTGAATTGTTCAAGCTTTCTAGAGGCGCTCAGCATATCGCTATACAGCTCGAGCGTTTCGTCATCCTGAAGGGCCGGAGCTTGCAGCGTATCGATGCCTCCTGTTTGCGACAGCAAAGCTAGCCTAGCCTTAACTTCAGCTTCATTGGCATTGCTGTTGGACAGCTGCTGCTGGAATTCTACGATGCGGTTCTCCAGGTCATCGGCGTTAGTAACAATATAGTTGCTTTGGGATATCAGCCTGCGTGCCGTGTCCTGCGCCGTCACCGCCTGGCTTCGCATTTGCTCAGCCCTGTTTTCCAGGTTCTCTTTACGCTGCGCGAGCGATCTTTCGGCCGAGGCCGTCACGTCCTGAACGTAGATCGAGGCAAAAGCATTGGCGATATCAACAGCCAGTGGTCGCTGCGAAGATGTGAAGCCGACGGCAATCATCGAGGAATCGCCAACTCTCTCAACTGTAAGCCCTTTTTGCACTTTGCTAATCAAAAGTGACTCGTCATCTGCCACCGCCCAATTTTCACGGGCTTCAAGCCGCAGCCATCTGCGAGTACCGGCAATGGCCTGGCTCAATCGACTAGGATTTGGTTCAAGAATTTCCGCCAGCCCCAGTTCATCTATCACCTCATTGGTGATCCGGTTCGACTGGATGAGTTCGGCGTGGGTGTTGAGTGGGGAAAGATCATCGGTCAATCCAGGCTGATCTAACCGAACGTGCAAAGATGCTGTCGCCGTGAATTGGGGAGGTACACTCACAAGGAAAATCAATCCTGCCACCAAGAAGGCCAAGGGCGTCAGAATGAGGACTAGGTATTGTCTGCGAAACATGTCGATAAGGTAAGACAGCCCACTTGTGTCATCTCGCCAACCGGCGTCCAGCAGATTGTTCCGTGGATCATTCATTTTTACTCACCCGCTCTGTAACTGGTATCTTTGCTTCTTCACTCCTTGGACTTTGTGTATCCCCCGACAGGGAATAGATTATCTCGACCAGATCCCCGGGATACAGTTCTTCATCAGTTGTAGCGATATCCACTGGTGGCAGCACTTCGCCACGGCGCGTAATCACGGCCACAATTCGCGTTCGGGACAATGAAACTGCGGCTCGCGCGGCTCGAAGTGTAGCCAGTTCAGCGCGGCGATCCTGAGCATCACCAATTGCGTCAGCCAACTCTTCCCAAGCCTGACTGCGCGCACTGATCTGAATTGACTCGGATTCATCTTGTAGGAAATCCAGCTCGGTTTGCACTTCCTCGATTGTTGCAACAAGCCGCATGATGCTGCCGGCGCTTGAAATGGCAGAACGGCGGGCTTCGATAAGGCGGGTGACGACCGCTAAACCTTTGGCCTCAAGCTGTAGTTGGCCGTCGACGATCTGCTCATCGAGAACCAGACCTTTTTCCTCGTTTGCCTTGAGTTTGCTCAGCGCTGCCAGCCGCATTCTGGCCCGCTGTATATTGCTTGCTATTGTGCGCCCCTGACGGTCAAAATCTTCCGTTCTGGCTGCAATCAATTCCTTTTCCAACTCAATGATCTGCCTGATATCTGGTGTATCGGCGACCAAAATGTTGTCGTAATCCTGTGGCGTAGCAGTGCCTAAAAGAGTCTTGAGCCTCCAAATGCGCGCATTGGCACGGGCGAGGTTGAGCAACACCGCCTCTTCCTGCTCCAATACAGTGATTCCAGGGTTGTCATTTGCAGCGCCAGCGTTGGCCAAGATGACAGCGGTTTGCAGGGTCATACCGGGTTGGAAATCTAGAACAAGTGGCTGGGGTAGATCACCGGCGATGTATATCGGTTTGTAACTCGAAATACTTATGTAAACCTGACTCGAAAGAATGAGCTGTGGTACGTTCTCAGCGCCAGAAGTTACCGGAAAACTGGTTACTGAATAAGCATTTGCAACCTGCTCACGCAGTTGTTTCAGAGTGGAATCGGCGGCCTGAACCTCGCCAATGATCGGGAACCAAGCCGTCCCGTTCATTTCGATCGGAACGTCTTGCTCTAGCTCCGCAGGTCCAATGATTTTGAACGAAAGAACGTCACCAGGTTGAAGCAGGTATTCCTCAGCCCAACTGACAGCTGGCGAAAGAAACACAAGCAGAGAACTTAATATTAGGGTAACAAAATACTGTTTAATACTAGTCAGCTTCATACGGTCAGCACCTCGAGTACTCTGGGTCCGCTCGGGGTTTTCAATCTCCGATTAGACCGTGGTGTCCGCGGGTAACGGCTCGGCGCGCTATCAATTAAGCTGGTAGTTCTCCTATTGTGTTCTTAACGCCGGATTACGGCTGTCTTTCCGCGTAACCTATAATGCCATCTTTTTGGCAAAACTTCCAGTTTTTCTAATCGCTTAATCTCTTATTTTGAGACTTTTTCTAGTGTGCTTCTGCAATCCGCAAAATTGCAGCAGGTGTTTTGGCCAGGATTGCAAAGTCGCCTGCAAGAGTCCAATCCCGGACGTATCGTTCGTCTACGGCGACCCTGTATGCGAAGTCTGTGCTACTGCGTCCATTGACCTGCCACAGACCTGTCAAACCCGGGCGGGTCGATAAATACAGATCGGCACGTGTGTCATAGCGCTCCAGCTCTTCCATCGTGATGGGACGCGGTCCGACGCAGCTCATTTCACCCGTAAGAACATTAAACAGCTGCGGAAATTCATCCAAACTGAATTTTCGCAGAATCTTGCCCAGCCGCGTCACACGTGGATCAAAACGGAGCTTTTGCCTTTTCTTCCATTCTCGCGCCGCCTCTGGGTCGCTTTCCAGGTACTTCTCCAGAGCTTCCTGAGCATTGGGCACCATGGTGCGGAACTTGTAGCACGGGAAGAAATTCCCGCGATAACCAACTCTCTGGTGGCAAAACACCGGACTTCCACCGCCTGTCAAATAGATCATCGCAGAGATGACGATCATAACAGGCAGCAGAACGATGATCATCGGCAATGCAATCATCAAGTCCAGCGCTCGCTTGGAGCGGCCTCCGAGGGGGGTGGATTGGTCTACTTCGTACGCGCCAGCGGTTTGTGCCCTTTGCTCATTTCCCAGCAGTGCGTCTGGGGGGCGAAAATAGTCACGGCTTCTCTTTGGCGATAGCGGCGCATATGCACCGGCACCTCTATGATGGGCAGAGGGCATCGCCTTTAGTTTAATGGATTCTGCTTTTTGTCCCAAAACAGATTACCCCGCAATGAACAGGTTAACTTTGTATGAACTTCAAAAATCGAGTACCTAAGATTGGGTGTCTGAAGGCGTTTCCGGCAAGTTACGAATAAGGCGTAAAGGGCGCCGCGTTTCTCTAATCCAAATGCCTTACGTTCTGCGGAAACTGGATCCACATCGCTCAAATTACTTCGACGCAGGCCTGCCTGAATACGATCACAAGAAGAAATACGCCGAGCGGTTCGGCGCAAGAATCTATGTTCTAAGGCGGTGTGTAAAACTTAGCGCGGGCGCGACCTTAAGAGTTCGTTTATTCTCTTTAGCGCTTTGAATGCTCCCGGTGCCCAGTGCACCGTGCGCCGCTTCCACTTTAACTGGCGTTCCAGTCGATGCAGCTCATGGGCTTTTTGTGGCAAATACTGTTGCAGCGTGGGGATCGCATGGAGCTTATCGGAGATCATTTTCTCCGTGCCATTCATCGCAGAAACGCTAGCGCTGTGGATGCGATGAACGGCCATAACCTCATTTATGAAACCGACATTCCCATGACGACCAACCAAAACGTTCAGCAACCAATCCGCCGATGCAACAGTCGTTGAACGGTACCAATCCGGTAGGTCCTCAAGAGCACTTGTTCTGATGATGGTAGATATTTTCGGCGCGAAATTACGCTTGATCAAGGCACCCACGTCATGGACTTCCCTGCCCTTCGGTGCATTGGGAGACAACGCCTTAACCCCATTGGTATGCAGATGTTGGACTCGGTGGGCGCAGCTTACGCATTCTGGGTGCGTATCCAGAAAATCTATCTGTTTTTGCAGCTTTTCTGGATCTGTCCAGTAGTCATCACCGTCCAAAAACGCGATGTACTCACCTTTTGCTGCGTCGACCGTTGCCAGAAGATTCGTCAGACCTCGATCCTGTGCGTTTTCCTCCCTCAAAAGGAGCCTGACCCTGTCCGGGGCGAAGGCATAGAACTCTTTCAATCTGCTTTGTGTACCGTCGGTCGATGCGTCATCACCAATAATGACTTCAAAATCGAAATCCGTTTTCTGATTGAAAACACTGTCCAGAGCTTGTCGCACTGTTTCTGACTGCTGATAAGTGACGACCGAAACTGAGACTTTCATAATCTGGGCTCCGTTTTTCCTGCGGAATTCAATGCAAAGACCAGAGCCACAAGAACGATAACAAGTTGCGCGCCGAACACGAGCACCATGGTCGCTCCGGCTCCTGTAAGGCCAAAGCGTGGAATCAAAACAAAACAACCGATAACTGCAACAATTGCGACAACAGCATTCTGCGCCCCCAGCCACCAGAATCGGCGCGCTGCAACCACGCCGTACCGAAGGATGTTGGCAACACCTCGCAGTGTCGCCGCGGCGACCAGCCAAACCAGAAGGTTGTAGTGGGCCGCATACGCATCAGTATAGACGACCCGCAGAATCTGCTCACCAAACAAAACGCAAATCATGACCCCGACCGTGCCACACACTGCCACACCCGCTGCAAGAGCCGACAGCAACTTGGTGAATTCAGCATACCGACCCGACGCATAATGCCGGGCAAGGCGCACGCTAGCGGCAATACCCATCGCGTTCACCAAACGATCAGGTGCCATAGCCAACGCAAGGATCGCGGCAAATAACCCCAACCCCGCAAGCCCCAGTTCGTGCTCGACCACTATCCGCGGCAGGTACAGAGCGATAAAGATCAAGACGGTTGCAAAGGTCAGCGGAAGAGCTTGCAGGGCAAGGCTGTAAATCTTGGAAAAATTCCAGCTGGGAAGAAAGTTGTCCGAAGCAACTCGCGCGCGTTTGACTCCCAAAGGCAGATCATAAAAACACAGAACCGCCAAGTGGGCTGCGAGTTGCCCCAAAACGGCGACAACCAGTGAACCGGTTAGCCAATAGCCCGCAATCAGCAACAACAGTGACAATACACCGAGCATACACAAAGAACGGCCAATGAATTCCATCCGCTCATGCGCCTGAAAGAGGCCGTACATCATGTCGGAAATAAGCTCTGCACTTCGCGCCAATGCATAGGCGATTATCACCAGAAACATCGCCGTCGAACCGCTCTGGACGATGCCGGTTGCCAGCATCAGAAGAAATCCCGCCAAAGTGGCCAAAATCCGCAGTCCAAAATAGTCGCCGAATTCAAAGAAACCATGGGTGTCGCTCGACCTGACCTCGCGGAGGCTCATCTTGGCCACTTCGGCGATAGGGATACAGATCGCTTGCGCGAAAGCATACATGCCGACCGTGGCCGGATCGGACAATTTGGTCAGCGCAACGATCGCCAACCAAATCGACAATGCAGAGACCATCCTTCCGACAAGGATGGACCTGAAATTCTTGAAGCCTGATCGCGGTGCGTTTTCAGCACTTGGCGGATCATCTTTAGTTGGTGCAATTGTTGTCATGTCGAAACGGATCCGACCTGGGCGACAGAGCGGTAAGCCGGAAAAAACGTAACTCCATCGCACGATGGTTTTCGTTGAGAAAGCTCGGCATTCGCTTGGTCGTCTAGAATCCAACGCCCTATTCGAAAGTTGTGCCGTGAGCGTGAAAACCGGCTTTTGAATTCGAACAGAGAATCTTCACTGCCTCCGCGGCCGGCCCCTAGGTGTAGACATTCTGCCCCTAAAGCTTGGGCAATGTCTGCAACTCCGTCAATCAGTCCTTTGAGCGGTGATAGTTTTCTGAATGCCTGGTTGTTTCCGGCAAAGTGAGCCTCAGCAATACCATTGTAGACAGTGAAGAGCATCGCACCGGCAACCTCGTTGTCGCAATTTGCAGTCGCCAGATATAACTTACCTTTTAGCGCTTCTCTAAGCTCATCAAAGTAGCCACGCGAGAACTTGTATCTGTCTTCGGCATCGTTTTGTTCCATTGTGGCGGTATAGAGGTCCAAGAAAGTTGGGTAATTGCGCCAGTCAGGATCCAGCTTAACCACCAGACCTTTGCGTTCTGCCCTTTTGATTTCTTGCCTCAGGACCTGTCGGTAAGTTGCGCGGCGCGTTTCACGATCATTTGCCAAATCAATGGAAACACTTTGACCCAGATGCAGAACTTCGCCACCAGGCGTTGGAGCGGAACCGGACATCCCTTTGCAGAACTGATCATTTCCCAGCAGGGGGTGAAATCGGGTGAAGAGTGTCACGAGGTTTTGCTTGCGCCACACTTCCCTCAGTCCACGCCAAGCGCGGGCCCTGAACGTTTCATCATCCAACCCACGACCTGTCGGGCCGGAGTAGCCATAGACGGAGTTTGCATCTGAATGCTCACCATCAATATCTCGGACAAGATACGGCCAGGCTAAGAACTGCTCTGGTGAGCCGTAAACCACCATTTCAGCCCGCCCTTCACCGACGTTTTCGGAAAAGCTATGATAGGCCGACAGGTGGTAGAAATCGTGCGGCGCGCGTTTCAACCAGGTATCCCATTCTGGATCACTGGCGCAGAGAATGCGGGTTGTTTCAGCCATGCGGAACGCTCTTTACCTGTGTGGGCCAGATGATTGGAAAAACTTCCGGATCAGCGTAGTCAGGGTCGCCCTTGCGATTTCGACGACACAGTTCATCGTGCGGCAGTATCACGCGATCATCATTTTCAGTTTTGTAAGAACGATAAGAGTTGTCACCGTCCTGCATGTGAATAGCCAGGGCCAATCGCGGTGTATCTGTCCAGTTAGCGGCACTAGCATGCAGCGCTCTCATGTGATGGAAACTGACTTGCCCCTTGCGCAACCGCATCGGCGAGACAATTGACGTGGGTATCTGACGACCAAGGTGTTTTTCGATACTGCCAAGATCCGGATCGTTAAAGCCCCGCATGTGCTCCACCTCGGGCCAAAGGTGGCTTCCGTCCACAACGCACAGCGTTCCATTCTCTTCATTCGCGTCCTCGAAGGGAATCCAAGCCGTTAGCATTCTCGACGATGTACAGGTTGACCAATACGAATGATCGGTGTGCCAACCCACTACCGATACTGTGTTGCCCTTTCCAACAGGCGGCTTGTACACCGCCTGATCGTCAAAAAGACGGATTGTCGAGCTTCGAGCCAACCGTGCCGCTATAGCTCCAAGCGCTGGCAACATAACGAGTTTGCGCACAATGTCGTTCTGCAAGGAGCAAAACTCATTGTTGCGAATGCCATCCCCGTCTTCCGGCCTCCAGTCGCTGAACTTTGCGTCTCTTGGTAAGGCCCGATCACGCTTGCCCATCTGGTGCTCCATGATCGCTTGTCGTGCTTGTTCGAGCAGCCCATGCGGAATGATCTGCTGGGTCTGATACCAGCCGAGTTTTTCGTACTGCGCCACCTCGTCGTCAGTCGGCAGAACCCTGTCATCAATGGTATTAGGGTCCTGTAAGTAGCTAATCGCTTCCATCGTCTACTCACTCCGCACTACTGCCATCGGGCTGGCGTCCCGCTTAAGAAATGGTCTCAGATCAGGGCGGTCGCGTTCTCGGAGTGCGGTGCGAACGGCGGGGGCTTGCCTGACAAGCGACGCCACACGGGTACAAAGCCGCTCAACGTCCTGCAGACTTACGGCGGTCCCGGTTGGCAGGATCATCACCTTGTCCGCAACCGCTTCGGTCACAGGCAGTGTTTGGCCAGCCCTCGGAGAAAGACCGGCATAGGGCTGCATACGGTGGCAGCCGGGATAGAAGTAACGGCGGGCAAAGACATTCTCTAAGCGAAGCGCAGCGATCAATTCATCGCGCGTGAGGCCAGCCCTTTCCGGATCAACCTCAGTCACGATATACTGATAGCTGTGACCACGCGTTTCTTTCCGCGGCATCAGATGAACGCCAGGCACATTGGCCAGTCCAGCCGCGAAGGCATTATAGTTTTCGCGGTTATGGGTAAAAAAGTAATCCATCGCCTCGATAGAGGTCAGCCCCATCGCAGCCGAGGCTTCGTTCATTTTTCCATTGGTACCCAGATGCGCTACGGAGTCCTCGCCGGAAAAGCCAAAGTTGACCATGTTTCTTAAGCGATCCGCCAAGTCGCGGTCATTGGTGACGATTGCCCCACCTTCAAACGCATGAATGCATTTTGTGGCGTGGAAGCTGTAAACCTCCGCATCACCTAAATATGGATATTGCTGCCGGTCAGACTGACATCCAAATGCATGGGCCGCGTCGAAGAACAGCTTGAGATTATGCCGATCTGCCAATTCACGCAGTTTTCGATCTGCGCATGAATTTCCCCAAAGGTGCACACCCAGAATACCCGTCGTCCGAGACGTTATCGCGGCCTCGACACTGTCGATGTCCAGGCAATGAGTGACGGGATCGATATCACAAAAGACAGGACGTACACCCTGGCGCCACAACGCGTGCACTGTGGCTATAAAAGTGAAGGACGGAACAATAACATCCCCAGACACCCCTAAACCACCAATGGCAAGCTCTAGCCCTACCGTGGCATTGCAAGTTGCAATGCAGTGCTTTGCCCCGGTTACTTCGGCGACGCGCGCTTCGAACTCCTGCACCAACGGGCCCCAATTGGTCAGTTGGCCGCTATTGAGCACCTGCTGCATACGCCCCAGGAACACCTGTTGATCAGGCATATTCGGTTGACCTACATGCCGTTTGTTTTGGAAAACTGGTGTCCCGCCAAGAACCGCCGCGCTCAGCTTGCGCACGCGGGCGGGAGAGATCGTCGACGATACCGATTGGGGGGCGCTTGGGCCGCTCTCCTGGAAAGTCCTTTTAAACTCTAATGCCGGCGAACTTGCTGCCCCATAGGAGCCGCGGCTTTTATGAGGTTGGTCTTCCATAATTAACCCCCTTCTAAGAACTTGTTCTCGGACGGCCTGGCGGACCGAAATTTGAAAGGCTTTAATTTTTGGAGGTTTGGGATGTTTCGGCTTAAATACCCGTTTCAAATCCCCGAGAAAACAAAAACACAGTAAACCCCAATGCCAGATCGGTACACATAGTATCGACTGTTAGTTTGCGGTCGTCTGTGGGTCTTTGAAAGTAATCCTTTTTACGTAGCTTCTATAGAGCCGTTAAACGCCATGTAGAATTAACGTTATAAAAGCCAATAAAACGACGCACGGCTTCCGCAAATTTGATTAATTCTCTGCCCTTAGCAACCCGAATGCCTAACTGGATTAAGCGTTAAATCCGGAAACAACCTTAGTGATGCTTGACACAAATGGCATCCCATACCACGCTAAAATGGAATTACGCCGAACGCGATATTTGTCAGGTAACAGGTTTATGGTTCACGCGAATCGTCGCCCTCCAAACGTTTTACTCATTGGCGCCCCGAGATGCGCAAGCACTTCTCTGGCCATGGCCATGGCACAACATCCTTCTGTCTATTTATGTTCACCCAAAGAACCTCATTTTCTTGCCATGCACGGCCGCACGGCAGAGATCGAAGGTTTAGGAAATGAAACTTTCGCCAACGGAAACCAGTTCACTCATACCCAATGGCTAAACCTTTTCGCGGGCCGGGCTGAACCGTGTTTGCTGGACGCATCGGTCACGACAATCACTTACCCTGAGAACGCGATAGCAAACATCGCTCACTATTGCGGTGAAAGTACAAAAATCATAGCGATCCTCAGAAACCCCGTTGAACGCGCGTACTCGAGTTACCAGTATTGCCTGTCAAAAGGCTGGGATGCTGGAACTTTTGAGGACTGCCTGGATCAGGAGACCTCGCGCATCGAACAGGACTGGCAACATCTCTGGTTCCTCAAGTCTCTCAGCCAATACGAGCTTAGGTTGCCACCATTTCTCGAAGCTTTTGGCAAAGAAAACGTACACGTCGTAATAACCGAAGAATTCGCGGCTGACCCAAACTCGGTCTTGAGCGGTATCTTCGCTTTCCTTGATGTCCCAGCATTAGAAATCGATGCCACACAAAAGTACAACGCGAGCGGCGTGCCGAAATCTGGCATCGTGCGCAGCCTTTCAGGGTTCGTACGTCGTAGGCCCATGCTTAAAAAGGCACTGCTGGCCGCCTCCTCCATGTCCGCCCGAGAAAAACTAAAGTCGAAGAGTCTGGCAAAGACTGAGATGGCACCAGAGACAAGAGAGCGTTTGTCACGAGAACTTGCTGAAACGAGACCATGGGTGGAACAGCTTATTGGACGCCCCCTAGAAAGCTGGAACTAGTTCAGGGCGTATCGACACTTTCGAAATGGGTCCAAATTCGTAAGTTACGTTCGAATATACTCGCTAAAGAACAACTCTTTCATGAACCTGCTCTGCCGGCCTGATGGCATCTAAGGCGAGCGCTTCCTGGTTTTCCAGCGCAGGCGCAAAGTCCGGTGATGTGAAACGCGCGCCGCTGATTGTGACCTTGTCTCCTTCCACAATCAAACGCCCCTGTGCTATCCAATCAACTACTTGCACCAACGTCTTGCATTGCTGCACGAAGATGCGATGTCGCATTTCTTCAAGCGTCATATTCGGGTCAGCGGCGCAGGCCGCTTGCATAACAATCTTACCCTCATCCATGACGTCCTTTATCAGCTCAACTGTCGTGCCGATTATCTTGGTGTGGTACCTGATCCCATCGCCAAACCCATCCATACCCTTGAACGCCGGCAGTAATGATGGGTGAAAATTGATTATCCGGTCTGAAAGCTCGTCGCGAATCTCTTGGGTGTAGAACTTGGTGTAAAAGGACAGAATATAGTCGATCTCATGCTCTGCGATGTAATCCATTAGGTGCTTGCAGAACTCCTGATTGGAGCCGTCGGGCAGAGTCGCTGTCGGGACACCAAATGCCCGCGCTTTCTCAAGCCCGGGACCGTCGCTGCCGGCAACAACCGAATGGACAGAGCGGCGCACCGTGTCGGTTTCCAAGACCTTCTGCATTAACGATCCTTCGGTCGATAACACAAAGACGAAATTAGGATGCGATCCCGACATGATTAATACTCCCCCGCGCGGTAGGCTGGGAAATACGTTGTTTCCGATCCCCCACGTGTCAGTTGTCTATAGGTAGGTTCATCGAAAATACGACCACAGATGTAAGCTCGGCGCGTGGTGTTGGTCCAACCCTTTTTAAAATGCTCAAGCCCGCTTGCCCCTTCTCCTGGGGGTCCTGCAAGGCCGCCGAAATTAATCCAGCGGATCCTGTCCGCAAAGTAATTCAGCAACGTCCACTTTGTTGCGTAAGAGGCGCTGCTGGCATAGCCCCTTTCACTGAATGCCGCCAAATGGCCTTGCGCAACGTCTCCGTCGACGTACCACAAGTCCAGCCCTACTGTTTCGTCGCCAATTGAAGCCTGAAACAAAACCATACCGGGCGCACCAAGCTGCTGTTCAAACGAGGCCCTGGAGAACGCCCTTAGCCCTTCAATTCCGTGCTTGCGCGCCAAAACAGCGTACAACTCAACCCAGTCATCGAGATACTGCAAAGGGTTCTCACAAACCTCTACATTTACCTTCCTGAGCGCCCGGCGAGCGTTCTGGCGATGCGACTTGGACACGAATGTCTCTAACGGTCCGGTTATCTCTGCGATGTAGTGGTCTTTGTACGGAACAACCAAATCAAAGTTACGCTTCAGAAGTTCTTCGTCATACGCGCCAAGCGGATCAGTCACCAACGTCGCGCTTATCCAACCACTACTGTTTTGCTCAAGGTCGTCTGAGATTGCGGACCAGTCCTTACAACAAAAAAGCGGGTATAGTCCCATCGCATCCACGAACTGAGTGTTAGGAATTGGACGCTGGAGAAGCCACCCGCCGGAATGGGCAAGATAGTGTGGAGTGCCGTGATCCGTGAATGCTGCGGCGTATTCCGCGCTGCGATAGCCCGGGTCGACCGATTGAGCCTGGACTGTTGGTTTATTCACGGCAAGCATCCTTTAGTGGCTGGGGTCACCCAACGGCGAGCCCCACGGTAGTCTCCTGCTTGTCGACTTGTTCCTGAAGTTCTCTCATTCGGCTGGATCTACAGCGGTTAAAGAACGCTTCTCGCGGAACATCGGACAGCCTGTAACGCACTTTCCATTGGCCGCGAAGCAGGACAGTGCTGCTGGGGTCCGACGCGGGCTGATAAGTCGCCTGAACAAGTATCCTATCTGGTCCCTCGGAATATGCCGGCGAACAATGCCACGTGCAGGTATGGCAAAGAGCGATGTCACCCGGCTCCAAATCAGGACACAATAGCGGCCAATCAGGGCTAAGAATGTCAGTATTAACCTCACCAGCGTCGCCCATATATCCGAAGAAATGCGTCCCCGGATAAAATGATATTCCACCATTATTTTTGTTCGACGGGCTTAGAGGAATAAAAACAGTCGTCTTTTCCGGCCAACCGTAATCATAGGCAAAATCACTATGCGGAAATACCGGTGTTCTGCTGCTGCTATCTTTGATTACAAATCGCTGCATAAAGAGCGCCAGATCAGGGTAAAGCTGTTCCAAAACATCCAGTATTCCGGGAAAGGCGTGAATTTGGGCCAACGCCTCAGGTGGGGCTTCGTTTACATGAACAGGGTTGAAAGGATTAACACGCCGCTTTCCGTCCAACGAACTTGAATAGAAGTTTTTCCATTCTTGCTGCCAGATTTGGATCTGTTCGGGGGGCACGACACCGCGCAGCACAAAGAAGCCCGTGTCCCGATAAACTTCGGGCGAGAAGGTCTTGGAGTCAGCCATCGGAATAAGTTCGCGAATATCGCCGATTTCAAATCTTTGCATCAATCTTCAATCCTTTTCGTCTTGGCCAGCGATCAAAGTCGCCTGGGGTCATGGCGGAAAGCACCACGCACGAGCGTCAGAAACGGTAATCCGACACTTTTTGGGGTAGAAACTCATAGCTCCGCTTCATGTCGATGCCCCGTGTTTCGTCGTCGTACGGCACCGAACAAAAACCCATCACAGCCTTTTCCCGATCAGAAAGCTGGTCATAAATTTCCTGAGGTATGTTCCCGGGAATGTCGAAGGCCTGCTTAATCCACCAACGGCAGAATGTTGCGATAATCGACCAACGTGTTCCACCGCTCACATTTTCTCGGGCGCCATGCCAAATACGGCTATCCCAGAAAATCAGGTCACCAGCATTGGCTTCGATCGGAACGGCAGTGTCGAATGAATCCTGGTCCGCATACCCGTTCGATTTGTGAGAACGCGGCACGATAACCGTACACCCATTCTCCTTTGTTTGATCCTCCAACAGGATCGCACACTGCATAATGAACGGGTGCGGCCCAGTGTACGGAATGAAAGAGTCGATGTGCATCGGCATCTGGTGATTACTGCTTCGGGCGAGGAACGAACGTAATATGTAGTTCGGTGCGTCCGAAGGCAGTGAAGAGAACCATTGATCATTCAGGAAGTGCTTTAGAACGTCCTCTATGATCGGAGTGTCCAATATCAACCTGCTAAAGAAAATATCCTTGTTTTGCAGGTTATAAACCATCGATTGCTTATTATTAAGCCGCGGCATGCGATCGGATAATCCGTTTATGGTCTTATCGAACCAAAACTGAACCTTTTCGAGGGATTCAGCTACGGTATCCTCATCAAACACTTGGGGGATGCGGACATATCCGTACTTTTCGATAGATGCGATGGCCTTAACGTCAATTTTCTGAGAAACGATCTGATCCATAGTCTTTAACCTCGCACCAAAATGCATCGATCACGCTTTGTCAGGTCTCAGGCAAAGCTTGGCGGCCTATGCACCAACTTTAGCTTTGTCGCGAACCATACGTACCGCAGGTCAAAAGCCTCGCGGCAAGCGGATGGCATTTTGCACTCAAACAATTATTCCACTTCAAGCGTCTTGGTGTGAAACATCCTGACGGCACTGGAAACATTGAAGCCAATGCCTGCAAATCTGCGATCACAAACACGCCATAGCGTCGAGGTTAGTGATGGCGCCACATTCTGGCAATATCGCCCCACTCACCATTTAGGAGTAGTCGGGTTAAAGTCCGAGTTACGTAAAATGGTCAGTTCACACCCGTCTTTTCAGGCGGCCCAAATACTCTTTCGACCAACCGAAAGAGTGGGGCTGCACCCAGTGACGTCCGGAACTGCGCAACGCATTCCTACAGGTTTCCGCGCCCTCAAATTGCTTTGTTGGCTTGACAGAAGAGGTTTGGCCTGAGTCGCTCAAATTGGTTCGAGTCATAACGGCTTTGACGTGAGTGCAACCGTTAAAACAGCCAAAAACATTACAAGCTGCTGTTTTGGTTGTAACAAAAGGGCTTTTTTGCACGCGAATCATGAACGCCATGTGACATAACACCGCAGCAATATTATGCTTGCATGCAAATGCACACAGTTTCCCTTACGTCAATCTCGCAAATCACAGACTTTAAAAAAAAATTTAAACACCCCTTCGAAATGCCTGTTTCGGCGAAAGGTTGCCTGTGGCGGATGAATGCCATTCTGCCACGGCCCGAGCCGCATCTATTGCCTCAGAACAGTCAAAACTTCACTTCTTAGAATAAGGTTAAAAAACCTTCGAGCGAAGTAATACAAAAGGACTACTAAGCATGGTTTATACCATTACCCTTGACCGTGACTATGGGTACAACTCTTACAGGTATCGCGGCGATGCAGACGCTATCGATGCGACCAATGCCACCTGGATCGTGGCTAATACCGGCAGCCAGACCAATCTCTATCCGGTTATGATCGACAATGCCAAAAGTGGTATAGACTTCTTTGGGGCAACAATTGACGGCACCGTTTCGCAAACTGGCGACTGGTCCAAAATCTACATCAACTCGGCTGCGATTATGGTGCGCGACACCAAAAACGCCAGCATCTATGATGTGAAAATCTCTGAAGCATGGGACGCAATTCGTATCGCGGGAAATTCCGGCGGTTTCGATATCAACAATGCACTGGTCACCAACACCCGTGATGACGCGGTCGAAAACGACCACGGAAACAGCGGCACCATCCGCAACAGCCTCTTTGACGGTGTGTTCTCGGGGATCAGCCTTGGCTCCAAGTACTCTTCAGACAGATCTAGCCAAGTCGTTGAGCTCGATAACGTCCTCATCCGGATGGAATCGTATCTCTACAAAGGGCAGATGACTCACCAATCGCCATTCAAAATGGTCGAAAACAGCCCCTCGCTGCGCATCAAGGACTCAGTAATCGCCATTGAAGACCCCGATCACATCGGTGATTGGCGTCTGGAACTGGCTTGGGACAAGACAATCTCGTCTTCGAACAACGTTTTCCTGAACCTGTCGAACAAACCGCTGCCCGCCGATTACCCTGAGCCTCCACAAGGCTGGACGGTATTGGAAGGCCAAGCGGCACGGGACTACTGGGAAAATGCACGCTCAGAATGGTACGCTGATCAAGATGGCGTTTCAGTGGCTCCGACCCCGGATAACCCGGATTCCGGCAAAGCTCCTGCTCCGGAAACCGACAACACCACTGACACCGATAACGACAAAAACGACTCCAGCAACAATGACATCAATGAAGTCGCTGGCGGTGCAGGTAATGACACCGTTAACGGCACTGGTGCGT
This sequence comes from Ruegeria sp. BE9, assembly GCF_056538765.1. Classification (NCBI taxonomy): domain Bacteria; kingdom Pseudomonadati; phylum Pseudomonadota; class Alphaproteobacteria; order Rhodobacterales; family Roseobacteraceae; genus Ruegeria; species Ruegeria sp. BE9. Next base: position 57,265 of record NZ_JBQFTS010000005.1, on the reverse strand, counting down.
TCGATCGTCTGATTGGCGGTGCAGGTAATGACAAACTTAATGGCTACGCGGGTAACGACGTCCTGTATGGCGGTACCGGCAACGACACATTGACCGGAGGTGGTGGTCGGGACTTCTTTGTCTTCAACACAAAACCCAACTCTTCGTCGAACGTTGATGTCATTACAGACTTCAAACCTGACTATGACAAGATCGTTCTCGACAGCTCGGTTTTCACCAGCCTCGCAACAAACAGCGGCAACAACGTTGACGTTCTCGAAGAGCAGTTCTTTGAGGTAGCGAAACGTGCTGACGACCTGAACGATTACGTCATGTACAAGTGGCGGACCGGTGAGGTTTTCTATGACGCGGACGGGAATGGTTCCGGTCAGCAAGTAAAAATCGCACAGTTGGACGCGCGCCTGGATATCGATCACAACGACTTCCTGATCGTCTAAGTGCTGCTGACAAAGGGCTGCGCCCTTCTCGACTCATGGTACTGCGCTGTTCAGACAGCGCGGTGCCATGGCAGTCGTTAGGCAACAGGCCAAGCGGACCAAAAAGCAGCCGCCCGATCTGATGCCAATCCAATAAGATGGTCGAAACTTAAACGCCGCTCTGCCGTGAGAGCGTCAAAAGTAACTCCATTCGCATCCGAAAGGGTTTGGACCCACTTCTTTGAACCCGGAAATCCAAGCTGGCTGTTGCATCCGAAGCCATCTAACACCCTCCGATCTCACACAAAAAACTGTATCGATCTGTTGCTGTGGCCATCGTCTGGTGCGGTGAGTTTCGAACAAAATGAAACATGCCATTGCGCTCGGAATCCGACGGTGACAAAGCGGCTCAAAATTGCTATTGGTATTATGTAAAGTTAAGTGGTTTCAGGGTTCTATGTGTATAAACACGACACGTTTATAAGGTGTCTGATTTTTTACCCCGAAGCGCTGCAGCTATGAATGGGGACCTGTCATTTAAGGCCGGAACCATAGATCTCCGGCATCGTCGGGCGAATTTTTTGTCAGCCTGACACCTACCTAATAAGGCATCCCCCTTGTCCAGGAGGGCGTGGAGTGAAGCTCCTTGTAACAGGCGGTGCGGGCTTTATCGGCTCAGCTGTGGTGCGCCGCGCCATCAGAGAGGGCCATCAGGTCGTCAATTTGGACGCGCTCACTTATGCCGCCTGCCTCGACAACGTGACAAGCGTGGCTGACCATCCAAACTATAGTTTTGTTCACGCCGATATCTGTGACCGTCCGACCTTGGACCGAGTTCTGGCAGAGAAAAAGCCCGACGCGATAATGCATCTGGCTGCAGAGTCTCATGTGGATCGCTCGATTGATGGCCCTGGCGCATTTATTAACACTAACATCTGCGGAACCTACACAATCCTCGAGGCCGCTAGAGCCTATTGGCAAGAGCATGGTGAACCCAAGGATTTCCGGTTTCATCATGTTTCTACAGACGAAGTTTTTGGCTCACTGGGTGTGACTGGGCAGTTTACAGAAAACACGCCTTATGATCCGCGTTCGCCGTATTCGGCGTCTAAGGCATCCAGCGACCATTTGGTACGCGCGTGGCACGAAACATACGGGCTTCCAATTGTCTTAACCAATTGCTCGAACAACTATGGGGCTTATCATTTTCCCGAGAAACTGATCCCCGTCGTGATCCTGAATGCGTTGGCGGGCAAGCCAATCCCAATCTACGGGCAAGGAGAAAACGTCCGCGATTGGCTTTATGTCGAGGATCATGCCGAGGCATTGCTTTTGGTTGCGTCGAAGGGCGCGATTGGAAGGTCTTACAACATTGGCGGCGAGAGTGAGGTACGCAATATCGATCTGGTCAGAATGATCTGCACTATTCTCGATCAAAAACGCCCGACTCAGGCGCCTCATGCCGACCTCATAACCTTTGTAGCTGATAGGCCAGGTCATGATGCCCGTTACTCCATCGACCCTAGCCGCATCCGAAACGAATTGGGCTGGACCCCTTCCGTCACGCTCGAACAAGGGCTCGAGCGAACAGTTCAATGGTACCTGGACAACGAAAACTGGTGGCGCGCGCTACAAAGCAGGAGCGGGGTAGGCGAGCGGTTGGGGGTAAACGTATGATCCTTGGTTTTTACAGGATCATCCCGTCGACTTGGGGGCTGACCCGCATGGCGGGTTCACCCAACTGACAGAGCCGAAGTATGCGACCCGTTTCGCACGAAACGCCGATTAGATCGCGTCGCGAACAAAACTGACTTTGGCAATCACGGGTCCGACCTGCGGTAGGGCCAGACAGATATTTGGAGGAACTTGGGAGGAGTTTCATGACTGGGCGCAAGGGCATTATCCTCGCTGGCGGTAGCGGCACGCGGCTTTATCCAATCACCATGGGCTTATCGAAGCAACTACTGCCAATTTACAATAAACCAATGATTTATTACCCGCTTAGTGTACTGATGTTGGCTGGAATACGCGAAATTTGCGTTATCACAACGCCTCAGGATCAAAGCCAATTTCAGAACACTCTTGGTGACGGCGCGCAATGGGGCGTCAGGCTAAGTTATCGCGCGCAACCCAGCCCCGATGGGTTAGCTCAGGCGTACATCTTGGCCGAAGATTTCCTGGACGGCGCTTGCTCCGCCATGGTGTTGGGGGACAATATCTTTTTTGGGCATGAGTTACCCAAGCTTATGGCCACGGCAGACACAAAACTGTCTGGTGGCACTGTGTTTGGCTACCACGTGGCAGATCCAGAGCGCTATGGCGTAGTGCAATTCGATAGCGACGGCCGCGCGTGCCAAATTGTCGAAAAACCCCGTCACGCACCGTCCAACTATGTGGTTACGGGGTTGTACTTTTTAGATGGCACCGCCCCACAGCGCGCTAGGAAAGTAACACCCTCTGCGCGCGGCGAGCTAGAGATAACCGATGTGCTTCAATCTTACCTGGAAGAAGGCTCATTACAGGTCAAAACCATGGGGCGCGGATACGCATGGTTAGATACTGGCACCCACGGTTCGTTGCTGGATGCTGGCAACTTTGTGCGCACTCTGGAAGAACGGCAAGGTCTGCAAACTGGATGCCCGGAGGAGATTGCGTATCAGCGCGGCTGGATCAGCGCCGATGACGTGGCAGCACAAGCAGAAGCATTCGCCAAGAATGGGTACGGAGATTATCTGTCCAGGTTGCTGAAAAAAGCCTAGGACTGCAAACGACCAGCGTGAAGTTAAAGAGCCTTTCTTGCGGCTAAGCAACCGAGCCTGTCAGAAGAAACCGGCATTCATCTCAGCATCGGTTCAGTGCGGTTTGCTTTGATTGTAGAACCACGCACGCACCTCTGATACCCTGCCCCGAGACACAGGGATGTTCCCTCCACCCCGTGTCTTTATTGATCGACCGGAAAGCTCTACTGCTTCGTCCTTAGCAACCCAATACGAGCGGTGAGGCTGAATGCCATGCCGAGCATCCACTTGCTCTAGAAAATCCTTCATTCGGGTCCGATATCTTGAGACACCGATATCCGTTGTCACGATCAAAAAATGTTCCGAGCTGTGAACCAATCGCAAGATCGACAAGGGAATGGATTTGCCGCTGAAAACTACAAATTCTTTGTCTGGCTCAGGGTTGTGTTCACGCGCTTTGTTGAACAAAGGCCAAAGCCAAAGGAGCGCCAAGGTTTCAAGGGTCACACCGATAACCGTGTTCACCAGATAGCCAAAACTGCCTTCACGAGCGACGCGCGGCAAGGAAAGCAAATCTGGGAAAATCGGTAAATGCTCTGCAAGCCAGCTCAACGCAAGAATAAGCGGAACGGAAGTCGGAAAGTGCGGCATTGGCCGGGCACTAACCCTATGCCAAAGCGAATACGCCGCCTGGGCATAGTAAGGGATCACTAGCACATAGAGAACGACGCTGAGGGTCCAATAAAACAGACGACTTTTAAAGTTGGGCAACGTCTGGAAAAGGACAGGATTACCGGCGGTCACAATCAAAATGGCCAAGATCAAAAAAATAATCACATTTCGATTGCGCAAAAACCCCTGCAATTCACGTTGTGTGAACTGCACAATGTGCCCACTGATTAGCTTTAAATGTATTTCGGTGTCATTTTGCTTAAGGGACATCGGAAAGCGGAACACTGCTCTGGAATGGGCACAAAACGGTTTAAATGAACGCATTAGGGATGGATGAGAAGGAGTGCTCGCTCTGCACCCTCTCTGCGCTTTTAGGGGCCGATAGTATACAAAACTTCCGCCCGAAAAGATTGCGCTTCGGTCCAAGGTTCTTTCTCCGTATGACGCGGTTGCAAGGTCTCTCGGTGGACCGATAGCCTATCTGATAGAGGCATCAGAATTCATGGTGATAAAACTCTGATTTTCCCCGTTGTACCGGCAGGGCTGAATGAATTTAGAACCCTGCAATTGCGCCTCTATGTAGAACGGACCGCATCCGTCCCGGTGTTTGGGCAATGCTTCACTTACTCCCGATCGCCAACAAACCAGTACACCTCTGTCGTGTATGTGGTCTGGAATATCATATACCTGTTTGGGGGCATGATGGCCTCTATCCATTGCTGGAGGATTGCGCCTGCTGTGGTGTTGTGATTGGGGACGATGAAACGAGCCGTGAAGCTTGTATCGCCCACCGAAACCACTTGCTCCTAAACCAAAATGCGAAATGGCACTGGAAAACCCGCAAGCCCCGCAACTGGACCATAAAAGCTCAGAAGCAGGGTATTCCGGCAGATTTCAGGTAGTTGAGCCGATTAGAGCGCCCACCCAAGGTCGGCGTTACTCGCAAACACCACACCTCTGAGATCGCCGTTTTTTCTCAAATGAAGCCAAAAACATAAGCGAGTTTGGTGTAACTTACATTCAGCGAGACCAGTGTCAAAGCCTGTAAAGCGGGGTTTCCCCCGCCGGCTCCTGCCACCCAATCTAAACTGTTAATTTCCCAGATCAGTAAGTCGCGTTGTTTAGGGAATAGTGGGCGCAATTACGTACAAGGCTTTCAATGCTTCGCTAGGCTCTATTCCTGGTAACGCTGTACGAAAGATCTCTTCCATGCGCCCCTGAAGGTACATTTCAGACAAGAGCGTATCGATCACCAAACGGAATTCGTCATCGCCTCTCGAAATCGCCAGCCCCTGTTTTTCAATCGTGAGAATATCCTGAGACAATTTGAACTTTCCGCTCAAACCAGCCGCTAGGAAGTTGACCAAAAGAATGGATTGATCTGCGAAATACGCATCGACTTCTCCATCCCTTAGCGCCTTTATTCCATCTGGATGCGAGGCAAACCGCACCATCTCAGCATCAATCCCTGCAGACTCGAAAGACCTAAGCACGGCCTCTTCGGTCGTCGTGTCGCTTCTCATTCCAACCTTCTTGCCAGCCAGCGCCTGCATCGTACCTTCGGTTTCGATGGGCAACAGAAGAGATGTTCCGTCGACATAAGTTGGTATGGAAAAATCAACGAGCTCACGCCGTGACAGAGTGATCGTAGCGGCTCCGCAAAGAACATCCACCTCACCGGACGCCACCTTATCGAACCGATCATTCGAATTCACCGGAATGAATTGTACGTTCAGGTCCTCTAGCCCGAACTGTCTTGCGATCCCCAGTGCAATCTGATCGCAAATCAAGGGAGACAAACCGAAAGGACGACCCTCATCGTTGATGTAGGACAGAGGTGCTGCGTCTGTACGAAATCCAAATCGAATTTCGTTATTTTCCTTGATCCGGTCAAGTGTTTGAGCAGTCGAACCTGAGGCAAGCAAGATCGCAGTCAGAAACAGAGAAAGTATGCGCATAAAATTTCCTTTGGTTTGGTCAACACTCTCGCAAAAAGTACAAAGCCTAAGTTGGAATGAACCATAGCTTGCTGAACGGGCACCTGACCAGCCACAGACAGCGATCAACAGCATCAGCTGTACGTTCTGCTTTGCTGTAGCCAAGCCATGTCAATAGGTTCTTGAGACGGTCGATCCCAACACTGAAAGGCGCTGGATCGACCGACCTCCATTCAAAGATCGGTGCCACCGGAGGACAATCTGATCATCCAAGCCTTATACGCTGATTATTGCCCGGTGGTTTCTTTGCAGGTCCCCTTACCCCAGCCAGATTTACTGCCCGAAGCGGAAAAATCGAAAGTGCCTTTCTCTGGGTGCACATTGTAGTTCAGCGTGTAGTCCTCCCCGACATAGAGGTAAGTCAAAGTGTCCAAACCTGGATACACAGCCACGTCTTTGTCTATATCGCCTATGGTGATATGGCCTTTGTCCTGACCTTCATATTTGATCAGTTTGGCCGCCATCTCGGGATGATCCGCATCAGGCGCTTCGCATTCAAACACTCGTTCTTCTGCAAACGCCATTGCGGGCAGGAACGAAAGGAGAATAGCGGTTCTTTTCATTTTTTTACCTAGCATATTATGTATTGCGATGACGCCGCTATGGGTGGTTTCTGTCAAAATTTTGTTAAAAATCCGGTCGCTATGCGCCAAGCAGAAATAAGCGTCAAATATGATGTTAAAGCCTGGGATTTTCCCCGCCTCACCAGAACAAAACACGAGGCAAACTCGCCCCAGCCCTCACTAAGACCTCTGATCCCCCAGGCCCATGAAAAGCTTGAAGGCAAATCCAAGTAGGATAATGCCCGAGGCACGCCGGAATCTCTCATATCGCTTTTGGGTCATGAAATGGGTTCTCAACGCATGCGCCAGTGCGGAATAGGCGCTAAGAGACAAAACAGACAGGCCGCAATAGGTCAGTATCAAAATACTCGCCTGCAAGGGCAGTCCGCTCTCTGGGCGCAACACCTGAGGGAACAGCGCCACATAGAACAGGAGCGCCTTGGGATTAGTAGCCGCCAAAAGGAAAGCTTCTGAGAACAATGCCCGGGCAGACACCGAAGGTTGTGTTTCAGCAGTCAATGAAGGAGTATCGCCGCCAATCAGCAGCTTTAAACCAAGCCACCCCAGATATGCGATGCCTAGCCATTGGAAGAGTGACCAAAGAAGGCCTGACGCCATCACGAAGTTGGTGACGCCCAGTGCACATACGACCCCACCAGCCGCGAGCCCCAGTGCATTTCCCATTATGGTTGGGACAACCCGCTTTCCGCCGAACTGTACAGTTCGGCGAACCGTGTTCAGATTTGCCGGTCCGGGCGTGACGATGTTCACTGCAGATACGGCCGCAAAGGACGCCCAAATTACCCAATTCATGCTCTCTCCTACCGACGATCGTTGTGAAGCCGAACAATAAGGAACCATCCGCTATAGGTACTTTTCGGAAGAGAAGCGTTTTGTTGTTTTTGCCGTGTAATCCAAAGGCTTTTTTCTTATGTTGCTTATATGAGGAACCTCTTAGATGATATCGACCGCTCTATTCTGAATGCTTTGGTCCGGGACGCGCGTATTAGCTGGAAAGATCTGGCGACTGACACTGGGGTATCGTCCCCAACCATCCGGGATCGTGTCAGGCGCCTACAAGACAGAGGGATTATTCAGGGTTTTTCGGTTGAGATATCGCCGAACGCTCTTGATTACTCTCTCGAAGCGATTGTGCGGTTTCGACCCCTGCCCGGTAAGCGACACATGTTAGAGAGACAGATTCAGGAAACCGATAGGATCGTTCAGTGCGACAAGGTTACGGGCGAGGACGGCTTCGTCGCGCGTTTGTTGTTGAAGGATATTGGTGAGTTGGACCCTTTGCTTGAGTCTTTCGGCCGCATTGCGACCACGAATACCTCCATCGTGAAATCAAGCCCCGTCAGAATGCGACCACCACCATTTTGATGCCATAGGCTTACAAAAACACTGAGCGCTGCGGGTTTCAGCAGCAAATCGACTACCCGCTTTAGGATCTTGACCAATGGACGAGTTGCACTCGACCAGAAAGGCCAGGACCTGGCTCAGATCACTCTAAGCCCAGGCAGATGATCTAAGCACCACGCCGAGTTTGCCAGCCGACAAGGCTCAAGCAGCCGAACAGGATTGCCGCAACACAGACTATCGACGGGCCTGCTGGCGTGTCGAACACGTAGGCCGCTCTCAACCCCGCGACAGCCGAAAACGCGCCAATTGCCGCTGCTATTAACGCCATTGTTTCAGGCGAGCGGGCAAGGCTACGCGCGGCCGCAGCTGGAATGATAAGCATCGCTGCAATCAACAAAACACCGACGACCTTAATTGCGACTGCTACGGTAACGGCCAGAGACAACGTCAGGATCAACTGCTCACGCTTGGGGTCAAACCCACTAGCATAGGCCAGCTCTTCGTTCAAAGTCGCGGTAAGCAGTTGAGACCAGCGCCACGTGATCAAAGCCACAACAAGCAGAGCACCGCCCCAAATCACAATCAAATCAGACCGCGAGACCGCTAGGATATCGCCAAATAGATAAGCCATTAGGTCGATGCGCACGCCAGAGAGAAACGAAACCGCGACAAGACCAAACGCCAACGCCGAATGCGCCAGAACCCCCAGAAGCGTGTCCATTGCATAGCCCCGACCAGCCAACAGCGTGACCGTAAGCGCCATAATCAATGCAACGGCCAGTGCTCCTGTGAATACCGACATTTGGAAGGTAAGCGACAGCGCAACGCCCAGGATGGCTGCGTGGGCTGTTGCATCACCAAAGTACGCCATCCTGCGCCAAACAACGAAACAGCCTAGGGGGGCTGCAGCAAAGGCAACGCCAACACCCGCCAACGTTGCGCGTGTCATGAAATCATCTAGCATTATTCAGCAGCTTCCTGAGTGTGTTCACAATGGTCGTGATCGTGGTCATGGTCATGTCGGTAAAGGGCCAACGCACCGCCAGTGCCGGTTCCGAACAGCGCTCGGTATTCAGGGGCTGAGGCCACAACAGCCGGAGACCCTTCGCAACACACGTGACCATTGAGGCAGATCACTCTGTCAGAGGCGCTCATGACGACATGCAGCTCGTGGCTGATCATCAAAATGGCACAGCCGGTTTCACGACGCACATCTTCAATCTGCCGATAAAACGCTGCTGATCCCGGTTGATCGAGGCCTTGGGTCGCCTCGTCCAAGAGCAGGACGTCGGGGCGATTAATCAAAGCCCGCGCCAACAAAACTCTTTGGAACTGCCCACCAGACAATTGCGACATCTGTCGCTTTAGAAGGTCTGGAACGCCAGCAGACTCAAGCGCCGCCACACAGTCTTTGCGCGAAACATTAATTGTAAGGCGCATAAACCTTTCAACTGAGATCGGCAGCGTCGGATCGATATGGAGTTTTTGCGGGACATAGCCAATTCTCAGGCCCGGCTTCAGCGAAACCCTACCTTCTGTGGGTTTGGTCGCACCGATGATCGCTCGCAACAAGCTGGTCTTGCCCGAACCGTTTGGGCCGACAATGGTGACGATCTCACCGGGTTCGATGGCCATGTCCACATGACGCAGCACGGTATTTGCACCGTAGCGCACACTAAGATTCTCGGCGGTGATAAGGGTCATTTCTACGCCTTTTCGGTGCAGGCCGGACAGATTCCCTCGGCTTCTACTACCGTTCGCTCAATCTCGAAACCGGCTGCGCGCGCAGCTGCACCAAGGACTCCCTTGGTCGGCGCGGATTGAGCCTCAGCGACTGCGTCGCATTTTCTGCAAATCATGAAAGCTGGGGAATGCGTGGCGCCGGGATGAGAGCAGGCAACAAACGCGTTCAAACGCTCAATCTTGTGCACGAAGCCATTTTCGACAAGGAAGTCGAGCGCTCGATAAGCCACTGGGGGCTGAGACCCAAAACCCTCATCGCGCAGGTAATCAAGAATGGCATAGGCACCAAGCGCCCTATGCTCCTGAAGCAACATCTCCAGAACTTTGCGCCGAACAGGAGTAAGGCGCAGGCCTTGCTCTTTGCACCGCGCCTCAGCTGTGGCTAGGGCGGTTTCGACGCAGGAGTCGTGATTGTGTTTCTGGAACCCTACCGGAGCCGTTTCATCAGCCGGAACAGGGCGTGGATCACTTGTCATGTTATTCCATATCATGTATGCCGCTCGCAACGTTATAAAATCACATAGAGGGTCTGATGTCCAGAAAGCTTCTACCATATTCGATCACGGCTGTACTCATGGGGGGAACAGCAATGGCGGATGTTCCAAATGTGGCGGTCGACATCGCGCCAGTACACTCACTGGTAGCTCGGGTTATGGAAGGGGTTGGAACACCTAACCTCATTGTTCAGCCAGGTGCTTCACCCCATGAATACAACTTGCGCCCATCCGAGGCAGCCGCCCTGCAAGAGGCTGATCTGGTATTCTGGATCGGAGAAGACCTGACACCTTGGATGGAAGGTGCAGTGGAAACACTTGCGGACGGCGCAACCGTCACAACTCTGCTGGAATCTGACGGAACGGTTCTTCTTGATTTCCGGGAAAATGCCCTGTTCGAGGCGCATGATCACGACGAGCACGATGACCATGACGAACATGCTGGCCACGATGACCACGATGACTACGGCCATGAGGGTGAGCATGCCGAAGATAAAGAGCATGAACACGAAGATCATGGCCATGATGATCACGATCATGACAAGCACGAGGATCACGCAGATCACAAAGAGCATGACGATCATGATCACGATGAACATGCTGACCACGACGAACACGACCACGAGGGTCACGCACACGGCGAACATGATCCGCACGCTTGGCTTTCCCCTGCAAACGCTGAAACGTGGCTTAACGTGATCGCAGCACAGCTTTCAGCAGCTGATCCAGACAATGCTGGCGCTTACTTTGCAAACGCAGCAGCCGCGCGAGAAGAAATGGCTGCGTTATCTGCAGAGGTTTCCGAAAAACTGGAAAGTGTCCGCGGCCGCAGCTTCATCGTATTCCACGACGCCTATCAGTATTTCGAAGATGCATTTGACTTCCCTGCCTCGGGTGCGATTTCCATTGGCGACGCCACTGACCCAAGCCCGGCTCGTATCGCCGAAATTCAGGGTCGAATTCGTGAAGAAGGTGTCGATTGCGTTCTGGCCGAACCCCAGTTCAATCCTGGAATCGTGAAAACTGTTCTAGAGGGAACGTCAGCGAAAACAGGTGTAATCGACCCATTGGGCTCTGACCTGGAACCCGGAACAACGCTCTATCCCGAAGTCATTCGAAAAATGGCCGATACATTGGCCGAGTGCCTCTGAACATCAGCCAGGCCAAAGGTAGCACTTTGGCCTGGCTCCTTAACGCGAGCATGAAAAGACAGCCAGTTCAATAGCGCGTCAGAGCCTAGCAAACGGCTAGTATCCGCTTCGATCCTACGACGACACGTCCGTCAATTCCTGCCATATTTTTGCGAAGATTTCGTGGGGCGACACATCGCACTCATACCCCCTCGAATGACCAGTTAGAAAACCAGTACGTACTAAAATAATGACGTGCCGCCCTCGCACCCAAGATGACATTGTGTCGAAAGTGTGTCCACCATTATTTTGGAAACGCACCGTTGACAGCAGCAGTTCCTTCACTCATCAGGCAGCACACTATCTTGGGAATTCCATCGATTTCCCGAGGCTTATTCAGGCTAACCCTTCGGCCGCTGGCCTTTACCATTCAAGCTCTTATTTTCATTCAACAAATCACCAAACAGCAACGTAAGTTCCGGTTTACTTATAGAAGCTCGATTTGTGCTTGCGGCTTTCTGAACTGACTCTTCTGGCACTGAGACCACTACAGCCTTTGCCCTAAAAACGCGCCTCAGAATCGATTTCAAGAACATTGCGAGCACCTTGCATTAATCAGTCTTCTTCAAAATATTTGCCGCTGCGGGCTGGTCCAAGCCCGAGGGGGAGGAAGGCCCAAAGACCATTTACAAATGAGTGATCACCCGCAGCGGTGGGCTGTACATATTAAAAAAAATCAAACCGGAAACGGGGAAGAATTGCTGAAATTACACCGTTTTTGACCGATCGATCAAAAAATGTTTTACGCCGCACATCTGCGCCGCTACCGCACGCAAATCGCAAGGTAATTTACGCTACGCCATTATTTTTCAGCTTTAGTCTTTGCTGGTATCCAAATCTGTTCTCCAAACACAAAAAAAAGAGGCGCGCTGACTCCAGCGCGCCCCAGTCATGGGGAGGATAATAAAAAAACAGTGCTCCAAACGCAAGCCGAGCACCAACCTTTGAATTATCCCAGTCTGTCAGTTTTTTCGTAGCCGGTCAGTGACACGGATCACACGGGGTTCGATTTTGTCGACCATTTGCGAAACTGTAAAAACGCGCCGAACGCGCTCGGGCCTTGCCTTAGGACGTTTCGGATTGCTCGCTTGCCCGTGTTACGCAAGTTCCCAGCTCTTTGGCAGGTTGTCCGATACGGCTCAAATCTCTGGAAAACAGCACGTGCGATAGCGATCGCCCAACAGCCGTTTCGGGTACGACCGCAATGCCCCAACCTTTGGTTTCGTGCCCTTCCTGAAAGCCTGTGTTCAAAATCAGAACATGGCCCTGAGGGACCGTCGACACTCCGGAGTCGGAAATTTCAGACTGAGCTTTCTGCTTCCACGCTTCGCCAAGATCGACAACGCTGTCGCCTAAGTGAAGCTTTCCTTCCTGCTCAAAAACAGACTGGCCTGCGACAGCGCCAATCGGCACAAGAAAACGCCGCTTGCCCAGCTTGGCGTATACGGCCTGATTGGTGCAAAGTTGCGGCGTTATTTGGTTCAGATAGAGCGTGTTGTCTTCTAAACCCGCAAGGTCGCGCCCCTTGTTCACGATGCGATAGTCAAATGTCTTATGAAGCAGCAATAGTGCGGCGAATAGAGCCACCCAAGGGGTCAACCCTTTGATCGTACGGTTTTTCCACCATGGCATCGTTTGATCAGTCATGGGTTTTTCCTCAATACTTCCGCAACTTAACGGCTTTCTTCCGGCCGAAGAGCTTGTTGTAATACCGATCGACAATGGCAATGAGGTAGGACCCGATCACAATCACATAGACCACCATTATCGCACGATGGGACGAACTTACTCCGGCGAGGATGGCAAAGGGGTAGACGAAAAAGTTGAACGCGCCGCTCATTATCCGGAACAGGATCACGTAGCCAACCAAGGCGACTATCTTATTGAATCTCATCCACATGATCTGACCGGTCGTCATAATCAGAAGTAGAAGGTAGAATCCCGGGTAGTAAAACAGCCATGTCAGCCTGCTGAGGTAAGCCATGCGTCGTTTTGTTGGATCAACAGTCAAAGCCCGAGACGCAAACGCCCGCGCACTGGCTAAACGACCGAGTTGGAAGCGGTTTGTGGCCATTGCCTCCAGCAATTCCGGATCGTTCGGGAAGTACTCAAGAGCTTCGCTCAGATAGTGGTCTGCCTCGAACACGTCATCCAAGTTGTGCAGGGCAAGACCTTTGATCTTTGTCATTTCGGGCGACTGATCGTGACCAAACTCTTCTTCCAGTTTCTTCCGGAACCTGTTCGTTTTGCCCTTTTTAGCATCTAGCAGCATTTCCATCACATTGATGGCATCGTGATGCTCCGGGAAATTCTGCCGGAAGCGCTGCAAGCTAGACGCCATTTCTCTTTTGCGATCCAGCTTTGCCAGCGCATTGAATCTGTTGACGTGCATCCTGACGGCATTCGGGTGGCGCGATAGCCAATTGTCGCAATACTCAATTGCCTTCTTGGCGCTGTTCTCCTTCATCAGAATGTCCACCATTAAATCGGCGGCACCCAAATTGTCTGGGTTTTTTTCGAGCATTCCGCCCAGAATGCGTTTCGCGCCTTCGGTGTTCCCGGCATCAAAAAGGGCCCGAGCTGTGCCCAACCCTTCGACTTGTGCTTCTGACATGCGTTATCTCGCGTATTTCTTTAAAAAGGCAGCCAGGTCGTCGTACATCCCGTCCTGGTTGGCATAGTCTGCAAAGCTGCGCGCCTGCCCCAGCCATTCACCGACCGAGGACTTCACCTCGCGCAGGGCTTCCTTAAAATGTGCGTTGTTCAGAGGTTCCAACTCCGAGACTGAGGCGCTTTCTTCGATCGCGATGTCAATCGCTGTATCGACCAACGCAGCCAGATCCGCACCCGAGAAACCCGATGTTTTTTCAACGATCAATTGGACGTCCAGGCCCGAGCTGGTGGGGCGGTCTTGCAACAGGCGTTTTAGGATAAAGGAACGAGCCACTTTATCTGGAGGTGGCACAAAGATCGAACGGTCAAAACGACCGGGACGGCGGAATGCGCTATCCAGCGACCACGGCACATTGGTGGCACCCAGAAAAAGAATGCCGTCGTTATCCTCGGAAAACCCGTCCATCTCAGTCAAAAGCGCCGAAACGGTCGTATTTATTTTCGCAGAGCTGTCCATTTGCCGGCGCTGTGCCAATGCCTCGACTTCATCAAAAAACAGAACGACAGGCCGCCGAGTTCGGGCGGTGGCAAAAATCTCTCTGATCGTTTTTTCTGCAATGCCCACGTACTTATCAAGCACATCGGCGGCGCGGATGTTGTAGAATCCCGCATTGCATTCCGTGGCCAAAGCCTTAGCGAGCATCGTCTTGCCACATCCCGGAGGTCCATACATCAGAACGCCCCCACCAGCCTTGCGTTTGAACCGCTTAAACAGGTCGCGCTTGCCGGTGAACGGATTTATTATGCGGCGGCGCACCTGTTTTTTGACCTCCTCAAGCCCACCAATGTCGTCAAAGGTGATTTCGCCGCCCTCGACCATACGCAGTGGGCCATCAACCGAGGGCATCTGAATGACGTTGTCCGATGTTTCTTGCACGGGCCGCCACATGTCGGCCCGCTTATGTTCACCCGCCAAGGTCAACAAGTCCGCAGCTTCGGTTTTTAGGGCTTCTGTTTCGATCAAAGAAGGTTCGGTTTGCGCCAGCGCGCCCAGAATAACGCTGCTGTCTGGCGCATCTTTGAGAAGTACTAACAAGGCGCGGAAACTTGCTTCGCGCGCGTGACCTGCAACCACAAGATCAATCAGGTCTTGGTATTGTGCTTCCAACCTTTGCGTCATTATGTGCTGCCCTATTGCGTCTCGGCGAAACTGCCAGACGATCTAAAAATTTCCGGTAATATCTCTGCCTTGCTAACTTAAAGAGGTTTACGGTCAAGCTCGGTTAAACCCTAGGCTGATCTGATTGGCAAAAACGCATCACTTTTTTGAGGCTTAACCAAAACGTCGGAATTCAAGGCGTTCACCAGAAAAAATGGCCCTGCTGTTCTTTATCTGTGTTCGCTCAAATGAAATCAGGACCATGGCAAAATCGCCCGAGCAAAAATGCACCCCAAAGCACTCTAGGCCCAACGTTAAATACTGACCGGTGAGCGCTGTTTCACACAAGCCAAGTCTGTTTCTCAATTTATAAGTTGTCACTATTGACAATTTTTACCTCATGTTTATTTGTCATTCGTGACAATAAACGAGAGAGACATGCCAAGACCTTCACTCAAAGACCAAAGATCCGATGAGATTCTTGACGCGTACCTGACTTGCGTCGCGCGCTTCGGGCTTGAGGGAGCGACACAAGCTCGGATTGCAGAAGAAGCCGGAGTCAAACGTCCCCTGCTGCGCCATTACCTTGGAAATAAGGATGAAATGATCACAGCGCTGGCCGGGTATGTCGTTGATTGTTTTACGCTTTCATTGGACGCCCTGCGCCAAAACTTGCCCGAAAACGCGGCGCCTGTTGAACTTGTGGACGCTTTGTTCGCAGACGACAGCGGAACTGATCCGCGACTGATGCTGGCATACCAGGCACTGGTGACAGCGGTTCCAGACCGGCCTTATCTTCGACAAAGTCTGATGGACAGCCTGACCGATTTCTTCGACGTGATCGAGGTTATCCTTCGCCGCGCCGCTCCCTCCGCTTCTGCTGCAGATATCCGCGCAGTAACCCAAGGAATTTCAGCAATCTTTGTAAGTATGGATGCGCTGTTGCCCTTGGACCCGCCCGCTATTTGGCGCGAGGAGCTGAGGCAGGCAGCCTTGTTACTGGCCTCAGTGCTGGAGACAAAACAATGAGCCCGTCTAGAACCGCAAACTACATCGCTCTGCCCGTCTTGTTAGCTGCAACTTCGCTCAGCCTTTATTGGGTCTGGGGGCTGCTATTCATCTGGTGGATCGTACCAACCATTATGAACGGGCAGGCGTTTCTGATGTTCGAGATCAACCGCGAAGAAGATCCGTTTCTTTACTGGACTATCGTGGCGCTTTGGGCCGGGCTCGGCTTGATGATGATCTCCGCCAGTTTTTTCCCTCAATACGCCCACTTACTTTCCTGAGGTGTCGTGATGACCAGAATGTACCACCACCTGCCGGTTGAGGCTTACACATCGCAAGATTGGTTTGACCGGGAACAAAGCCTTATCTTTTCCCGCACTTGGCGCTTTGCAGGTCTTGTCGAAGATATTCCCGAGCCCGGACACTACCTCTCCGTGCAGGCAGGGTTGAACAACATATTCATTGTTATGGGGCGTGACCATCGACTGCGTGCCTTTCACAATATTTGCCGCCACCGCGGAACCCAACTGATCAGGGCGGTAGGCAAAACCCAAAAGGCACTGACCTGCCCGTATCACGACTGGACATATGACCTAGAGGGCAATCTGATCTCAGTCCCAGACGAGGCCTCAGAATACCCGGGCGGCGTCGACAAATCCTGCCTTGGCCTAAAACCAGCCAGTGTGGACGTTTGGCGTGGAATGATGTTCGTTCATCCAGACCCAGATGCGCCCTCGTTGGCAGAATGGTTCGGAGAAGTTGACGCGTTTCTCGGCCCACATAAACCAGAAGAGCTGGTAGAGTATCCCGATGCGAGAAACACATACGAAATAAAGTCTAACTGGAAAATTGTCGTCGAAAACTACATCGACGTCTACCACCTGAGCCATCTGCATTCGAACACACTGTACATGTACGACCACGCGAAGGCTGAATACGGGTGGAAAGGGCCGCATTACCATTTTTGGGAGCCCCCATCGACGGAATATGCGCAAAACCTCGAAGCTAACCTGCCAACACCGCGCGTTATACCTGAGCCGCAAGTGGGGGCCTGGGTACCGATGCTTTTCCCCGGCATCGGCATCGGCGCTGGAGAAGACAGCTGGAACCTATTCATCATTACCCCGCTGGCACCCGATCTTACGCGGGTTGAGAACCGAACAAAGCTAGCCAATGCCTCGGATTGGGCCTTTCAGAGACAGCAATGGAAAAGCTGGGGGTTCTGGAAAGAATTCGGCGGCGCCAAGTACCTGGGTGGTGACGCCAGCGGAGAGAACGATCCAATGGCATCCGGGGACTTCACGGCAGAAGATATCTACGCCTGCGAACAACAGCAAAAGTCCCTGAAAAGCCCCATGTTCGAAGTAGGCCCCGCGTCAATTGGTGAGAGCCCGGTTACGCAGCATCAAAAGACGGTGCTGTCATTCATGCAGGACAAATGAGAAACCCGGAGGAGAGACCATGAGACCACTGTCTGCTACTTTGATCGGCGTCGCAGTTGCATCGGTTATGGTGCTAACCGCCAGCGCGGATACCCCCCAGGAAATTGCGGCCCGGGTCGTGCAGGCTCAGGACGAAAATAGCCTCATTGCAACTTGGGACGATTGGCATCCCGAAGCCGTACATCGGATCACAATCAAATACGGTATGGGACAAAACGACGACGTTTTCTCCTACAAGGTTGCAGATGCCTCCGCGGCCGGAGGGGACGAAATCGAAAAGGCTATGGAAGGATACGTGGAAAGCGGGCGCTCTGCTCCTGATATCGCAACTAAGGTAACGGACGGCATGTCCCACGTCACAGCCGTGACGCGTGTGGACTATGATTGGCAGAGTTACAAAGGCAGGATGGTTCAGACAGATGAGTTTGTCTTTGCGCCTTTCGCCGGCGGCTCAGTGATCCGCTCGCTGACAACCACTTACGACTACCGATAACGAGACATACCATGCTAAGCGACTTTCAAAGGTTGACGGTTTCGGACATCCGCAAGGAAATTGACGGGGCAGCAACCAGTGTGACGTTCGACTTGCCTACGGAACAGGCCGAAATCTTCCAATGGCAGGCGGGCCAGCACCTGACGATCAGGTTTTTCATTGATGGTGTGGAACACAGACGCAGCTACACGATCTCCAACCCCCCTGGTTCATCCTTGCGCATCACGGTCAAGCGTGTGAAGAACGGCGTCGTCTCCAATCACATCGGCGACACCCTCTCTGCAGGAGATGAGGTTGAGGTGATGCCCCCATTTGGGAACTTCACCGTGCAACCCGGATCATTGGAACGTCGTACCCACTACTTTTTCGGCGCGGGCAGCGGCATCACCCCGCTGTATTCGATGATCAGCACCGTTCTGGAAAAAGAACCGCATTCATCCGTTCACTTGGTCTACGCGAATTCTAATGCGAAAAGCATTATTTTTAGGGATGAGCTTGAGGAAATGCAGGCACAGTTTCCCGAGCGGATGACCGTCAGACACATCCTTTCGCAACCGTCCTTATTCAGTTGGTTCACGCCGTGGCGTACGGGTCGCTTGGATGCGGCTGCCATCCAAGCCGCGATTGCCGAAACGCCTCCGGTGGCGCAGGATACTCAGTTCTGGATCTGCGGCCCAGGCAGTATGAACTCTGATATCCGCACGGTGCTGCATAATCTGGATGTACCCGACGCGCGGATCCACTCGGAGAGTTTTGGCGGTGCCAATGAAAGCGATATGTCTGTCACAGGGATTGCCGCTACAGTTCAGATCGAATTGAACGGAAAAACATCCCGAGTTTCGGTAGCTGCTGGTCAGACGCTTTTAGAGGCCGCACAAGTTGCTAACCTAGACCCTCCATACAGTTGTCAGTCCGGCGTTTGTGGCGCCTGCACAGCCCGCCTGACCAAAGGGTCCGTGCACATGCGAAACCGGATGGCCCTGGACGACAACGACATCTCAAATGGCCTAATCCTGTGCTGCCAAAGCGTAGCGACAGACAAAGAGCTTTTCGTGCGGTTTGATACTTGATTGGTGAACAACGAAATCACAACACCGGCCACCAACAGTTAAATGCTTGCTCAACTTAGAGGGTGGCATCAAGCAAACTTCTTCATTAATGCGACGACACGCTCAGACACCCTGTTGTATGGCGGCGCCAACAATCCAGCTCCGTTTAGCTTGGATTGGGTAAAGACAGACTTTAAATGACTGAACGTTTCAAACCCACGGTCACCGTGATAGGCGCCCATGCCGGACGGCCCGACTCCGCCGAACGGAAGTGTGTCGCAGGCCACGTGAAGCAGAACTTCGTTCACCCCCATACCGCCTGAGATCGAGTGCTTAGCCCAGAAGTCGTGGTCTTCTTTGGATTCAGAAAACACGTACAAGGCCAAAGGGCGATCTCGGCCTTGCACAAAGGCGACCGCGTCGTCGACATTCTCATAAGCTAGGATTGGTAGCACAGGGCCGAATATTTCTTCCTGCATTATGCCTAGATTGGCATCAGGCGAAATGACGATTGTCGGGGATAGCGCGCGCTTTCCCTCTGGCACAAAAGTTTTCTGCAAACGCATCACTTTTGCGCCTGCTTGCTCCGCTTCATAGACCAATTTACTCAACCTGCTCAGATGGTTGTCTGAGATGATTCCACCATAATCCGCACTGGCCACGCCGTCAGGATATAGGACCGAAAACTCTTGCATCACCATATCAGCAAATGTGTCCAATTCAGCGGCTGGAACTAATGCATAATCCGGTGCAACACAGATCTGCCCCGCGTTAACCGTTTTTCCCCATGCAATGCGTTTTGCCGCGCGTTTCAAATCGGCGTTAGGCGTCACAATCGCCGGGGATTTCCCTCCCAGCTCCAATGTAACCGGCGTCAGGTTCATGGCCGCCGCAGCCGCCACCTTGCGTCCCACTTGGGTCGAACCGGTGAACAACAGATGGTCAAAGGGCAAAGCGCTGAATTCGGTTCCCACTTCAGGCCCACCTGTTTGAACACTGATTTCAGAGGGGTCAAAGCTGTCAGCAACCATCTGGCGCAACACTACTGACGTGTGGTGCGAAAGCTCTGACGGCTTCAACATGACGCGATTTCCAGCCGCAATCGCTGCGGCCATAGGTGCGATCGATAGAAAGACCGGAAAGTTCCAAGGAGAAATGATGCCAACCACGCCCAATGGCTGAGGTACGATTTTGCCTCGGGCAGGTTGCAGATGTAGGGGTACCAAAACCTTGCGCGGGCGCATCCATCTTTTGAGGTTCTTACGCGCGAAGCGGATCGAACCGAGCGCTGGGATAAGGTCAACAGCTTTGCACTCCAGCGCGCTACGGTTTGAGAAGTCAGATTTCAGAGCATCAATCAATCGATCAAAGTTCGCCTCTAGCGCAAGCTCGAGACGAGTGAGCCTGTCTTTGCACACATTCAAATCGGGATAGATATCTTTGGAAAACGCGCTGCGCTGCAAATCCAACGCTTGCCTCAAAGCCGAGTTATCCAAAGGGTTTACCGTCGACACATCCAAAGCCGCATTTTTCATCGAACTCTCCTGCTTGCCCTTCCACTATTTGTTCGAAGGCCAAGCAAAATCTCAACTTCAACGTTACGTTGTTTCGCGTCAGTTGAGCCTTTTGAAAACGTTGAGCACTTCCTGGGAAGTACGCGAAGAGAAAGTGGCGCCAAATTGATCTCACCTCCCGAGAAGATTTTGGGCAATACCCTTTGCCATCATCGACGGAATTTCAGGCGCTACAATTGCGTGGACCTCGTTCCGATTGATAGCAACCCAAGTAGTGACAACTGTTGTTTTAGAGTGGATTGGCATCCCACCAAATAAGACTTGATCTTAACAGGTCAGTTCTCGTTAAATGAGATTCTGTCTCAAAATTTGGCGGCACAGCATCGAAATGCACCTTGAACGCCTGATAAACCTGCTTGAAATCACGGCCGTGGTCGGACGCCCGGTGACGGCTGGTGAGGTGCAGGCCGCTAGCGGTATCCCTAAACCAACGTGTTACAGGCTGTTTCAAACGCTGCTGGAACAAGGTTTGATCGAAGAGCCCAACAACGACGGACGATATGTTATTGGGGACCGACTGATCCGGATCGCCCTACTGGGAAAATCGGACATCGATGTGCGCCGCGTCTCGGCTCCTCTGCTTAGATCAGCGGCCAACACGTTTAACGAAACGGTTTTCCTGGCCCGTTTCCGGGACAGCAAGATCGAGATCATTCACGTGGAAACGCCCGAAGACCCGGGCCGCGCTTTCATTCATCCCGGTATCGGTGAACGCCCTATGCATGCGTGTTCGTGCTCAAAAGCTATCGCCGCTTTCGCCGAGCCTGGCTTTCAGGAAACGATCCTGAATGGTACGCTCAAAGCGTTCACAGATCACACCAAAGCCACTCGAGATGACCTGGTGGCAGAGTTCGACCTGATCCAAAAGCAAGGATATGCCGACTGCGATCAGGAAATTGACATCGGAATTTCCAGCGTGGCGGCCCCCGTCGCCGTCGGAAAAATCGGCGTTACATTCAGTGTCGGAGCTGTCGGCCCAGTCCGGCGGTTCGGGTATGACTACAGACAGGAGATAGGAATTCAGTTGAAGGAACTGGCGACCAAAATCAGTGGCGCCATACAACTCTGCAACGTTAGCGAGGTTTAACGAAGTCACCAAAGCAACGCTTGCAGGCGTGCCCCAAGGAGGTGGGGTAAACACAACAGGGAGGACTAAAATGAATTTACGACCAGACCCGACGTTTCACGCGTCGCCGAAACTGGCCATGGAAGCGCCGGTCGAGAATTTTGCCTTCACCATCATGCTTGGGAAAGATGCCGATCATCACGACGGGCTAGCCGTGATCGATCTGCGATCCGGTTCCGACACCTACGGTGAAATCGTTCACACTGTGATGACCCCGACGACTGGTGATGAGTTTCACCATTTTGGGTGGAACGCTTGTTCGTCGTCCCTGTCCCCCTTATCGGGCCACGCGTTTTTAGAGCGACGCTATCTGATTGTTCCGGGTATCCGATCAAGTCGCATCTACATCTTTGACGTCAAAGAGCCGCTTGAAGCCAAGATACACAAGATCATTGAGCCCGAAGAAGTGTTCGCCAAAACCGGATACTCACGCCCTCACACAATCCATTGCGGTCCCGAAGGAATCTATGTCTCTACCCTTGGCGGTGCAGGGCCGGACGGCACGGATGGACCTCCGGGTATCTTCATCATGGACTGCGAGAGCTTTGAGATCATTGGCCGGTATGAAATGGATCGCGGCAAACAGGACAAACACTACGACTTTTGGTGGAACCTACCGCAGGATTACATGGTCAGTTCAGAATGGGGCCTGCCTCCACAGTTTGAAAACGGTGTTGTCCCCGAAGATTTGCTTAGCAACAAATATGGCCATTCCATCCACTTCTGGGATCTGCGCGCCCGCAAGAACATCCAGACGATGGACTTTGGCGAGAACTACCAGATGGCTTTGGAAATCCGTCCCGCACATGATCCTACCAAGTCATACGGTTTCTGCGGTGTGGTGGTCGATACCACTAATCTCCAAGGAGCGATCTTTACGTGGTGGCGAGATGACGACGGCAAATGGCAATCGAAAAAAGTCATCACCATCGATCCCCGGCCAGAAGACCCTGAGAACCTGCCCGAGTTGCTGAAAGGGTTCAGCGCGGTTCCACCTCTGGTCACCGATATCGACCTTAGCCTCGACGACAAATACCTTTATGTCGCCTGTTGGGGTTTGGGTGAAATGCACCAATATGACGTGTCTGACCCGCTCAACCCGGTCCTGAACGGCAAGGTTGAACTAGGCGGTATTGCGCGTGAGACTAAGCATCCGAACGGCAAAGAGTTTGTCTACGGACCACAGATGGTTGAAATCAGCCGCGACGGAAAACGTGTCTACTGGACCAACTCGCTATATTCCACTTGGGATAATCAGTTCTACCCCCACCACGAAGGGGGACAAATGGTCATGGCCAACGTGGGTGAGGACGGAAGCTTTGCGCTAGATCCGGACTTCTACATTGACTTCCCCGAAGGCACACGCGCCCACCAGATACGTCTGGAGGGGGGCGATTGTTCGACTGACAGTTTCTGCTATCCCTCAGTGTAGGTTCTAAATGGAAGAACTGTCCTTGGCGGCCCTGTGGTGGGCCGTCATTTTTTCAGGCTTATATCACGGTATTAACCCTGGCATGGGTTGGCCTTTGGCCGTTTCAGCCGCGTTGATGGAACGTAAGCCGGCGGCAATGGTCAAAGCCCTGGCAATGCTCGCGCTTGGGCACTTTTTGGCGATGATTGGCATTCTACTGCCGTTTTCACTGATGATAGTGCTGGTCGAACGCGAAACGGAAATCAGGCTTGGCGCTGGCTTAGTCGTGATCGGTATGGGCGTTTATCTCCTGATTAACCGCAAACATCCCAAGATACTTGCCCGCGTGCACCCCGCGCGATTGGTTCTTTGGTCGTTTTTAGCTGCTTTGGCCCATGGTGCCGGGCTGATGCTGGTCCCGATTTACTTGGGGATTTGCGGCCTTCTTGAACCAGGCACCGTCGCATCAACTGGTCACGCCGCTGCGCAAACGTTGATGACCAACAACATCTTCACAGCATTTAGTGTCGCCATTGTGCACACGCTGGCAATGACAACGGCGGGTTCGATCCTCGCCATCATTGTCTATCACTGGTTGGGTTTGAAGTTCATTTCGAAAAGCTGGTTCAACCTCGACGTTGCTTGGGCAATCAGTCTGATCATTGTTGGCGCATTCGGAGTTTGGTCGGCCTATATAGGGCATTGAAAAATTGGTCTGTTAAAGGCCTACAAATAATAACCTCTGATCAGGAATTTTTTGAACCTACCGATGCCGCCTGCGTTCGAAGCATGCCCCAATTCAAGCGATCATAAGTTTTCGACGAGCCTGCAACCTGATACAAGAGATTGAACAATAACGCTTTCAGTTGAAATCATGCCTTCTTCTCAGACATCCACCGTAGTTCCGCGTAAAACGGCTCGGCAATTGCGGTCGAAAATAAAGGTCGAGAAAATTCTGGAAACCACCCTGACCCTTCTGACCGAAGGTCCGGCGGATCGGGTTACAACCAACGCAATCGCATCACGTGCGCAGATCAGCATCGGCAGCCTCTATCAGTTTTTCCCCAACAAAGAGGCCATCTTTTATGAACTGTTTAAGCGTTGGCTTGATCAGACACTGAACGCTCTGGATGAAGCAGGACAAGCCTTTCAGAACGGCCAATCCAAAGAAGAGTGCATCGATGCAATACTCGAGGCCTTGGCAGGGCACCCCGAGATAAACTCCCGCGGACACTGGCAACTGCGTCGGGCCATGGGAAGCTCACGCGAGTTGGCAGAGCTAGAGGCACAACACCTGCAACAGATTCTGCAACGCATTGTTGCACTGCATGAGAAAATCAGCGGCGAGACACCCCCTGAGTTTGGGCGAGAACTGGCATTGCTGCAGAACCAGGTCACCATTGCTTGCTTGCAAGTGCTGGCAATGACCGACGACTCGCCAAATCGTCAGAGAATTCAGGGATGGTGCAAAAAGGTTCTGATGCTGGCCTTCGATTTCCCTCAGCTAGACGAGTTTAGCACGTAATATTGTTTTTTATCAATTATTTAACCGTTAATATGAGCTTATACTCATTTTTCTTGTAAACCTGAGTAAATCTGTCTAGTTTCGCCACGTTTTTCACGTGCAAGCAAGGCGTGCGCTCCGGGATGTCCAGGTTCAACAAGATTTACGCAAACTCAGGTGCAGTCCCGTCGCACAGGCTTGATACGCGGATCTGGACTACTCTTGTGGGCCTATACGTGGCTCAGGCCATTCCGATCTATCTGGTCGCCGCTGCTTTGCCGCCCATTCTGAGATCTCGCGGTGTCGATCTTTCCCTGATCGGAGGCTTGGGGATTCTGATGCTGCCCTGGGTGATTAAACCGCTTTGGGCACCATTTATTGACCGCCTGTCGCAGCATCGAAACGTCGGACGCAAGGGTGTAATCGTTTGTACACAGGCAATCGTCCTGTTTACGATTATATGCTTATCGCAGTTGGACCCAGTAGCCGATATTGGACTGTTTTTCCCGCTGTTGCTCACGACCGCCTTCGCTTCGGCGACACAGGACATAGCGACCGACGGCTATGCGGTTGAACACTTGCCGCCTCAGTACCAAGCGGGTGGAAACGCCATCCAGAGCGGAGCAGTCGCCGCAGGTGTTTTGATCGGCGGATCAGGAACCCTTTTCTTGTATGACTTGATCGGCTGGCAAGCTGCGGTTCTGACAACCGGTGCGTTGTCTTTTGCGGCTGTGTCAATCTTTTTGGCCGTGCCGGAAACATTGGGCAAACGCGTAGTAGAAGAAGACAGTCAGAAGCCCAGCTTGCGCCACTTTTTCACGCGCCCAGGTGCTGTGGCAATTTTCGCGTTTGCGCTGATATTCCGGGTACCCGAAGGATTGATCAAGGCATTGGAGCAGTCCTTTCTGGTTGATGCCGGGTTTTCGTTGTCCCTGATTGGGGTGATTTCAGGCGGTTCAGCTGCCGCGGTCGGGATATTGGGCGCGTATCTTGCCATGATGGTGATCGGACGCCTTGGATTAGCGCGGTTCTTTGTGACCCTGGTCGTAGGGCGCACGGCTATCTTCGCCCTCTACGGAATTGCCGCGGTCCAAGGTTTGCCGTATGAGGTGTTGATCGGCCTTTCCATGCTGAACACCTTCATCCGTTACATGGAAATAGTCGGGTTGTTCACCGCTTTCATGCGCGTATCGTCGCTATCCCAGGCAGGGACGGATTTCACGATCCTCTCAAGCGCCAACCTGCTGGTCTATATGATCGGGTCCATGGCTGCGGGTGTTGCCGCTCAGGCATTTGGCTACGCCGCTGTTTTCTGGCTCGCTTGTGGGCTGTCGCTCATCACGGGGGCGATTGCCCTCATCCTTCTTGCAAAATCAAAGATCGGGCAGGCCGCACCCACCCAAGATCAAACCGCCCAGGTGCCCCTACTCAACTAAACCAAATACCTAAAAAAGGACGACCCCGATGGGACAGAAACGTGTGCTGCTGGCCAGCACCGCCCTTATCGCATTGCTTGGTGCCAACCTCGCCGCGGCGCAAGACACTGCAAGCGAAGAAGACGTTTTTACGCTAGAGCCAATCATCGTGACCGCTTATCGCAGCAACGCGGATACCTCGACCATTCCCGGCACAGTTCAGGTGATAACCTCTGCCGATATGGAGCAGCGCATCCTGCAAGGTGAAGCGCTGGAGAGGATCCTATCGGATTTTGTGCCCGGCCTGAGTGTTTCGAACGGCACCGTGTCAGGTGCCAGTCAAACCTTGCGCGGGCGCAACATCCAGATTCTCGTCAATGGTGTCGCCCGCACAAGTGAGTTGCGCGGTTTCGACAGGGAACTGGCGCTGATCGACGTAAACTCGGTTGAACGGGTCGAGATCGTGAAAGGCTCGAACGCGCAATACGGCAACGGCGCAACCGGAGGTACGATTAACATCGTCACCAAGCGGGCGGCGGATACCACGCAATCAAACGTTTTCACACGCCTGTCAGCCCAAGGCGAAAGCGTATCGGATTCGCTGGGTTACGAGATTTTCGCTTCGCATGACCGCCGGGTCGAAAACTTTGGCCTACGTTTGGAGTTGAGCGCCGAGAGCATTGGCGATCGTTATGACGGCGATGGACGTCAGCTGCCCTCTGACCCGCTGGTTGGTCAAGGCGGTGGTGACAACAGCAAAATTTACTCGCTAGGCTTGGCGGCCGACTACGAAGAAGGCTCACACCGGTTCGATCTACGTTTTGACGCCAATCGGTTCAAACAGGACCCCGATTTCTTCACCAACTACCTGACCGACCCAGTCAGTGTTGATCCCACTCAGCCCTATACTGGTCAGCCAGTCGAGGATGAAACGCAAGCTCTCACTCTACGCTATGTGAACTCGGATCTGACGATCGGCGAGTTGGAAGTTCAGGGTTATTACACCAACAACGAACGTACCGCGGCCTTTGTGCCCGCAGGCGTCGCGAACCCCCTTTACTATCCGATTAGCCTTACTGATCCACGTCAAAACCCCGAAGCGCAGACGCGACTAGACACCACAACATACGGAATCCGCACGACCGTACGCAGTGATCTGAGCCAGATCGCAGCCGGGGCTAAACTGACCTGGGGGATCGACATCGGTAAGGATGACGTCAGCCAGGCATTGTTGGATGGTACAGACGTCATCGCACCAATGGATCAACGCAGCATGGCTGCCTTCGCTCAGTTCGATGTTCCGATTGGTGAGAAATTCGATCTGTCAGGTGGTGTCCGTTACGAACGCTTCGACCTGACTGTAAACGATTTCGTTCGTCCTGACGCTATTCAGCTTACACCAGTTGGCGCTTTGCCGTTGCCCGCGGTGAATGTGACAGGCGGGAGCTTTGACTATGATGCAACGGTATTCAATTTCGGCGGCGTTTATCACCTGACAGCCAGCACCGAGATATTCGCTGGCTTTTCTCAAGGGTTTTCGCTGCCGGATGTGGGCGCGTTCACACGCCGAGCGATGCCGGCCAACCCATTCCTTCCCGGTCAAAGCGTCTCATATGCTTCGATCGGGCCTGACGCGCAGATCGTCGATACCTACGAAGTCGGAGCCCGACACAGAAACGGTGCGTTCAGCATCGAAGCATCTGGCTTTTTTGCAACGTCCGATGAGGGCACGGTTTTCGACTCTGCCACCAACACAATCACTCAGCAGAAAGAAGAAACCTGGGGCGGTGAGATCATTGCAGACTATCAGGTGAACCCGGATTTCAATGTGGGTCTATCTGCTTCATTCACTGAGGGCCGGTTCGACAGCGATAATGACGACAAAGTCGATAGCTGGCTGCCCAACAACCGCATCGCAGCCCCGGTCAAGGTGACGCTGTACACGGACTACGTGTTCAAAAACGGTCTGCGCGTTGCTGGCGAAGTGGTCTACACCAGCAAGCGTGACAACAAGGGCTATGCGGTGGTCGAAGACACCACCACGGTCAATGCGCGCATGGCCAAACAGATCGGTCTGGGCGAGTTTAGCTTTGCCATCGACAACCTTTTCAACACCAATCAACTGAACCCGACGGCAAGCTCAGTTCGAACCAATCCGCTAACCGGAGAAGACATCCCGGTCGCCGCCGAAGGGCGCCGCTTTTGGGCGGGATACTCAGTGACCTTCTGATTAAACGCCGAGCGAAATCGGACCGTTGTGTTGCGCGATGGTCCGGCATCTGTCTGGCAGATGACTGAGAGCCGGGTGTCCTTTGCGGGACTTAGGCGGGCCACTGCTGATCGTGGTTCAACTGAGTCCGCTGGATCGCCTCAACGTTGTCTCAGTTGAACGCAATTGTGTTGGTTAGAGCGCAAGTCTTTCAGAGCTAAGTCCAACCAGAATCATCAGAAACTCTACTACCGATATGATTAATTGAGTCTTTTCGCTGATTTTGGAGCGCTTCTAATAAGTGTTAGTATCAACCTACGAAACTCCTTTCCAAGCGAACAAACCTGAAACCCGGGAGGTCAGTTATGAAGGGTGACAAGAAGGTAATCGAATATCTGAACAAAGCACTTCGACATGAACTTACAGCAGTCAGCCAATACTGGTTGCACTACCGCCTTCAGGACGATTGGGGTCTTGGGAGCATGGCCAAAAAAAGCCGTGAAGAATCCATCGAAGAAATGGAACACGCCGACAAACTGATCGAACGGATCATCTTTCTGGAAGGCCATCCCAACTTGCAGAAACTGGATCCGCTCAGAATCGGGGAAAACCCGCGCGAAACTCTTGAATGCGACTTGGCTGCCGAGCACAGCGCTAGGGCTCTCTACAAAGAAGCACGAGATGTGTGCAAAGCCGCCGGTGACTACGTTTCCATGAGCCTGTTTGAAAACCTCATGTCCGACGAAGAAGGACATATTGATTTTCTTGAAACTCAGTTGGACCTCTATGATCGCGTCGGGCCCGAACTGTTTGCTCAATTAAATGCGACCAAGATGGAAGACGCTGACTAGACGACCCTTAATCGGGTTGGTGAGAGGCGAATTAACAGGGTTATCGTATCTACCTTTGTTTAATTTCTATGGCAGAAGGGCCGAGTTCTATAGATTCAACTTTCAGGGCCTATCGCAGGTCTATTGTGCGAAGCCAGTTGGGCTAAAAAGACAAACCCGACTGAACTTCGCTTGCATGGAATTGGATACTTACGAGAAGGCACCAGCAGACTTACCTAGTTTGCAAGGATACTTCTTATTGAGTCAGCAACCTTAGACCCGCGACAACTGCCAAGCCAATCACCATAGAGATCGGCAAGTTACGGGTTTTTGCAGCAACCAAGTACACCGCTGCCCCCGCCACCCATTCGATCGTTCCACCCTTGAGCATCATCAACGCCACTAAAGCGACGATCAAACAACCGGGGAGCGCCTCCATACCTCGGGCCCAGCCCCCCGATTGTGGTAGGCGCAGCGCCAACAAAAAACCGCCCATACGAATGGCATAGCTGGCCAATCCCAGACCCAAGACGGTCAACCAGATTTCAGTCGTCATGGATCAACCCCGCCGCTACAGCGCCAAAAATCGCGCCTAAGATAAGGGCCCACCCAGCCTGCGAAGGGAACAAAGCCGCCAGGATCACGACCGTCCCAGCCGCCACGCCCCACGGCATAAGATCACGACGCCCGCGCCACAGCCCGGGCAGCAATGCGATGAAAACTGCAACGATGGCAAAGTCCAAACCGAAGCGTTCCGGCGAGGGAATACCCTGAGAGAGCAACGCGCCAATGCCAGTGGCCAAGATCCAGACCGTCAACAAGAAAGCACCGCCTCCAAAGAGGTACCAATAGCTCGCAAGCGCACCCCTTGCTTTTGCGGTTTGCATCAAAGCAACGGAGGCATCTGTGGCCAGATGAACCCCGATCGCGATCTGCCACCAAGGGCGATGAATCAAGGCCTCCCGCATGCTGGCGGTGATCAGCAGAATACGCATGTTGAGCGCTGCACCAGCCAAAATCGCCGCCACAGCCCCCGCCCCTGCAGTCAACTGATCAAGCGCGATCAACTGCGCGGATCCGCCAAACACCAGAGCGCTCATTCCAAGTGATTGCGCAAGCGAAAATCCGGTTTTAGTCGCCAATAGGCCAAAAGCCACTCCGTAAGTCGCGGCCGCAAGCGCCATAGGCAACATATCCCGTGCTCCTAGCGCGAGTTCAGAAATTCTGGGCACATATGCAACGTTCATGATTGACCTTTTATGGCGAACATCGTTCATTGTGGCGAACATATGAACGTTCGTTAAAAAATACAATCGTTCTTTATAGGGCCGAAATGACTCCAAACGACCTGATCGCCAGTGCAATTCAGCGGGAACGCAACCGTAAAGGTCTTAGCTTATCCGCGCTTGCCTCCAAAGCTGGGTTAGCAAAATCGACATTATCCCAACTTGAATCCGGCAAGGGAAACCCAAGCATTGAAACCCTATGGGCCATTGCAGCCGCATTGGAGGTTACGTTTTCAACACTGTTCGAAATCAGCCAACCAGAGGTTAGTCTGATACGTGCTGGCGATGGCGACAGGCTGGGTTCAGACCACGCATCCTATCAGACAACTTTATTAGCGAATTGTCCTCCAGGCACGAGGCGGGACATCTACCGCGTGGATCTCGAACCCGGCAGCGCACGCCGGTCAACCCCGCACCCCGTTGGCACCATCGAACACACTGTTCTTTGCGCTGGTCTGGCCCGTGTCGGACCTTTGGGTTCAGAAGAAGTGCTAAAAGCCGGGGACTATTACCGCTACCCGGCTGACAGGCCCCATGTTTACGAAGCGCTCGAATCCGGCACTCAAATGATCGTGGTGATGGAAACGCGAGACTAGTTGGGCTGAAAGGCCTTTGTTACCGAAAATTGCTGGATAAACAGGTGTTGGCCTTGTTCCCGATCACCGGTTGCCAACACCTAAAGTAGCCCTCTACCGAAGAAATTTTCCCTATAAGAAAGGATCAAGTTTAGCTTTGGCTTTGTCGTTGATTATCGGAATGTAGTTCAACCTACCGCCCGAGGCCCTGGGGATCGCTTTCTCCAGCACATCCAAATTGCGAACTGCCAGAATGACGGCTTCGCCGGTTTCCCCTCCAAAGGCTGCAATCTCCTCATCCGTAAAGCTCAGCATCTGCACAAACTCTTTCGCAAAGAACATCTTGATCTCAACAGACTGCGAAAGCAGACGAATTTCATCTTCTAGTCTTTGGGCCGTCTGAGCCGGCATAGTGACAATTGCCATGATTTATCCCCGGTAATTGAGCTTTTGGACCTTTGCTACAGGTACAAAGAGATATTCTTTAACATCTTGTCAATTTATTGCCGCTTTCATAGGTCTTAAGTGGAATAACTGAGTACATAGCGATTTCTAGTGTTTTGGAGATGTAGCCATGCCGTTCCTTTTCGATTGGGCGACATTGAGCAGCGCGAACGGTTCAACCGGGCTGACTGACGGAACGAAGACCTCGACATTAACGGCGACGTCGGACCCCGATGTTTTCTATAACGGAGGCTTTGGCGGGAACCTGTTTGTTTTCTCTGGAACACCCGGCCCAGCTGCGACCGAAGTTACATTTTCGACGCCGGTCAAAAACGCGACCTTTGAAATTATCGATCTCGACAGTAACGAAGTGTCGTTTGACGATCGGGTCACAGTACTTGCATTCGACATAAACGGGGATCCGGTACCCGTAATTTTCTCGAACCTGAGCCCCTTCCATGTCCAGACAGGAAACACGGTTGAGGCTGATGGCGCGGATTCAACTGCTGTTGAAGGTCCAGGCGCAGAGGATTCGCTGACTGTTTCATTCGGAGGCCCCGTCGCGACGATCCAGGTTATCTTCGAAGGCGGTTTCTCGTCCGGTGCGAATACAGGCGTAATCGGATTCGGCGACATTTCTGGGGACATTGTCTGTTTCGCACGCGGCACCCACATCCTGACTGAACAAGGAGAGGTTCTTGTCGAAGAGTTGTCGGTTGGCGATCTGGTGTCGACCAAAGACAACGGCCATCAGCGTGTGCGATGGATCGGATCGAGAAAACTCCCACTGAAGTCCCTGGAAGGTTCCGGCGAAAAGCTTCGCCCGATCCGCATCTCAGCCGGTGCACTTGGGCAAGGCTTGCCGACCAGAGATCTGTTGGTGTCCAAACAACACCGCATGCTGGTCTCATCAAAGATCTCTGAAAGGATGTTTGGCAACTCCGAAGTACTGGTCGCTGCGGTAAAGCTAACCGAACTTCCTGGCATTTTTGTCGACAACGAAGTTGACCACGTCGAGTATTTCCACGTTCTTTTCGACAAACATGAAATTGTCTTCGCGGAAGGAGCACCGTCGGAAAGCCTCTACACTGGGCCCGAAGCGATCAGAGCGATTTCTGATGAAGCAAGAGAGGAAATCCTCTCAATTTTCCCCGAAGTGGAAAACCTGAATTATGAGCCGGAAACAGCCTTGCCTGTACCCGCTGGAAAATTGCAGAAGAAGCTTGTGGAGCGTCATTTGAAGAATGGCAGATTGGTTCTTGAGGCGTTTTCTACTCGGCTGAACTAACCAACCGACCCTCAAATCTACTTTCATTCGCCGGAACACTCGTAAAGGCGGAACTTAGTTAAATCTTGTGTTAGGCCCAGGGAACCAATGCGATAGGGAAATTCGCAGGTTGGTTTTTGCCGGTTCGGATATAACACGCAGTTGTTGGGAAGTAAGTCGAGCAACGAGCTTAATGCCGTATCACATTCACTCGGCTAATAGCCCCGAGAGTTTGTCGGCGCCTTGTCGAAGTGTTTCCAGAAACGACAGAAGACTCTTGATGTCATGACGCTGGGTCGGAGCGTGCAAGGACAAAGTACCAACCAATCGCCCCTGCCCGTCCTCAACCGGTACTGCGATAGCGGTCATGCCAGTCATGAACTCTTCATCGTCGGTGGAATAACCCCTCTCGGAAATTCTCCGCACTTCCGCCTGCAGCGATGTTGGATCCGTCAGAGAACGGTCGGTCTGTTGATTCAAATTCCCTGCAGCCAAAAACCCATCCAACGTTTTTTGACGCAGGGTGGACAGATACATCTTACCGCTGGCGGTACAGTGAAACGGCACTTGTGTACCGATCGGTAGCTGAATCCGTAGGGGCCATTTGGTTTCGACGCGGTCGAGATAGATCATCCCTTCGCGGTCCGGAATGGCAAGATTGCAGGTCTCACCCACCTCTTCGGCCACGCTGCGCAGGATTGCCAAGCGCGCGGTCCGCAAATGCTCGGCAGACATTGTATTAACCGACAACAACCGCAAACGCCGACCCGGACCGTAAGACCGACCATCCAAATCACGCTGCAAAAAGCCTTCAGCCTCGGCAGTTTGCAAAAGTCGATGGACGGTCGGCTTGGCCAGACCCAACGCATCAATCAGGTCTGACGGTTTGACAGCCACACCGCGCTTTGCCACCTCTTCAAGGATCAGTAGCAAGCGCAGATTTGTTGGGATCTGTGTCTCTCTTTCTTGTGTGTCTGTCTCTGCCATCCCGCAACATTCTAGTTATTTGGCAGCAGGATCAAGGCAAGATCAGGCACCAGTGACACCAATATCCAGACCGACAGGAGCGCCACCAGATAGGGCACCGTATAGCGTAGCAGCCGGAAGTAAGGCACGCCGGTTACACCAGAAGCCACATAGAGGTTCAACCCATACGGCGGCGTAATGAACCCAATGGAAGCCCCAACGAGGAATATTACCGAAAAGTGGATCGGATCGATCCCAACCGAAGCTGCAATCGGAGCAAGGATTGGGGCCAGAATGATTGTAACCGGCAGGCTTTCCAGCACCATGCCCGAAAAGAAAACAATCACCATCGAGGTAAACAGCACTGCGTGATAGCCGCCCATCGACGTCACAAAATCTCCGATAGTTTGTTGTGCACCCAGCAGGGACAAGATTTGCTGCATCACGACAGAAATGGCGATTAGCGGCGCAAGGATACCGGTAATTTGGGCTGAACGGATAACAATTGAGGGGATCTCTGGAATTGTGAACCCTTCGACCACGAACATCTCAGCGAAACTCTTTTCCGTCGGAGGAATGTCGTTTCGAGCCCCCATCAGGCGGTTGATAGGATAACTGACAAGGCCCGCGATCACACAGAAGCCCACGGTCACACCGGCAGCTTCGGTCGGAGAGAATTTACCGGTGTAGATACCCCACAGCACCAGTCCGATTGCGAAGAACCCTAGCCACGCTCCGAAAGCCGTTTTCAGAACGCGGTTCAATTGAAGTGGGATTAAGTAGCCCCAGCCATTTATGCGGCAAATGATCCAGCACGCGAATTGCATACCCATGACCATCAATGCGCCCGGCAGAATGCCAGCAACAAACAGCTCGGAAATCGGAAGGTTCATGAGGAACCCGTAAACGATAAAGATAATGGACGGTGGAATGATAATCCCCACGGTTCCGCCCGCTGCGGCTGTGGCCGCACTGAACCGCTCGTCGTAACCACCGTTGACCATCTCGGGGTGCAACATCGATCCGATCGTCGCCGTAGTTGCCGAGTTCGACCCAGAAATCGCAGCGAACAACCCGCAGGCGCCGAGTGATGCCATCGCCAAACCACCACGTATCCACCCCAAACAGGCATAGGCAAAATCGCTAAGCCGTCGCGCAATACCCGATTTGTTGATCAAGTCACCGGTCAGGATAAACAAGGGCATCGCCAACAAGGCGAAACCCTTGTTGAAGACGTTCAAAAGTTCGGCCCCCATATTGTCGAGGGTGAGGCCGAGCACGAACGAGCAGCCAATCACCCAATAGCCGATAACAAGCAGCACTGGTACGCCCAGCATGAAAAGGAAAGTGACCCCAAGTGAGATCAGTGTGACCATGGTACCGTCTGTCATCAGTCTGCTCCGATCACGGCTTGCTGGATCAGGGGTTGGCCCGTTCTCCAATTGCGAAGGTCATCAGCAAGGTTCTGAAACACCCGACCAACCATCAGAAAGAATGACAACGGTGCAGCCAACAGAAACCACCACTGCATGATGTTGTCGGTTCCCAGAACAATCTGAAAGTTCGATGCCGACAGTGCGACCAACCGCGAAGTTGTTACGATGACGATCACGGCAAAGATAAACCAAAGAACCGCGTCGAGGATCAGACATGCTAATTGCCCTCCGCGAGGCATTGCCGTGCGGAATTCGGTAAAACTAAGATGAGTGCGAAGGCGGACATTGTAGGATGCCCCAAACCAGGCCATCACCATGAACAACAAGGGTGGTATAGTGGTTGACCATGGTTCTTGATCGTTAAATACGAACCGGTCGATCACTCCCCAGAAAATGATCAGAGCAATTGCAAGGTAGGAA
The DNA here is from genome assembly GCF_056538765.1 of Ruegeria sp. BE9. NCBI lineage: Bacteria > Pseudomonadati > Pseudomonadota > Alphaproteobacteria > Rhodobacterales > Roseobacteraceae > Ruegeria > Ruegeria sp. BE9. Next base: position 21,860 of record NZ_JBQFTS010000005.1, on the reverse strand, counting down.
TACACCATTACCGACCGCTCCAGGTGGCGTTCTACAAAGGGAACCGCGCGGTAGATCATCATGATTAACAGCCCACCAAGGGCTGAAACGATCGCGCCCCAAACCCACGTTGCGTCAGATTCCAACGCGGATTGGATCTCAAACGAATCCTGGCTGAGAAAGGCGCTGAATATCGCGCCTGTATCTGCCCAAAACGACATGTAGCCCGTCCTCCCAGTCGGTATTAGGTTGAACCGGCCTTTTGTAAGGCCGGTTCTGCAAGTCTATTAAGCTTGGCCCATCCACCAACGGCGAGGCTCAACATTCTCCGGCAACGTATCCGCCGGAATTTCGCGCGCGATGTCATAGATTTCCTGATAGGTATCGATGCCACCCGCCCACTTGTTTAGGCGTTCGCGCCACTGCGCCCAAGGCTCAGGATTGTAGTTCGGAGCGCACATCTCTTCGGCCAGCTTGATCTGATCATCCGGCAGGAAGGCCGGGCGCACACCATTTTCGGCAAAGATCGTGTTGGGCAACTGGGGCTCAGAGAACCCAACCGTGTTCAACAATGCGGCCTCGTTTGCACCCTGTATCAAAGCCTGAGTGAAGTAGGAGGATTCCATAACCGCATCCTGCAGCTCACCACCTAGCCCATCAAAGACTTTGGCAGACATCGACGTGTGTTCAGTACCGCAGAAGAACTTCAGGTTGACTGACTGCGACACGACTGGCGCCATATTGGCGTAAGCCACGGCCGAGGCCCATGTTTCAGCCCCGTCAATCAAACCCGTTTTCAGTGCATCCAGCGTTTCTTCCCAAGCCACCGGAACAGGATTCAAGTTCAGCAACTGCATTGCGATACGGCCAAGCTGCGTGCCCGTCACGCGGTTTTTAGTACCAAACAGCTCTTCCAGTTTGGTCACAGTTGGCTTGTCAGCAAAGGTCGAACCCATCTGTAGGCCACGCAATTCACAATGTGTGAAAAGGAACTTTAGCCCGTGCCGCTTCTCAAGTGGATCGCGCAATATGCGCTGGCTCGCCGGGCTGTAGAAGAAGTGATACTGGGCCGCGCGGCTGGGGAACATATAAGCATAGTCGAGAACGTTCAGATACGGTGCGCCGCCCGCCGAGTTCTGTGTCGAGGCTGCATAGATGTCGACGATTCCCTGCTGAGTTTTCTCGACACAACTCAACTGCCCGCAAATCTGGTTGTCTCCGATGAACTCGATGCGGATCTCTCCGTCTGTCCGCTCTTCCAGGTCACGCGCAAACTCGATGGCGCCGGCACGTTCGATCAGCAGGTTACGGGTATTGAAGCCCGAGGCACCGAATTTCAACGTGTGTTTGGGTTCTTTGGAAAAACGCTTTTCATAGGTGGATTCGGCAGCCTGCGCCAGATTCGCGAGGCTCATTGCACCACCGAAGCCTCCTGCCGCAAGCAGAGTCGAACTCATGCCATAGCGTCCGGCTACACGAAAGAAATCCCTCCGTGAGATACCACTTAGTTTCCGACCGATCTCCATTGCTTACCTCCCTGATCGCAATTATTGAGACGTTTTGTATCAAAAAAGGCTAGTATAATTCGATCAACTTGCATAGGGTTTTTTTCAACAACGCTGAGAGGAGACAGTTATGGAGGTGGATTATGCGGTTGTTGGCGCGGGGTCTTCCGGCTGTGTCATTGCCAATCGTCTGAGCTCCAACCCAGACACAACTGTAGCTCTTCTAGAGGCAGGTGGGCGCGACACGAACCCGTGGATTCACATCCCGGTCGGGTACTTCAAAACCATGCACAATCCATCAGTCGACTGGTGTTATCGGACCGAACCTGATCCGGGATTGAACGGGCGATCCATCGACTGGCCACGCGGAAAGGTTCTAGGCGGCTCGTCCTCGTTGAATGGTCTGCTATACGTGCGAGGTCAAAAGGAAGACTATGATCGCTGGCGTCAGATGGGCAACGACGGCTGGGGCTGGGAAGACGTGCTTCCCCTGTTCAAGAGAAGCGAAGATCAGGAGCGTGGTGAGGATGAATTCCACGGCGTTGGCGGCCCCCTGTCTGTATCGAATATGCGCATTCAACGCCCCATTTGCGATGCATGGGTCGCAGCGGCACAAGCTGCGGGCTATCCGTTCAACCCCGATTACAACGGGGCCGAACAAGAGGGTGTGGGATACTTCCAGTTGACGACCCGAAACGGTCGTCGGTGTAGCGCGGCAGTAGCTTACCTTAATCCCGCCCGCTCACGGCAAAATCTGAACATCATTACCAACGCTTTGGTAACGCGGGTGATTCTAGAGGGTAAGAAAGCTACTGGCTTAACTTACCGAGATCGTTCGGGTGTCGAAAAAACCCTGAAAGTCCGGCGTGAGATTATTCTATCAGGTGGCGCGATCAACTCCCCTCAAATTCTGATGCTTTCGGGGATAGGCGATCCGGATCATCTAAAGGATAACGGCGTCGAACCGCTACATTCGCTACCGGGTGTCGGCAAAGCATTACAGGATCATTTGCAGGCCCGCCTTGTATTTAAATGCAACGAACCGACGCTGAATGACGAGGTCCGGAGCCTGTTCAACCAGGCGCGAATAGCCCTAAAATATGCACTGTTCCGCGCCGGCCCCATGACAATGGCGGCGAGCCTTGCAACCGGCTTCATGAAGACCCGGCCTGACGTGGAAACCCCCGACATTCAGTTTCATGTTCAACCTTGGTCGGCTGATAGCCCCGGCGAAGGCGTCCATCCGTTTTCGGCCTTTACGATGTCGGTCTGCCAGCTGCGACCTGAAAGCCGGGGTGAATTGAGGCTGGACGGACCAGACCCATCAAAACACGTCAAAATAGTCCCGAATTACTTGTCCACCGAGACGGACTGCCGAACCATAGTTGACGGTGTAAACATTGCTCGCAAGATTGCCCGCCAAAATCCACTGGCATCCAAAATCTCTGAGGAATTCCGGCCGACAGCTAAACTGAATTGCGACGATTACCAAGGTACGTTGGACTGGGCTAGGTCAAATTCCACGTCTATCTATCACCCAACGGGTACTTGCGCGATGGGCAGTTCGTCCGCATCGGTGGTAGATTCCAAATTGAAAGTTCACGGAATTGAGAACCTAAGGGTCGCGGATTGCTCGATCATGCCAGAGATCGTCAGCGGCAACACGAATGCTCCGGCGATCATGATCGGTGAAAAGGCAAGCGACCTGATTTCAGAGAAGACCTAGCCATCACTCAGTCGACCGCGCTGACCGCCTTCGAAAACGTTCAGGCAGAATGTCTATTGTGCCGCCGAAGCATTTTGCGGCATCCGCAAAGCGAAATACCACGACCTCGACCACTGAACTAAAAATCTCAAACGATCCCCACTGACCGAAGCGGCCAAGTCAACAGCTTCCCCCAAAGACAATCCAATTTGCCCGTCTACACAGGCAATTAGCCGCGCGCTGTTCAACATCGCAGCCTTCTGAAACCTACGATCAATTAATGTATGCGCGAAGGCATATACATGGTGGCCTGGAACCGGCCGGTGCACTCGATCAGCGACAAGCATCCGGCTAGCTATTGCTTTTTTGGCGCGCGCAAAGAATATGTAAAGCTATGATAAGATCAAGGCGGTGAGAATCCGCAGGCAGACTGGCATGACCAAAATAAAAAACATGGAAGAGTTCGCGGCCCTGAGCGGGATCTCGCGACCCACGGTTTCCAAGTACTTTCAGGATCCAGATAGTGTTCGCCCCACCACACGAGCTCGTATTGAAGAAGCGCTCGAGCGGTTTGACTATCGCCCGAATATCTATGCGGTGAACCAGAACCGTAAACTCACCAAAAACATCGGCATTGTTGTACCCTATTTGGCCGACCCCTTCTTCGCCGAAATCGCCCGCTATCTTGAACAAAGCTGCATTGCGGCCGGGTATCGACCGTCTTTGTTCAGCTCGCATGGCGAACCAAAACTGGAAAACGAAATTTTGGACGGCCTGCAATCCATGAAGCCTGCTGGAGTGCTTCTCGCTCCTTTGGGCCGCACCTCGGACAGAGCCAAGATCGAGAAATTCTGTGCCAATGTGCCAACTGTTCTATTCGACAGTAACCTTGATGGTTTGGGTGCGGCCTTCATCGGCTCGGATAATTTCAGCTTTGTTTCGCAAACCGTCGAATACATGACCCGTACAGGCGAACCGCCCTCGTTCTTCGAAATGCGTACACCGGCAAACCCAAACGCGAACAAACGAAGAAAGGCTTACGTTGAAGTCATGGAGCGTCTCGGGTTTGAACCCCATATCATCAAAGTCGACGGTAAGGGCTGGGCCTTCGAGGAAATCGGTCACAAGGGTGCGCTAAAGGTTCTGGAAGAACGTGGTCTGAGGACAGACTCGGTATTGTGCAGCAATGACCGACTGGCGATTGGCTTTCTCGCCGCCTGTTACGAACAGGGGATTCGGGTAGGTCGTAAAGACGATTGCACCCTGCGCGTGGCCTCTAATGACGATCATCCTTTCGCAAAGTTTACGTGCCCGTCTTTGACAACGGCTGCACATGACTATGACAACGTGGCCAGCCGCAGTGTCGAAACCTTGTTCGAACTCATTGAAAACGGTGGGAAATTCGAAAACCGGACAGAGACACTTTTTCCTGCCCGGCTGGTTTTAAGGGACTCTGCATGACCAAAGTTTTTTAACGCGCGTAAAGTTTTTATTGACGGCGCGATAATTTACGACTTACCCTCTCTGTACGACATCCAAGCTCAGGGAGGACAGGGATGTATCTGAAGCACGCACTTCGTGCGGCGACTGCGCTGACTTTCGCCGCCACGGCAGCAGCCCACGCGCAATCCATAACAATCGCCACTGTAAACAACGGCGACATGATCCGGATGCAGGGCTACACCGACAAATTCACCGAAGCGACTGGCATCGACGTCGAATGGGTTACGCTGGAAGAAAACGTTCTGCGTCAGCGCGTGACCACCGACATCACGACCAAGGGCGGTCAATTCGATATCATGACCATCGGCATGTATGAGACGCCCATCTGGGGCGCAAACGGTTGGCTGGTGCCGCTGGATGGAATGTCAGCAGAATATGACGTTGCCGACATCCTGCCCGCAATGGCCGGCGGCCTGAGCCACGAAGGGACACTTTATGCGGCGCCTTTCTACGGCGAAAGCTCGATGATCATGTATCGCACTGATCTGATGGAGAAGGCCGGTCTGGAAATGCCGGAAGCACCGACTTGGCAGTTTATTCGCGAAGCCGCTTCTGCGATGACGGATCGTGACAACGACATCAACGGTATTTGCCTGCGCGGCAAGGCCGGTTGGGGCGAAGGCGGTGCCTTCATCACCGTTACGGCAAACTCGTTTGGCGCACGCTGGTTCGATGAGGACTGGAAACCTCAGTTCGATCAACCTGAGTGGAAAGAAGCTCTTACGTTCTTTGTCGACATGATGAATGAATCCGGACCGGCGGGTTATGCCACCAACGGCTTTAATGAAAACCTGTCGCTGTTCCAGCAAGGCAAATGCGGAATGTGGATCGACGCCACTGTCGCGGCGTCTTTCGTGACTAACCCCGATGACTCGACCGTTGCGGACAAAGTAGGCTTCGCACTGGCGCCCAATTCTGAAGGCGTCGACAAGCGTGCAAACTGGTTGTGGGCATGGGCACTGGCCATCCCTGCGGGGACGCAACAGGAAGACGCAGCCAAACAGTTCATCGAATGGGCAACGTCCAAGGACTACATCGAGTTGGTGGCCGAAAACGAAGGCTGGGCGAACGTGCCTCCGGGTGCGCGGACCTCGTTGTACGAGAACGACAATTACAAGGAAGTCCCCTTCGCTAAGATGACGTTGGAGTCGATCCTTATGGCCGATCCACAGAACTGCTGTGCTCAGCCAACGCCCTACACCGGCATCCAATTCGTCGCGATCCCGGAATTTGCAGGGATAGCTACGCAAGTTAGCCAGGAGTTCTCGGCCGTTTATGCCGGACAGCAGTCGGTAGAAGAAGCGCTGGAAAAAGCCCAGGCATTTACCGCCGAAGAAATGGAAGCCGCAGGGTACTGAGGCATCCTCCCCGGCGGGCGGGCAGCCTTCTGCCCCCCGCTCCCCACTTCCACAACCCACGTTTTTCTCGCAGGCTGGTAATCGCCTGAACAGAGAGGTCTTGCGTCATGGCAACCCAACATTCCCGATCCGTTGCGCGCCTGATGATGGCACCCGCTGTGGTCCTGCTGCTTGGCTGGATGCTCGTGCCACTGACGATGACACTGTATTTCTCCTTTAAGAAATACCTACCATTGCGCGGCGGCGACCTGGGCTGGGTCGGCTTCGACAACTACGTCCGATTTGTCTCGTCCAGTTCGTTTTGGCCTGCCGTTCAGGCGACGCTGGTTATCGTTGGCGGAGTTCTGGTGATCACGGTTGTCCTGGGCATCCTACTGGCGATGCTGCTGGACCAACCGATGTGGGGGCAAGGTATTGTCCGCATCCTCGTGATTGCGCCCTTCTTTGTCATGCCCACTGTATCCGCGCTGGTTTGGAAGAACATGTTCATGGATCCGGTGAACGGCCTTCTGGCGCATCTGTGGCGTTTTTTCGGGGCCGAACCGATCTCATGGTTATCCGAGGCGTCGATGACTTCGATCATCATGATCGTGTCTTGGCAGTGGTTGCCCTTTGCGACGCTGATCCTGCTGACCGCAATCCAGTCACTGGACAGTGAGCAGTTGGAAGCGGCCGAAATGGACGGCGCCCCAGTGCTGAAGCGCTTCTATCACATCATCCTGCCGCACCTGAGCCGCGCGATAACCATCGTCATCTTGATCCAGACGATCTTTTTGCTGTCGATATTCGCCGAGATTTTTGTCACCACCGGCGGCGCATTCGGCACCCGTACACTCACCTACCTGATCTTCCAGCGCGTGCTGGAGAGCCAAAACGTTGGCCTTGGATCAGCCGGAGGTGTCTACGCAATCATCCTTGCCAATATTGTTGCGATCTTCCTGATGCGCATCGTCGGCAAAAACCTGGACGCGTGAGGAGGAACGACCATGGCCCGCGCCGTCACACCCCGCCGTAAATCGCTGAATACTGCTCTTGCCTGGGCCGTAGGTCTGCTGATCTTTTTCCCGATCCTTTGGACCATCCTAACCAGCTTCAAAACCGAAGCACAGGCAATCGCCAGCCCGCCGATTTTCCTGAACTTTGACTGGACGTTGGAAAACTACGCCATCGTGCAGGAACGCTCAGATTACATGCGGTTCCTTTGGAATTCGGTCATCATCGCAGGTGGATCAACCATTCTTGGGGTTATAATCGCCGTACCGGCGGCATGGGCGATGGCTTTCGTACCGTCCAAGAGGACCAAAGACATCCTGCTGTGGATGCTGTCTACCAAAATGCTGCCTGCCGTTGGTGTTCTCTACCCAATCTATCTGCTGTTCATCCGGCTAGGTCTGCTGGACACACGAGGAGGGCTGGTTGTCGTTCTCATGCTGATCAACCTGCCGATCATCGTCTGGATGCTCTACACCTATTTCCGTGAAATCCCGGGGGAAATTCTGGAAGCTGCAAGGATGGACGGTGCGACGCTGAAAGAGGAAATCCTCTATGTCCTAACGCCCATGGCCATCCCGGGTATCGCTTCGACCGTACTGCTGAACTTCATCCTCGCGTGGAACGAGGCGTTTTGGACGCTCAACCTGACGGCAGTTGATGCTGCACCACTGACTGCGTTCATCGCCAGCTATTCCAGCCCCGAGGGCCTGTTCTTTGCAAAGCTCAGCGCGGCTTCAACCATGGCGATTGCGCCAATCCTGATCCTTGGCTGGTTCAGCCAGAAACAACTTGTCCGCGGCCTGACCTTCGGCGCTGTGAAATAAGGAAGACGACTTATGGGACGTATTCAACTCAAGTCAGTGACCAAAAGCTTCGGCGACGTAGAGGTCATTCCACCGCTGGATCTGACCATCGAGGATGGCGAGTTTACTGTCTTCGTCGGCCCATCTGGATGCGGTAAGTCCACGCTGCTACGCCTGATTGCTGGGCTCGAGGATATCACTTCAGGATCCATCGACATTGACGGGGCCGACGCCACGGATGTGCCGCCCGCGAAACGCGGTCTGGCTATGGTGTTCCAGTCTTACGCGCTCTACCCGCATATGACCGTGCGCAAGAACATCGCGTTTCCGCTGCGTATGGCAAAGCTAGACCAGGCCGAGATCGACAAGCGTGTCGAAGGGGCGGCAAGTGTCTTGAACCTGTCCGACTATCTCGATCGTCGCCCAGGACAATTGTCTGGCGGTCAGCGACAGCGCGTCGCCATCGGGCGCGCTATTGTTCGGGAACCCGCGGCGTTTCTGTTCGACGAACCACTGTCCAACCTCGACGCCGCCCTGCGCGTGGGCATGCGCTTGGAGATCAGCGAGTTGCACGAACGTTTGGCGACCACGATGATCTACGTGACTCATGATCAGGTCGAAGCCATGACAATGGCCGACAAGATCGTCGTTTTACAGGCTGGTGTGATCGAGCAGGTCGGTAGCCCGCTCGAGCTTTACCGAACGCCGCGCAATCTTTTTGTCGCGGGATTCATTGGCTCACCGAAAATGAACTTCATCGAAGGCGAAGAGGCCGCAAAACATGGCGCTCAGACCCTCGGCATTCGACCTGAGCATATCGCCGTATCCGAAACCGAAGGTGAATGGTCCGGGGTCGTCAGTGTCTCTGAACACCTTGGCTCGGACACTTTTTTTCACGTCCACGAAACCGGGTTGGCAGAAACGATCACCGTCCGCGCAGATGGCGAAGTTGGCTTTCGCCACGGGGATCGCATTCACCTGACCCCACGGGCAGATGTCATCCATCGGTTTGACGCAAAAGGTTTGCGGATCGAATGACACGCTTGGCCGGCAAAACCGCCCTGATCACTGGGGCCGCGCGGGGCATCGGATTGGCCTTTGCCAAGGCTTATGTTGCAGAAGGCGCGCGTGTCGCCATCGCCGACATTGACATACAGCGGGCGCAGAACGCTGCGACTGAGATCGGCGATAGTGCCATCGCTGTCGAAATGGATGTCACCAATCAACAGAGCATTGATGATGCCGTCACGCGTACATCCTCACACTTTGGACCCATCGACATTCTGATCAACAATGCGGCCATCTTCACTGCTGCTCCAATCGTCGAGATAGAGCGCGCGGACTTCAACCGCGTCTTTGATATCAACGTTTCGGGCGCGTTGTTCACAATGCAAGCCGTAGCACGCCACATGATTGAACACGGCACCAAGGGCCGGATCATCAATATGGCCTCGCAAGCAGGGCGAAGAGGTGAGCCGCTGGTTGCAGTCTACTGCGCCAGCAAGGCAGCGATCATTTCGTTGACTCAATCGGCGGGGCTGAACCTGATTTCGCATGGGATCAACGTGAACGCGATCGCTCCAGGCGTCGTAGATGGTGAACACTGGGACGGCGTCGATGCTTTTTTTGCAAAGCACGAAGGCAAAGCACCCGGCCAAAAGAAACGCGAAGTAGCAGCAGCCGTCCCATATGGCCGGATGGGCCGGGCCGAGGACTTGACCGGAATGGCGGTGTTTCTGGCATCTGACGACGCCCAATACATCGTTGCACAAACCTACAATGTAGACGGCGGGAATTGGATGAGCTGATGAATCCTCTGTCGAACACAAACCCACTGGAGCAGCTACGGCGCGACAACCTTGCCAACTTGCCAGAAACCGTAAGGACTCCGACCTACAATTTCGCGGACCTAAAACCGGGCATCGTCCATATCGGGCTTGGCAACTTTCACCGTGCGCATCAAGCTTGGTACATTCACCAACTGATGCAACAGGGTCAGGCGTTGGACTGGGCGATAATCGGTGCCGGTGTGCGAAGCTATGACGCTGACATGCGAGAAAGGCTGTTGGCGCAGGACTGTCTGACAACGCTGATCGAGCTGGACCCAACGGGCATATCTGGCGAAGTTATCGGCCCAATGATCGATTACTTGCCGATCGGACCGGGCAACACAGCACTAATCCAGAAGATGACAGACCCAGACATCCGGATTGTTTCGCTGACGGTTACTGAAGGCGGGTATTATCTGGATGCCAACACCGGTGCCTTCAACATCGACCACGAAGATATCCGCCACGATGCGCTAAACCCGGATAAGCCCAAAACGGTCTTTGGCGCCCTTGTTGCCGCACTTGGGAAACGCAAGACAGAGGGTTTTGAACCCTTTACTGCGCTCAGTTGCGATAACCTGCAAGGTAACGGAACGATCCTTCGCAACTGCGTTGTTGGTCTGGCGCGGATGGCCGACCCTGAACTGGCAGACTGGATCGACCTGCACGGTGCGTTCCCGAACTCAATGGTAGACTGCATTGTACCCGCGACAACGGACCAAGTGATCTCTCAAAGCCGTGCGCTAGGGATCGAAGACAGTGCTCCGGTCTCACACGAGAATTTTCGCCAATGGGTGATTGAAGACAATTTCTGCTCAGGACGACCCCCGTTAGAAAAGGTCGGAGTTACACTCACCCAAGACGTTCACAGCTATGAAACGATGAAACTTCGTATTCTGAACGGCGGTCACCAGCTACTGGCAAATGTTGGAGAAGTCCTCAACATCCCAACCATTGCTGATTGCATGCAGGACGCTGATATCTCTGCGTTTTTCAGAAAAGTTCAAACAGAAGAAATTCTGCCTTACGTCTCAGCCGTACCAGGAACGACCCCGACAGATTACCTTAAACTGGTCGAGACGCGCTTTGCGAACACTGCCATTCATGACACGACCCGCCGTGTCGCCTTTGACGGATCCTCGCGGCACCCGGGCTTCTTGCTTCCCTCGCTTCGCGACGCTTGTTCAGACGGATCCTCGGTAACAGGTTTGGCGCTGGCCGAAGCCTTTTGGTGCCGGATGTGCGCAGGCCTTCGTGAGGATGGTTCTGAAATTGATGCAAATGACCCCAAGTGGACAGAGTTGCGTACCACTGCGCTAGCGGCCAAAGCAAATCCCATGCTTTGGATCCAGCAAGAACAGTACTATGGAGACCTCGGTCAAGACACACGCTTTGCGGAAACATTCACAACATGTCTGAACAAGCTTTGGCAGCTTGGAAGCCGGGCCGTCATCTCAGACTATGTAGCCTAAATCGTTGGAAAGAAATGATCACCCGCCTCTAAGCGATTGCGGGTGATCAAACTGATGTGTTCACACCTATTTCTTGCCCGCCACGATACGATCCAGAATAAGCGCGCAGAACAGGATCGCCAGACCAGCCAAGATCCCCTGCCCTGCAGCCGCGTACTGAAGCGCCTCCAGAACATCTTCGCCCAAACCCTTGGCTCCGATCAGCGAGGCAACGACAACCATCGCAAGCGACATCAGAATGGTTTGGTTTACACCTGCCATGATAGTTTTGTGTGCCAACGGTAAGTCTACACGCCACAGCAGGTATCGCGGTGTCGCCCCAAAGGCGAGCGCAGCTTCGCGCACTGTTTCGGGTACTTGTTGCAAACCCAAAACGGTAAACCGGATAACCGGCGGGCTACCAAAGATCATCGTCGCAACCACGCCCGCTGGCTTACCCGAACCGATGAAAGCCACCACTGGGATCAAATAGACAAACGATGGCATTGATTGCATGAAATCTAGTATCGGCCGCACGATAGCAAAGGCGCGTGGACGACGGGCACAATAGATACCCAACGGAATACCCAATGTGATCGAAATCAACGCTGCGGCCCCTAGTAAGGCAATCGTAGTCATTGCCTTTTCCCAGAAATCCAGCAGACCAAGATAGGCCAAAGCCGCACCGGTGAATATCGCGACGCGCGCTCCGGCGGACAAATAGGCCAGCATTATGATCACAAGCGCAACCACCGGCCAGGGGGTATCGACCAGGACCACCTCAATCCAATCCAAAAGGGTGCGCATCCCATAGGTCAGCCCATCGAAGAAACCACGCCCTGCAGTCTTGGTCCATTCAAACACGGCTTGAACACCGTCACCCACGTTCAAGCGCCAGTCGCGATTAGTTGGGAATGTCTTTAAAACGGCCAACGCATCGGGCTGCGCAAATTTGATCATTGAGAGAACAACCACCACACCCGTCAATGCAGATGCGACGATCATCCGGGACATGGACCAACCATGTGCAACGCTTTGGTCCGAGCGCCAGCGCGCGAACTGCCCTTCCAACGTCCAGTTGGCCAGCGAAGCAGCCAGGAATTTAACCGCCAGCAAAAGAACGACCCCGATTGCCAGATAAGTCAGACCCGTGGAATCCGCACTGTTGGCGGCATCTTGAGCACCAGCCAAAGCGCCTTCCAGCGACTCTGCTGCTCGTTTCAAGGAATCCAGAGAGGCCGCGCCAGATTGTTCCGCTGCAGCAATTTGTTGCCGCCGCAGCTCCAACGTCTGCTCGATCTGCTCGGCTCGCTCCCGAAACTCTCGACCTAGGTCACCAAACAAGCCCAGCCCAATCTGGATATAGGCCAGTGTCTCAAGCACCAGAAAGCCAAGAAACCAAGCCCAAAGCCCACGCGCGCCGAACCAGATTGGCCCCAGAACCGCCGCCGCCTTGTTCAGCGTGAACCGATAGCCGGGCGCCTGCATCATGTAAGCAAAGGTCTTTTGATAGTAGTCCTGACCTTGCCCCACAAATTCCCCGATCAAACCATTCAAACGGTCGGCTGTTTCGGGTTTGATTTGATTAACGTCTACATGTTTCATATCCGCCCCCTTAAGCCTGACTGTCCTGAATGGCGCGGATCAACCCCGCACGGTTGATCACCCCAACTGTCTTGCCGTCCTGCGTAACGGCAACGACCCCGTGACCGTCCACGCACAGGTTCATCAGGTCAGACAGGTCCATGTCAGGGTGCGCTTCCTTTGCATCCTCGGGCACTTCACCGTGGCGCGCTTCGAACTCTTCCACCGGTTTCATGACTGCGTGTGCAAAGATCATATTGAGCTTGGAAATCCCGGCGACGAAGTCAGCAACATAGTCATCTGCCGGGTTCAGGATGATTTCTTCTGGGGTGCCAATCTGAACGATACGCCCGTCTTTCATGATCGCGATCCGGTGACCAATGCGAATGGCTTCATCAAGATCGTGCGTGATGAACATCGTAGTCTTGTTCAGCTTGTGACTGAGATCCATAAACTGATCCTGCAATTGCTTGCGGATCAATGGGTCCAACGCCGAGAACGGCTCGTCCATCAACAGGATTTCCGGGTCGGCAGCGATTGCTCGCGCTAGTCCAACGCGCTGTTGCATCCCGCCCGAAAGCTCATGCGCGTATTTGTCTTCCCAACCGCTCAGTTCAACCAGTTCGAGAACCCGGTCTGCCTCTTCCCAGCGGCGCGCCTTGCCGGTTCCACGGATTTCCAAAGGCATCGCGACGTTGTCGCGCACGGTTCTGTGCGGCATCAGGCCAAAATTCTGAAACACCATCGCGACCCTGCGGTTACGCAGATCACGCAGCCCTTCATCGTTCAGGCCCATAACGTCATCGCCATCCAAGTAGATATGGCCGTCGGTCGGTTCGAGCAGTCTGTTCACATGGCGGACAAGCGTCGATTTTCCGGAACCTGACAGACCCATCACGCAGAACAATTCACCCCGCTCGATTTCAAAACTGGCATCAGCCACCCCAACGACACAGTTGAACCGGTCCAACACTTCGGCCTTGCTCAGACCTTCATTGTGTATCGCATTGAGCGCTTCCTGCGAGCGCGCGCCGAACACTTTCCATACGCCTTTTGCATCAATTGCGATATCTGCTGTCATACTGGCCCCACCGCTGTTGATCGTGTTATGTAGCGCCCCCGAAACTTACGGAGGCGCATCCGTTTCAGTTGGTGGTCAGACCCAGCCAGCCATCGACCGTCTCACCATTGGCTGCGATCCATTCCGCCACGACCTCATCCGTATCGCGCCCTTTGACGACGACTTCGTAGGTCAGGCCGCTCAGCTGACCTGCGTCCATATTGATGTTAGCAAGGAACGATGCTGCCGCAGGGTTGCGCTGCTCCAACGACTTTGAGTGCGCCACGGTGACAGTTTTCACCGGCTCACCTGTGCTGACATGGGACTTGTTGAACCAATCGGCATCCTGATCGGGCTGCACCATCTTATACGTCGCCGCATCGTGCTCAGGCTCTTCCAGAATGGTCACGTCATAGAGCGCATGCACGTAGTGCGGCGCATAGCAGTAGAAAGCCGCCCCTTTCTTTTGATCAATCTGATCCTTTAGGCGTGAATAGAACACGGTCTCATCTTCGGTCGTCGGAGTTAGGAATGTTTCAATCCCGTAGTCACGCACCCGTACTTTAAAAGTGTTGGTCGAGGCCCAGCCAGACGCACCGACCCAGACTTCGCCCATCCCGTCGCCGTCTGAATCGAACAGTTCCTGCGCCATTGGTGTGGCCAAGTCGTAAATGGAACGGATATTGTGATCTTCGACCATGTAGTTCGGCACGCAAATCCCGGCGCGGCCTTCGTAGCTCCCGGATGACAACGCCACAGTTGCCTTTTGATCCACATATTCATCGGTAAATGAGGACTGGTTCGGCAACCAGACATCCGGGTGCACATCGATATCTCCGCGTCCGCCATCCATGGCGGCAAAGATGACTGCGTTGGCACCAGGGGCATAGCCAACCTCGCCACCCAAACGCGTTTCGATAACTTGACCGATAACTCGGCTCATGATCTTGGCGCCTGGCCAACTGGGTTCGCCGACCATGACCTTTTCCTGCGCCATCGCTGTTGTTGCAGTCAAAGCCAGGGACAGTGTTACTGTTAGACTCAATTTCTTCATTATTATTCTCCCGTTGCGTTGAGTTACATGCGCGATCACGCGCGGGCCCGCTTGCGTTGCGGGTCTATGAATGGAATGTCCGAGACGGTGGCCCCCAGTCGTTTCATCCGTCCGTCAAGTTGACCGACCTCCAGCCGCGTTCCGTTTTCAGCATTTTCGACAGACAGACGCGTCATGGCGACTGCGTGTTCCAGCACGGGTGAGCGAGTGGCAGAGGTGACAACGCCCACTTGCCGTTCACCTGAAAAAACGGGGGCACCATGGGCTGGCACGTCATCACAACCGATGAGTAACCCTTTGAGCACTCTGCGAGGATCGCGCGCGTTACGCTCAAGGGCCGCCTTTCCCGAGAAATCAGGCTTGGTCAGATCAACGGCAAAGCCAAGTCCGGCCTCAAGGGCGTCGACGCCGGGCGCGAATTCGGCGTTGGCGGCTGCCAAACCTGCTTCGATCCTAATAATATCCAGTGCCGCCGAGCCCATTGGAGTGATCCCGAACTCTTCGCCCGCCTCCATGACCGCATCCCAAATCGCGACGGCATCTGACTTGGAGCAGAATACTTCGTATCCCAACTCACCTGTGTACCCTGAACGCGACAGCATAAAGGGGGTGCCTTCCCGGTCGCGAAGCCGCGCAACGGTGACGCCAAACCATTTCATGTGGTCCAGTGCAGGCACATGAGGTTGCGTAAAAGCAATCTTGCGCAACAGATCACGAGACTTTGGCCCCTGAATGGCCAAGTTCGGCATCGCGTCACGCAAAGCATGCACTCGGACTTGCAGGCCACGTTCGTCAGCCAGAGTCTGCAACACGCGGCCACTTTCTTCAGACCCACAGCACCAGCGAAAAATCTCTGGCGCCAATCGGAACAAAGTACCGTCATCAATAACAGAACCACTCTCGTCACACATGAGAGTGTAAGACCCGCGCCAAACAGGTAATTTCGCAACATTGCGCGTGGTGGCAAGTTGCAGCAACGCCTCGGCGTCCGGACCAACGACATCGAATTTGCGCAGCCCGCTCATGTCTTGGACTGTCACTGCCTGCCTGCACGCCCAGTATTCCCCCAAGGTACCATGCGCCGGATAGCTGACCGGCGCCCACAAATCCCTCGCCGGGGCAAAATGCTGGGTCAGCGGGGCAATACGATCATGAAACGCAGATTCCTGACTGATAGACATCGGGGCATCTTCCTTTTCACGATAGGCAACCGCGCGGCGGATTGGCGTTTCGGGGCGGTAGATGCGCACATGCACATCTGTCGGGTTCCAGCCATTTATGGGGTCGATGTCGTCCGGGCAGGCGGTCGAAACGCAGACCAGGTCTTCAAGCGCGCGCATGGCAACATAGTCGCTGGGGCGCGAATGGGATTCTTCGGTCAGGATGTGATGGGTCGCTGGGTCGATCCATGTATTCCAAAAGAAATTTATTGCAGGCCATGCCGCTCGTCGCGCCACGCCGTAAGGAGCCAAAGCGTTAGACATATTGTCGGAGCAATTCAGATGACCTGGAAAGCCCCGGTCCTCATACCCGCGCGCCGTGCAGGCCAGCCCAAACGTATCATGCCGTCCACATGTGTCCTGCACGACATTCAGCAGTGGCCGCATCTCACGGTCGAAAAATTTGTCCAGTAATCCGGGTCCGGGATAAGCGCGCCGCACCATTGACCGGGTTGCGGTCGAGTCAATCATCCACTCGTCCCCACGGGCCAACCCATCAGCCCGTAGCGCCATGAAATCGGAACATTGCTGCCCTTCGACATCAATGATCTGAACAAATTCCCCTGCCTTAAGTTCATACGCAATTGCGCTGCCCCGCGGCACGGTAAATTCGTCCCGCGTATCGCCCAATAAAGGGGGCAGATGCACGTTACCCAAATCAGCTGGTTTGTGGCGGACTGTTACATCTGCGTTGTTCGCACCCGAGATCAAACCCTCAATGGCCACTGGTCGAATAGCCCAAACGGTGACTTTACGATCAGCAGACAGAATCAATGGATCAGTGACCCGATCAATCCTATGGCACGGAACTGGTGTGCTTCCGCCCTGAGCTTCGATCCACCCCTCAAAACGGCCACTGTCAAAGCCAGCACAATCGACCTGCCCGTTAGCAGACAAGCCCAAGGCTTTGGGATCGGCATGCCCATCATCGCTGAACACCACCAAATCCACTGTTTGCCCTAGGGCGGCACCTTCCAGAGACAACAGGTCCCCCGGCAACATGGTCAACTGAGCCGCCTGGCGTGCGGACAGTATATGCGTTTGTACGCCGGTATTCTTTGGGAAGCCCGGAAATCGGCGTCCTGGGCTATCAAACCCGGTGTTGGTGAACGCATGTAAAACCGATGATCCATGCATGGCGACGTCAGATTCTCTCTAATGTAACTAGTTACAGAGGTTGATGAAACTAGTTACATATGTCAACTCTTTCGTAACAGAACAGCAAAAACGGACGCTAAAGCCGGTGACACAAAAAGCCCCTGAGCCTAAAAAACGTGCAAATCTCAGAGATGTAGCGAAGGCCGCGGGGGTCTCAGTCGCGACGGTCTCGCGGGTTTTGAATGAGCCCGGCGTTGTGAAAAAGGACACGTTGGATAAAGTTCAGGCCGCAATTGCGGAGCTAAAATTCGTCCCTAGTGCCGCAGCGCGCGCAATTAATTCCGGGCGCACTCGATTTGTAGGCGCTCTGATCCCAACTCTGGATAACGCAATCTTCGCCCGTTTCCTTGCCGCATTAGAGCGGAAGCTGTCCGAGCAACAGTTATCCCTGATCGTGGCTACAACTGAATCAGATCCGGGTATTGAGGCTGAAAAAGCAAAAAGCTTGGTGGATATCGGCGCCGAAGGACTGATCATTACTGGCGCAGATCACAATCCGGCGCTTCACGATTTGATTGATCGAACCATGCTACCTACGATCATCACCTCATTTTATGACCCTGCAAACCCGCTTCCTACTATTGGATATGACAATGCGGCGGCCGCACAGTTGGCCCTGCAACATCTTATAGAATTGGGCCATCAGCGCATTGCAGTCGTCCACGGTCCAGTCCGAGACAATGACCGTACACGCGCGCGCCTTGCTGGCCTAAAGGCGGCGCCCTTCGACGGAGAGCTATCCACCTTCGAAACGGAAATCAGTCACCGAGGCGGCGCAGACGCTGCAAGAAAGGTTTGCAGCCAAGCCCGACTGCCGGACGCTGTTCTTTGTCTATCTGATGTCGTTGCCCTAGGAGTTCTATTTGGCCTTCAGGCGCAAAAGATCGCCGTTCCTGATCAGATTTCGATGATAGGGATAGATGATTTGCCCAGCTCGGCAGTCGCAGTCCCCCCCCTGACAAGCGTGCATCTGCCAGTTACTCAGATGGGCGAACGTGCAGCAATCGCACTGGCCGATTGGGTGACAAATCAGAAAGTGCCAACAGCGGAGAAACTCAACGCAAACCTCGTCGTTAGAAGCTCCACTAAAAAACTATAGGCAAAACTGCGTCAGCGGTGTTGCATCTATTAGGCTTCAATTTTCGGATCATAAGGAGATCGAAGTGACGAGAATTGGCCAAAGAAATCACTCAGGCAAGTTAGAAGGCAAGGCCGTTTCAACGGGTAAAAAATTCCCGGGTTTTTCCTTATTGCGACCTTTCCAAGAACCCGTTTCAAAACAGATCTGTTGATGCGCCAGCTTGCTGAAATTAGCCGAATTCGCTGATTATTTGCATAAAATTTTTCAATCCTAATCTCAGAATTTTCCGCATACTGAATAGCAAAAAACTCGTTTATTACGCAAAACCCAGACACCGGAGTTTGGGAGGAACTGCTTGTCTACGAAGGTTGTAAAATTTTTGAATGTGTTGCGAACGCTTCACGTTACTGAGGATTCCCCGAGAACCAATACTTGGAGCCGATCAAGAGCTCCCCTTTCGAAGCCCCAATGGCTTCGCGAAGGATCGGGTAGTCAGCTGACTTCTCGAAGGCATCGCGTCACGACTTCCGGTGACGACTGGAAAACAAGCAAAGGCCCTAGAGCAACTGAAACGCGTCCTTGGAGAGGAAAAACCGCGACAAAAGGAACTCCGGGCCCCCTCAGCAAAAAACACTCAACGTCCCTAGGGCCGGAACCTTCTCAAGAACACCCCAAACAACCAAACGCGGCGCGCTGCGCTGAGATGGCACCCTATCACCTCAGCGCAAAATGCTGAGCACACATGTTTAGACTGGAGGAGAAACAAATGTCTAAGGAACCCCCAATGATGGATCTTCCCATCAAGGTTTCGGAAGGCGGATTTTATGACGGCTTTAGCAAAGACGTCACGATCGCTTCGAAGATCCTTGTTGGCGCACTGATATTCTGGGCCATCGCGTTTCCTGAAAACGCCTCAACAGTACTGGGCGCGATGAACAGCTTCCTGCTGGCGAATTTCGCATCCTGGTACACTTGGGTCGTGGCCTTTTTCATAATTGTCTGTGTGGTTCTGGCGTTGATCCCTTCCACCGGTCGATTGAAGTTAGGCTTACCAGATGACAAGCCCGAGTTCTCCAGCTTTTCCTGGTTCTCGATGATGTTTGGAGCAGGGATCGGCATCGGCATGCTGACCTTTGCAACCGCTGAACCGATGTACCACTTTGCCAAAAACCCCGAGACCATTCAGGGCATCGTCGAAGGCTCAACCGCTGGAAACGTACGCTTTGCCTACAAGTGGTCTTTCCTGCACTGGGGTTTCTCGGCTTGGGCTTGCTATGCTCTGGTGGGCTTGTCACTTGGTTATTTTTCCTACCGCCGCAACCTGCCGCTGACGATCCGTTCGGGCCTGACGCCTCTGTTCGGCAATCGCCTTTCGGGTGGCCTCGGTCATGCCGTGGACATCGTAGCCGTTGTGGCGACTGTTCTCGGTGTCGCACAAACGCTTGGATTTGGAGTCGAACAGTTTGTAGCCGGGATTCACCGGATTGGCGTGGGCGATTGGCTTCTGAACGAGGACGGCAAAGCCACCACAGCGGCTATTGTTGTTGCTCTGATGGTTATTATGGGCGCATCGACCCTGTCGGCTCTGTCCGGTGTTGGCAAAGGCATTAAATGGCTGTCGAACATCAATATGGGCCTCAGCTTCTTCCTGCTGGCGTTCTTCCTGATCTTCGGCTCTGCAGTCTTTGGCATTCAGGCGTTGTTTATTGGCCTTTATGACTACATCGTCGCGCTTCCAGGTATGCTGTTCAATGTTTGGCGTGCTGACGGCACCGAAACAGGTGACGCATTGGCAAGCTGGCAAGGCGGTTGGTCGGTATTCTACTGGGCTTGGTGGATCGCCTTTGCACCGTTCGTCGGCGTGTTTCTTGCCCGTGTTTCGCGCGGCCGCACCGTACGGGAGTACGTTCTGGGCGCGATCATTGTTCCGTCAATGATGTGCTTTATCTGGTTTACGCTGGTCGGTGGTACCGCGATCGATCTGACACTGGATGGAACTGCTGGTGATGCAATCACTGGTGCGGGCCAGCAAGCGCAGCTTTTCGCCATGTTGGACGTCATTCTGTCCAGCGGGTTTGCATGGATCATGGCCGTAATCGTAGTTGTGCTACTGCTGACATACCTAGTCACGACAGCTGACAGTGCAGTTCTTATCGTCAACACCATCAACTCAGGTGGTGACGAAGGCCCTAAAGGTCGCCCACACATCCTGTTCTGGGGCGCAGCACTGGCTCTGGTGGTAGGCGCATTGCTGATCATCGGCGGATTGGGTGCAATCCAGACAGCGATGGTAATCGGTGCACTACCGTTCAGCGTTGTGATGGCGTTGATGGGCATTGCGCTGATCAAGGGCATCATACGCGACGGGCAACGTGAGAAAATGGGCGTCACCAGCGTTCACACTGCCGAACCTGCAGAATAAACTAAGAAAAACGATGGCGGGCATGGGCAATGTCCGCCATCATTGTCTCTGGCCGTCAAATCGAAAACAATTTTCGACACGGCCCAACAATCTTCTGACTTGAGGCCTCAATGCTGACACGAGACCAACTACAAACTCTGAAAAACCTGAGTGTCGAATGCCATGACGACGGGGTCTGGGTCGTCCGGCTGAACCGACCACAAAAGCGAAATGCACTGGATCTTGCCACGATTGATGAACTGGTGGAGCTATTCACCAGCGCGCCGCGCCTTGGAGCTTCTGCTATTGTCCTGACCGGCGAAGGAAACCATTTCTGCGCCGGCCTAGATCTGGTTGAACACCATAATGAAGACCGCAGCCCTGCGGACTTCATGCATGTATGCCTGCGGTGGCACGAAGCGTTCAACAAGATGGAATATGGCGGTGTACCGATCATCGCCGCCCTTACCGGAGCCGTTGTGGGTGGCGGGCTTGAACTGGCCAGTGCGGCCCATATCCGTGTTGCGGACGCTTCGACTTATTTCGCGCTGCCTGAAGGCCAGCGTGGGCTATTTACCGGAGGTGGTGCAACCATTCGAGTGGCGGATTTGATTGGCAAGGCGCTAATGATCGACATGATGCTGACTGGCCGCGTCTATCAAGGGCAGGAGGCGATCGATATCGGTCTTGCACAATACAAAGTCGAAGGTTCCAGTTTCGACAAAGCACTGGAGCTGGCGCGACGTGCGGCTGAGAACCTTCCACTAACCAATTTCGCGATCTGCTCTGCCATCAGCCACATGCAGAACATGTCACCGCTGGACGCGGCCTACGCAGAATCAGTTGTTGCCGGTGTCGTAAACACACAACCGGATGCACGAGCACGGCTTGAGGCATTTGGGAACAAAACTGCAGCGCGAATTCGCCCTAACTCGGAGTAAATTCTGCTCTAGGGTAACTTGGCCGGACAAATAAGATACTTGGTGCTTGGGCAAAGCGGGCCTCGTCCGGCCACATCCCCACTTTTTGATTGCTCTTAAACCACTAAAAACTTCTGTTTTTAAAAGAAAATTGTACGCTTGGCATCAGAGATGGGTTTCATATTAATTTTGTTTATAACAGTTGGTTTCATTAGTCATTGGATTTCTGGGTGGTGGTTCGAGGAAACTGCTTTGA
>NZ_JBQFTS010000004.1:0-325794 GCF_056538765.1 Ruegeria sp. BE9 | reverse complement strand
CGGCGAAGACGGCAACGCTGAAGTCGAAGCCAAGGTCAAGGCAGAAGTCGCAGACCTCTGCGCCAAATTCCCTATCTATCCAAACCTGTAAGGTTTCATCATATCAACAACTTGAACGGCGCCCACTGGGCGTCGTTCTTGTTTTGGCGCAGTGTCAGATCAAATCCTGCCACCACAGAAAAATCAGCAGCAAGACCGACAAAGCCAGTAGGTTGAAAACCAATCCGCCCAGCATTCCCAGGAACCAACCCAAACGTCGATCCGCCCTGTTGATGCCGCTCAGGTGAGAATGCACTTCATCTGAAGCCTGAACAAGTTTCGGGGTATCCAGCGTCAGCCGCAGTTTAGGGTGAGCCGCCATCTGCTCTGCGTTAGCAAGCATCAGCGCTTGCTTATAGATTCGCCGAGGCAACTGGCGCTTGGCCTTCCGAACCGAAGTTAACAAGGTTTTATCACGCACACCCAGCTTTTTGCGCAGCAACTGTATAGTGTCCGCAATCCGGATCTGGATATCTGTGTTTTCCGACATGATGCGGCCTCCTGAACCAGCAATTTAACCTTCACTTGGATGGCCGACAATGGGGCTGGCTGTTTGGATTTTTGACGGGTATCACACGTTATATGCTGAATACGATCATACATGGTGAACCAACCGCGAACCCTCCTCTGCTGATCGCACACGGGCTGTATGGCTCGGCCCGCAACTGGGGCGTGATTGCACGGCGTCTGTCAGACGAACGGCAAGTTGTGGCCGTCGATATGCGA
Source organism: Ruegeria sp. BE9 (assembly GCF_056538765.1). Taxonomy (NCBI): domain Bacteria; kingdom Pseudomonadati; phylum Pseudomonadota; class Alphaproteobacteria; order Rhodobacterales; family Roseobacteraceae; genus Ruegeria; species Ruegeria sp. BE9. The sequence continues at coordinate 325,029 of NZ_JBQFTS010000004.1, read as the reverse complement.
AACCACGCCTTCAGCATGTGGACCGAACACCATGACTATCCGAGTTTGGCCGACGATCTGGCTGAGGTCATCGAACAGCACGGTGGGTATGCAGATATCGTTGGCCATTCAATGGGCGGCAAGGCGGCAATGGCGCTGGCCCTGAGGCACGGCAAGCTGCTGCGAAAGTTGGTCGTAGCGGACATCGCACCGGTTACCTACAGCCACAGTCAGCTTCCATTTATTGAGGCGATGCGCGCCGTTGATCTTTCGACGGTCGAACGGCGTTCGGACGCGGAACAGCAATTGGCGGCTCAAGGCGTCGAGAAAGCACTGCAGAGCTTTTTCACGCAGTCACTGGACATCAAAGGCAAGAAGTGGCTGCTGAATATGGATACCCTGGCAGCCGAGATGCCTAATATCATGGGCTTTCCTCAATTCGACTCGTCCTGGGATGGCCCCGCCCTCTTTCTTTCCGGAGGAGAGTCGGACTATGTCCTTCCTGAACATCGCAGCCTGATCCGAAGCCTGTTTCCAGCCGCACGATTTGCAAAAATCCCCGGCGCGGGACATTGGCTGCATGCTGAAAAACCTCGGGAATTTGAAGCTGCTGTCAGAACTTTCCTGAACGCCTGACCGGTTCGGACGACTACGTGGGAGAGACTTCACCCCCACCGTTCACCCAATCAGGCAGCCCGCCAAGGTTATAGACGTAATCGTACCCCATATCCTTCAACAGCTTGCCAGCCAATGCTGCGCGTCCGCCTGCCGCACAATAAAGAACGATGGCGCGGTCCTTGCGTAGTTCGGGATCGTGAGACTGCAGATTGTCGTCGGCCTTAAATTCAAGCGTACCGCGAGGGATATGGTGCGCGCCGACCGCCCGCCCTGTTTGATGCAGTTCGATCGCATCCCGAACATCCAACAACAAAGCCCCCTGCTCTAGCAGTTCTTTGGCTTTGCCCATGTCAATCCGTTCTACGGCTGCATTCGCAGCCTCCATCATTTCCTTTACAGTTAGCGGCATAGGCGTATCCCTCAGTGAAAATCACTGAATGCTAACATGCAGAAAACGGAAGATGTAGACCGATTACTTAAGCGACCCGATCATTGTTCGCGGAACGCCCGGGACATACTGTCTGTAACGGGCTTGGCGATATAGGCCGCGAAGGTTCTTTCCTCGGTCTGGATCATGATCTCGGCTGGCATACCCGGTGTCGGAATGAAACCGCTGACTCGGTTAATCTCATCCGGTTCAAGAGAAATCCGCGCTAAGTAAACTTCCTGGGGCGCACCACCCATTTCTTCAACCAGAGCATCCGCGGAAAGATAGAAAACCTCACCATTCAATACAGGGGTTGTCCGCTGGTTCAACGCAACCAGACGCACAGTGGCATTCTGTCCAGTCACAACACTGTCGATTTCGGTACGCGGGATCTGCGCTTCGATAATCAACGGCGCGTCGGCCGGCAGAATTTCGGCGATGGGCTCACCGGTTTCGATAACGCCGCCTGGCGTGTGATAGTGCAACCGAACCACGGTTCCGGTCACCGGAGCACGAACAACCGCACGGTCCAGAACGCTCCGGGCTTGGCGCGCTTTTTCCCGCACACTTTCCAGATCAGCCGCGATAACGCTCAGCTCGTCCAGCGCAGCCTCACGATAGGCCGCCTTGGTTCTAGAGATCTGTTCTTCGTACTTCAGGAGCATTTGGCTGATCTCTGCGGCTTCGGCCTGCATCCGCGCTTGTTGACCTTCGGCTTCGGCTTGCACGCGTCGGATCGTATTAAGCTCACCTTTGCGCACCAAACCTTTTTCAAACAAAGCCTGCTTGGTCTCATATTCTTCCTGCAGAATCTCTGACCGGCGGATCATGCTTTGCAACTGCGCTTCAAAGCCGCTCGACCGGATTTTCAGTGCTTCCATATTCCGCTCTAACAACGCGATGTCGTTCAGCAGCGTTTTACGAGAAAGATCAAAGCTGATCTTTTGCCCGTCCAGAATGGACATCACTTCGACATCGTCCGAAGCGGCTTGCAGATTTGGCGAGAACTCCAATCGCTGCAGCTCACCATACTCAGCATTCAGGCGCTCAGACATGGCTTGCAGACGGATTTTGCGGATGAATAGTTCCCTTTCGTTCGCCTCAGCCGAGGTTTGGTCGAGCGTCATCAGAACCTGCCCAGCTTCGACGGTCTGACCCTCGATAACCTTGATGTCCTGAATAATGCCACCTTCCAGGTGCTGTACGATTTTGTTTCGGCCTGTCGCGACAAAGCTGCCCTGCGCAATAACCGCAGCAGCAAGCGGTGCGCTGAAAGACCAGACACCAAATCCGCCGAAACAAACTACCAGCATGATCATCCCAATCACCACGAACCGATGAATGGAACGCGGAACCTCTGCGTACCAAACCGCTGGATCTTTGGGGTCGTTGTTCACAGGTACTAAGTCATGCATGTCGATCCCCCCTTACTGATTTTCGATGCCGGGCTGGTTGCTATTGCTCCGCGGCCCGTTCAGCTGTTGCAGAACCTGTTCACGCTGTCCGAACAACGCCACTCGGCCGTCTGTCAGAAGCATGATCTTGTCGACGACGTTCAGCAGCGTTGGTTTTTGCGTGATTACGACAACGGTAATCTTGCTTTCCTTGGCTTGCGCAATCGCCCGGGCCAAAGCCTTGTCACCGGCCACGTCCAGGTTCGAGTTTGGCTCGTCCAGGACAACCATCCGTGGATTACCAAAGAACGCTCGTGCCAAGGCGATGCGTTGCTTTTGTCCACCGGACAGCGGTGCACCATCCGCCGCAACCACCGTTTCATAACCTTGCGGCAGCGTTGCGATCATGTTGTGCACGTCTGCCAAAACGGCCGCGTCATGAATTTGTTCGTCTGTCGCATCCGCACGCATCCGGCCGATATTGTCTTTGATCGTGCCCGGGAACAGCTGAACATCTTGAGGCAGATAACCGATACTTTCGCCGAACTGACGCGGATCCCAATTGCGGATGTCCATCAGGTCCAGGCGAACACTACCGGATGTGGGTAGGATCGAACCCACCAACGTTTTGCCCAATGTGGTTTTCCCTGCGCCCGAGTTGCCGATGATCGCCAATGTTTCACCGGGGTTCAGCGAAAAACTAATGCCGTTCAGCACCACACGCTTGGTCCCACCCGGCACATACAGCAGACGCTCGACATCCAACCGCCCTTCGGGCCGCGGGAGGCGCAACTTTTCGAACTGAAGTGCAGAGTTGGACAACAACTGATTGATCCGGCCATACGCCGCACGCGTCAGAAGGAAGTTATTCCATCCCTCGATCGACCCTTCGATCGGGGCAAATGCGCGGCCCGCGATGATCGAAGCCGCAATGACCATACCGCCGGTAATCTCACCCTGCAGCGCCAGAAAGGCACCCCACCCGAGGATGCAGATCTGTGTAAGCAGACGTACGGCCCGCGAAATTGCCGCGAAGATAACGTTTCGATCCTGGGCCCGCACCTGCCACGTCAGGGATTGCGCGGTATCACGGCCCCAGATGCGAACGGCCTCGGGGATCATGGCCAGAGCATTGATGATCTGGCTGTTCCGCGACATCGAATCCAGATGCATGTTCGCCATGGATTGCGCCTTGTTCGCCTCAGCAAACGGCTTGGCCGTCATCCGCTGGTTGATGAATGCAATCGTCATCAACAACAACGCCGTCACGATAACGATCATCCCAAGTTGCGGATGAACCAAAAAGATCATCAGGATAAACAGAGGTGCGAATGGCACATCCAAGAAGGATATCAGCGTACTGGAAACAAGAAATCCGCGCACCTGCTGAAGATCGCCTAGCGTTTGGTACTCGCGACCGGTGCCATGCAATGAGGCGTGGGCAGCCGCACTTAGGATCGGAGCACCCAGTCGGGCGGCGACCTCAACGGCGGTACGCATCAGCATAAAGCGCCGAATTGCATCAAAGGCAGATTGGAAAATCACTGCGCCAGCAACGATCGCCGTCAGCATGATCAACGTGTCAAGCGACCGGCTCGTTAGAACGCGGTCGCTGATTTGAAAGAGATAAATAGGAATAGCCAGAATAAGAAGATTAGTGGCGCAGGTCAGAACCAGAACGAAGGCAAGGTTCCGATAGATCGCCCGCAACGAGGTTCGAAGCGTCTTCTTAAAATCCTCGGGCGGGGTCCGTTTATGGAATGTTTGGGGTGGCCCTTTTCCATCACCGCCGCCGGAATTGCTGCGCAGCAGTGGTTGGTTCGCCTTGGCCTCGATAGTGGTGCCCATGCTATTACCGCCGGCCGAGCGCGACGCGGGGGGTGTACGGTCGCTCGTTTTACCAACGGTTTCAGGATCGGGACCGTCAGCATCGGCCACCCCATCACCGCCGCCCTGTTGGTCATAGTCTTCGGCAGGCTGCGGCTGCTTGCGCCGGGGGGAATTTTCGGCGCGCAGTTTCGTTTCGTTTTGTGATTCGCGATTTTCAGCTTCAGGTTTCACTATTTGGTCAGCACCCGCGTCATCAGTCGCAGTTGCTTCCTTTTCAACCTCTTGGGTATCGCCAACGCACAAATCCGCGCTCAGGCGTAATTTGGGCATCTTTTTGTTATTGCTTTCAGATTGACCGGCCTTGGGCGGCTTTGAAACGGAACCCCCGTTTCGATCCAACGGGCTTGCATAGCGTACAGGACGCGACGGTAATACAATCGACATGTCAAAAAACTTTCGGGTCACTCGTAACAAAACAGGTTACTATGCTAGCATAGATTGTAGGCCGTCGTCGACGCTGGCCATTTCCGAAGGTGTCAACTTAGTGTGTCCGGGCGCGTTTTCCGAGTTACCTGGACCGTCATTTTCTTCCATCAGGAACGCGATTGCTTCGTTCGCAATCTCAACGTTTTCCTCCTCAGGAACGTCGATCAGACTTGCCTGATGAAGCAAGAGATCCGAGTACTCGCCCTCTTGCGCCATAACCACTGAATCGACGCCTATCTTATTGATACTGGCCGAATTCAGGATGGCATTGCCGGCGCCCAATACAGAGGCGTTTGCCGCGTTGCTGCCGGATAGTGAAATGTCATCTTGGTCCTGCAACAGGGTCACCTGCTCAATCACGTTGAGTTGAAGCAAATCACCCTCGACCTTCAACACTCGAATGAGCTCAGTCCCGGCAAACAGCGGGTCATGCAGCAAGGCATCCTCGAGCGCTTCGGTGTCGACCTCTTGCAGCGGCACGATATCGGCAAAGTTGTCACTCAACGCTTCGTGGGTGTCTTCACCTGATGCTTTCACCGAGACCTGATTCACAACCAGGTTGTCGTTGTCCTTCGCAGGTGAGCCGCCATGTGAGATATCATCATCCATCAACACAATCGTCTGCGAAATGATATCAAGCGAGATCATGTTCCCGCCAGTAATGATCATGTCGTAGAAGCTGCCCAGCTGAACCATGCTTGTGACATTGGTCAGAATGTTGTCGCCCAAAGTGTACATGCTGGACGAAGCTGTAAGCTCGGTTTGGATATGATCGATGTCGGTCGCGTTTATGACCTGATTGATAAAATTGGAGACGATCAGATCACCTTCGATCCAGTCGATGGCAACAAGCGGGTCCTGCCCCGGTTCAGCCACGTTGTCTTCTACCCACGACGCTTCGCTGGCTTCCACTTCGATGTTCGAGGATTGCACCACGTGGGTTTCACTTTGGAAGCCCTCATCGCCTTCGTCGATATCCGACACAACAGCGACTTGGCTAACGACTGTCAGGTTCACAGCCTGACCACCAACAACGATGTTTGGCGCGTCGACCCAACCTACGCTGACCGCGACTTCGTTGATCGCCAGATTGCCGCCAGTGACCACCGTATGACCGTCTTCAAATTCCTGGTCTTTGTCCTGATCCCACTCTTTCGGCAATGCATCCGGGGTATCGTCTTCCGCAGCCTCGACCGGCTTATGATGCTTGGGCAACATCTCTGCCCAATCGGGCATTTCCTCAACATGTTCGCCGTTTACAATCACACCGACGGCTTCTTCGCCATGGAATTGATGTACTTCGGCGCCTTCAACTTCGACAATCTCACCCGACTGCATTTGTTCTGCAATCTCTTCGATCAGCTCGATCGACTGATAATCCGTGACATCCAGAGAGGGCGCTGAAATCGTATGCATGGACTGCGCGGTTTCCAGCATTTCTTCGCCCTGCTGGATCTGAGATTCGGTATCCCGGAAATCGCCTTGGCCAATTGTATCGTTGTCGTTCAACTCGATCTTCTGGAACGTGTAGGTCACAACGGAGCCGACGACTTCGGTTACGATCTCGGGCTCCACTTCAACAAACGTTACCTGGACGGATGTTGAGCTGGACAAGGCTGTTTGGGGACCCCCGCCGCCATCCAAGCCGCTAACCGCATTCGTGAAAACGGGTGAGTCAGTGTTCGATGTCTCTGGCCCTTGAGGTGCAGGGATATGAACTTGTGGAGTAGCGAATTCATATTGCAGAGCTTCGTATTCACCCGGATCGAGCTTCAGGTCCGCTTTTACCTGAATGCGTGTCGCGTCTTCCAAGTTATCCAGTTCAGCCTTGCGCCGTAATGCAGTGAACTCTTCGTATTGGTCCCGCAAACGGGCTTGTTCTGTTGTGAGTTCAAATGCTCCAACGAAATGTGCAATTTGTTCTGTAATACTATCAAGCGCCATATCGCTTTCCTTTCCCTGCCCCGGCCTGAAATTTCCGGATTAGGTTAAGCTGGGCTGAGGCCACCCAGCGCGGCCCCAGCATTTTTGAAAAGGACAGAGCCCGCCAAGCGGGCTCTGCTAGCAATACTTAGGTATCGGTATCGTCGCTCGAGTAAGTCGAGTTCATCGAACCACCAACCATTGTCATTTCGACCGAGTTACCCAATACGTTGGCACCCATTACGATTGACTGGTTGAAGGCCGAGGTGTCGACCACTGCCGCGGCAGAAGCGTAGGATTCACCGGTTACAATGCCGTCGCCGCCATTGTTTCCGCCCCACGTTCCGGCGTTACCACCGTTGCCGCCATCGCCAGAATAGGCGCCTGCAGCTGTGCCACCGGTAACGATTGCACCCATGGTTCCGCCGCCTTCGGCTACACCGTGAGCATTGCCGCTCGAACCAGCATTGGCTTGTGCGGCTCCGCCGCCACCACCGATACCTGATTCCGACATGCCGTAGGCTGCGCCCGAGCCGGTCGAAGTCGCGTCGTTGTCCGAAGCTGCCGCTCCACCGTAGCCAGAAATGGCCTCGGCCAGGCTGTCTGCCGACCCATCGGTATCAGCCACAGAGAACACGTTCGCTTCTGCGCCTGCACCAGCGTTGTTGGTCGCATCCGCCGAACCTGCACCCGTACCTGTCGAGGTCGCGTCCAGATCAAGCGCGCCGCCGCCGCCGCCAACACCGTCTGCGGTGCCAGTACCGGTGCCAGCACCGTGGGCCCAACCATCAGCGTCGTTGGTTCCACCGTCACCGGCGTGGACGTCTGCGTCCTGACCGTTGCTGGCGTTACCGTCCACGTCACCAGGTTTCTGAGTAACAACAGGACCCGCGGCATTCTGATCGCCTACACCTTGTGCATCTGCATCAGTGTCTGCGTCGCCACCAGAACCAAAGGCACCAACGCCGTCGCCACCTGAGCCGAAGCCACCCGTGCCGTCACCGCCTGAGCCAAATGCGCCAGTACCGTCGCCACCCGTTCCCGGGTTACCGTGGTTGGTATCTGCACCACCGTTGGTCGCGCTGGTTCCGCCGTTGTTCTGACCGATCAGGCCAGCATTCTGGCTCAGCGGAGCAAGTGCCGCGTCGAACTGGCCGGAAGTTCCGCCAGCACCCGGTGCACCAAGGCCCGAACCACCAACTCCAGCAGAGCCGTTACCGTCGCCGCCTTCGCCTTTTGCTCCGTCACCGGAACCGCCGGTGCCGTCTGCGTCGGAACCTGCAAGGTTACCAGCTGCGCCCAGACCGATGTTACCACCAGAGTCTGCGTCGTTTGCTTCGGTGTCACTTTTGCTTCCGTTCAGCGCCAGGCCTGCGTTTCCTGCGGTACCGCTACCACCGTTTGCGCCACCAGCCGACGTGTCGTTGTCTGCAGAACCGTAGCCTTTGCCACCTGCCAGAGACAGGTTGTCTCCACCAGAGCTTGCGCCATCGTTGTCAGCGCTTGACAGACCCAGACCCAGACCCAGACCGATCGAACCGGCGTTTCCACCGTCGCCACCGTACGCATCAGCGTCTGACGAGTCAGAGTGACCGCTGTTGTCAGCATCCGAGAAGCTGTCCGCGTTGCCGCTGTCACCGCCGGTGCTGCTGCCGCTGGCGTTCGAGTCGGACTTGCCAACACCGAGACCCAACGTGCTTGCGTCACCCGAAGCGCCGCCGTCACCGGCGTATGCTTCTGCGTCGGCGTCGCCAGTGTGGCCGCCGGATGCAGTAGCCGTGCTACCGTGGGTGTCGGAATCTGCCCAACCACCGTTGGTTGTGCCACCGCTGCCAGAGTTTCCGCCATCTGTCGAGGAGCTGATGCCCTCTTCAGCGTGTGCAGAACCACCTTTTGCGTCACCCTTCTGAAGGAACTCACCGTCGTTTTTGACAGTAGCTGAACCCAGATAGTCGTCATCCTGCAGGCTGGCGACCTGGTTGTTGATCGACGCCATGTCGTTGCCAGGACCATTCAGCGAAATATCCAGGTTCATATCATCGCCGGGGTCATAGTCGTTTCCGACAGTAATAACATCGTCGATCGAGCTGCCGTTGCTGACGTCAACATCGACCAGATCATCATCGCGCGGGATCCACTCGCCGCCACCGAAGTCGATCTGAACAAAGTTCGAGTTGTCGTTGCTGTCGTCACCACCGTTTTGCTGTGACTGACCCTGACCTTGGTCTTGGCCTTGGCCCTGATCTTGACCCTGACCCTGATCCTGGCCCTGACCTTGGTCCTGACCCTGACCTTGCTCATTGTCTACCTTGGTCTTCTGAGCCTGTTCCTGGCCCTGACCCTGATCATTCGTCACCGTATTGTCGTTGTCTTGCTTGGTGAAGTCTGCATCGACCTCAGCGTGCTTAACTTCAACGTCGGCATGAACCGGTGCGTACACCTTGTCGACATTGACATCATCAATAACTGTAACAGTTGGTTGTGATCGTTTAGACATATCAATTTCCACTTATTAAGCGCCAACCGTCATTCATCTACAAAACGGTCAATGGCACAGTTGAAACAAACTTTGGGCATGCAGGCGCAAAACACGCTTGTATGCGGTCTTGATCAGTGAAGTTTTCCCACCCTCCTTTCTCGGCTAAGCCGAAACAGTGACCGCTAATTAAAGCCGCGCTAATTCGCGATTCGCGGTCGCCTTAGGAATTCGCACTTCTCAATTGAAGCAGGGTCATGGTTGCAGCAGGAAAGCAGCCTGAATAGCTAGCCTAAAGCATTAGAAGGCGTATCCGTTTGTATTTATTGCATATTTAAGAATTGCATCTTGGCGAAATTAAAACTTTGCCTAGAAACAGAAAGAAAATACCGCAGATCGGGTAAACCTCTTATTTCCCTCTACTTTTGCGAGAAGGGCATCATTTTACCTAGCCAAAAGTTCTAGATCGGATGGGCAGGCGAACACGCAATGTTGATGAAAACCAGACTTTCCGCTATAGTTGAAAAGCAATAGAAGTTAATTTACTGTTAATCTAAGTCCCAAGTGTTGTTTACGATTTCGTCGCATATTTTTTTTGGCGACGTGGGTTCAAAGGGGGAAATTATGAGCAATCCGTTGCAGGATAGCGTTACGCCTATTGGAATTTGTCCTGAAGATTTTTCGATCAACTTCGTCGGCAAAGAACTCTTCTACTCAAATCAAACTCTACGAAGCGTCCAGACCGAATTCGGTGTCGCCGCGCATAGGTTTGAAACAGTCGAAGAACTTATTGAACTGAACAATCTAGGTTCGGGATCTGACAGAGTGGTCGTCGTGGACCAGATCATGCTGGATGATCTTCTGGCCCGTCCGGAAGTCTATACCAAGGCCGCCGGATCAGGGTGTATCGCCTTTGCTTATCGCAAGGAGGACGCCGCCCGAGCTCTGTTCGAAAGCTGGGACCGCGCCCAGTTCGGTGACATCGGTTATCTACCAATGAACGTTGCCCCGGATGTTTGGCGCTCGATTCTGCGCCTGCTGATGCATGAAGAACTCTACTTGCCCAGCTGTGTTGCGGATTGCATGTCGAAAGGTCAGCCAGAAGCCAAACCATGCCTTCTGAACGAAAGCACTGTGAAGCCGAAGGAACCCCACCCTGTCTATTCGAGACTGACACGGCGGGAAAAAGAGGTTCTGCGCCTTGTCTCAAAAGGCCAAAGCAACAAGATCATTGCTTCGAACCTTGGCATCACTGAACACACTGTGAAACTGCACATGCACAATGTCGCCGGTAAGATCGGTGTAAGCAATCGAACCGCTGCCGCGCAGTTCTACTTTGAAGTGGCACCAGACGAACAGCACGGCCAGAGCTTTGACTGAAACACTCCAATCCCGCTTTGACCGCCTGATCTTGCTGGTTGGTCGGCTGAATTACATGTGGACGAACACAGAGAGTTTGTTGATCCACCTGATTGCTGGCCTGAGCGGAACAAATAAAGACGTCGCGGTCATCACCTTTTTGACGCTCAACACGACCCGAGCCCGTATCGACCTTGTCGAACGACTCGCCAAAATGGAGGGCCGTCCAGCAGAGGTTCGCGACTCGATCCTCAAACACACGCAGCGGCTCAGCAAGCTTTCATCAATCCGAAACCGATACAATCACTGCATCTATTCCTTTGACGCTGAAAGCGGGAATCCAAAGACGATTTTGATGCGAATAGCGGATCGCAAGACTGACATTAAACTTGGGCGCGAAGACACTGTTGATGATAAAGCCATCGAAGAAATTGAGAACATCGTAAATCAGCTTTCCCAGGCCAATCGGGACATTTGGAAACTGATCGGTCAACTGGGATTTCCTATCTGACGTACTGCGCGCGGGATAAAGCGTTACATTTCCCGCCAGCGCCACGTTCTCCGTCTACCCGAAGCTATTTCTCCAGCGTCCGCCCAAAGGTGAAGCGTACACTCCACTTGGACCAGGATCGCCTGTTGTGAAACCAAAAGTTGGTACCCGCGGCCGGACTCGAACCGGCACGGCATTTCTGCCTGGAGATTTTAAGTCTCCTGTGTCTACCATTCCACCACGCGGGCTAAGCGTGTCGGGCCATTTCCAGACCCAAAAACTCACTTCGGCCATACGGCCCAACAACCATTCAGCGACCTAGACCAGATGGCGGGATTTAAACACCCCTGCCCTGAACAGATTCGCTGCTTCTTACACATCGCCGGTCGAAGCCGTCGGTACGACGAACCTCTTAAAGCCAACCAAACTAATTGAAAAGGTAGTAAGTTTGCCTTTGCCCAAATGTTGCCCTTTCTGACTTGAGCACTGGGTCAGAAGCTGCCCTTTGCATTGCAATTTCCAGCAACCTGTTCAAAGGCCGTTTTACCATCCGCTGGTTTGCCCGTCGTTTAAGTTCTAAGTCCTTCGCTCTCCGAAAAACCGGCATCCGAATTTCGAATTGCCCTGAGAAACTTTCAGTTTCTCTCGCGTCACCGAAGAGGACGCCATTCTCGGATTGTGCCTTGGGGCTCGACGCAGGAGCCTGTCGTCTTACCCCAAGTAACCGTTTTGCAGGCGAAGCCGACCTTTTTGGTACAATCCAACAGCCGATGTATCGCTAGTGTACAAAACTCAGCTTGTTGAAAGTTCGCCTCCAGTTGGACACCTCTCCCGCTAAACCAGTTTCGGTCAGGCCGCGCTTTATTAATTGTGCCAGTTGCTGAGTGTCATCTGCGGTCATGCCCCAACGAACCAACTCAGGTGTCCCAATTCTCAAACCATTCATATCGCCTTCAACAGCCGCAATGGGTAGGCCGATGCCACACGCCAGAAAGCCGTTTTCCCTTAGCGTCTTGGACGCAGCTTGACCGCCTCCATATGCAGCGGCTTCGACGGCGAACTGATGAGAATTTGTATAGCCTTCAGCGCCAGCAAAGACCGGTACGCCAATGTCGCTCAAGGTCGAAGCCAAGGCTTGAGACATCGCAATCGTCTCTATTGCATAGGCCACACCATATTCTTTCCAATCCAGCATAGTCACCGCCAGCGCTGCTGTCTTCGCGGCATCAAAATTGGCCGTCATGCCGGGAAATGCGATGGCATCGAGTGCCCTGGCAATGTCGGTGTCATTGGTGACGATCAAACCGCCAGCGGGGCCGCCAAGACTCTTGTAGGTGCTCATCGTCATGAAATGGGCACCCTCAGCGAGAGGATTGGACCAGGCCTTGCCCGCGATGATCCCGCATTGGTGCGCTGCATCGAACATGACTTTCGCGCCGACCTCGTCAGCGATCGCACGCACCTCGGCCACTGGGTGCTCGAACAGGTTCAAACTACCACCAACGGTGATGAGTTTTGGGCGTTCGGCCAACGCCAAGGCGCGAAGTTGATCGAGATCAACTGTGTAGCCAGTAGCATCCACCGGTGCCTCGATCGTGCGCAAACCAAACAGTCCGGCGCATCCCGCAGGATGATGCGTGACATGCCCGCCAATCGACGCAGGCGGCGCGATGATCGTGTCACCTGCTTTGCAGGTCGCCATAAAGCCGTAAAGGTTGGCTAAGGCACCCGAGGGGACGCGAACCTCGGCATACTTTGCTTCAAATACCTCGGCACAAAGCTGTGCCGCGATTACCTCGATCTCTTCAATGGCCTCTAGACCCATTTCATATTTGTCGCCCGGATACCCCAAGGATGGCCGTGATCCGATGCCAGAGGACAAGAGCGCTTCGGCTTTTGGGTTCATCACATTGGTGGCCGGGTTGAGGTTGAAACACTCCTCCTCGTGGATCACGCGGTTCTGTTCGGCAAGACCTTCAATTCGTGTCAAAAGGTCGGCAGATGCCGCACCAGCTGCTATTTGCGCAATGTCCTGAACCCGCGTTTCGCAGTTTGCAGGGACCCAATCTCGTTCCAAAAGCATCATAGAATGTCCTCCGTTTGGCTGAATGTTCCCCTGAAGGCGGTGACAGCGCAAAGCAGAAATGCTATTTCTTGGCGTAGAAAAACTAAGCCTAATGTCATGAGTGTTGCACCCAAACGCCCCAAAGGCCCCCCCCTAAACGCCATGCGCGCCTTTGAGGCGGCTGCAAGACACGTCAGTTTTGTCGCCGCCGCAGAGGAATTGAACGTTACGCCCGGTGCGATTTCGCAGCATATTAAAACGCTCGAAGGCTGGGCAGGTACAGCCTTGTTTCGCCGCAACGCACAAGGAGTGTCGCTCACGGCTGCAGGATCCGATCTACTGCCAAAATTTACCGCCGCTTTTGATGGATTGGCGGACGCCACACACGCGCTGCGCAACCTGAGACCAGATACTGATTTTCACATTGCGGCCCTTCCGTCGCTCGCCCAGCTTTGGCTACCCAAGCGCCTTGCTCGGATCAGAGCGCTGTTCCCAGAGATCAACTTTTCTGTATCAGCTATGGAAACCCCGCCCAGCTTATCGCGCGAGCTATTCGATTTGTCGATTTTCATTGGTGTGCCAGACTCTGACCAAGATCAGATCCGGATTTGTCCCGACGAGATCGTCCCTGTATGCGCGCCCTCTGTTCTTAGGCGTTTTGAGGGGTTCGATCGTACTGCATTATTACACGATCAAACCTGGATCGATGATTGGAGACTTTGGTCAGAGACCGTTGGCGCGACGGTGCAACACCCTCAAAGAGGTGCACAGTTTTCATTGTATAGTCTGGCGGTGGAAGAGACGAAGGCTGGCGCAGGCATGTTGATGGGACATTTGCCGCTAATCCAAGAGGCCTTGGAGTCTGGCTCACTGGTAAAGGCAGACGAGCGGTCGTGCACAACTGGCCGATTCATACTCGTTAACCTTCCACATGCCTCTCGCCAGCGCCCTGAAACGAAACAGATCGCACTGGCGCTCTCTAAAGAAACCAACTGAATCAGGCATTCGCGCAGGACGTAAAATCAGCAACTTAGAGCTCGTTCAATCGTTTCAACCTCGCGATTGAAGAGATGATCGAGAGTTAGCCTCTCGGCCTCATTTCAGAACGACGGAAATCCATTCGACGCGCAGGTTTGGGCTCGAAGTGATCGTTCACATGCTGTGCACGTCTTAACTGATGACAACCCAAAGCGGACGTTACCGTTTGCTCGTCAGGCAGTCAGCCGCCATTCACCGTAGCGGGTTCGAATAACAGCTTTGGTGCGACGTTAGTTGTAGTTCGAGCGCACCAAGTTACCACGGCTCACATGTTTCCCAACGGTCAACCCGTTTACCTTTTCGACGATGGCATCGGCATCAATGCCGTGATGGCGGTAGAGGTCGCTAATCGTGCCGGTTTGGCCGAAATGTTCGACACCCATCGGGATGGTCTGATGGCCAGCAACAGAACCAAGCCAAGACAACGTTGCCGGGTGACCATCGATGACAGTGATGACTTTGCAATGGGGTGGAAGGTCAGCCATCAGGGTTTCGATATGGGACTGCGCAGACTTATTCCCGCGAGACCGGGCACGTTGGGCAGCGGTCCAGCCCGCGTTGAGCCGATCGGCGGACGTTATAGCCAGCACACCGACGTCCCTGCGCCCCTCTCCGATCACTCCGGCCGCCTTGATCGCCTCAGGGGCGACGGCGCCCTGATAGGCGATGACAATCTCGCAGTTCGGTCCGGGTTTCCGCAACCAATAGGCCCCGTCGATGGCCCCTTGTTTGAACGCGTCGTCATGGCGCTTGCCGGGTTGCTCAATCGGGTTGGTGGTCAAGCGCAGATACACCGAACCTCCTGTTTCGTCGCGCAGCCAAGTGCGCTCACAGGGGTCGCCCTCTCCATCGCGTTGAAGATAGTCGAAGGCCCAATTCATGATCACCGCAAGCTCATCTGCAAAGGCAGGCTCGAACGAGGCAAGCCCGTCCTGGCTCATACCGATCAGAGGCGAGCCGACCGATTGGTGCGCCCCACCTTCCGGGGCCAGCGTGACGCCAGAGGGCGTGCCCACCAGGATGAACCGGGCGTCCTGGTAGCAAGCGTAGTTCAGCGCATCGAGGCCGCGCGCCACGAAGGGGTCATAGACGGTGCCGATGGGGATAAGCCGCTTGCCGAAGATCGAATGCGACAGGCCAGCGGCTCCCAGAAGCAGCATCAGATTCATCTCGGCGATGCCCAGCTCGATATGCTGGCCTTCTGGGGTGAATTCCCATTTCGCTGTCGAAGGGATACGGTGTTCGATAAAGGCGTCGGCCTGTTCGGACCGGGCGAAAAGCTTGCGCCGGTTCACCCAAGGACCAAGGTTGGTGGTCCCCGTCACATCCGGGGACGTGGTGACAATCCGGGCAGCCAGATCACTGTCCCCTTTAGAGAGATCGTCAAGGATCTTGCCAAAAACCATCTGGGTCGAGGCCTCACGTGAGGTATCAATGTCAATGGCGGGCACAGCAAGTTTGTCATCGTGATATCGCCGGATACCTTTGGAAAAGAAGGGAACCTGTGAAAGGAAGTCACGCAACACGGCGGGGTTTTCGACCGTGGCCAGAGGCTCCCACTCGTCGCCTGTCGCGATGCCCATGTGCTGTTGCCAGGCGGCGAATTGTTTGGTGTTCATCAGCCCCCCATGATTGTCCTTGTGGCCAGCAATGGGCGTACCCCAGCCTTTCACCGTATAGGCCAGGAAGCAGGTGGGGCGGTCGTGATCGATGGCATCAAAGGTTTCCGCCATAGTCTGGACGCAGTTACCGCCGAGGTTTTCCATGAGGGCTGCCAGTTCGTCGTCGCTGCGCCTGTCGATCAGGGCAGAGACATCGCCCTGATCTCCAAGATCATCCATCAACCGCTTGCGCCAGACTGCTCCGCCCATAAACGTAAGCGCCGAGTATTCCTGATTGGGACAGGCGTCGATCCAGTCGCGTAGTTTGTCGCCGCCCGGCTCTTCAAAGGCCGCGCGTTGCAATGCGCCGTGCTTTACCCGTACCACGTTCCATCCGAAGGCATCGAATATCTTTTCGATCCGTTCAAACAGCCCCTCGCGGACGATCCCATCCAGTGACTGCCGGTTATAGTCGATGATCCACCACGTGTTGCGCAGATCGTTTTTCCAGCCTTCCTGCAGAGCCTCGTAGATGTTGCCCTCATCCAGCTCGGCATCGCCAACCAGCGCAACCATGCGCCCCATCGGGGCATCGCTCCCCCAGCTCTTGGCCTTGATGTAATCCTGGATGATCGAGGCGAAAGAGGTGATTGCGACGCCCAGCCCGACCGAACCGGTCGAGAAGTCCACATCGTCTATATCCTTGGTCCTGCTGGGATAGGACTGCACGCCGCCAAAGCCACGGAAGTTCTCCATCTTATCGCGCGTCTGATTGCCCATCAGGTATTGCATCGCGTGAAAGACCGGTGATGCATGAGGCTTGACGGCCACGCGGTCCTCAGGCTTCAGGGCCGAGAAGTAGAGCGCCGTCATGATCGACACCATCGAGGCCGATGAAGCCTGGTGCCCACCGACCTTGATACCGTCAACCTTAGGGCGCACGTGATTGGCGTGGTGGATCATCCAATGTGACAGCCACAACAGGTGTTGCTCGATGGTCTTCAGATGGCTGATGTTGGTGGGCATAAGGCTCTCCTTATTCGGCGGCGTGATGCAGGGGGCGAGGCAATGCTTGATCCAGGTCGGCAATGATATCCGCGACATCCTCCAACCCGACTGACAAGCGGATTAGCCCGTCACTGATACCGTGTTCGGCGCGCTCTTCGGGCGTATAGGTCGAATGGGTCATCGAAGCCGGATGCTGGATCAGCGTTTCGGCATCGCCCAGAGACACAGCCCGCTGGATCATGCCCAGATTGTTCATGAACGCAACGCCAGCCGCCATGCCACCGTCGACTTCGAAGGCAATCATCGCACCAGATTTGGACATTTGGCGCGTGGCAAGTGCATGTTGGGCAAAGCTTTCCAACCCGGGGAAATAGACCGCCCGCACCGATGGGTGATTTTGGAGATAGTCGGCAACGACTTGGGCCGAAGCGCAATGGCGCTCCATCCGCAGCGACAGGGTTTTCAACCCGCGCAGGATCAGCATTGCGTTGAACGGCGCCATGACAGCACCAGTCATGTCTTTCATTCCAACAAGCCGGATCTCGGTGATCTGTTCGGTTGTGCCAGCGACCAGCCCGGCGACCACATCGCCATGTCCACCAAGGTATTTGGTGGCAGAATGCACCACAAGATCGGCGCCCAGCTCAATCGGCCGTGTCAGAAAGGGGGTGGCATAGGTGTTGTCGACAACCACCTGCGCCCCGACCTCATGCGCGATTGCGGCGGTGGCAGCGATGTCGACCAGTCGCATATTCGGGTTGGCGGGGGTTTCGAAATAGACCACTCGCGTTTGCTCTGAAATCACCTCGCGCAGGTTTTCGGGGTCGGTCATATCCACGTGGGTGATTTTCACTCCCCATTTCTGCAGCCCATGCTGCATGAAAGCGAAGGTGCAGCCATAAAGGGTTTTGTCCACGATCACCTCGTCCCCTGGGGACAACAAGGTCCACAACACAGCGGTGATCGCCCCCATGCCTGATGACAGGGCCAGCCCTGCTTCGGCTCCTTCTAGAGTCGCGATACGGCTTTCAAGCAGATCACAGGTCGGGTTCGAAATACGGCTGTAGATATGCCCCTGGCGTTCACCAGCGAACATCTCGCCCCCGGCCTCTGCGGTCTCGAACACGAAGGTCGATGTCAGATGCAGAGGCGGCGTCAGCGCGCCTTCGTTCTGCTGGGGGTCATAGGCGTGATGGATGGCGCGGGTGGCGAAGCCTTTGGACGAATTCATGGCAACCTCTCTCATGGTGTTTGAGGCAGGATGCGACGCATTGGCAGGCAAAAGATTGCAAGTTATGCTGTCTTGAGCAAAATTTTTGGCATTATCTGCCAATGAAGGAGAGAAATGGACGCTAAAGACCGACAGATCATCCGTGCCCTGCAGGCAAACGGGCGTATGACCAATCAAGATCTTGCGACCGAAGTTAACCTGTCGCCGTCGCCCTGCCTGCGCCGTTTGCGCAACCTCGAAGACAGCGGCACGCTCCGGGGTTACAGCGCCGAGGTCGACGCGAAGGCCTATGGTCTGCCGATCACGGTCTTCGTGCGTGTCCGGCTGGAACGGCACAATGAAGACGATGTCCGGCGTTTCGAGAGCCGCATTCACGCGATTGATGAAGTGCTTGAGTGCCATGTCTTAACCGGTGCCTCAGATTATCAGTTGCGTGTGGTGGTGCCTGGGCTGGATGCCTATGAGGATTTCATCCGCCATCGCATCCATCCCATCGGTGGCATTGCTTCGATCGATACCAGTTTCGTTTATTCTACCGTGAAGAAGACCAACGTGTTTCCGGCAATCGACTGACCGTCCCTGCAGTGGCGTCCGTATCCATTGAATGCAGGTGGCCTGGGGAGGTGAGCACTATCTGTACTCCAAAAAGGCACTGTTTTTGATCGCGTCAAA
Organism: Ruegeria sp. BE9; assembly: GCF_056538765.1. Classification (NCBI taxonomy): domain Bacteria; kingdom Pseudomonadati; phylum Pseudomonadota; class Alphaproteobacteria; order Rhodobacterales; family Roseobacteraceae; genus Ruegeria; species Ruegeria sp. BE9. Next base: position 306,432 of record NZ_JBQFTS010000004.1, on the reverse strand, counting down.
TTCGGGTCACAGATGGGTCGCATGGCGGATCATCTGGTGCAACGACCACATTAGGCGATGCCGGTTAGTGCTCAGGTGCTTTGTAAAGTTCTCCCTGCTCTTCGCCTCCCCAGGCAATCGTTGTCGTTCAATCATTGGCAGCGAAATCGAAGGCTTGTTTCCTTTAGCCTGCCGTCGAACTCCACACCTGCACTTCAGAAGCCTTCCAGTACGATTTTGCCCTTGGCCTTGCCGCTTTCCAGAAGCGCATGGGCGCGGATCAGGTTGACGGCATTGATTGTTCCATAGATCTCGGTTGCTGTGGATTTGATCTTGCCACTGTCGATCAGCCCAGCGACTTCGTTCAAAATGTCGCTTTGCCGCGCGATGTCACCTGTCTCGAACAATGACCGCGTGTACATGAACTCCCAATGGATCGAGACCGACTTCTGCTTGAAGGGCATGATGTCAAAATTCTCGGGATCGTCGATCAGTCCGAACCGGCCCTGGGGGGCAATGAACTCCGCAATTTGCTGGACATAGTTTTCCGAGTAGTTGGTCGAAAAGACAAAGGCTGGCGCCCCAATGCCAAGGGCTTGGATCTGTTCGGGCAGCGGTTTGGAGTGGTCCACGACAAAGTCGGCCCCCAAGTCTTTGACCCATTCCTGCGTTTCAGGTCGCGAGGCTGTTGCAATGACGACCGTATCAGTCAACGCCTTCAAAAGCTGAATGGCGATCGACCCGACACCCCCGGCGCCACCGATAATGACAATGGCGTTGGGCGCGCCAGCAATGGGCCTGGTGACGTCGATACGGTCGAACAGCATTTCGTAGGCAGTCAGCGTCGTCAGTGGCAGAGCCGCTGCCGACGCCGTATCGACGGACGCAGGAGCCCGCCCAACGATGCGTTCGTCAACAAGATGATATTCGGAATTCGTGCCCGGGCGATTGATCGCACCAGCATACCAAACCTTATCGCCTACCTTGAAGCGGGTAACGTCCCCTCCGACGGCGACGACCTCGCCTGCAGCATCCCAGCCCAGAACGGCGGGCGTGTCGCCTTCGGGAGCGCGGCGCTGGCGAATCTTGGTGTCCACCGGGTTGACAGAAACCGCCTGTACTTGGACCAGCAGGTCGTGGCCAGCGGCAACAGGGTCTGCGGCTTCGAAATCAATTAGCGCATCGGTGCGGTCAATCGGGCCGGAACTATTGTAACCTACAGCTTTCATATTCATGTCCTCTTAGATGCGGCGTTAGAGTTGCCGCTTGCTTTTGGGTGGCGGAGGAACTCCCCCGCCGCTCGAACGGCCTTAAGCGATCGCGCTCATTTCGTTCAGCGTGAATTCAGCAACGGCGCCCTCTGTAGCTTCCATGTAGGCTGCCAGATGCGGAGCGCTCATGTGGGTCTGCCACAGTTCACGGCTCTCCCAGTTTTCATAGAACATGAAATGCGCTGGGTTTTCGTTGTCCTGATGCAGATCATAGTTGATGCAGCCATCCTCGGCGCGAGTGATATCAATCAGCTTTTCAAGCTCGGCTTTTACAAGATCGATCTGGTCGGGATTGGCTTTGATGTTCGCAACGATGGTCAGTTTGGACATTGTTGTATTCCTTTCAGTGCTCGATTGCTTGAGCGGAATATACGGCTGTGGTAATTCCGGATAAACGCGCAGATAGCAAAAATATAATCCGGAAATTACGCATAATAATGATCGACAATATCCGCTTGTTTTTGAAGATTGCCGAGAAAGGCAGCATGGTGGCAGCGGGCCGCGAAGTGGGATTGTCAGCAACGACGGTGTCCGAGCGACTTGCGGCGCTCGAAGCCCATTATGGCGTCGTTCTCTTTAATCGAACGACACGCTCTCTCAGCCTGACCGATGAAGGGCGCACCCTTATTGAGGGTGCAAAGGTTGTGTTGGCAGAGGTGGAAGACTTGGACGCGCGTATTCGCCATGGAGCAGAGGCCATTTCGGGGCCCATCCGTATTAGCGCGCCCGTTGATCTTGGGCGGAGCATTATTTCCGAGGTGATCGCCCGTTTCACCGAGAAGCACCCGGCGGTTTCGGTCGAGTTGTCCTTGTCAGATGGATACGTGGATATGGTTGGTGAAGGGTTCGATCTGGCCCTCAGATTTGGAACAGTGACCGATAGCACTCTGCGCATACGAAAGTTGGGAGCGTACAGGCGCGTTGTGTGTGCAGGCCCGTCATACCTCGAAACGCATGGCATTCCTCAGACGCCGTCCGACCTTGCGGATCACAATTGCCTGGTCATGCGGTTTGGAAGAACCTTGGACAATGTTTGGCGCTTCGGGACTGGCAAGGCGTCACAAGTCGTTACGGTGCGTGGAAATAAGATCGTCAATGACGGCTCATTGGTGCGCCAATGGGCCTTGGCAGGGCATGGCATTATCCTGAAGTCGGAGCTTGATGTGGACGCCGATCTGAAAGCAGGAAAGTTGATCGCCTTATTGGAAGATCATGCCTCGCCCGCGAACCCCTTGCAGATGATGTATCCCCCAGGCCGTGCGCAGCCACGGCGTGTAAAGGCACTTGCCGAAGAGCTGAGTAATGCCATGGCACGAGCTTCGGCTTAGGCCCTTTGGAACAGACTATAATTGCGATGTTTCTGCTGTAAAACCGAACCATCCCAAAGGCCAGGTTTGTTTGCCTTGCCTGTTTTGACAGTGCCTCTTCGACATGTATTGGTTTCTTGGCACGCAAAACTGTGGACTCAATCTTTCGTCCTTTGCGTGAGCCAAACGGACCATTGAAAGACGAATGTCTAAGGTCCGCTTTCGGCCGCCCTTGTTGGTGCGGAGAGCTCTCCACGGGTCAGATACCGCGGTGCATCCAAGGTCCGGAAGGAACCCGAAGCGAACCCTGAAAGGGGTGCATCAGCAGATTTCAATAGCGTTTCTAATTAGCATTCAACGCTTGATCGATAGCTGGTAAAGATGACTTTAGACCAAATCCGACGGCATCATTGCGAAGTGATTGCAGAACGTCGCAGGCCTCTGCACTTTTTTGGTTGGAATGCCATGCTACAAGAGCCCGAGCTCTAGCTACATAAAAGTCCGACCACGGCAGATCCTCTTGCGCAAAAAAAGCTTCGAGAGATTCAGCATGCCGTTGGGCCTGCCCCCACTCTTTGCGCTGCAACATAACTTCGATAGCGTCGCGGTAGAAAAAGGGTTGATTGTGCCCCACACAGCCGTTGGCAATTATTTCCTCTGCTTCAGAAATCGCTTGGTCTTGCTCTATTTTGTCCTGAGTAACGCGGGCAAGATGACCAAGCATTCGGGGCCCACCAAAAGACATACCCAGTTTTCTTGCCCCACTAATTGCCTGATTGATCGATTCAAGTGCTTCCTGATGCCGCCCAGTTGCATACAAATGAATACTGTTGAACGACAATGCCTCTTGGACAAGTCTGCCCGCTCCCAGCTTTTTGCCCAAAGCTTTCACATGCTCACACAGAGTATCCACTGATGACCAGTCGCTGAGTTCAACAGCTGCAAAGAGAGCTGCAGCAGCAGCGTTCATTTCGGCTCGGTCGTGCCCAACGCGGCGAGCTGCATCCACTGTCTTGCGAGCCTGTTCGAGCACTTCACGGAGCTCGAGCATATAGATCTTTGTGTGACAGACCTGTGCCGCGTTTGCCACTTCAGTCCGCCCGTAACCATTGGCTCTACTTATTTCTACACATCGTGACAGCATGTCATGAGATGTTCGCATGCGCCCGGCCACGTAGGCTGCATCGCCCAAACCGCCGAGCCCCTTTGCTTCGCCCTCAGTCGAACCGATCTGTCTTGCATATTCGATGCTTTGCCGATGCCCCGCCTCACATCCAGTGATATCACCCTTCGGGAAAAGCAAGTTTCCACGTAAATGATGAAGGCGCATCAAGGTTTCAATCAAGTCATTGGCTTCTGCAATAGGCTGCGCTTGGGCCACAAGGTCGAGTGCCTCGTCGGTTTGGTCTATGATGCGCATGCCTTCAGCAATACCGAGTAAGGCAACGCATTTTTCCGTATTGTTTGAATGGCGAGAAAGAGCTTCCTGATATGCATCAATCGACTTTTCGGGCTCACCCAGTTCCCGCAGCAATTCGCCTAGCAGGCAATACAAAGCGTAGGACACATCAGTTTCGTCCGCCACGGCAAGACCACGCTCAGCCAGCCGCTGTGCACTTTCAAACCGCAGCACCGCCTGTTGCTCTTCTGCTGCGTGAAGATATGCCTGCGCTGCGCCCTTGTGCCCGGCACAGTCCAGATGTTCGGCATTTAGTGGGAGATCCTTGCCTGCAAACCAGTCCGCAGCTGCAAGATGAAATTCATTTCGACGCGCTCGAAGCAGTGAGCCATATACACCATCTCTTACCAGCGCATGGGAAAATAGATATCCGTCATCCTGCTCGCGGATAAGTTGATGTGCTAATAATTTCGCAGTGTCATACGAGTCATTTTTGATCAACCGACGTAATGAAGCGAGCGTAAACCGTTGTCCCAAAACTGAAGCGGCTTGAATGGCCGATTTGTCAATTGCCGGCAAACGATCAAGTCTTGCTTGTACAATGCTCTGAACTGATCCTGGAACTTGAACGTCGTTTGCCTCATGAGCGCTTCTGAGCAATTGCTCTAGGAACAATGGGTTACCAGCTGCCCGTTCTACGCAAGAACGAGCGAATTTGTTTGCGATGTCGACAATGTTGGCAGCCATTCCCATGGCGTCGGCCTCGCTAAGAGGGCCGAGATCCAATGTTGTGAATGGTGCGCCTGCCAAGGCCCCGCGCCAAGCCGGATCAATCGGGTCGCCTTCAATCCTCGAAGTAAGAACGATCATGATGGGCGCGCCAATTGAACCAAGTCCCAAACCAGCAATTTGCTTAAGGACAAGCTTATCCGCCCAGTGGATATCTTCGAAAACGATAAGTCTAGGAAGCTTCGCACTAAGCGCCCGGACAAGAGCAACAACAGTTTCCACTTTACCTGTGTTACGCGTCAGATTGTCCATAGCGTCGTAAAGAGCTTGTTCTTCTAGCGAGCGCGGCAGGTTCAGTAGGTCGTTGAGATGAACCGCATTTTCTGCGGTCACAAATCCGTCCGCAACCGCGCTCCTGGCCGCTGCGCGCCGATCATCACGATCTGCTCCCGCTGGTACTTCGAGTAGACTACGGACCAACGAGCGGATCGGGTCCTGTCCCATACCGACACCGAAATCAAGAACAAGGGTGCGGTGACACAGAAATCCATTCTCTGCAGCCAAACGGCAGTATTCATCTGTCAGACGAGTCTTCCCGATTCCGGGATCGCCCCGGACTTGGATCACCTGCCCTCTTTCAGCTTCCTTGCACACTTTCAGTGCACTCTTGAATTGCTGCATCTCGGCCACGCGGCCAAGGAATGGAGTTGCATGCTGCGTTTGTGGAGCGTCCTGGCTGCCTCGCACTGAGTGCACTCGCACGGGCTCCAAAAGACCTTTAACGGAAACGTCCCCTACCTCTATAGCGCCAATTTTCCCTTCTATGGACCGGCGGACCAGCTCCGATATCAGAATTTCCCCAGCGGAAGCCTTGTCTGTTAGTCTGGCAGCTAAGTTCACCGACTCTCCGATAACAGTGTAATGGCTATCAGGACCAACGCCGCTTGCTACGACCTCACCACAAGCAATACCAATGTGAGTTTCCAACGGCCGTCCAACCTGTTCTGAAACACCTGGTATCGCGTCTTGGATCGCTATTGCTGCGCGGACGGCCCTTTCAGCGTCATTTCCGTGTGAAATCGGTGCTCCGAACACAGCCATAACGCTGTCGCCCACGTGCTTATCAACTGTTCCGCCAAAATTATTGACTATGCCGTCAGCTACTTCGAAGTACGCAGCCAAAAGCTCGTGAACCGCTTCGGAATCAATCGATGAAGATAATTTAGTGAATCCACAGATATCTGCGAACAAAACAGTTACTTGTCTGCGCTCACCAGAGCGTTGAGCAGCAGTTTTAGCTTCGGCATTTTCCTGTTCTGTCTCCACTTTCTCGTTTGCGGTTTCGCTGATTTTCGCGATCGCTTCGAGCAGTTTCCGCCTGTGACCGACCGCAGTTACACCGATATCTTTCAGGTCTTCCACTGTGAGGTGAGCAAGAACGTGTCCATCGACAAAGTTCTCCTCAAAAGCGTCGGCATATTCGCCGAGCCCAAGGTCTTCGAGCCAAGTGCGTACATCTATTTCCATGCAGGCTCTGTCTGTTGTTTCGAGGGCAAACTAGCATAGAAACCGTGAAAGGGTCCATCGAGCACACCCCTAAGAGCTGCGCGACACAGCCTAATCGCCACCTGACAGCCGAATTTGACTATTGCGAGTCAGAGTTGGTCACCACTTTTGAGGGCGTCTAAACTAAGGGCGGTTTTGTTTGCGAGGCTACAGATATATGCCCGCCACCGGTTTCATTTGGTGGCGGGTGATTTGCGTGCGCATATTGGGTCAGAGCTTGATCCGGAAGGCTGCGAAACCGTCTGAGCCTTCTCCGGCGTCCTCGATTGTGACACCATTGACGTCGCTCATATAATCCCGTGCTTTTGGGCCCGTCTCGAACAACACTGTCGTGTCCGCAAGAGGCGCAAAAGACCAGTTGGCATCTGCCTTTGGATCGATCGTGCCTTGCTCGACAATATAGCGCACGATGACGTCGCGGTTTGTATCCGGGGCTTCAAATACGATTGTGTCACCTAACGCCCCAGGGAATGAACCTCCGCCTGATGCGCGATAGTTATTGGTGGCGATGATGAACTCCATGTCATCCGTGACCGGTTGACCATCGTAAGTCAGGTCGACAATCCGCGCCGCATCAGGGTTAATCTCCTCCCCTTTGGGCCCGAAGCGCGACGGCTGGGACAGGTCAATCTGATAGATCACGCCATCCATCACGTCGAAGTTGTACGACGGGAAGTCCGGGTTCAGTAGGTTCGCATCTTTTGATCCCACTTCCACCTGATTGAACATTCCGGCCGAACGTTCCAACCAGCCCCTGACTTGCGCTCCGTTTACGCGGACCGCTCTGACGGTGTTCGGATAGAGATAGAGATCCGCGACGTTTTTGATGGCAATGTCACCAATGGGTACATCTGTGTAGTACTCTGGGCCGCCGCGGCCACCGGCCTTGAAAGGTGCTGCTGCGGAAAGGATCGGCAGGCCTTCATGTTCGGTGCCTTTCAGCATTTCTGCGACATACCATTTCTGCGCGATTGATACGATCTGGACTGAGGGATCATCTGCGACCAGCGCAAAATAGCTGTGCAGAGGGGCCGAGGTCTTGCCCACAGCGCGCCGAACATAGGCCAGTGTCTCTTCGTGATCTGTCGCGACCGAGTCGAGGACTCGCTGATCATCTCCGACCAATGCGGTGATTGAACGGTCTTCGTTTCTTTGGGAAATAGGTCGCGCCTCGGAAGTGGTGGTCACTACACGCCATTCATTCCCGTCTCGCTCCAACAGCAGATCAAGCAGGCCAAGATGTGACCCCCAGAATCCGCCCATCACGGCGGGTTTGCCCATAAGCGTGCCTTTTTCAACATCGATCCCCGGGCGGTCTGCAAAGGTTGGCGACGGAAATACCAAGTGGTTGTGACCTGTAACCAGCGCGTCGATCCCTTCGACACTTGCAAGCACAACCGACGCGTTTTCCATGCCATCCGCATGGTTGGCATCACCAATTCCGGAATGCGACAGCGCGATGATCAGATCACAGCCCTGCTCCTGCATCTCAGGCACATAGGCCTGAGCCGTTTCAATGATGTCCCGCGCTTCGACATTACCTTCGAGATGCTTGCGATCCCAGTTCATGATCTGCGGAGGCGTAAAGCCGATTACACCGATCTTGATCGGATGCTTCGTTCCATCACCCATTTCGATCTCGCGGTCGAGAATGGCGTAAGGCTGGACAAGCGTCTTGTCATCGCGCGGGCTTGCGCCTTTCTCCTTCGCGACGTTGGCCAGAACCACTGGAAAATCGGCACCTGCCAAAGAGGTCTCAAGGAAGTTTATCCCATAGTTGAACTCATGATTGCCCAGCGTAGCTGCATCATAACCAACTGTGTTGAACGCGGTTATGATTGGGTGGCTGTCCCCTTCCTTCATGCCGCGTTCATAGGCGATGTAATCGCCCATCGGATTGCCCTGCAGAAAGTCTCCGTTATCAACCAAAAGCGAGTTCGTAGCCTCGGAGCGGATCTCATTGATGATAGATGCCGTGCGGGACAGGCCCACGGTGTCTCGGGGTTTGTCAGCGTAATAATCATAGGGGAAGACATGAACGTGGATGTCGGTCGTTTCCATGATACGAAGATGGGCCTGATTGATGGCCGCCGAAGCCGAGAAGGGATGAAGTGTAATTGCAGCAGCACTTGTAGCTGTAGTGGAGAGAAACTGGCGACGCGAAAATAGCGGGCGGTTAGAGAAAGACATTGGGCACCTCTCAAATTGGTTGGTCAACGCGCCTTTTGCGGGCTATCCGCGACATCCGTATGACATCGGTTGCGAGAATACTTGTCGCGCTATTTTTAGGCGGTGATATTCAGCACCATAACCAAACATCATGGGTTTGCTAAGGTGTCGTAAGCAGTGAACTTGGACTTCACTTTGCTTGATCAAACTAACCCCAAAGTTTCCCGGAGATACGAGCCTGAACGGAGCAAACTCAATTCCGAAAAAGGTCTACCGTTAAGGATATGCACTCATTTTTGCACCCTTCCTTCACAGCTGAGCCAAAGATGGTTGCTCTTATCCGCAGGCTGTCAGTTCGCCAGGCACCCGAAATTCCCGCCGCAGCGAATTGCGGCTTCGGCTGGCCGCATTGCAGCGATAGAGGTTCATGGTCGCCCGCAGGTTTGAGCCAATCGGTATGGATGGCTTATCGGCCAAACTGCAAAAGCTACGGCCGCCAGTAATTGCAAACCCTAATTGATCTCGGTTTTACAAACGCCAATGAACGGTCATTCTGTTTCTGACGATCGTGCCCACAAATTAATGTCTTCCTCAGAACTGATTTCATCGATCTTATTCAACTCGTCAGCACTAAAGTCGAGATTATCCACTACGCCCGCGCAATCTATGATCTGTTCCGGTCGGGACGCACCAATAAGTGCGGTCGTCACGCGCCCACCTCTGAGCACCCAGGCCAGAGCCATTTGCGCAAGAGTCTGCCCACGTGCCTCGGCCATTTCGTTTAGAGTACGTACACTTGCCAGAGACCGCTCGTTGATCATGCCATCAAGTAGCGACTTTCCCTGCGTGGCACGGCTGCCGTCTGGAATGTCGCGTAGGTATTTTGACGTTAGAATTCCTTGTGCCAGCGGCGTGAACGCAATCGATCCCACACCAAGATCGTCGAGGGTATCGAGTAAACCGTCCCGCTCCACCCAACGGTTCAGCAAGTTGTAAGATGGCTGGTGAATCAGACAAGGTGTCCCAAGGTCGTTGAGAATCTTTACCGCCTCGCGCGTGCGTTGGGAGTTGTAGCTTGAGATACCTGCGTACAGCGCGCGACCCGACCGCACGATATGATCCAATGCCCCCATCGTCTCTTCTAGCGGGGTATCCGGATCAAAACGATGGGAATAAAAGATGTCGACGTAATCAAGCCCCATACGCGCGAGTGACTGATCACAAGACGCGATAAGGTATTTGCGTGAACCCCATTCCCCATTAGGCCCCGGCCACATGTCGTAGCCTGCTTTGGAGGAAATGATCAGTTCATCCCTGTAGCCCGCGAAATCCGTTTTGAGGATTTCACCAAATGCCTCTTCGGCCGAACCGGGTGGTGGACCATAGTTGTTTGCCAGATCAAAGTGAGTGATGCCGTGATCAAACGCGGTCCGGCACATGGCGCGCTTGTTTTCGTGGGCAGAGTCCGCACCAAAATTGTGCCATAACCCTAGGCTGACGACAGGAAGCTTCACACCAGAGCGCCCACATCGCCGATAGACCATCCGCTCATAGCGGTCCGGCTCTGGACTATAGGGAACTGTTTTCGGTTTTGGCGGTCGTTGAGCTTTGGTCATGCGCACATAATCAACGGATTGTTGGGCCTGTCAAACGGATCACCGGGAGAACGATCAACACAAGTCTCGGTCCGTTCTGCGTGGGTGGCTAAGGTTTTTCTTACTCAAAGTATCAAAACCTCATGATTTGATCAGTTGCATTCCATTGCTCGGATACAGTCAGCTTTTCACTCAACTCCTTGGGCTTTCTATTTTTGTGGTAGCATCGAGCAATTGCGGGCGCACACCTTTGGACTTGCTCGCGAAATGGAGGTGGGAAAATGTTGGCTGATCGATACGGACTTGCTCTGACAACCAATGACCCTACAGCGCGGGACGCCTATGTCACGGGCCTTGATCACATACTTGCAGCCACTTTTGGCGCAAGCGAAGCCTTCTCCACTGCCATTGAGGCCGATCCCGGTTTTGCTCTTGGTTACGTTGGGCTTGCTCGGGCTCGAATGTATGAAAACGATATGGCGGGTGCTCAAGAGGCGATGGCGTCGGCCCACGCCTGCGCGTCCGGGTTAACCGAACGTGAGGAGGGTCATCTCGCAGCCTTTGATCTCTTGCTTCAAGGACGTGTATCCGAGGCGCGAAGCGCAATTCAGGAGCACGCTGCACATCACCCACGCGATGTTCTTGTTGCCCAAATCTGCACCAATATTTTCGGCTTAATCGGGACATCTGGCGAGCCCGGTCGGGAAAGCGCGCAACTTGCCTACACGACCAAACTCTATGATGCATTGGGCGAGGATTGGTGGATCATGAGTGTGCATGGTCAGGCGCTCTGCGAGGTTGGACGGCTTGATGAGGCCATGTCCATGATGGACGGTTCATTGGCCTTGAACAATGCCAACGCAAACGCGTCGCATTTCAAAGCGCACACGCTTTACGAACAGGGTTCCGGTGGGGCTGGTCGCGCCTACCTTGCCGACTGGATTGCAGATTATGATGTGCGCTCTGTGTTGCACGGCCACCTGAGCTGGCATCGCGCACTATGGGCCCTGGAGCAGGAGGATGAGACGGAGTTGTGGACGATTTACAAAGACGCTATCGCGCCTGCCGCGTCGCACTCTTTGCCGATCAATGTTCTGACGGACGCCGCCGCACTTCTGTACCGCTCCGAGATTGCGGGTCACAAGGTGGCACCCGCGCTTTGGCGCGACCTCAGCGACTACGCATCGCGGTTCTTTCCAAACCCGGGCATGAGTTTTGCAGACATTCATAGTGCGCTGGCCCACGCTATGGCTGGAGACGGAGAACGCCTCGCGATCCTGACCGAAACTCAATCGGGTTTTGCGGCAGACCTCGTACGTCCAGTGGCCAGTGCGTGGGGTGCGATTGCAAGGCAGGATTGGACGGTTGCACTCCAACTGCTCACACCGGTCATGGCGGATCACGCTCGCCTGGGCGGTAGCCGTGCGCAACGCGACCTATTGGAACTGACTTACCTGAATCTGTTGTTGAAATCTGGACATACTCAAGAAGCCCATCGAACGATTACAGCACGGCGGCCGATCTTCAGCGATACAGCGCCCGTTGTCGGCTTTGTCTGAATTCGAAGAGCTTCAGCTGATTGCCTCATTTGACAAAGCTTCCTTAAGCTAAGTTGCGAAGGACCGCTTGAGGCCGTAGCCAGACTTTGCAAAGTCAGCTTTCTACGCATTGCGGTTGTTCTCAAAACTTTCACGGCTACCTGCATCGAGCCCTAAGTGGACGAACGGACTACGTTTTGGTCCCCAAGTGTAGCGACCAACCGAGTGTTTGTGTCGCGCAAAGCTGACTAACACCGCGCGCGAACCAATAAGATATCCGCGACATGCGAACAGCCAACGTCTCTCGGTAATTCGATAGAGCGGTGCATTTTTTGGTGAGAACCGCGGACTTGGCCCTACATGCTCTGCATGAAAAAAGAAAACAAGCGTCGCGGCTTCAACGTGGTTTGGTTCAAACGTGATCTGAGGGTTCACGATCACCGTGCGCTTGCTCTGGCGTCGGCCAGGTCCCGCGTTCTACCGCTCTATGTAGTCGAGCCAGAGTTGTGGTGTCAGGCTGATATGGCCCGCCGTCACTGGGACTTTATTGCAGAGACACTATACGAACTTCAGGAGAGTCTCGCCGCGATTGGCCAGCCGCTCGTGATCCGCTACGGCGAAGCTGTCGACGTCCTGAACGCAATTCAAAGCTCAAACGGCATCGATGCGCTCTGGTCCCATGAGGAAACCGGCAACGGCTGGACCTATCAGCGAGATCGCCGAGTCGGTGCTTGGTGTCGCGCCAAAGGCGTGCCTTGGCATGAAATTCGCAATCATGGGGTGCAACGTCGGCTGCAATCTCGTGACGGCTGGGCCAAAAACTGGGACCAATTCATGGCAGAGCCGCAGGTGACCACCTCTGCCCTCGAGCCTTTGGAAGTTGTCCCCGGGGAAATACCATCGGCGTCGGATCTCGGGCTTGCGCCTGACATATGCCCAGATCGACAGAAAGGTGGCCGCGCGGCAGGTTTGGACTGTTTGGCGAGCTTTCTAAACTCACGTGGTCAGTCCTATCGCAGTGCAATGTCCTCGCCGCTTCAAGGAGCGCACGCTTGCTCTCGCCTCTCTCCTCATCTCGCGTGGGGCACGCTTTCCATGCGAGAGGTGGCACAGGCAACTCGGGCCCGGCAGACGGACATGCTGGCAAAACCTCCAAATGACGCGTTGGCTTGGCGCAGATCGATGAAATCCTTCACTGGGCGGCTTCACTGGCATTGTCATTTTCTTCAAAAGCTTGAGGATGAACCGAGGATCGAATTCGAGAACCTTCATAGCGGTTATGACGGTTTACGCAGCTCTGCGCCGGATCAGGCGCGGCTGAATACCTGGATAAAAGGCGAAACGGGGCTGCCTTTCGTCGATGCATGCATGCGGTCGTTACAAGCCACAGGTTGGTTGAATTTCCGCATGCGCGCGATGGTGATGGCAGTCGCAAGTTACCATCTTTGGATGCACTGGCGGGTACCCGGCGAGGCACTGGCGCGCCTTTTTACGGATTATGAGCCCGGGATCCACTGGAGCCAGGTTCAAATGCAGTCTGGAACAACCGGGATCAACACCATCAGAATCTACAATCCCGTTAAACAAGGTTATGACCAAGATCCCACTGGTGCCTTTACAAGACACTGGGTGCCTGAATTGAACGGGATCGCCGACAAGCACTTACAGGAGCCCTGGAAAGCGGAAAATGCAGGGTCCGTGCTTGGAAAGACCTACCCTGCGCCGATCATTGACCACTTGACGGCAGCAAAGTTCGCCCGCGAGCGTATTTGGGCCGTTCGGGATGGGCGCGATTTTCGCTCCATAGCTTCTGCCATTCAAACCAAACATGGCAGTCGCAAGAGTGGCTCTCAAAATTACCGTCAGCGCAGAACGACAATACAGACGACCCAGCTCGAATTGCCGCTAGGAGAGTGACACGACATGAAAATGCGCAAGAAACCCAACCTACCAACCAAGGTCTGTACAACCTGCGGGCGTCCGTTCGTTTGGCGAAAGAAGTGGGCGAGAGTTTGGGATGAGGTGCGCTATTGCTCCGCACGATGCCGGAGAAAGACATGAGCAACCAACCGTTGTTACCAGGGCTTGAGACCGGTCCAGAACGCATCACGTTCACCCCGACCCGAGATGAAGGGCTCAAGCGGCTTGACAGGTTTGTCGCGCGCGCGGGTCAGTACTATACGGACCATCGAAACTACGATTTTGGCCCGGGTCATCGCAGCAACGTCTCAGCACTTTCACCTTGGATACGCCACCGGTTGATCACAGAAGAAGAGGTACTGCGCGCCACACTCGCCCGCCACGCCCCTTCAACAGCAGAAAAGTTTATTCAGGAAGTTTTCTGGCGCACCTACTTCAAGGGCTGGCTGGAACAGCGCCCTAGTGTCTGGAGCGCATACCAAAGCGGCCTTATGCGCGAGATCGAGGCGCTTCAAGCGAACCACGCGATGGCTCAAGACTACCGCGCAGCGGTAAACGGCGCTACTGGCATTGAGGGGTTTGACCAGTGGTCCCAAGAGCTGGTGGACACGGGCTATCTGCACAATCACGCTCGAATGTGGTTCGCATCGATTTGGATTTTCACGCTGCGCCTCCCTTGGGAACTGGGCGCGGACTTCTTTCTGCGCCACCTTTTGGACGGCGATCCAGCCTCCAACACGCTCAGTTGGCGTTGGGTCGCCGGCCTCCACACCAAGGGTAAAACCTATTTGGCGCGGATCTCGAATATCTCGAAATACACCGAAAAGCGATTTAACCCTGAATTCAAACTGTCCAAAACTGCGAAACCTTTGGTGGAGAACGTCGAACACCCAAAAGTGCCAATCCCCTCGGCTGATCCATTTCCTGAGGAGGACTATCTTTTACTCGTAACCGAAGAAAACGCGTTTCCCGAGGATATGTTGCTGCACGCGCCGGCGGCAACGCTCGGCCTTTTGGCTACCGAGGAGCGCTCACCTTTGACGATCGGAAAGCGTGCGCAGGACTTTGCGTTTGGCGCTGTTGCCGACGCGCTTACGCGCAACGGAGGGGGCCAACCGATCTCGGTGGAGAGTTGGACGGACGCAATCATAGATGCGACACAAAAGGCAGGCGTGAGCGCAATCGTCACTGCTTACGCCCCAGTTGGGTCGGCTCAAACATCCCTCGCGGGTGCGAAGGAGGGCTTAGCTAAAGCGGGCATTACGCTCCACCAGGTCCGAAGCAAATACGACGATAAAACCTGGCCCTATGCGACCAAAGGCTTCTTCACGTTGAAAAAGCAAATACCTCAGATCCTGCTGGGCTTGGGGATTGGGGACTAGAGCCCGCCAAGGATTACATAAGTGCTTTTCAGATAGCCTTGCTTTTTGTCGTTACCCATCTGGCCCCAGGTTTGGTGAACCTGATTTGCTCATCACTGGGCAATGCTGCCACTGCCCCCTTTGTCCGCATGGCGGTCGCTCCGCATAGTTGAACCAAATTGTGCTTGTTATAATTCGTCAAATGACCGCTGAGTGCCCAACTCAATCGCTTTTCAACTCAGCGCACTCAAAAATGGCAGTTCAAGGCGAAATTGAGCTTATTAGTTGTTGTCAGGCAAAAGCAGCCTCGACTTAGAACCGCAGACCGAAGCCTATCGAAAAACCGGAAAACTCTTCAGCAACTACACCGTTTAACATTAAACGACCCGCTTGAACGGCCGGTAGGCCGGTCAAGCTAGTATCAATCTCAAGTCCGAAGCCAGCCGTCGCTAGCCAATCGGTATCAAGAACGGTTGCACTGTCACCGTGGTACAGCACAACGCCTGCATCCAGAACAAGTTGCGTTGGGAGTTCGAAAAGTTTGACGTCTTCCAGCGGATAGCGATGACGTGAAAACAGAGTTGTTTGATTGGAACTCGCACTTGCGCTCCCAGCCAGCGGCTCGTTGATCGGATTAAACTCCAAGAACGATTGACGGAAGCGATATTCCACCTGCCACGGCCCATATTGCGCCTCACGGAAAATGCCAAGCGAAGCGCCGACGCCGAATGCGTTTAGATTTCCATCGATCAATTCGCTGGAGCTGGATCCCGTTCGCAGCAAAGGAAAGTCGCCAAGAATGGCGTCCCCTGTTACTTGGCCGAGTGAGAGATGTCCGACCGGACGGATCTTCCACTCATTTATCAATGGAAACTCCCAGCCGATCCCGACCGTTGCTGCCACACTTGACCAAGTTACGTCCAACTCGGTGCCGGAAGCGATCTCTGGGAAAAAAACTACTGGATTATATCTTTGATAGGCAACAAGACCCTCGAAATACAGCCCGTTTCCAAATGGCTTGTAACCTCCTCTCAACTGCGTTGAACGCAGACTCTTGGTACCTCCGGACGCATCAAGAAAAGACAGCGAGGATAAAGTCTCGTTTGGTGTGGCCGCGATACTCAAAACAGACAAAGCCGCTCGTGCAGCAGCCTCGGAGGCATCAGGATTTACGCTTTGAGCAAAGGATGGACTGGTCGAATTTACGGCCGATAACAAAGCGAAAGCGAGGAGTCGTCTCAATGTATAGGCTCATTAACCAGAAAAACGAAGACTAAGCGATGTTTCGTTATCCTAGCATTACACGGATAAGAATGCCGCGGCTTTTTCCACATTTGTTTT
The DNA here is from genome assembly GCF_056538765.1 of Ruegeria sp. BE9. Taxonomy (NCBI): domain Bacteria; kingdom Pseudomonadati; phylum Pseudomonadota; class Alphaproteobacteria; order Rhodobacterales; family Roseobacteraceae; genus Ruegeria; species Ruegeria sp. BE9. The sequence continues at coordinate 290,257 of NZ_JBQFTS010000004.1, read as the reverse complement.
GCAGTTAGTCAATTTGGTCTCGATTGTGACATTCCGAGACACCCCGTTCGGTTTCTTTATTGGTTAATGCGCTGATTTCACCAATCGATGGTGGCCGAAGCAAACGGCAGCTTTGTTCGCAATGAAGACAAAGCCAACGTCCGAGTTGCGCACGAACCAGACAGTCGGGTCGCAAGCTTCAACAACTATAAACAGCCCAAGATTGCCTTTAGCCATTTCGTCAAGTTGCTGCAATTCCAACTCACTTTGCGGGCATTCAACGCGGACATTCAGCCACAGGTTGCAAGCCGCAACATACCATCGTACCTCCGAATGCATAGTACTTTCCGTCCGATAGAAAGGAGAGCATTGTCTTGATTACTGAAGCGGTACTGGACCAAGCGCGCAACGACCTCGAGCATCGAGTTGCTGCTCTAAATGGCGTGCAGTTTGAAGATGTAGTTCAGCTAAATTTTTCTTTCGAGGAAATTAGAACCGGATTTGGACCAGGTGCTATCAGCGCTCGAATCAGAGCATTGCTCGGCGGGGGGATCAACGCTGCTGCCATTTACCGGCTCACCGTGAACAACCAAACCGGTGCAAACAGGTTGAGAAACGCTTATGTAAACTACGAACCACAAGACGGGCATGTGTTTGCGCGAAACAACAATGTTGCCAATAGCACCGTTGTCTATGTTGGCAGTTCTCGGAAAATTGGGCAGAGGCTTCAGCAACATTTGCACACCTGTGCCAAAGGCACCTATGCACTAAAAATGCATCTATGGTGCCCAGATGCAGATAATCGCATAAACGTGGAAGTCTCCACCTTTCGTGAAGACGTCGAAGCATCGCTAATCCAAGATATTGAGGATGCCCTTTGGAGAAATTCGCGGCCAATGTTTGGGAGATTGGGTCCTAGGTAGTAACGGCACAAACCTGCCATTGACCTGTAGCCCAAGATGCTGCGGCGCGGCTTACCGAACCTGCCATCCGCTGCTCGAGTTAGGCCCTGAGCCTCCCGAACTCGTTGCTAGTCGGCAGGCCGGAAGCATGGCGAACGTGAGGCTAGGGAGCTGGAAAGGCGAATACTATCCGCCCATCCTGTTCGAATTGTGTCTCAGAGACTAGATCGAACCGCTACGGGAAATCCCCAATATCTCGGCCACACCTCGTTTGTTAGGTTTGAGTTAACGGAGCAACCACACACAACTCCGAGACCCCCGAGATTGAGGGGCTGGCTTTACCCCCTCGTCCAGTCCCTCGCTCAGCCCATTTCCTCAATGTAATTGGACACGCAGATCCGGTTGCCGTTGGCAGCTTGGTTCAAGTGCATCTTGTTAACCAACTTGGGTAACTTCGATGCCACATCCATGCAGCAGGTCTCTTACATTTCGAAGGCACAGAGGAAGCCGAATGCCCAGCATCACCGGCAAACAGATGATCCCGGGACTGGCATTGAAGTATTTGAAGGGCGACTTTGTTTGATCATGGGTAGAGGCGACGGCACGAGCATATTGTGACTCAAACCGGAAACCCGATCGGATGTTGCAATGCTGCTTACGCAGTCCGCATAACCGCGCCAACGCAAATGGTTAAAACATTGCCGCAGATCCAGTCGTCAAAACTATCTCAAGAGTTCAGGAATTATCGAGCAACATTTTGTTTTTCTCAATAATCTCGGCAAGGGTCGCGCGCGCATCCGGCGGCACCGCAGTGAAGCGCACCAAAAAACAACCATCGTCGTGATGCCGTTTCATTACTTTAGCATAAAGCGTCAGATTGCTGTCAGACCCGCCTTGCCACTTGATTTGGAACTGAAGATTACTGAAAGGGTTTGGTGCTGTCTCGGATTGTATGCACGCTTCGACGGAGGAAAGCTTCAGAAGCTGGCCGTGCTGCGCCTTACCCACGACCTGTTTACCGACAACCTCTCTGTACGAGAGCGCAATGGGCAAGTTTATGTCTGCCATCTCCACAGATTGCGGTGAAAGGGTGATCGCATAGCTGCCCCCTATGCCAATCAATTCGTAAAGCGTCAAAAGATCGCCAGAACCTTTGGGCTCAACCGTGCGCATAGCTCCTAGTTCAATAGGCGTTTTGACGGCTTCGCGCGTACTATCTGCGATCAGTATCTGGCCACCGACAGTGTAGCTTTCGATCCTTGCAGCCAAGTTGGTTGTTCTACCCACAACGCTATACTTGGCGCGTTTGTCAGAACCGATATTACCAACGACGACTTCGCCCGTGTTCAGACCAATGCCCATCTCGATTTCCGGAAAGCCATTTCTGGTATTCCATTCGTTAACCCAACTCATCCGTTGCTGCATTTCCAACGCACATGCCAAAGCGCGGTCAGCATCATCCGGCCTTTGTAAGGGTGCGCCAAACACCACCAAGATCGCGTCGCCGATGAAGGCATCAATTGTGCCATTGTATTTCTGGATGACGTTGGTCATTTCGCTGAGATATGTATTCAGCATTGCCACGATGCTTTCCGGCGGCAACTCGTCAGAGAGGGTCGAGAACCCCCGCAGATCTGACATCAACATGGTAACTGTGGTTTTCTTCCCGCTGAAATCCACCCCATCCGCCGATTTCAACAACTGGTCCACAACTTCCGTGGCAAGAAATTGACCGAAGGTCTGTTCAAGAAATTTTGCGTGAACCTCAAGCTGCTCAGTACGCTCGCGAACTTTTTCTTCCAGATGCTCAACGATCTCAGCATTGCGCATAGAAACGGCAATCTGTCCTGACAGCAGCGACAGCAGTTGAGCTCGTTCCGGTTTGAATGCCGAACTCATCAGATTGTTTTCCAGATAGACCAGGCCAATCAATTCGTTCTGATGGAGGATAGGTTGACACAGAACGGAACGCGTTTCGTTTTGCTGAACGTAGGGGTCAACCATGAAACGCTCGTCAAGCTGAGCGTCATCCACCAGTACGACCTCGTGCATTCGCGCCGTGAAATTGATTACGCTGGTCGGGAGAATTCTGGATCCTTGGTCGGAATCCAGAGGAACGGGATTCTGGAATGTACCAACCTCGGATGTAACGCTGACCTCTGTCTCGATCATCAACTCATCGCCATGAGCAAGCAAAAGCACGCCGCGTTGAGCACCGGCGTTTTCGATCAGAATTCCAAGCAACCGATCCAGAAGCCGCCCCTGCACCACTTCCGCTGAGATCGTCTGAGCCGCTTTCAGCAGCGTATTCAGGTCAAGGTCCTGTCCTAGGAATTGATTGGTGGTTCTTTCGGTAGTTGAAGTCAGGCTTTCAGCGATCTGCTGCGTGGTTGCGCGACGATCACGATGTTCGGTGAGGAGTTGAGGGAACTCCAGCTCAAGCTCTTCCACTTTGCGATGCGCGCCCCACAAACGGTAGGCATGCCGCGCATCACGTAGGTACATCAAACCGATCCGAGCGCTGGGTCGACGCTCAATAACGTGTCGCGCGGCCAGTTCACACGCCAGGGCCTCATCCTGTAGAAACCGGCCCTTTTGTGCTGCATCAATGGCCGCGTCTAACAGGTCCAGTACATCTGCATCTTTGCCGTTCAGGCGCGCAATTTCCGCCCTCACCATAAGGGTTTTAGCCAGGAAGTTGTCCGGACCGGACTCCGCCCATTGGTTCAGCCTTTCGTGATTTGCTTCCAGACGGCTTTGCATATCAGGATCGGGCCCGCCATCTCGAAGAAGCGCGGCGATCGAAAGCGATTGATAGAGAAGGTGGTCGGCAAGGCAGGGATGATTGACGACAAAGCTGAGGATCGGCTCCACCGAACGCGTCTCATCAAGCGCTTCTTGCGGTCGTCCGAACACATAAAGAGCTTGGGCTTTTAGAATTCTATAGAAACAGATGGCCATGGACATCTGGTTCTCTTCACATCCGGCCAGAAATGTTGCTTCGTCCAGATCTTCGGTGGAAAAATCTGTGCCGGATTGCGTACGTCCCGCCAGCGCTGAAAGCACCAGCCGATGCGCGTTTATCCCAGCTGCAGCACCGTGGTTTTGCGCACGTTGGAGGGTGTCCAACTGGGGTGGCATTGCATCCAATACGTCTTCAAGCGGTTTGCCGGCGAAGCTGTCAATCACGACGCGGTACATTACCAGATAACCCGCCCAAAGAATGTCGCCTGAATCCATCCCCTCGCGATAACCCCGTTCGATCACGGGTATCGCATGACGTACATGTTGCACCCACGGGATGAGCTCCACCCCGGTTACCAGACACACAGTTGCTGTAGGGGCACGTGCTCCAAACTTATCGCAAAGCCGCAAGGAGAGCTCACCGAAAGCCGCACCCTCGCGGTACTTGCCCAAGAACGCGCCGATGATCAGGCCGAAATTGGCAAAAAACAGTGCAGATTCCGGCGCGTTACCGTGCTTCAAAGACAATTGTACTGAGGTGCCGACAATCAGCGGGAAAAGCTCTTGGTTGTTCAGGAAGGCTGCAATGGTCAGATGCCGCAAGCTGCGTTGGGCCAGCGCGATTTCAGGGCTGTCGACGTCTGCATTGTCAAAAAGCGCCGCCGGGTTTGTGGCCCCAAGCATCGCCGCTGCCTGGCCGATCGCGTTTTGGCCGGCTTCTTCCAGATTGTCGAGGCTCATCTGGACGCCGACGAGCGCCAGAGCCTTGATGCCTGCATCAATGGCTTCGTCGAATTCCATCAGCAAAGTATGCTGCGCAATTCTAGTGAAGTAGATTTCCGCCCTTTCAAGGTCAGTTCGTGCGTGTGCCAACGTTGTGGTCACAATTTCGGTGCATCGCTCGAAATTGCCAGTCAAGTATTCGAGCGCTGCGGACAGGCGCTGAGCTTCAAACATCAGCTCATAGTTTTCGTCCCAGCCGTCCGGCCCCAAAAGTTCTGCCGCGACGTTCACGAAAGACAGCGCGGCCTCATAGGCAGCCGAGTCAAACGCCCTGCGCGCGGCAATCAGGTCAAGATGCGCAAGATCGAGCTGCTCGGCTCGGTCCTCCATTCCGCCCCGCCCGATGTTGAGTTGATCGACAACTTCAAAAATTCGGTCATTCAATTCTTCCGGTGTCAACCGGGTTCTGAGCTGGCGTCCAATGGCAAGATGGACGCTGTTGTGACCGTCAGTGTCGATTAGATCATAGGCAGCCTGCTGAATACGGTCGTGTTGGAACTCAAAGTCCCGCACGATAAGTGGGGATAAGACGTTTTCCGTCTCCGTCACGACCAGATCAGAGAGCGGCTGGATCATCTCCTCCTGAATGGCCGGCAGCAGGCGTTCAAACGCTTCCTTAGGTTCGATTTTCAAGATCAGCGCGAGTGTATCAATGTCAAAACGGTTGCCAATACAGGACGCGATTTGCAGGGCGGATTGTGTGCCCTGCTCCAACCTGCGCAGTTTTTCCAACAGAAGGTCGACCACATTGTCGGTGATCTGTACCGCGCGGATCGCCTGAATATCCCATGTCCATTTCGTGGACACGTTGGAGTTTGCTGCCTTTTGGACAATCAGCTTTTCGTAATGCAGGTCCATCAGAAACTGCCGTGTGAAAAGCGGATTGCCTTGGGTCTTTTGCACCACAAGTTGCGCCAGATCGATCACCTGTGATGCATCCGCATGAAACGTGTCCGCAATCAAATCTGCGATATCGGAAACGCTCAGCGGGGCAAGTGACAAATTTGACAGACGCCCCCCCGCCTCCCGAACTGTTTCAAGTGCCAGCGACATGGGGTGCATCGCGTCCACTTCGTTGCTGCGATACGATCCAATCAAAAGCAGCCGCCCGATTTGGTCGTCGGTCAAAACAATCTTCAAAAGCCCCAGCGTCGCGCTGTCGGCCCATTGAAGGTCATCCAGAAACAGGACGACAACCCGGTCGTGGGCACAAAGCGCGCGCAAAAATCGACGAACGGTTTGGTTGAACCTGTTCGTCGCCTCTGTGGCGTCCAGCTCTGGTGCAGCAGGCTGTGGTCCGATGATCAACTCAAGTTCCGGCACAACATCCAGAATGACCGATGCGTTCGGCGCCAATGCGTCATTGAGTTCCTTGCGCCAGGTCGCGTGACGCGTCTGGCTTTCAGTAAGCAATTGCCGCACCAAGTCCTGCAAGGCGACCGTAAGGCCCGAATATGGGTCGTTTTTCTTGAACTGCTCGAACTTTCCCTTGATGAAATAGCCACGCGCCCGGGTAATCGGTTTATGAACTTCGTTAACCAGAGCAGTCTTGCCGACACCTGAAGTGCCGGAAACCAGCATCATCTCGGCTGGTCCATGACGCACTCTTTCAAATGCTTCGAGCAAAGTGTGCACTTCGTCATCGCGGCCATACAGCCGTTCAGGGACCGTAAAGCGCTCAGTATGATCCTTGAGACCCGGTACAAACCTGTCGAGATTGACGCCTAGCCGTACGGCTTCTAGGTCTGCAAGGATGCCAAGGGCGCTTTGGTAGCGATCCTCAGCCTTTTTGGCCATCATTCGCTGGACAATCTTGGACAGCGCAAGCGACACGTTCGGATTTTGCCGATGGGCAGGAACTGGTTCGCGGGCGACGTGGCAGTGAACAAGCTCCAGTTTGTCGTCGACCTCGAAAGGCGGCACACCTGTGAGCATCTCGTAGAAGGTCGCGCCCATCGAATAGAAGTCGGTGCGATGGTCAAGCGTTCGGTTCATCCGCCCGGTTTGTTCGGGCGAAATATAGGGCAAACTGCCTTCCAGAACCTCGGGGCTTTTCAGGATTGGATGCTCGGTCGAAAACTGCGTTGCAATCCCAAAGTCAATTAGTTTTACCTCGCCAGTTCCCGGATTGATGAGCACGTTTTGAGGCGAGATATCCTTGTGGATCACGCGCGCCTGATGAATGCCGTCAACAGAACGGGCAATCTGAATTGCGGTCTCAAGGAATTCTTCGTGTGACAGCGCTCGGGACGATAATAGGTCCGCGACAGAGATTCCATCGAAGTCCTCCAGAACCATCATGAGCGACTTGTCATGACGTTGTAGGTCCAGAGCTTTGATCACACCCGGTAGGTTCAGGCCGCTGGTAATCTCGAATTCGTTGCGGAAGCGCGCAAGCCTGCTGGCGCTGGGAAAATCGCTTTTGAGGATTTTTATGACAACGCGTTCACCATCAGAGTCGCGCGTTGCGCGGAACACAAACGAATTGGTGCTTTCATAGAGTGTCTCGGACAATTTAAAGCCCGGAACAAAAGACATCTGTACGTTAGCCATTTGCGCTGTCACCTACCGACATTTTATTTGCACCATAGTATCCTATACCATGGCCGACTTGTGCAAAGTTGAGTTCCGAAAAATTGCCAAACGGGATGAATTTCTTCAGCTTTGGCAGTATTTCCCGCTCCCACTTTTCCTGTTCTGTACAGGTCCCGATTTCTGTGCCGGGCAAATCGCGCCCGACATCCAGAAAATCGGTCATCGCATTCATATGGCCCGCCAGGTAGTCATGCCCGCTCGCGCGCTCAAGACTGCGGGACGCCAAGTTCCAGAACGGACTGTCCCATCGCGATCCACGCGCGTAGTGCCAGGTAATAAACAGTGAATTGCGCAGGACATAGGAGCGCATGGTTCGGTTCGCATGTTCCACGCCGCCCACGTCCGGCGCGCTTTGCGGGTGGTGTTCGGTCATCCAGCGCTGCGCAATGCGGACTTGCATGATCGTGGCGCCGATGGCCGTGGCCTCAAGTGGTTCGACGAATGACGCGGCATTGCCAATGGTGAAAATGCGACCGTCAAACCAGTTGCGGCGCATAAAGTTCGGAAAACTCACGCGAACCCGGATTTCCGTTGGTTCGACCTTCTCTTCTTTGAGAAAAACGTCGAAATCCGCCAATACTTCTTCGTCGCTGCTGAGTGAAGGATTGAAGACATACCCGCAGGAGGTCCAGTCCCGCAACGGAATTTGGAATATCCAGCCGTGCGGTCGGGCGACTAAACGGGACATGCTGGTTTTGGTACTGGGAGGCAGGCGGCGCACCATCGCGCGGCCAGTAGGTATCCAATCCATGCGAATGATCTCGGGGTCTTCTGGTGCTTGCGACCAAGCTCCCGAAGGAAATCCCCGCGCATCCAACACATAGTCGCAGTCCAGGTGACCACCGTCCTCAAAACCGATGGCTACGCCGTTGGGCAGAGCGTCAAGGGACACAACCCGGGCATCAAGCTGCTTTGCCCGCACATGGTCACTGATAATCCCTGTCACACGACCAGCGTCAAAGTGGTATCCGAAAAGACGCGGGGGCTGAAACCTGTTCACGAAATCCGTGCTATGCGATCCCCATCCTTCGTAGTGTGATCCAAGCTTTACTGTCGCGCCACAACGCGCGCCCAGTTCGTCTGGTCCGATGCCTGTGACCTCGTCCAGCCACAAAGGAAAGCGTGGTGTTGTTCCTTCTCCGACACCGATTGTCGGGATGCGGGAATCGTAAATGTGCCACAGCTCAGCCTTCGGGAAATAGCGGGTCATGTGGGCTGCAGCAATGAAACCGGCCGTTCCGCCGCCTAGTACAGCAATTTTCATGAAACGGCCTCATTTGTTAAGGTTTCCGGTGAGCGCAGCATATGCTGGAGTTCCAACAACATTATGGCCAAAGAAGGATCAAAAGGGGCAGCCCGTGTTAAGCTGTTGATCTGATCCGCCAAACCGGGTTGCGACGCAGCTGTTGTCCAATCGTTCGTTGCGATCATCCAAGGCAACTGGTTATGCATGGCAAGTTGAGACTGGAAGCGGTTTGCCGTGTTGATTGCATTACGGCCTAACTGATCCAAATAATCTTGCATCAACTGAACCCCTCTGGCTGCCGCCGTCATACCCAGCCCGGCATAGGGGTCAAGCGCACAGACGCTGTCACCAATTGCAAACAGATTGCCTGGCCAGAATGAGTATTGTTCGTAGTGCCGACGGCGATTTGCGGTGCGACCAAACAGATGCGGGGGTGTCACCGGCACTGCGCGTTTCAGGACGTCATAAAGTTCTGTGGCTGGTAGCGTTGCCGCCGACGCAAGAAAGGTCTCGTCATTGGTCGGCAATGGGGCATCTTCGGGAGTTTGCAGTATCACCCCCCACAGATTGTTCTCTGCCCGCATCATCATTCCTGCACGTCCATGGGTCGGCGCCAACGCAAGGCCTTGCCAGTCCGGCGTTTGATCTGGTGCCAACCGCACCCAACGTGAAACATATTGCCGACCCGGTGCGACTTCGGTCCGGGCGATCTGCGGTTGCCCACCATAAACATGGGCAAGCCAGCGTGGCAGACGCGAGGCGGCACCGCTGGCATCCACGACCACATCAGCATTGTTTAATACTTGCAAAGCGCCGTTGATCGACTGAAGCCTCACTCCACATACGCGTTCACCATCCCGCGAGACCTCAAGCCCGATGACGCGCTGGACCGTTTGAATCGTCACATTGCGGGCTTCGAGTAACACTGCTAGCAGCGCGCTTTCGATGAGCCCGCGTGAAGCGCCATAGAGGGTTATGCCAGTTTCAACCCTCGGCAACCAACCTGAGGCCACCCGCATGGCAACATCTGCACCCGCGTCATAAGCCACCGCACCGCGTGCAATCAATTCGTCGCGCCAACCCGGAACCAGTTCGTCAAAAGCTTGGGCTCCAGCTCCCATCAACATGTGCAGGCAGTGGCTTTGCGGCACTTCGGGGCGTATTGCGGGTGCGCCATCCAAAGGTTTCATGTAGTTGGACCGTTCCAGAACCGTAACTATGGCAAAACGATCCTTTAGCATGTTTGCGCAAAGCAGTCCCGCAATACCCCCACCGATGACAAGCGCATGGGCACCTTTCATTCGTGGCTTAGTTGGCTGTGAAACGGCTGGCTTTGGCAAGGGTATCAGAACGCGTTTTCGGGGACGTCGTAGGAAATTCGCTCAAAGGTTTGCGAGACGACAAATTGGAAACCGTCTGTCCTTCCTTCTGCATCGCGGGGAACAAATGGACCAATTATCCGGCGCTGATTGGGATTGAGGAAATACTGATTGTTGTAGTAGTCCCCGGTCGGGAAGTTCAAATGAAACAAGTAGGTTCCGGGGGAGCTCTCGACACCGTGGACTTTGACGTCACCGGTGATCGACTCGCAGGACTTGCCATCGACTTGCAGTTCAAACTCACGCAGCACAAACAGATCTTTAAGCGCCTCACCATGTTCGTGCTCTTGTATCAGCTCGTCCAGGCTTCCAAGGTCTTCCTGCCTGTAGTGCATTACTTTTCCGGGTTCTTTCCAGTCGATCGTCAGGATACTGGGTCCGGTGTAGAGGTACTTCCCCTTATTGTCATAAACGATTGAATGACCAGTCCACATTCCAATCATAATGTCGAATGGACGGGCATAGTCGAAATAGCTGCTAGTCATCTGGGGCTTCCTCACTCAATGAGTCAAAATTGTATCACGTGGGGGTTCAGGTCTTGCTCACGGGTTGGCGTAGAAAGCCACCCCTGACGCACAGGCACGTCATAAAGACGCCCTGGACCAAATCTGGCCCAGAAATGGCGCAGGCCCGGGGCCACGACGCGCACCACTGGAAAATTCACGTCTGGCCGTGTCTGGTCGAGAACAAAGACATCAATGCCTTTATCCTTTAAGCGCGATACGCAGGTTTCGATATCCGCGAGAATGTCGTCACTTGCCAGACTTTCGCTTTCATCCAGCTTTAACATCGGTTGCCTGATGTCGGGTACAAGATAGTCAGCTTCGGAAAGGCGCGTTGTTCGCCACCAACTGATCGCTTCGGAACTGCCGAGATGAGTGGTCTCGACGGCCGTACCGCCCGCTTTTGGAACGGCTTCCAGAGATTGGTTTATTTCCGTAAGCGCCCGCGACAGAGCCACCTCGGGATCGAGATGACAGCCAAACCCGTAAATTATGTCTTCTTCGGACTTGTCTGTTCTGCCCGAAATGGCCGCAAAGGTAGGTATGCCAATGTCGCTTGTTACATCTATCACTCGCAGATTTCGGTTTATCTGGCTGTAGTGTAACGACAAATCACGCCCGTACGTGTCGCGGGAACTTGCTATGTCGACACCAGGGCGGATTAGCCGATTGTACCACCAGATCGCGACAGCATCTCTTTCAATCAGCTCCAGCAAACCCTGCAGAATAGCTTCTTCCAGTGTGCCGCCAGCGGCACAGCCGTTGGAATCCGCACGTCCATAGGTGGAGCCGGTGCCTTGATAACCGAAATAGCACATTGATGTCGGCAGGTACCGCTTGGTGTCATCACTCAGAGACCAAAGCGGTGTCCACTCGATTTCGGCGTCCCGGTCGAATGGCTCCGGAACCCAGTATGCTTTGTGGTCTCTGCGATTAAGCGCAGCATGATCCGCATATTGTTGAGTGCTGTAGCCTTGGCACTCGTTCGGTAAAATGACCGGTGCCTCTAGGTCCTTGAACTGGGCAAGGCGCCGAGGCTCGGTGCCATCAAAAACGCCACAGTAGCGTTCAAGGGATTCAGCCACCGCACTGATACGAGCCTGCTCCGGGCTGCGACCTTTTCCACCTGATCGCCGCCGAAGCCCTTCGCGCAGAAAAAACTGGGTGTCATGCAGGTCAGAAAAGTTGTGATCGGCGGAATAGGTTGGCGTGATCCAAGACCCTTGGCCGGAAAAACCACTCCGAACACCCGGGGCGAGTGAGCCAACAATGCCGGTGATCGGGCTTACATTTCGTTCCAAAATAGCCTGCACATCATTACTGTTGCAGGACCGATGCCCTCCATCTGGGCCATGAACTTTGGGTCGCGGCTGTAGATTTGGTTTAGGTGGAGTTTCGGGCATGGTGGAATTGTCACCGCATACCGGGCATTGCGGTCGGCGAGTTAGAATGTGCTCCTGCCGTTTCATCGACAGATGCTCCGTGCTGATCACCCGGTTAGCCAATACCGACGGACCGCCGACACCGATCCAACGGGTCACTTCAGTAGCGAGTTCTGCCAGTGCTGCGGTCTGCGAAGTGTCGTTATTGGCTTCTGGGGCGAGCCGGGTGCCGGCCAAACCTGAAAGTGTGCCGATATGGGTTTCGACGCGGCGGTGCCATCTCAGACGATGTGCAAGACATTCCCAGCACGCTGTTTCACCAGCAAGAAATGCAGGGCCTAGCCAGCTTTGAATGCCGCCTGGGTTGACCAATATCCACGGCCGACCTTCTGCGACAAACCGCTTGTTCAAAGCGTCCAATTCAGCGGCAAGATAGTTGTTGGTTACAACAACGCTAAACTCGCCGCGATCAACGATGCGCACCCCGTTTTTTTCGAGAAGCGCGCGCAAACTGTCGCCATTTCGGCCAATGCAGACAACATCTACCGGAGTGTTTTTCACACGCTCTGCGGCTTCAACGGGGTTCGCCCCCGCCAACTCCCAAAAGGCCTGCTGGTCGCGCGGCATCACCGAACTGTCTTCGGCTAGAAATCCGCGCTTTTTGAGCAGGTCCAGAGCAGAGAGAATGTCTGCGCTGGCATAGCTTTGGCACAGTTGGTCGAAGATATCCTCGACCAACTGCGTTCCGTCCAAAAAAGGTGCCAGATCGGAAAAAATCGTAGACTTCAGGCAGACGTGACCTTGCTCGTCGAACAAGTACAAGCCTTCTTCGGGAACAACGATTGCCTTGATGCAGGATTTGAACCGTGGTGCCGCAATGGCACTGTCATACATAAGAGCGCTTGCCCTCAGCAGCAGGCCGGTGGTGCAACAGCAGTATCATGCTCGTGGAGATCATCATCGTGCACGTCGTCCGGTTTGTCTCCGACATTCACGATCTTTGAAAAAGTCTTGCCGATTTCTTCGCCATATGCCTTTACTGCGGCTGTTGGGTCTTGCTCGAGCAGCGTCCGAAATTCCGGGTCTTTCCAGGCTTTTGCATGCATTTTGCCCCAATCTTCATTCGTCGGTGCTGTCATTGAATATTCCTCCGTTGGTTGATTACCGTCTGCACATTTGCAGCGATTTGCTACTTTTTGTTAACCTTTTCACACAAGCAAAAAACACGATCAAGTTGTGAGTGTGCCTTCCAGCTGAGAGTTAACCTAAATGAAGCGCATACATCACGGACTTGTGTAGTTTCCGATGGCAGATCGACGCCGGGCTTCGAATTTCTTTGGCTCTCCTGGAACGGGTTCCAACCTAAAGCTGCTTGCTATTGTTTGGATGATGACAACCATCTGCGACAAGGATTGAGCAGCCGCAATACAAACTCTTGGACCGGCACCGAAAGGCATATAGGCTTTGGCCGAAACAGGCGGAGTACGACCCGCGGCAAAGCGGTCAGGTTGAAACTCAGAAGGCTGCGGAAAGTAACGAGGATCTCGATGCAGCAGACCCGGGCAGACCCAAATTCCATGCCCTTCAGCCAGTTCGTGGTCACCCATTCGAAATCCGCGCGCTACTTCACGATAAAGAATTGGTGCCGGGGGAGTCATTCGCATCGACTCTCGCAAAATCGCCATTGTTCGGCTTGTGCCAAGCGTCGCATTTCTGAAACGTTCGGCATCATCAAGGGCTGCTGCCTCATCAACCAGTTGCCAGTCCAGACCATAGTCGGCAATGTCGTTCCAGAACTGCGTCAAAGCGAATGGCATAGTTAGATGGCCCGCAAAAAGCATCTGAACAATTTCCCCCACGACGTCTTGTTTGGAAAGAACGTCGGGGGCCATGTGATGCGCCCTCACCAAGGCCGAGAGAACGTCGCCTCGGTCAACAAAGTTTTCAAAACGGGCGTGGATGATGGCCAGGACCCCATCCATATTTCTGGGTGCCCGAGGGCGCGTCATTTGCACCGCTCCTTCGGTACCGTCCACAGTCGCAGTGAAATCCTCTCCATAGCCCTCAAGGTAACGCACAAGCCCACTGCGCTCCTGAGCAGTTCCCCAACCCTCAAGATCAGCATCCAAAACTGTGCGCAGCGCGATCCGGGCAATCAACAACCGAGTCTCATGCGCAAGGTCAATCGGTTCTCCGTCCGCCCAATGGGCAGTGATCGACTCCGTGAGTTCTCCCGTCAAAACAAGTCGAGGTTCACGCAACGCGGAACGAAAGAGCGGCAGCAAGAGTTGGCGACGCTGGCGCCAGATTTCAGGATCGTCCAGCGTTGTCAGCCCGTCGCCCCAATACCCGGCGTTCGAGGCCCGCAAAAAATCAGGCTTGCGCAGATCTGCCTCGTGGAAACGAAAAAGGTTCCGGGCAAGGTCAGCATCATTTACAAAGATGATCGGTCCGGTGCCCAGATCAAAACTCGAAACGTTTCCATACGTATCCGCCAGCTGACTGAGAAAGTCGAACGGGCTGCGGTGAAAAAACTTCGCATTGAGCCGCGCATTTCGGGCGCCGACTGGTCCGGGCGGCAAAGTCAATTTGAAGTCCTGCAAGGGTTTTCGTGATGAACCAGCCAAATGTTTGGGCAAATGGGTTGGCTCCCGACGTCCTGCTCGACGAGACCGGCGAAGTTGCGAAATTGCACAGCGCTACTGAATCGATATCTGTTACCGACGAAGCCCAAAAATCGCTTGCCAAGAAACTCGCCCAAGGCTGTTGGAGTGAAGAGGAACTGACAACTTGCCTCGGCCCAAGTCCAGATGCAGAGGTTAACTGTGCGTCGTTCTTGTTGCGCCTTGATCAGCGCGGGTTTCTCTGTCGTTATGTTATGCATAACGCTCAGCCTATCGCTGTTTGTGCGCCACAACGCGCGCCCGTCAGCGGCCTTCCGAAATTCGAACCGGATACTACTATTCGGCTTTCTCAACAGACGCTTTTGCAGCCCCGACAAAATGGGATCAGAGCGATGACCCCTGGAAGTTGGGCGACCGTGGATCTGTTGGACCCACAGATCGGCCCATTGCTTTTTAAGCTGTCCGAGGGCGTTGAGGCGGCGCAGGCCCCAAATTGCGTGCCGGGTCTTGAACCCCATGCTTTCGAGGCTTTGATGCAACTCTTTGCGTGGTGCAATTTGCTGGAAGGCCCTGAGGAACCTAAAACGCCTGTGCATGAAGCGCTTTTCCACAGCCAAACACGCCTCGGCTTCGCAAGGAAAAAACTCGGAAAAACGGGAAAATCGCATAAGGCTGAACACCCAGGTAAACATGTGCCGTACATTGCGCTGCCGCTCCCCGAAATCGCGGATATTATTGCAAGCGACCCGCCGCATATGCTGGTGTCCCGCCGTCGAAGAAGTCGTCGTGATCAAGGTCGCACACCGATCAGTCTTTCGCAGCTTAACGAGTTGCTTTTCCGATGTTTCTACCAAGAGAATGGTCACCGCTCTTATCCCAGTGGTGGTGGTATACACCCATTGACTGCGTATCTTGTTGTTAATCATTGCGAGGGTTTGGAGCCAGGGCTTTATTCCTACGATAGTGAACGTCACGGCCTCACAAGGGTTAGCAAATTCATTCCTGCTCTCAAGAGTCTTTTGAAAGACGCCGCAGCGTCAGCCAACTGTGTTTCACACACACAAATTTTGCTTCTTTTATCTGCTGACATGGCGGCCACCCGCACCGCCTACGGTGCACTGGCGTACTCATTGGTCCTCAAAGAAGTCGGCGCTGTTTATCAAAATGTTCAACTCGCAAGCGAGGCGATGCGGTTAGCGGCATGCCCCCTGGGTACTGGAAACTCTTTAGTCTTCGCAGAAGTCAGCGGGCGAAATGTGTATGATGCGCCATTGGTTGGTGAAATGATTATTGGATCAAGTGACTAAGTTTCTGATGGGGCACGCAAAGGTCAATGTCCGTCGAGGAACCTGCCAGTTCGACAACTCCGCCACCGCTAAAATCGGTGGAGATTGTTATCTGGCCGATGACGAAACGATCATCAAGGCCGATGGTGCCGGGGCGCGGTCAAACGCTGACGTCGCTCGCGCAATCAAGCGTGGCAAGGTCTGGATAGAACACTGATCCTAACCTAACCGATCGCTTACCCTTTTCACAGAAGACGAAGGACACGAGAAAGGGCCGTCTGTTTGGCATCGTGCCGAACCTGTTGGTGGTCCCGCCTTTGCTGGAAGCCGACGCCGACGAAGTTCTGAAGGTCAAGCGCACCGACAACTAAAAAATCAAGGTGAACTATCTTGTCAGCAACCAGATCGCACACCGCGTGAGCGATGATCTGAGGAGGAAGCCGGTGAGGTCTGCAGCTGATTTATGGTGATTTAATTAATGTTACCTAAGTCCAAATGCAGGCATGAACAACCGAACGATAGTTCACGTGACAACACCCTTTCATCAGGGGCCAATAACATGCTGTCAAGACGTCGACTGTCGCCGATACGTGTCACGTAGTTAACTTGGCTTGGCGCTGACATAGGGAAGTGAAAAAATTGCGGGCGCTTTTTTCTTTCGCTGGCTGTCGGCCGTTCCTGAAGAATTTCCCCGGAACAAGACCGACCAGATATCCCAGTGTCAAAGGTCCGCTTTGGCGGTTTCTGGAAACCCCCGCTGCAAAGCAGCGAATTCAACTTTTCCATCCATTGCGAAGAATGCTGCGCCAAGAAGCAAGGTCGAGTTTGGGCTCAAAGCGTCAGATCGGCACGAGGCTCATGCACGGCTGACAAGGGCCGACCGATGAGCTTTGCAAAGCCCGCTTTCTGCGCATTTCTGACGTTCTACGGCCGGGATGCTGCTCAGCAACGAATAGGAGCTTTGTACACAACTCGGTCAGTCGCCCAATTTCGATAAACGTCCGGTGTTCATGAAAGCCGCCGTCGGAAACTAGCAACCGTTAATAGGCACAGAGCCTTGGTCGGGTTGCCCGTTTAAGTTGGGACATTTTCACAGCCCTAACTCTAACAAGAACCAAAATTTACCATCATCAGTCTTATTAGAAGAATGCGTATCAAGGGAATCGATGGCCCAAAAATCGGGGCTCATAACTATCAGTAAAATAATAGGGGATTGATCAGGAGATACATAAAGTTCCACTCTGAAAATATTATATTACAACATCTTATCTTGGAAAGTGGTGCCCACACGACTTCCCATTGAAGATATAAGATTTTGACTAGCAATGATTATTTTTTTCGGTCAAGAATGGAGGCCCCCAAAAAGCCCCCAGACCTACGTATCAAAGCTCGCCAAGACCCTCGTCAAATGTAGAAACGAACTGCAACAACTTGTCGCCGATCCGTTGGACAATACTCTTGCGCTCGAGAATCTTGGGTTTTTCTTTTAGCGCGTCCACAATCTCTCCTTGAAGCGGCTTCTTACCCGTAAAGTGAAATTGCTCGATCATTGCTTTGAAGGCGTCAGCATCAAGGTTCTCAGCTTCACAGACTTCGGCAATAGCATTCGACTTTTCCGCATCCCAAAACCCATTGAAGGCGTCGGCGACGCTCTGACCTTTCGGAAGCGCCGCCATGTGTTGATCGATAAACTTTTCGATCAATTCGCGCTTACTCCGCAGATGCCTTTCAGAGCCAAGCAAGTCGTAGACCATTTTTTTCTTAGCTTCGGAACCATCTCTGACTTTAGGATCAAGGCTGTCAGCTTGTTCAAAGGCATCCGACAAAAGAGCCAATATATAGGCGACGTTGATCTCATCGCGCTGAATGAGCTCCAGCTCAAAATCCACCTCATCCAGGATAGACGCAGCATCATCTGGCTTGTCCGCCTTAACCTTGTCGTTGATATCCAGGTACTTACTTTTGAAGTCCTCAAAGGCTTGCGGCTTTAGCGCCAAATCATGTGGATCATATTCAGTGAAACTGGTTAGAATATTGCGCAAACGGATCAAATCTCGAAAGGCTTGTACAAACGCCAGCTGATCCTCTTCCGACTTCAAATCATTTACGCTGTCAGGGTCAGGGGCGATGTTTTTCAAAACACCAACCGCCGCAGTGAACCGCTCAAGGTAATCGCCATAAGGCGCCATGAGGATTGTCTCTATGGCCTCTTTATTTGAGAACAGCGTGATCGCCTGATCGGTGTTCGGTTTGAGGTTGCGGAAACAGACAATGTTACCCTGAGATTTCAGCTGGCCCAACGTACGGTTCGTGCGCGAAAACGCTTGGATCAATCCGTGGTATTTTAGGTTCTTGTCTACATAGAGCGTGTTGAGCTTTTTCGCATCAAATCCGGTCAGGAACATGTTGACAACCAACAAAATATCCAGCCGATCCTTGTCCAAAGCATCCTTGCGATCACGATCTTTCAGGCGCTTACTAAGATGATTGTAGTAAGTGTAGAAACCGGCGCTGTCCTTCACCGTTTCCTTGGTCTGGTACATTGCATTATAGTCTGAAACAAAGCTCTCCAATCGATCTCGCTTATGCACATCCACTGGCAAGTCAGCCACGTTTAAATCGGGATCACCGATCATGCCATCTGCGTCCGGGTCGGCTTCATTGGGTCCATAGGTGAAGATCGTCGCCACCCGCAAATGGTGCGCCCCCGCCTCTTTTTTGCGTCGAAACGCCTCATAGTAGGCAATTAGGGCATCAACAGAACTTACGCATAGCATCGCGCTGAATTGCTTGTTGTGGGTCTTTTTGTCGTGGTTCTGAATGATCCAATCGACAACGCCCTCGATGCGTTCAGGATTGTCAAAGAATTCGCGGACGTTGATCGCCGCAACCTCTTCGTCGATCAAACTGCCGTCTTTGCGCTTCAGCTTTCCCCAATATTCCACAGAAAACCGCAGCACATTTTCGTCGGCAATTGCGTCGGTGATCACATACTTATGCAAACACTCTGCAAACAAATCCTTGGTTGTGCGTTTGCCCACCGCATTTTCCGCAAAAATCGGCGTGCCTGTGAACCCAAACATTTGTGCCTTATTGAAAAACTTCACGATGCGTTTGTGCGTGTCGCCAAATTGCGAGCGATGGCATTCGTCAAAAATGAACACTACGCGTTGGTTTTTCACTGCCTCCAGCGCGGCGTCATAGCGGTCCCGAGAGATCGCTGTGTTCAGCTTCTGGATTGTGGTCACAATCAGCTTAGTGTCACCTCCCAGCTGCCCCACCAGTGCCTTGGTGTTATCCGTGCCGTCTACCGAGCCATCAGAGAAGTGGTTGAACTCCTTGGTGGTCTGATAGTCCAGATCGGCGCGGTCCACGACAAACACCACCTTGTCGACCTTCGGGTTTTCAATCAGCACCTGCGCCGCCTTGAAACTGGTCAACGTCTTGCCCGATCCTGTGGTGTGCCAGATGTAGCCGTTCTTGCGGCCATTCTTGACGCGTTCATCAATCGCCTCTACCGCATAATACTGATAGGGTCGCAGCACCATCAGTACCTTGTCGCTTTCATGCAGCACGATGTATTTGCTGATCATCTTGCTGACGTGGCATTTCTCCAAAAACACATCAGCAAAGGCATCTAGCTGCGTAACTAGTGTATTGTCTTTCTCGGCCCAGAAAAACGTTTGCTTAAAATCCTGATTGCGGTTGTTGGCGTAATATTTGGTGTTCACCCCGTTGCTGATCACAAACAGCTGCACATATTGGAACAGCGCACTTTCTGCCCAATAGCTGTGGCGCTGATAGCGGTTGATCTGGTTGAACGCTTCTTTCAGCTCCACCCCGCGCCGTTTTAGCTCGATCTGCGCTAAGGGCAGGCCGTTAATCAGCAAGGTGACGTCAAACCGCGTTTTGTGATGACCTTCAACCGTGACCTGCGTGGTGACCTGATATTGATTCTGGCACCACTCCTGGGTGTTGAGAAATTGCAGGTACAGCGAACTGCCATCATCACGCGTCAGCTGCATCCGCCCGCGCAGGGTCTTGGCCTTCTCAAACACATTACCCTTGCCCAGATGGTTGAGCACCTTTGCAAATTCACCATCCGAGAGCGTCACCCCGTTGTGTTTTTCTAACTGCGTTCGCAGATTGGCGCGCATAGCCGCCATGTCGGGAAGGACTATCTGGTCATACCCCAGCCCTGTGAGACGTTTGACAAGATCGGCTTCAAGCTGCGCTTCAGATTGATAGTCGCTCATGCGTCTTCTTCCTCACTCTGCTGCGCAAGGAATTCGTCCAACTGATACTCATATGCATCCGGATCGTACCGAAACAGAAGAAGACTGAATGACGTAGAGCCAACCGGATCGCCCATTTCATCTAAGCGCTCATTAAATGCCGGATTGTCTTCGTATTTCAACTCAGCCGTACTAAGCAAAGTCAAATGACACAGCATGTAGCGCGAAAGAGCTTCGGTTACATCGAGTGCTAGTCTTGCAAGACTTGCATCACTCTGGACCTCCTTAGGAACTGCCTTCCCATGCGAAATATCGCCACGCTTGTTTCGAAGCTCCCCCGCCAGCCGGGCTACCGTTGAGCAAGCTTGCGGAAGCGCTATCTCGACTACATCACTGGAACTGCCTATCAATTTGAATGCAGTCTTGACTTGATGCTCAATCGTACTTTTCTCAAACACGCCTTTGTCCACAGTCGGGTCGAGCCTGTAACAAATCGACTTAGAAAGCCCTTGAAGCAAAGAAGTGCAACATTCGATTGCAATATCTGGGTGGCTTTCTTCATTGTTTTTGATTTCTCGAGCGTGTTTCAAATAGTATTGGAACTCGGGAAAATCCTCTGAGAAGTTGGAAACGGCATTTTCGAAACTATCCATGTCGGCTACACAAACATCTGCTGAATAAGACCTTTTTTGAACTCAGCTGTCAGCAGGATTTGCTTACCCAATCGTGACACTTTTTCGTCCATTGCTGCTAGAAAACCAGATATTTTTCTTTGTTCCTCAACTCGGGGAAAGGGAAGCGAGATTGTAGCTAAATCCCTTGAATTAATTGCCGGATAGCTGGTGCCAGTACAACGCTCCAAGACCGCGTTTACAAAGGCATCTGTATGCAGTGCTTGAAACAGAAAACTTACATCTTCGTGAGCCCGAATTTGCGCGTAGCCGGTGGATGCGACAAACGTTCCTTCTTCCGAAAACAGCAGATTGTTTCGTTGATAGGGACGGACAGTCTGGTAGAGGATATCTCCTTTCACCAAGGACCTCTGAGCCCGGCTTGGAGCAAGACTACTCTTTATTTTCTTTGTTTCACCCAAAGCTCCAGCTTTCACGCTTTCAATATCTATATATCTAAACTCAACTGGTAGGTTGGAAGGTTTTGGATTGATTTCAGCAATGTCGTCCAACCGTTTTTCTTCCCAATCGGGAAAGGCGGTGCCGTCGTCTTTGGTAAAGCGCAGGGTCTGGCTGAACAGCGCCTGCATCAGCCCGCGTTTATAGCGTTCAAGTCTCGCCTGCCGCTCTTGCAACGCGGTGATCTTGGCATCCACCACTCCCAAAAACGCAGCAATTTTTTTTTGTTCATTGGCATCGGGAACAGGCAGCTTAATGCGCTTTAGTTCGCTCATTGAGAGAACAGTTTGCGATGTACCCACACTATACTTCCCAATATGGTTTGAGTGTTTTGCGAGCAGCTCCGAAAAGAAATTGTTGTTCCCGTCAACGATCCTAAAGACCGGATAGTAAACGCTAATGATTCCGGTTATCCCCAGTTTGTTTTCGTTAAAGAAAAACTTACGATCATCACTACGACTACGATAGGTCAGAAAGTCTGGAGGTATGATATTGAAGCCGACATTGTCTCGATCAGTGATCCGATCATTGTCATAGTAGTCCTTCTGTCGAACAAGACCGGATCGAGCGGAAGTTAGGACTTCATGCTGGTCCTGCGTAACCGACTTTTCTTTGAACTCTTCAAAGAACGCACCTAGCCGCCTCTCTTCCCAAGCCCCCTCAAACTCCGGAAACCGTAGCGCTGGCATCTGCGCAGCCGCACTCATACCGGCACCTCAATGCCCAGCTCTTTGCAGAACCCAGCAATCTCTTTATCCAATGCGGCCATGCCCTCGGCATTTTTGCGCAGTTCTGCCGCTACCTCAGCTAGATCAATCGGCTGTTCCGGCTCAAATGTGTCTACATAGCGCGGGATGTTTAGGTTGTAGTCATTCTCCGCCACCTCAGACAGTAGCGCGCGGTGGGAAAACCGCTCCTCCACCACTCTGCCCCGGAAGGTTTCCACAATCTTGGTGATGTCCTCGGCGCGCAAGGTGTTCTGGTTCTTGGCCCTCTCAAAACGCGCTGAAGCATCCACGAACAGAATATCCTCGGGGTATTCGCGGCATTTCTTGAACACCAGAATGCAGGTCGGGATCGATGTGCCGTAAAATATATTGGCGGGCAGGCCGATCACCGCATCCAGCCAGTTGCGTTCCTTGATTAGGTATTCGCGGATATGCCCTTCTGCCGCGCCGCGAAAAAGGGCTCCATGCGGCAGAATCACCGCCATGGTGCCATTGTCATCCAGCTGATGCAGCATGTGTTGCACAAAGGCAAAATCGGCCTTGGACGCAGGTGCAAGTCGCCCATATTGGCTGTAGCGGTCGTCGTTGAGCAAAAGCGGATTCGCCGACCATTTTGCAGAAAACGGCGGGTTGGCCACCACCGCCTCAAACCGCCTGTCCACATGCTGGGGATGCTCCAGCGTATCCTCCTGTTTGAGGTCAAAATTGCGGTAATGCACTCCGTGCAGGATCATGTTCATGCGTGCTAGGTTATAGGTGGTACGGTTCATCTCTTGACCGTAGAAATCGCCAACCTCCACCTCTTTAGCAACGCGCAACAGCAACGAGCCAGACCCACAAGTGGGGTCGTAAACATTTTTGATTCGGGTTTTGCCTGTGGTCACAATCCGCGCCAAAATGGTGCTGACCTCTTGCGGGGTATAGAATTCTCCCGCCTTCTTCCCAGCCCCACTGGCAAACTGCCCAATCAGATATTCATAGGCATCGCCCAGAACATCGCTGTCAGCCTTTTCAAGTTCAAAATCGATTTCATCAAGATGGGTCAGAACCTTGGCAATCAGCGTGTTTTTGGCCTCTTCTGTGCGGCCCAGTTTGCTGGATGTCAGATCCATATCCGAGAACAGATCGTCAAAATCATCCTCAGAATCCGTACCCATGGTGGAGCGCTCCACATTGTTTAGAATGCGCGCCAAGTCTTCGAGAATAAAATTTCCCGGCTTGCCGCCCCGCTTGGCGACCGCACCGAACAGCTCAGACGGCTTGAGATAATAGCCAAGTTCATCAATCGCCGCTTCAGCCACCGCGTCCGAGATCTCCGAACCCTCTTCTGTGGTCTCATCGAGTTCCGCAAAATCAATTCCATCCTCAGACAGGACAGAATTGGCGTAGATGTAGAGCCGCTCTGACAGGTATTTGTAGAAGATGAAACCTAGGATGTAGTCGCGAAACTCATCCGCATTCATTTTGCCGCGCAACGTGTTGGCAATGTTCCACAGCTTTTGTTCCAGCTTCTTCTTTTGTTCGTCGGTCATCGCCTGTCGCTCTCAAGTTGTGTTTGCCCTTTGATGACGCAGAATGCGGGCGAGGGAAAGTCTCAACATGGCTTTGCGGACCTTATCAACTCTGCCTGACGCTCGATGTCGACCGGACAAAAAGCACTTATGGTTGTGACAACATTGGAGTGGCCGATGTTCTGAGAAAACGCCTTGAAGGCCTCGCGGGTTGGATAGGTGGTGTCCGCCCATTTCACCAACGTTTTGCGAAACGCATGAGGCGTAAAGGGCGGCAAGTCGGCCCGTTCAAAGGCCTCTTTGATAACCGCACGAATGGCATTGGCGTTTTTGTAGGTTTCACGCTTAAGGCCCACCACTTTGAACTCGCCATCAACCGGCTTGATTTTAGAAGGAGGAAACAGCGGATCATCTGGGCCAAACAGCTTTTCCTTTTTGAGATAGCTCACCCAGTGATCAAAACAGACCTGATAAGCGGCATCGACCGGCAAGAAGTAGGTCGTAAAGGTCTTGGCGTTCTTTGTCCTGACCTCGCGCGCATCCTGATACACGCACCCATCGATCATGTTGACGTGTTTGAGCCGTAGGGATGCAACAGCGCCATCACGCGCACCCGTGAGCATCAAAAACGCAAACAAGGCTTTGTTGCGCAGTTCAAGGTCCGTGGTTTCGGCATGTAGTTGAAGGCGTGTCGGGCCATTTCCATTGAGGGGTAAGGCGTTTCACGCGTGGCCCTCGCTACGCGCTGGCCTTTTGCGTCCATGTTGAAGTAATCCGCATCGGAATAACGGATACGACTTTTGTAGCCGGGCTGATCAGCCAACCAAAATATGAACGCTTTGTTCGCTGCCAGCACCGAGGCGATAGTCGATTTCGACAAAGGTCTTCCAGTTGTCTTGCTAATTTCGGCATTGATGCGGTCGTGAAACTTGATCGCCTGCTCAATGCGGAAACGTTTAAAGTTCGCATAATTCGTGCTGGCCTCAAACCGCAAAATTGCTTCAGCCGCCTTAAGAACTGTTGCTGCATCCTTCCGCTTGGCGGTTTTAAGATATTGCAAGTAGCGGCGTTTGATCCGCTCATTTTCCTCGTTAAGTTTCCTCATGTGGTTCCTCGTTAGAGATTGTGAAAGTTCAAGGGGCTGCAGGCGGTGTCACTTAGGGTTTGCTGTCTACCTTGTTCGACAACTGGAACCGTTGAGCGAATTCCCCAAGTCGCGACTTTGAAATCATGCGGGTGCATGTACTGCCGCATGTGGTGCAAACCCCTTTTAAGAGGACTGTTCGGTTTCGCATCGGCCAAACGGTTGCGGCCATCCCGATAGGTTGGCGGGCACCTCCGCACCCTGGACAGAAGAAATCATCCGACCCAAGTGGACGCTTGGCTGCCGCGTATTTTGCCCGAAGGTAGTGACGGATTGCCTCACCAGAAATTAGGTAAGGTTTGCGGGAACTCATGACAGGGAGGCCGTCTTTGATCCAACTGCGAACCGTCGCGGGCGTTTTCCCCAAAGCTTCCGCAGCTTCATTGATGTCGTATGTGAGTGCAGCTTTGACCGCCATCGGGTTGGCCCTTTTACCCGTCCTCCCGATCCTCAAAGAGCGCCCGAACGTGCTCGGCCTTCCAAACTGTCGTGCGCGGTCCAAGCTTTTGAGGTTGAGGAAAACGCCCCTCTTTAACGCCTTGCCACCACGTCGATTTGGAAACTGGAATCGGACCAGCAGGAGCCAAGATTTGGGAAAGTCTCACGAACCCTGTGCGTGGGAAATCGCTAATATCAGACATTGTTTCATCTCGTTTGTTGAAGATGGAACAGGTCTATCTTGGTCGAGAATGGAAATGGCCGAATTAGGTTTGGATGAAACCTAATTAGGTTGTTTTCCGGCGTTTTGGTCCAACAGCTCTGAAGTTTCTTTGAGTTTTTGTCGAATTGTGTCGTCGCTGACGGGTAGGCCAAGCCGGTCCAAAATTCCCTTAAGCTCCTTAGCGAAGGGACTTCTTGAAGCCGTTAGGTCATAGCCATAGCCGTCCACGGCCATTGCAATTAACATTTTGTACAACGTTTGGCGTTCTCGGCTAGCAACCACTTTTTCATCATTGTTTTGAAGCGCACTCTCAAAGCTCTCCAATTCATGCTTTGTGAAACCCAGCTCCGAAAAGGCTGGCCAATCCACGGAAGGATAGTATCCACGCACGTCATGAAAACTCACCCGTTCTTCTGGATACATTTCCTTCAAATATGACCCACCAAAAGCTTCAAGAACTTGGAACACGCGACCCTTGCCGTCTTCTACAAAAAAACCATCTATCGACGTCAACTCTCCCCCGGTTTTAGTCAAGAACGCCCGAAGGTAATCCGCCAATGCACCACAAAGGTCTAACCTTAAACGATGCGGCCCATCCAAAACGGAAATGCTAGTCCGACCTTCTAGTGGGAAAAAGTCCGAAAATTTGATTTCCACGGTGTCCTGACCCTCCGCCGCGAGCCCAAAGACTTTGTTATTCTTATCGGGCGACACCCAAACCGAGCGGGTTTGATTTACTACTTCTTGGGCAGAAACGTGTCGCATGAACCAATAAAGGTGAATGTGGCCATCTAGAGCGAGCTCCAAAACCTCAGCTGAATTCACTTCTTCGCCAAGCGTCAGAGAAAGTCTGCTCGCCGCGTCCTCGATGGAATACCAGTGTTTAAGTCTATAAATTTTCTTCAAATCAATGCTCAGGTTGGTCTGATACTATCCAACAGCGTCGCCCACCAATCCGCAAGCCTTACGCGTTCATCCCAGTATTTTCCACGATTGTAAGCCTTGCGAGCTTCATTGCGCTCGATATGCGCCAGAGCCGCTTCGATTGCGTCCGCATTCCAAAGCCCACTTTCATTCGCCAGAGTCGAAAAACTCGCACGAAACCCATGAGCGGTCATTTCTTCACCGGAATAGCCCATGCGACGCAAGGCAGCGTTCAATGTGTTATCCGACATAGGGCGGTGCCAAGAACGTAACGAGGGAAAGAGGTATTCAGCATCGCCCGAAATCCCCCGCAGTTCCGACAAGAGCTCTATGGCTTGATTGGGCAACGGCACTTTGTGATCGCGGCGCATCTTCATTTTGGCCGCAGGGATCGACCAAACTCTGCTCTCAAAATCCATCTCCAGCCATTTCGCCTGTCGGATCTCACCCGGCCTTTGGGCCAACATAGCGAGTAATTGCAGCGCTATTCGCGTGGTGGCTTGCCCTTCAAACCCGTCAATAGCTACCATGAGCGCTCCAAGTTTAACTGGATCAGTGATTGCAGCACGGTGATGCCGGTTTGGACGTATCAACGCATCTTTGAGCGCGTAGGTGGGGTCTGTTTCGGCTACCCCACTGGCAACAGCAAACCGAAACACAGACCCAATCCGAGCGCGTAACCTATGAGCCGTTTCATAGTTACCCTTGGCTTCGACTTTTCGAAGACATGCAAGGATCATTGGTGCGGTGATTTCGGTAATAGGCTTACGTCCAAAGTCCGAGTTCGCGAGCTTCAAATGATAGATTGTTTTATCGAGTGTGGCTTTAGTTTTGCCCTCTTTTGCGCTGTTTCTCAAGAAAAGCATCGCCAATTTTCTCAAAAGTATGGCTCTGCGCTTCTCGGGTTTCGCGCTTGGCTGCCTGTTTTGCCGCAGATGGATCATTGCCCTGAGCAATCTTGGCACGGGCTTCTTCTTTGAGCATTCTCGCCTGCGCTAACGAGATGGATGGATACGCACCTAGCGACAGTTTTTTCTCCTTTCCATGCAGCCGATATTTGACATTCCAAAGCTTTGAACCGGCAGGCGTCACGAGAAGATAAAGCCCCTCAAAGTCCGAAACCTTATAAGGTTTTCCTCTGGGCTTTAGATTTCGAATCTGAACGTCGCTAAGTGGCATCTGGGGGCCTCGCCTTTTACCAAATTCACGAAGCCCCCAAAAAGCCCCCCAAAGTGGGGGCATCTAACCGAACGCCATTAGACGGCATCGGACGCAGAACATCGCCAAGACACCTATATCACAGGGATATTTGGATGTCTTTGGATTGTAGCGAATTGGAAAGTGGTGCCCCCACACGGACTCGAACCGCGGACCTACTGATTACAAATCAGTTGCTCTACCAGCTGAGCTATAGGGGCGCTGGGTGTCGATTACTTTCTCTCGTTCGGGACTGCAACCCATATTTTTGACGAACCGTCGGGAAATTTCGATTTCCTGATCACGCCCCAGGCCGACCAAATATGAACGGTCCAGATTTGACTGTGCTGGACGCAAACTATAACCCAATAGCTGGGGCTAAAAAATAAGGATAAGAGCGAAACATGCAGGTTGCTATCCAAGCAGGAGCGGCCTTTACCGACGCTGGCCGGCTGTTGACCTCGGTTCAACGAAACGCAAGCATCCACGCGGGGGCCGGAGTTCAAGTCGTAGGTCACCGTCGGTACAAGCAGGTTTTTAAACCTGTTTTTGATGGGTTGGGAAAAGGCCCCGTTGAAATTGAAGCCTACCAAAGGTTGAAGGGGATTCTGCCCGATCCCGCAGTTACCGACCGCGTGGTATACGCGAGCAATCACTTCTTGGGCGAACCCTCTATCTCTATTCAGGAAGGGCAGCTTTATCCGCAGGCCGGTCCGCGTATGTCTCTGTTGGAACGCGCATTCCACGGCCACGAGATTCAGCTGTATTTTGCACTCAAGAACCTCGCCAGCTTCATTCCGAATCTCCTGACCAAATTGCCCGAGCAAACCAGCGACGAGATCGTTCGAAATACTGATCTGAGTTACCTTAGCTGGATAAGTGTCATTGAGGATATTCGAGACCTTGCGCCCGGGGTGCAGATCACCCTGTGGTGCGACGAGGACACTCCGTTGATTTGGGGAGATATCGTACGCGCCGTAGCCGATCTGCCGGAAGAGTCTGCGCTCAGCGATGAAAATGATCTACTTCTATCGCTGTTGGATGAGACCGGCCAAGGCAAGGTGACAGAATTGGCTCAGCGTGAGGCCCCGCTAAACAAATCGGACTTGCACAATGAGTTGGCTCATCTCTTCGAAGAACATGCGCTTCATGACGAAGTTGAAGAGGACGTCGAATTGCCCGGGTGGACGGCAGAAATTGTCGAAGCGTTTTCCGATCTATATGAACACGACGTGGAAAGCTTGTCTGCCATGCCGGGCGTTAAAGTGCTGAAACCCTAGAGCATTCAGACAAACGTTACCTTCATGTTTTCAGCGGCTACCAGACGGCAACTGGGATCTGTCTTATGTCCGTGGCCGCGGCCCAAAACCGGGCCATGCGGCGAATTGGTAACCGTCCCTTGATACCGACTTCGCATCAGAGCGAGCTCAATACATTCAGGGACGGTGAGACGCGCTGGCTTATGGTTCAGCTCATGCCCAGCGCTTCTTTGTACATTTCAAGCACCGCCTCTTCTTCGGCGATATCGTCTTTGTCGCGCTTTCGCAGAGCAATCACTTTGCGCATGACCTTGGTGTCGTAACCACGGGCCTTAGCTTCGGCCATCACCTCTTTTTGCTGCTCTGCTAGGTCTTTTTTCTCGGCGTCCAGGCGCTCAAACCGCTCGATGAACTGGCGCAGTTCACCCGCAGTGACGCGGTAGTTGGCAGAGGCCTGATCTTCGGTGATGTCGTCCATTTACGTCTCTCCCAGAGATGGATTTCTGATGCTGCGACAGCGGCAGTAAGCCGGATACATTGCCGCCGCCCGAGCCGCAAGCGTCCAATCCCGGTCAGGCTTGTGTGAACCAGAGCGATCCGATAAGCGCAAAAGCAAATCGTTATACAATGTGGGGAACCATGTTCGAACTCATCACTTGGGGCGGTGCAGCCCTTTCGCTTGCCGGGCTTGTCGGTCTGGTCTGGTGTATTCTGCGTGTGATGAAGGCGCGCAAATCCGGCCTTAAGGATGAGGAGTTGCGCGCTGTTGTTCAAAGCGTACTGCCGTGGAATCTGGCCTCGCTTTTTCTGTCTGTGATCGGCTTGATGGTCGTGATCGTCGGTATCTCTTTCAGCTGACAGCTGAATTAGATCGGCAAGTTGTCAAAACGCGCTTCCATCGCGTCTTCGCACAAAGCCGCATCAAGCATACGCAAGCGTGACGGAACACGAACACCTTGCTGACGCATGCTATCGATCACTTTGGTTACACTGGGCTGAAGAGCAAGTCGCGTTTCAAGGCATGCGCCCTGCAGCTTTTTCTCCAGCTGTTCCGCTTCGGAATACAAGTTAACTGCTGACATTTCCATCCTCCCTACTGCGTCTACTCATTCACATATAAGTAACCGTTTTAAGACTGGCACAGTTCCTTCCAAAACCGTGCGGAAAGCCGCCTGCGCACAGCGCTATTTCGGCGACTTCACGTAGTTTGATTAAATTTTACCCAAAACTGGATTAACCTGCCTTGACTGGTGTCAAATAACACAGTGTTGATTACATCACATTCCGTAATTAATATATGTTGGCGGCACAGCAGCGGAGGCAAGGATGACACCAAAGGTAAAAGCGTTTTTCGACCCACAGACATTTACTGTTTCTTATCTGGTGCAGGAACCGCAGGGTGATGCGTGCGCAATCATCGACAGCGTTCTGGATTTCGACCATGCATCAGGCCGCACGGATACCAGCTCGGCAGATCGGATCATTGATTATGTCGAGTCCAAGGGGCTTCGGGTCGAGTGGATACTGGAAAGCCACGTACACGCAGACCACCTCTCGGCAGCGCCTTACCTGCAACAGAAATTGGGCGGCAAAATTGGGATCGGGGATCAGATCGTTACCATCCAAGAAACCTTTGGCAAGATCTTCAACGAAGGAACCGAGTTTCAGCGTGATGGCAGTCAATTCGACGCGCTGTTCCATGAAGGCGATAGCTTCCACGTTGGCCAAATGCGGGGCGATGTACTGCACACGCCCGGGCATACACCGGCCTGTCTGACATATGTAATCGGCGATGCAGCATTCGTAGGTGACACTCTGTTCATGCCGGACTTCGGCACCGCTCGCTGTGATTTTCCCGGCGGATCATCCGAAGCACTATTCAATTCGATTCAAAAGATTCTGTCGCTCCCTGATGAGACCCGAATTTTTGTGGGTCACGACTACAAGGCGCCGGGACGCGACGAATATGCTTGGGAAACCACTGTTGGTGAGCAAAAGGCGTTGAACGTTCATATCGGCCAAGGACGCTCTGTCGAAGATTTTGTTCAGATGCGAGACGCGCGTGATGCAACACTGGCCATGCCTCGGCTGATCCTTCCTTCTTTGCAGATAAACATGCGCGCCGGGCAGATGCCCCCGGCTGATGAAAAAGGCGACGTGTTCCTGAAACTTCCCATAAACAAAATCTGAACTTCTGGTTCAGCAAAGGAAAAACCATGCAAACTGAATGGCTTTTGGGGCTGGGCGGCGGTCTTCTGATCGGCCTTGGCGCTGCCTTATATCTACTTGGAAACGGTCGTATCATGGGTGCCAGTGGTATACTTGGCGGGCTTGTCGACAACAGCGATCGTACACTTGAACGACTGTGTTTCTTAATCGGCCTTGTTGGAATGCCGCTGCTGTTGAGCCCCCTAATTGCGCCCGAAACACACCTGACCAGCAATACAGCTGTTGTCGTCATTGCCGGACTGTTAGTCGGGGCCGGAACCCGCATTGCCAATGGCTGCACGTCCGGGCACGGAGTTTGTGGAATTTCACGCCCTTCGATACGCGGCATCGTTGCCACCGTGATCTACATCGCTGCCGGAATTTTAACTGTAACCCTGCTTCGCCAAATTCTGGGATTGATCTGATGCGCTCTATAATTTCTTTGCTCGCAGGATCCTTGTTCGGCGCGGGCCTTTTGATTTCCGGAATGACGGACACAACTAAAGTTCAGGGGTGGCTCGATTTGTTCGGCAACTGGGATCCGACACTCGCCTTTGTCATGGGTGGAGCGATCCTCCCAATGATCGTGGCGTGGCGGTTAACCGAAGGGCGCAAACCCGTGGCCGGAGGGGAATTCCCGACGGCATCCGTAGCTACCTTGGATCGCCGCCTTATCCTCGGCTCTGTAATGTTCGGAGTTGGTTGGGGGTTGGCTGGGCTGTGCCCAGGCCCTGCGATTGCCTCGATTAGCTATGGTGGGATTGGTGGAGTTGTTTTCCTGGTTTCCATGATTGCCGGAATGTACGTCGCTCCGACTCTCGGTGCGCAACTGGACAGAGCCGCCAACGCAGCCTAAGCAAATGTCATGGAGATTCGACCAATAACCCCCCGCTACGCCGTCTCGCCCCAAATCACGGTCGAGGATGTTCCCGCCATCGCTGCCGCCGGTTTTACAAAGGTCATCTGCAATCGACCGAATTCCGAGGTTCCTGCAGACATGCAGTCAGATGCGATTGGTGAAGCAGTACGCGCCGCGGGTTTGGAATACGAAGTTTTGGAGCTAACGCACCAGACCATGACGCCCGAGAACGTTGCGCTTCAGCGCAGTCTTGCCGAAAGCTGCGAAGGCCCGGTTTTGGCGTATTGCGCTTCTGGTACACGTTGCTCTGTTGTCTGGGCGCTTGGTCAATGCGATCAGATGAGCACAGATGACATTCTGGATGCCACAACCAAAGCTGGATATGCATTGGAAAACCTGCGCCCAACTCTGGACCAGATCAGGAATAGTACTGACTAAATCACTCGATTTCGATCGAATCTTCACCCAACGGGTTAAGCCCGGCCAACTGAGAAATCTCGGCGACCATTTTATCCGAGCCTGCAAAATCCAAATCGGCTGTTAAGTCATTCTGCGTCTGAAGATCAAACGCAGGAACGACGGCTTCGACCTCTGACACATCCACCAGATCATTTGCCAAAGCCCTAGAATTCGCCTCGAGAAACTCGTGCTCGTCTGGCTGACCCAGAGTTTGCATCGAGGCGTATTCGTTCAATCGTACAGCACGCATTCCACCGCATTGCCCAAGACGACCAACGGCGGCACGGGTTCGGTCTATAGTCAGTATCTCTGCGCGATCCAACCGTGACCCAGTCAACGGCACGACGTCACCAATTGTTAACTGTGACAGCGAAGCCAGAGGCAGCGACATCCGGCAAATAACAGTATTTAGTTCCGCCCTTAAAACACCTGATGCCTGATCAAGGTTTGGGCCAGCCTCTTCAACGTCCGCCTCGATTTCATCAATCAGTTGCGGTTGCTCGGGTACCAACACGGAAATCTTACCCTGACGCAGACCCCTACCAAACTCTGCCGTCAGATCAAAAGCCCGATAGGTTTCTTCAACCATCGCCAGCGACATCGTTCGTTGATCTTCAAAACGCGAAGCAAACTCGAACCCGGACAGATCGGACTGATCTCTTGCCGCGTCGACCAGTGTAACTGCGCGAGAAATGGCATCGTCAACCAAAGGAGCAACCATGGCTGCGTCTGTTTGAGTGAAGGCTCTTGGCTCAGGTGACTCAGGCAGAACTTCACCGATCGTTTGCATCTGCACGATGGCTGACACTGCCCCCTGATCCAAACAGACGGCCGCAGACATTCCACTTGCATTCACAAGCTGCAATAACAGCCAATCGTCCCCAATTGAATTTTCCAGAGTGTCGGAAGTTCGATGAGACTGTTTGGCGCTTATGACGGCCAGGGACAACTGCAAGCGATCCCCGGCGGCCCGAGCAAAGGCCAGACGCAACGCCCGAAGAACTGAACGGGGTTTATCACCTTGTTCTTCCTGCCCTACTGAAAGCTTGCGCGCCAAAGCTGCGCCAACAGTCTGCGTCATGCCCTTAAACCGCTATCCATTGGTAAATCTGGAATCCGGTCTAACCCAGCACAAGTTACGATTGTCTTTACGATCGCGTCACTGAGCAGCCTGCTGATAGGCCAACGGCAGTCTCACTCGAAACGCTGCTCCGCCCTGCCCCGGCAAATAGCTGATATCACCGCCCAATCTCTGCATAATTTCGCGGCAGATCGCCAGCCCCAGCCCTGCACCTCCAGCCTTATCCACGCCGACACGAGCGAATTTCTCGAACACGATCGAGCGGGCTTCGGGTGGGATACCACTCCCATTGTCGGCGAAATCAATAACGACCTGTCCACCGACATCATGCGCCGAAATGGTCAATACTGGCTCTTCGGCGTCACAGTACTTCTGTGCATTGGAGATCAGGTTAATGAATACCTGCCCCAAACGGTCTAAATCGGTGTGGAGAGCAATGCGTTCCGCCGCTTTTGACCGGCGGACGCTTAGCTTTCGGTTCGATCCCGCAAGCGCACTGGACACCGCACGATCTAGAACCGAACGTAGGACATCATCCCCGACATTGAGGTTCACCCGACCACTTTCCAGAACACTCAGGTCCAAAAGGTCGTCCAAAAGCCGCGTCAGGCGCAGAGCCTCATCATGAATAATAGCCGCGTAACGGGTCTGCTCCTCGTCGCTCAGCCCTTCGGTATCGCGCATGATCTCGGAAAACGCTCGGATTGAGGTCATCGGCGTACGCAGTTCGTGGCTGACCTGACTGAGAAAGCTGTCCTTCTGCTCCGACATTTGAGTCAACTTGGTGTTCGCCTCTCGCAGTTGTCGAGCGGTGCGGGACAATTCTGCAGACTTGATCTCAAGCTGGCTCGAGTACTCCAGCAATTGCGCGGATTCGTCGGCCACAGCCAAAAGATCTTCTACCGAAACGGACGACCCTCCAACGATCTGTCCAATCATCGCATGAGCAGTCGCTGCACCGACGGAACCACTCAATTCGCGCTCAAGGCGCTCCAGAAAAGCCGGTGTGGGTTCGGGCAGACCTGATCGGCCACCTTGAAGTTCCGCCTCGGCCTGAAAAAACTCCTGCGCCGGCGCAGCTCCCAGTATCCGTTGTGTCATGATCATCAGATCTTCGCTTTGTGCAACAGATCCGGTCCAGCCACGCAATGCCACCGAATGGTCGAAGACATTGACAAATTGCGCCCCTTGCAGACGTTCCAACGGGCTGGGGAAACTCAGCAGTGAGGCAACACAGAAAGCGATTGTGTTCAAGGACAGGGACCACATGACCGTGTGGACCATTGGGTCCATTCCCTCAATCCCGAACAAAGCCTGAGGGCGAAGCCAACCCAGACCAAACGGGCCGTTCTGCATCACCGTCTCGGACATAGCAGACCCACCAATACCCGGTAAAATCAGCGTATAAATCCAAAGACAAAACCCAACGGTCAGCCCCACCAACGCACCCGTGCGAGTGGCCCCTCGCCAGAACAGGCCGCCAACCAAAGCCGGCAGAATTTGGGAAATCCCAGCAAAAGCAATAAGGCCGATCGATGCCAAAGCTGCTCCACCGCCGGACAAGCGGTAATAGTAGTACCCAAGCGTCATAATAACCGCGATGGACACCCTGCGGGAGATCAGGACGACATTCCTCACATCACCGGTGACCGACGCGGTTCCTTCTTGAGTGTTCAGCCAGATCGGCATGACTACATGGTTTGACACCATTGTGGACAGCGCCATCGCCGTGACGATGACCATGGAAGTGGCTGAAGAAAACCCGCCAATAAAGGACAACATCGCCAGCCAATCGTTGCCCTGAGACAATGGGACTGTCAGGACGAAAAGGTCGGGGTTCGATCCCTCCGGTAAAAGATCCAAGCCGACGACGGCGATTGGCACCACGAAAAGGCTCATCAAAAGCAGGTACAGTGGGAAGGCCCAAGCCGCTGTCCGCAAATGACCTTCATCAGCGTTCTCGACCACCATGACCTGAAACATCCGCGGCAGGCACACAAACGCCGCAGCGGACAGGAAGATAAAGGTCGTCCAACGGCCAGCATCCACATTCCAGTGCCCGATTTCTGACGCATCTATTCGATCCATCATCGGGCCAAGGCCTCCGGCGACGCCCCAGACGACAAAGATCCCAACTGCAAGCAAAGCGAACAATTTTACCACCGACTCCACAGCGATGGCGGTCACGACACCGTGGTGGCGCTCGTTTGCATCCAGGTTCCGCGTACCAAACAAAATAGCAAAAACTGCAAGCCCCACTGCGACCCAGAAGACCGATGATCCTTCACGATAGAGGCCGGTCGGGTCAGCCTCGGCAAAAATGGAAAAGGACAGTGTAATTGATTGTAGCTGAAGCGCGATGTACGGCGTCCCACCCAAGACGGCCAGAATTGTCACCCCAATCGCCAGAGTATTTGACTTGCCATACCGCGATGAAATCAGGTCGGCGATCGACGTTACGCGCTGACTGCGCCCGACCCGGACCAGTTTTCTCAATCCCCACCACCAGCAGATCATAACCAGTGTCGGACCCAGATAGATGGTCACAAATTCCAGCCCTGATCGCGCGGCGTTCCCTACAGCTCCATAAAACGTCCAGGCTGTGCAGTATATGGAAAGAGAAAGCGTGTAGATCAGAGGGGACCGCAACCATGCGCCCTTGCCGGCGGCGGCCATGCGATCGGCTGCAAACGCAACGCCGAACAACAGCACCACATAGCCCAAGCATACAAGGATCAGAACGTTCAGGGTTGCCATCGGTCCGACTCGGGTTCGGAGTCATCGCCCGCCGCCATGCGTCTGGCGGCCAAGCCAAACAGGAGGCTGGCAACGATCAAGATCACCCAACAAGAAAAGATGTAAAACATAGCGGACGACAACGAAACGGCCTCGTATTCAGTTTGTCCGCGGGGCCACAGCAATGGAATTGCGATCAAAGCGGCCCCTAAAATAGGTAACAAGCGAGCGGCGTCGGTCAATCGGCGCCTGCGATAAGTCTGTCGCTCGAGAAACAATGAAGGCCGAGCACCGGCCCGCCGACGCTCTTCGCCCTTGGTCATGACCGCGTTGCCTGTGCATGGAGATCACGCACGGCTGTCAGCATTTCCGCATTCGAGAACGGCTTGGTCATAAAGCGACTGACACCAGCGTTCTCGGCCATCTCCCGATCACGAGACTGACCACGCGCCGTCAGCATCAGGACGGGCAAAGCCTGCATATCCTCCAGCTTTCGCAAGTCGCGCAGAATCTCCATGCCGCTTTTACCCGGCAACATGACATCCAAAATGACGAGATCAGGGCTGGCGCCCTGAATAACCTGCAGCGCGTCCGATCCCTCAGCATGTGTCTCCACTTGCCAACCTTCGCGTGTCAGCAGAAAACGAATGGCCTCAGCGATGTTTGGCTCATCCTCAATCAACAGAACCCTGCGGCTCATACTTACCTGTCCTCCCCGTGACAGGCCATATACTGGTCGACCCGTCGATGCCAGCTTACGCGCACAGCCGGGAAACTGTCAAAAACCTTCGCGCAGAATCGAAGGCTCACGGCGCGCTTCACAACTTGTGTTGGGGCAAACGCGGCAACTGGGCCCTACCCTTGAGACGCCTTGCTCATCCTGCATTTCCCCCTCCACCAGTCGCAACAGCATAGCAGAGCGATAAACCGGCCCCTCATCGTAACCCGGAACGAATTGCGGCCAGGCATATGCGTAACAGTCGAATACCGCTGCCGTCCTCCCCAGTTGCACGACGCGCTTTCGGATCGGCACCAACGGCCTGTTCAGCGCTTGGAAAACCGGCCACAAAGGACAGGCCTCGCCAAAACGTGGCATAGCAAACCCAGGCACAGCCTTGTTGAACAGAACGCTGCCGGATGCATCGCAAACCACCAATCCAGTCGGCTGCTCTAAGTACTCCTCTGGCAACGCCGCCAATCGCCTTAACACGGTCGCAACATCTACTGAAAACTGCGCTGCCAAGTGCAATGGGTCCGGATCAGCTTCGTTCAGCGCACACTTCACTTTTTCCAAGGGCATGGCCTTGGCATCTGAGGCGTAGATTTTCAGAAAGTTCCGGGCGAGTGTTCTGGCGGCTTCTGAATCCAATTCAGAAAGGTCAATGTCCTCGGCCTCTGCACCATTTTCAATTGCAGGAAAATGATGCTCCTTGGCGCCAAAAAATGCCTCAACATCCTCAAGAGGAACCCCTCTGCGGTCATCGGCAGAATCACTTTCGTCCAGATAGGCCACCAGCGATTTCGAACTGTCTGCCAAACGCTCGGCGTCCTGATGCAGGTTGCGGTGAAAACGGTCCTGCCATTCGGGTTCGATTTCCTGTGTATCCGCAAGAATACCAGCTGTAGATCGAATCGCTGCGGCCGTTGACAGTACCTCGTGAACCGAGGCGGCGAGATGCGGATCGTGGGTCAAACGATCAGACAAGGTTTCGACCGTACGTTCCAGAGACACCACACGACGGTGCATCTGCGCCAGAACACCGGCCCATCCAGGAAACCGGCCGGCGAACTCTTCAAGCCCATCTAACTCAGCTTTCTGGCCCACCGCGTCCGCTGCTGCCTCACGCAGCGCTGAAATGAGCGAAGCCTCAATCCCCTGCGTGAGTACCGAAGGTTCGACAACAAGGGCCGAGGCGATATCGACCAGCAATTTGCCACCAATGCGGCGGCGGTTATGCTCGATCAAGTTCAAATAAGACGCTGAAATTCCAACCTGACGCGCGAGTTCAGCCTGACGCAAACCAGCGATCTGTCGCCTTTCCCGAATACGACTACCCGTCAGCGTGTCGCGCATGCCTTCGTCCCTTTCCGGTACCGCTTTGTGTCAGCCTGCAGCCACGATGTTTTCATGACTCTCAATATATTTCTAGTAGTTAACGCAGTATTTTCATTGTCACTTTACAAAGTTAACAACTGCTGGCCGCAGCCGCCCAACCAAAAATCACGCACGCCTCTTCTCATTTCCGCGAATAAGCGGCACGATGTAACTATGAGCGACCCCGCCTTTGAATATGCC
Organism: Ruegeria sp. BE9; assembly: GCF_056538765.1. Classification (NCBI taxonomy): domain Bacteria; kingdom Pseudomonadati; phylum Pseudomonadota; class Alphaproteobacteria; order Rhodobacterales; family Roseobacteraceae; genus Ruegeria; species Ruegeria sp. BE9. The sequence goes on along the minus strand of NZ_JBQFTS010000004.1, from coordinate 252,186 downwards.
CCAATCGGTCTCGTCGAATTGGAAAACCGGATCATCCGGCGCTGTAACCTGCAGTTCGCACGCACTTTTGGTGGTGAGGCTGTGGACTACCGGAATATGCCTTTGTTGCATCTCTACCCGTCCGTTGCCGATTGGGAACGGATCGGCGCACGCAGCCTTCAGGTGATGCGAGACACCGGTTACTACACAGACGAACGCGTCATGCGGCGACGGAATAGCGATCTGTTCTGGTGCCGAGCACGTGGGCGCTCGCTCACCCCCGACGACCCCTTCCGCCACGGCATCTGGAGCTTTTCAGACATCTCTGAAGAACGCCCATTGGTCGAGCTTACAGTTCGCGAACGCGAAGTTGCGATCCTTTCCTGTCGTGGTCTGTCTGCCAAGGAAATCGGGGCAGAATTGGACCTTAGCTACCGCACGATCGAAGCTTACCGAGCGCGCCTTTTGGAGAAATTCGGAGCCCGCAAACTACCCGAATTGGTAGCGAAACTTTCCGGAATGCCGCTTTAGCCTCTTTCCCCCTCGGAAAACTTGGGTAAAACCCCTATCTGACAGGCTGAGACTGCGCTTTTCATGACAGGGCGCATGGCTTATAACGCTGCGTAATCAGACCAAAGCCCGCACAGAACAGACGGGCCATAGGGGAACCGTCGAGGACACTCATGACAGACACCAAACACGAAGCGGATGTGGCATTCATCAAGGCACTGGCCGAACTGCTACGCGAAAACGACCTGACTGAACTGCAGGTCAAACGTGAATATGGCGAAGAAGACAGCCTGAATGTACGCGTAAGCCGCATGACACAGGCAGCCGCCGCTCCGGTTCAGGTCGCCGTTCCAGCCGCAGCACCAGCCGCATCCTTCGCAGCCCCCGCCGCTGCAGCACCCGCGGCCGCCGAAGCCCCAGCCGCCGTCGAAGATCCAGCCAGCCATCCCGGCGCAGTGACCTCACCCATGGTTGGTACCGTTTATATGCAGCCCGAACCGGGCGCGCCTTCGTTTATCTCGGTCGGCGCATCGGTGTCCGAAGGCGACACGCTGCTGATCGTCGAAGCGATGAAAACCATGAACCACATCCACGCGCCCAAATCGGGCACCATCAAGCGTATTCTGGTCGGCGACGGCGACGCTGTGGAATTCGGCACCCCTCTGGTCATCATCGAGTAAGGCGGGCCCATGTTCGATAAGATCCTGATTGCCAACCGAGGCGAGATCGCCCTGCGCGTCATCCGCGCCGCGCGCGAGATGGGGATTAAGACGGTTGCCGTCCACTCCACCGCCGACAGCGACGCGATGCATGTGCGTATGGCGGACGAATCGGTCTGCATTGGTCCCCCGCCCAGCCCGCAAAGCTATTTGTCCGTACCCGCGATTATCTCGGCCTGTGAAATCACCGGCGCGCAGGCGATCCACCCCGGCTATGGCTTCCTGTCCGAGAATGCCGAGTTCGTGCAAATCGTCGAAGACCACGGCATCACCTTCATCGGCCCCACCGCGGAACATATCCGCGTCATGGGTGACAAGATCACCGCCAAGGACACGATGAAGGAGCTTGGTGTGCCTTGCGTTCCCGGTTCTGACGGCGGCGTTCCTACGCTGGAAGACGCCAAACGCATCGGTGAAGAGTTCGGCTATCCTGTTATCATCAAAGCCACCGCTGGCGGCGGCGGTCGCGGCATGAAAGTCGCGATGAACGCTGATGAGATGGAAAGCGCGTTCATGACTGCGCGCGCCGAAGGCAAAGCTGCTTTTGGCAATGACGAAGTCTACATCGAGAAGTATCTGACCACTCCGCGCCATATTGAGATTCAAGTCTTTGGCGACGGTAAGGGTAAGGCGGTCCATCTTGGCGAACGTGACTGTTCGTTGCAGCGCCGTCACCAGAAGGTATTTGAAGAGGCTCCCGGCCCCTGCATCACCCCTGAAGAACGCGCCAGGATCGGTAAGATCTGCGCCGACGCCGTGGCTAAGATCAACTATATCGGCGCGGGCACGATCGAATTCCTGTATGAGAACGGTGAATTCTACTTCATCGAGATGAACACCCGTCTGCAGGTGGAACACCCGGTAACCGAAGGCATCTTCGGCGTCGATCTGGTGCGCGAGCAAATCCTCGTCGCAGCCGGCGAGCCTATGTCGTTCGGTCAGGATGATCTGGAAATCAACGGTCACGCCATCGAAGTTCGGATTAATGCTGAAAAGCTGCCAAACTTCTCGCCCTGCCCAGGTAAGATCACCGCGTATCACGCACCAGGTGGTCTGGGTGTCCGGATGGACTCGGCGCTTTATGATGGCTACTCGATCCCGCCCTACTACGACTCGCTGATTGCCAAGCTGATCGTTCAGGGTCGCGACCGAGCCGAAGCTCTGGCGCGCCTTGAGCGCGCATTGGGAGAGTTGATTGTCGACGGTATCGACACCACCGTCCCGCTATTCCACGCCCTGTTACAGGAACCAGATCTGCACAGCGGCGACTATAACATCCATTGGCTGGAGCACTGGCTTGCGGAGAATATGGAATAAAAAGCCCTTCAGACCAGAGGGTTCGCACCCTCTGGTCAACGCTTACCCGGCATGAGCCTTACACCTGAACTCTTACTGCACGGATACTCTGTCGGGATTTTCCCGATGGCGGAACACCGCAATGATCCAGAACTATTCTGGGTCGACCCCAAGTTTCGCGGCGTCGTACCGCTTGATGGCTTTCATATATCCCGCAGCTTGGCGCGCCGGATTCGAAAATGCGGTTTCTCCGTAACCATCAATCGCGACTTTGAAGGGGTTGTAGACGGCTGCGCAGATCGCAGTGAAACCTGGATCAACGCTGAACTGCGGAATCTATACCTTCAGATACACCACACCGGACATGCGCACTCTTTGGAAATTTGGGATGAGGGGGTGCTTGTCGGCGGCGTTTACGGGGTAGCTCTGGGTGCTGCGTTTTTTGGGGAAAGTATGTTCTCCCGGCGAACCGATGCTTCGAAAATTGCGCTGGCGTATTTAGTGGACCGCCTGCGCGAAACCGGGTTTCTACTGTTCGACACACAGTTTTTGACTGCCCACCTGGCATCCCTGGGCGCAATTGAGGTACCGCGCGCGCGATACCGGCAAGCTCTTGCAGAAGCGATCGAGGCCAGCGCAGATTTTACGGCGAATGTTCCTCAGTCGCCTGAAGGCGTAATACAGCGGATCACCCAGACGTCATAGCGGGCGTGATCCAAAGCGTTCAAAGCCGGCGAAGTTGCGATCATCCACCCGTCAAACAGTTGATCCGTTTTGCCTTTTTCCCAGATTGTCAGATAGGCAAAGGCGTCACCCGTTGGGTTGTCGGCCGGGTAACGGCAGTCACCAAGCGCAACATCCAGACCAAAGATCACTTCGGTCTGACCGTTTCGCATTTCGATATCAACTGTTTGACCGCTGACCTTATCCAGCCCTCTGATCATGGCGCCTGGGCCGGACTCGACCTTTTGCTGTGCGGCCACGCCACTGGCGGTCAGTAGTGCTGCCATCAGGGCCAAGCGCTTCATTCGCTGCCGTCCCCAGCAACGAATTTAACCAGCAATGAAATCAGGCTAACCGCCCCCTGCGTATCTTCGACTTGATCACCGGGCTCGAAAAAGAACGGCGATCCACCCGGCATAACTTCGACGAAGTTACCACCCAACAGACCTTCGGAAGATATTACGATGGCGCTATCGTCAGGCACCTGAATACCATCCGAAATCGTAAAGGTCGTATCCGCGCGGTAAGTATCCGGATTTAGATCCACGCCTGTGACGGTGCCGATCTTTACACCAGCCAAACGCACGTCAGTGCCGACACCTACTCCTTCGAGCGAACGGAAGGATGCGCCCAACTCGTACCCGTTCCCACCTTGTGATAGGCCTGTCGACTGGCTGGCGTAGACGCCAAACGCCACGGCACAAGCCAAAACGGCCCCGCCAACGAGAACTTCGGTAACATTGTAACTCGACATTGCTTGCCTCGTTTATTCCGGGCTCCAGGCTTCATAATCCGAGCGCTCGACCGGATCCGGTCGGCGCAAGGATCCAGCTGGCGTATAAGCCATAGCGGTGCCCGTCAGGTTTTCCTGATGTGGTTTTTCCCACGATTTATGCTGCAGCGGTTTGTCTGTTGGCGGCTCATCCCATGTACGATGCAACCAACCGTGCCAGTCGGGATCGATCCGGCTGGCCTCAGCCTCACCATTGAAAATCACCCAGCGCTTGCTGTCATCAGCGTTGCGGTAGAAGACGTTGCCCTCGTTGTCTTCACCAACTTTCTCGCCTTTACGCGCAGTGTATATCTGCGTGTTCAGGGTGGCTCCGTTCCACCAAGTTACGGCCCGCAATAGACTGTTCAGGATTCCCATTGGCTGCCTCCGGCATTTCTGTTCCCGCAGATATGGACCAAAGGCACGCCAAGGTCCAGTGTCACAAGGACCGCACCCCTTATTCTGGCAGAACTGCGGTCACTTCGATTTCGATGCGGTCTTCGGGGGTTATCAAATTACACTCAGTTACCGTCGCCGCAGGTGGGTTGGCGCCGAATGCTCTGACCAGCAAGGGCCAGCACAGCTCGAACTCGTCCATGTCTGGTAGGTAATAGTTTACTCGGACCACATGGGCGAAATCTGAACCGGCTTCAACCAGTGCTTTTTCGATCGCGTCCAGAGCAGATTTACACTGGCCAACGATATCATTGGGAATGTTATCACCCTGAGCGCAGGTACCCGCAACAAAGACAAACCCATTCGCAACAACAGCGCGGCAATAACCAACCTTAGCTTCGTATTCTCCGCCAGATGAAATACGTCTGATCGTCATACTAATCCCAATGTAAAAACGGCGCGGCAAATGCCGCGCCGTTTGTTTCAAAACTTTGGTCTCTTAACCCGCCGAAGCTGATTCCGCCGCATCCGCGTAAATGATCAACGGCTGCTTGTCGGAAGACACCGCCTCTTCGTTGACTACAACTTCGGTTACGTTCTTCATGCCTGGCAGTTCGAACATCGTATCCAGAAGGATGTCCTCCAGGATCGACCGCAATCCACGCGCACCCGTTTTCCGTTCGATGGCTTTCTTGGCAATCGCCTTCAGCGCATCGTCGGTAAAGGCCAGTACTGCGTCTTCCAGCTCGAACAGGCGCTGGTATTGTTTAACCAGAGCGTTCTTGGGCTTGGTCAGGATGGTAACCAGAGCGTCTTCGTCCAGATCCTCAAGCGTTGCCAATACAGGCAGACGGCCAACGAATTCCGGAATCAAACCAAATTTCAACAGATCTTCTGGCTCCAGATCCTTAAAGATCTCTCCTACACCGCGGTCGTCATTGTCCCGAACGTCAGCGCCAAACCCCATAGCCGAACCTTTACCGCGCTGCGCGATAATCTTGTCCAAGCCGGCAAACGCACCGCCGCAGATAAACAGGATATTCGTGGTATCCACTTGCAGGAATTCCTGCTGCGGATGCTTGCGACCACCCTGGGGAGGAACGCTGGCCACAGTGCCTTCCATCAGTTTCAGCAGGGCTTGCTGAACACCCTCACCCGACACATCGCGGGTGATCGAAGGGTTCTCAGACTTACGTGTGATTTTGTCGACTTCATCGATGTATACGATGCCACGTTGCGCGCGCTCGACGTTATATTCACTCGCTTGCAGCAGCTTCAGAATGATGTTCTCGACATCTTCACCCACGTAACCTGCTTCGGTCAGAGTAGTGGCGTCCGCCATTGTAAACGGAACGTCCAGAATGCGCGCCAGCGTCTGCGCCAGCAAAGTTTTACCACAGCCCGTCGGCCCGATCAGCAGGATGTTGGACTTGGCAAGCTCAATATCGCTGCCCGCCTTCTGAGCGTGGTTCAGACGTTTGTAGTGATTGTGGACCGCAACCGACAGAACCCGTTTAGCGGTTGCCTGTCCGATCACATAATCATCCAGCACTTCGCAGATATCTTTGGGCGTTGGCACTCCGTCCGAGGACTTAAGACCGCTGGCCTTGGTTTCCTCGCGGATGATGTCCATGCACAGCTCGACGCACTCATCACAGATGAAAACGGTCGGCCCGGCAATCAGTTTACGCACCTCATGCTGGCTCTTACCGCAGAAGCTACAGTAGAGCGTGTTTTTACCGTCACCGCCTGAATTCGTCGCCATGTTCTACCTTTCGGGCTTCGTCCCTGCGGCCCTTGTGGACCGCGATTGCCGTCGTCTGATGCAGCTTAGGCCACCACCGGGGCGGCTACAATCTCAAAATACGCCCTGCGCCCAACACGCAGGGCTTTGTGATTAGGCGTCTTCGCCATCCATTTTCGCGCGGTTTTCAACGATTTCGTCGATGTGACCCCACTCTTTGGCTTCTTCCGGGCTCATGAAATTGTCACGATCCAGCGCTTTTTCAACCGCCTTTTTGGTCTGTCCGGTATGACGAACGTATATGTCATACAGGCGATCCTTCAGTTTTTGCGTCTCGGCAGCGTGAATCATGATGTCACTGGCCTGACCCTGATATCCACCGCTGGGCTGGTGAACCATGATACGGCTGTTGGGCAACGAGAATCGCATCCCTTTCTCGCCACCGGCCAAGAGAACGGACCCCATCGAGGCCGCTTGACCGATCACCAACGTCGAACATTTCGGCTTGATGTACTGCATTGTGTCGTAAATCGACAACCCGCTGGTAACCACACCGCCAGGAGAATTGATGTAGATCGAGATTTCCTTGTTCGGGTTCTCGGCCTCAAGGTGCAGCAACTGAGCTACGACAAGATGGCTCATACCGTCGTGGATCGGGCCATTGATGAAAATGATCCGCTCTTTCAAAAGACGCGAGAAAATATCGTAGGCCCGTTCGCCCCGGCTGGTCTGCTCGACGACCATGGGGACGAGTGTATTCATATAAGTATCAACGGGATCGAACATTGAGAACCTGCCTGTTTTGCGATGGATCGGGACAATACCCGAAGAAACGTTACCTGAGTCTTAGTGTCGGTGCAGAAGGGCTGCAAGGGGGGCCGGAAACTTCGGCGCTTCGAAGCGTGATTGTCAGAAAGTCGCGGCGCGTTTTCACGATCGGCTGTTGCCGAAATTTTTAGCTAAAGAAGGCCAATATTGGCATCCCATCACATTATTTTGATCCATGCATATGGAAATAAATGTTCAAAGTAGGTAATCAAGCCACTCGCAGCAGCGAACCTGATAAAAGATAAAATCGTACCCGATATCGGGTCTATAAGGACAACACTGATGGCCCTGCCCCTGCTTTCGCAAGATATGTCTTCCGAAGACTTCGACAAAATGGTTGAAAACGCCACGCGCGCTTCGAACTTTTTGAAGGCGATAAGTCACGAGGGCAGGTTAATGATCTTGTGCCACCTGGTGTCCGGAGAAAAATCTGTGACGGAACTCGAAGAGTTGCTGTCTGCCCGTCAAGCAGCCGTATCACAGCAATTGTCGCGCTTGCGCCTCGAAGGTTTGGTAACGCCGCGCCGCGAAGGCAAAGCGATTTACTATCGCCTCGCGGATGACCGGCCACGCCGCATGCTCGAAGTTGTATACGAGTTGTTCTGCGCAGGTGACAAAGGCTGACACCCAACCCTTCTGATCTGTTTTCGGCCCGCAGTTACGGCTTTGATAGCCGTGCTACGGGTCGTCTTACCCCGATAAGACAACCTCGACTCAAGCATACTGGCCAACTTACTGAACGGGCTGAGAACCGCGATTGTGGAGTTAAACAGTTTTGTACGTGTGATCCCTTGCACATTGATCTTTCGCAGGGATTTTCCGCGCCTCAAAACGCTGGTTCCCCGTTCTGGAAAGTGCTACGCAGCAAGGGACTTACACTAATGGAGACACCGATGATCCGCGCAATTCTGATTGGACTGGCCCTGTTTACCCTAACCGCTTGTGAAACAGCTAAGGGTGCTGGCAAAGATATCGAAAAAGCTGGCGACGCCATTCAGGATGCCGCATCGGACGTTCAGCAAAAACTCTGACACCGATCGCAATTCCAACTCGAATGCCCAACCAAACTTTGATCACGGGCGTCGTGTTGTGAGGCTAGACTGTTTTTGGGGCTCTTGTGCTTTCGCAAGAGCCCTGTTTCGTTTCAGCAGGTCAATTTCAGGCACCCGATTGAAACTTGTTCTTCAAAAACGAAATGACGTCAGGTGCGCAGACACGGGCTTAGAGCGCACCTGCCCGCACAATCCTGACGCCATAACTGGTCGGACATTTCTTGCCTCACCGCGCGAACGCGCTGAAGGGCCGCGGGGTCCAGCGCAAAGCTGCCTGGACCCTGTCGCCAGCAGTGAGATCCTCTCCCGACCCATCTCCCCCCTGTGGAGACATTTTTGAGAAGCGCTCCGACCCAATCGGTATTACCTACTACGCACTGCAAACAACCGCAGCTAGTACCCCCTACAAACCGATCGGGCCAGAGGCGCTTCAGTTCACCTGACGTTCCAGAACAGTGCTGTAGGTCGTTCCGTTACGCAGGCTACGAAAATCCGCATAGATCCTTCCGTCTTCATACCGGGCATCGATTAACGCGTTCGCGCCGATTACCATTGGCGATGTTTCAATGATCCCGATGCTCCCCGAACCATCTAAGCTGATCGTTCCTGTGGCCTCGTTCACATTCCACTCAGTGTCGCCATCGCGGCGCCATTTGCTGGGGCCCCAAAAGACGTTTTCTTCCTGAATTTGGATATCCAGCATCCATTCGGCCTGATTAAACCGCGGCTCCTCACCACGCTGGAAATGTGATGGCGAAACCGTCGTGTAAGACCCCAGCCATGTGCCTCGTAAGTCCGGCGCATCCGCCAGTGCAGCTGTTCCAAGTGTGAGGGTCGCGGCCAGAGCGGCTGCTCCGGCAGTCATATATCTGGTCATTGGCTCTCTCCTCCAAAACTGGGGCCGTCGCTGGCCTGCTGAACAGATTGGGAGGGAGGGAGCCAGTTACAACTTACCTAAGGGAAACTTCATGTTTGGTTCATGGAACCCTCAGGCACATTTCTCGATCAGGGGCGTATGCAAGCACACGCCCCCAAGGTAACTCGTTGTGAAAATTGATTATTCGACCGTGATACTGCCGGTGATCGTGTTAACGAATTTCTTCGTGTCAGGGTCGGTCAGAGACGAAAATGTTCCGCCACCAGAGGCACTAGCCCAGTTTCCCGAGCCGCCCGACACCGTCCAATCTCCTGTAAGAGCACCGTCCGCACCCCGGCCCGTCGCCACCCAAGACATCACCGCCTTGTCGCCGGAGGCTGTATCAAACACGCAATTCCCGGTGCCAGCCACCTCGGCACCGTTTACCAAGATGGAACCAAAACACATGCCCGAAGCCCCCTCCAAGGGGTGCCCGGCGGCAACCTCGAAGCTTTCATAATTGGTTTGAGATTTCACCACTGCCTGGCCGTCTGCGATACCAAAGACCTGGTTCGCTTCTGTTCCCATCCCTTTACCTGCGGCGTCCTGGGTTTCGGCGCTGGCTAGACTTGCGGATAAACCGATAGTCAGGACTGTGGCTGCGGTCTTAATTAAGAACATGTGCATAATAACCTCTCATTTCTGAGGGTCAGGCGTTGCAAGCATCTGAAGAATAAGGCCGCCTGAACGCGGTCCCCCGCGATCACAATAACATATTCTGATCTGAGCGCCTAAGTCGGCCGCTCAGTTCTAATTTCTCAACCGACGATCTTCAGTCTTTAACCGCCGAGTTTGCGCGCCACCATGAACGACACCGGGAACGTTGCCACAAAGCCGACAACCGCAGCGATCAGCATGGCCGTCCACGATGCGTAACCCATAACCAAAACCGCAATCACAACGGACCCGGCAAGGGTGGAACCAAGGAAAATATGAAGGATCAGCGTCAGGGGCGACATAGGGGCCTCGTGTTTTTCAGTCTCTTTCGCGGAACCTAAAACCGAGGTCAAAAGGCGGCTTTGATCTGCGTCAGAATGCAAAATTTTCTCAGACGCAACGGAGGCCAATGAACCGTTGAAAAGAGGGCAGTTGCCAGAACTCTTCGATAGACAGACACCAACCCTAACCGGACGTTGCGGTCAGGCCCATGCCAATGCCGCTCCGACCAAGACAAGAGCAATCCCTACAATTTCGCGGTACGAGAAATCCTCGCCAAACAGAAAGTATGACGCGATAGCGATCAGGGTGACCTCGGCACCAAGTATGCCGATATAAATGATACCCAACCGCTCTTCGCGCAAGGCGGCGAGTTCTAGCGTTGCGGCAGCCAACAGGGTCGCAACAATCAGTATGCTGAGGCCGATACCGGGGATTTTCCACCAGAACTTCATCGCGATCATGGCAATGGAATAAAGACCTGCCGATCCGAAAGCGATAAGGGGGACGAGAGATGTGGACATAAGGGCCTCCCACTGAGGTTACCGCCACGTCAACTTTAGCAGCCCAAAGGACACGGGGCTGTGAGGTTAGTCACAGTTCCCAATCTCTCATTCGGTTCTCTTCTTGTGGTTCCTCACCCCCCAAATTTGCGGTGAAACTGCGGCTTGCCTATTATTCATGTATTCACATTCGTCTTTGGGAGGGGGCAATGACAAAACTACATGAGATCGGCCAAACCGGAGTGCAAATCCCGCGGATTGGTTTTGGGTCAACTGGCATAGGCAGCATTCCCCAGATTTACGGTTACGAAGTTGACGAGGACAGGGCGCGAGAAACCTTGCATTCGATACTGGCCCGTCCTGACGCATTTTTGGACACCGCTCGCGGATATGCCATGGGCCGTAGTGAGGAGCGTATTGGAGGCGTCATCCGTGAACTCGGTGGTCTGCCGCAAGGTTGCGTGCTTTCCACAAAAATCGACCGCGATATGGAGACAAACGTGTTCGGCGCTGCCCAAGCGCGGCGTTCCTTCGAACAGAGCCTTGAAGCGCTCGGCGTAGACCGTGTCGACATCCTTCACCTGCATGATCCAGAATACGCTGATAACGTGACAGACATTACCCGCACTGGTGGAGCGCTGGACGAATTATTCAAGATAAAGGAGGAAGGCCTTGCAACTGCCGTCGGTCTGGCTGGCGGGCGGTTGGAGGTGTTGATGCCGATGTTGCGCGATCGGGATTTCGACGTTGTGATGACGCACAACCGGCACACGCTTGTAAACATGAACGCGGCGCCCTTGATCGAATTGGCCAACTCGAAGGGCGTTACGGTGTTAAATGCAGCGCCTTACGCGGGCGGCATTCTCGCCAGAGGCAGCGCTATTCACCGCTTTTACGTCTACCGACCAGCTACAGAAGAGATGCTTGCCCCTGTGCGCGCGGTCGAAGAGATATGTGCTCGCCATGACGTACCTATGGGAGCGCTGGCGCTGCAATTCTCAATGCGGGACGCTAACGTTGCCTCGACGGTCTGCGGCGTGACCTGGCCACAACACGTGGAGCAAGCGCTCGAATGGGCAGATTGGACTATCCCCGAGACGGTTTGGAGTGAACTTGCCGATCTGGGACAATCAAACGCTGATCCAGAGACCGCGTAGCCTCGGTCAAGTGAGAAGAAAAAAAACGGACAGCCTTAGCTGTCCATTTTGAGTGCCGAGATAAACGCCTCCTGCGGGATGTCGACTTTCCCGAACTGACGCATCTTCTTCTTACCCGCCTTCTGCTTCTCCAGCAGCTTGCGTTTACGCGTGGCGTCGCCGCCGTAACATTTCGCGGTCACGTCCTTACGCAGGGCCGAGAGGGTTTCTCGCGCGATGACCTTGCCTCCAATGGCGGCCTGGATCGGGATTTTAAACATGTGGCGCGGGATCAGGTCTTTGAGCTTTTCGCACATCGCCCGGCCCCGCATCTCGGCCCGGTCGCGGTGAACCATGGTTGACAGCGCGTCGACGGGTTCGTCATTCACCAGCACCGACATCTTGACCAGATTGTCCTCGGTATAGCCGGTCATCTGGTAGTCGAAGCTGGCATAGCCTTTGGTCACCGATTTCAAGCGGTCGTAGAAGTCGAAGACGACCTCGTTCAGAGGCAGGTCATAAACGACCATGGCGCGGCTGCCCGCATAGGTCAGGTCCAGCTGGATACCGCGGCGATCCTGACACAGTTTCAGTACGTCGCCCAGGTATTCGTCGGGCACCAGAATGGTCGCCTTGATGCGCGGTTCCTCGATATGGTCGACCTTCGACGGGTCGGGCATGTCGGCGGGGTTGTGCAGCTCGATCATCTCGCCGTCTTTCATGTAGACGTGATAGATCACCGACGGGGCCGTCGTGATGAGCTCGATATCGTATTCGCGTTCGATGCGGTCGCGGATGACCTCGAGGTGCAGCAGGCCTAGGAAGCCGCAGCGGAAGCCAAAGCCAAGTGCTGCCGAGGTTTCCATTTCAAAGCTGAAGCTGGCGTCATTCAACGCCAGTTTGTCGATTGCATCGCGCAGGTCTTCGAATTCGGCCGAGTCCACCGGGAAGAGACCACAGAACACCACCGGCTGCGCGGGTTTGAACCCGTCCAGCGCGTCTTCGGTGCCGTTGCGGTCATTGGTGATGGTGTCGCCGACGCGCGTGTCGCGGACCTGTTTGATCGAAGCGGTCAGGAAGCCAATCTCACCAGGGCCGAGGCTGTCGACCATCTCCATCTCGGGGCGGAAAACGCCAACGCGGTCGACATGGTGCAGGGTGCCGTTCGACATGAACTTGACCCGCATGCCCTTTTTCAGCGTGCCGTCCATGATGCGGACCAGAACGATGACGCCGAGATAGGCGTCGTACCAGGAATCCACCAGCATCGCCTTGAGCGGCGCATCCAGATTACCCTGCGGTGCGGGCAGTTGCTGCACGATGGCCTCAAGCGTTTCGTGGATGCCCTGCCCCGTCTTGGCGCTGACCTGAATCGCATCGGTCGCATCGATGCCGATCACATCCTCGATCTGTTCCGCCACGCGGTCACAATCGGAGGCTGGCAGGTCGATCTTGTTCAGCACCGGCACGATCTCATGATCGGCGTCGATGGCTTGGTACACGTTCGCCAGCGTCTGCGCCTCGACCCCCTGGGTGGAGTCGACGACCAGCAGCGAGCCCTCGACCGCGCGCATGGACCGGCTGACCTCATAGGCAAAGTCCACGTGGCCGGGGGTGTCGATCAGGTTCAGCACATATTGCTCGCCATTGTCGGCGGTATAGTCGATGCGAACCGTGTTGGCCTTGATGGTGATACCGCGTTCGCGCTCGATATCCATGCTGTCGAGCAGCTGTTCCTTCATGTCGCGATCCTTGACCGTCCCGGTCTCTTGGATGAGCCGGTCAGCAAGGGTGGATTTGCCATGGTCGATATGCGCGACGATGGAGAAATTGCGGATATGAGCGAGGTCTGTCATGAAGTGGGATATGTCGGTAGTTTGTGGCCTCGTCAAGCGTTGAAGCGTTGCTTTAAAGGCCCTGAAGGCGTGTTTATGTGCGTGGGCATTTACCCAAAATTTGCGATTGGCTAGAGTGCTGATGCAGATAGGCCCAATCATAACTTAGAAAGCAGTGTAAACGTTGGCCGACTATTCCATCTTTGTTTTAGGCGAAAGCCAGTTGTCGATCTCTGTGGCACAGGGGTTAGACGGCATAAATCAGGGCACTGGAATCCATCTGATCGGTGAAACCATTACGATAGATTCCCGCGCGGCCACCGAAGTTTTCATAACTGATGCGGGTAGTGACACCGATTTTTCTGACAATGACGGCAATCAGCGGCTGGATGGCGATCAAACCATCGACGGGACACTGTTCACGAGCGGCACTCGGGTCGAAGCTGAGTACGGCATCACTCTGACTGACGGCACGAACACATGGCAGGCCGTTGCGTTCAACGTGAATAATTCGTCCCCTGCATTCGGAACCGTCGAAGGAATTGCCTTTATCGGCGGGCCAGGCCAATTTCCGCCAGCAGGCGTTCCGTTGACCGTGGTCAGTACGCAGGAAGGTCCGAGTTTCGCTGCGGATGATTATGTGACGCCGATTTGCTATAGCGGCGAAACGCTCATCGAAACAGACAAGGGGCATGTTTCCATCAAATCGTTGCGCCCCGGCGACCAAGTTCGAACATGGGACAACGGCTTGCTTCCAGTCCTTTGGACAGGCAAGCAACCCGTGATCGCCTCTGGGCGTTTCAGGATGGTCGACGTTCCCGCGGGCGTTCTGTCAAATTTCTCTCCGCTCAGGGTGTCGCAGCAGCACCGGTTGTTGATTGCCCATCCGCTGGCCGAGCTGTTGTACGGCACGCCCGAAGTTTTTGTACCTGCGATCAGCCTCGTCGATGTCGGCATCGCTCAAATGTCCGAAGAAAAATCTGTTCAGTACCACCACTTTCTTTTGGAACGACACAGTATCGTCCATGCCAACGGCGCCGCATCAGAAAGCCTTTTCGCAACGCCCCATAGGTGTGTATCAGATCCGGACAGTCTGTTTTTCCCCGAAGCATCCAGTCAAATCACGCAGGCAACACAAACAGCCCGGCTCGTCCTAAAGCGGCGTGAAGCCAGTTTCCTACTGCGAAGAATGTTGTCCATTGATCCGCAAAACCATTTGATTCATACTCCTGCGCAGACTGAGAGAGGCGAAGATCTCTCCGGGCAGGCAAAAAACGAGGCTCGAGCATGAAACAGTTCCTCTTAATAGCGCTTTGCGCAGCGTCCTTGACGGCGGTGGTGCCTCAGGGTGTTGACGCGGCACAGATCAAACGGGCGTGCCTGGCATCTGACCGGGCAGCAGCAACTCGCGACCGATGCACCTGTATTCAACGTGTAGCGAACCAGGCGCTGACCCGCAGTGACCAGAAAACAGTGGCCAAGTGGTTCACCGACCCCCATCAGGCGCAAGAACTGAAGATGTCCCAATCCGCACGTGATGATGCACTTTGGGACAGATATCGGAACTTTGGCCAGATGGCTCAGGCGATTTGTAGCTGACGCAAGCTCAATCCTTGACGTGAACTGCGCTGCGCCCCAGAAAAGGCGCAGCGAAAGGTGTATTGCATGGTTATGAAAGGGTTAACCCTGCGCGGACTCGAAGTTTTCGAGGCGTTGGCGCGAACGGGTTCGGTCGCTCAGGCGGCCGAGATCACTGGCCTCAGTCAGCCATCTGTATCTCAGCAATTGCGCAATCTGGAAAACGCCTTGGGAACCGAGCTTGTAGATCATGGGCGGCGCCCAATGCGACTGACGCAGGCAGGTCGTAGCTTTCTGACACGCACCGAGGCGATTTTGGCCGAATTACAAATGGCCCAAAGCGAACTCACCGTGATGGACCTTGGGCACTTGGCGACGCTCTCGATCGGACTCATCGATGATTTCGACAATGACCTGACACCACGACTTGCGACCCTGCTGGCCGACAGCCTGACCCGGTCAAAATTCAAACTGATCACCCTGCCCAGTCTGGACTTGTTCGCCGAACTAGAGGCTCAGCGCCTACATCTGGCCGTTTCCGCCCATAGTGGCGAGGTGCTCGAAGGTGTTGTCGAATACCCGCTGGTACAGGACCCCTTTATTCTGGTGACACCAAAAGGGGCCGACAATGCGACGCAAGACCTTCCGTTCCTGCGCTATGCGCGGGAACAGTTGATCAGCCGCCAGATCGAAAGCCATTTGGCGCGTCACCAGCTAGAATTCGAAGAGCGGTTTGAAATCGGCTCACATCTTGCGTTGATGGCTATGGTCGCGCGCGGACTGGGCTGGGCTGTGACAACGCCTCTGGGTTTCATGCGGGCAGCTCGGTTCCACGACAGCTTGGATGCGCACCCTGCCCCATTCGGCGAATTCTCTCGCACGATCTCTTTGTTCACACGCGCAGATTGGTCCGATCAAGTGCCGCTAGAGGTGGCAGAAATGATGCGCCGGTTGATGCGCAGCCAGATCGTTGACCCTGCCTTGGCGCAACTGCCCTGGTTGGCCGACCGCCTAAAGGTAATGAGCTAGCCGCGAAGGTGGGCGTCTAAACCCTCGACTGCGACTTCAATCAAATCCAACGCCCCGTCGAAGTCCCGGGTGTAGTATGGATCGGGCACATGGTCGGCGCCTGTTTGAGGGGCAAAATCGGTCAGCAAACGCACAGGGGTTTCGCTGCCTTCGGGCCGTAGCCCTTCGATATCGGCAATGTTGTTCGCGTCCATTCCGATGATCAGATCAAAGCGATCAAAGTCCTCGGCCACAAATTGCCGCGCACGCAGATCATCCAATTCAATCCCACGCGCCCGAGCTGCCTTTTGCATTGGACCGTAAGGAGCATCGCCAATGTGCCAACCCGAGGTTCCCGCACTGTCTGTAGAGCAGTGCGGAGCACGCGCACGAAAAACACCTTCGGCGGCGGGGGAACGGCAGATATTGCCCAGACAGACAAACAGGATACGGTGGGTCATAAGCCAAGGTGTAACGTGTGGAGAGGAAATGGAAAAGATCGTCATTCTGACAGGAGCCGGAATCTCAGCTGAGAGCGGCCTTGGCACGTTCCGCGACGAAGGCGGGCTTTGGGCACAACACCGGATCGAAGATGTTGCAACCCCCGAAGGTTTCGCCCGAGATCCCGGCTTGGTGCACGGCTTTTACAATGCGCGCCGCGTACAGGCCGCCAAAGCGCAACCCAATGCCGCTCATACTGCTTTGGCCCTCCTTCAGCGAGAATGGCCTGGAGAGGTTGTCATTGTTACGCAAAACGTTGACAGCCTGCACGAGGCTGGCGGAGCAGAAAACGTTATTCACATGCACGGAACTTTGGCTGGCGCACTGTGTTCCGCTTGTGATCACCGCTGGACCTCCCCACCCGAAATGTCAGTCGGGCAGTCGTGCCCGTCATGCTCGGCCCCTACCGCTCGGCCAGATGTGGTTTGGTTCGGCGAAATGCCCTATCAAATGGATGCAATTTATGACCACTTGTCCGGTGCTTCTATCTTTGCCTCAATCGGCACATCCGGTCAGGTTTACCCGGCCGCCGCTTTTGTGCATGAGGCTTCAATGTCCGGTGCAAGAACGGTCGAGTTGAACCTTGATCCATCAACCGGCGCCTCAAGTTTTGATGACGTCATCCTTGGCCCGGCGACGGAGACCGTCCCCCGTTGGGTAGACGAGCTACTCGGGCGGAGACAGTCTGAAAACTCACAGGCACAAAACTAATTTTTCGTTTATAGTGAAGGCGTAACAACTCCGGAGACTTCGATGACCGACCCAGAGACACCACGTGGAGAAATCCTCGAAGATGGCATTCTGGAAGACCGTGATGCGCTCGGAAATCAGCTAACCGACCTTTGGTGGACCTTCTTGCTACGGGGCATTCTGGCCGGTTTGCTAGGCATTGCAGCTCTTTTCTGGCCAACGGGCAGCATATCCCTGCTGCTACGCCTCGTCGGCCTGCTTTTGATCCTGGACGGAGGTCTAACGCTGCTAGGCTTCGGCCGCCGCGGGCTCATTGGCGGCTTTGGCATCGGGGCCCTGCTAATCGGACTGGTTCTGCTGATCTGGCCCGAAGGGGTTGCTCGTCTGACGTTTTTCTTGCTGGGTGCGTGGGCATTGATCGTCGGCGTCGGATCACTGATGGCCTGGCGACAAATGTCGGATCAAAACCCGGATGCGCCCACTGTTCGGAACTCTGGGATCGTCGCGTTGATCATTGGTCTCGTACTGATGTTCTGGCCCGGCAGTGGCATGGTTGCATTGGGTTGGGCGATTGCCTTTTCCGCGCTCGCGTTTGCAGCGGTCAT
The DNA here is from genome assembly GCF_056538765.1 of Ruegeria sp. BE9. NCBI lineage: Bacteria > Pseudomonadati > Pseudomonadota > Alphaproteobacteria > Rhodobacterales > Roseobacteraceae > Ruegeria > Ruegeria sp. BE9. Next base: position 234,459 of record NZ_JBQFTS010000004.1, on the reverse strand, counting down.
GTTTTTTCTGGCCGCCCGCTTCAAACGTGCGCATGACCGCGTGGCGATGCGTGTCGTAAACCGGTAACGACATTACCAGAACGCAAACAGGCCGGGTTTTGCCCGGCCTGACGCATGGATGAAGGCCGCAACGCGGCCCGAAAAAAGGCGTTGGTCAGTTCGAATGTGACCCGTGGCCACCTTGGTCCTTACGCTCAAGGTCAACTGGTATCTCAACTTCGATCTCACCGGCATTTTCAAACACCAGCGTCACGGGCACGGTCGCGCCATGCTCAAACGGCGCAGTCAGACCCATGAACATTACGTGGTCACCGCCACGCTGTAGCATGTGCATTTCACCGGCCGGGATAACGAAGCCTTCTTCGACTTCTGTCATCTTGGCTACGCCATTGGCGTCGATCAGATGCGTGTGCAATTCAACCCGAGCCGCAGCATCTGAGTCCACAGAAACCAGCCGGTCGTCGGCCTCACCTGTGTTCCGGATCATCATGAACGCAGCACCCGCCTTTGCGGACTTACCAGACGAGCGCGCATACGCGTCGTCAACAACGATGGTATCTTGGGCAAACGCAGCCGTTGCCAGTGTAGCTGCAGCCAGAGTTGCGAACAGTTTGGATGTGAGGGACATAGCGCCTCTCCTAAGTCTAATTTTTGAAAGAGTGTAGTAGCCGGTTCAAACGTTGGCCGGCGGCGCGCGCGCCGGCTTTTGCGGCAACGGCAATGCAATAAGGCTGTCCATTACTCGCGCTGGCGATGGATGCGTTTTCTCCGGGGCCTCAGGAAGTTCTGGACCTGGCACATCAATCGCACCCAACAGGGTCAGCGCATATTCAGGGCAATAATGCGGTGGCTGCGTAGGCTGCCCCTCGGCATCCATATAGACAACAACCGGCCCCGTACCGGTACACAGCACCATTTGGCCCACTGCGTTGTCCATGCCACGCGATGCGGCCACACTCTGCCCCGTCAAAACAACAAGCAGTGAGAGCGCTAGTGGCAAAACTATATTCAGAACGAGTTTCATCCTGAGCCCGGTATAGGCCGGACATAAAGAAGGCTTCAAGCGCAATCGAAAACGCTTGAAGCCCAAGGTCATAAGATGCGTGTCAGCGGTCCATTTCCGGACGTTTGACAGACCCTTTCGTCAGGCTGGTATGCAACCTGTTCACCTGACGTTGCATCCGCGTGCATGTCCCAAATGTTTTGCCAAAAAAGGCAGCCAACAGGGAGAAGTAATCAGAGGTTTTGAAAGACATGAGACTCAACTCCACCAGATGAATATGACTAAACATAAGACGGCTAGAGATCATCGTATGTGAACAATGTCACCCTTCTGGAAAATTTAATCTCGAAACAGAAACAGCAGACAAAAGAAAAGGCCCTACACCGAAAGGTACAGGGCCGAAATCTTAGCTGGAAAAAAGCTTATGCCGAAGCTTGTGCTTTGGCGATTTCCTTTTTCACTTTCAGCGCGTTGGAGGACAGCTCTTCGTCCTTGGCTTTCGCCAGGAACGCGTCCAGACCACCACGGTGGTCAACCGAGCGCAGTGCAGCCGCCGAGATGCGCAGCTTAACGCCACGGCCCAGAGTTTCGGACTGCAGGGTAACGTCGTTCAGGTTGGGCAGAAAACGACGACGAGTTCTGTTTTTGGCGTGGCTGACATTGTTGCCAGTCATCGGGCCTTTTCCGGTCAGTTCGCAGCGGCGCGACATGGTTTCTTCCTTTGTTTCTGGAGGCCGGGCATGACGCCCTCGGCCAAATCACAAGGGGCGCAACCCGAAGTCGCGCCCGAAAACTGGTTGGATGCGTGTAGTGGGAATCGCTCGGAGGGTCAAGACGGATCAGGTGAAATCTTTAAACCTTGGCGGTTTGCCTATTCGCTTGCAGCCCACAGCAGAGGTTTATTGTTTCTTCGGTGCCGTTCCAACAGGTGAATCTGCTGTCGCCCAAGTGGAATTAACCTTGCAGGCCTATGTACAACAGTGTTTTCAGCGAGTTCAGGAAAAATTTCGAAAATCTCGCGCCGCGCCTCCGAACCAAGGGATTTCAGCGCTTCAGCGCCGGTAAACAAGCTTTCGGTGGGGGCATTCTCGGCGAAAATCACCTGATGCCGGTCGAAGAGCAAATGAAAATACTCGACGTTCGGCACTGTTTCATCGACGTAGATTCCTGGCATCACAGTCAGTTTCATCGCGGGAATCAGCACTTCGGTTGTCCCAAACATCCTCTGCGCGATTCTGGATTGAACCAGCATCCTGTGCTGTCGGGACACCAACAGATCGCGCTGCGGCAGTCCATGACCCAGTGAACCAGCCGATATGCGCACCGGCAACAGCCGCGCATTACCGACAAGCGCGGTGCGGTCGAACTTCCGGCGACCGATCCAGCGAACTGGTTGCATCCCGAAACCTTCGGTTTGGATCAAGTCACCTGTACGAATGGATTGAATTGACCGCATTCCGGTTTCGCACAAGATGCGCGTATCGCGGGTAAAACAAGGGACGCCCGATCCGTTCTCAAAGGCGGAGTAATTGACTGTTCCGCCTGAAGGCAGGGTAAACGTTCCGTTGGAAACAGAATAAGCCACCCCGTCTTCGACGGTGAAAGTCCCAAAGACGTTGTCATTGACAACCGTCCCGACCGGCAGGTTCAGAGTATCCGTACCGCCGCCGCCGCGAATATCCTGACTTACAGAAGTACTGCCAAAATTCAGCGTGTCATTGCCGGAACCCAGCCGGATTGCTCCGACAGAAGAGCCGCTGATATTGATCACATCCGAGTTTGCGCCGCCGGTCACTCGCCCACCGACAGTGCTGTTCGTCACTGTAATGGTGTCATTTCCGGCATTTCCGACAACATTGCCGATGATGGTGCTGTCAGTGACATTTATGTCGTCATCGCCACCTCTACCCCGAATATTGTCGATCGGCGAACCTTGCGGAGCCCCATTCAGGGTTCCGTTATCGGCCGTGACGTCAATATCGTCGTCGTTATTTGTCCCATTGATATTGGGCACACGAACAACTCCTGCATGGCTGCCTATTCAGCATATCACCAAATGCCGGTTCGGAGAATCCACCAATTCAGGTCGATGCCCAAATCAAGCGCAAGAGCGGTTTGTTAGCCGGCTACGAGCGTGGACAGCATGGTTTCCGCAGCGGCGGAAGGACTTAACCCCCCAGCCCGTACTTTCTCGCCCAGATGTTCCATCTCAGCCCGAGCTTGCGCTGTTGAAAGCCGCGCCAATAGTGCGGATCGAACTTCTTGCTCAAACCAATACTGTGCCTGCGCAGCCCGGTTGGATTCCCAAAAACCTCTGTCACGGCGCGATTGAACCAGTGACTGCATTTCTGCCCAAGCATCTTCCAAACCGTGCTCTTCTACCGCCGAAACGGTCATCGCTTTTGGAAACCCTTCCGGGTCTTGCGGACGTTTGCGCAGCAGACGCAGAGCGCCAGCATAGTCGGCGCAGGTGCGTGTGGCGGTCGCTTTCAAATCACCATCTGCCTTGTTCACCAAAATCATGTCAGCCATTTCCATGATCCCGCGCTTGACCCCTTGCAGCTCATCTCCACCGGCTGGCGCAAGCAACAAAAGAAACAAATCGGACAGTTCGGACACAACGGTTTCGGACTGCCCAACACCGACGGTTTCAATCAGCACAACGTCAAAACCTGCCGCTTCACACAAGGCTATCGCCTCGCGTGTGCGGCGAGCGACGCCACCTAGATGAGATTGGCTGGGCGAGGGTCGGATAAAGGCATTCTTCTCGCGGCTGAGCCGTTCCATTCGGGTCTTGTCGCCCAATATTGAGCCTCCAGACCGGGCGGAACTAGGATCAACGGCTAAAACTGCGACACGCAGCCCCTGCCCTGTCAGCATCATACCAAAGCTTTCGATGAAGGTGGATTTGCCAACACCCGGTGTTCCCGACAGGCCGACTCGCAACGATTGCCGGCCGGCTTTACTCAGATGAGACAGCAATTCAGTCGCTTGCGCACGGTGATCTGCGCGGCCGCTTTCGACCAAAGTAATCGCACGGGCCAGCGCACGTCGGTCTCCGTTCAGTATCCTTTCGCTCAGCTCAGCGGTGTTCATTCATGTCCCCTCACCTGAATCTTGCCTTAGATGCAGGAGCAGCACAGGGTTTGTCCAGTACCAAGAGCGGCAGTTTCATTGCAGTTTGTCGGAACTGGACCTTGGTTGGCACTTGGCGGATAAAGCCGGGATGACAATACGCCTGCCCATAGACGATGCCATTCCCGATCTGCTTGCAGCTTTGAGGGCCTCGCGCCGCGCCGTTCTACAGGCCCCCCCGGGCGCGGGCAAAACAACCCGCGTGCCATTGGCAATGCTCGACGCGGGTCTTTGTGACGGCAAGATCGTCATGTTGGAACCAAGACGGTTGGCTGCGCGAGCGGCGGCAGAGCGAATGGCTGAAACACTGGGACAGCGCGCTGGCGAAACGGTTGGTTACCGGGTGCGAGGCGATGCCAAAGTTTCCAAGGCGACTCGGATCGAAGTTGTGACCGAAGGTATTCTGACAAGAATGCTTCAATCAGATCCTGATCTTCCGGGTATTGGCGCCGTAATTTTTGACGAATTTCACGAGCGATCTCTGAACGCCGATCTCGGGCTGGCCTTGTGCCTTGAAGTAACCGAGGCGCTTAGGGATGACCTGATCCTGTTGGCAATGTCAGCGACCTTGGACGCCGGCCCTGTGGGGCGGCTGATGGACGCCCCGCTCGTCACTTCGGAGGGGCGCAGTTATCCTGTGGAAACACGCTGGCTGCAACGCCCTTTAGGGGCACAGGCACGGCGGCTGGATGCTTTGGTCGATCTAGTAGTTCAGGCCGAACGTGAAACCGAAGGCGGTATGCTGGTCTTCCTGCCAGGAGAAGGCGAGATTCGACGCGCTGAAAAAGCTTTGTCGGGACGGCTGCCCGGCGATTGCTCGGTGCGCCCCCTATTCGGCGCAATGCCATTCACCGCTCAGCATGCCGCCATTGCACCAGCGGAAACCGGGCGCAAGATCGTGCTGGCGACTTCGATAGCCGAAACCTCACTGACCATTCCCGACATTCGTGTGGTGATAGACATGGGGCAAGCCCGACGGGCACGATTTGATCCGGGTTCGGGCATGTCGCGGCTGGTCACAGAGCGGGTCACGCGTGCCGAAGCCACTCAACGTGCTGGGCGCGCTGGACGCGTGGCCGAAGGCGTTTGCTACCGCCTTTGGTCCAAAGGCGAGGAAGGGGCTTTGGCCGCTTACCCCCCTGCCGAGATCGAAGCCGCCGATTTGACGGGGCTGGCGCTGGAACTAGCACTTTGGGGCGCAGACCCTGCTGATTTAGCGTTTCTAACACCGCCCCCCGAGGGGACGCTTGCAGAAGCGCGTAGCTTGCTAAGGATGCTCGGCGCTCTGGATAACAAAAGCCGTGTTACCGATCATGGGCAAGCGCTGGCTGCATTGCCTCTTCACCCGCGACTTGGGCACATGTTGGTCCTAGGCGGGGCTGGAGCAGCCCCTCTGGCCGCCCTCATGGCAGACCGCGACCCGCTTAAAGGTGCTCCTGCTGACCTATTGCTGCGGCTCGAAGCATTGCGCGACATCCGTTCATTCCGGCGCAACCGTGTTTGGCAAGTTAATACCGGTGCCTTGGACCGTATCAAAGCCGAGGTCAAACGCCTTCGAACCCAAGGCGGATCAGGCGATCTTAGCACCGCTGCCCTGGCCGCGCTGGCCTACCCCGATCGAATTGGACAGCGCCGCAAGGGCGATATACCGCGCTATGTTCTTTCGGGGGGTAAAGGGGTGGTGTTAGATAGCGGCGATACACTGGCGAACGCGCCGTTCCTTGTGGTCACCGATACCGACGGGAACCCCCGCGAAGCGCGGATTCGAATGGCCGCACAGATCACCGAAAGCGAAATACGCAACCTTTTCGAAGACCAGATTAGTTGGGTCGAGACTTGCGAATGGTCCAGACGCGATCGGCGGGTCGTGGCTCGAAAGCAAGAGCGGCTAGGAGCGATCACTCTGGACGATCGCATCTGGAAGGACGTACCTGACGACGCGGTTGCTCGTGCAATGCTGGACGGCATTCGTGACCTTGGACTGCGGCTGGACGGGCCTGCGGCACGACTGGCAGCCCGGGTCGAGCTTGTACGGGCCGAAGGCGCCGCACTGCCCGACTTCTCTCCTGACGGCCTCATGGAGACACTAGAAGACTGGCTCCTGCCCATGCTGTCCGGTGTGCGCAATGCCGAAGACTGGAAGAGGTTTGACTTACTGCCCGCATTGCGCGCGCGGCTGGACTGGAACCAAACTCAGGAGTTGGACCGCCGCGCACCGGGATCATTTGAAACACCCTTGGGACGCAAGGTTCCAATCGATTATGGCGGCGCGGTGCCTGAAATTTCGGTACGGTTGCAAGAACTGTTCGGCGTAACGCGACACCCAGTTGTTGGAGGTGAAGCGCTCAAGATCACGCTTTTGTCTCCGGCGCAGCGCCCTATTCAAATCACGCGAGACCTACCCGGTTTCTGGGCCGGATCCTACGCAGATGTCCGCAAGGACATGCGCGCGCAGTATCCAAAACACCCCTGGCCTGAGGATCCGACCCAAGCTGACCCAACTTTGCGCGCCAAGCGGCGCAACTGAAGCGCGGCAGGTCGGCAATTAGGCCCTCTCAACTGAAAATCGTGCTTTGCGCAAACGGGAAAAATCTGATCACCGACAGGATTATTGAAGAATTCGCGTTACGTTGCTATGTCACTCCTTTGACTGAAAACGCGCGCAAGTGATCTAAAAATGACAAAATGGCTGCGAAATGTGTGGGAAGAGGTCGCCCGACCACTTTTCCTGCGCCCCAGAAGGGTGCAGTTCGCGGCATTGTGCGTTCGTCAAACAGAAGCAGGTGAGCAGGTTCTGTTGATTACCAGCCGCGATACCGGACGCTGGGTTATACCAAAAGGCTGGCCGATGGACGGCAAGGACGGGGCCGAAACCGCGCAACAAGAGGCATGGGAAGAGGCCGGTGTGCGATCTGAGCGCCTGTACAAGGTGCCAGTGGGTCACTTCACTTATGACAAGGTTATGAACGACGGTTCTGGCCTACCAGTCCGAACCAGTGTCTATCGCATTGACGTCAAAGACCTTGCGGACACGTTTCCAGAGGTCACACAGCGTAAACGGCAATGGTTTCCACCGGAAGAGGCCGCAAACCTGGTCAGAGAGCCTGAATTGAGCGCCTTGCTCCGCTCAATGTAAAAGTTTGGTCACAATTTGATGACAGATGGTTGCCCGCGACGAGGAATCCGAGTAGCGGCCTACGTCAATCAAAAAAACTGTTGAACCCCTATGTCAAATTCGAACGCCAAAACCCGCTGGCAGGCACTGGACAGCGATCTGCACCGAATTTCCCGCGTTGAGACTGCGAACGTCCACGTGGCTCGCCCACTGCTGGCTCCGGGCATTGCCTTGGCCTTTATTGCCTTGGCTGGATTGTCGGCCGCAGTGTTGTTCGGTCAGGCAGATGGCGGGCTGATTGTTATCGCCGCAGCGGCATTTGGGGCTTACATGGCGATCAATATTGGCGCCAACGACGTTGCGAACAACATGGGCCCCGCCGTGGGAGCCAACGCACTGACTATGGGCGGAGCCATCGTTATTGCCGCAATTGCCGAAAGTGCGGGGGCGCTCTTGGCTGGTGGAGACGTGGTGTCGACTATCTCGAAAGGGATCATTGATCCTGCATCTGTCCAGAACAGTAACGTGTTTATCTGGGCAATGATGGCAGCACTGATTTCATCGGCTATGTGGGTAAACTTGGCCACATGGATTGGCGCTCCGGTATCGACCACACACTCAGTCGTAGGCGGCGTAATGGGCGCAGGCATCGCAGCCGCCGGCCTGAGCGCCGTTAGCTGGGGAACGATGAGCGCGATTGCAGCCAGCTGGGTCATCTCACCTGTTTTGGGCGGAGTAATTGCGGCTGGGTTTTTGGCGCTCATCAAGGCCAAAGTACAATATCAGGACGACAAGATCGCTGCTGCACGGCGTTGGGTTCCGATCCTCGTGGGACTTATGGCAGGGGCGTTCGCGACGTATCTGGCCGTAAAAGGCTTGAAGCGGATTGTGAAGGTAGATCTGGAAATTGCTCTGCTTATCGGCTTCCTATCGGGCGTGATGGCTTGGTCTGTCACGGTCCCTTGGGTCCGCCGCAAATCCGAGGGGATGGAAAACCGCACTCGGTCTCTGAAAGCACTGTTTGGCCTGCCTCTGGTCATTTCCGCAACCTTCCTCAGCTTTGCCCACGGGGCCAACGATGTGGCCAATGCGGTTGGCCCGCTGGCCGCCATCGTGCATGCGGCAGAGTTCGGTGACTTTGCTGCGAAAGTGACGATCCCCAGTTGGGTTATGGTGATCGGCGCCTTTGGCATTTCGTTCGGCTTGTTCCTGTTTGGGCCCAAGCTGATCCGGATGGTGGGCAGCCAGATTACCAAGCTGAACCCGATGCGGGCCTTCTGCGTAGCACTATCCGCAGCGATTACAGTGATCGTCGCTAGCTGGCTTGGCCTCCCGGTCAGCTCCACACACATTGCCGTTGGGGCCGTCTTTGGCGTTGGCTTCTACCGCGAATGGCATTCGGACCGTCGGTGGAAACAGTCGAACCGTCAACGTCCAGCCGAGCGCAGGTTAGCGCGCGAAGAGCACCAGAGACGTAAACTGGTGCGCCGATCGCATTTCATGACCATCGTCGCTGCTTGGATCGTCACCGTTCCCGCGGCTGCAACCATGTCGGCGGTTATTTTCTGGGTGTTGACTGCATTCCACTAGGCACGCTTCACCCCACTATCTGACTTGGCGAAAGCGGTTGCTTTGGGCCGCTTTCGATCAAAGCTTGAACTTTAGCGCAGATAGGAGTCGCCACGCCAAACTTGTTGCCGAGACGGATGACTTCTCCTTGCAGGCTATCGATTTCGGTCGATCTCCCCTCCATCAGATCATAGGCCATAGAGGTGCGTGCGCTTGGGTCGATCGTCAACATCCGGGCTGCAATCCGGGAAAAGACCGGGGTCGGCAAGCGCAATATATGAGGCGTCATCCAAGCAGGAAGCGGTGTCGTCGATGCAACCGAATGGCCCGCCGACTTGAGAACGGCCAGGGCCTCAGCCATCTGATCCGCCATCAGGCGGCGCCAATTTCGATCCAGCAACTGCTCTTTCAGGGTCAGGCCGGACAGCGCGTTCAGCGCATTGTTCAGATTGATCACAAGCTTGCCCCACTGGACCGCTTCGATTTCATCGCTCTCAACTACTGGGAGGGCGGGACTACTCAGATGTTGCCCCAATGCCCCGGGTCCACCTTGAATGACGATGTCGCCAGACGTTGCGCGGTGAAATCCTGCAACTCCGGACGGGACGACATTAAATGGCACCATCCCGGCGCGCACGTCATGGTTCGGCAGGGTCTCATGCAATACACGTCCATTTTCCATACCATTCTGCCAAGACAGTACAGGTACAGATTTGGGTGCATGACCCGCAATGTCAGCCGCAATCTGCGCCGTCGCGCCGGATTTGACGGTCACGACTACTAACTCAGCCTGGGCAAGGTATACGGGATCTGTAGTCAATTTCAGGTCTTGTGGCGCAATGTAACAATGCAGACCCGAGAAATCTGTAACGGTAAGGCCATTTTGTCGGATCGGGTTCAGAATGCGAGGGCGCCCAAGCAACGTGACCTCGTGCCCCGCATTCGCCAACAAAGCTCCGCAATAGCACCCAATGCTACCCGCGCCTGCGATCACGATCTTCATAGCCTGCCTCCCCTGCCATCAGGATTGCCGGGATCCTGAGCGCGGGCAAGACCATCTTACGTCTGGTCAGCGGGCCAATCGAGGACGGGTGCGCTCCAATTCTTGCGAGATCGGAATGAACTCTTGATCGTCCCCCGGCGGCAGATGGAAAGCGCCATTGGCCCAATCTGCCGTTTTCCATTCGCGCGTCGCAGTTTCAATCTTCTCTTTCGAAGACGAAACAAAGTTCCACCAGATATAGCGATCCTCGTTGAGGGTCGCCCCGCCAAGCAGCATCAGGCGTGCCCCTTTAGGCCCAGCTTTGACCGAAAGCTTATCGCCGGGGCGAAACACCATCATCCGACCTTCGTCAAAAGTGTCGCCTGCGATCTCAACTTGCCCCTGTGTGACGTATACACCTCGATCTTCGTGATCATCGGGGAGAGGAAAAGAGGCTCCGGGGTCAAGCACAACATCCAAATAGAAGGTTTCAGACAGCATATTAACCGGGCTGGCCTGACCATAAGCTGAACCAAGGATCAAACGGGCGCTCACCCCTTTGTCCTGAATATGCGGCAGATCCGCTTGTTTGTGGTGCTCAAAATCCGGTGCCATGTCCTCATGAGCTTCGGGCAGGGCAATCCAGGTCTGGATTCCAAACAAACTGTGTTTCTTCGCGCGTGTTTCGGCACTGGTGCGTTCGGAGTGGGTAACGCCACGACCAGCGACCATCCAGTTTACCTCGCCCGGGTAAATCATCTGATGGGTGCCGAGGCTGTCGCGGTGCTCGAACTCGCCCTGATAAAGATACGTTACAGTACCGAGTCCGATATGAGGGTGTGGACGTACGTCAATACCGCCTTCGGTGATGAATTCAGCAGGTCCCATTTGGTCAAAGAAAATGAAAGGGCCGACGAGCTGACGTTTGATCGAAGGCAGTGCACGGCGCACTTCAAACCCACCCAAGTCGCGGGCTCGGGGTATGATTAACGTCTCTAGCGCCGATTTATCCGATACACATTCCGGGCTGTGGGTTGGATTCCAACTCATGATTGCTCTCCTGCGACCAAACTTTCAGTGTTCACTAATGCAGAATATAGGCCGATTTTCTTTGAGGCCACCGGCATGAATGCACACTATGAGTGCGCTAGTCGCGCCTGAGTATTTAGAATTCAGGTCGGAGCACTTTTGCGAACGGTTGAGATACCAACACACAAAAGGCGAGCGTTTGCACACTCGCCTTATTTGGTTTCAGGACTTTAAGAAGCTTTAGTTAGACGCCAAGGCACCAGCGCATTACGGCTTTTTGCGCATGCAAGCGGTTCTCTGCCTCGTCAAAGATCACCGAGTTCGGCCCATCCATAACCTCAGACGTCGCCTCTTCCTCGCGGTGCGCAGGCAGGCAGTGCATGAACAGCGCATCAGGCTTGGCGTGAGACATCAGCTCAGTGTTTACCTGGTACGGGCGCAGCAGGTTGTGACGGCGTTCTTTGGCAGATTGGGAATCGTGCATTGAGACCCAGGTGTCAGCAACGACGAGGTCAGCACCTTCCACCGCTTTGAAAGGGTCACGTTCAACAACGATTTTTGAACCTTTTTGGCGGGCAAAGCCCATGAATTCCTCTTCCGGATCGAACTGCGCCGGGCCGGTAAAGGTCAGGTCAAACCCGAACTGCCCAGCCGCATGCAAGAACGATGCGCAGACGTTGTTGCCGTCTCCTGTCCAGACAACCTTTTTTCCTGCGATCGGGCCGCGATGCTCCTCGAATGTCAGCACATCGGCCATGATTTGGCATGGGTGAGTGCGGTCTGTCAGGCCGTTGATAACTGGCACGTCCGAATACTCGGCCATCTCGGTCAGGATGGTTTCATCAAACGTCCGGATCATGATCATATCGACATAGCGCGACAGAACTCGGGCGGTGTCGGCGATTGTTTCACCATGGCCCAGCTGCATGTCCTTTCCGGACAAAACCATAGTCTCGCCGCCCATCTGGCGCACACCAACGTCAAAGGACACCCGTGTCCGGGTCGAAGGCTTTTCAAAGATCAGGGCCACCATGCGCCCGGCCAAGGGCTGCTCTTCGTCCAAGGCTGCTTTGGGCAGCCCAAGACGGGCCTGCTTCATCGCGCCGGCCTGATCAATCATGTTCCGCAGTTCACCCGCGTCGGTTTTGTGGATATCGAGGAAGTGGTTCATTTCATTTCACTTTTCATTCGGGTGAATCTCAGGCCGTAGCCAGGTTGCTTTCGACTTTAGCGGCGGTCTTCTCAAGACGGATCAACGCTTGTGCGATGTCATCTTCTGTCAGGGTAAGGGGAGGCAACAAACGGATCACATTATCGGCGGCAGGAACGGTGATAACTCCGTTGTCATAACCCGCATTCACCACGTCGATATTGGTTGGCTTACACTTCAAACCCAACATCAGGCCCGAACCCCGAACCTCTTCGAAAACCTCGGGATGGTCGGCGACCAACCCTTCCAGTTTTTGACGCAACAAGCCTGACTTGCGATTCACACCCTCAAGAAAAGCAGGCGTTGCCACCTGATCGATAACCGCACAGCCAACTGCGCAGCCCAGCGGGTTACCGCCATATGTTGACCCATGGGTGCCTGCTGTCATACCGCTCGCAGCGTCCTCTGTGGCCAAAACAGCACCCAATGGGAAGCCACCGCCGATCCCTTTGGCGACCATCATGACGTCCGGTTTGATCCCTGACCATTCATGCGCAAACAGCTTGCCGGTCCGTCCGACGCCGCACTGCACCTCATCAAGGATCAAGAGCAAACCATTCTCGTCGCAGATCTGACGGAGGGCTTTGAGCTCGGCATCAGGCACCGGACGGATACCGCCTTCACCCTGTACCGGCTCGATCAGGATAGCCGCAGTGTTTTCGGTGATCGCATTGGTTACGCCGTCAAGATCGCCGAATGTGACGTGCACAAAGCCGGGCAACAGTGGGCCAAACCCTTTGGTCATCTTTTCCGACCCCGCCGCCGCAATACCAGCAGAGGAACGACCGTGAAACGAGCCGCTAAAGGTGATGATCTCAACCTTTTCGGGCTGGTTTTTGTCATAGAAGTATTTGCGAGCCATTTTCACGGCCAGCTCGCAGGATTCAGTGCCCGAATTCGTAAAAAACACCGTGTCAGCGAATGTGTGCTCGACCAGCTTGTCCGCCAGCGCTTGTTGCTGAGGGATTTGGTAGAGGTTCGAAACATGCCACAACGCATGTGCCTGCTCGGTCAGCGCAGCTACTAGCGCCGGATGCGCATGGCCCAGTGCGTTCACCGCGATCCCAGCGCCGAGGTCCAGAAAACGTCGGCCGTCCGCCTCGGTCAGCCAAGCGCCTTCGCCCTTCACAAAAGTCAGGGGCGCACGATTATAAGTCGGCAGAACGGACGGGATCATCGGATCATCCTTTTCGATATGTTGAGCCCCGTGAGTGATACACGAAGGCAGGGTTCGTCAACTGATTTGGTGGAAAGTGCGCGGATTCTAAGCGCACATAAGATCAAACGGGCCGATTACGCAGCAATGCGTCGGCGTCGGAGTCGCAGGATATTTGCGTTTTTGATCATGACCGCGCGTATAGCGAGGCGCGGACCGTCTGAAAACCCTGAAAATTCCGTTGTCCGAAATTTCATCATGAGACGTTGTTTCTGACTTGCTATTTGGCTGTCGCTGGCCCACCGCTAAGGCCATGCCCCCTGTGCGCCAAAACCCCACCCTTGCGGCCTTGTTGATTGTTTCTGCCAGCGCATTTATCGCGGGCACAACTTTGCTTGCCAAAGCACTTGGAACGGACACGTTAGGTCCGGCACTGCATCCAATGCAGATCAGTCACGGGCGATTTCTGTTTGCCTTTCTGGTGATCGTAAGTGCGGTAGGCATCATGCGCCCGCAATTACGCCGGCCACACTGGGGGCTCCACGTTGGACGGACGAGCTTTGGCTGGGTGGGCATCACCTTAATGTTTGCTTCCGTGGCCTTCATCCCCATCGCAGACGCGACCGCAATCTCGTTTCTGAACCCGGTTTTTGCGATGGTTCTGGCAATCCCACTTCTTAAAGAAGGGGTCGGCCCGTGGCGATGGCTGGCGGCTGCTGTAGCTTTGGCCGGAGCTTTAATTCTGTTGCGCCCGACACCGGATAGCTTTCAGCCTGCGGCCCTGTTGGCTCTGGCCGCTGCCGCTTCGATTGGAATGGAACTAATTTTCATCAAGAAACTCTCCGGCCGGGAAATTCCGATTCAGATCCTGCTGATCAATAACGCGATGGGCTTAACGATCGCCTCGGTCGCGGTCAGCTTTGTGTTTCAAATGCCTACGCCCGCCCAATGGGCGGCACTGGCGGGAATCGGCGTACTAATGGCGTGCGCTCAGGCATGCTTTGTTAATGGCATGGCCCGAGCCGACGCTTCGTTCGTTGCCCCGATCAGCTATGCGACTCTGATCTTTGCGGCTTTTTATGATTTCATAGCGTTCGACGTGGTACCAGACTCAGTCAGCCAAATCGGATCCGCCATTATTCTGGCGGGCGGATTGATTCTGGTTTGGCGGGAAACACGGCAGCGTCAGGCCTTGAGACGATAACCTGTACGCAACATCTGCCATGTGATTGTACCAACCACGAGCGTTGCGCCCGTGCAGAAGACCATGCCCAACCACGGTGAGCTGTCAGACACACCGATCATTCCATAGCGCAGTCCGTCAATCAGGTAGAAGACCGGATTCAGGTGGCTCAACTTGTTGAGCAACGGAGGCAAAGCCTCGACCGAGTAGAAGGTGCCTGACAAAAAGGCCAGCGGCGTTACGATGAAGTTGGTGATCGCCGCCATTTGGTCGAATTTATTAGCGAAAATCCCTGCAAACAAACCCAACGCTCCCATGAAAGCGGCACCGAGGATCACGAAGATCAGGGTAATAAACGGATTCTGTGGAGCAATAGACAGGAAAAGCAGAAACGCACTGGCAACAACGAAGGCAATCAAAACACCACGGGCGATACCGCCAGCGAGATAGCCCAAAAGGATTTCTAGCGGAGACAACGGCGGCATCAAGGTATCCACAATATTCCCTTGAACCTTGGCGATAATGATCGAGGACGAGGTATTGGCGAACGCATTCTGGATGACCGTCATCATCATGATCCCCGGTGCGAGAAAGACCAGGAACGGTACACCCATCACATCCGGCCGCCCTGGCCCGATAGCGATGGTGAAGATCAATAGAAACAATCCTGCGGTAACCAACGGCGCCAGCAAGGTCTGCGTCCAGACAGCCAGAAACCGCAGGGTTTCACGTTTGGCCAGCGTGTAGAGGCCCATCCAATTGACCGCACCGAAACGGCGCGCGTCCTGATCCATAAGATTCTGCATGTCTGCCCCATAGCTGATTCGAAGACCGCTTGTAACTCGGACCACAGAGATTAAAATAGGGCGCTGAGACGAATTCCCAAGGCGGCCCGAATCGGGGGCCGCTTTCCGCTTTTGAAAGGCAACCCATGTCCTGGACTGACGAGCGCGTAGAACTTCTTAAGAAAATGTGGGGCGAGGGCCAATCGGCAAGCCAGATCGCCAAGGAATTGGGCGGTGTGACCCGCAACGCCGTGATCGGCAAGGTGCATCGCCTGGGCCTGTCAAACCGCGCAACCGGTGCTACTCCGGCCAAAGCCGAGCCCAAGGAAAAACCGGCGCCCGCGCCCAAAGCCGAGGCAAAGCCAAAACCAGCACCCAAAACAGAACCGGCCCGTCCGGCCCCTGCCCCAGCGGCCGAGGCGAAACCAGCCGTTCCTGCCCGCCGTCAGATCATTCCGGCCGGGCAACCGCTGCCTCCGCAACCCTCAGCCAACGAAATCAGCCCCGAAGCTCTGGCCAAGGTCAACGAGGTTGAGAAAAAGGCTAAGAAGCTGACGCTGATGGAGTTGACTGAGAAAACCTGTAAATGGCCCGTCGGAGACCCCGCAACCGAGGATTTCTGGTTCTGCGGCCTGCCCGTTGAAGCTGGCAAACCTTATTGCGAGGCACATGTGGGCGTAGCCTTCCAGCCCATGAGCTCGCGCCGCGACCGTCGGCGGTAACTTCCTGAGCGTGATGCGCACCAGTATTGTCGGTGTTTGCATCAGGCTAAACACTGGATAAATCTATAAGCTGGCTGTCCAATTTAAATGAGTGGGTGGCCAGCTTTTTTTGTTGCCTCTAGAAAGTTTCAGATATTAACCCGCATTTGAGACTTAGAATACTTTTCTGGGCCTACGCAGCATTGATCTTTGCGGCGTACATGCAACCGCTGAACCCTGCGGTTTTCTCCAAGAACCTTCTCGGGCACACTGCGCCCCTTCATGCCAAGGTTATGTACGTTTCCGCCTGGCTCGCACCACTTGTCCCTGCGGTTGTTGGTTGTGCTGCGCTGTTAGGCACGCGTCAAATCGCAAGGAACATTGCGCGCGTTCTCGCGTTTTTAGCCTTGGCCTACGGCCTTTTTCTCACCCTCGCGTCGTCAGTTTTTTCACTTGGGTCTAACACACAGTATGTTCACGGCATCACGCTAACGATTGCCGTAGCTTCCAGCATTCTCATCTGGTCGGGAAGCGAGGGCAAAACGCGTCCTCCCCGCGTCGCGAAGGCTGGTGTCTTGATTTCGGCACTTGCAGCACTTTGGTCTGTGCTCACAGTGCCAATGGTCCTGATCCAAGCCCAAGCAATCTCGGAGGGGTTTCCCTATTGTATTGGTCGCCATCAGGCGGATTCACCGGTCACCACCCTATCCGAATTGCGTGGGTTTGCGTTCTACACTGAAAAAACAGGATATAAGTCCACGTCAGAATGGTTCTTTCACGGCGTTATGCTTGTTGACCACCCCGAAGGTCAGAAAGCTTACAACTGGTCCCCAAGACGGTGGCGGTTTGATTTGGTCAATGAACCAGACAAATTAATCGAATCCGTCGGAAACGTCTGCGTTCCGACCTGACCCTACTGAGCTGGGTGAGACGGCAAATCCGGCATCGGCACCCACCCCGGCAGATCATCAGGTGAGACTGAGACATGCAGGCGTTCGGATTGATCTCGTCCAATCTTACGGTGTTTACGCAGCAGGAAAATCTTGCCCCACCCGCGCCAGGTTCCAACAGAAGGCGCTGTCGTTGAGGTGGGGAAACGATCGCGCCAGCCTTCGGGCAAAGGCAGCCCGTGCAACTCGGCCTTGTCCAACATCCAGATCAGGGAAATGTTGCTAAGGGGACGTGCTTCTTCGAATCCATTCAATTGCCCCCCTACATCTCCGTGAGTGCCGCGAAACCAGACCTGCTCGACGTGACCTTTAAAATCAGGTGTACATTTCCACAGCACAGGTTCGAACACCTCACGCGTTTCGTCCAATGCCATGGCGTGGTAACCATGTCGGGTGGCCGGACCCAACTGATGGTTGTGAAAGGCGTGCCGTTCCTCGGCCCAGCGCCACAAAAGCGGAAGGCGCAAACCTAGCGCCTTGACCGTGTCCCAGACCCCAACCATCTCAATTGCCACTTCTTCGTGGCAAAACTGACGACGAAAAGCGGCGGCGGCTTTGCCGTTGGCGTTACACTCGTAATGGCGGTATGCCTGTTTGATGTTTCGGACGGTTGCATGCTCAGCCTTGAGCAAACCAATGATGTCGATGACACCAGCCAAGCTGCGCACGCCATAAGCACCGCGTGAATAACCAATGAAATAGATGCGATCACCGGGTTTGTATCGCGATGCAAGATAACCGTATGCGCGGCGAATTTGGCGATTGATACCGCGCCCCATCATGACATCCAGTGAAGATTTCCAATTATCCCACTGCACTCCGGACTCATAAAAGACCGATACTCTGCTGCCCATTTCATTACACAGGCGCAGCGTCTGACCCGCATGGGTTTCGAAACCGGGCTCCAGCGTCGACATAGTGCCATCAAGGATAATAACGTGACTAATTGGTTCGCGATGCAATCCTTCGGCCGAGTGCTCGGACCGGAGAGGCCGCCCGAGCCATCCCAGTACCTTTTTACTCAGCCGCGTCAGAAACATGTGTCAACAATTCCCATACTCTGAGGGGCGTGAACGGCATATCTGCCTGCCGCACCCCGTAATCCCAAAGCGCATCCTGCACTGCGTTTGCCACCGCAGCCAGCGCGCCTACGGTGCCGGCTTCTCCGCATCCTTTCATCCCCATCGGGTTTGAAGTTGACGGAACCGGCGCCGAGGTAAACTTTATCATGGGTATCTCAGTGGCACGGGGCAAGGCATAATCCATCAACGAAGCCGTGAGCAGTTGCCCCTGAGCATCATGTACTACACGTTCACTTAACGCTTGACCGATGCCTTGAACCACGCCGCCGTGCACTTGCCCCTCAGCCAGCATCGGGTTGATAAGATTGCCGAAATCATCAACGACCGTATAGCGGTCCACCCATGTTTCGCCGGTGTAAGAATCGATAACGATTTCGGCAACATGTGCGCCATTGGGATAGCTGCGAGCATCGAGGTTGGCACGCGCCTGATGTTGCAGCAAATCGGTACGGCCATCCGCACGGGCCATTTCAGCGGCCTCGGTCAATGTCGGTGTCAGGTTCGACCCTGGGGCGCGGAAGGTTTCATGATCAAAACTCACCTCGCGCTCATCTACGCCCATCTTATCGGCCAGATAGGGTGTGAAAGCCGCGATCATGACGTCAATGGTGGCCAGAGTCGCCGTACTTTGCACAGTGACCGAGCGTGAACCGCCGGTACCTCCGCCATGGGGCAGTTGATCGCTATCACCTTGCACCACGTTTATTCGATCCATCGGAATCCCGGTCTGATCCGACAGGAAATGGGTGTACACTGTCTCATGTCCCTGACCGTTGGATTGGGTGCCGACATATAGATTCACTGTCCCGTCCTCACAGAACTCAACCTTCGCATTCTCAGAAGGGTCGCCCAGAATACTTTCGATATAGTAACAAAGGCCCTGACCTCGGATTAGTCCGCGTTCGGCGTCAGCAGCCTTGCGTTCAGCAAAACCGCGGGTTTGGCTGTCGGCCAGCCTGAGAACCATGTCAAAATCACCTACGTCATAGGTCTCGGCCGTTGCGGTCGTGTAAGGAAAGCTCTCTGGTTTGATGAAGTTCTTTCGTCGCAGTTCCCAAGGGTCGACCCCCAATTCACGGGCTGCACGGTCCATCACGCGTTCCAACACATAGATTGCCTCGGGCCGGCCGGCACCGCGATAGGCGTCCACTTGCGTGGTGTTGGTATAAAAACCTTCAACCCGTAAATATGTGTTTTGCACGTCATAGACGCCCATCAACACCTTGCTGAACAGGTTTGTTTGAATCGCCTGTCCAAAGTGGCTGTTGTAGGCACCAAGGTTCACCTTGCTATGTACGCGATAGGCCGTAATCCGATGATCTTTGTCAAAAGCCAGTTCGGCCAGCGAGGTCAGATCTCGACCATGATGATCAGACAGCATCGCCTCGGATCTATCTGACATCCAATGTACGGGGTGGCCCAATTTCATCGCAGCGCCTGCTACACAGAAATACTCAGGGTACGGCATCACCTTCATGCCAAAACCACCGCCCACATCTGGAGTGGTGACGCGGATGGCCTCGGGTTCCAGTTTCAGCTTCTGCGCCATCTGCGCCCTCATGGCCCAGACACCTTGCCCTCCGTAGGCAAAGTGCAAACGCCCATCGGACCATTGCGCCTGACAACCGCGTGGCTCGATCGAGGTAATGATCACCCGGTTGTCTTCCACATTCAGAGAAACCGTATGAGCAGCGTTCTCAAAAGCGGCCTCGACTGCGGCCTCATCGCCCAGCCCCCAATCAAACGCACGATTGTCGGGAGCTTCTTCGTGCAGCGGCTCGCCTCCGGCATCGACATCCAGCTTGGTAGGCAGACCTTCGGTTTCCATCCATATCAGCTCAACCGCATCACGCGCCTGCATCTCGGTCTCAGCGATCACCACCGCGACTGGCTCACCGACAAACCTCACGCGGTCCTTGGCTAACATATGACGATCTGGAGCCGCCGCCTTCGATCCATCCCGGTTAGTCACTGTCGCGGCATTCAGAACCGTGTCGATTCCTGCATCGGCGAGATCATCCAGCGTCATTACCAAATGCACCCCGTCCGCCTGACGGGCAGCGTCCAAATCCAGAGTGGTGATCCGCCCATGCGCGACAGGGCTGCGAAAGAACGCAGCAACCAGCGCTCCGCTTGGAACGTCATCATCCATGTACTTTCCCTGCCCGGTCAAAAAGCGCTGATCTTCGGTCCGTTTAACCGGCTGGCTCTTTCCGAACTTTTCCATGGGATGCTCCTGTCGCTGCCTCAAAGGCGACATTAGGCTGCGGTAGATCGTTGTCCAGAGCACGCGCAGACCCTTCCCCTTCCTGCACGCATTCGTTATTGCAGGCGCTGACCCGAGATTGATGACGCAGGACGCACCCATGGCGATGGAAAAGACATTCAACGCGGCCGAGGCCGAGGCCCGCATTTATGAAGCCTGGGAACAGGCCGGAGCCTTCAAGGCAGGCGCGAACAAATCGCGCGACGAAAGCTTTACCATCATGATCCCGCCGCCCAACGTGACAGGCGCGCTGCACGTTGGCCATGCGTTCAACAACACGCTGCAGGACATCCTGATCCGCTGGCACCGGATGCGCGGGTTCGACACGCTATGGCAGCCCGGTCAAGACCACGCGGGCATCGCCACTCAGATGCAGGTCGAAAAGATGCTGGCCGCCACCCAGCAGCCCGGTCGGCGCGAGCTGGGCCGCGAGAAGTTCCTTGAGAAAGTCTGGGAATGGAAAGGCGAATACGGCGGCACGATCATCGAGCAGTTGAAACGTTTGGGCTCCTCCTGTGACTGGTCGCGTAACGCCTTTACCATGGCCGGTGCGGCAGGTGACCCGCGCACGGGGCACGAGAACTCGGCCAACTTCCACGACGCGGTCATCAAGGTCTTCGTCGACATGTACGAAAAGGGCCTGATCTATCGCGGTAAGCGTCTGGTCAACTGGGACCCGCATTTCGAGACCGCGATCTCGGACCTTGAGGTCGAGAATATCGAAGTCGCGGGCCACATGTGGCACTTCAAATACCCACTCGCCGGCGGCGAAACCTATACCTACGTCGAAAAGGACGAGGACGGGAACGTCATCCTCGAGGAAGAGCGCGACTATATCTCGATCGCCACGACCCGACCCGAAACCATGCTGGGCGACGGCGCGGTTGCAGTTCATCCGTCAGATGAGCGTTACGCGCCCATCGTCGGCAAGCTCTGCGAAATCCCGGTTGGCCCGAAAGAGCATCGCCGTCAGATTCCGATCATCACCGATGACTATCCCGATCCTGATTTCGGCTCGGGCGCGGTGAAGATCACTGGTGCGCATGACTTCAACGACAACATGGTCGCCAAGCGCGGCGGCATTCCGATGTACCGCCTGATGGACACCAAAGGCGCGATGCGGGCTGACGGTGCACCTTACGCCGACGAAGCAGGCAAGGCGCAGGAATATGCGCGTGGGCGTGAGTTCACCGAGAACGAGATCGACGCGATTAACCTTGTTCCCGATCACCTGCGTGGGCTGGACCGGTTCGAAGCGCGTGCGAAGGTCGTCGAAGAGATTACCAATGACGGTCTGGCCGTAATGTGCCGCGCCGATGATGCGCGCCTGGGATCAACCGCTCTGAAACCCGAGCATGAAGGTGCGGACAAGCTTGTGCCGCTGGTCGAAAGCAAACCAATTATGCAGCCCTTCGGCGACCGCTCAAAAGTCGTGATCGAGCCGATGTTCACCGACCAGTGGTTCGTTGATGCTGCCAAGGTTGTTGGCCCCGCGCTGGATGCGGTCAAGGACGGCACGGTTAAGATCATCCCCGAGTCGGGCGAGAAGACCTATTACCACTGGCTGGAAAACATCGAGCCCTGGTGCATCTCGCGCCAGCTATGGTGGGGGCATCAGATTCCGGTTTGGTATGGCCTCGATCTCTCGGCTGAGAACTTCAAGGATGACGAAAACGACGGCGACCTTGATTTGGTCGAGCTGGGCCGCTTGCTGAACGAAGGCGGCATGCTACACCGTGGCAATGTCATGGAATGTGCCGCGAGCCTTGAGGCTGTCACCGAAAAATTTCTCGACGACAACGCAAACATTCCGAGCCCGCTGAGCCACGCGACCGTTATCGAAGTCGCTGATAAGCAGGCAGCGATCCATCAATTCGCCGAGAGCCTTGCTCAGTACGCGGTCGAACAAGACCCGACCAAGCTGGTCTATCCGGTCTGGCGCGACCCCGACGTTCTGGACACTTGGTTCTCTTCCGGCCTCTGGCCGATCGGCACGCTGGGCTGGCCCGAGCAAACCGAGGAGCTGGAACGGTACTTCCCCACGGACGTTCTGATTACCGGCTTTGACATCCTGTTCTTCTGGGTCGCCCGGATGATGATGATGCAACTGGCTGTGGTCGATCAGATCCCTTTCCACACCGTCTACCTGCACCAGCTCGTCCGCGACGAGAAGGGCAAGAAAATGTCCAAGACCACCGGCAACGTAATCGACCCGCTGGAGATCGTGGACGAATTCGGCGCCGACGCGCTGCGCTTCACCAACGCCTCTATGGCGGCGATAGGCGGTGTGTTGAAACTGTCCAAGGAGCGCATCACTGGTTACCGGAACTTCGGCACCAAGCTGTGGAACGCCGTTCGTTTTGCCGAGATGAACGAGGTCTTCACCGACGCCGTCCCACAACTGGATGTGGCTGACTTGAAACCCAAAGCCGCCGTGAACCGTTGGATCATTGGCGAAACCGCCCGCGTTCGTGAAGAAGTCGACGCAGCGCTGGAAAGCTATCGTTTCAACGACGCGGCCAACGGGCTTTATGCCTTTGTCTGGGGCAAGGTCTGCGACTGGTACGTGGAGCTGTCGAAACCTCTGCTTCAAGGCGATGACGCCGAAGCACAGGCCGAAACCCGCGCGACCATGCGCTGGGTTCTGGATCAGTGCATGGTCCTGCTGCACCCGATCATGCCCTTTGTCACCGAAGAGCTGTGGGGCCTGACCGGCAACCGCGCTAAGATGGTTGTTCACGCCGACTGGCCGAGCTACTCCGCCGCGGATCTGGTGGATGCCGACGCGGATCGTGAGATGAACTGGGTGATTTCGGTGATCGAAAACACTCGTTCAGCGCGCGCGCAGATGCGTGTTCCGGCTGGCCTTTATGTGCCAATGCTGGTGACCGCGATCGATGATCACGGCCAAGCCGCATGGGATCGCAACGAAGCGTTGATCAAACGTCTGGCACGGATCGATAGCCTGACCAAGGCAGACGAACTGCCCAAAGGCACAATCTCGATCGCCGCCCCTGGCGCGTCCTTTGGCCTGCCGCTGGCGGACATCATCGATATCGGCGCGGAAAAAGAGCGGCTGGAGAAAGCCAAGGGCAAACTGGCTAAGGAACTGGGCGGTTTGCGCGGTCGCTTGAACAACCCGAAATTCGTGGCCTCGGCCCCGGAAGAGGTTGTCGCAGAAGCCAAAGCCAACCTCGCCGCTCGCGAAGAGGAAGAGGCCAAATTGAACGAAGCTCTGGCCCGCCTGGCCGAGATCGCCTGACCTTTATCTCTCCCTAAACACATCAACCCCACCGCCAAACCAGCGGTGGGGTTTTCTTTTGCCCAAGGGACTTGTCCCCGCCGCTAAACCCTTGTTAGCAAGTGAGGGTTCATCCCCCCTGAGGTTCCAATGGCGTGCGCAGTCCCACCGTTTCAAACTGTCTCCACCGGGCTTGTGGTCGCCATTGTAGGCTTCTTCAGTTCGTTCCCAATTGTCTTGCAAGGTCTGGCTGCGATGGGGGCCTCGGCATCCGAGTCCGCATCGGGTCTGATGATGGCTGCGATTGCAATGGGCCTGACGGCCATAGCGCTCAGCCTCTGGTACCGGCAACCTATCAGCGTGGCATGGTCGACCCCGGGTGTAGCCTTACTAGCCGTTACGGCGACCCCCGCGGCAGGCTTCTCTGAGGCAGTCGGTGCGTTTCTTTGTGCAGGGGCCCTTACGATACTTGCTGGTCTTTGGCGACCGCTTGGGCGTTTGGCAGCTGCGATCCCTACAACTCTCGCCCAGGCGATGTTGGGCGGCGTTCTGTTGCCGCTGTGTATCGTACCCTTCAAAGCCGCCGTAGATTTACCTTGGCAAGCGTTGCCGGTGATCCTGACTTGGTTCATCGCGGGACGGATCAATCGCCTGTTCGCCGTTCCTGCGGCTGTGGTCGCCGCAGCGATCGTAGTTGTGCTCAACTCTGGCGACTCTTCTGTGGCTCCGTCCCATTTCATCGCGGCGCCAGTATTGACCATGCCGACCTTCTCGTTAGCCTCAATCATCGGCATCGGCATTCCCCTGTTCATCGTCACAATGGCCACTCAAAACATCCCGGGAATCGCGGTGATGCGCAGCTTTGGGTACACACCTGCCCCGGGTCGGTTGTTCTCTTCGGTCGGGACAGCCAGCATCCTGTCTGCTCCTTTCGGCGCCCCTGCCACCTGTCTCGCCGCGATCACTGCTGCGATGTGTTCGAACGAAGACAGCCACCCTGACCCGGATCAGCGCTATTGGTCAGCAGTTATGGGAGGCGTGTTTTATTGTCTGTTTGGGGTCTTCGCCGTAGCAATCACTGGTTTCGCCGTACATGCCGATCCATTGCTGATGGGGACACTAACCGGCATCGCACTGATTGGCGTCCTGGCCAATGCCACCCACGCGGCGCTGGAAGTGCCCGCCGAACGCGAAGCCGCGATCCTGACCTTTGCCATCACAGCCTCTGGAATTTCAGTGTTTGGTTTGGGCGCTGCTGTTTGGGGGTTATTGGCCGGCGGCATCGCCTATCTCGTGACCAAAAGATAGGCATAAGGTCTAGCTTTAATCCCCTGCTAAGGTCCGGTTGTGAATTGAGGTTGAGTTTTCTCAGGGTCTTTTGCATTCGCAAACTGACAACCGAACGATTGTTGAACCACCTAACGACGGGCTTTGCACCCGAAAAGATGCCATGTTGAAGCGTACTATCTCATTCAAGGGCTTGGATTAAACGACCAGTCGATTCAGTAGTAGATCGTTCATTTGAATTCGGGTTTGCGGCCCTGCATCTGCGCCATCACGACCTCCATCTGATCGGGCTTTCCAATCAGTTCGACCTGCTCGGCGGACTCTTCTAACAAGACCTCGGCACGTGTTTTGGTTTCGCCCACTTCGATCAAGCGTTTGGCTGCACGTATGGCGGATGGGCTTTTGCCCGCGATGTCCTCAGCCAAAGCCAGGGCCTCGGTCAGTGGGTCATCCGAAAGCTTGGTAACCAAACCCCACTCGGCCGCCTGCTGCGCTCCTATGGGACGCGCGGTGTAGGTCAGCAAGCGCAGCACGTCCGACCGTACCAAATGGGGCAACAGAACCATGCCACCCATATCAGGAATGATGCCCCATTTCATCTCCATCACAGCCAGCTTGCTTTCAGGATGTGCAATTCGGACATCTGCGCCCAGCGCGATCTGCAAACCACCGCCGTAAGCAGCACCCTGAATGGCGCAGATCACCGGCACGGGTACGCGCCGCCACGTAAGCGCCAGTTCCTGCATTTCGTTGGCGTCCGAATGACTGCGGGTCATCAGCCATTCTGTCGGATCCATATGCGCCATCTTGGCAAAACTCGCCATATCGAGCCCGGCACAGAAGCTTTTGCCCTCCCCGGAAAGCACAACGGCGCGGGCATCCGAAGCGGCAACCTCTTGCCCTGCAGACAGGATGGCCTTGATCATGGCATCGTCCAGCGCGTTCATCTTGTCACCACGGGTCAGCGTGACATGGGCGATGTGATCTTTGTATTCGACGGATACGCGTGACATGCGGGCCTCCCAATTCATGTTGCACCAACCATGCCCGGAAGGCTTGCCAAGTTCCAGTTCAACGTCGGGGCAGTTTTTCGGATGCAGTGACAGAAGCAATTCCTTGCACCTCACGGTTGCCCGGCACGCAGCCTAACGTTTATCTGGTCGCATGACCGAACCACGTTACACCCCGCTTACGCTCTCTTTGCCCGCAACCGTGCCATTTGTTGGCCCTGAAACACAGGAGCGTCAGCGTGGCGCGCCATTTGTGGCGCGACTGGGCGCGAACGAAAGCGTTTTTGGTCCATCTCCCCTTGCGATTGAAGCGATGCAGAACGCCGCGCAAGAAATTTGGATGTACGGTGACCCGGAAAACCATGACTTGCGCCAAGCTTTGGCAAATCACCACAGGATCAGCGCTGAGAACATCGTGGTGGGTGAGGGAATCGACGGCCTTTTGGGGTACTTGGTGCGATTGATCGTCGGGCCGGGTGATGCGGTTGTAACCTCAGACGGTGCGTATCCGACCTTCAACTATCACGTCGCGGGTTACGGCGGTGTATTGCACAAGGTGCCGTATCGCGACGATCACGAAGATCCGAAGGCTTTGTTTGCCAAAGCCGCTGAAACCAACGCCAAACTTGTGTATCTGGCCAACCCTGACAACCCCATGGGCAGCTGGCATTCCGGCGAAGACATCGTCTCAGCAATGGACACCTTGCCAGACGGCTGCCTGTTGGTTCTTGACGAGGCTTACGTTGAATGCGCGCCAGAAGGAACAGCCGCGCCAGTAACGCCTGATGATCCCCGCGTGATACGGATGCGGACATTCTCTAAGGTCTATGGCATGGCTGGGGCGCGAGTTGGTTACGCGATAGCCGAGCCAGGGCTGATTTCGGCCTTCAACAAAGTGCGGAACCATTTCGGAATGAACCGCGCGGCGCAAGCAGGTGCGTTGGCAGCGTTGCAGGATGCCAAATGGTTGGATCACGTCCAGACGCAGATCACCGAAGCCCGTGAACGAATTGCTCAAATCGCGCAGAACAATGGTCTCTCTCCGTTGCCATCTGCCACAAATTTCGTGTCAATCGACTGTGGGCGGGATGGGGCATTTGCGAAGTCAGTGCTGGATTCTCTAGTCCGCCAAGGCATCTTTGTCAGAATGCCGTTTGCAGCTCCACAAAATAGGTGCATTCGCGTCAGTTGTGGCTCAACAGAAGATCTAAATGCCTTCGAAGCGGCTCTGCCTCGAGCACTTGAAGACGCCTCAGCAGAACCATCGTGACTGATCATGGTCCAAGAGGCCAAACAGGCCTCTCGGACTTGGCTTTAAGGCCGGTGTCGGCGAAATCTTAACTGGCCAAAACGGCTGCGGCCGCTTCAAGGGCGCGGTTCCCACGGGGAATATCCAGAGCGGCCATGGCTGTCTCGACGCTCCCCAGCATTGCCATCACCATCTGGCCGTTAACGTGCCCCATATGGCCAAGACGGAAATACCCGTCCCAGTCCTCCATCCCCAAGCCGATGCCCAAGGTCAGACCCAGTTGGCTCTCGGTGTATCCACGCAGTTTGGTACCGCGGCCTTCGGTCAGGCGCAAAGTTGTCACCGCGTGGCTACGATTGGCGTGGTCAGCGACGTTGAGATGAAGCGCACCGCCCTCGGACCAAACTTCGCATGCTTTCCAAACGGCGTTGGCCAGCTTTTCGTGACGGGTCCAGACGTTTTCCATGCCCTCGGCGTGAATCATGTCTAGCGCAGCGCGCAAACCATACAGATGATGCGTCGGCGCAGTACCATTGAAGAACTGGTAGAACAGATCGGGATTTGCGCGCGGCTGCCAGTCCCAGTACTGCGATACGCGCGGCATCGTGGCGCGTTTGGCCTGTGCTTTGTCATTGAAGAAAACAAAGCCAACACCCGCCGGAGTCATGAGCCCCTTTTGACAGGCAGTAACCATAACATCGACACCCCAAGCATCCATTTCAAACCGGTCACAGCCCAAGGATGCAATGCAATCGGCCATCAGCAAAGCCGGGTGTTTCAGTTCATCCAGTAGTGACCGCAAGGCCGGGATATCGTTTCGTATCGAACTGGAAGTATCCACATGTACGGCCAGAACGGCCTTGATCTCATGCGCGATGTCTGCGCGCAGAGCGTCCGCGACTTGCTCCAGGTCCCAGGTCGATGCGGATCCAAAATCAATCAACTGAACGTTTGCACCAATGCCCTTGGCCATCTCGGCCCATCCATGAGTGAACAGACCTGACGAGGGCGCCAAGACCGTTTCTCCCGGAGCGATTACGTTAGAAAGCGCGGCCTCCCACGTACCGTGACCGTTAGAGATGTAGATGGCGACACTATGCTCGGTTCGGGCGACGCGACACAAATCACGGGTCAGAGTGGGCATCATTTCAATCAGTTCGCCGTCATAAATATTTGGAGACGGTCGATGCATCGCCTGCAATACCGCATCCGGCATTACTGATGGGCCTGGAATAGCCAGATACTCGCGCCCACGCACGATAGAGAGTTGGTTTGTCATGGGATCAACCTGTTTGAATTGCCGCCCACCCTAGCGCGGCAACAGGCCGCGTCAATCCATCAGTCTGGATGCCTCGCGGGCAAGTGTTTCAATTCCTGCCCAATCCCCCTCTTGCACCATCTGTTTCGGAGCAACCCAGCTTCCGCCAGCGCAGACTACGTTCGACAATGACAGATAATCCCGCGCATTCGACGGAGAGACCCCACCGGTCGGACAGAACTTAATCTGCGGCAAAGGCGCGCCTATGGCCTTCAGCGCGGGGGCACCGCCCGAGGCTTCGGCGGGAAAGAACTTGAGCATGTCGTACCCTTGCTCAAGAAGGCGCATAGCCTCGCTTGCGGTGGCGGCACCGGGTAGTAAAGGCAAACCCTCGGCCTCACATGCAGCGATCAGCGCGTCTGTCGCACCAGGCGAGACCCCGAATTGCGCACCCGCTTCCTTCGCAGCCCGAACATCTTGTGGGGTGACCAGTGTGCCGGCACCGACAACACCGCCCGGTACACGGGCCATCGCTCGGATCGCATCCAAGGCTGCGGGTGTACGCAGAGTAACTTCAAGCGCGGGCAATCCACCTGCAACCAAGGCTTCGGCCAACGGGCCTGCATGCGTTGCGTCATCAACTACCAAAACGGGCACGATTGGGGCCAGTTCGCAGATTTCGCGAGTACGTTGGGTTTTAGAAGACATCACTACGCTCCGAAAATACTGGCACCGGCATCGGCCGAACCGACGGCATTGCGGAAAACGCCGAACAGATCGCGCCCGACGCCATGTTGATTTGCCGAAAGATCGGCTTTCGCTGGCGCGCGATCCAGAACGCCTTCTGTCAGGATCTCTAAATCGCCCTTCTTTGCATCAACCCTTACAACATCACCGTCTTGCAGATAGGCGATTGCACCGCCATCCAGTGCTTCGGGACAAACGTGGATTGCAGCAGGGACTTTACCTGAAGCGCCAGACATCCGACCATCGGTAACCAAGGCCACTTTTTGCCCTCGCCCTTGCAGGATCGAGAGCATCGGGGTCAGGGAGTGCAGTTCCGGCATTCCGTTGGCTTTTGGCCCTTGGAACCGAACAACCACGACGACATCGCCGGTGAATTCGCCGGCTTTGAACGCTGCTTTAACTTCGTCTTGGTCGTGGAACACACGAACCGGAGCTTCGACCACTTGATGTTCGGGGGCAACGGCCGAAACCTTCATGACCGCTGTGCCCAGATTGCCGGTGAGCCGCGACAGACCGCCGGTCGGCTGGAACGGGTCCTTGGCAGAACGAACGATCTTTTCGTTCAGGCTATGACCAGCACCTTCCTCCCACACAAGTTCATCGCCAATCAGCTTGGGTTCCTTGGTGTAGTTGTGCAGACCCTGCCCCGCTACGGTCAGGGTGTCAGGATGCAGAAGCCCGTCTTCTAACAGTGTTCCGATACAGTAACCCAGGCCCCCGGCTGCGTGGAAGTGGTTCACGTCCGCCAAACCGTTGGGGTAGACCCGTGCAACCAGCGGTACAACGGCCGAAATATCTGAAAAATCCTGCCAGTCCAATACGATACCGCCCGCTCGCGCCATAGCGATGAGATGGATCAGCAAGTTTGTTGACCCACCGGTGGCCATCAACCCAACGATGCCGTTCACAAAGGCACGTTCGTCGAGCACCTTGTACACAGGCGTATAATCGTTACCCAACGCACTCAGCGACAAGGCTCGGAGTGCGCCTTCTTCGGTCAGGGCGTCGCGCATTGGCGTATTCGGGTTCACGAAACTGGCACCCGGCAGATGCAGGCCCATAAACTCCATCAGCATCTGGTTGGAATTGGCGGTTCCATAAAACGTACAGGTTCCAGGCCCGTGGTAAGCCGCCATTTCCGCCGCCATGAGCGCGTCACGGCCCACTTCTCCGGCAGCGAACTGCTGGCGAACCTTAGCTTTTTCGTCATTCGGCAAACCGCTGGTCATCGGCCCAGCCGGCAAGAAGACTGCTGGTATGTGCCCAAACGTCTGCGCGCCGATGACAAGGCCCGGCACGATTTTATCGCAGACGCCGAGGTATACGGCTGCGTCATATGTGTTGTGGCTCAACGCAACACCCGTAGCCAAGGCAATTACATCGCGGGAAAACAGCGAAAGTTCCATTCCCGCCTCACCCTGTGTAACGCCGTCACACATAGCGGGCACTCCGCCTGCGACCTGCGCTGTACCACCCGCTTCACGGATCGCCTGACGGATCAGTTCGGGATAGCGTTCGAAAGGTTGGTGAGCCGAGAGCATGTCATTGTAAGCCGTGACAATACCCAGGTTCCCCGCGGTCCCCTTTGCCATTGATTGCTGATCCTCGCCCGCCCCTGCATAAGCGTGAGCTTGGCCGCTACAGGACAGATGCGCCCGGGCGGGGCCTTTGGATTTGGCCTGCTCCATTCGCTCTATGTGCGGGCCGCGCAAATCCGCGCTGCGGTCGATGATCCGTTTCGTAACATCGGTGATGACTGCGTGAACCATGATTACCCTCCGATCTGACGCCAGCGGCGTCCATCGCGATGCATTAACATTAGCGCTTCCTCAGGGCCTGAACTGCCCTGATCATACCGTGCAGGACGATCGCCGCGTTCCTCCCAACTCTTGATGATGGGATCGACCCAAGCCCAAGCAGCCTCGGCCTCATCCCCTCGCATGAACAGTGTTTGATCGCCGCGAATGACGTCCATAACCAACCGCTCATACGCATCGGGCGACTTGGAGGCATCGCCCAGCGCTTCGGCAAAGCTCATGTCCAGTGCGACATCAGACAAGCGGAACCCACCCTGCCCTGGCTCTTTGATAGTCGTGCGCAGAGTAATGCCTTCGTCAGGCTGCAAGCGGATCACCAAAACGTTGCCATGCAGCGGGCCGACATTGGGGAAAATTGTATGTGGCGGATCCCGGAAATATACAGCAATCTCAGATTCCCGTGCGCGCAGGCGCTTACCGGTTCGCAAATAAAACGGAACCCCGGCCCAACGCCAGTTCCCCAAATGCACCTTTAGGGCGATGAAACTCTCGGTCCGGCTGGCGGGGTTTCCGACGTGATCCAGATATCCATCACCCCCCTTATCCGTCCGGTACTGCCCCCTTGCAATGTCTTTGGGTTCTATAGGCTCCAGCGCCTCGATCACCTTGACCTTTTCATCGCGCACCGCGTTGGGAGAAAATCTGGAAGGAGGCTCCATCGCCGTCAGACACAAGAGTTGCACAAGGTGGTTCTGTATCATGTCCCGCATTGCGCCAGACTGGTCGTAGTAGGCCCCGCGACCCTCGACCCCGACTGTTTCAGCCACGGTGATCTGTACGTGGTCGATATGGGTTGAATTCCAAAGAGGCTCAAACAGAGAATTGGCAAAGCGCAGAGCCATGAGGTTCTGTACCGTCTCTTTACCAAGGTAGTGATCAATCCGGTAAATCTGGTGCTCTTCAAAACAGGCGCGCAGGCCTTCATTCAGCGCCTTTGCCGAAGCGAGATCGTGACCAAAAGGTTTTTCAACCACAATCCGGCTATCCGGTGTCGCCAAACCATGATCATGCAATCGCTTGGCAATGCCCGAGAACAAGCTTGGCCCAACGGACAGATAGAACGCACGAACGACATCAGGACGCAAAGCCTTGGCCAAGTCTGACCACCCTGCATCCCCCAGTGCGTCGACTGCAACGTATTCAACCCGCTGCAAGAACTGATCCAAGACATCCGCTTTGAAGGCCGGTGCAAATTCCTTCATCGAGGCGCGGATCTGCTTTCGGAAATCGTCACTATTCATTTCAGAGCGGGCAGTGCCGATAATCCTTGCCTCGTCCGGCATCTGGCCGACCTCGAACCGATGATACAATCCAGGCAGGATTTTCCGTTGAGCCAGATCGCCGGTCGCGCCGAACAATACCAGATCGAACGGGTTAACCGGAATTACGCGTGAAACCATCGACGGGCTCCTTCAGTTCTCACCAGGATCACCTTAGCACCGCTGTTGGATGCATGTGACAGAAGCAATGTTATCGCTAACATTTGTGCACTGGATAGGGAACATGCAAAGAAAAATCAACCCTGATTTCGCAACCACTCCATTACAGCAGGGCGCACCGACTGTTCGCCCCGGTGTCGTGCGTCAGCGATTATCTTGCGAAGGGATTTCAAATCGGCTCGCAAAAGAACGCTTTTGACAGGGCCAATAGACGCGGGCCGCATGGACAGCGACCGAATACCCATAGCCGCCAGGCAGAGTGCTTCAACCGGGCGCCCGGCGTCCTCACCGCAGAAGGAAAGTGGCGTATTCGAGATATTGCAGCGCTCAACAATCCGCTCGATGAAACTAAGGAAACTAACGTTCAGCGTATCATAGCGACGGCGCACCAGTTCGTTCTCGCGGTCGGCGGCAAAAAAGAACTGCTTTAGGTCATTGCCACCGATCGAGACGAAATCGACCTCATCAAAGAACTTCTGCGGAGCAAAAGCGAGCGAAGGCGTTTCAAGCATCGCGCCGACTTCGATCGTCTCTGGCAGTACATGGCCAAGGCGTTTTTCACGCTCGATGGTCTTGTTGATTTCCCATTTGGCCTCGCGGAATTCATCAGCTTGCGCGACGAACGGGAACATGACTGTAAGCGGGCGGCCGTTGGCTGCACGCATCAGAGCCTGCAACTGCATCCGCATCACGCCGCGCTTGTCCAGCCCGACGCGAATCGCCCGCCATCCCAAAGCCGGGTTTGGCTCTGCCACATGCTTCATGTAGGGCAGCACCTTGTCCGACCCGATGTCCAGCGTGCGAAAGACCACGCGTTTACCGCCAGCGGCATCCAGAACCCGCTGATACTGCGTCACAAGCTCGGAACGCTTGGGCATCTGGCTACGGATCAGAAACTGAAGTTCAGTTCGGAACAGCCCCACGCCCTCGGCTCCTGAGGTATTCAACGAAGGCAGGTCCGCCATCAACCCGGCGTTCATCACCAAGTTGATCCGCTCACCATCCCGCGTCACCGTAGGAGTTTCGCGGATCGAGGCATAGCGCTCCTGCGCCTTGGCTTGCATCGCGATCTTGTCGCGAAAGGCGCTTACAACGGTCTCCTCAGGGCGCAACTGCACTGTGCCGTTGTCTCCATCGACCAGGATGTGGTCGCCATTCAGCGCCTCGGTCGTGATCCGCCCAACATGGACGACCAGCGGAATCGCAAGCGCACGGGCAACAATGGTCGCGTGGCTGCCGACAGATCCCTCTTCAAGCACGATCCCTTTAAGAGAGCGCCCGTATTCCAACAAATCACCGGGGCCGATATTACGCGCAACCAGTATAGGATCAGGCGGCAGATCGGCACCGTTCGTCCTTCCCTGCCCTGTCAATATGCGTAACAAACGGTTCGAGAGGTCATCCAGGTCCGCCAGACGTTCGCGCAGATACGGGTCCGTGACCTGCCCCATTCGCGCCCGAGCTTGAGATTGCTCTTTCTCAACCGCCGCTTCGGCGCTGAGACCAAGGGCGATGTCCTCTTCCATCCGGCGCATCCAACCCTTGGAGTTGGCGAACATTCGATAGGCTTCCAGAACCTGAAGCTGCTCTTTGTCGCCGCCCTGAGAAATCTCAAGCATCTTGTCCACGCCAACGCGCAGCTCTTCGACAGCTTCGATCAGCCGCTCCCGCTCGCGATGAGGATCTTCGGCGATTGGATTTGTGACCACCACCCTTGGCTCGTGCAACCAGACGTGGCCTTCAGCAGAGCCTTCCTGCGCCGGCCCGCCAGTCAGCTGAACTGAATGCTGGTGACGAGGGGAAAGGGCCGCGCCCTCACCTACAAAGGCACCTAGCTCAGCCATTTCGGCCAGAACCATCGCAACAACTTCCAGCGCATAGACCTCGTCGGCAGAAAACTCACGCGCGCTTCGGGACTGAACGACCAGTACGCCCAGTTTTTCACCGAGCCTCTGGACGGGCACACCAAGAAATGACGAGAACTTTTCCTCACCGGTTTCGGGCATATACCGAAACCCTTTGGCCGATGGCGCGTCAGCGGTGTTGACCACCTTGCCAGATCGCGCGACACGACCCACCAAGCCCTCGCCGAGGCGCATCCGGGTTTTATGCACCGCTTCGGGTGACAAACCTTCCGTTGCACACAGCTCTAGGGTTTCTTCATCACGGAACAGATAGATCGAGCAGACCTCGGCCCGAATGCTATCCGCAATCAGGCTGGTGATCCGGTCAAGACGTTCCTGACCGGCGGCCTCGCTCGCCATCTCTTCGCGCAGCCGCCCAAGCAGCTTGCGGGATTCTGTTTCGGTGCCGTCCGCCATGGCCCAACCAAATTAAGGTGTCAGGCTAAACCTTTGGCTGAATGCTCAGGCCGCCTTGTCCAATTCAAAGGCATCATGCAGTGCCTGAACCGCAAGTTCCATGTATTTCCTGTCCACGAGGACGGAAATTTTTATCTCAGAGGTTGTAATGACCTTAATGTTGATCCCCTCATCCGAGAGTATCTTGAACATTTTGGCCGCAACACCGGACTGAGATCGCATCCCGATGCCTACGACAGAGACCTTGCAAACGTCTTCATCGGCGACCAACTCGGCGTAATTCAACTCACCCGCATCCTTGATCGCAAGCAGCGCTTTTTCAGCGCGAGCCACCTGATCAGTCGGGCAAGAGAACGTCATGTCAGTCCGGCCCTCGTCCGAGATGTTCTGCACGATCATATCTACGTTCACGCCTTCATCGCTGAGCGCAGTGAAGATGGTCGAGGCAATACCGGGGCGGTCCGCCACCGATACGACAGTCATCTTGGCCTCGTCGCGGGAATAGGCCACACCGGCCACAACATTGGATTCCATGATATCCTCCTCGTCAACGACCAGCGTACCGGCCTCGTCCGATTGTTCTTCAAAACTTGAGAGAACGCGCAGTTTAACCTTATAGCGCATCGCCAGCTCGACCGAGCGAGTTTGCAGCACTTTGGCCCCCAGCGAGGCCAGTTCGAGCATTTCCTCAAACGAGATCTTGTCAAGCTTACGCGCTTTTTCACAGATGCGCGGGTCAGTGGTATAGACGCCGTCCACATCCGTGTAGATGTCGCAACGCTCGGCGCCGAACGCCGCAGCAAAAGCGACGGCAGTTGTATCCGAACCACCCCGCCCCAGCGTGGTGATGCGACCCTCGGGGCTGATCCCTTGGAACCCGGCGACAACGGCAACCTTCATGCCTTCACCGAACTTCTGGTTCAGGTTCTCGGTCGGGATTTCCTCGATCCGGGCCTGGCTGTGAGCGCTGGTGGTCAGCAATGGCACCTGCCAACCCTGCCAACTACGGGCCGGAATATCCATTTCCTGCAGGGTCAACGCCATCAGGCCAGCGGTGACATTTTCGCCAGAAGAAACAACTGCATCGTATTCACGTGCGTCAAACAAAGGAGATGTTTCATTCACCCAGCCCACCAACTCATTGGTCTTACCGGACATGGCAGAGACGATGACAATCACGTCATAGCCCTTGGCCACCTCGACGCCGATGCGTTTGGCCGCGCGGCGGATGCGGTCAAGATTGGCAACCGAAGTGCCACCGAATTTCATAACGAGTAAGGGCATGGGGGTGGGATCTCCGCGCCTTGGAATTCAGATCCCGTGCGTCTTATGCGAGGGGAACCGCAAGGGCAAGGGTCCAATACAGCCCTGAACGCGGCATTGGGCCGCTTTACAACGGTTTGTAGGGGTGACAGCTTATGGCCAACGAATATTCCACGAGGTTTTCAATGTTCCGCTTTGCTATCGCCTTTGCTTTGCTCTCTTCACCTGCGCTTGCACAGGTCGCCACCCTCGCCGGGACTGACGGAGAGAACTCGTTGGGCACCGTTCCGTGTGCGGCCAATGCAGGCGACGCGCTGCAAAGCTGCCACGCTGAGCTGCGCCATCACGACGATGGCACCACCACTCTGGCCGTTTCGCTGGGTGGCGGCGCAGTACGCAGCATTTACTTCACCGATGGCGTGCCAAATTCCAGTAGCTCGCCTGCTAATCTCTCGTATGAAACACGCGGAGACCTAACGGTCGTCTTCATCGAGCCCGGCGAGGTATATGAGATCCCTACAGCGGCGCTGATCCGTCAATAAGAATGGGGGCGACCGTCCCATGTTTCAAAACAGCCGGTCGTATCCAATGACAATGCATCAAATCTCTCGATCAGGCTGTCCGCGGCCTGGTCTACGGTAATTTCGGCACCGGTTCCGCCCATGTCAGTCTGCACCCAGCCCGGATGGTATATGCCAACGGCGATCCCGTCCTTGCGAAGATCAGTCGCTAGATTGCGCCCCAAATTCAAAGCCGCAGCCTTGGACGCGCGATAGATATAGCTACCGCCCGGGGCACGTGTATGGGATGCCATTTGCGAGGACATGATCGCAATCTTACCCCCTGCCGCACGCAAATTGGGAAGCAATGCCTGAACTGACAGGAACACCCCCGTCACGTTAGTCGCAAAGGAATGTGCCCACATATCGGCAGGATAGCCGTCGATACCATGCCCTTTGTCCAGATAAACTCCGGCATTACAGATCAGTAGATCGACCGGCTGGCCTTTAAGCTGAGCCGCCATTTCAGCATGTTGTTTGGGGTCCATCACGTCCAGAACAACCTGCGCGCTTTCATCGCGTGCTGTACCTGTGAGTGTATTGCCTCTTGCCAGATAGCGATCTGCCAGAGCCCTTCCAATTCCACGGTTGGACCCGGTGATAACGATATGCACGGCTCAGTTAGTCTTTCTTTTGGGGACAAAAGGTAGCGGCGCAACGGGTACGCCATCATCAATCAAAGCCTGCGCTTCTTCTGGCTTGGCTTCACCATAGATGGCCCGCTCAGGGGCGTCGCCAAGATGGATTTTTCGCGCTTCCGAGGCAAACTCTTTGCCGACGTAATCCGAGTTCTCTTCAACTTTGCGCCGAAGCTCAGCCAGGACTTTTTCAACGTCCGCCGGTGGCGTTGCTACATTTATCGTATCAGCCTCGGGAGCAGGTGCCTGTGCTATTTCCTTGGCTTTTCGCGCAGGACGTACACGCGGTGTCATGACTGCTTTTTCGACATGCAGGTCACCGCACACCGCGCATGTCACCATGCCCGCTGATGCCAGCTTGTCGTAAGCGTCCGCAGATTGAAACCAACTGTCAAAGGTATGGCCGTTGCTGCATTTCAATGCGTATTGAATCATGTTTCGTCCAAATATCGGTTGCCGAATAGATACCGAGAGCCTTGACAATATCAAGCCCTCTCAGCGGCCATTTAATGACGGAGAGGCCCACCCGCGCGTAACAATGATGCGAGATCAGCCAAATGAACACGCGCCGCCGCCTTTTTCGGCGATAACCATTTTAGCTGGCGCTGACCCCGTTCAGGAAAGCGCTCAGACATCGACTGGACGTATAGCGGGAAGACGTCCACCTGACACAGCACACTGCCTTTTTTTGGCCGATGCTTGTAGTAAGAGAAACCACCTAGAGCCTGCTTTGCACATTTACCCGTTACGCCGGCTTCTTCCCAAGCCTCCTGCCGAGCAGTTTCAGACGGAGTCAGCCCGTCAATCAACCAACCTTTGGGGATAATCCAGCGACCCGACTTGCGCGTTGTAATCAACAAAACCTCAGTACCACCATGGTTTGTACGATAGCACAAAGCCGCCGCTTGCCGCAGCACCGGAAGATGCCCGGATTTTCGCGCAATGCGAGACGATAGGCTTACGTCGTACACGCTGTGCCGCCTTTCGATTGAGGTTCATGCCTGTCTGCCAGCTCGCAGATTTTGTGTTTTTTTAGCGAGCCTTAGCCTTTGACATACCACATAAGGCGTTTTTCTCAAAGCGTTTGTGCAAGATTCACATGCGCTTTGCGAGCTTTCGCACAAGTTCATCATGGGGAATATCTGCATCTAAGGCCAAACGCCTGAGACCAAAGTGCACCCGTGCAATCTGCTGGTAATACCGGGTGTAGACATAGTTTGTACCGCTTCCCGCGATGGCCCCTAGCACAGGGACAGACTGAGCAGCCAGCTTCTGACCCAGCACGACTGATAGCTTAGGCGCAACAGCTGCGATCAGACGCTGCATCGCTGGTCCGGTCAACGTGAGGCGCACTGAGAAAAACCCAAGATCCGCTCCGTCATCATCTGCCAACGGTCCCGCCGCAGACAAAACCTGAATGCAATCGAACTTGACCCCTTCTTCCGACGGATCAAATCCTTCGCGGGCTGCGGCCCCCTGAATCGAACGCAAAAGCATGGCCGTTGTTGCAGGTAACTCCATCAAGGCTGTAGATACGCCGCCAAACCCTCCGGCTGCCCCCATGGCGGTCGCGACTGCTGTATTGACCCAAGGCTGCTGGTCCGGGACAGCGCGGCGCGATCCTTCGGCTGCATGCATTGCAAACCACAAAGCTTGCTCGGTCGCCCCGGTCAATCCATTCCTGATTGGTTCAGGCAGTTGATCTAACAAGGATTCCGCTGACCCGCCCAAGCTGTTCAATAACTTGACGCCCGGCCCTCCGGCGGATTTGTAGTAGCCGGCCAACCGATCCAACTCGGCCTCTGCATCCAGTTTTTCGACGAGAATTACGTCCTGCATAAAATCCCTCCTGCCCCTATGACATCGGGGCTGAAGGATCATGTTTCAATAGATCAGCGGGTCCAGCGCGTTACCAAGCCACTCACGCCATCCCAGACACCTGGGGTCAATGTCAGCCCCAAAACCCGCTCTGGGTTGGTCGGAGGTGGCATTTCTACACCTGCCAGCCTGGAAAACCCAAAGCGCGAGTAATAGGGCTCATCCCCCACCAACATGACCCGTTCCCAGCCTTTCGTGCGGCCGGCCTCAATCCCCTCGTGGATCAGGAATCCGCCCAGCCCCTCGCCCTGATGCGTCGGGTGAACGGCGACGGGCCCCAACAGCAATGCATCGCGATCCCCGATGTGAACCGGCCAAAAACGGATTGCACCGGCCAGAATGCCCTGCCCATCGCGCGCAATCAGTGAAAGCCCCGCCACCGGCGGTACATCATCGCGCAAACGATAAGAAGACAGCGCCTCGCGCCCAGGCGCAAAGCACAGGTCATAGAGGGCCTCAACCTCCCACCAGTCGTCCGGCTCTTCCGGCCTGATCCCGAATTGCTGCACCCCTGCCCTCTTTTCCTTGCTGGCATTCGCCCTAGCACTTCGATACGCCTTGAGCAAACGCTTGGAGACCAGATGTTCTACCGCCCAGAAGACGGCCACGGATTGCCGCATAACCCGTTCAACGCCATCATAACGCCCCGCCCGATCGGTTGGATATCGACCCGCGACGCTGACGGGGTCAATAATTTGGCTCCGTATTCATTTTTTAACGGGGTCGCCTATACGCCGCCGCAAGTCATGTTTGCTTCGACAGGCACCAAGCATGATCAGGAAAACGGCAAAGACAGCCTGGCAAATATCGAGGCAACCGGCGTTTTCTGCGTTAACGTCGTCGCGCACGCCCACAAGGACGCCATGAACGCAAGCTCAGAGGGGCTTCCGAAACACGTTGATGAGTTCGGCCACGCGGGTCTGACGCCTGTGATGTGCGAAACCATCCCTTGCGCACGCGTCCAAGGTGCGCCCGCCGCGCTGGAATGCAAGCTTACGCAGATTGTGACCCTTCCCGGAGAGGCCAATCGCGTCGTGTTCGGCGAAGTCACAGGTATTCACCTGCATGACGACCACATCAAAGACGGAAAGTTCGATGTAACGTCCTTCCAGCCTTTGGCGCGGCTGGGGTACCGAGACTACTCGGTTGTCACCGAGTTATTCAACCTGTCCAGGCCTGACGACTGATGCCACTCCCCGATCCTCATCTCAGATACCCGGTTACCCTGCCAGACGGGTCCGTTCACAAAGGCACAGTGTTTTTGTCCGAGGCAGTCGATCATCCGCGTTTTGAGGCCGGGGCGTTCAGCTACGCATCAGACTTTGACCCGCCCGAGGATTGGGGCGCACGGCTGGCTCCTTATTTGTTTCCGTTTTCGAAAGAAAAACTGATCCTGGGAAAATTTTGCCAGATTGCTCATGGCGTTAGGTTCATTACTTCTTCGGCCAATCACGCAATGGCGGGTCTGACTTGTTTTCCTTTTCCTATCTTCGATCCGGACAGGATGTCAGGATACCAACCCGACACGCGGGATACGATCATCGGGCATGATGTGTGGATCGGATATGGCGCGTTGATTCTGCCCGGGGCCCGGATCGGTAACGGATCTATCATTGGCGCCGGATCGGTTGTCAGAGGTGTTATCCCACCTTACGCAATCGTCACCGGAAACCCTGCAGAGGTGCGGCGATACCGTTTTGAAGCGGATGTGATTGCCAGACTGGAGGCGCTGGGCTGGTGGGACTGGCCACCACAAGCAGTCGCAGCCGCCGAAAGCGCCCTTCTATCCGGGGATATTGATAGGCTGGAACGACTAGCACCAAATTGAAAGGCGACCCTCGGGCCGCCTTTCAATTTGTCAGTGGCCGCCCAAAATGCCGGTCCGGACAGTGTAATCAACAGCCAGTTCGTAATCGGGGTCGTCGTCGCTGTCGACCATCAGATGGCCGGCCTTGTTCAGCAACTTATGACAGTCGCGGCTCAGGTGACGCAGCATGACGCGCTTTCCTGCCGCTTCATACTTGGCCGCAACGTTTTCGATTGCCTGAAGGGCCGATTGGTCGACAACGCGGCTTTCGGCGAAATCCACGATCACAGTTTCCGGGTCGTTCGGAACGTCAAACAATTCGACAAAACCCTCAGACGAACCAAAGAACAAAGGCCCCTGAATTTCGTAAACCTTCGCACCTTCTTCAGTCGACGACTCTCTGGTTACCGCATGGATGCGTTTGGCGTTGTTCCACGCATAAGCCAGCGCCGAAACAATAACACCGACGACAACGGCGACTGCGAGGTCTTCCATCACAGTCACCACCGTGACCAGTACGATCACGAAAGCGTCCATCAAAGGCACTTTGCTCATGATCTTAAACGAGTTCCAGGCAAACGTTCCGATCACCACCATGAACATTACCCCGACCAGAGCGGCCAACGGAATCTTTTCAATCAAGGGTGAGGCAAAGAGAATGAACACCAGCAGGAACAACGCCGCAGCGATCCCCGCGATACGGGTACGTCCGCCGGATTTTACGTTGATCATCGACTGACCGATCATGGCGCAACCGCCCATGCCGCCAAAAAAGCCGGTCGCTACGTTGGCGACGCCCTGCGCGATACACTCCTGCGAAGCACCACCACGTTTACCGGTGATCTCTCCAACAAGGTTCAGAGTCAGCAGAGATTCAATCAAACCGATTGCCGCCAGAATTACGGCATACGGCAAAATGATCTCAAAGGTTTCCCAATTCAGCGGAACCATTGGAATGTGGAACGCGGGCAACCCGCCCTCGATCGAAGCAAGGTCGCCAACCCGCGGTACGTCCAGACCAAAGCCGATTACCAGCGCGGCCACGACGACAATGCCGGCCAGCGGCGCTGGTACGATACGTGTGATGCGAGGCATAACCCAAATAACGGCCATAGTCAGAGCCACCAGGCCCAACATGGTATAGAGCTGGATACCGGACAGCCATTCGCCGCCACCCATACCGTGACCCGTGTTTTCCATGCTGCCGGGAACTTTGAACTGACCCAACTGAGCCAAAAAGATCACAATCGCCAGACCATTAACAAAACCCAGCATAACCGGATGTGGCACCAGCCGGATAAAGCGCCCCCAATGCATTGCCCCTGCAATAACTTGAAGAATGCCCATCAAAACAACCGTCGCGAACAGGTATTCAACACCGTGTTCCGCCACCAGCGCGACCATGACAACGGCCAAAGCCCCGGTTGCCCCTGAAATCATACCCGGACGACCGCCGATCAACGCCGTGATCAGGCCAACCATGAACGCGGCGTACAGACCGACAAGCGGATGAACCCCGGCAACGAAGGCAAAGGCCACTGCTTCGGGGACAAGAGCCAGCGCAACGGTCAGACCAGATAGAAGTTCGATCCGCAGACGTGAGACGGTCAGCCCCTCATCCGGAACCCAACGGAGGTCGGGTTTGGCTATACGATTGGCAAAGCTTGCCAGCATGGCTCGGGGCATGGGGCATCCTGTGGATTGATATGTTCGCGCGAATTGGGTCTTCTACCTGTCATAAGGCGCATAAGCTACCGCACCAATCGGGATGCTGGTATGCGCAGATCGCATAGCTAACAGCTCGCAGCTTCGTGAATTGAACACCTGCGTTCGGATACGCACCTTTGCGGCATGCGATGGTTGTTATTATTCCTACTAGCCCCGTTTTCTGGATTTGCACAGGATTTACAGGGCAATGACACGGCCAGCAATTGGCGTGTGACGCACTATGAGTCCTTTGGAATCTGGAATTCCATTTGTGATGAGAGGGAAGAAAGCGCTGCCTTACGCCAGAGATGCTTCATCCGCCGCGCCGAGGTTTTTTCCTTCCGCCCCAAGTTCGGTGCGCAGTTTATGTTCATAACTCCCCAACCCGATGGTTACGAAATCGAGTTCGGGATGGAGCCCGGAACCCTGTTCTCTCCTTCCGGGTTTCGCATTGACGGAGAGAATGATGTCTTGTGGCGCACGCGGCGGCCGGGATGCCTGACCGGGCTGAGCTGCACATTCGGAGGGAGCCGCGCGCAGGATATCTTGGATGCAATGCTGACGGGCGATGCCTATCGTTTTGTTTTTCGGGACCGACATGGGCAATCACAAGATCTCACCTGGTCATTGCAGGGTTTTAACGCAGCTTGGGATGATTTTCGCCAACAGGCTGACGCCCGCGGTCTGTTACCCTCGCAATAGGTCTTGCCCCTTGTCAAATGCAGCCACGCGACGCAGAAATCATTGACCACTCATAACATTCGGAGAAAGCCAGTGACCCAGACCAAGATTGCCGTAATCGGCGGATCAGGCATTTACGAAATCGATGGGCTGGAGAACGCCGAGTGGGTCACAGTGGAAACGCCCTGGGGCGATCCGTCAGATCAAATTCTGACAGGGTCCCTGAACGGCGTCGACATGGCTTTCTTACCCCGGCATGGGCGTGGCCACGTGCATTCGCCGACCGAGGTACCCTATCGCGCCAATATCGACGCATTGAAACGGCTGGGCGTAACGGATGTGATTTCGGTTTCTGCCTGCGGTTCGTTCCGCGAGCATATGGCACCAGGCGATTTCGTTATCGTCGATCAGTTCATTGACCGTACTTTTGCTCGGGAAAAAAGTTTCTTTGGCACCGGGTGCGTGGCGCATGTCAGTGTAGCCCATCCCACATGCCCGCGCCTTTCGGATGCCTGCGAAACGGCGGCCAAGGCTGCAGGGATCACAATTCACCGAGGCGGCACCTATTTGGCGATGGAGGGACCTCAGTTCTCAACCCTTGCCGAGTCTAAGATGTACCGCGAACACTGGGGGGCGGATGTTATCGGCATGACAAACATGCCCGAAGCAAAGCTCGCCCGAGAAGCAGAGCTATGCTACGCCTCTATTGCTATGGTCACCGACTACGACAGCTGGCATCCGGATCACGGAGAGGTCGATGTGACAGCCATCATCGCCACCCTGACAGGTAACGCGGACAAGGGCCGTGCTATGGTGAAAGGCCTGCCAGAATTGCTGGGAGGCGACCGCGCGCCCTGTGTACACGGTTGTGACAGAGCTCTCGAGTACGCGATCCTGACTGCGCCCGACAAACGAGACCCGGCATTGTTGACCAAACTGGATGCCGTAGCCGGGCGGGTTCTTTGAACCTCGCCCTCCTCTATTGCGAAAGAGTTTTCTGAACCTCATCCCACAGACCATACGACCAAAGGTCGTTGTGCCCCCCATCCGGGATAACGTACAGTTGCGCCGTGTCACCGGCGATTGATGCCAAGGCCTCGCCGTGGTGAACCGGGACGGTTTGGTCCTCTGTCCCATGAAAAATCAAAGTTGGAACAGTGATTTTCTCCATCAAGTCCCGCGTCGCGAACTGATCATTCATAAGAGAGTGGACAGGCAGCCACGGGTAACGCTCGGCGGCGACATCAACCGTGGCGGTGAACGGTGCCTCCAGAACCAGTAACTGAGCGTCAGGGCGTTGCTCGGCTACTGCCGACGCAATCGCGGTTCCCAGGCTTTGACCGTGCAGCACAACGTCCACCCCCTGGCTGGCCAAACGGTCGTACATCTGGACACCGTCCGAAATCAGCGCCAGTTCCGAGGGCTCACCTTCGCTGCCCGGATAGCCACGATAGCTGGGCGCAAGGAGCCCAAACCCGCTGTTAAGAATCTCACGCAACCGATCAGCCCGGTCGCCCAGATTGCCACCTTGCCCGTGAAAAAACAAAACCGTGGGGGCACCTTCGATCGCCGGAGGCGCGGCCCAAGCCGTCAAGCCTGTCCCGTCTGACATGGTCAGGGAAACCACCTCGACATCCGCAAGTCCAACCGCATTAGGTTCGGGCAATTCACCTGAAGGCTTGTAAAGCAGTGATTGCTG
Organism: Ruegeria sp. BE9; assembly: GCF_056538765.1. Classification (NCBI taxonomy): domain Bacteria; kingdom Pseudomonadati; phylum Pseudomonadota; class Alphaproteobacteria; order Rhodobacterales; family Roseobacteraceae; genus Ruegeria; species Ruegeria sp. BE9. The sequence goes on along the minus strand of NZ_JBQFTS010000004.1, from coordinate 189,691 downwards.
ATTGGTGTACATGTATCCCACGGCGCCCATGTAGATCACGCCTCCGACGACCAGCAGTAGGACCAACGCTCCTTTTAGTCGTCCAAGCCCCAACCGCAGACGGTGAGAAAGGGCGCCAGAGTTTTCATGAGGTATTTGTGTCATCGCTTTCTCCGACGCCGCTGTATTCAATCCTAACTTTGGGTCTTTGTAGAATTGCTTCAAGCCGCTGACCGAAGACTTAATCCAATCTTAAAACTTACCGATCGGCCTTGAAATGTCGACTTGTTACTCGCGATTTGTTTATCGTATGCAAGGAACTAGGCCGTACTTGCGCCATAAACGCCGTTCAGAACAGCGCCCGAACAGAGGATCGCTATGAAACGACTTGAGGCCTTGGACGCCGCCCGCTTTTTAGCCTATTGCGGCATGGTTCTGGTGAACTTCCGCATCGCAGCTCAGGTTGCGCCGGGCGACGATTGGGCTTCGGTCGTGATCACCGCAGTCGAAGGGCGGGCGGCCGCTCTTTTCGTTATTCTCGCCGGTATCGGAATTGTATTATCAACCGTTACTTCAACTGTTCTGCTTCGGCGCGCCGTGTTTCTTTTCGCAATCGGCTTGATCAACATGGCGATCTTCGACGCAGATATCCTGCACCTTTACGCCATCTACTTTGTGGTTGGCGTCGTCTTTCTTACATCCTCAACCCCGAGGCTTTGGTTTGGAGCTTTGGCGATCGTCGTTTTGGCCGTTCTGGCGAATATGGTTTTCGACTACGATCAGGGCTGGGATTGGCCTGCTCTGCAATATACCGATCTTTGGACCCTGCCCGGATTTGTTCGCAACACAGTCTTCAATGGCTGGCATCCGGTTTTGCCTTGGGCAGCGTTTCTTTTGATCGGGATGGCCATTGGGCGGTCGCAACTTCAGACAGTATGCATCCAGCACCGCCTCATTATGTGGGGATTTGGTGCTGCTGTGCTAGCAGTTTTTCCTCAGATGCTGACATCCGACCCAGAGCTTGCGATGTATCTGGGAACCGCTTCCATCCCACCGGGACCGTTTTACATTCTGGCAGGGACAGGAACGTCTTGTGTAGTAATCGGGCTGCTACTGAAACTTTGGCCGAAATTCAGTCAGCTACGTCTCGGCCCGGCCTTAACTGCCCCCGGAAAACAAACCCTTACGCTCTATGTCGCACATATCCTCATTGGCATGGGCATCTTAGAGGAAGCTGGGCTGTTGGATGGCACGTTAACCGCCCCACAGATCATCTGGTACGCACTGGGCTTCTGTGTCCTGTCATCCGTTTATGCCACGCTGTGGTCCCGGAAGTTCAAACGCGGCCCCTTGGAAGCACTGATGCGGCGTCTGACAGATCCGCGAAAGTCTTGACGCAGCGCTAAAGGCGGGGCTTTGTGTGGGAAACAACACAGCGGATTTCCCATGTCTTTTGACCTATGGCTGGCCTTCGTGGCCGCATCTACAGCATTGCTTTTGATCCCCGGCCCAACTGTGCTGCTGGTGCTCAGCTACGCCTTATCCAAGGGGCGCAGCGTTGCAGTTGCATCAGCCACTGGGGTCGCCGTTGGGGATTTGGTAGCCATGACAGCTTCGTTGCTTGGGCTGGGCGCACTTGTTCTGGCCTCGGCCACTTTGTTTTCAGTGCTGAAATGGGTGGGCGCTGCCTATCTGGTCTGGTTGGGAATCAAGCTGCTGCGCAGTGCACCTTCGGGCGGATTAGAGGCATTGGAAACCGAACGAGATGTAACAGCCCGCAGCGTGTTTGGTCACGCCGCTGCAGTCACCGCGCTAAATCCAAAGTCTATCGCGTTCTTCATCGCATTTGTACCGCAATTCCTGCGCCCCGCAGAACCACTGGGTCCACAGTTCGCAATCCTGATTGCAACTTTTGTAGGCTTGGCTTGGCTGAACGCACTGGCCTATGCACTGTTGGCAGATCGCCTGCGCAGGATGATTGGGCGCGCTGGAGTCATTACGGCTATGACACGCTTTGGAGGGTTAACCCTGATCGGAATGGGAGTGGCAACTGCAGTTCTGCGCCGCCCGGCCTAAGCTCTACTCCTCTGCGTGTTCCTTCATGAAACCGCGAATAAACCGGCGGATTTCCCGCGCGGCCGATGTATCCAGCTCTTTGCACAGCTCAACGAAAGAGTCGCGCTCGTCCTTATCAAGTCGCAAGACCAACTGACTGTTTTTCTTGGTAGAAGCCTTACCGTCTTTTTTCGCCACGCGCCCTGACCCCATCGAAGACTTGAATCTAAAAGCGATGCATTGTATATACATCGCATAGAAGATGTAGATATCGAGCAACTAACAACAAAAAAAGGATTATGGCAATGAACCTTCACGCTGCCCAAGCATTTCTTTTGCGAGACCAACGGAATTGGCGCAAACCGCATTTGTCGTGGCTACCTGCTGCGCTCTACCGCTATCAAAGCTTACCGAACGTTATTCGCCGCCGCCGCAACTGAAACCATCACAATCTTTTCTTGCATGACTGACTCTGATGGGCCAAACAGCCCAGCGTGTTTTGACGCCAAAGGGGTTGGTCATGTCCAGAAACAAATCGGTCAAGGATTACATTCGGACCATCGTTGATTTCCCACACGAAGGGATCATGTTCCGGGATGTAACCACTCTGTTCGCAGATCCACGCGGTTTTCGGATGGCTATTGACCAAATGCTGCACCCTTATGCTGGCGAACGCATCGACAAGGTTGTCGGACTAGAGGCGCGCGGCTTCATTCTCGGCGGCGCGATTGCGCACCAGCTCAGCGTCGGTTTCGTTCCCATTCGCAAGAAGGGCAAGCTGCCGGGCACCACCATCAGTCAGGATTACAAACTGGAATATGGAGAAGCGATCGTCGAAATTCACGACGACGCCATTCAGGCTGGCGAAAAAATCCTTGTTGTTGACGATCTGCTCGCCACCGGTGGAACGGCCGCTGCAGGTATAAAACTGATCGAACGGTTGGGCGGTGAGATCGTTTCATGCTCGTTCATCATTGATTTGCCCGAGCTAGGTGGCAGGAAAGTGCTGGAAGACATGGGCATGGATGTCCAGGTGCTGTGTGAATTCGAGGGACTCTGACAACGACCCAATCACGTTATTGTGAGTGGAAAATAAAATCAGAGCTGGCTTAGCGCAATCTTTGACCTGTTCAAGTCACTTTCACCAACACATTCAGTGATCTTGTTTCGAAGCAAGCGCGTAACCCCTGTGATGCCACTAGAGGCATTTCAACAAGGGAATTAAACCATGCTTCGTAAGCTCGCTTTCGCCGGAGTGGCAAGTCTCATCGTCAGCACATCAGCGTATGCAGACGGCCATTCCAAGGACATCGTAGATACCGCTGTAAACGCCGGCAGCTTTGAGACGCTTGTAGCCGCAGTGCAGGCCGCCGAACTGGTAGACACTTTGAAAGGTGAAGGTCCGTTCACCGTATTCGCTCCGACCGATGAGGCCTTCGCAGCTCTGCCTGAAGGGACCGTCGAGACCCTGCTCAAGCCTGAGAATAAAGATCAGCTTGTAGCAGTTTTGACTTACCATGTTGTACCCGGAAAAGTGATGTCAGGCGATTTGTCAGACGACATGACCGCCGCAACGGTTCAAGGTGGCGACATCACGATCGACCTCGACAATGGCGTGATGGTGAATGATGCAAACGTGGTCCAAGCTGATATCGAAACATCGAACGGCGTTATTCACGTTATCGACAAAGTCATTTTGCCTGCGTCGTAACTAGGAATGAGCGGTCCGCAGTTCTGCTGGCCGCACCAACTATTTCAAGACCGCGCCCGGGTTCATAATTCCTTGAGGATCTAGCGCGGTCTTGATCGCTTTCATAGCAACTAGTTTTGCAGGATCTCCGTAAAGCTCAAGATCATCAGCTTTGAGGCGCCCAACCCCATGTTCGGCACTGACTGATCCATCGAATGCGTGAACAAGATCGTGCACAGCCCGCTTCACACTTTGCCTTTTTGCATCAAACTCTGATCGGCTGTGACCCTTCGGAGGGAACACATTGTAGTGCAGGTTCCCATCGCCCAGATGTCCGAAACAGTTAACGCGAAATGGCCCTAGCGTCGCGACAGCATCGTTACCCTGGCGAATGAAGTCTGGGATCCTGGAAATCGGCACAGATATATCGTGGCTGGAAACTGACCCAATCATTCGATTGGCCGCCGGAATATGTTCACGTACCGACCAAAGCTCCTGCCGCTGCGCCTCGCTCTGCGCAATCACAGCATCCCCTACCAGCTCACGCTCCAGAGCTGCTGTATACAGCGTTTCGAGTTCCGTTTCAGGCGAGAGACCTTCGGGCAATCCGAGTTCAATCAGAACGCACCACTCTGGAGCAGCCTCGAACGGTTGACGGATGTCCGGCAACATTTCAGTCAAGAATTCCAGACCCTGCCGGTGGATCAGTTCGAAAGCGCTTACACACTCCCCCACCTGATCCCTTGCCAGCGACAACAGGTCAATTGCGGCTTCGGGAGATGTTACTTGAATCACTGCTGTTCCAGTCGAGGATGGCTGGGGATGCAACTTTAGTGCGGCCGCTGTGATGATACCCAGGGTTCCCTCAGCGCCGATCAACAGGTTGCGTAGATCATAGCCCGTGTTGTCCTTACGCAAGCGGCTAAGGCCATGAAGAATTTCTCCGTTCGGCAAAACCGCTTCAAGTCCAAGGCACAAGTCGCGCGCATTGCCATAGCGCAAAACGTTTACACCCCCGGCATTGGTTGCCAGATTTCCTCCAATCCGACAGGATCCCTGCGCGGCCAGCGACAAAGGGAAAAGTCGGCTGGCGTCTTCTGCGGCGGCCTGAACGTCAGCGAGGATGGCTCCCGCTTCGGCGATCAGGATATTCTCAGTGGGATAGACCGCCCTGATTGCGGCCATCCGCTCCAGCGAGATCAGCAACGGTGCCGGGCCATCGGGCATGATTTGCCCTCCAACCAAACCAGTCCCCCCTCCGTAGGGGACGACAGGCACAACGGCCTGAGATGCCAATCTCACGAGGGTCGACACCTCCTCGACTGAGCGCGGCAGGGCCAATAGGCCTGCCTGCCCCGAAAACCGACCACGCGGTTCTTCCACGTAACGTTCTTCAACTGGCCGCAAAATGTCGTCGCCCAAAGCAATGCGGATCGAGTTGGCCAGAGTGTCATCAGCAGGGTTCAGTGTCATACCCATTCCTTGCCCAAGCTGAAGCACGGCGACAAGCCCTATTCCAGTTCCATCAGGTATTGCGGCTCTAACACCACGACAGTCGGGCGGTCCGGAAGAGTACGTAAAGACACGGTTATTTCGGACACCCCGTCACGCTCAACCGGAAACTCATCGCGAATATCCACGAGGAACCGGTCTAGTGAGAAACCCGAAAACCAATGCATCGGAATGATGACCGAGCTCTTCAGCCTTTTCAGAACCGAAATCATCTCAGGCAGCGGCATGGTCGTGCCACCATCCACAGCCGCCATCACGACATCCAAGCGCCCCAACGCCGCAAACTGCTCGTCAGAGGGGACATGATGCAAATGACCCAGATGACCGATGCACAGCCCTTCGATCTCAAACACAAAGATAGAGTTGCCGCGCTCTTCCACGCCACCATAAACGGACCGGATGTCTGTCGAGACGTTGCGCACAAGCATCTCGCCCAGATCAAGGTGATGTTCAATTCCCTGCCCGAATTCGCCCCAACCGGGCAACACATGCGGAATGGCAGGATCGGGATGCGCTGTCCAATGAGTGCTGTGGGCGTGGTTCATCGTGACCACATCCGGGATCAGGTTGGCGCCGCCGATAAAGCCGGTGAAATCGGTCACCGCATTCAGTCCACCCTGCGTCTGGATTAGAAACGAGGCGTGAGCGACATAGCTGATCCTGACCGAAAAATCTGGGACCGGGTCCGTCCAAACAGCCTTGTGCACAAACTCTATGCCCGGCGCCGCGTCAGCAATTGCGATGCAATGGCTCGGCCGGCGCTCCTGCGCCTCAGCCGCACCCGAAACCATCAACAATGCCGCAATGACCCAGCGCATGAAGGAAGTGTAGCGCACAGCGCACATAAGTCACGTCTGCATATTGGTCGCCAACTAGAACCCCAGTTTGGCAATTAACGGTCGTTTGGAACGCGCTTGGTCTGCACGAACAGCCACATACTTGCGACAAAGTTACTGTCTGAAAATTGCGCTGCACTTGGACTACCGGCCTACTGGGCCGCGCGCCCTACCCGGCGTCTGTCTTCCCGCGCCGATCCGAACGCAGGCTGGCATACAGCACATGCGTCCGCCATCGACCGTTGATTTGCAGATATGATTGCGCGACGCCCTCGTATTTGAACCCCGAACTTTCCAGCAACCCACGCGAGGGTTCATTTTCAGGCAAGCACGCCGCCTCGATGCGGCTCAGGTCCAAGCGTGTAAAAGCGTGGTGTACCACCGCGCCAATGGCTTCGCGCATATACCCGTTTCGGGCAAACGCCTGCCCTGTCCAATATCCCAAAGTTCCGGCTTGCGCCGGTCCGCGGCGAATATTGTCTAGCGTTATCGCTCCAATCAGCACGTCGTCAGACCGACGGAACAGAAACAGAGGTATTGCTGTGCTGCTGGCGACAGATCGCTGTGCCCAATAAACGCGATTGGTGAACGACTTTCGGCTCAGGTGGTCCTGAGCCCAAATCGGCTCCCACGGCTTAAGGAAATCCTGGGACGAACGCCGCAGAGCAGCCCAATCGTTAAAGTCAGAGTGAATGGGCGGGCGCAGGCTAAGGCGCTCGGTCTCGAGTTTTAGCTTGCGTCTGCCCAATAGCATCACGCTGCTCGCCTCTCCTGCAATTCCGCCAATGATGGCGCACCTGAAACCGGGCCGTAAAGCGCCAGAGCCGCAGGAGCCTTAATGGCCATCTGCTCTGCGAACACTCGAACATCTTCGGTGCTGACACCGTCAATCTTGGCGACCGTATCCTCAAGCGAAGGCACCTGCCCCCAAATCTGCACCAGACGCGCCAAACGTTCCGCCCGATTTGACGGGCTCTCCAGCCCCATCAGCATCCCGGCTTTCATCTGCGCACGGGCGCGGGCAACCTCTTCGGGACTCATGTCCTCAGCGGCGCGTTTCATCTCATCGATGGTGATGGTGGCCAATTCCGCGACCTGATCGGCCGAGGTTCCAGCATAGATCGTCGTTGTTCCGGTATCGGCATAGGCACCGGTCTGCGCAAAGATCGTATAACACAGCCCGCGCGTTTCCCGAACCTCTTGGAACAGACGCGAAGACATCCCACCGCCCAGAGCTGTCGAATAAATCTGCGCCGTGTAAATCGCGTCGTCACGATACCCGGGGCTTTCCAGGGCTAGCGCGAAATGGGCTTGTTCCAGCTCTTTTTCCTGACGCGCCTCGCCTCCGGTAAACCGAGCAACTTCGGGGATCAGGCCTTTGCGCGGTTGCAGGTGGCCAAACATCTCTTCGGCCATTTTCATCAACTGGTCATGATCAACCGCGCCAGCCGCAGAAAGGATCATCTGTTCGGGGCCGTAGTGTTCGGCCACAAACCCCGACAAATCCTCACGCGAGAATGAGCTTACGCGTTCAGTCGGGCCAAGGATCGTACGGCCAAGCGGTTGATCATGGTAACTTTGCTCTTGCAGCCAATCAAAAATCACATCGTCGGGCGTGTCATAGGCCTGACCGATTTCCTGCAGGATCACACCACGCTCAACTTCAATCTCTCGCGGATCGAAGATGGGGTTCATAACGATGTCGCCGATCACGTCCATCGCCAGCGCAACGTCATCTTTCAGAACACGCGCGTAGTAGGCTGTCACCTCACGCGAGGTATAGGCGTTTATATAACCGCCTACATCCTCGATCGCCTCGGCGATTTGCAGCGCAGAGCGGCGCTCGGTTCCCTTGAAAGCCATATGCTCAAGGAAATGCGCAATACCGTTCTGTTCGATCCGTTCATGCCGCCCACCGGCGGTCACCCAGATGCCGACGGCCGCAGATTGCAGCCCCGGCATGTGTTCACTGACGATACGAAACCCGTTCTTCAGTTGGTCTTGTCTGACTGTCACTCAGCAATATGCCTTCTGATATGATCCTCTAGGGCACCCAGATCGTTGGCAATGCGGGTCACCCGTTCCGGACGTTCATACAGATCAGACATGCGGGATGGAAGAGGCGGATGCACGTCGCTTGCCTTCTCGACCGCGGCCGGGAATTTCGCGGGGTGCGCGGTGGCCAGAGTGATCATCGGAACATCTGCCGAGCGGTGCTCTTCAGCGACCTTGATACCAACGGCTGTGTGCGGGCAAACCAGCTCGGCGCTGTGGGCAAGGGTGTGCTTGATCGTCTCCAACGTCTCATCTTCGGACACGCGGCCCGAGTCAAAGCTCTCGCTCAGCGCTTCCATCGCGCCTTGGCTGACGTTGAAGCCTCCGTTCTTGAGCTCGTCCATCAATTGCGCGACTGCGCCGCCATCTTCACCGTAGGCGTAGTACAGCGCGCGTTCAAAGTTTGAGCTGACCTGAATATCCATAGACGGGCTGATCGAAGGGATAGTATCGCCCTTGAAATACCCCTCACCCGACAAGCAGCGGTGTAGGATGTCGTTCTGGTTCGTCGCAACGACCAGACGGTCGATGGGCAGCCCCATGCGTTTGGCCAGAAAGCCTGCGAAGATGTCACCAAAGTTACCGGTCGGCACAGTAAAGCTAACCTTACGATGCGGCGCACCGAGGCTGACTGCAGCTGAAAAGTAATAAACGATCTGCGCAAGAACCCGTGCGAAGTTGATCGAGTTCACACCCGCCAGTTTGACACCATCGCGGAAGTCGAAATCGTTGAACATGTCCTTCAACGCGGCCTGACAATCGTCAAAGTCTCCATCGACTGCCAGCGCGTGCACGTTGCTATCCGCAGGCGTGGTCATTTGTCGACGCTGCACCTCGGACACTCGGCCATGCGGGAATAGGATGAACACATCTACCGCATCCAATCCCCGGAACGCCTCGATAGCGGCCGAACCTGTGTCGCCACTGGTCGCGCCGACGATGGTTACTCGGTCTCCGCGACGCTTCAAAGCCACCTGGAACAGCTGACCGATAAGCTGCATAGCAAAGTCTTTGAACGCCAGCGTTGGGCCGTGGAACAGTTCCAGCAAGAAGTGGTTCTCGTTCAGCTGTTTCAGAGGTGCGCGAGCGTCATGGCCAAAGCCTTCGTAAGCGCGGGCGATGATCTCCTTGAACTCATCCTCAGCAAACGATCCGCTGACATAGGGCCACATCACACGAAAGGCGATCTCTTCATATGGCAGCCCAGCCAAAGCGGCGATCTCGTCCTGCGACACCACTGGGATCTCGGCGGGCAAATACAGACCACCATCGCGGGCCAATCCGGTCAGCATCGCCTCTTCAAAGGTCAGTTCTGGCGCTTGGCCACGGGTCGAGATGTATTTCATTGCTCTTCACTCTCAGAAGGGGCGCGGTTGCGCCACAGGAAATAACCGGTCATCGCGGCCCAAACCAGAGCCAGACCAAACCAGGTGATTGCGTATTGAAGGTGATCGTTGGGAATACCCGCCGTATCCACCGGCAGAGGCGTTACACCCGGATCCGTTTCCGAACGGGCGATCAACAGCACAGGCTCTGCCCCAAGCGTTGCAGCGAGATTTTGAACGTCCCGGGCAAACCATATATTTGCGTCAATATCGGCCTCGGGCGTGTAACTGTCGATCTCGTCAGGCCAGTGTAGGTTTCCGGTAACTTCCATCTGCCCATTTAGACGCTCGGACTGTTTGGCCGTGGTCGGCACAAAACCCCTGTCCACCAGTATAGTCCGGTCTTCGGTGCTGAACGATTGGATGATGCGATAACCCGCGCCGACCTGCTTGACCGAAACCAGAACATGGACTTCCCCCGGCTCCATTGCGCCAGAGATTGTCACAGGAAGGTATTTATCGACTTCTTCGGAAACCTTCGGTGGCAAGGCTACGGGATCAGCTGAGATACGGCTTTCGATTTCAGCAAGGATCTCTTGCTTCCAAGCCAACCTCTGCAACTGCCACACACCCAGAGACAACAGCACGCCCAAACCGGCGAGACCGAAAATCAATGGGAACAGGATACGGCGCATGTCAGAACCAAACCTAGCTGCGGAAACCGGCGTCTTGTTAAGGGGCGCGCGCACCGAAATGCAACCACGCAATTGTATGGGGCGCAATCTTGCGTCCCTGATAGAGAAAAAGCCGCCCCAAATGGGCGGCTTTTGCATTTAGAAAGCCTGACAGGCGTTACAGCAACGGCGCTTGGCCCCAGATGTAAACAGCGAAAAACAGGAACAGCCATACAACGTCAACGAAGTGCCAGTACCAGGCCGCAGCTTCGAAACCGACGTGTTTTTCAGGCGTAAAGTCACCTCGCAGCGCCCGGATCAAACAGACGGTAAGGAAAATGGTACCGATGATCACGTGCGCGCCGTGGAAACCCGTGGCCATGAAGAAGTTGGAGTAGAACTGATCGCCACCGAACTCCCAGCCGCCGTGTGCCAGCAGTTCGTAGTATTCAAAGGCCTGCAAGAACGTAAACAGGACACCCAGCACGATACCAATGGTTAGACCCTGAACCAGTGCCTTGCGATCATTGTCGTGCACCAATGCGTGGTGAGCCCAAGTGATGGCACAGCCCGACAACAGCAGAACCAGCGTGTTGATCAGCGGCAGGTGGAACGGGTCAACCGCGTGGATATCCGGCTGGATGTACTCGGTGCCGGCATAGTCGTACATCGGGTACATACGATGTTTGAAGAACGACCAGAACCAGGCGAAGAAGAACATCACCTCGGACATCACGAACAGGATAAATCCGTAGCGCAGACCGATGCGAACAACTGGCGTGTGATCCCCGGCACGGCTTTCGGCCACAACTTCGGACCACCATGCGAACATCGTGTAAAGAACGGCGACAAGACCTGCCCAGAACATGAACGACGTTACGCCGTGCATCCAAAGAACAGCCCCGAACAACATTACAAAACCGCCAACGGCGCCTAGCAGTGGCCAGATCGATGGGGCCAGAATGTGGTAATCGTGGTTTTTAGCGTGTGCCATCAGAGTCCCTCACCTAAAGGCGTTAGTTCGTGTTTTTGTCGACTTGCGTATCGAGAGCGGCATACCCCTCGGGCAAGTCAATTTCGTAGAATGTATACGACAGAGTGATCGTATGAACATATTTTGCTTCCAGATCCTCGACCAGCTCAGGGTCAACGAAGAAGGTTACCGGCATCTGAACCCGTTCACCTGGCTGCAGAACCTGCTCTTCAAAGCAGAAACAGGCAATTTTCTGGAAATATCCACCAGCCGAATACGGCGCGACGTTGTAGGACGCTTGTCCGGCAATAGGTCGATCGGTGGGATTATAAGCCTCGTAGAACGCAAGCCCAGTTTCTCCGATGCGCACTTCCATCTCGCGTTCAACCGGCTTGAACTCCCAAGCCATGTCCTTTGCCTTAGAGGCATCAAACCGAACGGTAATGGTGCGATCCAGAATGTCTTCGGGGGCGGTTTCGGCTACACCAGTTGTTCCGCCAAAACCTGTGACCCGACAAAACCAGTCGTAAAACGGCACAGCTGCCCAGGCGAGGCTGCCCATCAGGACGACGACCCCTACCGTCTGCGCAACTGTTTTCTGCGGTCCCGAAAGCGCCATCAGTTCTGGACCTCTTGTGTCGCCATTCCGAAATCCGTGCCAGCGACCTTTACAACAGTCAGACCGAAGATAATGACGATGAATGCCGCCAGTGTCAGACCAACACCGAGGTTCCGGCTAAAACGACGTTCGTGCAGTTCGTGGCTTTTACGCAGGCTCATGACCAACCTCCCAAACCGTAGGGCTTCAGCAGCGCCTCAACCAGAATCGCTCCGAAGTGTAGGAAAAGGTAGAGCAGCGAAAGCTTGAAGAAAGAGCGCTCAACCTTGAAGTTGTCTGCCTCGGAATCATCCTCGGTCCGGCGAGAAATCTGCCAGGCGCCCCTTAGGAACAGCGCATTCATCACGACAGCGACAGTCAGATAGATTGGACCACCGATGCCCGAGAACGATGTGCCCACAGCCAGAGTTGCCAGCAAAGCGGTGTAGACCAGTATGTGCCAGCGTGTTGCGCGGCGACCGTGCGTTACTGTCAACATCGGAACACCCGCATCGTCATAGTCCGAACGCATGAATAGCGCCAACGCCCAGAAATGCGGCGGGGTCCACATAAACGTCAGTGCGAACATCAGCCAGGGCTCAATCGACATTGAACCTGTCGCCGCAACCCAGCCGATTACAGGTGGGAAAGCTCCGGCAGCGCCACCAATCACGATGTTTTGCGGCGTCGAACGCTTTAGCCACATTGTATACACGACGACGTAGAAAAAGATCGTAAAGGCCAGAAATGCGCCTGCGAACCAGTTTGTCGCAAGCCCCAACATGATCACAGACAGGCCAGACAGCGCCAAGCCTAGAGATAGCGCCTCGCCTTCTTCTACTTTGCCAGAGGGAATCGGACGCCCTTTGGTCCGTTTCATGACGCGGTCGATATCCGCATCCCACCACATGTTCAGAGCGCCAGAAGCGCCGCCGCCGATGGCAATGAACAGAATCGCGCAAAAACCGATAATGGGGTGGACAGGCACAGGAGCAGCCAGCAAACCCACCAAAGCGGTAAACACCACCAGCGACATGACGCGAGGCTTCAACAGTGCAAAATAGTCGCCAAAGCCGGCCTCATCCGCACGGGTCTGCGCGGTGACGGTGCTGGCATTGATGCTTGCGTCGCTCATGTCCGGTCCTTCTGGGGTGAAAGCTGCGCGAAACCCGCGCAGCTAGCATCTTAGTTCAAACAGGCTGTAACCCGTCTTATTTCGAGGCAACCTGATAAGAGGCAGGCTGGCCGGCATACTCTTCCAGCGCGCCTTGCAGCCACTGCTCATACGCTTCTTCGCTGACCACTTTGACGGTGATCGGCATATAAGCATGGTCTTTGCCGCACAGTTCAGAGCACTGACCGAAATAGATACCTTCTTTGTCGGCTTCGAACCACAGTTCGGCCAAACGACCCGGAACACCATCCTGCTTCACGCCGAAGGACGGGATGGTCCAAGAGTGGATCACGTCCGAGGCGGTGACCTGCATCACGACCACTTTGCCAACAGGCACAACTACAGCAGTGTCCGTGGCCAGCAGCCATTCGTCTTCGCTGTAACCCGCATCGGCCAGTTTCGCGCGCATCGCATCGTCCAGAACGAACGGAGTTACATCTGCATCCGCAGGGCGTGCGCCCTCGTCCAAGGTTGCCGGATGTCCCAACAGATAGCTGTCGAACGCGAAATCGTGATCAACGTATTCGTAAGTCCAGTACCACTGATTTCCGACAACCTTGATGACTACGTCACCTTCGGGAATTTCCTGTTGCTTGAACAGAACCGGCAGCGAAAACGCCCCGATAAAGACAAGAATCAGGATAGGACCAAGGGTCCATGCGATCTCAACCGGGGTGTAATGCGAGAACCGCGCCGGTTTGGGGTTAACGCGCTCGTTGTAGCGGACGATGCAGTACACCAGCAGACCGGCCACGAACAGACAGATCACTGTAATGATTACAAGAATCATTCCATCCAGATCCCGAATGCCTTGGGCCAGGCTGGTGGCTGCGGGCTGGAAACCCATCCCGCCATCGACCGGCTTGCCAATAATCTCAAGCTCCTGAGCCATGGCTGGAAGGCTGGAGAGGGCTGTCGCAACCCCTGAAAGCATCAAAGCGTTCTTCATGTTCTGTCCTGGTCGTTTGATCTTTGCGTCTCTGGCGAAAAGGTGTGAATCGGACGCACCTCACCCGTTGTCATTGGCTGCGTTAAAAATCATATTCCTGATGCTAAATAAAGCAAAATGCTTGCGTCAAACAGACGCTATTTTTGATCTGGATCAAACCCGAAAGGCCCAAAGCGATGCCCAACGACCCATTTCGCCCTTTTGATAGCGTTCTACCGCAAGACGAAGCACTTGCAGTTTTGCAATCCACAACCGCCGGGGGCGAGGACGGAGAGTTGTTTGTGGAGCGCCGAAAATCAGAGTCTCTGGTCTTTGATGACGGTCGTTTGCGCACCGCGTCCTATGATGCATCCGAAGGATTCGGCCTCCGTGCAGTACAGGGTGAGGTCGCAGGTTACGCCCACTCGACGGAAGTTTCGATTCCCGCGCTCAAGCGCGCAGCCGAGACCGCGCGCCTTGCAGTTGGGGACGGTGGCGGGACGCTGGCAGAAGCTCCGCGCGCCACGAATACGCGTCTCTACACCGACGAAGACCCAATCGAATCCGCCAGTTTCCCGGTCAAGATTGAAACCCTTCGCGAGATTGACGCCTTTGCGCGCGACCTTGACCCTCGGGTCATGCAAGTCAGCGCAACGATTACAGCCGCCGTTCAAGAAGTAGAGATTCTGCGCCCAGATGGTGTGATGGTTCGGGATGTTCGCCCAATGACCCGCCTGAACATCTCTGTGATCGTTGAACAGAACGGTCGCCGCGAGAGCGGCTCGGCTGGAGGTGGCGGTCGCGTAGGTCTAGATGGCTTGATCGATCCTTCCGATTGGCAAGACAAAGCACGCGAGGCGCTTCGGATTGCGCTGGTTAACCTTGACGCCGTCCCTGCCCCGGCGGGAGTAATGGAGGTGGCGCTTGGCCCCGGCTGGCCCGGCATTCTGCTGCATGAAGCTATCGGTCACGGGCTGGAAGGCGACTTCAACCGCAAAGGCAGTTCCGCTTTCGCCGGGCTAATGGGGCAGCAGATCGCTTCAAAGGGTGTGACCGTCGTGGACGACGGTACAATCGCAGATCGGCGGGGCTCAATCAGCGTGGATGACGAGGGTACGCCCAGTTCGCGAACGGTTCTGATTGAGGACGGAATCTTGACCGGCTATATGCAAGACCGCCAAAACGCACGCCTGATGGGCGTTAAACCAACAGGCAATGGTCGGCGACAGAGCTACGCCCATAAACCAATGCCGCGAATGACAAATACCGTCATGCTGGGCGGTGACTCTGATCCCGGCGCGCTGGTTGCGGATATCAAGGATGGGATTTGGGCCGTTGGTTTTGGCGGCGGGCAGGTTGATATCACCAACGGCAAGTTCGTTTTTTCCTGCACAGAAGCCTACCGCGTTGAGAACGGTAAAATTGGAGCCCCAGTGAAGGGAGCGACCTTGATTGGCGACGGGCCTTCAGCACTGAATCGGATTAGGGGGCTGGGAAATGACATGCAACTTGATCCGGGCATGGGAACGTGTGGCAAAGACGGTCAATGGGTACCTGTTGGTGTGGGACAGCCGACTGTTTTACTGGACGGTCTGACAGTTGGCGGGTCGGCCACATAGTAAAGAATCCTACGTGCCTGACTGGTTCAGGGTTAACGCTGCGCTTTTGTTTTTTTAAAAGCGCAGCCCACAATGAAGAACTGCGCCTCTGCTGATGGCAGGATTTTTTGTTTTATTTTCAATATACTGTCAGAAATGTCGTGTCACTCCATCAAAAATTTACGGAAAAATTGACGAGATTCACAAGCTGTTAACCTCGCCAACCGTAAACCAGTTCTGCAATCAGGCGGAGCATCGGATGGCCGAAGAGCAGCATTCTTCCTATCACCCCACACTCCCACCCACCACGGAAGAGGATCGGTTTTCCTGGCTCCGTCTGTTGCGCTCGCGCAAGGTAGGTCCGGCGACATTTCGCCGGCTACTGCGGGAACATGGCTCAGCGCAGAACGCGCTAGCCGCGCTGCCTGAAATGGCTCGCGCTGCCGGAATCCAAGGGTATGAAACGTGCCCGCCCGGCGTGATTGAGGCGGAACTCAAGGCTGCAAGAGCAGCGAATGCACGACTTTTGTGCCTTGGGTCCGCCGATTTCCCAAATGCTTTGAATGATCTTTCCGACGCTCCACCGATGCTTTGGGCCGTGGGGGATGTGTCAGTCCTGCGCAAACCAACCGTCGCGATGGTTGGGGCGCGCAACTGCTCGTCTCTGGGCGCACGGATGGCGCGCGGTCTGGCGGCAGATCTTGGAAAAGAGGGGTTTGTCGTTGTCTCAGGGTTGGCGCGCGGCATCGACACATCCGCGCACAAGGCTGCATTGGAAACTGGCACAGTGGCCATCATGGCCGGCGGTGTGGACGTTATCTACCCGGCCGAAAACTCTGATCTGGCGAGGGATATCGCACAGTCAGGGCTGCGGTTGTCAGAGCAGCCGATGGGCGTAAACCCGCAAGCGCGGCATTTTCCACGTCGCAACCGTATAATTTCGGGTTTAGCTCAGGCCGTTGTGGTTGTTGAGGCCGCCGCAAAATCAGGCAGCCTAATCACCGCGCGCGACGCGTTGGATCAGGGCCGAGAGGTTCTGGCCGTTCCGGGCCACCCATTCGACGCTCGCGCAGCTGGGTGCAACCTCTTAATCCGTGACGGAGCAACCTTAGTGCGATCTGCCGAAGACGTCATCGAAGCCCTCCCGCAGCAACCGTCTGACCTGTTCTCAGAACAACTGCACACACAGCCCGACGATCAACCGGACCCTTCGGTTCCACCAGCCTCTCTGCACCACGAAATCTTGGTGCGGTTAGGTCCATCCCCAATAGCGGAAGATCAACTGATCCGTGACATTGCGGCAACCGCTGGAGCCATCGGCCCTGCATTGGTTGAGCTGGAACTGGATGGGCGCATTCAACGTCAGCCCGGCGGCTTGCTGTCACTGACGGCCTGAACAGTTTGCAAGGAATCACCGCCTGCGACGCATCCCCTATTCAGCCGTGTATCAACATGAAATCACCTTCAAATTTTGCTTTTGAAAGGAACGCATTGACAATTCGCTCTTGCCCTACACATTTTGCACGATCATAGAAGGCGCCCAATTCGTCGAGCGAGGTTTTCCCTTAAATGCCTGTAGTTGTTGTAGAATCCCCTGCCAAAGCCAAAACAATTAACAAATATCTTGGCTCCGACTACACCGTTCTGGCGTCTTACGGCCATGTGCGCGACCTGCCTCCAAAGGATGGATCGGTCGATCCCGAGCATGAATTTGCAATGAAATGGGAGGTCGGGAACGACAGCCGCAAACATGTCAAAGCCATCGCCGACGCACTGAAAGAAGACAACGCACTGATCCTCGCGACTGACCCCGATCGCGAGGGTGAAGCGATCAGTTGGCACTTGCAAGAAGCGCTGACCAAACGCCGTTCCATCAAAAAGGACACGCCGGTCAGCCGCGTAACGTTCAACGCGATTACCAAAGACGCCGTGACCGAGGCAATGCAGAACCCGCGCGAGGTCGACATGCCCTTAGTCGAGGCCTACTTGGCCCGCCGCGCGCTGGACTATTTGGTCGGCTTCAATCTCTCACCCGTTCTGTGGCGCAAGCTACCGGGCGCGAAGTCGGCAGGTCGCGTTCAATCCGTCTGCTTGCGCCTGATCGTAGAGCGAGAGATGGAGATCGAAGCGTTCAAACCCGTCGAGTACTGGTCGGTTCGGGCGCTGTTTGAGACGCCGCGAGGCCAGACTTATGAAGCTCGTCTAGTCACTCTGGCAGGTAAGAAGCTCGACAAACACGATTTGGCCAATGCCACTCAGGCGGAACTTGCGGTTCAGGCGATCACCAGCCGTGCGCTCAGTGTTAAGTCGGTCGAAGCAAAGCCTGCCGCCCGTAACCCGAGTGCGCCGTTCATGACCTCTACCCTGCAGCAGGAGGCCAGCCGCAAGTTTGGTATGGGTGCGCGACATGCGATGCAGGTGGCTCAGCGGCTGTATGAGGCAGGCTACATTACTTACATGCGGACCGATGGTATCGACATGGCCCCTGAGGCCGTGGCCGCCACCCGCGACGCGATCACGGAACGCTATGGCGCGGAATACGTACCGGACAGCCCGCGCATTTATAAGAACAAAGCCAAGAACGCTCAGGAAGCGCACGAATGCATCCGACCAACGGATATGTCGCGCGATGCCAAGGCGCTGAAGGTAACGGATGAGGATCAACGCAAGCTCTACGACCTGATCTGGAAGCGCACGATTGCCTGTCAGATGTCTGCTGCACGCCTGGAGCGTACGACGGTTGAGGTCGGCAGCGATGACGGCCAGGTTGGTCTGCGTGCCACCGGCCAAGTTGTCTTGTTTGATGGTTTCATGCGCGTCTATGAAGAAGGCCGTGACGATGTGGCCGACGACGATGAAAAGCGCCTGCCGCAGATCATGCAGGGCGATCCTGCTAAATTTGCCAAGACCTCGCTGCGGGACCAGTTCGCCAAAGCAACCAGCGAAAGTACAGACAAGGCTGCCAAAGAAGCAGTTCTGTCCGAAAACGAGGCGGTTTTGGCGCTGCAACACCACACCCAACCGCCACCGCGCTATACCGAGGCGACACTGGTCAAGCGGATGGAAGAGCTGGGCATCGGGCGCCCCTCGACCTATGCCTCAATCGTGACTACGATTCAGGATCGAGAATACGTACGCAAGGACAAGAACCGTCTTATCCCTGAGGAAAAGGGCCGGATCGTCACAATCTTCCTGCTGAATTTCTTCCGCCAGTATGTGGGATACGAGTTCACCGCCAATCTCGAAGAACAGTTGGATGACGTCAGTGCAGGTGATCGCGACTACAAGGATCTTCTGGGCAAGTTCTGGCGTGATTTCTCGGCCGCGATTGGCGAAACTTCCGAACTGCGCATATCCGAAGTGCTCGACAAGTTGGACGAAGCCCTTGCACCACAACTTTATCCCCCGCGCGAAGATGGGTCAGACCCGCGAGTCTGCCCAAAATGCGGTACCGGCCAACTGCATCTGAAAACTTCGCGTACCGGAGGGTTTGTGGGCTGTGGAAACTATCCTGAATGCACATATACCCGTCCTATCGCTGGTGAAGGCGCCGAAGGCGATGAGCGTCTTCTAGGCGAAGATGCCGGCGATGAAATCTGGCTGAAATCTGGTCGGTTTGGGCCTTACGTCCAGCGTGGTGAGCCCACCCCCGAGAACAAGAAGCCACCACGCGCCTCTTTGCCCCGCGGCTGGAGCAAAGATGACATGGATCTGGACAAAGCGCTGACGCTGCTGTCCCTGCCCCGCCAAATCGGTGAGCACCCTGAGGGCGGTATGATCAGCTCGAATTTCGGGCGGTTCGGGCCCTATATCATGCATCAGTTGCCGGAAGAGGCCAAACCCGTCTACGTGAACGTCAAAGATCCAAACGACGTGTTTGAAATCGGAATGAACCGTGCGGTTGAAATGTTGGCTGAAAAGCGCGCCAACCCGGGACGGGGTCAGCGCGCGGCTGCCAAACCGCTAAAAGAACTCGGCGATCACCCAGATGGTGGTGCAATGCAAGTTCTGGACGGACGCTATGGGCCATATGTAAAATGGGAAAAGGTCAACGCCACCATCCCTAAGGATATCAAGCCCGAGGACGTGACGCCGGAAATGGCCGTTGAATTGGTCAATGAACGTGCGGCCAAGAAAGGCACCAAGAAGAAGGCAGCACCGAAGAAAAAAACCGCTGCCAAGAAAACCACGAAAAAAGCAGCCAGCTAGGGGCTGATAGGTAGAAATACCACCAGCCCCTTGGATTCGTTGACTTCCCCGTGACGCGGCGGCACAACCTGCCCATCACCATGTCATTGGGGGAGTTTTCCATGAAGAAAATCTATGCCAATGCCACCGAAGCACTCGATGGAGTGCTGAAGGATGGCATGATGATCGCAGCAGGCGGTTTTGGCCTGTGCGGCATCCCTGAACTGCTGCTGGACGCAATCAAAGAATCCGGTGCTCAGGATCTGACCTTTGCTTCGAACAACGCGGGTGTTGACGATTTCGGCATCGGCATCTTGCTGCAGACCAAGCAGGTTAAGAAAATGATCAGCTCTTACGTCGGCGAAAACGCAGAATTCATGCGCCAGTACCTTGCCGGAGAGCTTGAACTGGAGTTCAACCCGCAGGGCACTCTGGCCGAGCGTATGCGCGCCGGTGGCGCCGGCATCCCCGGCTTCTACACCAAGACCGGTGTGGGCACCGTTATTGCCGAAGGCAAAGAGCACAAGGACTTCAACGGCGAGACCTACATCATGGAAGAGGGCATCTTTGCCGATCTTTCAATCGTCAAAGCCTGGAAGGCTGATGACACAGGCAACCTGATCTTCCGCAAGACCGCTCGGAACTTCAACGTGCCTGCCGCGACCTGTGGCAAGATCTGCATTGCTGAGGTCGAAGAAATCGTGCCTCGCGGCTCTTTGGACCCTGATGCGATCCACCTGCCCGGCATCTATGTGCACCGTCTGATTCAGGGCGATCACGAAAAGCGCATCGAACAACGCACCACCCGTAAGAAGGAGGAAGCATAATGCCTTGGGATCGTAATCAGATGGCCGCTCGTGCGGCGCAAGAGCTTGAAGACGGCATGTATGTGAACCTCGGCATCGGTATTCCGACGCTGGTGGCGAACTATGTGGGTGACAAGGATATCACCCTTCAGTCCGAAAACGGTATGCTGGGTATGGGCCCCTTCCCCTTCGAAGGTGAAGAAGACCCCGACCTGATCAATGCTGGCAAGCAGACAATTACCGAACTGTCCCGCACCGCCTACTTCGACAGCGCAACATCTTTTGCCATGATCCGGGGCGGAAAGATTGCAGCCGCCGTTCTGGGCGCGATGGAAGTTGATGAAGAAGGTGATCTGGCCAACTGGATGATTCCCGGCGTGTTGGTCAAAGGTATGGGCGGCGCGATGGACCTTGTGGCCGGCGTTGGCCGTGTGATTGTCGTGATGGATCACACCAACAAGCACGGCAAATCCAAGCTGCTGAAAAAGTGCACCCTGCCTCTGACGGGCAAAAAGGTGGTGAACCGCATCATCACCAACCTGGGCGTTCTGGACGTAGTGGACGGCGGCCTGAAGATTGTCGAGATCGCGGAAGGCGTAAGCGAAGATGAGATTCGAGCAGCGACTGAAGCGAGCATCGTAAACTAAGCCGCATCAAGTTAAAGGCCCACCGTTTCAGGTGGGCCTTTTCATTTTTGAACCTGGAATACGCAGCCGTCCGAGATCAGTTGCGGCGGTGTAGAACACAGCGCCTTCGCTATCTGAAAGGCTGCAAGCACTTTGGGAACGTAGTCCCGCGTCTCGGCATAAGGCGGCACGCCCTCGTGTTTGCGTACAGCCCCCTCACCCGCATTATATCCGGCCAGAACCATGATCGGGTCGTTGCCGAATTCTTCCATCAGCCAGTTCAGGTATTTCACCCCGCCGGAGATATTCTGGCCGGGATGCATACTGTCGGTCACGCCAAACCGCTTTGCCGTAGCGGGCATGAGCTGCATCAACCCCTGAGCTCCAGCAGAGCTGACCGCATCAGCACGCCCCGCCGATTCGACAGAGATAACTGCCAATACAAGAGCAGGCGACACATTGGTGCCCACGGTCGAGCGCAGAATCTCAACCCCTCTTTGCTGTGCAATGTTCTGCAGCGTCTGTAGGCGCGGAGAAGCAACGTTGATTGCAGCAAGAGCGTTAATAGCTCCGTCCAGGCGCCCAGCACCGGCATCAGCCAATGCAGGTGAAATCTTTTCCCAGAACGCCTTATAGGATCCAACGGGCTTTTTCGTAGCGCCACCCTCTGGAACATCCAAAGGTGCAACTCTCGTCCGGGCTATAATGTCTGGAAGAACAATCTCGGCTCCCGTGCTCGGCGCAGACGGCGCTGCGGCGTGCTCCTCGGGTGAGATCTGCACAGTTATTTTAGGTCTGGCACCCGGCTGGGGCGCCCTAACGCGCTTATATACGCCTCTGGGTTCGGCATCATTTGCGATGGCGGGCACAGGCCCCGTCATCATCAATACCGAAATACCGGCGCAGGATATTGCGTCCCGGAGTTTCATTTGCCCGCCTCATAGTTTTGTCTTTTCAGATATTTGATCCCGAATCCTGCTGTAAAGCCAGAAAAACACAGCGAAATGGGGCAGTTTCGCCTCATTTGCCGTAATTTTGCATCGGAAAGACAGGGTATGTGTATTTGTTTTTGTATTTTTTTTACTTTATTTTCAGGTACTTAAAAAAATTCCTACCAAAAAGTTAAGTTCTCTCGGAAAAAAAATGTGTTTGGCCCAATTCCTGCCATGCCTACCCGTCAAACATAATGCCATACCGAGACGCTCGGGAGTGGACTGAGAGACGAAGCTCTGAAAGACGCCGAGGTTAATTGACTTTTGATCCTTTAGGAGGGACGTAACATGATCAAGTTCATCAAGAACTTCCGCAAAGACGAAGACGGCGCCGTAACTGTAGACTGGGTTGTTCTGACCGCAGCCATCGTTGGTCTGGCAGCTGTTGCATACACCCAAGTCGGCAACGGTACCGACGTTCTGGCCGGTAAAGTTGACAGCGCTCTGAGCGGTGTAAACGTTAACGCGCCTGACGTAACTCCGGGCACCTAAGATTAATATCTGAAGCGAATTACAAAGGGGGGCGCACATTCGGCAGTGCCCCCTTTTTTTGTGCTTGAAAACAGGTGCCCAAGATGAACCGAATTCTGAGCTTTTTTTCAAACGAAGACGGCGCGGTTACTGTTGACTGGGTCGTGCTAACGGCCGGGATTACCGGGCTTGGACTGCTTGTCGTATTGCGCATGGCCGGTTCAGTTCAACACGTGGACAATGAAATAGGTCAGGCGCTGTCC
Organism: Ruegeria sp. BE9; assembly: GCF_056538765.1. Lineage (NCBI taxonomy): Bacteria > Pseudomonadati > Pseudomonadota > Alphaproteobacteria > Rhodobacterales > Roseobacteraceae > Ruegeria > Ruegeria sp. BE9. Next base: position 166,948 of record NZ_JBQFTS010000004.1, on the reverse strand, counting down.
GGGGTTGAAATCCAGGAACTCGCATTTGAAACAGACAATTAACAAATTGCTCTGGCCTCTGTGGCGTTCTTGACCACAGACGGAAAAAAAATCGCGGATTGCCCCCCTTTTCGACACAATTCACTTGTAGCCAGAGCTAAATAGACGTGCTCTTACGCAAATCTTACGAACTATAATAGAAAGAATGAGGGGACGCGAATGCGCGCAGTATTTGGACTTGTCCTGATTGTCGGAGTAGCTTTGGCCGGCGGCGCTGTTTACATGGCGCGAGACTATATCACTCAGTATCAGGCTCAACTTGAGCAAGAGCGCCTAGCCACGCAGAACGCTCTTGCAAACGTCAAGTCAATCGCAACCGTTGATGTCATCGTTTCCAACCGGAGCCTGAAATATGGTGAACGCTTGGCCGCCGAAGACGTCCGGACCGTTAAATGGCCTGAAGATGCGATTCCAGAAGGAACCTTCACCGATGTGGCCGTTCTTTTCCCCGAGGAAGCCAATGGCGAAAGATTCGTTCTGCGCGCCATGGAAAAGGACGAGGCGATTCTCGAGGTCAAGATTACGCAGCCCGGTGCCGAAGCTGGCCTGACGTCGAGACTGACAAAAGGTATGCGCGCCTTCGCGATTAGCGTCGACGTCGCATCTGGCGTTTCGGGTTTCCTGCGCCCCGGCGACAAGGTTGATGTGTATTGGACCGGTTCGCTGCGTGGCGCCGTTGAAGGAGCCAACGGTGAGATCACTCGCTTGATTCAGACTAATATTGAACTGATTGCTGTCGACCAGACAGCTGGTTCAGACATCACCGGTGCAACAATCGCGCGAACCGTAACTGTTGCCGCCACTCCGGAACAAATCGCCGCTTTGGCACAGGCGCAAAACACCGGACGCCTATCCTTGGCCCTGGTCGGCGTACAAGATGAAACAGTTGCAGATACAGCTATCGAAGTTAACCAACGGACATTGCTGGGAATCAAGGAAGCAGCCCCTGCTCCGGTCCGAGTCGAAGAGCGGAAGTGCTTCACGAACATACGGCGCGGTGCTGAAACCGTAAAAACCGAAATTCCCTGCACAAATTAACGCGAAATCAGCGATTTAAGACTGCAAGCCGCGCCTAGTGCGCGGCTTGTTTCGTTTGGATTGTTGCGCAATGTCCACATAAGGAAAATTCCAGAAACCATTGATTATTGCAATAAATTCGTAATTCGCCCAGTGTTATCGGGCATAAGGCAATAGCCGTAAAATGAGGCGTGATCGGAGAGGCAGGTCACATGAAAATACGTTCCTTGATTGGCGCGACCCTTCTTGGGTTAGCGCTTGTAGTGGGTCCGGTCGGTAGCACGGCCTGGGCAGAAACCCTGCGTGTAGTTAAGAATGGAACAGCGGAAACGCTGGACGTTCCGATGAACCGCGCAATTGTTGTTGAAAGTGAAGAACCGTTCACGGAACTCAGCATCGCCAACGCTGGCATTGCTGACATTTCGTCGCTTTCGGATCGCACTATCTATGTGTTGGGTAAGGCTCCGGGCCTGACAACGCTGACCCTTTTCGACGCTGCGGGCAACCTGCTTGCAAACGTTCGGGTTCGCGTTTCCCCAGATGTTTCAGAATTTAAAGAACGGCTGCGGCAAATCTTGCCGGGTGAGCCAATTGAAGTGCGCACCGCGAATGATGGCATTGTGCTTTCCGGCACGATTTCAAGCGCGGCCAAACTGGCACGGGCTCTTGAGCTGGCCGAACGCTACGCGCCCGAGCGTGTTTCCAACCTGATGTCGGTTGGTGGTGTTCAGCAGGTCATGCTGAAAGTCCGATTCGCTGAGATGAACCGCTCGGTAGCAAAAAGCCTGACCGCATCGCTTGGCTTCGGCGGAAGTGACGTAACCGGCGGTTTCAACACCCTGAACAGCGCTGGCGCTCTGGCAAACGCTCTGAACAACAACATCCCGATTCAGCAGACAAACACAGGCGCGATCCTGTTCGGCTTTGGCGCTGGATCAACTCAGGTTCGTCTGCTTTTGGAAGCACTTGAGGCCAAAGGCCTTGCGCGCAGCCTGGCGGAACCAAACCTGTCGGCGTTGTCCGGCCAAGAGGCCGAGTTCCTTGCGGGTGGTGAAGTTCCAATTCCGGTTCCTGCGGATGACGGCAACATTGCAATCGAATATCGTGCATTCGGTGTGCAGGTCATGTTCACACCGCGCGTTGTAGATGGCGATTTGATCAACTTGGAGATGGGGACATCTGTTTCCAGCATCGATCCGAACTCGAACTTCACAATCGCGGGCAACAACGTACCGACCTTTATCACTCGTCGGACCATTACGACGGTTGAGCTGCGCGACGGTGAAAGCTTCGCGATCTCCGGATTGATTCAGGACGACTTCAGAGATCTGAACAATCAGGTTCCGTGGTTGGGTGACGTCCCTGTTCTGGGTTCGTTGTTCCGCAGCGCGGAATACCAGCGTCAGCAAACTGAACTGGTCGTGATCGTTACCGCACACCTCGTGTCACCAACACGTGGCGAAGCGCTGGCACTGCCGACCGACCGCGTCAAGCCGCCCAGCGAATTCCAACTGTTCGTGAACGGCAAGGTTGCACGGACATTGCGCACAGGCTCCGGCGGTGCATCTGAAGTTGCCAAACAGGACTTCGGAAGCTCGTACGGCTACGTCCTGGAATGATGAGGAGGATAGGACCAATGCAAAAGTGGATCATCGCACTGGGTCTCACGGTCGCTGTCGCCGCATGTACGCGCGAGGCCGGATATGAAATCGATACCGGCACGTTCGGGAATGCGACTTTCAACAACGTTCAAGTGATGAACGGCGAACTGACCTACGCCGAGATTCTGGGGCAACGCTTTGCTGCAGAAGTTCCGGTTCAGATTAACTTTGCCTTCAACAGCTCTGTGCTGGACGAATCAGCGCAAAGAATTCTGTTGCGACAGGCTGACTGGATCAAACAGTTCCCCGAAGCGCGCTTCCGCGTTTACGGTCACACTGACGCGGTCGGTTCCACGGCTTACAACAAAAGCCTGGGCCAACGCCGCGCGAACGCAGCTGTAGCATTCCTGACACGGCAGGGCATTTCGAGGTCGCGCCTGGAAGCGGTTGTTTCCTTCGGCAAAACACGGCCTTTGATCGCCACACCGAACAGAGATCGCCGTAACCGCCGTACTGTGACTGAGGTTTCCGGTTTTGTGGATCGCAAACCGCAGCTTCTGGACGGCAAGTACGCAGAGGTCATTCGCCGCGAATATGTCGAGAGCGCGGAGAGACCGAGCTACATCGTTCCGGCAGATGATGCTAGCGGCGGCGATGAATAATCACCCGAAATGGGCGACATCGTCGCCCATTTCCCTACAATTGGTTCTTTTGCGCCTAAATCTTGCCTAAGTTCCAAGCCACATTTTCAACAATTAGGTGACCTGCGGCCAGAATTGGACGCAACGGGGCAAAAGCAAACCAGAACGAACCAAACCGGTTCACTGTGTTTGGTAACCCTGACGACAAGGATTGTGTTAATGACAAGCGCTACGCCAAAAGACGACGAAACTGCTATCCTGGCTTGCACGATCAGTCGTGACGTTCAGAATTTCGATCTTCTGATAGAAGACATGGAGGCCGCCCTAGGTGAACGATGGGGTGACTTAGGTTTCGCCGAAGCTTTGGCGTTTTTTGGTCAACCTGATGCAGACTCTTTGGAATTCGTCGCGCTGGCCATTGATGGAGAGGACGAAGACAACCTCACCATGATGGGTGAAATCATCACCCGCGCCAAAGAAAAGAAGATTAAGATCGTGCTGATCGCTGAAGATGTGACACCTGCATCTCTGCACCAGCTGCTTCGCAAGGGCGCAGATGAGTTTGTCCCCTACCCGCTTCCTGAAGGAGAATTGCAGGAAGCGATTGAGCGTATGAAACAACCTGATCCGGTTGCCGTTGCACAGGCCGCCGCTCCGATGGCACAAGGCGAATCGAAAGAAGCCGCTCTTTTCGTTGTGCATGGACTGGCAGGCGGGGTTGGTTCGACCACCCTGGCAGTAAATCTGGCTTGGGAACTCGCTACCGTTTCTCCGAAGGAAGCCCCGTCAGTATGCCTGATCGATCTGGATCTCCAGTTCGGAACTGTATCGACCTACCTTGATCTTCCGCGTCGAGAAACCGTTTTTGAAATGCTGTCAGACACCGCAGCGATGGACGACGAAGTGTTCATGCAAGCGCTTCAAACTTATGAAGAAAAGCTTCAGGTTCTGACCGCCCCTTCAGACATGGTGCCGTTGGATTTGATCACTCCCGAAGATATCGAGCGTGTGATCAACACGGCGCGCAAGCATTTTGACTATGTAATCGTGGATATGCCGTCGACGCTGGTGCACTGGTCCGAAACTATTCTCCAGGCGGCACATGTGTATTTCGCGATGATCGAACTGGATATGCGTTCGGCACAGAACGCATTGCGCTTGAAGCGCGCACTGCAAGCCGAAGAGCTTCCGTTCAACAAGCTACGATTTGCCCTCAACAGAGCACCCAAATTCACAGACCTGAATGGCAAAAGCCGGGTTAAGCGAATGGGTGAAAGCCTGGGTATATCAATCGACCTTCACCTGCCTGATGGCGGAAAACCCATCATGCAAAGCGGTGACCATGGCCTGCCACTGGCCAATTCAGCAGCCAAAAATCCGTTGCGCCGCGAAATTGCCAAGCTTGCAAAATCGCTGCACAGCCTTGGCAGCAGCAGCGCAGAAGCTGCGTAAGACAAGCCCAGAGGGAGAGCCGCCGTGTTTTCAAGATACAAGAAACAGCCCGAAGCACAGCCGGTTCAAAGTCCGGCCACGCCCGAGGCACCAGCCGCTGCTCCCAAGCCGACGCAAAAGGCTTCTTCGGAAACGGCTGTGGCCCGACGCCCATCGCAAAAAAAGGCCGCCGAGCCTGTTGGCAATGATCGTGATCGCAAGCGCAAGGAGCGCTTAGGTGAGATCAAGATCGAACTACACCGTGAATTGCTTGAAAACCTGAACCTGGCGGCGCTGGAAAACGCTGGCGAGGCAGACTTGCGGGCGGAAATCAGCGCAATTGCAAGCGAGATTCTCGAAACTCGGAACATCGTTCTGAACCGCGAGGATCGCTCGCAGCTGAACAAAGAGCTGTACGACGAAGTAACTGGCCTTGGTCCACTTGAAACTCTGCTTCAGGACGACTCGGTCAACGATATTCTGGTCAACGGTCCACAACAGATCTTTGTAGAACGTCACGGTAAGCTCGAAATCAGCGACATTACCTTCAAAGACGAAAAGCACCTGATGCGGATCATCGACAAGATCGTGTCCGCCGTTGGTCGTCGCGTTGATGAATCTAACCCCTATGTTGACGCCCGTCTGGCCGACGGCTCGCGTTTCAACGCGATGGTTCCGCCTATCGCGGTGGATGGTTCGCTTGTCTCTATTCGTAAGTTCAAAAAAGATAAGCTTGGCATCGACGATCTGGTTAATTTCGGTGCGTTTACCGAAGAAATGGCAGCCTATCTTCAGGCCGCCGTTTCAACTCGACTGAATATCATCGTTTCCGGCGGTACCGGTTCCGGTAAAACGACCACTCTGAACGCCCTTTCAAGCTTCATTGACGACGCAGAACGCATCCTGACGATCGAGGATACGGCGGAACTTCAGCTACAGCAGACCCATGTGGGTCGGATGGAAAGCCGGCCGCCCAACGTTGAGGGCAAAGGTGAAGTCAGTCCGCGTGACTGTTTGAAAAACGCCCTGCGTATGCGTCCTGACCGCATCATCGTTGGTGAGACGCGTGGTGCCGAGGTTATCGACATGCTGCAGGCCATGAATACCGGCCACGATGGTTCTATGACCACGATCCACGCCAACTCGGCCCGTGACGGTATCTCGCGTTTGGAAAACATGATCGCAATGGCCGGGATCGAGATGCCGATCAAGGCGGTTCGCAGCCAGATCTCAAGCGCTGTGAACCTGATTGTGCAGGCCAGCCGCTTGCAGGACGGTTCGCGCCGCATGACCTCGATCACCGAGATCACCGGCATGGAAGGTGACGTTATCTCGATGCAGGAAATCTTTAGGTTCCAACGTGTTGGCCTAACCCCCGACAACAAGATCATCGGCCATTTTACTGCAACAGGCGTGCGCAGCCACTACTCAGAGCGCTTCCGTCTGTGGGGCTTTGATCTGCCCGCATCCATCTATGAACCAACGACAGTGTAGGAGATCCTGATATGCAACTGCCCGTAGAGGCGCTGATATATGTCGTGATCTTCGTCGCGGTCTTCTTTCTGGTCGAAGGTATCTATCTCGTTGCGTTCGGCAAATCCATCAGCTTGAACAGCCGGGTCAATCGCCGCCTGGATATGCTCGACAAAGGCGTCGGCCGCGAACAAGTTCTGGAACAGCTGCGTAAGGAAATGCAGCAGCATATGAAAACCCAGAGCATCCCGCTCTACTCATTGCTGGCGGACAAAGCGCAGAAGGCGGCAATTGCCTTCACACCCAGGCAATTGGTGTTGATCATGGTTCTCGTGTCTTGTTTTGCCTTCGTAGGGCTCAGCATTGGCACCCAGACTGAGATCGTTCTGCGGATTGCAATGGCCGTCGCTATTGGGGTCGGCGGTGTCTACACTTGGGTGAACCGCAAAGCTAAGAAACGAATGGGTTTGTTTGAAGAACAACTACCTGATGCCGTCGAACTTATGGTTCGATCGCTACGCGTTGGTAACCCGTTTGTTTCCTCGATCCAGATCGTGGCGAGCGAAGCTCAGGATCCGCTGGCCACCGAATTTGGCGTTATTGCCGATGAATGTGCGTATGGCCGTGATGTTGGTGAATCGCTGAAAGACCTGGCCGAGCGGCTCGACATGCAAGATATGCGCTTTTTGTCAGTTGCGGTCGGCATTCAGCAGACGTCGGGTGGTAACCTCGCAGAAATTCTGGCGGGTCTGGCCCAAGTGATCCGGGCACGCTTTCGTCTGTTCCGCCGGGTCAAGGCGATCACTGCCGAAGCACAATGGTCAGGCAAGTTTCTGTCCGGCTTCCCGGTATTCTGTCTTGTGTTCATCTTGGTCAAAGACCCTGGTTACTATGACGAAGTGATTGACCACCCATGGTTTATTCCGGCCTGTTTCATTGTTGGGATCATGTTGACGCTGAACCTCATCGTCATGCGCATCCTAACTAATATTAAGGTCTGAGGGTATCACAATGGAATTCCTGACCAATATCAACGACCTGCTCAAGGACCACTTGGGCGAATTCGGACCGCTGATCGTAGTTGGCGTTCTGGGGCTAATCATGATCCTCGTCACGATCCCTCTGATGTTGAATCAGCCAGAGGATCCGTTGAAAAAGCTGCAGCGCTCAACCGCTGCACCCAAGAACGACAAGAAACCCAAGAAAGAACGGTTGCGCACCGGCAGCCGCAACGAACAACTTCAGAAGTTCGCCACGTTTCTTGAACCGAAAGACGAAGAAGAGCTCTCGGCCATGCAGCTCAAGCTGCGTCAGGCCGGTTATCACTCTAAGGACGCTGTGAGATTTTTCCACTTTGCTCAGTTCGCACTGGGTATCGTTGGCGTTATGATCGGTGTTCTTTTGGTCACCGTGTTGTCCGGGGGCGTTGAATTCACTCCGGCGCAAATGGCTCTCCGCGTTATCCTTCCTGCGGCTGCAATGTACTTCCTGCCGCGGTATTGGATTACACGGCGTGTCGCGGAACGGCACGAAGCCATCACGGCAGGCTTTCCTGACACCCTCGACCTTATGCTGGTCTGCGTTGAGGCCGGACAGTCGCTTGACCAAGCCATTGTTCGCGTCTCAACAGAAATGAAAGCGTCCTACCCCGATATTGCTCAGGAATTTGAGGTCGTGGCCTACGAACTTAAGGCCGGTAAAGACCGCGACACAGTCCTTCGCGACTTCGGAACTCGCTGCGGCGTTCAGGATGTCAGCGCATTTGTGACGGTGATGATACAGTCGGCAACGTTCGGTACATCAATCGCCGAAGCGCTACGGGTTTATGCCAGCGAGATGCGGGACAAACGCGTGATGCGGGCTGAAGAGGCCGCAAACAAGTTGCCAACGAAAATGACACTTGCCACAATGATCCTGACGGTGCCTCCGTTGTTGATCATTCTGGTGGGACCATCGGCAAAAGGCATCGCTGACTTGTCAAGCGGAGGCGGAGGCTTCTAACCTCATGACGAAGATATTCAGGTGCATCCGTTCCGGAATACACCTCGCGCTTAAGGCCACCATGGTAATCACCTTGGTGGCCGCTTGTACGGATACGGGGCTGTCAAACGACCTCGACGCCCCTGGGCTTGACCCCAATGGCAAACCTGCTGACGAAGTAGCTGTAGGCAACCGGCTGATGGCCTCTGGTGAGTACGAGCTGGCGTTGGATTCCTTTACCCGAGCTGCGCTTGAACAGGGAATGACAACTGAAATACTGACATCAATGGGCACGGCAAATCTGGGCCTAAGGCGCCTTGGACAAGCTGAGACATTGCTGCGCCGTGCGGTCAAAGATAATCCGCAATGGCCTGCCCCCTGGAATAACCTGGGTGTTTTGTTGGTTGAGCGCGGCGAGTACCCCGAAGCGGCTCAGGTCTTCAAAAGGGCTTACGCACTGGACAATGGCGAAAGTGACGCAATCCGAGACAATCTGCGCTTAGCTCTCGCAAAAATGGATAATCCTGTTAATACTTCTACCGAAGAACAAGAATACAAGCTGGAGCAGCAAGGCGACGGGCATTTCACGCTACGCAAGCTCCCGTAAAAGAGGCAAGAGCAGTAAGGGACGCAAAATGCGCCAATTTTTCTTGATTCCGTCGATAATGATGTGCGGGCTGATCCTGTCTGCCTGCGAGAAAGAAACCGAAGAAGAGAAAATTGAAAAAACCTTTCAGGAGGTGAACGTCATTGACGAAACCAACCTGAACGAGGTGTTGCTATCCGCGGCAGACCCCAACGAAGCGGTCAGCTATTTCCAAGGAGCGGCCGCCAAGAATCCTGGGCGGATTGACCTTCAACGAGGTTTGGCAATTTCGTTGTCACGTGCCAAACGCTCGACCGAAGCTGCGGCAGCCTGGAAAAAAGTGACCACGATGAAGGGCGCGACAAATGTCGACCGTGTTGAATACGCGGATGCTCTGGTCCGGGCGGGAAGCTGGAAACAGGCAAAGGCCGTTCTGGATTCTGTCCCCCCGACTTACGAAACATTCCGTCGCTATCGTCTTGAGGCCGTCGTCGCCGATTCCCAGAAAGACTGGAAACGGGCCGACCAGTTCTATGAAACAGCCGTTGGGCTGACTACACGCCCCGGCAGCGTCATGAACAACTGGGGCTACTCCAAGCTGACGCGCGGCCAGTATAATGAGGCAGAGCGTCTCTTTACCGAGGCAATTCGTCAGGACAGCTCGTTGTTCACCGCAAAGAACAATCTTGTTCTGGCGCGTTCTGCGCAGGGGAATTACAGCATGCCGGTTGTGCCTATGACACAAATCGAGCGCGCCATGCTGCTGAACACAATGGGGATTTCGGCGGTAAAACAGGGCGATGTAACCACCGCAAAGAACCTGTTCCGCGAAGCGATAGCAACACACCCGCAGCACTTTGACGAAGCAGTTCGGTCTCTCCGAGCGCTTGAGGAAGCCTAGACTATGAACATCCCCGTAGTGGTGGCGGCGTGGTTTTTACCATTTGTACTGCCCATCTGCTTCTACGTGGCTTTTACGGACATGCGTTCCATGCTGATCAAAAACCACGCGGTTTTTGCTTTAGCGGTGGTGTTTGCAGTTGTGGGGCTGTTCCTACTCCCACCTTGGTCAACAGAATGGACCACGGGCTCAATAGGTCCGATTACTGCGACGCTGCCGCCTTATATCTGGCAGTTGATGCATTTGGTGGTCGTATTGGTCATAGGCTTCGTCCTTAACGCGGCTGGCGTAATGGGGGCCGGAGACGCAAAGTTCATAGCAGCCGCCTCGCCTTTCATTTGGCCGGGCGACTACATGCTGATGATGTTTATTTTGATTTCGACCACTGTTGCGGCCCTTGCCACCCACAGAATGGCCAAACACAGCCCCTTGCGGCGTATCGCGCCAGACTGGGAAAGCTGGGAAAGACCAAAGCAGTTTCCGATGGGGTTTGCACTGGGCGGTAGCTTGGCGATCTACTTGATATTGGGAACTGTTTACGGCTCGTAAACTATCATCAGTCCGCCTTGTCCCTGCCTTGGTGCTGACACAAAGCGAGGCCAAATTTTCCGCAAGCGGCCCTTTCAAAGGGCTATTTGCGTGAATTTGGTTAGACGGGCAACGCTCATGAATATGCAGACGACCTCGGTAATGGCCCCCCCTGCCCCCAAGGGTTTGGCCGAAATGAAGCTCCCCATCGTAATGATGCGGGACATTATGCTGAAAACGATCTTTCGCAAAAACGTGGACACTGTCTCGCAAATCGCGGAATCCGTTTGTCTTCCGGGATCGGTCACACAGGAACTGATCGATCTCGCGCGCGAACAAAAGCTGTTAGAGGCGACAGGTACACTGAACGCCAACAGCGGCAACGAAATGGGCTACCAGCTGACGGACGCCGGTAAAGCCCGTGCGTTGGACGCGCTGAGCCAATCTGAGTACTTTGGTGCTATGCCGGTTCCTCTGGACGTCTACCGAGAGCAGGTCAAACGCCAGTCAATCCGGAACATCCAAGTCACTCGGGATCAGTTGGTCGGCGCGATGGGCCACTTGGTTCTGCCCGACAGCCTTCTGGACCACCTTGGGCCCGCGGTCAGTGCTGGGCGCTCTATCCTGATGTATGGCCCTCCGGGCAACGGTAAGTCCTCGATCTCGAACGGGATTCGGGATGCTCTGGGCGATAACGTCTACGTACCGTATGCCATCGAATATGCCGGTCAGGTTATCACGGTCTACGACCCCATCGTTCACACCGCAATTGAACAAGAGGCAGACGATCCGAACAGTCTGCGGCGGCGTAAACGTTTCGATACCCGCTACGTGCAGTGCGAACGTCCAACGGTTGTGACAGGTGGTGAACTGTCGCTCAGCATGTTGGATCTGGTCTATAACCCCACGGCCCGTACATATCAGGCCCCGCTGCAGTTGAAATCGACCGGCGGCATCTTCATCGTGGACGACCTTGGTCGTCAGCAAGAGCCGCCGCAGGCCCTGATCAACCGCTGGATCGTTCCGCTGGAAGAAAGCAAGGATATCCTGGGGCTGCAGTCGGGTGAAAAGTTCGAAGTTCCCTTCGACACGCTCGTTATCTTCTCGACCAACTTCCACCCGAATGAGATCTTTGACCAAGCGGCCCTGCGCCGGATCTTCTTTAAGATCAAGATCGACGGTCCGAACCAAGAAAACTTCCTGAAAATCTTCGCGATGGTTGCCCGCAAACGCGGCATGCCACTGGACGAAGCAGCTTTGGTACACCTGCTGAAGGTCAAATATCCGACCATCAACAATATCTACGCAAACTATCAGCCGATCTTCCTGATCGATCAGATGATCTCGATTTGCGAATTCGAAGGCATCCCCTACCAGATGAGCCCCGATCTGATCGACCGGGCCTGGGCCAACATGTTCGTCAAAGACGAGAAAATCGTCAAATAACGCCATGCCAATTCGGTAACGGGCCGGGTAGTCTGCACGTATGACGCAGATTCCCGCCCGGATTACAGATTGGTTTGCGGCCAAAGGTTGGTCCGTTCATCCCCATCAACAGGATATGTTCGACCGGGCGACAGATCCGGCGACCTTGCTGATCGCACCTACCGGTGGCGGCAAGACAATGGCCGGTTTTCTGCCGACACTGGCTGAACTGGCTGAAACTGAACACACAGGGCTGCACACGATTTACGTGTCTCCTCTTAAGGCTCTCGCCGCTGACATCCGCCGTAATCTGCGTGGCCCCGCAGATGAAATTGGTCTACCCATTCGGATCGAAGACCGCACAGGTGACACCACGGCCACGCAGAAAAAACGCCAGCGCGTAGACCCTCCGCACATTTTACTGACAACACCTGAAAGCCTCGCGTTATTGACCTCTTACGAGGACGCGCCACGCATGTTCGGCAATGTGCAAAGGGTAATTGTAGACGAGATACACGCTCTTGCAGAAAGCAAACGAGGGGACCAGCTTATGCTGGCGTTGGCGCGACTGCAGTCCCTTTGCCCCGACCTTCGCCGTGTAGGACTGTCTGCGACGGTAGAGGATCCACAGGCTATCGCTCGTTTTCTGGCTAAGCATCCAGACCCCTGCCAAATTGTTGAGGCCGATCCAGGGCCTGACCCCGACATACAGATGCTTGAGACAAAGGAAATGCCGCCTTGGTCCGGCGGAGGCGCGGCCTATTCTATCCCGGCGGTTTTAGAGCAGATTAAGCAACACAAAACGACGCTGATCTTTCACAACACCAGGGCACAGGCAGAAATATTCTTTCACAATCTTTGGCTGGCCAATGATGATGCCCTGCCGATCGGCATTCACCATGGCAGTCTGGACCGACAACAACGCGAGCGTGTGGAAGCCGCAATGGTGCGCGGAGAATTACGGGCGATCGTCTGCACCGGCAGTTTAGACTTGGGGATCGATTGGGGTGACGTGGATCTGGTAATCCAGATAGGCGCCCCAAAGAATGTTAAACGTCTGGTACAGAGGATCGGGCGTGCGAACCATCGGTATAACGCCCCATCAAAGGCCCTTCTGGTGCCTGCTAACCGATTTGAAGTGGTCGAATGCGTCGCCGCGCTCGAGGCTGCGAAAGCCCACGATTTGGACGGCGAGCCGCGCGGGTTTGGCCCTCGGGATGTGTTATGCCAGCACATCCTGATTGCAGCAGCGGCCGAGCCGTTCGACGCGGATGAGCTATTCAAAGAAATGAAGACCGCGGGACCTTATGCTCAGCTCAATCGTGCTGAGTTCGACGCTTGCCTCGACTTCTGCGCAACTGGAGGCTACGCATTGCGGGCCTATGATCGTTGGCAACGTCTGCAACAGCAGCAAGACGGGCGCTGGCAGCTACGCGACCCACGCGCCGCGCAGCGTATCCGAATGAACCTGGGCACCATTCAGGACACGGACACCCTAAAAGTGCGCCTAAAGCGCAATCGTGGCGGTAAGCCATTGGGCGAAGTTGAAGAAGCTTTTGCCGCCTCTTTGTCGCCAGGCGATACGTTTTTGATTGGCGGTCAGATCGTTCGGTACGAGAACCTACGTGAAATGGTGGTTGAGGTTAGCCGCCGCGCAGACAAAAAGCCTAAAATCGCTACCTTCTCAGGCACGAAATTTGCGACTTCGACACAACTGAGCGACCGCATTCTAAGAATGTTTGCTCAGACAGATTGGCCACAACTGCCCCTCCATACAGCCGAGTGGCTGGCGCTCCAGCGCGATGTTTCACGGCTTCCTCAGCGCGACCGGCTATTGATCGAGAGCTTCCCAAACGACGGTCGCGAACATCTGTGTGTCTACGGCTTTGCCGGTCGTAACGCACAACAGACGCTGGGCTTGCTCTTGACCAAACGAATGGAAGAGACTGGCCTGGCTCCGCTTGGATTTGTCGCCACCGACTATGCAACGCTGATTTGGGGACTGGACGCTGTCACTGATCCACGCCCTTTGTTTCAACTCGAGGCGCTGCGCGAGGGCCTTGATACATGGCTGGCAGGTAATGCGGTGATGAAGCGGACTTTTCGGTCTTCTGCAACCATCGCAGGACTGATTGAGCGCAACACTGGTGGGCAACGCAAAAGCGGGCGGCAGGCGACATTTTCATCTGACATTCTTTACGACACGCTTCTCAAATACGACCCTGATCACCTTTTGATGCGGATTACCCGAGAAGAGGCCATGCGCGGCCTCGTTGATTTTGGGCGGATCGAAACCATGATCGAACGCATAGGTGACCGGGTTGATCTGCTTCGGCTCAAGCGTGTCTCGCCGCTTGCCGCCCCTTTGTTCCTAGAAGTAGGCAAAGTCCCTGTGAAGGGTGCCGCGGAAGAACGCTTGCTGGCCGAAGAAAGTGCCCGTTTGTTGGAGGCTGCCGGGTTACGAACCGCGTGAATTCGCTTGCGTCCGCAGTATAAACGCGCAAAGAACGTAACATGAACGAAGTGTCGTTTTTCTTTTCTGATCAATCCTTGTGCGCTTTGGGTTCAGGGGCTCTGTGGTGGCCGGATCAAAACCTATTGTGCGTTTCCGACCTGCACCTTGGGAAATCGGAGCGCATCGTGCGTCGTGGCGGGGCCGCTCTTCCTCCTTACGATAGTCGTGAAACGCTTAATCGGCTGACTAGGGATATAGAGCATACACGCCCGGAAACTGTTATTTGCCTAGGTGACAGCTTTGACGACCTGGATGCAATAGCAGCGCTGGGAACGGACGAAAAGCTGCGGATAACGGCCCTGCAAGCCGGCCGACAATGGATTTGGATTGAGGGTAACCACGACCCCGGCCCTATCGATTTGGGGGGAACACACTTGTCCGAGTGCGGGATAGGCCCTCTTACCTTCAGGCACATTGCCGAAACGAACGGTCGGGCAGAGGTATCAGGGCATTATCACCCCAAGGCTCAACTGCGCGTTCGAGGGCGCTCCATCACTCGCCCAGCTTTTCTGGTAGACGATCTGCGAATTATTTTACCCGCCTATGGCACGTATACGGGCGGACTACGCAGTTCTGATCACATCCTATCCAAACTGATGAACGACAAAGCCAAGGCGATCCTGACAGGGCCACACCCACAGATCATACCTATGCCGCGTTAGGTGCTTAGATAACGCCGTCCTGCTCTAGCTTAGGTTTGTACTTACGGCTTACGGGAACGAGGTCGTCATTCACGAGGCGCAAGAACACCTTTCCACCCTTTTTCTCAGAACCGGTGACAGAGTCATCCGTCACCCAATGCGAGCGGTGCGTGCAATGTCCGACAACTGGTTCCATTTCGGCGATAGCATCTGTCAAACGCGACCGGATCGTGAAGGTTCCTTCCGAGGTCACGACGTCAACGAAATGATCGCGCACGGTTAGTCGATAAACCTCACCGCTGAATGTTGACGGCAACCGTTTTGCCAAGCGTGGCATAGCCGGTGCGGACTGGTGTTCTGAAAGCTCAACGCGCCTGGGACCGCGCACAAGAACCAAACCCGTCGCGAACAAGACGCCGTAGGATCCCACCGAAAGAACACCTGGTGTCTTAAGGCCACCGACAGCACATAGCAGCCACGACAACACCCAAAGAGGCGGCACAAAAAGCGCGAGTATCACCAAGACCAAGATCACGTCGCGGGCAGAAAAATGTGTCTCAGCCAAGTATTTCCGCATCACTCGCCTGGTGACCCACGTTACGCACAAAGCCAATGCAATCACCCCTAGCCAGAAAACGACCCGCAAAGGGAAGGACAGGAATTCTTCGGGGAAAGGTTGGAAGGCGTAAGCGAGGAGCGGTACAAAAACGAGACCCGCAATAGCTCTGCTCGGCGTAAGTTCGGCGAAAATCCAGGATAGTTTGATTGACATACCTGCCCAAAAGTAACCCAAGGAGTTCCAGCCAAAGCCCCTTCAACTGAAGCAACTTCAACATAACCGGCTGGAATAACAGGTTTATCACCGATTTGAGGGCATTCAAACCCGACAATTAAAACTTAATTTGATCTGCTTGAAACAAATAAGCCGAAGAGTGCCCTGCACCCTTCGGCCCAAATTTTGTGCTTGTCGCGCCTTGCGCAGAAGATCAGGCCGTCAGCCCTTCGGGCTCTGGCAAGCCATTTGCACGGCAGCAAGCCGTCACAGTGTTCGCCAGCAGGCAGGCGATGGTCATCGGACCGACGCCACCCGGAACCGGAGTGATCGCGCCTGCGCGCTCAGCGGCGCTGGCATAGTCCACATCACCGACCAGTTTGTTCTTGCCGTCACGTTCGATGCGGTTGATGCCCACATCGATCACAGTTGCGCCTTCTTTGATCCAGTCGCCGGGCACCATCTCAGGGCGGCCTACAGCGGCGACAACGATGTCAGCGCGGCGAACGACGTCCGGGAGGTCTTTGGTGCGCGAATGCGCGATAGTTACGGTGCAGCTATCGCCCAGCAGCAATTGAGCCATCGGCTTGCCCACGATGTTCGAGCGGCCAATCACAACCGCGTCCATTCCCGAAAGAGAGCCGTGATGGTCACGCAGCATCATCAGACAGCCAAGAGGGGTGCAGGGAACCATCGACTTCTGACCGGTGCCCAACAGGCCCACGTTCGAAATATGGAAACCGTCAACGTCCTTAGCGGGGTCGATCGAGTTGATCACCAGATCTTCGTTCAGGTGCTTGGGGAGCGGCAGCTGTACCAGAATGCCGTGAACAGCGGGATCGTTGTTCAGCTGGTCGATCAGCGCCAGCAGGTCCTCTTCCGAGGTCTCGGCGTCCATCTTGTGCTCGTACGAGTTCATGCCGACCTCGACGGTCTGCTTGCCTTTCGAACGCACATAGACCTGGCTTGCCGGGTCTTCGCCCACCAGAACCACGGCCAGGCCGGGGGTGATGCCGTTTCCTTCTTTCAGCTTCGCAACCTGATCGGCCACTTGTCCGCGCACTTTGGCGGCAAAGGCCTTTCCGTCGATAACCTGGGCTACCATCTTTTGATCCCTTCTTTCAAAAACGGATCGGGCGCAGAAGGCGCCCGTTCAGTCAGTCAGAGCCGAGCACACGTTCTTCACGGGCAATCGACCAATCAATCAAAATGCGCCAGAGTTCCTCGGCCAGATCGGGGTCCATCCCCAACTGATCCGAGCTTGCGCGCACACGTTGCACCACTTCTTCGACGCGGTCCGGGATGCGGGCTGGAAGGCCCTCGCCCGGTTTCAACTGCGAGGCACGGTCAATGTAACCCGCGCGAGTCACCAACATTTCGATCAGTTGGCGGTCCAGGTTGTCGATCTGAACCCGCAAATCCTGCATCGTGTTACAGTCTTGCGGTGGAGTCAGAGTGGGCATCGTGGTCTCCTCATGGCCCGGGGTGTTCTCCCCGGGCCACGAGATGGTTGAAAAATCGGCTTAGAACAAGCCCTCAATCTGGCCTTCTTCGTTGAGACGGATTGTCTCAGCGGCAGGTTTGCGAGGCAGACCCGGCATGGTCATGATCTCACCGCAGACAACTACGATGAAGCCAGCACCCGCGGACAGGCGAACTTCACGCACCGGAACCGAGTGGCCGGTGGGCGCGCCGCGCAGCGACGGGTCGGTCGAGAACGAGTACTGAGTTTTCGCCATGCAAACCGGCAGGTTGCCGTAGCCTGCTTCTTCCCACTCACGCAGCTGATTGCGGATCTTGTTGTCAGCCAGAACTTCGTCAGCGCGGTAGATGCGCTTGGCGATGGTTTCAATTTTCTCGAACAGTGGCATGTCGTCGGGGTAGATCGGCGCGAAGTTCGCGGTGCCACCTTCGACGATTTCAACAACTTTCTCGGCCAGAGGTGCAGAGCCTTCCGAACCCAGTTCCCAGTGACGCGACAGAACCGCTTCTACACCGTGATCGGCACAGTAGCTCTTAACCGCTTCAACTTCGGCGTCGGTGTCCGTGACAAAGTGGTTGATGGCGACAACAACCGGAACACCAAAGGACTTCACGTTCTCGATGTGACGGCCCAGGTTGGCACAACCATTGACGACGGCGTCAACGTTTTCAGCACCTAGATCGGCTTTGGCTACCCCACCGTTCATTTTCATCGCGCGCACGGTGGCAACCAGAACAACTGCCGAAGGTGCGATGCCGGCTTTACGGCACTTAATGTTCATGAACTTTTCGGCACCCAGGTCGGCACCGAAGCCAGCTTCGGTCACAACGTAGTCAGCAACTTTCAGAGCTGTCTTGGTTGCGATGACCGAGTTACAGCCGTGCGCGATGTTCGCGAAGGGGCCGCCGTGGACGAAGGCCGGGTTGTTTTCCAGTGTCTGAACCAGGTTCGGCTGCATTGCGTCTTTCAGCAGAACGGTCATAGCGCCTTCTGCTTTGATGTCGCGGCAGTAAACCGGAGTTTTGTCGCGGCGGTAAGCAACGATGATGTCGCCCAGACGCTTTTCCAGATCTTTCAGGTCGTTTGCCAGGCAGAGGATCGCCATAACTTCGGACGCCACAGTGATGTCAAAACCAGCTTCACGTGGGAAGCCGTTCGACACGCCACCCAGCGACGCAGTGATCTGACGCAGAGCGCGGTCGTTCATGTCGACCACACGACGCCATGCAACGCGGCGCACGTCGATTTCGGCTTCGTTGCCCCAGTAGATGTGGTTGTCGATCATGGCCGACAGCAGCGAGTGAGCAGAAGTGATCGCGTGGAAGTCACCTGTGAAGTGCAGGTTCATCTCTTCCATCGGAACAACCTGAGCGTAACCGCCACCTGCAGCGCCGCCCTTCATACCGAAGTTCGGGCCAAGCGAGGCCTCGCGAATACAGATCATCGCGTTTTTGCCGATACGGTTCAGACCGTCACCCAGACCAACCGTGGTGGTGGTTTTACCTTCACCTGCGGGGGTCGGGTTGATCGCGGTCACCAGGATCAGCTTGCCATCTTCACGGCCCTGTACCGAGTTGATGAAGTCTTGGCTGACTTTGGCTTTGTCGTGGCCGTAGGGCAGCAGGTCGGCGGAGTCGATGCCGATCTTTGCGCCGATCTCCTGGATCGGTTTCTTGTTCGCTTCGCGAGCGATTTCGATGTCGGATTTGTAGCTCATTGGGCAGGGTCCCTGATTGAATGCCGTGCAAAACCGACGTGAAACGTCGGCGCTGGGCAACCCATACCGTTGTGTACCGAACTGGTGGCTATGGATTCCGACATAATTGTGCCGCGAAACGGCGTAGCGTCATTTCCCTGGTTTCAAATCGGAAACGACTGACCCTTATGGTGCCCAAGCCCTCTGGTCTGGAACAAACAGACTCATTTTGTCACCAAGCTTTAACTCGCCCGGCCTTTCCACCCATGCTGTAACACCACGTCGCCCTTGCGCGGCCGGCTTGAATGCAGCGCCGTGACCCGGCAGGTCCGCTTCGATTTCACGCCCCGGAATGACGCAGGGACGGTTTTCCATATCAACCGTGATGGTCACACCATCTGCCGCCTGTAGCCGCGACGACGGCGGGATATGAGTGAAATCGGGTATGCCGCGCAGCACGATGCTGACACCCAGAAAACAGGGATCCAGTTCCTCGAGCCCCATCTCTTTCGCGGTAACGAGCATTTCTTCTTCGGACAACACCGACAATTGCCGAACATTGCGAATTTCGGTTCCTTGCGGATAAAGGTTCTTCATACGTACACACGAGGGGCGGTTCACCCCTTCGTGCCGCGCCCCGAGGTCACCGGCAAACCCAAGATCGAGGCTGCCTACTGCATTAGCCCGGATCGAATCTCCTGCTGGTACATGCCCCAACCAGACCACTTCGCCTTTGAATTCGGTCTCGCGCATTACCGGCATTTTTGCACCTCTCCTTGGCAGCTTCAGCGCACACTAGAGAGCAGAAGGCACCGGTTGAAAAGGCAAAAAAAGACCCAGGGCAATGCCTGGGTCTGATTTGCTTAGGCCGAAGGTTCCGGCTCCATTCCACCGTCTGGCGGAGATTTTTTAACCTTGGTCTTCGGAATGGCTGTCACGCTTGGTGCACTACCCTCATCGGGTTTGTCACCTTCGTCGTCACCTTCATTCGGGGATTCCCCATTCATGACGCGCTTGATCTCGTCGCCAGTCAGGGTCTCATATTCTAGCAGACCTTGAGCCAGACGTTCCCATTCTTCGTTCTTGTCGGTCAGGATCTGATGCGCACGCTCATAGCCCTGTTGGATCAGGCGCTTCACCTCTTCCTCGATCAGCTCTTTGGTATGAGCGGAAACCGAGAAGCCAGCAGTGTTACCTTGGTATCCTTCATGAGCCTCAGCATAGTCGATATTGCCGACCTTGTCCGACATACCCCAGCGCATGACCATCGCACGCGCCAGTTGGCTTGCCTGCATGATGTCACCGGCCGGTCCGT
This sequence comes from Ruegeria sp. BE9, assembly GCF_056538765.1. Taxonomy (NCBI): domain Bacteria; kingdom Pseudomonadati; phylum Pseudomonadota; class Alphaproteobacteria; order Rhodobacterales; family Roseobacteraceae; genus Ruegeria; species Ruegeria sp. BE9. Next base: position 146,904 of record NZ_JBQFTS010000004.1, on the reverse strand, counting down.
TCGATACATGGTCCTCACCGTATTTGATGACTTCAGCGGCCTTACCCGCCATGGTCATGGCCAGCTTTTGCTCACACTCATCACGGTGATAGTTCAGGCGGTCCATTTCCGGCAGAGACACAACCATACCCAGCGCACCACCGCGCGGGATGATCGTCGCCTTGTAGACCGGATCGCAAAGCGGCAATTCCAGACCGACAACGGCGTGCCCAGCCTCGTGGTAGGCGGTCTTTTCTTTCTGGTCCTGTGTCAGAACCATCGAGCGGCGTTCAGCCCCCATCATCACCTTGTCTTTGGCATTCTCAAAGTCTTCCATGGTGACAAAGCGTCGTCCAACACGTGCGGCCATCAGCGCGGCCTCGTTCACAAGGTTCGCCAGATCAGCACCCGAGAAGCCCGGAGTACCGCGCGCGATAATGCGCAGATCGACGTCGGGGCCCAAAGGCGTCTTGCGAGCGTGAACACCCAGAATTTTCTCACGGCCTTTGATGTCAGGGTTGCCGACAGTAACGTTCCGGTCAAAACGACCCGGGCGCAGCAGCGCGGGGTCCAACACGTCTTTACGGTTGGTTGCGGCCAGAATGATTACGCCTTCGTTAGCCTCGAAACCGTCCATCTCGACCAGCAACTGGTTGAGGGTCTGTTCGCGTTCGTCGTTACCACCGCCGTAACCGGCGCCACGATGGCGACCCACGGCGTCGATTTCGTCGATGAAGACGATACAGGGCGCATTCTTTTTGGCCTGTTCGAACATGTCGCGCACACGGGATGCACCAACACCGACGAACATTTCAACAAAGTCCGAACCCGAGATGGTGAAGAACGGCACACCCGCCTCACCCGCAATCGCACGAGCGAGCAGTGTCTTACCAGTACCCGGAGGGCCAACAAGCAGCGCGCCTTTCGGGATCTTACCGCCCAACCGGCTGAACTTCTGCGGGTTGCGCAGGAATTCTACGATCTCTTCCAGCTCTTCTTTTGCTTCGTCGATGCCTGCGACGTCGTCAAAGGTCACGCGGCCATGTTTTTCGGTCAGCATTTTGGCCTTGGACTTACCAAAGCCCATTGCGCCACCTTTGCCGCCACCCTGCATGCGGTTCATGAAATAGATCCAGACACCGATCAACAGAAGGAAAGGCAACAGCGTTAGAATGAACGACTGGAAGCCAGATTGCTGCTGTTTCACCGCCTGAACGGGGATGTTCTCATCAATCAACAGCTTGGTAACCTCGGCATCGCCGGGCTTGATGGTGACGTAATTCGCACCGCTTTGAGTGGTGTAGCGAATCTGCTCGCCGTCCAGCGTCACGTTCTTGACTTCGCCACCCTGCACAGAGCTGACAAAGTCGGAATAAGTTCTTTCATTGTTCTGGAGCGATCCGCCTGGTCCGCTGAACAAATTGAACAGTGCAAGGATCAGCAGAAACAGAACGACCCAGAAGGCGATGTTACGAGCGTTGCCCAAGGAAAATCTCCCAAAAGATTTCGGCAGGTGGGGTCTGCCGGGTTGCCCTATAAAATAGAGATGATTCAATCAGGTTCAATGCGATAAAAGCGAAGAGTAAAACTCAGGCCATTCTGGCGCCAATTTGGCGCTCCAACCGTTGGAAAACCCGGCTAAAGGCGCGGAAACCAGCATATCACCGTCCCAGACCGCAGGTTGAGACAGCAGTACTTGGCGTGGTTTTCCCAGCGCGCGCCATTCCGAAACCTGCCTAAGACCCGCCTCACCCAGTGCGTGAACTTGCAATCCAGCGGTTGTCGGACCTGACAAAACCCAGCGGTTATCCCACAGGTCTTGCGGTATGGCGGTTTTGCTCTCCACTGCCTTTAGCTCTCTGCAAACCCACGTTTTATCGCCCTTTGGCACCAGTAAGCAGCCAGCCAGTGCGAGCGCCTGGGCGTTACTGACGGCCGCGATGGCCTGATCTACGGCCGAGCCGCGCGGCGGGTATCCCGGCCCGGCAATCCATCCGATGATGCCAATAAGCAAGCGCCTATGGATTTCCTTCGGCAGAGCAGAAAAGGCAAAACGGTCCACACAAACGTCGCCGCCATCGATCACGGCGGTTTTTAGGGCAGATTCCTGCGTATAACGCCCCAGCGCCTCACCCGCCTGTGCAAGGTTTTCAGCAACGCGGCTCAAAGATTGCGGAGTAATACCCAGCGAATCCAACCCGGAAAGAGCTTCGCGCGCCTTGATCCGATCAAACCGCGTGTCGTGATTCGATGGGTCGTCGATCCAGTTAACCCCGGTTTCAGAGAGGTAGTCGCGCAATTCCTGACGCGTGATCCCCAGAATCGGCCGGAGAAGCGTCACACCATTGAAGTCGCGCGCTGCGGGCATGCCCGACAACCCTGTAACCCCTGCGGCCCGGCCCAACCGCATCAAAACGGTTTCGGCCTGATCATCTGCCGTATGGCCCAAAGCGATGGCAGGGATACCTTTTCGTCGCGCCCACTCTGTCAGCAGCGCGTAACGCGCCTGCCTCGCCTGATCCTGAAGGTTGCCCTGACCGTCCCAACCTCGCCAAACCAGTGTTTCGTGGGATAGGCCCAGCCCCGCAGCCTGACTGGCCGCTTGAATGGCCTCGTCACTGGCTTCGGGACGCAAACAGTGGTTCACGGTCGCAACATGCAACTCGATTTTTTCCGCCTGCGCCAGGTCGTGCAGCAAATGCATCAGAGCAACCGAATCGCTGCCGCCTGAAACAGCCACACCCAAACGTAGCGGCAGTTTTTCAGGCAGCCGCGCGCGCAGTTCCGATTTCAGAATGTCTACCTTGCCCGTCAAGAACAGCCTAGTGACGCCATTGCTTGCGTGGCGTCCGTTACCGAAGCCGAGCCAGGAAAACGCACACCGACCTCAGACAACGTGATGCAGGCCTGATCGGTCTGCCCCAAGCGCCCCAAGGCTGCCCCAAGTTCGAACAGCGCTTCAGGAGCAAATGCACCTTCGGAGTCACCAGTGAAGCTGGCAAGGAATGCCCGCGCTGCCTCTCGTGTGTCGCCCAGCCCTTCCAGAGCTTTCCCGCGTTTCAGATTGGCCTCAGGCGCAAGAGGGCTGCCCGGATACGAAGTGTCGAATTGCGCGAACTGGTCCGCTGCGGCCTGAAAGTTGCCATCGGCCAAAGCCTGCGCCGCGGCGTCGAAATCGGCCTGTTCGCCAATGGCCAACTCGCCTTGATCAGTACCCGAAGGCGTTGCTGGTGCGATGGGCACAGCGGCAGTGATCTCTGTCTCTCCACCCAGTGTCGAGGTTTCACCCAGAGTGCTCAGATCGCCACCTTCAAGCTCGACCAGCCTGAACTCTAGGTCCCCAATCCGGTTGGTTCCATCAGTGACGATATTCTGGACACGCTGGTTCAACTGTTCTGTTTGCCGAGTCAGACGCTGCAATTCAGCTTCGATCGCATCCACACGCTCAAGAACAGAATTGCCGGATAGGTTCGGGGCCGGAGAACCGGTGGTCGAAAACTCACGCTTCAGACGTTGTATCTCGACGTGCAGCACCGTCAGTTCTTGACGGATATCCGCCAGTGTTTGCTGATCCTGTGCTTGTGCCATTCCGGCGGTCACAACAACCGCTGCCAGAACCCATCCTGCAAATTTCATCGTTTTACCCCAAAGTTGAACCGGTCAGCACCGTCACTGCGCGGCGGTTTTTGGAATAGCAATCCTCGGTGCTGCAAATCTCGATCGGGCGCTCTTTACCATAACTAACAGTCGTCAGTCGGTTGCCTGCAACCCCACGCGAGATCAGGTATTCTTTCGCCGCATTCGCACGACGGGCACCCAATGCAAGGTTGTACTCACGTGTACCTTGTTCGTCCGCGTGACCTTCGATTGTGGCCACATAGTCCGGATTAGCGAGCAACCAGTTCGCTTGCGCTTCCAGAATTGTCTGAGCCTGAGGGTTTATCGTAGACTGGTCTACCGAAAACAGCACGCGATCTCCTACAGTTTGCTGGAAATAGGCTGGCGAGCGTGGGTCGCTTGGCGATCCGGGTGCAATTGCACCATTTGCCCCGCCGCCAAAACCTCCACCCAGGTCCGACGGGTCATTGCTGGTACATGCGGCCATCACACTCAGCGTGCCTAAGGCCAGAATTTTGCCCAATACGTTCATTTCAAGTGCCTCGTTGGTTTTATCGGTTTATTGCCGTCTCTGTAGCACAGTGCAGGAATTTTGTGAACTTTTCCAAATGCCTGCCCCGATCAATTCTGCAATGGGCCCCATGACGGATCACTGCCACCATCCGGTGTGCGGACCGGGCGCAGGTTCCGGCCTGAGATATCTACCGAATACAGCGTCGCCCGACCGCTGGCGCCCTGCGTTTCGCGCGTGAACATGATCACACGCCCGTTCGGCGACCATGTTGGCCCTTCGTCCAGGAAAGATGAGGTCAAAAGCCGTTCTTCGCTGCCATCCGTGCGCATGACGCCTATGTGGAACCGTCCCTTATTTTGCTTTGTGAAAGCAATCAGATCACCGCGCGGCGACCAAACTGGCGTGCCGTAACGCCCCTGGCCAAAGCTGATCCGGGTCGGCTCCCCTCCGTTTGCCGGCATGATATACAATTGTGGCGTTCCGGACCGGTCACTTTCGAACACAATCTGCGAACCGTCTGGCGAGTAACTGGGCGCCGTTTCAATCGCCGGAGTGTTCGTTAAGCGCACGCTTTGCCCTGAGGCAATATCCATCTTCCACAAATCGGTGTTGCCCCCCTGAATCAGCGAATACACGATCGAACGCCCGTCAGGAGAGAACCGCGGAGAAAAGCTCATCGTACCGCCTTGCGTGTTCAACTCAGTCCGTTTGACGCGATCAACATCCAGTACATAAATTCGGGGTTGTCCGGTTTCATAGCTGGTATAGAGCAACCGGTCGCCGGTTGGTGAAAACCGCGGAGCCAATACGATGGCGGAGCTATCTGTCAGGTACTGCACATTCGCGCCGTCATAATCCATGATCGCAAGGCGTTTTTGCCGCTGGTCCTTGGGGCCGCTTTCGGACACAAACGCAACACGGCTGTCGAAATAGGCGCCCTCACCGGTAATCCGGCTGTAAACCTGATCAGCCACCTTATGCGCCATGCGCCGCCATCCATCAGTGGTGCCTGCGAACTGCAGGCCATTGCCAAGTTCCTGACCCGAGAATACGTCCCACACTCTGAACCGTACTGTCAGACGATTGCCTGATACGTTCACCGCACCGGTGACCAACGCCTCTGCATTGATGGCTTTCCAATCGGCGAATTGGACCGGAGCCTCAAAACTGCTGACCCGGCTAATGAAAGCTTCGGGTGAGATTTCACGAAACAGCCCTGTGCCGATGAGGTCTGCAGCCACGACCCGAGAGATGTCGTTGGCATATTGCGTCGCCGCCGCATCATCAGGCACAAAGTTCGGCACAGCAAAGGGCAAGGGTTCGATGACCCCCTGATCCAACTCCAGACGCAGCGGTCCATTTTGGGCGTATACCGGCGCTGCTAAGACAGTCAGGCCAAGTAACAGGCTGGTCAGAAATCTCATCATTTGATCCGCATCCTCTCGGGATTGAATGTAATCTCAATATCCTGCCACTGAGCGTATTTGTCAGCAGGCAGATCATATCCTTTTGCCCCACAGCGCAAAATTGCCCGTCTGGCAGCATCGAAAGCTTGTTTTGCAGCACCAGCAGAACCGCCTGAGCTGTCGATCATACGCAGACTTCCTCCGATGACCTTACCATCCGGCGACAGTGAAAAGCCAACAACCACAACGGTTTGAAGCGCGTCCGTGGACAAAGACCCAACATTCCAGCACTTTGAAACCGCCAGGCGCATCGCGTCTTTCTCACCGCTGGTCAGTGGCGGGCCAGAAGGTTCACTGTTCTGACTTAACGCTTCTGTCAAAGCGTCGTTGATCGCATTTTGGTCGCTCGGCTCAGGTTCTGGTGGCGTTGGATCCTGCTCTTCTGCCACTTCAGTTTCGGCCGGAGGTGCCGGCCGGTTCGGCCTTACCCTTGGTCGCGGCGATGTGCGCGGCGCATTCTCTTTGGTCTCTTCTGCCTCGGTCACAATCTCATCAGTCGCCTCTTCGGGCGCCGTTTGGTCCTGCTGCTCTTGCTGGTCTTCGGCACCTTCATCCAGCGAGACAGCCGGCGTTTCTATTTCGTCTGGTTGCGCCTCGGGAGGCGGTGGCGCGATGGGTTCAGGCGCGACCTTGTCGGCAGGTCGCGGCTGCGCCTCAGGACCCGGAGGTACGGGCAGTACTTCCGTCACAGGCTCGGGTTGCTCCAATGTCGGAGGCTCTTCGACCACTTCGGGTTCAGGCGGTGCTTCGACCGGTTCAGGCACTGGGTCAGGTTCCGGCTCTGTCGGCGTCACAACTTCGGGAGGGGTCAGTTCCTCCTCGACCGTTTCGGGTGGGGCGACCTCTTCTTCTGGGGCATCTGGTTGTTGTAGCGCGGCTGGTGTCGGCACCTCGGGTGCGTCACGCTGCGCGGTCATGGCCGCGAACTGTTCGGTCGAAACCACCGACACCTCTTGCACTGCCATAGGCAAGGGTTCCGACCGGAAGGTACCGCCGAAAAAAGCCCATCCGATCAACGTGACGTGGGCAATAGCCGAGATCTTGGTGCCGGTATCCACCGCGCGGCCTCACTCTCCACTTTCATCCAAAGTTGGGCCGCCCGTATCGGTCACAAGGCCCACATTGGAAAATCCACCCGCATTCAACGCGCCCATGATCTGCATCACTTGCGCGTATGGGATCGCGCCGTCCGCCCTCAGGAACACGCGATCGCTGCTGCGCTCCGACGCGATGGCGCGCAACTTGGCAACCAGCTCTTCGCGTTGAACATCCGTGGTTTGGATTTGCACTCGCCCGTCAGCCGTCAGCGTGACGGTCAAAGGTTCTTCATTATCGCCGGGCAAAGCGCTGGCCGCTGTTTTCGGCAGATCGACCGGCACACCGACAGTCAGCAAAGGCGCCGCCACCATGAAGATAATCAGCAGCACCAGCATGACGTCCACAAATGGTGTGACGTTGATCTCAGCCATGGGCTGCGCACGACCGCGACGCCGTCCGCGCCTGCGCCCGTTTCCGTTTGACGATTGCTGAACCGCAGCGCCCATATTAGCTGTCCAACTGCCGTGACAGGATCGTTGCGAACTCGTCAGCAAAGGCCTCATAGCCGCCAACGATGCGGTCACTATCCGCACTTAGCTTGTTGTAGAATATCACCGCCGGGATCGCGGCAAGCAGGCCCAGACCCGTGGCGAGCAAGGCCTCGGCGATACCGGGGGCGACTACAGCCAGATTAGTGTTCTGCTGCTCGGCGATCTCGATAAAGGCATTCATGATGCCCCAGACAGTGCCGAACAGGCCAATGAACGGGGCTGTTGAGCCAACAGTCGCCAAAATGGGCAGGCCCTTTTGTAGCGTTTCGGCCTCTTTTGCGATGGCAACATCCATCGACCGATCAATTCGTGCCGTCGCTCCGGCGATTAACCCACCATCCGTGCGATGAGAACGGCGCCATTCAATCATGCCCGACGCGAAAATCTTTTCCGAACTGCCATTCGGCTGTGTCCCGATCTGTTCGAAAAGCTCATCCAGAGGGTTACCGGACCAAAAGCTCTCATCGAATACCTGCGCCTCACGGCGTGCGGCCCGATAATTGATAAGTTTCTGAATAATAATCGCCCAGGACCAGATGGATGCCCCGACCAGCATCAGCATCACCAGTTTGACGATAAAGGTCGCGCGGGCATATAGCCCCCACATGGAGAAATCGATCTCCTGCGCCAGCGCCAGCGTTTCAGCTTCCATGAACCTGCTCTTTGTTTTGCCTGATGGCCGTTCGTTTGGCCTTGTTTTGCCAAACGCTAAACCAGATGGTCCTGAAATGCCAACAGAACCACCCCAGCGCCGCAATTTGTTACAGTAATGCGCGAATCTCTGCCGGAAGCCGTACAGGTTTGCCCTGTGCATTCATGCAGACTGCCGTGACCGTAGCGCGGAAAATCTCGGTGTCGCCCCGTTTGATCAACTGCCCCATCGTAAGGCGGACACCCGAACGGGAAAGAAAGCGAGTTTCGATAGTCAGCTCATCCTCAAACTTCGCGGTTGCCAGATAATCTGCCTCAATCCGGCGGATAACCCACACGACACCTTCTTCTCGCATCGCATTTTGATCGTTACCCAGCTTGCGCACGTAATCAGAGCGGGCACGTTCGATGTATTTCAGATAGTTCGCGTGATAGACCACTCCGCCCATATCGGTGTCTTCGTAGTAAACCCGGATCGGATACAGGTGCGTTTGTTGTTCGGCCGTTTGATCAGACATTGTGACGAATCCGGTCCTTCAATCTTTGCTAAAACTCTTAGGGCAAGGCGTAAGCCGTTCCCTAAACAGATGCATGCGCGTTGCCCATTCTGCAATCCCTGCACGACTATAAAACGCGGATCACACGGAACCCGGTATCGATATTCGAACATTAGCCGACTAGTCTGCATAAATAATGACAAGAATAGTCAAGGTGATCGAATGGCCAGACCCCACAAAGAACAGGGCAGAGTTCCTCTGCCCGTGTTACAGGGCATACTGCCAATCAACAGATCCACTATACCAACGGAAATACTGGCCGGGCTGACATTCGCGTGCCTCGCGATACCCGAGGTCATGGGCTACACCAAGATCGCAGGCACGCCGGTGGTTACGGGGCTGTATACAATCCTCATTCCAATGGCCCTGTTCGCTCTATTCGGGTCATCAAGGCACCTTGTCGTCGGGGCGGATTCAGCTACGGCTGCAATAACGGCGTCAGCACTGGCCGGTATGGCGGTATCGGGTTCATCTGAATACCTGGCACTGGCCTCATTGCTGGCATTGATGGCCGCAGTGTTACTAATTGGTGCGCGCTTGATCCGCCTTGGGTTTCTGGCCGACTTTTTATCCAGAACGGTACTTGTGGGGTTCCTGACCGGGGTGGGCATCCAGGTTGCCACCGGAGAGATCCCTGGGATGCTCGGAATTGAGGCTGCTGGCCACGGCACGATTGCCAAGCTGGAGGGCATTGCGCTTCATTTCGATCAGGCCAACTGGGCCACGTTCGCCGTGTCCATTGCTGTTCTGGTTGTTGTCATTGGTTTTAAATACCTCTCACCCAAAATTCCCGGTCCGCTTATAGCCATTCTCGGGGTCATCTTCTGCAGCTGGGCATTTCATTTTCAGGCTTCGAATATCGCTGTGCTTGGCCCGGTGACGGGCGGCCTTCCGGCCTTATCCATTCCTAATGTCGACTGGAGCTGGTCGCTAATCAAACAATTACTGCCTACCGCCTTGTCGATCCTTGTCGTCATTCTTGCTCAGAGCGCGGCGACGTCGCGCGCCTATGCCGCTCGGTACGAAGAGACGTTCAATGAAAACACCGATTTGGTTGGGCTGGGATTGGCCAACTTGGGCGCGGCATTCACGGGCACCTTTGTGGTCAATGGCAGCCCAACCAAAACCGAGATGGTGGCCAGTGCTGGTGGTCGCAGCCAGATTGCGCAGCTAACCACTGTTGCAATTGTGCTTGTGGTCATCCTCTTTCTAACCGGTCCATTGGCCTTCCTTCCAAACGCTGCCCTGTCGGCAGTTGTGTTCCTGATCGGAATGAATCTGATCGACGTGAAAGGTCTGACCGCCATATACCGTCAGGCCCGATCAGAGTTTTGGATCGCGCTTGCCACAGCAGCCGTAGTGGTGGTCGTCGGAGTCGAACAGGGGATCATTTTTGCGATGGTTTTGTCCCTGATCGACCACACACGGCGAGGGTATCGTCCGAAAAACGCTGTTATCGTGAAAAACTCTGACGGCGGGTGGCACTCTAAAGGCATCGCCGCTCCAAACCAGTTCGAACCTGGGCTGGTTATATATCGCTTCTCCCACAGCTTGTACTACGCAAACACCCAACGGCTTTCTGCCGAAATCGCGGCCATCGTCAAAGACACAGATGCGCAAATAGACTGGTTTTGTATCGAAGCGTCGGCTGTTGACGACATAGATTTCACTGCCGGATTTACGCTGCGCAACGTGCACGAAACCTTGAAGGCGAAGAAGATCAAGCTGGTCTTCCTGCTTGTAGAACCGGACGTCCGGGCCGAGCTGGATCGCTACGGCCTTAGTGCGCTTGTTGGGAAAGATGCGTTTTTTGACGCAGGTAGTGATCTGATCGCGGCATTTGAGAACCGCGATCAAAACAGTAGCTAATCTTACTGCAAAGCCTGCAGCCGCGCGAACAAGCGCAATGCGTGAGAGGCATCTTGCGCAGCCCCCGGTAGAACAGGGTCATAGGCCGCGCGGATCAACCCGGCAATATCAGGTCGCAGGATTGTCGAGCCTCCCGCAACGGCCAATGGTGATTGCGCACGAAACGCCGTGTCGGACCACAAAAGAATGGTTTGTGCCACCTGACTAAGCGCCAGAGTTTCTGCAGGTACCTTTGACAGCTCTTTGTCCATTCGAAGGAAAACAAACGCCGCCCGAATGGCCCCATCCTCTTCAAACCGAAAAATGCGGTATTGGTTCGCGTCCGCCTCGAGCAAACGGTCCACCAACGGAGCAAGATCCGGGATCAAGCGATCCAGATCTGGCACCTCTAACAGTTCTTGCCAATCACGGAAGAAGAACACCATGCAGTTCGCACCCAGCTCTGGGTCCGTTTCAGCCATCTTGTGGCCAGCCAATGCAACCACAGCCTCAAATGCGCCCTTAACGGTCGCAAGGGTTTCATCCTCGACACCGAAGATGATCGGCACAATAGGCCGCCCCCAACGAGCAAAAAGAAACTCACCGCTTTCGCGCGTGAACAGCGCTTCGATCTCATCCGGTGTCACGGTCAGCCCTTCATTTTTCGACAACACTCAGGTTGAACGCCTAAAATCTATGACGCGCGGCTTCAACCAAACAGATCGCTCTGCCCCTTTGGTGCAGCCATCCCCAGGTGCGTCCATGCCTTTTGCGCCAGCATCCGCCCTCGGGGAGTTCTTTGGATCAGGCCTTGTTGCAACAAATATGGCTCGATCACCTCTTCAAGCGAATCCCGGCTTTCTGAAAGCGCGGCCGATAGAGTCTCAATCCCAACCGGCCCGCCAGCGTAATTCTCGGCAATAAGCTTCAGGTACCGTCTGTCCGCACCGTCTAGGCCCAGGTTATCCACCCCCAGCCTTGTCAGTGCACCGTCCGCCAACCCACGCGTGATCCGCCCGTCTCCTTCGACGATGGCAAAATCCACCACCCGCCGCAGCAAACGCCCGGCGATCCGGGGTGTACCGCGTGAACGACGCGCAATCTCGCGCGCGCCCTCATCATCGGCGGGCGCCCCCATTTTACGCGCATTCCGGGTTACAATCTCGTGCAACTCATCAACCGTGTAGAACTGCAGCCGCGTTGGAATACCAAACCGATCGCGCAGCGGAGTGGTCAACAAACCCATACGCGTTGTAGCCCCCACCAGTGTAAACGGCTGCAATTCAATCCGAACCGTACGCGCGGCGGGGCCTTCGCCGATCACAAGGTCCAGTTCGAAGTCTTCCATCGCCGGGTAAAGCACCTCTTCAACCGCTGGGTTGAGGCGGTGAATTTCATCAATGAACAAGACATCCCGAGATTCCAGGTTGGTCAGGATCGCCGCCAAATCGCCGGCTTTGGCAAGCACAGGACCAGAGGTCATGCGGAAATTCACACCCAATTCGCGGGCCATAATCTGCGCCAATGTGGTTTTACCCAGACCCGGAGGGCCGTGAAACAGCGTGTGATCCATAGCCTCGCCCCGCTGCCGGGCGGATTGAATGAACACACGCAGGTTGGCACGCGCCTCGGCCTGCCCAATGAATTCGTCCAGCCCCTGCGGGCGCAGCGCGCGGTCATTATCCTCGGGCATAGGCTCCGGGCGCAGGGTGGGATCGGCGTCTACCATTCAATCACCCTTTCGGTGCAAGTAGTTTCAATGCGGCGCGAATAAGCTCAGCCTCACCCGCATCGGGATCTCCAGCTGCTGCTTCGGCCACCGCAGACGCGGCTTCGGATGGGCCATACCCCAGATTGGAAAGTGCCGACAATGCACCAGCTGACGCCGCCGCCGAACCAGAAGCAGCTTTCGTCGTGCGCTTGGGTGCAGGTTTTGGTTCTGACAGTTCAACGACCTCTAACTCGGGGCCGTCCATCGCTTCGGTTATGGTACCTCCCATCGCCATGACACCCGGAGCTTTGTCCTTGAGGTCCAGCACGATCCGCTGCGCCGTTTTTGGGCCAACCCCCTTGGCAGCTTTTACCGCGCCCCAGTCGCCCAATGCGATCGCGCGGCTAACCCCGTCCGGCCCCAGAGCTGACAAGATAGCCAGTGAAACCTTGGCGCCGACCCCCTGAACCGAACACAACAGGCGATGCCATTCCTTCTCGACCAAAGAAAGAAAGCCATAAAGCTGCATAAGATCTTCGCGCACAACCATGTCGGTGTAGATCGAGACAGCCTCGCCTACCCCCGGTAGTGCCGCCATCGTCCGGTCCGAGCAGTACACGATGTACCCAACCCCGCGAACGTCGATCAACACGTGGTCCGTTGCGCGATAGTCCAGCCGTCCTGTCAGTTTTCCGATCATGCCCGAACCTCTTTCATTCGCGCCTGAGGCGCTGTGCCGTAATAGGAGTGGCAGATCGCAATTGCCAGTGCATCCGCCGCATCAGCCCCTTTGGGCTGGCAGCCGGGCAATTGCAGTTTGACCATGTGAAGAACCTGCTCTTTCTCAGCATGCCCAACACCGACGACAGTTTTCTTGACGCGGTTGGGCGCATACTCCCCAACTGGCAACCCCGCTTGCGCCAGCGTAAGAAGGGCAACACCCCGCGCCTGGCCTAGTTTCAGGGTGCCCGCACCATCTTTGTTTACGAAAGTTTGCTCAATTGCTGCCTGATCGGGCTGATGTTCGGCAATGACCTCGACGATCTGATTGTGCAAAGACAACAATCGTTCGCCTAAATCATCGCCGTCAGACTTGCAGAGGCCGTTCGCAACGTGGCTCAGGCGGCTGCCATATGATTCGATGACGCCCCATCCCAGGGTTCTAAGCCCCGGATCAATGCCTAAAATCCGCATGTTGTGCCTCGGCCTGCTCGGGTTTTTGTGATCTTTCTTCCGAATTAGCACGAAGCGTGAACATTTTCCAAGAGAATTGACCCAAGGCCTAAAAACGACAGACCTGTTCTGCCGCCGACAGACCGGCCAGTTTGCGACAGCAGATGGCCTGATTTCGACATGTTTATGGGCCCTTAATAACCTATAAATTAAGGATTTTTAAGGTTCCCAGAGCAATGCAAAAAACGCATAGGACACATGCAATTTCTGCACTTGCAGAGTCAAATCTACGGCACTAGATGCCGCTCAGATCGCAGGATTTGAACCTTAACTCAAACCAGAAGGAAACAGGATATGGCTGTACTGGATACCACCCGCGCCACCACTGGCTCATTCGGCCTCGTCGGCCGTATCGGCGCAACTTTCGCATCGGTCGTGAACACCGTTGTTGAATGGAACGACGCCCGCGTAACACGCAACGTGCTGAACGGTCTGACAGATCGCGAATTGAGCGATATCGGAATGTGTCGCGGTGATATTGACCTCGTGGCAGAAGGTCGTCGGTAAGACTTATTACACCACCACTCAAGAGCCCCTACTTCTCCCCTTGGGGCAAACGAGAACGCCGCACATCGAAGGATGGGCGGCGTTTTTCGTTAAAACTGATGAGTTTTAAGAAATGAAGCGACCGAGCTGTGTCGCTAGAAACTCCGAGACCGGGTCAATCTGCATCACCCAAGCACCCGCCTGTTCAACGGCGGTCCCTTGCGCAAGGCTATCGACACGGAACTGATAGGCCGAAGAGCCAAGGCTTGTCAGTAAAAAGGTTTTGAATACGAACAAGCCGCACAGGCACATCAACAGAACCTTTGCAGGCACCGCGGATTTGACGCGCTGTGGTTTCATGACCACGAGGCCGTCTTTGCGCATTGTCGCGCGATAGCCACGGCTCATCTTTGCGTGTTTTTTTGTCAGGCGATTAACGCGCTGATCGAATTCTAACTGTTTTCCTGTCATGGCAGCCTCCAGTAAACCGCCCCCCGTATCAGGGTTAAGACGGTAAAATCAGAATGCGACAAAAAAGAGGCGAAAATCCACGAATCTCCTGCAAATGGCCTGATTTTAGCCCTGTTTGCTTAAGATTAACGTCGTCCACTCGCCAATCTCGTCTTTTTTCGCCAGATTGAACCCGTTTTGTAAATAAACCGACACTACGTCATCGGCCTGCTCGTTAAGGATTCCGGACAGAATCGCAAAACCGCCATTTCTCAGATTCGCGCTGATTTCCGGCGACAAAGCGACCAGTGGGCCCTTGAGAATATTAGCAAAAATCAGATCGTAGGGTGCGTGTTGGTGAAGATCCGGATGATCGAAACCAGCCGCTTCGACGCAGTGCACCTGACCGGACATGCCGTTTGCCTTTAGATTGGCCTCGGCTACGTCCACTGCGACCTGATCAATGTCGCTGGCGATAATGTCGCCGTCCCAAACACGCGCCGCAGCCATGGCAAGAACGGCCGTACCACAACCGATATCTGCCACTTTGGTAGCTGAAAATTCTTGTTCCAGAAGATGATCCAACGCTTTGAGGCAACCCAAGGTCGTACCATGATGGCCGGTCCCAAAGGCCATTGCGGCTTCGATCAGCAGCGGAATGCGGCCTTCGGGCAGTTTGTCAGCGTCGTGGCTGCCGTAGACAAAGAACCGACCAGCTTCGACCGGTGCCAATTCCCGACGTACATGGGCGACCCAATCCGTTTCGGGCAGCTCGGAGACAACGAATGGCTTGGCTTCGAACGCGACCGCCAGAACCGTCAAAGCAGTTTCGTCCGGCTCTTCGGTGAAATAGCCACCCACTTCCCACAGGCCCGAACCATCCTCGACCTCGAAAACGCCAACGCCGGTGGGTTCCGGATCCAGACGCTCCATCGCTTCGCCCAGACTTTCAGCGGCTTTCTTGCCGTTCAAAGTAGTAAGCGCGGTGAATGTGGGCATGGTGGCCTCCTGTCTCAGTTGAAACAGCGCCTAGGGCCACAGGTCGGCAAGGTCAAGCTTTGACACCTATTCCGCAGGTGCCGGGGCGTATTTTGACAGAATGGTCTCGTTTCCAGGCTCAGGGTGGCGTGGGATCAACAGAGACAGAGCCAAAGATATCATAGCCATCGCCGCCGCAAGTGCGAATACAGCGCCGGGCGAAACCACCCATAGCAAACCCAACAGCGCCGGCAGAAAGACGGCCGCGATATGGTTGATCGTAAAGGCCACGGCGGCGGTCGGCGCGATGTCCGCCGGATCGGCGATTTTTTGGAAATAGGTTTTCAGTGCCAGAGCCAAAGCAAACAGCACATGGTCGATCACATACAAGGTTGCCGCCAGAACAACGCCCCAGCCGAACCAATAGATGCCGCCATAAGCTGCAAAAACGATCGCTAGGCCCGCATATTCGAAGATTAACGTGCGACGCTCTCCAAACTTGGACACTGCTTTGCCCAGCATGGGAGCTGCCGCCATGTTTATCACCAAGTTGATCAGATAGAGGCTGGTGAGTTCGTGCACCTCAAACCCAAACTTCTCAACCATCATGAACCCTGCAAAGACCACGAATATTTGGCGACGGGCGCCAGCCATGAATTGCAGCGCATAGTACAACCAGTATCGTTTGCGCAGGATCAGCTTTTTGGTCTGTGGAGTCGGCGCATCGAATTGCGGGTATGCAAAAAGGCAGAACAGAGCCAGCAACGCCGTAACCCCCCCGGCGGCCATGAAAACGAAGTTGTAAGACAGATCGAACCGGTCCCATGTCAACACGATCAGACCATAGACCACCGCTGTTGCCGCCGATCCCATCGCCACAAGCCAACCCAGAACCTGGGGCGCTCGGTCTTTGGGCAACCATTGCAACTGAAGCGACTGGTTTACCGTTTCGTAATAGTGAAACCCGATTGAGCTGAACAAGGTTACAAACAGCAAACCGCCAAGGCTGGGGAACCACGCAGTCACCGCCGTCGCAACGCCCAGCATCATAAGTGAGATCATGGCCAGAACCTGCTCGCGCACGAAAATGATTACTGCGATCACGCCAACAGCAAGAAATCCGGGAATTTCACGGACCGTATGCAGCAGCCCGATATCAGCCCCGTCAAAGTTTGCCACCTCGATAACGAAGTTGTTCAGCAGAGCGCTCCATGCGTTAAAGGCGATGGGCATGGTCAGCGCCATCACAAACAAGAGCGTTACAGGTCGGCGCCAGAACGGAAGGCTCTGAGCCTCAGAAAGCGGCATAGGTTTCAGCATGGGACTCCCTCTACGCCCATTTTCTCGATTTGGCGAGAGGTGAGAAGCTCGCGCACAGCAGCTCTGCGCCCGTGCAGAGGTTAATAGAAGTTCTGAGGATCAATATCGACAGTCAGACGAATGTCACCTTTCAGGCGCAAGGGCGCGATCCAGCGGGCAATGGCGTCCTGAATAGGCGCACCTTTTGGGGCTTTGACAAGAAGCCGCACGCGATGTCGTCCACGTATCCTCGCAATCGGCGCAGGCGCGGGGCCAAAGACCTGAGCGCCTATCTCGCGCAGCGGTGCATCGTTGCGGGCCATTGCGTTGCCGATGTCAAACACCGGGCCGACCTCTGCGCCCGACAGAACGATCCCCGCCATGCGCCCGTATGGTGGCACACCTGCCGCTTGCCGGCCGGCGGCCTCGGCCTTCCAGAATCCTTCCTCATCGCCTGAGAGAATGGCTCGGATCACCGGGTGTTCCGGTTGAAAGGTTTGCAACAGCGCTTGGCCCGGTTTGTCAGCGCGCCCCGCCCGCCCTGCAACCTGTCGCATCAGTTGAAACGTGCGCTCCGCGGCGCGCAAATCCGCACCATGCAAACTGAGGTCAGCGTCAATCACGCCAACCAGAGTGAGTTTTGGGAAATTATGCCCTTTGGCGACAAGCTGCGTGCCAATGACAATATCGGCATCTCCTTCGGCGATCTCTTCAATCTTGGCCTTCAGGGCACGCGCCGATCCGAACAGATCAGAACTGAGCATCGCAATATTGGCCTCGGGAAAGGTCGCCTCAGCTTCTTCTGCCAGCCGCTCAATCCCTGGTCCGACAGGGGCCAGCTTGCCTTCGACTCCGCAAGAGGGGCACGCCTCGGGCATGGGCTTGGTCTCACCGCATTGGTGGCACATCAGCCGCTTGAGGAACCGGTGCTCAACCATCCGGGCATCACAGTGGTCGCAGGCGATCTGTTGTCCGCACGCCCGGCACAAAGTGACTGGCGCATAACCACGGCGGTTGATGAACAAAAGAGACTGCTCTCCCTTCTCGATCCGCTGCCTTACAGACTGCCGAAGCGAAGGAGAAATCCACGTTCCCGGTTGCATTTGTTCGGCCCGCATGTCGATCGGCTTCATCTCGGGAAGAACGGCCGCTCCAAATCTGGAGGTCAGATCAAGCCGCTCGTATTTCCCTGCCTCAGCGTTGGCCCAGCTTTCCAATGAGGGCGTCGCACTGGCCAGAATCACCCGCGCACCACATATGGCCGAGCGCAAGACCGCCATGTCGCGAGCACTGTAATGCACACCGTCTTCTTGTTTGTATGAGGTGTCGTGCTCTTCATCGACCACTACCAAACCAAGATCTCGGAACGGCAGGAACAAAGCGGACCGGGCACCCACGACAAGTTGCGCGTCGCCCTGCCCCACCATTCGCCAAACGCGACGGCGTTCGGTCATTGTCGCGCCAGAGTGCCATTCGGCCGGACGTGCGCCGAACCGCGCCTCAACCCTTGTCAGGAATTCAGCGGTCAGCGCAATTTCGGGCAAAAGAACCAGCGCCTGCCGCCCCATACGCAGAGCCTCTGCTACTGCTTCCAGATAAACCTCGGTCTTACCCGATCCGGTCACGCCCTTTAGCAGCGTGGTGCCATAGTCGCCGGTTCGTTGCCCTGCCTGCAGTTTTGCAACGGCAGCCGCCTGATCCTCGGTCAGTTCTTTTCCCGGCAGGTCCGGGTTTAAATGCGGATAGGGCAGATCGCGAGGGCTATCCTCTTCCCGCACAGCGCCCTGTTTGACCAGCCCTTTAACGACGGAGGAGGTCACCCCCGCCTGCTCAGCCAGTTCTTTTAGCGTAAAGGCCAGCCCGCCGTAGTCTCGCAAAACCTCCATCACTCGGGTCCGCGCATCGGTCATCCGATCCGGCTCACCACTTCCTAGCCTATAGATCTTGCGCATTGATGGCGGATCACCAAGCCCCGGCGCGCGCGTTGCCAACCGCAACATCGCAGGCATCGGCGTCAGCGTGTAATCCGCGACACGACCAAGAAACACCCGCATTTCCTCGCGCATCGGCGCGACCTCGAGCACACGGATCACCGATCGAGCCTTACTGATGTCAAAGCCGCCCTGCCCCGGCCCCCAAACCACGCCCAAAACCTTGCGCGGCCCCAAAGGCACCTCGACAAACGCACCCAAAAAGCACCCTCCCTCGGGCGCCTTATAGTCCAGCGTCCGGTCTAGCGGCTGCGTGGTTAACACCGCCACAAGCTCACCTTGGTCGAAATACTCCTGCTTGCTCAATGCATATCCTTGGGCCGGGGGGTTTCAGCATGGGTCTCTTTGAGGTAAAGGCATCCGCGACCAAGGCCAACCCATCAAAGGACTGCCCTCATGAAATTCTTCGTAGACACCGCCGAGATCGACGCCATCGCCGAACTGAACGATCTGGGCATGGTGGACGGCGTAACCACCAACCCCTCGCTGATCCTTAAATCGGGTCGCGACATTCTGGAAGTGACCAAAGAGATCTGTGATCTGGTTGACGGCCCTGTATCCGCCGAAGTTGTCGCAACCGAAGCCGACGACATGATCGCCGAAGGCCGCAAGCTGGCAAAGATTGCGCCCAACATTGCTGTCAAAGTACCGCTGACGTGGGCCGGCCTGAAAACCTGTAAAGCACTCAGCGACGAAGGTCAGATGGTCAACGTGACCCTGTGCTTCTCGGCCAATCAGGCGCTTTTGGCCGCCAAAGCGGGCGCAACTTTCATCTCACCCTTCATTGGTCGCCTAGACGATATCAACCTCGACGGAATGGACTTGATCGCTGACATCCGTCAGATCTACGACAACTACGGGTTCGAGACCGAAATTCTGGCCGCGTCGATCCGCACGGTGAACCACGTGACCGACAGCGCACGTATCGGTGCCGATGTGATCACCGCCCCGCCCGCCGTGATCAAGAAACTGGCCGATCACCCGCTGACCGACAAGGGCCTTGAAACCTTCCTAGCCGATTGGGCCAAGACCGGTCAGAAAATCCTCTGATCATTTGCGCGACCGCGCGGCACCCGCAGGTGCCGCGCCCGGCCCAACTGCAAAACCTGATCTTTGATCAGGACGTTGCAGGCGGGAGCTATTGCGACACATCCCAATACTAATCCACTTTTGCCTGCATTTTTCCCAAGGCAAATGCCGCATCCCGTGTTATAAGCCGCTCAACAAAAAAAGACCGGACGGGACATGAGCAGCAACACCAAACTCAAGGATAATCTCCGCGCCGCGATTCTGGCCGAACCAGATGCGGTATTGGACGACAAAGATTTGATGCAGGCACTGGTGGCCGCAAACGAACAGGCGCGTGGCGACAATGTCATCGACCTTCGTGGAATTGCAATGCAGCGACTTGAGGCGCGGTTAGACCGTCTTGAGGATACACACCGCTCGGTCATTGCCGCCGCCTATGAAAACCTCGCGGGCACAAACCAGATTCATCGGGCTATTCTGCGCCTGCTGGAGCCTATGGAATTCGAGGACTTCCTGCGCATACTGGGCGGTGAAGTGGCCGAAATCCTGCGTGTGGATCACATAACTCTGGTTCTGGAAACCACCGTCACACAAGAAGACCCGGCTATAGAAAAGCTGGGCGGCGTGCTCACTGTTGTTGAGCCCGGAACAATCGACGTTTACCTCAGCCTGGATCGTGGAGGCCCAGCGCGAGAGGTTGTTCTTCGCCCGATTCAGCATCCAGTGCCCGGTGCGTTTGGCGCGGTTGCCGGCGAACTTCGCTCTGAGGCCTGTCTGCGGCTGAGTCTGGGTGAAGGCCGGTTGCCAGGAATGATCGTGATGGCGTCCGAAGATGCAAACCACTTTACCCCTCAACTTGGCACCGATCTGCTGACTTTTTTTGCTGGCGTGTTCGAACGCTCGATGCGCCACTGGCTGTCGTGAGCCTGATCTCCCCAGCCTGTCGCGATGCTTTGCAGCATTGGCTGGACGGTCTGGGGGCACTAGCGGGTCGGTCCGAGAGCACTAAAACCGCCTATCGCGGTGACGTCACAGATTTTCTGTCGTTCATGACGCTGCACCATAGCGAACGCCAAGGGCTGGCCGCCTTGGCAAGGATCACCGTGTCAGACATGCGGGCGTGGATGGCAGATCAGCGGACGTCGGGGGTGGGCGCTCGATCTCTGGCGCGCAAACTTTCCGCGGTAAAAAGCTTCTACCGGTGGCTTTCAGAACGCGAAGGCTTTGAGCCTACCGCTGTGCTGTCGACCCGCGCGCCTAAATTCACCAAGAAATTGCCACGACCACTCGCCGAAGACGCAGCCCGCGCGATGATCGAAACGGTCGAGTTACAATCGGCAAATGACTGGGTCTCGGCCCGTGACGTAGCCGTGGTAACCTTGCTCTACGGTTGTGGGCTCCGCATCTCTGAGGCGCTGTCCCTGACCGGCGCCGACGCTCCGCTGCCAGAAACACTGCGCATCATCGGAAAAGGCGACAAAGAGCGTATCGTTCCTGTTCTACCTGCCGCGCGCTCGGCCGTGGACCACTATCTGAGGCTTTGCCCACACCCACTTTCACGCGACAAACCCCTGTTCCGGGGCGTTCGTGGCGGCGCACTCAATCCGCGTGCAATACAGGGCGTCATGGCCAAAGCCAGAATGCAGCTTGGGCTGCCTGCTACTGCAACTCCGCATGCGATGCGGCACAGCTTTGCAACTCACCTGCTTTCTGCCGGGGGCGATCTTCGCGCAATCCAGAAATTACTGGGGCACGCCTCACTTTCAACCACTCAGACCTACACCGCCGTAGACACGGCCCGGTTGATGGAAGTCTATAACCGCGCGCATCCCAAAGCGTGATGTCAGCGCATCTTGACGTCAGTCATTCAACTTAGCCCAGCTTTTGGTTTGCATCTGCCGAACGCATCGTTCATGACACCTGCATGACCCTCAGATTCAAAGCACTTTTCGTCCATCTGTTCACCGCAACCGGAGCCGTTTTCGCCATGCTGGCTATGCTGGCCGCGGTCGAAGAAAAATGGAGCCTGATGTATCTGTGGCTCGTGGTGTCCTTCATCGTGGATGGTATCGATGGCCCCTTGGCCCGGCACTATCACGTGAAAAAGAACGCACCCGAGTTTGACGGCGTGCTCTTGGATCTGATCATCGACTACCTGACCTACGTGTTCATCCCGGCCTTTGCATTGTTCAAATCCGGTTTGATGGACGGCTGGACCGGTTGGTTCGCCATCATCGTCATAACCTTTGCCAGCGCGATGTATTTCGCTGATACACGCATGAAAACCAAGGACAACTCCTTTTCCGGCTTCCCCGGGTGCTGGAACATGTTCGTTATTGTGATCTTTGCGCTGGAACCCAACTTTTGGATTATCCTGCTGCTGGTAACACTTCTGTCCCTTGCAATGTTCCTGCCACTCAAATTCGTCCACCCCGTCCGAACCGAGCGCTGGCGCAACCTGACCTTGCCTATTGCTTTGGCTTGGACCTTCTTTGCAGGTTGGGCGGCATGGGTCGACTTTCACCCCGAAAGCTGGGCGCATTGGGGTCTCGTGATTACAAGCTTGTACTTGGTGTCAGCAGGTATTGCGCAGCAGATTGTTCCGCAGCGCAAAGCCCAAGCTTAAAGGACTTCCTGAACCTCGAATTCTGCGCCGTTATGGGTGAACACATCACCCTCTTGCAGGCCAACCATCGCCAGAAAAATCGGGCTTTGGGTTGATATTCCCATATAGGTGCTGCCATCGACCTCGAACCGTGTGGTCGACACACAAACCACAAAGCGACGGTTATTGAATTTGACAACCGCGCCAGGTTGAACCGTGTCGGTAACGCTGAAATCTGTATTTTCAATCACGTCAATCTTGGCGTGATGAGCGTGCACAGGAGCGTCGAATGCAGCAGCCAAATCTGCGTTTTCGCGCGATGCGGCAATGTCGTCTTTGTCATGCCCCTCACGATCATCCAACTGAGAATCCTTAAGAAAAGCGTCGTAATGCGCCTGTGCAGTCGCCAGTTCCTGTTCTTCCAGAGACATAAGGCGATCAATGATGGCTTTCTTGCGGGCGGCCAGATCTGTTTGGGCGGTCATGCAATGCGGTCCTTTGAATTCTCTATCTGATACAAGTTGGGCCTCAACCAGCGGAATTGCAACAGAATTCAGCTTTTCAAATCAGCAAGCCAGCCGCACGTTCGTGACGCAGCAACGCGACTTTTGCCTCGATTCCACCATCCCCAGAGAACCCGCCCAGTCCGTTTGCAGCCAACACCCTGTGGCAAGGTATAATAACCGGTATTGGGTTGGCACCACATGCCTGCCCTACGGGCTGAGGTGGCTGCCCCAGCTCTTTGGCGATATCGCCATAGGTGCGAGTTTCCCCTAGTGGAATCGCGAACATCAGATCGCAGACTTGCCTTTGAAATTCTGATCCAGCGACGACGTAAGGCAGATCAAAACGTTCTAGTTGCGCTTGGTCGTAAGCCCTCATCTGCGCGGCAGCTTCTTGCAACAAAGGCGTGTCAGGCTTGTCATCCTGACCACCCCAAACAAGACGCGTAATGGCGCCATTGGTCTCTTCAATTCCAAGGCGGCCAAACTGAGTTTCAACGGAGATCATCGGCATGAATACAACGTTTCAGATCACTGACGCTGGCGCAAGCCGGGAAAGAAAAACCCCCGGCGGTTGGCCGAGGGTTTGATCGATTAGCTCAGCGCCTCATCGCAGCGTCCACAGACACCTGCGTGGGCGTGGCGCCCCACGTCAGGGAGGATTTTCCAGCAGCGCTGGCACTTCTCACCGTCAGCTTTTTCGAACACGACTGCGACGCCTTCAATCTCTGGCACACGGAAGGCTTCGGCCGGGGCCGGATCGGCCGTGACAGTCAGGCCCGAAGTGATGCACAGGTCATCTACGTCGAATGTCGCCAGCAGATCACGGGTCTCCTGATCCTCGATATGCACGATCGGAGCAGCCTCAAGGCTGGATCCGATCACCTTGTCCTGACGCTGAACTTCCAGCGCCGCGGTTACGGCGCGACGAACGCGGCGGACTTTGGCTACAGCCTCTTCCAGCTCGGCATGACGCCAATCAGCCGGCGTATCCGGGAAATCCACCAGATGAACAGAGCTATCGTCGCCCGGGAAACGTTCCAGCCAGACCTCTTCCATGGTGAAGACCAGAACCGGAGCCAGCCAGGTGGTCAGGCGGTGGAAAAGAATGTCCAGCACGGTACGCGCAGCGCGGCGGCGCAGACTGTCGCCGTCGCAATACAACGCGTCCTTACGGACGTCGAAGTAGAAGGACGACAGATCAACGGTAGCAAAGGTAAACACAGCGCTGAACACGCCCTGGAAGTCGAACGAAGCGTAACCCTTGCGGACCTGTTCATCCAGATCGGCCAAACGGCTGAGCACCCAGCGTTCCAGACGCGGCATCTCCTCGGGCGCGACACGGTCGGCCTCGGTGAAGTCCGCCAGCGATCCCAGCATGAACCGCATGGTGTTGCGCAGGCGGCGATAGCTGTCGGCGGTGCCCTTCAGGATTTCAGGTCCGATCCGCTGGTCAGCGGTATAGTCGGTCTGAGCTACCCAAAGACGCAGGATATCGGCACCGTATTGCTTGACGACCTCTTCTGGCACGATGGTATTGCCCAGCGATTTGGACATCTTGTTGCCCTTGGCATCCAGCGTGAAGCCATGGGTCACCACGTTGCGATACGGCGCACGGCCCTTGGTGCCACATGCCTGCAGCATGGACGAATGGAACCACCCGCGGTGCTGGTCGGTGCCTTCCATGTAGACATCGGCGATGCCGTCCTCGGTGCCGTCCTCACGGTCGCGCAACACAAAGGCATGGGTCGAACCTGAGTCGAACCAAACGTCCAGCACGTCGAAGACCTGATCGTAGTCAGCGGGGTTAGCGATGCCGTCCAACACCTGCTCTTTGAAGCCGTCAGTATACCAGATATCAGCGCCGTCTTTTTCGAACGCTGCCTTGATGCGGGCAT
Source organism: Ruegeria sp. BE9 (assembly GCF_056538765.1). Lineage (NCBI taxonomy): Bacteria > Pseudomonadati > Pseudomonadota > Alphaproteobacteria > Rhodobacterales > Roseobacteraceae > Ruegeria > Ruegeria sp. BE9. Next base: position 122,499 of record NZ_JBQFTS010000004.1, on the reverse strand, counting down.
TTAGTTCTTCGTTGCGCAGCAGGTAATCCGCGTCGGTGGGCAGCGCACCTTTCTTGGTGAAGCAGGTCAGCGGCACACCCCAGGCGCGCTGACGCGACAGAACCCAGTCCGGGCGCGCCTCGATCATCGAATACAGACGGTTGCGACCGGTCTGCGGCGTCCATTTCACCAACTCGTCAATCGAGCGCAGAGCACGTTCGCGGATGGTGTCGCCCATTTCCCCCATGCCATCGTCCAGCTTGCGATCGACCGAGGCAAACCACTGCGGCGTGTTGCGGTAGATGATCGGAGCCTTGGAGCGCCACGAATGAGGATAGCTATGCTTGATCTTGCCACGCGCCAGCAGGCCGCCGACCTCGACCAGCTTGTCGATGACAGCTTTGTTCGCGTCACCCTCTCCACCCTTGCGGGACAGGATGAACTTGCCGCCAAAAAACGGCAGATCAGCGCGGAAGCTACCGTCGTCCATCACGTTATAGGTGATGACCTGCTCGAGCATACCCAGATCGCGATAGAGTTCGAATTCTTCCATACCGTGCGAGGGCGCGCAGTGGACGAAACCGGTACCCTCGGTATCGGTCACAAACTCAGCGGCGCGGAAATCGCGGATGTCGTCCCATTCGCCATTACCATCCTCGGCCCCGGCCAGCGGGTGGGTCAGTTGGACGCCTGCCAACTCATCGGTGGTCACGTCACGAACGCGGGTCCACTGGTCGTCGTTCAGACGCGCGCGGCCCAGCACATCGGCGGCCAGATTGTCGGCCAGCAGGAATTTGTCGCCCACCGCGGCCCAGCACTCCTCGGGCGCGCCGGTAACTTCGTAGAGGCCGTAGGAGATGTCCTTGCCGTAAACCACAGCCTTGTTCGACGGCATGGTCCACGGGGTCGTTGTCCAGATCACAACAAACGCGTCATCCAGATCGCCCGCATTCACGACCCTGAACTTCACCCAGATGGTGAAGCTTTCCTTGTCGTGATACTCGACTTCGGCCTCGGCCAAAGCGGTCTTTTCGATGGGCGACCACATCACAGGCTTCGAGCCCTGATAGAGCGTACCGTTCATCAGGAACTTCATGAACTCATCGGCGATCACAGCCTCGGCGTGATAGTCCATTGTGATATAGGGATCGACCCAATTGCCAGTGATGCCCAGGCGCTTGAACTCTTCGCGTTGGATGTCGATCCAGCCCTCGGCGAACTTGCGGCACTCCTGACGGAAGTCTACGACGTTAACCTCGTCCTTGTTCTTGCCTTTCTTGCGGTACTGCTCCTCGATCTTCCACTCGATGGGCAGGCCGTGGCAGTCCCAGCCGGGCACATAGCGCGCGTCAAAACCCATCATCTGATGGGAGCGCACAATCATGTCCTTGATGGTCTTGTTCAGCGCGTGACCGATATGCAGGTGGCCGTTGGCATAGGGCGGGCCGTCGTGCAGGGTAAAGGGCGCGCGGCCCTCTTTTTCACGCAGGCGGTCATAGACGCCGATGGTTTCCCAACGTTCCAGCCATACGGGTTCGCGCTTGGGCAGGCCAGCGCGCATGGGGAATTCGGTCTTGGGCAGGTTCAGCGTGTCTTTGTAATCAGGTGTCTGGATCGTGTCGGCGCACATTGGGGGCGTCCTTTGGATGATCTGGTCGTCGTATGGATCGAAGCGGTCGGTGCGAAGTCTCAAACACCTTTGCCCGGCGTCTCAGAGGGTCAGAGCGCCGGGGATATAATTCGAATAATGATGGCCAAACGGGCATACATGGCCGCGCTTATAGGACGACCGCCATCAATGGTCCAGAGGTTCCGGCCCGTGCGGCGAATGGCGCAGTTTGGCCCACCGGTTCAGCCAAGCCAACCCGGCCAGCGCCAACCCCAAAGCCAGAAGTGAGAACACCCGGATCAATCCACCCAAACCCGATATGTCGATCAAGAATACTTTAGCTACGGCCAAACCGATTACAGCCAACCCAGCCTTGCGCATAAGGTCCGAGCGGCGAGCCAGCGACTGATAGAAAAGAACAGCGCCGATCACCAGTAAGGTCATGGTATAGGTGTAAAGCTCGGGCTGAGTTACTCCGTTGCCTCCATACATTCCGCCTGCACCTTGCCATACGTGCCGAATGGTCATCCCCAGCCAGACTACGGACAGGGTCAGGGCGACCCCGAAGCTGATTTGCTTAAGCCACAGTGGTGTCGAAGAAATCCGCCAAGCCGAAAACGCAACGGCCATCGCCGGTAACAGATAGGCAATCGCGAGCGTGTTTAAAACTGGCGGTCCCAGAACTGGATCAGCCTGTGCAGTAAGCACAGGGTTTGCCACTGTCAGCGCCTGCATGAGACGCCAGAGACCATGACCCGCGAAAAACGCAGCAAGCAGATAGCGCACAAAGTTCAACCTGCCACCCAGTTCAAAACGCTGAACCTGAGCATAGGCCAGCAGTAACCAGATCACCGACAAAAGGCCTAGGCCCCAATGGCTGTCTCTGGCTCCGCCTTCGCCAAGTCCTTCCAACCAGCGTAGCAACAGCAGCGAGAATAGAATCCCAGCAGTTGCCCAAGCGGCGCTTTCCAACAGCATCTTGGCAATCGGTCGATCGAGCGGCAGCAGCAATACCCAACCGATGATGAATCCAACCGTGGCTGTCGCATAAACCAAGGCGACTTCCGTAAGTGGTGCAGAATCTGCCCATTCCAGACCAGGGTTCAGAACCAAACGCACGGTCACCGTGAAAACCCCGGCCCAAATGAACCAACTCATCAGGGGCAAGGTGAATTTCCGGTCGAGCGCAGCGGCCACAACCACCGTTGCAACCAGAGCGATGGTCAATGCCGCCGAACTTAACACGATTACGCAGGCGAAGGTCAGACAAGACATTGCGGATAGAGCGGCCAAAGCGGGGCGCGTCCGGTTCTCTCCGTCTGCGCGCGCGAACCTTTCGGCAAGCACAACCATCATTGCCCCCAATGCGATTGCATGCAGAGCCCAAGGGTAGGCTCCGATTACATTGGCGGGGTGCCAGCTAAGCTCAAGCGCGATGGACAGGGCGGGTGCAAACACGACCGCCGCTCCGGCCCAGACCACCTTGTACTGGGTTGCCCTGAAAGATCGCCAGGCTGCCAACGCGCTAATCAAAACACCGATTGCAACAAGGACGGTGACCGCCATCGGAGCGTCAGCCTCAACCGTTTCCGCATAAGTCTGCGCAAACAAGCGTTCGGCAGGACCATGGTACATGCCTTCTGCCAGGACATAGCTAATCAGGCCCATCGAAGGGAAAATAGCCGTATCCTGCAGGGCGCGCGCATCCCTGGCCCATCCGATCAAGGCAATCACAAGAAGGACGAATAAAACCACTGACAGCCAGAAATCGGCTATTGAAGTCGCCCGAAAGACAGTGAGGAGAACAGAACTGCCCGCAACCGAGCCAAAAGCCAAACGAGTGGGAAACTCAGGCCAAGGCTCGCCCTTCTTGCGTCGAACTATTTCAGATACTGTCGATCCATCGTGATCGGGCCAGATCCTCCGATTGGGGATCGCAACCGCAACCAAAGCCAAAGCAGTTACACAAACTAGGAAAGCCGGTTGCGTGTCAGGAGATCCCGCCACGAGCAAAATGGTCGCCGCGTATGATGCAAATAGCGCCAGGAGCGAAATCCAAGCCCAGCGCCGCACGGTGTCGATCCCCAACCCCAGAACGGCGACTACAAAGAAATAGCCATAAAGCCAGCTCGGATCCTCAGAGGTTCCGCCGACCAAGAAAGGGGCTGAAAAGGCGCCGACAAGCCCGACCGCGGCCAACAGAGGGCCGTGGAACCACCCCAGAACCAGCCCCACGAGCGCAACCAGAACCATTGCGCCCAGTGCAGCCTTTGGCCCTATCAAGTCATACAGTTGTCGAGCGGCGAGTATGCCGCCAAACAACGTCACCAAACCTGCACCAGAGAAGACCGACGGCAAGTAAGCGGTTGCTGAACTTTCGTCGTCACCAAACCTGCGTCGTATGACTTCTCCTGCAACGATCAGCGCCGCGCCAAAGATCAACGCGGCAACGACACGGGCAGTCGGGGGCAACAGGCCGCTTTCGACCCCGTATTGCACAAGGAAAATACCAGCCAACGCCAGCGAGAGAGCCGAAACGGCATAGAACCAGTTCTCACGCAGCCAGCCAGTCAGCGCAGCAAGGCGATCTTCGCGGAAAACAACAGCTGCAGGAGGAGACTGCAGATGAGGCGAAACCTCGTCTGAGTCTTCTGCTTTGGCATCTTGCTTTTTGGGCGCTGACCAAGGTGCAGGTTTTGACTTTCTGTCTGGCAGTTCCGTCGGCTTTGGAGGCTGGCGACGCGTCGTGGCTGTAGGGATATCGACGCCAAATGATTGAATATGCGTCTCTAGCTGTCGAACTCTCCGGCTCAGGCGAACTTGCCCGACAATCAGAACGATTATGGCCACGGGAATGGCCAGCACAATCAAACCGATAAGAACAAGAAGTGGTTCCAAAAGGGGCTCCGAGCGGTTGCCGTGTCAGGCTATCCGAGACGTACATTCTGTAACAGTCAGAAATTGCAGCGGATTTATGCGCAACCCAACCTTTGGCCAAATCCACACAATCGCCGGTCTGGTGATCATCACCCAAATGATCATCAAAACGGCGGCAAAGGCCGGAAACCCACAGGCAAACCATGTGCGGAACAAGCAAAATGAGAGTCTGGTAACACAGTGCAGCCATCCGCAGCCGCCTGCGTGAGCTGCGACAGTTTTGACCTACGGGTGAAACAAAGATCCAACAATGTAGGCTATCGATGCTGCTGCGCCCCCGATTGCGAGCGTTTCAAAACCCGATCTCCACCAAGGAGCCAGCGACCAACGGCTCTTTAATGCTCCGATTGCAAAGAACACACCCATGGTCATCCAGGCCGAAACGACAAATGCCCGGTCAACCGAAAACAGGAAAGGCAACAAGGGCACCATGCCTGCCACGAGGAATGCCAGAAATGTTGCCATCGCCGCCTTAAGCGGATGCGGATCAACGCTGCCCAAACCATACTCTCCTTCGATCATCAGATTGATCCAGTTGTCATGATTTGCGGTTATCGCGTCGGTCGCCTCTTCCAGCACCTGGCCTGACAAACCTTTCTGCGCCAGAATTTCGCGCACTTCGAGGCGCTCCCCATCAGGATGCAAGGCGATATGGCGTTCCTCAATGGCGCGAATGCGGCGGATATTGTCCAGTTCGGCTTTCGTGCCCGAGTAATTTCCGGCGGCCATCGAAAAACCGTCCGCCAGAACATTGGCCAAACCCAGAGCTACGATGATGAAAGGTGACAGCCCTGCCCCTGCGACACCGGCCACGATGGCAAAGGTGGTGACCGATCCATCAATTCCACCATACACCACGTCGCGCAGAACACCTCGCCCCGGCGGAGAGTTAATCCGCGCGGCTATTTCCTGCTGGCTGTGTCCGTGTTCGGGCATGGCTGGCTCCACCCCCTATATGCATGGGCCAAAGCTGGGGCACTTTGCGTCAGGTCAAGTTTTCGAAAACAATCCACTTAGGGCGCGTTTTATCATTCCCCGTGTCGAGGGCTTGTGCCGGTCGGAAAACGGCAACGGACGGCAAACCTCCATCGCAGCGACACCAACCCGCGCACTTAGGGCTCCGTTGACCAGCCCTTCCCCAAAGCGCCGAGATAACTTGCTCAGGACAGATCCACCCAGCACCGGCTCCAACAAGTCGTCACCGACTGCTACAGCGCCTGTTGCAACCAAATGCACAAAGACCGCCCGGGTCAGGCGCCAACTGCCCAGAAACCCTGCACGCCCCCCATATATTTCGGCCACCCGACGGATCATCCGCAACGAGGCCGCTAGGGCGGTCACCACATCAGCCAACGCAAGCGGTACCAACGCGGTAACGGTTGCAACCTGCCGCGCGGCGGCCTCGACCTCACGGCTGGCAGCTTGATCCAATGGCGCCAACAACTCATCCTCGGCCAATGTCAGCAGGCCCGAAGCGTCAAACTGTTCACTGATCCTCTCTGACAGCCGCTCGCGACCCCAACGCGTTTCTTCCCGACCTTTGTAGAAAGCGATCAGCCGATTGGTGACCGCGCGCGCCTGTGCCAGATCGTCAGCGGCCAGCGCATCGTCTGCCGCGCGTCGCATTCCATCCACGCGGGACAACCGTCCGATAGCCGCAAGCTCTCGGATTGCGATGATCAGCGCGACCAAAACGAGCGCGCCGATCAACCCGGTCACGACCCATCCCAGAATAGGCGCACGCAACAGCAAGGAATTGACGAAATCCCACGCCGCGACCGACACAACCGCACCGACCACTGCCAGTGCGAGGCCCCAAAACCAGCGTGACAGAGCCGAGGGTTTTCGGGCTGCCAACCGAACCGCTGTTTGCATCGCCTGCCCCTGAGGCGTTTCAATGTCTGGCACCGGCGGGGCCTGAGCCACGTCCGCCTTCGGTTCCTCGGCATCTAGATCAATCAGAACCGGACCTTTAGCCATCTACAGCCCTTTCCCCAAGCCAGACATATTTGATGTCCGGCAGGTTTTCGTCATTGTCAGCCCCATCACTGCGGGCGACTTCGGCGAACCCGTTGCGTTCGTAGAACCTGCACGCACCGTGATTGGCCTGAAAAGCAAAGAGAGACAGCCGCTTCTGTTGGGACTTGGCATTATCCAACAGGCTTTGGCCGATCCCCTGACCGCGCACTTCGGGCGTTAGATACAGCGAATGAACCTCAGTACCGTTCAGGGCCAGGAACCCAACGACATTGGCATCAACCTCTGCGACAGTAACCCAATCCTGCTCTATCATGCGCCCACAAAAAGCTATGGTTTCGGCCCGAGAATGTAATTCGGGCATCCAATCGTGCTCTCGCGCAAAGCCGTGCAAAATCTCTCCGGTTGCACCGGCATCTGTGCTGCGGGCGGGGCGAAGAGTCACGGTCACAACCGATCTCCTATGAGGAATTGCGCGGCGCGATCCAATCGAATGTGCGGAGGGCCGTCGCCGGGACGCAGTGTCAGATGCGCCGGTGCGAAGGACATGAACCCAAAATCCTCACCCAGCCAACTATCCGCTCCATTTCGCGCGGGCCCCAACAGATGCGCCGGGTCTTCGGGCAAATCCCCGGGATAGAAAGCCGCCTGTTTTCCATCCAGCAAGGTGCCGCGCACGCAGGGCAATTCTGTACCGTTATGCGTCCGGATTTCTTCGGTTGTGGCGCGCAGTGCCGCCAACGACAACGCAGCCGTTTCTGCCCCAGCAAAGCTAGCCCGATCTCGAGCGTCACGTGTGAGGGCCTCCATGATGTGGGTCAGGCGAGGATGCTGCGTGTGGTGCAAATGATCAGCCTTGGTCGCTGCAAACAGGATGCGTTCAACCCGCTTTCCCAAGAGTAACTGGCTAAGCCACGCGTTTCGCCCCGGTCGAAAGGCCGAAAGGATATCGGCCATGGCGCGGCGCATATCCTCAACAGCCTGTGGTCCCTTGTGAATTGCGCCCAGCGCATCAACCAGAACGACCTGGCGGTCAATTCGGGCGAAATGATCCCGAAAGAACGGCTTAACCACCTGAGATTTATACGCCTCATACCGCCGGGCCATTTCTTTGTGCAGGCTGCGTCGTGGGGCCGGACCATCGACTGGTAGCGGTGCGAAGGTCAGAACAGGCGATCCTTCAAGATCGCCGGGCAATAAGAACCGCCCGGGTGTACAGTCATAGAATCCAGCATCCCGTGCCGCATTCAGATAATCTGCAAAGGCTTTTGCCAGAGCCTGCGCTTTGGGCTCATCATGAATTTCTGCTGCGTCCGTTGCTTTGGCTTGGTCAAGAAATTCCGCTGCCTCAGAACGCCTGGCGATACGATCCAAGGTTTCCGACGACCAATCCTCGTAGGACTTTTCTAGCAGTGCGAGATCAAGCAACCATTCACCCGGATAATCGACGATGTCCAAATGCACAGTCCGCGGCCCTTGAAGCCCCGACAGTAACCCAGCCGGCCGCGCCTTGAAGGACAGACGTAGTTCAGACACTGCACGGGTGCTATCCGGCCAGTGCGGTTGCGGCCCCGTCAAAGCGGCAAGGTGGTTTTCATAGTCGAAACGCGGCACCGTATCATCTGGCTGAGGCTGCAAATAGACGGCGTTAATCCGCCCCTCTTGCTGCGCCACAAGACCCGGCATCCGCCCCCGATCCAGCAGGTTCGCGACCAAGGAGGTGATGAAAACTGTCTTACCCGATCGCGCCAAACCCGTGACGCCCAGACGTATTACTGGCTCGAAAAGTGCTTCGGAAACGCGATCGCCAACGGATTCGACTCCGCGTACAAGACTGTCTGCCAGGGATGAGATGACCAAATTGTCGCCCCGCTTTTATCGTTTCGCTCAAGATAGGTAGAGGTCGGCAGACATACCAGCGCTTTCCCACTCTTGCCCAGCGTCACGCGGCGCGATACCAGCGGTTCATGCCTAGATACGCGCTAAAAGTCGAATACCAAGGAGCACCGTTTGCCGGATGGCAGCGGCAAAAGGAGTTGCCGTCGGTTCAGGGGGCAATCGAACAAGCCTTGTCGCGCATTCAACCCGGCGAACACACCATCGCCGCAGCTGGGCGTACCGACGCCGGCGTCCATGCGTTAGGTCAGGTCGCGCATTGTGATCTGACCAAAGAGTGGGACCCGTTTCGTCTGTCTGAAGCGTTGAATTATCATCTCAAACCGCAGCCGGTCGCGATTGTGAAAGCCGTTCGGGTAGATGACGATTGGCACGCCCGATTTTCAGCGGTGGAGCGTCAGTATCTGTTTCGCATCCTGATGCGCCGCGCCCCGGCAACCCACGACGCAGGGCAAGTCTGGCAAATCAATCACCATCTTGATGTTGACGCAATGCAGGCCGGAGCGGACATGTTGATCGGGCGGCATGATTTCACCACGTTCCGATCCTCTATTTGCCAAGCTGCCAGCCCTCTGAAAACGCTGGACGAACTGCGCGTCGAACAGGTTGAAGGTTTTTCCGGTCCCGAGGTGCGCTTTCACGTTCGCGCCCGCTCTTTCCTACACAATCAGGTCCGCAGTTTTGTCGGAACGTTAGAGCGTGTAGGCGCCGGATCATGGGCACCCGAAGATGTGCGGGACGCGTTAGAGGCTACCGATCGTGCAGCTTGCGGTCCGGTTTGTCCGCCGCAAGGCCTTTACCTCGCACGGGTCGGATACCCAAAACCTGTGTTCAGCTAGATCGCACGGAGCAATAGACCACCCGCGATCACGGCGATCAGCAAGCCCGCTACCAGTTCGATTGTCGGTGCAAGAACTCCTGCAAAGCGGGTGGCTGATGCCGAGGCCAGCAACCCACCGCGCAAACCAAACGATGTCCATCCGACTAGAGTCGTCACAGTAGCCGTACCCAGTGCCATTGCGAACGCACCGGCAATGCCGACCATCGCAATGCCCATCTGCCATGTCAGGATCAGAACAAACAAAGCACCCGTGCAGGGGCGCGCGGCGATACCGGCGATCAACAACAATGCCTCGCGCAGACTGCCGACCTGAGCCACCTCTTCGGCGGTTGGACCGTGGCGATGACCGCAATCCGAACATACCCCATCCTCATGGTCATGATGGTGGTGATCATGGTCATGATGATGGTGGCCATGCGCGTGATCGTGGGGGGTTTTTTCGCTGCGGTGTCGTTTCGCAAAGCTGCGAAGGGCCCGAAAAACCAGCCACAGGCCAATCACGGCGATGGCTCCGTAACTGATGGGTGCCATGACCTGCTCGGTGGTGCCCACAAGGCTCTCGCGGGACATTTGAAATACAAGCACCCCAGCATAGACCAGAACGATTGCAGTCACCGCCTGCCCCAAACTGGATAGCACGCTGATCGCGGATAGACGCAGAAACGCCACACGGCGACCCAAGCCGTACCCGCCGATCAGCACTTTGCCATGCCCCGGGCCGATAGCGTGAAAGAACCCATAGGCGAAGCAGACTGTCAGCAGCGTTGCGACGGCTTCGGGCTGTTCGGCCCTTGCTGCGCGCAATGATCGCGCGATCTGGTTCTGAAACTCCCGCTGCTCGCCAGCGGCCCAAGCGGCCAAGTGGTCAAAACCACCGCTACCCCAAAACCACAGCAGCAAAGCAATGGCGATGAATACAGGAACGATCAGGTATTTGGACATGTAACAAAAATTTCGGTCGCAAAGTTTTCCCCGACAAGCGGGATATCATTTTCTTCTAGATCGTAATCGGCATCCAGAGTCAGCAGAAACGCCTGCATCTGCGCAAGTTGCCCGTCGATATCGGGATCGACCCGCTTTATCTCGCAGTCTTGAGAACCCTTTACAGTCACCGGACGTGTCACTTCGTAGGCAGTGTAATAACTCTCATCAAAAGCTTTAGCCGTCAAAGCAGAGGCCGGTATAGTTCCGCCTTCGACCGCGCGCAGATGCGACGACACGATACGCCCATCCTCAGTAGTTGCGCTGGGTTCCAGCGGACCAGACAGCGTCACGGGTTCGCCTTCCGACCAGACGACCAGATCGCCATTATACCCCTCGACCCACTGCGCATCGAAACCCGCCAGAAATTGCTCTTCACTTTCAGTAAGAACACCATCTGCGTCCTGATCCAGCTTCATGTCTTCCAAGACCAGAAGCGAGTAGAACTCATCATATGCCCATGTCACACGGACATGAGTCAGTTGACCATTTTCATCCACGATGAACTCTAGCCCGGTGTCGATAAAGACATGCGGGTGAGCCATAACCGGGATCGGCAGGCAGCAGGTTAGTAAGGTCGCAATCCAACGCATGGGCAAAAGATAGGGTGTACGTCCACCACCGGCAATGCGTTTTCCTCTGAACCTGCAGAAACCGGCCCGTAGATCAGGAGGGAGGAAACAGAACTAGCGTCTGCAGTGCCGTGCCAACTGGTCCTTGCGTGTCATAAAGAACGGACTGCGACATACCGATGCCAGATGGCTGCCAGTGACACACCGAGTCCGATGCCAACCAATCCGACTCTGGCTCTCGGTGAATTTGTACGGTCAGATCAGTATTCATGAAGCCCATCTCGGTTGTCGGTGCATTCCATGAGATACCGTTGCCGCAATCCGCCAACGGGCATAGCGCTTGGATTGGCGACTGGGCTTCATCCTCTAGCAAAGCGGGGGTACGCATCCAGACGGTTTTCGGCCCAGCGCCCTGACTACCCCCTTTAGGGTACAAGATATCCGAATGGTTGGCGAAACCAGGAAGGTCGTGACGTGTTTCCCCGATGGGGAAAGGACCAGCCACAGCATCATCCAGCCGTGGTGGAGGCATTTCGATGTTCGGAACGGGCCCGAGATTTCGACGAACCATGTGCATGGTCGTCGCCGTGGCACACAAGGTATCGTCCAGATCGTGAACCGTAACCCGCGTTGTCGCCAGCGTTTTCGTGTGACGAGTCGTTTCTGCGGCCACACGCAAGCCTGCCAATGGCAGAGGGCGCAGCAGATCTACCGTGAGCCGTGTCAGCATTTTTTCAGGACCAACTTCGGTTTCGGCTGCACGCACGATCAGCCCACTCACCGGCCCTGCGTGGCAGTGATCGGCTGACCAAGGACCGCGCGCTGGATCGTTAGCAACAAACGCTCCGTCGTCACGCAGGTGAAAATACGCCGGTCGGTTCGGAGCAGGCTCCAGAGCCATGTTCACACCTTCTCCTGTGTATGCTTCTTTAGCTCGGCCCGCGCCACCTGACGGCGGTGCACGGCATCAGGACCATCTGCAAGTCGCAGAGTCCTTACATGGGTCCAGGCAGAGGCCAACGGTGTATCCTGGCTCACACCCTGGGCGCCGAACATCTGCGCGGCCTCATCGATCACTTTTAGTGCAACCCGAGGTGCAATCACCTTGATCTGGCTAATCCAAGGGGCAGCTGCGCGTGCATCCCCCTGATCCATGTACCAGGCCGCTTTCAGGCAAAGCAGGCGGGCCATTTCTATCTCCATCCGGCATTCAGCGATGATGTCGTAGTTTGCCCCTAGTTGCGCCAGCTTCTTACCAAACGCCTCACGCTGAAGGGACCGTTTGCACATCTGCTCCAAAGCGATTTCGGCCTGACCAATGGCGCGCATACAATGGTGGATACGCCCGGGCCCAAGACGACCCTGAGCAATCTCGAAACCGCGTCCCTCACCCAACAGAATGTTTTCGGCAGGCACCCGAACGTCCGTGAAACGTATATGCATATGGCCGTGCGGTGCATCGTCGTGCCCGTACACTTCCATCGGGCGCAGAACCTCGATGCCCGGGGCATCGGCCGGAACGACAATCATTGACTGACGTTTGTGTTTAGGCTGCTCGTCTCCCGCAGTACGCACCATCACGATGTAAACCTTGCAGCGCGGATCACCTGCGCCAGAAGACCACCATTTTTCACCGTTCAGAACATAGTGATCCCCGTCCCGCTCACAGGACATGGCGACATTCGTTGCATCAGATGAGGCCACATCCGGCTCGGTCATCAGGTAAGCCGACCGAATCTCACCCTCAAGCAAGGGTTTCAGCCAGTCGTCCTTCATCTGCTCGGTGCCGTAGCGCTCGAACACTTCCATGTTGCCCGTATCTGGAGCCGAACAATTGAACACTTCAGCGCCCAAAGGGGTTTTGCCCATCTCTTCCGCAAAGTAGGCATATTCGACCGTGCTCAATCCCGGTCCCTTTTCGCTATCGGTCAGCCAAAAATTCCACAACCCCGCCGCTTTGGCCTTGGCTTTCAGACCTTCAAGGATTTCAGCCTGCCGCGCCGTGTACTGCCAACGGTCGCCTTTGTTTATTTCGGCCTGGTATTCTTGTTCCAACGGCATGATGTCGTTGCGGATCATCTCCACCACCCGGTCCAGCAAAGCACGGCTTTGATCTCGCAAGCCAAATGACATGTTCATGGGTTTTCCTCCTCGAACCCGGCGACCGGGCTTTACCTTTGAGCCGAGAATGACTTAGCTGCGATGACGATGTCCAGTTAGGTGACGGAACGTCAATACAATCAAAATGAAACACAGGAGGCGCAGATGGCGTTGTTGATCGAAACCGGGCTGAGCGATTGGATCAGTGACGATGACATCGCCCGAGAGGTGCGGCGGCTTTATCCGAACCTAGATGTCCGGACTCCGGCGACACTCGGGGATGCCGGCGACATCAAGATGGTCGCCGTTGTTGGTCTTAGCGATGATCATCCGAAACGCCTGCCCAACCTTCAACTGGTGCAAAAACTGGGGGCCGGAGTGGAAACGATCGTCAGCAATCCGAACCTGCCAGAACATGTTCGTATAGCCCGTCTGAAACCCGACGCGCCTGCACAGGGCATAGCTGAGTGGTTTGTGGCCTATGTTCTGCACCACCAAAGGCACATGGCGTTTCATGAGGCGTCTCAACGCCGCGCGGAATGGGTGCCCAAGGCACCAATCTATTCTCCTGAAACCATCGTTGGTGTTCTTGGGCTTGGGCACATCGGTGCGCGCAGTGCCAAGATGCTGCGCGCGGTTGGCTTTCAGGTAAAGGGTTGGAGCCGTTCACCCAAGCAAATTGACGGTGTTACCTGTATGCACGGTGATGCCGCTCTGCCAGAGCTATTGGGACAGTGCGACCATGTTTGTGCGATCCTGCCATCGACACCGCAGACCATCGGTTTGTTCGACGCAAATATGCTGGCAGCCATGAAACCCGGCAGTCGCCTGCTGAACGCAGGGCGCGGAGATTTGATCGACGAATCCGCTTTGATCGCAGCTTTGGACAAGGGTATTCCCGGCCATGCGGTTCTGGATGTGACATCAACAGAACCGCTGCCGTCCGACAGCCCACTCTGGGCGCATCCCGGCGTTACGATAACGCCCCACGTGTCGGGTTGGCACTTGGGCGAGGCCCTTGCGGACGTAGGCGAGAATTTTCAACGGCTGAGTACAGGCGCACCCTTGTTGCACGAAGTCGACCGGGCGCGCGGGTACTAGAGACGGATTACGGAGTCAGGATCCAATTCCCGCCAGCGTCACGGCATCTGCGGGTCCTGACTTCGCGCGTTCCCTCGGCATCAGCAGGCTGAATGAAATGCTGTAAGTGCACACAATTGTCACGGACGTCGCGAACGCGGATGGTGCCTTTGGAGCCGGTTGCCTCGTTCGCCCACGCACGTTCTGTACCTACCTGCGGCACACCACCTGCCAGCATTGCGTCCGCGGTCGCATTTACCACATTAAAATCCTCGGGGCTTAGTCCCATTTCTGAGATGATTCGAGACAAAGGTTTCGCCTGTACGCTTGCGGCCATTCCCAATACGGCTACTGCCACTAGTGTTGAAGAAATCCAGGCTTTCATGATCGCCTTACCTCGCTGAAATAGATTTGCATTCAAGATTATACTGGCAAAGGACAAGGGCCAAGCCCTGTCAAACGACCTTCAAATTATCCCGAACAAACCTATTGGAACTCTGCCGCTAGGACAGATCTTACAATCCGCTCATAGTGCCCAAATCACTAAACAGAGGCACCCACATGGCAAATTCCACCTATTACGCGCCCACAGGCGGACATCCCGGTCAGGACCAACTTTTAACTGATCGCGCCATGTTTACAGACGCTTATGCAGTGATCCCCAAAGGTACGATGCGCGACATCGTCACCAGCTTTCTGCCGTTTTGGGAAAAAACCCGCCTTTGGGTACTGTCCCGTCCGCTCAGCGGATTTGCCGAAACCTTCTCGCAATACATCATGGAGGTTCAGCCCGGCGGCGGCAGCGACCAACCTGAAACCGATCCACTGGCACAAGGTGTTTTGTTCGTTGTCGAAGGTGCAGTGACGCTGACACTGAGTGGTAAAGTCCATGAGTTAGATACCGGGGGGTATGCCTACATACCGGCGGGCTCTGACTGGACCCTGCACAATCGCTCAGAAGAAACAGCTCGTTTCCACTGGGTCCGCAAAGCGTACGAGGCCATCCCGGGCCTGCCAGCCCCGGATCCAATCATCACGAACGAACGTGATGTTGCCCCTGTTGAGATGCCCGGCACCGAAGGACGCTGGTCCACAACACGTTTCGCCGATCCTAATGACCTGCGTCACGACATGCATGTGAACATCGTCAATTTCGAACCAGGTGGCGTGATCCCTTTTGCTGAGACCCACGTCATGGAGCACGGTCTTTATGTGCTGGAAGGCAAGGCTGTCTACCGTCTAAATCAGGATTGGGTCGAGGTAGAAGCCGGGGATTACATGTGGCTGCGCGCTTTTTGCCCTCAGGCCTGTTACGCGGGCGGACCCGGGCGGTTTCGCTATCTGCTCTACAAAGATGTGAACCGGCACATGCCCCTGACTTTATCCAAACGCTGAGCCCAAAACGGCTTTTTCCTGCTCAGGGGTTCACAGAACCGCATGAATCTGGTGAAATAACATCGGTTTTTTAGCACTGGAGATTGTTCAATGGTACTGCGTGGATCGATGCTGGCACTGGCAGCTGTAGTTGGCCTGACGGCTTTTGAGGCGACACCCGTTGCCGCGAGAGAGGAAACCAAGTCGGTTTTTGTCATGAGCCGTACTTGGGCCGTAACGCAGGTTTCTGACTCTCCGGTCGTGTATCGCGCCACGCGTGACAACAACAATCTCAACCCCTTTGGGCCTCCGCCGCGCCTGCGGACCATTCAGGCTATGGCGGCCATCCAGCAGGCCACTGGGTGCAAGCCGATCAGAGCTAGCATGTACCAGAACATTTCAGGCCAATTCTTCTCGCAGGTCAGCTGCAACTGATCTCAGGTCGAAACGACCATTGAGGTCTGAACAACGCGCTGCCATAGCTTGCGCATGAAACTTGCGATCAACGGATTCGGCCGCATAGGCCGCACGATCCTGCGGCAGCTTCTGGCTTTGCCGCTGGGTGAGGATATTGAGCTGGTGCTGATCAACGACATCGCACCGCTGGACACTTGCGCCTATCTTTTCAAGTACGACAGTACCTTTGGCCCTTACCCCGGTACGGTTGATACCGGGGACGGTACCCTTGTTGTAAACGATCACGCCATCCCTGTGACACACAGCCCAGACCTTTCTCGTGTGGATCTAACAGGTGTTGATGTCCTGATGGATTGCACAGGCGTCGCACGTACGTCAGACGTCGCCGGTCAGGGTCTCACCGCCGGAGCAGGCAAGGTCTTGATCTCAGGCCCCTCACCCGCCACCGAAGTGACCATCGTCCTTGGAGCCAACGAAGCCCAACTGGGAAATGCTCGGATCGTTTCAAACGCATCCTGCACCACGAATGGGCTTGCGCCATTGGTCAAGGTTCTGGATGGCATCGGGGGCATAGCTTCGGCCCATATGACCACCATTCACTGCTACACCAACAGCCAGCCGATGGTCGACGCACCGCGCGGTGATCTCGCTCGATCCCGCGCAGGGGCCTTGTCTATGGTTCCGACAACAACCAGCGCCACACACTTGATTGATGAGGTCATGCCGCACCTTGCAGGGCGCATTTCGGGCGCGGCTGTACGTGTTCCTACAGCCAGCGTCTCAGCGGTTGATCTGATCGTAACGCTGGATCGCGCCATGTCTGCATCAGACTTTGAAGGAGAACTTCGCAACGCCGTCAAAGCGTCGCCTGTGCTGGGTTGGACAGACCAACCTCTTGTTTCTTCCGATTTGAGAACCCGCCCGGAATCTTTGGTTATTGCAGGTCCTGAAATGCGCGTGGTCGGGGATCACCAGTTTCGGGTCTTTGGATGGTACGATAATGAATGGGGTTTCTCTGCCCGTATGATCGACGTTGCCCGTCTAATGGCGCAACCCTAAAGCCACGCACCCGCAGCGGGCGGGCTCGCCCGCGCGCTGCTTGGCCCAACTGGTGCCGAGCATCTTTGATGCGACAAAACCAAGCGGGAGAACCGGTATCAGCCGGATACCACCTCATAGGGGTCGCCGAACCAGAATTCCTCTAGGTTGGCGCCCTCACCGATCCTATCGACAACCGCAAAGAGGCCCGGACCGTGTAACGGCGTCAGCACTCCGTGCCATGTACCTCTGCGGTAATTCACTGCCTGACCCGGCGCAGTCACAAAAGCCTGCGGCTCACCCGGTTGCCCATCTACGTCCGGCGCCACTACCACCAAAAATGACTGGTGGGTCATCGGGATAAAGGCCTGACTGCCGTCCGGGTGCCTTTCGACCATATCCAACCGATAGGGCAAGGCACGTGGGTTTGCATTGAACAAACTGATCCCCGCGCGGCCGTCAGAAAAATCCAGTCCCGCGCGGTCGTGGTATCGCCCACACTGCCCCTGATTGATAATCTTGTCCGCTTCACCAGCGACTTCGATCACATCCCCAAAAGGAGCAAATGCGTCTGCGCTGAGCGGTAAGGCGACTATCTTGCGGGTCATGAGGGCAGTACATCCCCAAGGCGGAATTCGGCGATACGCTCAACCTGTCGGCATGCCTCAGCGAATTCTATGTCGCGGTCCTGCTCGATCCGGCGTTGAAAGGCCTGCTGGATGGACGCCTTGTCGTGATCGCGTACTGCGATGATGAACGGAAACCCGAACTTCTCGGTGTAACGTTGGTTCAGATCGGTGAATGAAGCGCGCTCGTCATCCGTCAAAGCATCCAAACCGGCCGAGGCTTGCTCGGACGTGCTTTCCTGCGTCAGACGCTTTGCTTGTGCCAGCTTACCTGCCAAATCGGGGTGCGCGGTCAGTACGCCAAGACGTTCTTTTTCCGTGGCTGACCGGAAAATACGCGTCAAAGCGTTATGCAATCCGCCGGCTGTATCGTGTGCTGGACCAAGCTCCAGATCATAAGCCCGCTCAGCGATCCATGCGGAATGCTCAAAGATTCCGCCATAAGCAGTGACAAAAGCCTCGCGGTCCATCTGTGAGGGCTTCGGGTGCTGTACGGGTGGATGTTGCGCCGCCCAGTGTTCAGCGATCTGTAACCGGGTCGCGAACCAGACGTCCGAAAACCCGCGCGCGTAGTCCAGGAAGCGCTTGAGCGCCATGACCCGTCCCGGGCGTCCGATCAGGCGGCAATGTAGACCGATCGACAGCATCTTTGGCGCGCCAGCTTCACCTTCGGCATACAGTGCGTCAAAGCTGTCCTTTAGGTAGCTGTAAAACTGATCGCCAGAGTTGAAGCCCTGTGGCGTCGCAAAACGCATGTCGTTGCAGTCCAGCGTATACGGCACAATCAATTGGTCCCGCCCATCGACCTGCATCCAATAGGGCAGATCGTCGGAATAGGTGTCGGCCACATAGGCGAAACCGCCCTCCTCGGCCACCAGCCTGACGGTGTTTTCGGAACAGCGCCCAGTGTACCAGCCCTTTGGTCGCTCACCCACCACTTCGGCATGCAGACGAATGGCTTCGGCGATTTGAGCGCGCTCATCCTCTGCGGCCATGTCCTTGTGTTCGACCCATTTCAAGCCGTGGCTCGCAATTTCCCATCCAGCGGACTTCATCGCCGCTACCTGATCCGGCGAACGGGCCAGAGCAGTAGCCACGCCGTAAACTGTAATCGGAAGGTCCTGCATCAACCGATGCAAACGCCAGAACCCAGCCCGCGATCCATACTCATAGATCGACTCCATGTTCCAATGGCGCTGACCTGGCCATTGCGCAGCCCCAACGATTTCAGACAGGAACGCCTCAGACGCGGCATCCCCGTGAAGTACGCAATTTTCACCGCCTTCTTCGTAGTTCAGCACGATCTGGACGGCTAGCTTGGCACCGCCTGGCCATTTGGCATCCGGCGGATTTGCTCCGTATCCAATCATGTCGCGCGGGTAACGAGGTGGCTGCATGGTGTCTTCCAGTCTGAGTTTTTTGACAGGTTTATCCTAGAAATGTGCTGATGATTATCAAATCAATCCGAACGCTGTTTCCGGTTCTTTCGGCATTTCCACTGTTTTGAACTTTGCGCCAGACTGTGACAAACCAAATTTGGCACATCAAAAGGAGAAACCGGTGGCAGGCTATCTGACAACTCATGTTCTGGACACGGCGCGCGGTTGCCCCGCAGAAGGTCTAAAGATTGCACTCTACCGGGTGTCCGGAAACTCTCACCAAAAGCTGGCCGAGATGGAAACCAACGCCGACGGGCGCACCAACAGCCCGATCCTGCCGCAGGACGAATTCGAAACCGGATCCTACGAGCTGGTCTTTTTTGCCGGAGATTATCTGCGCGCGACCGGTCAGGATGGGGATGAACCTTTGTTTCTGGATCAAGTTCCGATCCGTTTCGGCATGTCCGACCCCGAGGCCCATTACCACGTGCCCCTACTGCTGTCGCCATACGGTTATTCAACATACCGCGGCAGCTGACGCGTCAGGTTTCGGCCTGTCGCACCACTTTGCCCATCCGCTCAATCATGAAATCCATGAACAGGCGCGCCTTTGGGTCTTGATGGCGGCGGTGCGTATACAGGCAGGCCATCTGAACGGATACCGGCGGCGTTTCCTGCGCCACCGGCACCAGACGGCCCGATTTCAAATGCTCAGCCACCTCAAACACCGGTTTCATGGCAATGCCCTGCCCCGAAAGCGCCCAATCTGTCAGCACGTCGCCGTCATCACATTCAAAGCGCCCAGACACGGCGAAACGTTTCGGGCCATCAGAAGTTTCCAACATCCACTGAAACTCGGTCGCGCCAGGAAAACGCAGATTGAGACATTCGTGTTTGTCCGCAATCAGGTCCGCACCCTTTTGCGGCATCCCTTTGCGCTTAACGTAATCCGGTGCCGCGCAGAGTACGCGTTGGCAATCTGCGATTTTTCGAATGCGCAAGGTGCTGTCCTCTGGCTGACCGATGAAAAACGCCAGATCCAACCCTTCGGTCGTCAGGTCCACTGACCGGTCCGTCAGTCGTAATCGCACATCAATTTCAGGATATTCTGACAGAAAATCAGGCACATGCGGGGCAAGCAACCGCCGCCCAACGCCCAATGGAGCCGCGACAAACAGCGAACCACGCGGTGCTTCGGTCAGATGCACAACCTGCGCTTCGGCTTCATCCACCGCGTCCAGAACTGCAACAGCACCCGGATAAAACGCGCGGCCTTGCTCGGTCGGAGTGAGGTTCCTTGTGGTCCGCTGAAACAGGCGGACGCTCAGATGATCTTCCAGCTGCGAAATGCGCGCCGAAGTCACCGCAGGCGAAATCCTCAGGTCGCGCCCAGCAGCGGACATGCTGCCCAAGTCATAAACCCTGACGAAGGTTCGTATGTTGTCGAGGTAGGACATCTTTTCGTTTTTTTTGATACAGTTTGACAATATACGGGAATACCGAAGAAAAGCCCGTTTGCCTAGTGTGGCGGCAACCTATCGGAGAAAGCTCTCATGTTCGAATTCGCCGTGTTCTGGGATTGGATGGCTTTTGCCGTGCGCTGGCTGCACGTCATCACTGCGATCGCCTGGATCGGATCATCATTTTATTTCATTGCGCTGGACCTCGGCCTGAACCGCGACATCCCCGGCCCGGCGGATGGCGAGGAATGGCAAGTGCACGGCGGTGGTTTCTACCACATCCAGAAATATCTGGTTGCGCCGGAACGGATGCCGGATCACCTGACGTGGTTCAAATGGGAAAGCTATGCGACCTGGCTCAGCGGCGCGGGCCTATTGATGATCATCTATTGGGTCGGCGGCGAGCTTTACCTTATCGACGCAGAAAAAGCCGATCTGGCGCTGTGGCAGGGCATTCTGATTTCGGCTGCGTCGCTGACCGTTGGCTGGCTGGTCTATGACTTCCTCTGCAAATCCGGTCTGGGCGAGCGCCCGACCCTGCTGATGGTCCTGTTGTTTGTCCTACTGGTAGCAATGGGCTGGGGCTATAACCAGATTTTCACCGGCCGCGCGATGATGCTGCATCTGGGTGCTTTCACCGCAACGATCATGACAGCAAACGTGTTCTTCATCATCATGCCGAACCAGCGGATCGTAGTGGACGACCTCAAGAACGGCCGCACACCGGACCCGAAGTACGGCAAGATCGCCAAGCTGCGGTCTACCCACAACAACTATCTGACTCTGCCCGTCGTGTTCCTGATGCTGTCGAACCACTACCCGCTGGCTTTCGCCACAGAGTACAACTGGATCATTGCAGCACTCGTTTTCCTGATGGGCGTTACGATCCGGCATTACTTCAACACCCGCCACGCACGCGCAGGAAACCCCACTTGGACGTGGCTCGCGACGGCTCTGCTGTTTATTGCCATCATGTGGCTGTCCACGGCCCCGATGTACAAACCAGTAGAAGAGGCAGAGGCCCTGCCGCTGACGCCTTATGAACAGAAATTCGCGTCAGCAGACGGCTTCGAAGAAGCGCATGACATTGTCATGGGGCGTTGCTCGATGTGCCACGCGCGCGAGCCGGTTTGGGAGGGTATCCTATGGGCACCCAAGGGTGTCTTGCTTGAAACCGAGGGTGACATTGCCCGAAACGCCAAGCAAATCTATCTGCAGGCGGGCGTCAGCCACGCCATGCCGCCAGCCAATGTGACATACATGGAACCCGAAGATCGCGACGCGATCATCCGTTGGTTCCGCAACGCCGGGTCCTGAAACAGGGGCCAGTCGGGCACACAGTCGGTTAATTCGACACCTCTTTCGATAATCCCTTTCCCTGTATCGCATGTGATGCTCTAAAGTGAATGTAATCAGCCGTCGCAATCCAAAAGATGGCGAAATCGATTTCGACTTGGGGCAGTTGGAGCCACTCGATGCAGGGAAGCAGGCCACAGGCCTTTGTTAAATAC
Source organism: Ruegeria sp. BE9 (assembly GCF_056538765.1). NCBI lineage: Bacteria > Pseudomonadati > Pseudomonadota > Alphaproteobacteria > Rhodobacterales > Roseobacteraceae > Ruegeria > Ruegeria sp. BE9. The sequence goes on along the minus strand of NZ_JBQFTS010000004.1, from coordinate 100,722 downwards.
TGCCTTCTCGGCGTGTTTGTTACCGTTTTGCCAACGTCGCTGGCTGCGTTGGAAACCACCTTGTCAGTACCCGGAGCGCCCGAGGCGCTGGTCGATCGCATTGAAGAAACCTCGTCGGTCACAACTGCCGACGAACGAGGGTTGGACACATCCCTTGAAGTCCTGTCCGCCGCCCTTTCCGATTACCGCACCATCGTTCAAATTCTCTATGACGAGGGGTATTTCAGCCCGGTTGTCAGCATCAAGCTCGACGGTCAGGAAGCCGCTGACATGAGTTCGCTCAGCGTTCCTGCAAAGATCAATCGTGCGGTCATCACCGTCAACACCGGCCCGACTTTTACCTTTGGTACGGCCATTGTTGAACCTGTTGCCCCGCAGACCGTACTGCCCGAGGAATTCGCTCCGGGTAAACTGGCCACAACAGGAGCGATACAGCAGGCCGCTTCAGCCGGAGTTCAGGGTTGGCGCGATGCCGGTCACGCAAAGGCCGGGGTCGCAGGTCAAAAGGTCATCGCCCGCCACCCACAAAGAAAGTTGGACGCCGAAGTCGATCTGGCTCCTGGTCCGCGTCTGACTTTTGGCAAAATGATCATCTCAGGTGATACAGAAGTACGCCACAGATCGATCGAAAAAATCGCAGGCTTCCCTTCCGGCGAGGTGTATTCGCCTGAGAAAATTCAAAAGGTCGGAACAAGGCTGCGTCGCACGGGCACCTTCAACGTGGTGGCCATCGAAGAAAGAGACACACCTAATCCAGACGGAACTCTGGATTTTGACGCATATTTCGAAGACTTGCCGAAACGCCGTCTGACTTTTGGGGTAGAGCTCGCTTCAAATGCGGGCTTGGATGTGACTGCGACCTGGACACATCGAAATGTGTTCCGCCGCGCAGAGAGATTGCGGTTCGAGGCCGCACTGCGCAACATCGGTGGGACCGAGGATCTCGACGGTCGTATTGGCTTGCGTTTGGATCAACCAGATCGGCTTGGCCCGGATGACAACACGTTCTGGAGCGCCTTGCTGGAGAGGCGCAACACTGAAAACTACAACGTGACAGTTGCGTCACTGGCCTACGGTGCAAGACGCACTTTCTCAGACCGGCTTTATGCAGAAGCTTCGGCCGGATTTCAGTGGTCTGATGCCGACGATGCTTACGGCAGTGGTCGCAAGTTCCGCTATTTTATCATCCCCTTCCGATCAGAATGGGATCAGCGTGACAGCAAGGTTAGCGCAACGCGCGGTTTTTATCTGGATTCGCAAGCCATGCCCTTTGCCGGGCTGTCTGGCACACAAAACGGCATTCGGCTGTTTTTCGATGGGCGCGTGTATACCAGTTTGAATACCGGAGGACGGCTTGTGCTCGCAGGGCGTGCCCAGTTGGGGTCTGTGATCGGACCGTCTGCCAGCGGCGTGACGCCTGACTTCCTATTCTTCTCAGGCGGCGCTGGAACCGTACGCGGGCAACCGTATGAAAGCCTCGGCATCCCGGTCAACGGCGGCGTCGCGGGGGGCAAGTCCTTCCTTGGGCTGTCCGGCGAGGTCCGAGGAAAAGTGACCGACACAATTTCACTTGTCGGGTTTTATGATTTCGGTACCGTAGATACGTCATCCTTTATCGGCAGTGACGCGGAGTTCCACTCGGGCGCCGGACTTGGCATCAGGTACGATCTGGGCGGCTTTGGCCCCCTGCGCGTTGATCTAGCCCTACCGGTTCAAGGTGAAACAGGCAGCGGTCTGCAATTCTATATCGGGATCGGACAGGCATTTTGATACGGCGCATTTCATATCCCGTTCTTACCACAGCGGTGATTTTGACCGCCCCACCCGTTTTCGGGCAGGAGGACGGCGATGGAAGTATGCTGGAAAGGTTTCTGCAGGACACTCTGTCAGGCGACGATCAGAACGTTACCGTCACAGGCCTGCAGGGTGCGCTTAGCGCACGCGCCACGATCGAAGAGATTACAATCTCGGATGACGAAGGGGTGTGGCTGACCATCAAAGACGCCGTGCTGGACTGGAATCGCCTTGCCCTGATCCGCGGCAGATTTTCGGTCAATTCCCTGACCGCTCAGGAAATCGACATTGCCCGTGCGCCTGGTACGACCACCAAAGAGGCACCGCCAGCTTCGGTTGAAACGCAACCATTCCAACTGCCTGAATTGCCGGTTTCTATCGAGATTGGCGAGATCAGGATAGACGAGCTGTCACTCGGCGAACCTCTGATCGGGGTCCCCGCCGACCTGTCGGTAAACGGAAACTTATCGCTTGCCGACGGCACACTGGACACCAATCTCGACGTGACCCGCTTGGACCGGTCTGGTGACAAAATCACTTTGGAAGCCGGGTTCCAAAACTCATCGCGCGAGATCAACCTGAACCTGCAGGTCAATGAAGCCGAAGGTGGATTGATTTCGACGGCCTTGAAAATCCCGGATAGCCCTCCGCTCGGCCTTTCGGCGCAGGGTTCGGGGCCGTTGACGGATTTCACGGCAGACATCGTACTCAGCAGCGACAAGCAACCCCGCGTGACCGGGAAGGTGAGTTTACAAGCTGCCGAAAGTGGCGCGGCCGACGGGATCGTCTTTACGGCTGATCTGGGCGGCGACCTGACGCCGTTTATGGCCGAAGATTTGGATCCCTTCTTTGGCCCCCAAACCACCCTTCTTGTGAATGGCCAGACCAAGCCCAAAGGCGCTCTGGATATTTCCGAACTCGAGCTGTCAACGCAGGCTTTGAACGTAAAAGGTGAGTTGCAGCTGGCCGAAGGTGGATCCCTGCAACTGGCCGCACTGCAAGGGCGTATCACACCGCCCGAGGGACAAGCCGTAGTTCTGCCGGTTGCAGGTGGTGAAACCTCAATTGCGGCAGCGCAGATTTCTGCCCTGTTCGATCAAAAGAACGGCAATCTTTGGGATCTGAGCCTTACAGCGAACGATTTCCAGTCCCCGCAAGCCAATTTGGACAGGGCTCGGATCACGGCGCAGGGAACGCTGGAACAAGGTGATACGGTCACTGTACAAGGCGACCTTCAGACTATCGTCGACGGAATCGACCTGAACGATCCGGCTTTGAACACTGCTTTGGGGCAGCGCGTAACTTTGGATGGTCAGTTTGACTATGGCAGCGATCAATCGCTGAACCTTTCCGGGTTCGAGCTCGTGGGAACCGACTATACACTTTCATTAGATGCTTTAATCGCCGGTTTGAACAGCGGCCTGACGGTTGATGGCTCGGCCACGTTAGAGGCATCTGATCTTTCACGCTTTTCTGAGTTGGCCAAGATGGACCTGGGCGGAACAGCCAAGGCCCGGGTGGAGGGCAAAGGCTCTCCGCTGGAAGGCAGTTTTGACGGCAAACTGGTGGTTGAAGGATACGACCTTGTCACCGGGCGCGACGACATCGACCCTGTGATCAAAGGCGAAACAATCATTACCCTAGACGGGAGCCGAGGGTCTGACGGGATCAACATTCGCGAATTCGATCTGAACAGTGAAGCTGCTCAGGCTAAAGCCAATGGTGAAGTCACTACGCCCGACGGTAATTTTACCATTGCTGGGCAAGCCAGCGTCAACGCACCGGACCTGTCGGTGTTTTCAGGTTTGGCCAAGCGCGACCTTGGTGGCGCGGTACAGGCGGAATTGAAGGGAACAGGGACGGTCCAGACGTTGGAGTTCGATGGAACCGCCAGCGTGATTGGACAAGACATCAAAACCGGAATGTCTGACATAGATCCCCTGCTGACAGGCAAAACGTCTATAACATGGGACGGCGCGCGCACGGCCGACCAAATCGACATCCGCAAAGCAACAGTGAACGGAACCGCGCTGACTGCACAGGTGGCAGCAACAGTGACTGACCCGACCGGAGACCTTTCCGTCGATGGCAATGCCAGCTTGAATGCGCCCAACCTTTCGCTGTTTTCGGGCCTCGCCGGTCGGGACTTGAACGGATCAATTTCAGCTAATGTACAAGGCAACGGTGACCTCGCTAGCCGTATGTTCGACGTTCAGGGCGACGTGGATGCCTCGGATATTCAGACCGGCATCGACATGGTCGACAAGCTGATCCAAGGGCGCACAACCTTGACCGTAGATGCCGAAAACGGCGACGAAGGTTTGGATGTGCGGAACTTTAAACTGAAAGGAACCGCTCTTACGGCGAACGCTTCGGGAAAAGTGAACCGCGGCGCGGGCGGATTGAACTACTCCGTCCGTCTGGACGACATGGGCCGGATCATCAATACTCTCTCGGGGCCACTGACCCTGGACGGCAACGTAGCACCGACCTCGTCGGGGGTAGAGGGTACCGCCAACCTGCGTGGTCCGGACAGCTCTTACGCGTCACTAAAGGGCCAAGTCGATACGGATGGCTCAGCCGACTTGGACTTTGACGCCAAACTTAACCGGATCGAACGCTTTGCTCCCGAGTTTCCCGGAACTGTGGCAGCCACGGGGAATGCCAAACGCAGCAATGGTGTTTGGACGATTGACGCCAAGGCCAACGGACCCGCCCAAATCAGCGGTGACGTGGCGGGTACGTTCGACGAGTCCACTGGTGAGGCCGACCTGAAAGCAACCGGTGGGGTCAATATCGGCATCGCGAACCTGTTTATCTCGCCCAATCAGATCGAAGGTACTGCTCGCTATAACCTGACCCTAAAGGGGAAACCTGCCCTCGAGTCCCTTAACGGTTCGATCACCACGTCGGGCACATCGATGGCGCTTCCAGACATTGGTCAAACGATCACCGGGATCAGTGGGTCCGTCGAGCTGGCGCAGAGCCGAGCAACAATCTCGATGAACGGTGGTATGCGCGCAGGCGGTAGCTTTACCGTCGCAGGACCTGTGGACCTGACACCGCCATTCAACGCAAACATCACCACTACACTCAACAGCCTGGTCCTGACTGACAAGTTGTTGTTCGAGACCATTCTGAACGGCCAGATCGCCATGACCGGCGCGCTGGCAGGCAACAGTTCGATTGCGGGTCAGATCACTTTTGACGAAACCAATATCAACCTCGCTGCTGCTGCTGGCGCAGTTGGCGCCGCACCGATCCCTGATATCCAGCATATCGGTGAAAGCCCAGCTGGCTACCTGACGCGTGAACGGGCGCGCTTGGTTGTGGAAGAAGACGCCGGCCAGAGTGACTCTCGTATTGCTCTGGACATTAGCTTGCTTGCACCCAAGGCCGTCTTTGTACGTGGGCGGGGTGTGAACGCCGAGCTGGGCGGACGGTTATTCATCGGCGGCACCACCACTTCGGTTGTTCCATCCGGCCAAATCGAACTGATCCGCGGTAACTTTGACATTCTGGGCCGCAGGCTTGCGCTGACCAAGGGCATCGTCACCCTTCAAGGAGACCTGACGCCGTATATCGAGTTCGAGTCGTCCTCCAGCACATCGGATGGGACGGCAACTATTGAAATTGCCGGGCCGTTGGATGCCCCCGAGGTTAACGTCTTTTCAGATCCGGAACGCCCCGCCGAGGAAGCATTGGCCATGCTTTTGTTCGGCAACCGTTTCTCTGAACTCTCGCCGTTTGTCATCGCGCAAATGGCCGCGTCCCTGGCGCAGCTCAGCGGTGCAGGAGGAGATGCAACCAAAGGCCTCAGGGAGTCGACCGGCGTTGACACACTGGATATCGGCGCCACCGAGGGCGGAGCAGGTCGGCTAGGTGCAGGCGCCTATCTAAGCGACAATCTGTATACCGATTTCACGGTAAATACCGAGGGCGACACTGAGGTGAACTTGAATCTGGACGTCACCGATAGTTTCACCGTTCGCGGCACTGTCGACGGTCGCGGTGAGACTGGTATGGGTGTCTTTTTCGAGCGCGATTACTAAGACGTATTATTTCCGGCGGATGCCAATTGGTTGCCCAACCTGCCTCGCAACACCCAGACCTGCGTGATCTTTAACCATACGGGCCAGTCTTAGCGCCGCCCATTCCGGATAGGCTTCGGACCGACCTGAGGTATGGCGGACGTTCATAAACAGCGCTTCCTGAGTGGCGCATAACTGATCGTCTTTCTCTGACAGCATCTGCGCGAAATAGTGGCCGCGTTTTTGATCTGCGTCCAACATCTGAAAGCGGAAATAGAACCGCTCGTCCGGCTGCACTTCACGCAGAAAGTTCATATGAGACTGCAAGATGTACGGCCCTTGCCCTAACGCTTTGACCTGCATCTCACCCAGCCCCAGATGATCGACCATCAACTTTTCCAGCGCCATATCAAAAGCTACGCCGTAGAAACCCACATTCATATGCCCATTGTAGTCAACCCACTCTGGCAGCACGGAAAAACCCCGGATTTCAACTGGTGCGTCATACGGGCCATCATGACCACTCAGAGGATCAAACATTGGTTTCATCCTCTTCAAAAATCGCAACGGCGCGGACAAAGCCCGCGGATGCGCCTTTGATCTTGAAGGGGAAGCACGAGATTTCGAATCCGCTGGGTGGCAAATCTTCCAGGTTGGTCAACTTTTCTATATGGCAATATCCGATATCAATTGATGCACGGTGCCCTTCCCAAATGATCGATGGGTCTTTCGTGTCAGCATATTCCTGAGCTGTAAGGGGAAACGGGGCATCCCAGCTCCAGGCATCTGTGCCGGTCACACGTACACCGCGCTCGGTCAGATACAAGGTCGCCTCGCGCCCCATACCGCACCCTTTCATTAGATAGTCAGGTTGCCCGTAACGCGTACCTGCGGCGGTGTTTACGATCACAATATCCAGAGGCTGCAGGTCGTGGCCGATACGTTTAAGCTCAGCAGCCACATCAGCTGCGGTTACGACATAACCATCTTCAAAATGTCGAAAGTCCAGCTTAACGCCGGGGTTCATGCACCATTCCAGCGGAACCTCATCAATGGTGATCGCCCGTTCGCCTTTGTTCATCGTCGAGTGGTGGTGATAAGGCGCATCCAGATGGGTTCCGTTGTGCGTCGCGATCTTGAGCCGCTCAATGGCCCAGCCTTCTCCACCAGGAAGGTCTTCCTTTTGCAGCCCGGGGAAAAAATCCATGACCTGTCCGGCGGTCTGGTCGTGCGTGAAATACTCAATCTCAGGCAGCATGATCGGCGGGTCCGAAATAATCCCGGTTTCCAGCGGGACGGACAAATCGACGAAACGGCGCACCATGGGCATCTCCTCCATCAAGGACGGAGACAAGGTTGGCCGCAAGTAAACCGCTGTCAAGGAAAGAAAAAGGCGGCCCTGAGGCCGCCCTTCAAGCTTTGTGAGTGTTTGACTTATTCCGCCGCGATGGCGTCTTCGATCTTTTCGACACGAATGGCCGAGAACTTGAACTCGGGGATTTTACCGTATGGGTCGATGGCCGAGTTGGTCAGGATGTTCGCCGCCGCCTCAACATAGGCAAACGGGATGAACACCATGTCTTCGGCAATCGCACGATCGGCGCGAACCATAATCTCGATCGAGCCACGACGGGTGGTCAGACGGATCATCTCGCCCGGCTCAATGCCCATCAGCTTGAGCGTGCGCGGGTTCATCGAGCAGTTGGCCTCGGGCTCAACCGCATCCAGAACGTTGGACCGCCGGGTCATCGAGCCAGTGTGCCAATGCTCCAGCTGACGGCCGGTAGTGGCGATCATCGGATATTCATCATCCGGTGCTTCATCCGGCGGAATGACACTGGCCGGGGTGAACCGAGCCCGACCGTCCGCACGCGGGAAGCCGTCGCCGAACACAATCGCCTGACCCGGGTCTGTCTCGGACAGCGACGGATAGGTGATGGTCTCGGTCTCCAGACGCTCCCACGTGATGTTGTTGAGCGAGTTCATCGTCAACTTCATCTCGGCAAAGACTTGGGACACATCGGTGTAATCCCAGTTCAGACCGATCCGCTGCGCCAGCTCGACGGTGATCTTCCAATCCTCACGCGCCTCACCCGGAGGTGTCACGGCCGGACGCACACGCTGTACCTGACGGTTGGTGTTCGACACGGTGCCGTTCTTCTCATAGAGCGCCGAGGCAGGTAGAATGATGTCAGCATAGTTCGCCGTTTCGGTCAGGAAGATGTCCTGCACGATCATCAGCTCGAGCTTTGCCAGAGCGTCGCGTGCGTGGCCAACATCGGGGTCGGACATGGCAGGGTTTTCACCCTGAATATACATCCCCTTGATGTTACCTGCGTACGCCTGATCGATGATCTCGGTCACCGTCAAACCCTTCTCGTTCGAGAAGTCGCGTTCGTCATTCCAAACGTTGTTGAATTTGGCGCGAATGTCATCATCCGTCACGGTCTGATAGTCAGGCAGGAACATCGGGATCAGACCCGCGTCGGATGCACCTTGCACGTTGTTCTGACCCCGAAGCGGGTGCAGACCCGCGCCGGGTTTACCAACGTTTCCGGTCATCAGAGCCAGCGAGATCAGGCAGCGCGAGTTATCGGTGCCGTGGATGTGCTGGCTGACGCCCATACCCCAGAAGATCAGACCGGCCTTGGCTTGCGCAAAGGTGCGTGCGACACGGCGTAGCTGATCCGGCTCGATGCCGCAGATCGGCGACATCGCCTCAGGCGTGAACTGTCGCAGGTGCTCTTTCTCAGCTTCCCAGTTCTCGGTCCAGCGGTGGATATACTGACTGTCGTACAGCTCTTCTTCGACGATCACATTCATGATCGCGTTGAGCATCGAGACATCCGCACCCGGACGGAACTGCAGCATTTCATCCGCAAACTTGCGCATGCCAACGCCGCGCGGATCCATTACGATCAGCTTGCCGCCACGCTTAGCGAACTGCTTGAAGTAGGTCGCCGCAACCGGGTGGTTCTCGATCGGGTTCGACCCGATGATGATCGCTACATCCGCGTTTTCAATCTCGTTGAAGGTCGCTGTCACAGCGCCCGATCCGACGTTCTCGATCAGAGCAGCAACGGACGACGCGTGGCACAAACGGGTGCAATGGTCGACGTTGTTGTGACGGAAGCCCTGACGGATGAACTTCTGGAACAGGTACGCTTCTTCGTTGGTGCATTTGGCCGAACCAAAGCCCGCAACGCTGCGCGGGTCTTCTTCGCGCAGGGCCATCAACTTGGTCGCGGCCAGATCCATCGCCTCTTCCCACGTCGCTTCGCGGAAGTGGGTGTCCAGATTTCCTGGATCAACGTTCAGGCCTTTGGCCGGAGCGTCCTCACGACGGATCAGAGGTTTGGTCAGACGGTGCGGATGGTGGATGTAGTCAAAACCAAAGCGACCTTTGACGCACAGACGACCTTCGTTTGCGGGGCCGTTGATGCCCTCGACGTATTTGACCTTGCCGTCCTTAACCTTCAGCGAGACTTTGCAGCCCACACCGCAGAACGGGCAGACGCTTTCGGTTTCGCTGTCGTAGTCCTTGCTGTCACCCTTCTGCTGGTCATCCAGCACGGTCGCAGGCATCAGCGCGCCAGTTGGGCAAGCCTGAACACATTCACCACAGGCCACACAGGTTGAATCGCCCATCGGGTCGTTCTGGTCGAACACCACCTGCGCGGTATGACCACGACCGGCCATGCCGATCACGTCATTCACCTGCACTTCGCGGCAGGCACGGACGCAGAGGTTGCAGTTGATGCAGGCGTCCAGATTGACGCGCATCGCAACGTGGCTGTCATCCAACAGCGGGATCTTCTCGGCCTCTTTCGCCGGGAAGCGGCTGTCGCTGACATCGTTCAGCTTAGCCATATCCCAGAAGTGGCTCGACGTGTCGTGCGCCTCTTCGGGCTGGTCGGCAACCAGCAGCTCCATGACCATGGCGCGCGATTTCTCGGCACGGTCACTGTCGGTCTTGACGACCATACCGTCGGCTGCGGGGCGGATGCACGAAGCGACCAGAGTACGCTCGCCTTCCACCTCAACCATACAGGCGCGGCAGTTGCCGTCTGGGCGGTAACCCGGCTGCGGCTTGTGGCACAGGTGAGGGATGGTGAACCCCTGCCCCTTCGCGGCTTCCCAGATGGTCCAGCCTTCGGGCACGGTGACATCTTCGCCGTTCAGGTTGAAGGTGACGGTCTTGTTTGGGCTTGCATCAAGCATGGCTCTGTCTCCCCTCAGATTTCGTCAGCGAAGTGTTTCATGACAAGGCGGATCGGGTTCGGAGCTGCCTGCCCCAGACCGCAGATCGATGCGTCGCCCATGACCTGGCACAGATCTTCCAGCAGATCTGTGTCCCACTTCTCGGCCTGCATCAACTTGACCGCCTTTTCGCAGCCAGCCCGGCACGGCGTACATTGGCCGCAGCTTTCATCTTCGAAAAAGCGCAGCATGTTCAGCGCAGCATCGCGGGCCGTGTCCTGATCAGACAGAACCACCACAGCGGCAGAGCCGATGAAAGTGCCATGCGGTTGCAGCGTGTCGAAGTCCAACGGGATGTCATCCATCGACGCTGGCAGCAGACCCGAGGACGGGCCGCCCGGCTGATAGGCTTTAAATGTCTGGCCCTCAGCCATGCCACCAGCCGCTTCGATCACGTCCAGAATGGTCGAACCGGCGGGCAGCAGATAGACGCCCGGCTTCGCGACACGACCCGAGATCGAGTAGCTGCGGAGACCCTTGCGACCGTTCTTTTCAGTGCTGTTGAGGCATTCAGGTCCCTCGCGGCAGACCTTCGTAACCCAATACAGCGTCTCAACATTGTGCACCAAGGTCGGACGGTTGAAGACTCCGACCTGCGCCACGAACGGAGGACGGTGGCGCGGCAGGCCCTTCTTGCCTTCGATCGACTCGATCATCGCGGATTCTTCACCGCAGATGTAGGCGCCAGCACCCCGACGCAGATCGATGTAACCTTCTTCGACGATCCCGGCCTGTTCCAGCGCAGCGATTTCACGGCGCAGAATCTCAAGAACTGCAGGGTATTCGTCGCGCATGTAGATAAAGCAGGTCTCGGCCTCGACCGCCCAAGCGGCAATCAACATGCCTTCGAGGAAAACGTGCGGAGTACGCTCAAGGTAGTAGCGGTCTTTAAACGTACCGGGCTCACCCTCGTCCCCGTTCACGGCCAGATAGCGGGTACCTTCGTTCATTCGAACAAAGCCCCATTTCTTGCCAGAGGGGAAACCAGCGCCACCCAGACCACGCAGGCCCGAGGACAGCACGTCTTCCTGCACCTTTTCCCAATCGCCGCCGTCGCGCAGCTCTTTCAGCTTGGCATAACCGCCATTGGCCTCATAGGCCGCGAAGGCTTCATAGTCAGGCAGGTGCGCATGGGTGTCATCGGCAGCAATTGCCGCCTGAACCTTTTCGGGGGTCGCATGGTCGATATGGTTGTGACCGATTTCCAAAACAGGAGCGGTGTCACAGCGGCCCATGCAGGGGGCGCGAACAACACGAACCTCAGCTGGGTCCAAACCATCTTCCAGCGCCTTTTGCAGCTGCTGGGCGCCGGCCATTTCGCAGGACAGAGAATCACAGACACGGATCGTCAACGCCGGAGGAGGCGTCTCGCCCTCTTTCACCACATCGAAATGGGCATAAAAGGTCGCGGTCTCATAGATTTCGGCCTGACCGATACGCATCTCAACCGCCAGCGCAGCGATGTGGTCAGCGCTGATATGGCCGTGCGTATCCTGAATCAAATGCAGAAATTCGATCAACAAATCGCGGCGACGGGGGCGATCCCCCAACAGACGGGTGATCTCCGCCTGTGCCTCATCTGTGAACTGGCGACCCTTTGGTGTGTGTCGCCCTTTGCCTTTACCTGACTTCCAAACGCCCTTATCCGCGTCGGATGGCTTGGTATCCAAGGGTGCCATGCTTTCCTCCGTTCGAGAGTCGTGTGTCTCTCATCAGAGTAGCATATCGTCAAATCGCCAAATCCAATCGCACGATAACGACACCTTATCACCGCAATGAGGTGACCACTGCCCGCAGGGCCTCAACCGTCGGTAATTCCGGGTCTCTGGTCAGGGTCGCCAAACAAATCGGTTTGCTGACAACAGGATCGACCAGAGGCAGCACCTTTGTGCCCTTCAATTCGCCCAGCGCACGGACAAGGACACGCGGGACAACTGTGGCTGCCAGCCCCTCGCGCGCCATGACCATCGAGGCGGTGAATCCGCTGGTTTCTGCAACAACATTCGGGTGCAGGCCTTGATCCGAGAAAATGCGTTCAAGAATGCGACGATTTTGCATTTGCGGCGCAAGGAGACTCAGCGGGAACTCAGCGACCTTAGCCCAAGGGATCGGCCCGGTTTCCTCGGTCATATGTGTCGGCGCCAGCAACACATATGTTTCTTCATAAAGTGACTGAACATGACGCAAATCGGTGCCGATGCTGTCGCCATAGGTCACGCCCGCATCCAGACTACCTTCATCCAGCCGATGCTGAATAGCCGAGGCAGACATGGTCTCAATCCGGGTTACGATGCGTGGATGCGCTTGCCTTAGGCGTTTTGTAAGCCGTCCGGTAAAAGCAATAGCCGTCGGGATCACGCCCAACATCAGCGTACCAGTGATCTCACCCTTGGCCGCCTGAACCTGCTGCTCCAACGCCTTGGCATCGTCGAGAATCCGGCGCGCCCGCTGGACGATCATCTCGCCTTCTTCGGTCAATCCTTGAAACCGGTTCGCCCGGCGCACGATCGAAACCCCCAGCCGATCCTCAAGGTTGCGGATACGCATTGAAAACGCGGGCTGAGAAATTCCACATTCCTCGGCCGCCTTGGCAAAGTGCCGATGCCGCGCCAAAGCGTTGAGCAGTTGCAGATCGCGGATTTCTATCACTTGGGGCCTCGGGGGTTGGGATGAGGTAGGATAACCCGCTCATCCCGCAGGGAAAGACCCAAAGTGATCAGGTGTTGAACAGGAAGTGCATCACATCGCCATCTTTGACGATATAGCCCTTACCCTCAGCGCGCATCTTGCCAGCTTCTTTGGCGCCTTGTTCGCCGTTGGCGGCGATGTAGTCGTCATAAGCGATAGTCTCAGCGCGGATGAAACCTTTTTCGAAATCACCGTGGATGACGCCTGCAGCCTGCGGCGCGGCGGTGCCGGTACGGATGGTCCAGGCACGGGCTTCTTTCGGTCCTACGGTGAAATAGGTTTCCAGTTTGAGCAGGTCGTAACCAGCGCGGATCAAACGGTCGAGGCCAGGTTCTTCCAAACCCATTTCCTCAAGGAACATCTGGGCTTCGTCGTCTTCCAACAGGCTGATCTCTTCTTCGATCTTGGCGCTGATGATGACGTGGGAATTGCCCTGAGCAGCAGCCATCTCGGCGACCTTGGCCGAATACTCATTGCCTTCGGCTGCTTCTTCCTCAGAAACGTTGCAGACATACAAGACCGGTTTGGTGGTCAGAAGCTGCAGCATCTTCCAAGCTTTCGAATCTTCGTCAGAAACCTCGACCAGACGCGCGGGCTTGCCGTTTTCCAGCATTTCCTGCGCTTCGGCCAGCAGGCGGTCTTGCTGCTGAGCTTCTTTGTCGTTGCCCTTGAGTTTGCGCACCAGATTGGCGCGGCGTTTTTCGATGCTTTCCAGATCGGCCAGCATCAACTCGGTCTCGATTGTGTCAGCGTCGGCAACCGGATCGACGCGGCCATCGACGTGGGTTACGTCGCCATCTTCGAAACAACGCAACACGTGGGCAATGGCGTCGGTCTCGCGGATATTGGCTAGGAACTGGTTGCCCAACCCCTCACCTTTCGAGGCACCCTTTACCAGACCGGCAATGTCCACAAAGGTCATCCGCGTTGGAATGATCTGCTTTGAGCTCGCAATCGCGGCCAGTTTGTCCAGACGATCGTCAGGCACCGCAACATCGCCTACGTTGGGCTCAATCGTGCAGAACGGGAAGTTCGCCGCCTGTGCGGCCGCGGTTTTGGTCAGCGCATTGAAGAGGGTCGACTTACCCACGTTCGGCAAACCCACAATTCCCATTTTAAAGCCCATGACGGTCTCCTGATGCCATTCGAGGGGTGCTTCTATGCAGGTCCGTGTCGATGCGCAAGTCAGACAACAAATCAGACAGAAAGCCGGATTAGCCACATCACGAAAAAGTTCACCGCCCAACCGCTTGCTCTTAGGGAAGCCGTGCCCCTAAGATCGGGACATATTTAGTTGCGAACACACGATTAGTGAATGCCCTACAAAAAACACGTAAGTGCTGCCATTGCGCTGTTTTGCGCGGTGCAAGCTGCGCAAGCCCAAACTTTAGTAATCGGTGCCGGCTTTTCAGATTTCTCCGAAAGCAACGCAGAAGATGAAGCCGTTGTAGCAATCGAATACCAGCATCGCCCTTTTCACCAAGCGACGAGAGTTAGCGCCGCTTGGGGCGGCGCTCTGACAGTTGATACGGCTGGTGATATTCACATCGGCGTTGGTCTGATCGGCTATTACAGCTTTGCCAATCGCTGGTTCGTCGAAGGCAGCGTAATGCCGGGATACTTTGCAGAGGGTGACGAGCTAAACGATCTAGGTGGCGAGTTCCAGATTCGCAGCCTTTTGGGCGTCGGCTACACACTAGAAGGTGGCAACAAGCTTTCCCTGGCGGTCACGCACAAATCCAATGCCAGCACGCACGAAGAGAACCCGGGCGTTAACTCCGTTCTTCTGCGCTATCATTACGGGTTCTGACGCAATCTGCCTTGGTGGGATTGATTTCCGGGCAAAGTTTCTGCACATCAGGTTCAACTCTGAATGCAAGGACTGCAGATGACCCGTATTGATGCCAAGTTCGCCGCCCTGAAAGCCGAAGGGAAAAAGGCCTTTGTTGCTTACATCATGGCAGGCGACCCTGATTTCGACACGTCGCTTGAGATCGTAAAAGGCCTGCCCGCTGCTGGTGTCGATGTAATTGAACTGGGTCTGCCCTTCACCGACCCAATGGCCGATGGCCCAACCATTCAAGCGGCTGGCCAACGCGCGCTGGACGGCGGCATGACCCTGCAACGTACCTTGGATTTGGCCCGCGCCTTCCGCGAGACTGATGACACGACGCCCATCGTATTGATGGGATACTACAACCCAATCTATAGCCGGGGTGTCGAGACCTTTCTGGCCGACGCTCAAGCGGCTGGTATCGACGGCCTCATCGTTGTCGACCTGCCCCCGGAAGAGGACGAAGAACTGTGTTTGCCGGCCCAGGCCGCAGGTCTGAACTTCATCCGGCTGGCGACACCGACTACGGATGACAAACGCTTGCCCCGTGTTCTGCAAAACACGTCTGGCTTTGTGTACTACGTCTCAATCACCGGTATTACGGGTGCTGCCGAAGCGCAGGCGACGAATGTTGGCCCCGAAGTGGCGCGGATCAAGTCCGCGACCGATCTGCCTGTTATCGTCGGTTTTGGCATCAACACACCTGAGAAATCCAAGGCCATCGCCACTGTCGCAGATGGCGCTGTGGTTGGCTCGGCCATCGTCAGCCAAATTGCTGCAGGCAAACCCGTTGCCGAGGTTCTGGACTTCGTGAAATCTCTGGCCGACGGCGCGCATTCCGCCTGATCGTCCTGGACGCTAGCCCAATCTGAAAAAACCGCAGCAAGTTGATGGCTTGCTGCGGTTTTTTGTTGTCTGGACGTGGGTGTTAGGCATGTTAGAAAATTGGCACAAACATCTAACCAATGTAACGAAAGCGCCCACACATGGCTGTTATTACAACGATCGAAGACCTCCGACGCATCTACGAACGTCGCGTGCCACGGATGTTTTACGATTACGCGGAAAGTGGCAGCTGGACTGAGCAGACCTTCCGCGACAACAGCTCGGATTTTTCTGATATCCGCCTGCGGCAACGGGTTGCTGTGGACATGGCTGGACGGTCAACCGCTTCGCAAATGATCGGCGAGGATGTTGCGATGCCAGTCGCGCTGGCCCCAGTCGGATTGACGGGTATGCAGCACGCAGACGGAGAAATGAAGGCCGCAAAAGCAGCCGAAGAATTTGGCGTCCCTTTTACTTTGTCGACGATGTCGATCAACTCGATCGAAGATGTGGCCGAACATACAACCAAGCCGTTCTGGTTCCAGCTTTATACAATGAAAGATCAGGACTATGTCAGTCGCCTGATCCAACGCGCCAAGGATGCCAAGTGCTCGGCCTTGGTGATTACGCTCGACCTGCAGATCCTAGGACAACGGCACAAGGATCTGAAAAACGGTCTATCCGCCCCTCCGAAACTGACAGCGAAGACCATTGCAAACCTTGCGACCAAGTGGTCATGGGGCATCGAGATGCTTGGTGCCAAACGACGTGAGTTCGGCAATATCGTGGGCCACGTAGAAGGAATATCTGACGCGTCCTCATTGGGCGCCTGGACCGCCGAGCAGTTCGACCCAAGCCTCGACTGGGGCAAAGTCGAAAAGCTGATTGAGCAATGGGGTGGTAAGGTCATCCTTAAGGGCATCCTGGACGCCGAAGACGCGAAAATGGCTGCTAAACTCGGCGTCGACGCAATCGTCGTATCGAACCACGGTGGGCGCCAACTGGACGGCGCGCTCAGCTCTATCCGCATGCTGCCGCAAATCATGGATGCCGTCGGCGATGATATCGAGGTTCATTTGGACAGTGGTATCCGATCTGGTCAGGACGTTTTGAAAGCCGTGGCGCTGGGGGCCAAGGGCACGTATATCGGACGCGCCTTTGTTTACGGCCTGGGTGCCATGGGGCAGAAAGGTGTGACAACTGCACTGGACGTCATCCAGAAAGAGTTGGACACGACAATGGCATTGTGTGGCGAGCGCAACGTTGAAGATCTGGGGCGGCACAACCTGTTGGTTCCCCAGGACTTCGGAGGCCGCTGGCAAGGGGAACCTGGCCTTTAAAACAAAAGGCCAAAAAGCCCTTTCCAAATCCAATGAATCAAGCTAAGGACGCGGCTTCACGCGGGCATACAGCCTTGGAGGATGCCCGCCCTAACATTGGAGAATTATCATGGCTGGAGAGATTCCTGATCTCGTAGCTCTGGAACGGACGGGGACAGGCAAGGGCGCCGCTCGTCAAGCACGTCGCGACGGCATGGTTCCGGGCATTGTTTTTGGTGGTGACAAAGAGCCGCTGCCGATCCAGATCCCGTTCAACGTCCTGTTCAAGCGCCTGAAAGCAGGCCGCTTCAAGTCGACCCTGTGGAACCTGAAGGTTGAAGGCCACGAAGACGTCCGCGTCATCTGCCGCGACGTTCAGCGTGACGTTGTCAAAGACCTGCCGACCCACCTGGACCTGATGCGCCTGCGTCGGACCACCAAGATCGCGCTGTTCATCCCCGTTGAGTTTATCAACGAAGAAGAAGCGCCCGGCATCAAAAAAGGCGGCGTTCTGACCGTTGTTCGTCCTGAAGTTGAACTGATGTGCACCGCAGGTGACATTCCTGAAAAGATCGTTGTCGACGTGACCGGTCTGAACATCAACGACGTTGTCACCATTTCTTCGGTTGAACTGCCGGCCGGTACTAAGCCGACCATCGACCGTGACTTCGTGATCGCAAACATCTCGGCGCCGACCGGCCTGTCGTCCAGCGACGATGAGGAAGAAGGCGAAGAAGTGGCTGCAGACGAAGTTGAAGTCGTCGGCCAGGAAGAAGAATAAGTCCGAACTTGAATTTCGGATTTTGAAACGGGGCTCGAATTCGGGCCCCGTTTTCTTTTGCCGCTCGGGCTGGAAAACGGGTGGCATTCCATGCCATCAACCATCGCGTATGGCGCTCTGTACAAGGACGAAACTATGAAACTGTTTGTCGGATTGGGGAACCCGGGATCGAAATATGCCCGCAACCGGCACAATATCGGCTTTATGGCCGTGGACCGGATTGCCGAAGATCACGGTTTCGGACCATGGAAGTCCAAGTTTCAGGCTGAAATAGCAGAAGGGCGACTAGGCCGTGACAAGGTTCTGCTGATTAAGCCACAGACTTTCATGAACCGCTCGGGCCAATCCGTTGGTGAGGCGATGCGGTTCTATAAACTGGACTCGACGGACGTGACCGTTTTTCATGACGAACTGGACCTCGCTCCAGGCAAGGTTCGCGTTAAAGCAGGCGGCGGACATGCGGGGCACAACGGGTTGCGCTCAATCCACGAACACATCAGCCCAGCCTATGATCGGGTGCGGTTGGGGATCGGGCATCCGGGACGCAAAGAAATGGTTTCACCCTATGTACTGGGGGATTTTGCTAAAGCCGACGCAGACTGGCTGGACGATGTGCTGCGCGGCGTGTCCGACGGCGCAAATTATCTGGCCGATGGAGAAAGCGGTAAGTTCATGAACGCGGTTGCGCTGCGCACCGCCCCACCGCGTTCCTCCAAAACCCCTGCTGACGGGGCTAAAGCTGCGCCCAAGCCCGCGCCAGAAGTAGACGAACGGTCTGCCATGCAAAAGCTGCTGGACAAGTTCAAATAGGCCATGGCGTGTTGCCGTAACGTCCTAATTGCGGATTGTCTTTGGGCGCGGTCCAATGTGGCACACATATGGGAGGAGACATATGAGGACTCTGTTCAAGTGGGTGCTGCGCATCGTTCTGATGCTGGCACTGGCCGCCGTTGTCGTTGGCTTTTGGAAGCGCGAAGAAATTCAGCGATTGATGGCTGTGAACTCTTTGTTTTCCGAAGAAAAGATCGTCCACAACTTTTCCCATATGGACGAAGCATTTCTGACGGTCAATTTGCCTCGTGGCGACGGACCGACATGGGAACTGCCCTATGGCCCTGGGTTCGATTTACCCGAAGGAACAGACACCTGGATCGAGGACCGTAGCGTGACGTCTTTGCTGGTGATGCAGGACGGCGAAATCCGGTTCGAAGAATACTATCAGGATACAGCCCCCGAGGACCGACGGATATCTTGGTCGGTTGCCAAGAGCTATCTCTCGGCGCTGTTTGGGGTTCTGCTGGACGAAGGGGCGATCGACTCACTGGATGATCCAGTGGAGAAATACGCGCCTGAACTGCAAGGTACCGCCTATGACGGCGCAACGATCCGCAACGTGCTCAACATGGCTAGCGGCGTCACGTTTAATGAGGACTACTTCGATCCCAACTCTGACATCAACCGGATGGGGCGCGTCGTGGCGTTGGGGGGTGAGTTGGACGATTTCGCCGCCTCACTACAGGATACTTTCGCCACTCCGGGCGACACATGGCAATACGTGTCCATCGACACCCATGTCATCGGCATGGTAATCCGCGGCGCAACCGGTCGTAGCGTGACCGAGTTGCTGACCGAAAAGATCATTCAACCACTGGGCCTGGAATACGACGGCTATTACGTGACCGATGGTGCCGGCGTTGCCTTTGTGCTGGGTGGATTGAACTTCACCACCCGCGACTTCGCCCGGTTTGGTCAGATGATATTGCAGAACGGGGAACATAATGGGCAACAGCTTGTTCCTTCGGAATGGATAGCTGAATCCACCTTTCCCAGCGCCCCTACCGCCGCAGGAGATACGGGGTATGGCTATCAGTGGTGGATCCCTGTTGACGCGCATGAAGGCGAGTTTTTTGCACGGGGCGTCTATGGTCAGTACATCTATTTTGACCAACCTCGCGGCGTCTTGCTGGTAACAACCGGAGCAGATCGAAGGTTTCGTGATCCCGGAGTCAACGAAGCAAACATAGAAATGTTCCGCAAAATCGCCCAAAGCCTGTAAGGTGGCCTTATGCAAAAGCAGGACAGCATCAACGTATTGGGGGGCGTCCTAGCGCCCTGTTCCCGCGATCCTTTGACTGGGTTCTTTAGGGATGGCGCGTGTAACACATGCCCTGAGGATCAGGGAAGCCATACGGTTTGTGCGGTGATGACGGCCGAGTTCCTAGCCTTTTCAAAGTATGTCGGCAATGACCTGAGCACACCACGCCCCGAGTTCAACTTTCCCGGCCTGAATCCAGGAGACAGTTGGTGCCTGTGTGCGGGTCGGTTCTTGCAGGCCCATGATGAGGGCTGTGCTCCGAAAGTGCATTTGGAGGCAACGCATCAGCGTGCGCTGGATGTCGTTCCACTGCAAATTCTTCAGCAACACAACGCGTTGGAAAGCTGACGCAGTTTCAAAATCATAAAACCGCGTCTCTGCTGATTTTTGTTGGGCTTGGGTATAACAGTAGCTGAAAGTTCCAAGCCCTAGTGGCGCCCGCTTAGTCTGCGGTACGGCCCTCAGTATCTGACATGTCAAAGTTCAGATACTTGGCAACGGTCTGAACGTCCTTGTCTCCGCGTCCGCACATGTTCATGCAGATGAGGTGATCTTTGGGTAGTTCAGGCGCAATCTTCATGACATGCGCTAGCGCGTGGCTGGGTTCGAGGGCCGGGATGATGCCTTCGGTCGCGCAGCACAGCTGGAACGCCTCCAGCGCCTCTTTGTCGGTGATCGAGACATAGTTCGCGCGGCCGATATCGTGCAGCCAGGAATGCTCGGGACCGATGCCCGGATAATCCAGACCAGCCGAGATCGAGTACCCTTCAAGGATCTGGCCATCATCGTCCTGCAGCAGGTAGGTACGATTGCCATGCAGAACGCCTGGGCGACCACCGGTCAGTGAGGCGCAATGCTCCATCTTTTCGTTCACGCCTTTACCACCGGCCTCAACGCCAATGATGTTGACGTCTTTGTCGTCGAGGAACGGGTAGAACAGGCCCATCGCGTTCGAACCACCGCCGATGGCAGCAATGATCGTGTCGGGAAGACGGCCCTCAGCCTTCATCATCTGTTCTTTGGCTTCTTTGCCGATGATCGACTGGAAATCACGAACCATCGCCGGATACGGGTGCGGACCTGCGACGGTGCCGATGCAGTAGAACGTATCACGCACATTGGTCACCCAATCGCGCAGCGCGTCGTTCATCGCGTCTTTCAAAGTGCCACGGCCCGAAGTCACCGGAATCACTTCGGCACCCAGCAGACGCATACGGAAAACGTTCGGCGCCTGACGCTGCACGTCATGCGCCCCCATGTAGACCACGCATTTCAGACCGAACTTGGCGCAGACAGTGGCGGTGGCCACGCCGTGCTGCCCTGCCCCGGTTTCGGCGATGATCCGGGTCTTGCCCATACGCCGAGCCAGAATGATCTGGCCCAGCACGTTGTTGATCTTGTGCGCGCCGGTGTGGTTCAGCTCATCACGCTTCAGGTAGATTTTGGCACCACCCAGATGTTCGGTCAGGCGCTCAGCGTAATACAGCGGTGAGGGGCGACCAACGTAGTTCGCCCACAGGTCGTCCATCTCGGCCCAGAAAGTGGGGTCATCTTTGGCCTTCTCATATTCCTCTTCCAGCGAGAGGATCAGAGGCATCAGCGTTTCGCTGACAAACCGTCCTCCGAATATGCCAAAGCGGCCCTGCTCGTCAGGACCGGACATGAAGGAATTGAAAAGATCGTTGGCCATGGGTGTCTCCATCGTCGTACTCCGTGTTCATAGGAGGTAGCGGCGGGATTTGCCATGGCAAAACGTATCATTCCGCCGCTTGAACATGTTGTTCCCAAACCTGCAAAGCCTGATCTCTGCTGGGCACCGCAATACAATGGAAATGGTGGAACTTGTTAACGTCTGCCAATCGAGAGGTAGCCTGCATAACCCTGCGATGCGGGCCAGAGTGCGCAAAGGTCAACATCGCTTCGGCATCCTGCCAGACACTGAGTGAAAAATAGAGTCCCTGATGCGGGAAAACACCGGCGTGCAAACACAGTGGATCACCACGTGCCTGCAGCAACGCCTGACGCGCCCGCCAGAATAGCTCTGGTCCATAATACCAGCGCTTCAAAGAAACTCCGCCAATCGCCGCCAACATATTTGCTTCCTCCCCTATCGGAGATACGCAGGCACTGGGCGATCAGATCACCGAGTAGCGTTGATAAAATCTTTGATCAGAGTTGCGTCCTTGATCCCTGGCGCACTTTCCACACCAGAGGAAACATCGACCTGTCGCGCACCGGTCATACGCATGGCCTCGGCAACGTTGTCAGGTGTCAGCCCACCGGCAAGCATCCACGGGCGCCGCCAGTATTTGCGCCCTGCCAGAAGGCGCCAATCAAATGCCAAACCGTTGCCGCCCGGCAGCTCTGCGTTGCGCGGCGGTTTGGCATCGATCAGCAACTGATCCGCCACCTCGGAGTAGAGATCAATTGCGGTCAAATCCTCGGAGTCAGCCACACCAATGGCCTTCATCACAGGCAACCCAAATCGCTCGCGGACTTCTGCGACCCGATCCGGGGTCTCCTTGCCATGCAGCTGCAACATATCCAGCGGCACAGCGCCCACTATACGATCCAGTTCGTCGTCAGAAGCGTTCACAGTTAGCGCGACTTTGGCGATCCCTGCAGGCACCAGATGAGCCAGCTCAGCGGCAGCTTCAAGCTGCACGTGCCGCGGTGATTTGGGAAAAAACACAAACCCCACGTAACGCGCGCCCGCGTCGGCAGCTGCGCGCACGTGATCAGGGGCGGTCAGGCCGCAGATTTTTACACTTGCATCTTGGGGCATTGTCGCGCCTCAGCTAGCCTCATCCAGCAGAGCCAGAACTTCGTCCTGACCTTCGTTCTGCTTCTTCTTGAGCTTTTTGACTTCACGCTCAAGCTTTCGGACTTCGCTTTTCTTGGCAGACGCGTCACGACGATGCTTATGCTCGCGCAGCCACTCCCAAAGGAAACCGATGATCAGGCCAGAGACCACACCACCCAACACGACCACGAACAGAGGAAGCGAGGTGCTGAGGTTAAAGCCCAAAAGCTCTGCCAGAGGTTCCGGCATCAGCGTCAGTTCAACCGTCTCGCGATTGGCCAGCGAAACGGAGATAAGCACGATCCCGAGGATCGCCAGAAAAGCATATCGAAGGTAGCGCATCATGGCTTAGGCTTTACCGTTCAATCGGTCCCTTAGCAACTTACCAGTTTTGAAAAACGGAACGCACTTTTCTTCGACCTGTACAGTCTCGCCCGTGCGGGGGTTACGTCCCACGCGCGCGTCGCGCTGTTTAACAGAAAAGGCGCCGAATCCGCGCAGTTCAACACGGTCACCACGGGCCATGGCATCCGTAACTTCTTCGAACACGGTATTCACAATCCGCTCGACGTCGCGTTGATAGAGATGCGGATTTTCGTCGGCGATTTTTTGAATCAGTTCTGAACGGATCATGTGCGTTACCCTCCCAGGCGACCGGTTAACCATGTCTATTGTTCTGATCAGTATAGGAAAAAAGTCGGTACGGGGGAATGTTGACTCTGTGTTTGAAGCCTTCATTTTGCCTCAAAGTCACGCGATTTTTTGCCTCTTCGCATGAATTCGACGTTTAAAGCATGCGCGACGGTCAAATTAACCCTAAAAAATGGAACATATTGATTCGCAACAAAAACGGCCCCGCGCGATAACGCGGAGCCGTTAATTTGGTTTGAGCTGAGGCTCGAGCTTAGTCGCCCGACTTCAGTGCTGCACCCAGGATATCGCCCAGCGACGCGCCCGAGTCGGAAGAACCGTACTGTTCCACGGCCTCTTTCTCTTCGGCGATTTCGCGTGCCTTGATCGACAGACCTAGACGGCGAGTCTTGCTGTCGACGTTGGTGACGCGAACGTCGACCTTGTCACCGACCGAGAAACGCTCAGGGCGCTGTTCGGCACGGTCACGCGACAGGTCCGAACGACGGATGAACGACTTCATACCTTCGTACTCGACCTCGATGCCGCCATCTTCGATAGCAGTCACTTCAACGGTGATGACCGAGCCACGCTTCACGCCGCCCACGGCTTCGGCGAACTTGTCACCGCCCAAGGCTTTGATCGACAGCGAGATACGCTCTTTCTCAACGTCAACTTCCGAAACGACGGCCGAAACCATGTCGCCTTTGCGGTAGTTCTGGATGGCATCCTCGCCACGCTCGTCCCACGACAGGTCCGACAGGTGAACCATGCCGTCGATGTCGCCTTCGAGGCCAATGAACAGACCGAACTCGGTGATGTTCTTGACTTCGCCTTCGACCTGCGTGCCCTCGGGGTGTGTTTCTGCAAACACTTCCCACGGGTTGCGCTGAGTCTGCTTGAGGCCCAGAGACACGCGACGCTTGGCGCCGTCGATTTCCAGAACCATGACGTCGACTTCCTGGCTGGTCGAAACGATCTTGCCGGGGTGGACGTTTTTCTTGGTCCAGGACATCTCGGACACGTGCACCAGACCTTCGACACCAGCTTCCAGCTCGACGAACGCGCCGTAGTCGGTGATGTTGGTGACGCGACCCTGATGGACCGAGCCCAGCGGGTACTTGGCGGCAACCAGATCCCACGGATCTTCTTGCAGCTGCTTCATGCCCAGGCTGATGCGGTGGGTCTCTTTGTTGATCTTGATGACCTGAACCTTGATGGTTTCGCCGATCGTCAGGATCTCGGACGGGTGGTTTACACGGCGCCATGCCATGTCGGTGACGTGCAGCAGGCCGTCAACGCCGCCCAGGTCAACGAATGCACCGTATTCGGTGATGTTTTTGACAACACCCTCGACGGTCTGACCTTCGGACAGGTTGCCGATAACTTCGGCACGCTGTTCGGCACGCGATTCTTCCAGGATGGCGCGACGCGAAACAACGATGTTGCCACGGCGACGGTCCATTTTCAGGATCTGGAACGGCTGCTTCAGACCCATCAGCGGGCCAGCATCGCGCACGGGGCGAACGTCAACCTGCGAGCCGGGCAGGAACGCAACTGCGCCACCCAGATCGACGGTGAAGCCACCTTTGACGCGACCAAAGATAGCACCTTCGACGCGCTGGTCGTCGGCGTATGCTTTTTCCAGACGGTCCCATGCCTCTTCACGGCGAGCCATCTCGCGCGAGATGACAGCTTCGCCACGGGCGTTTTCTGCGGCACGCAGGTAAACTTCTACCTCGTCACCAACAGCGATTTCAGGGGCTTCGCCAGGATTTGCGAATTCTTTCAGATCAACGCGGCCTTCCATTTTGTAGCCTACGTCGATGATGGCTTGGCCAGCTTCAATCGCCAGAACCTTACCTTTGACAACAGAACCCTCTTCGGGTGTGTCCATTTCGAAGCTTTCATTAAGGAGGGCTTCGAATTCCTCCATGGATGCGTTAGCCATGTGGCGTTGTTTTCCTTTACATAACGTTTTTACTGGCCGAGCGGTTGTCTCCGCCGGTCTTGTTTCATGGTGTCTTCGGGCGTGACCCGGAGCGCATCTGACTACACAAACACAAAGGGCCGAGGTGACCCGGCCCTGCTCAGATACGTCATCCGGACGTTAACCGCCCTTGTTCAGACAGCGCGCGTATAGGCGGATTCCCCGGCATGTGCAAGAGCAAAGCCCATATTTTCAAGGTTCGACAGGTCTTTGCCAATGCCCGGTTCAGCTTTTGGCGCTCCAAACCCCGGCATCTCTCCGCAGCATGGCCTGCTCAATTTCATCAAGGCGCGACAATGCGGCAGACGGGTTTCGGGCGCCACCTGCCCGGTTCCATATTTTTTGTGCGGAAACAGGGCTCCACGGCAGACTGGCCGAAGCTAACCACTGGCGAAGCCCCGGTGGCAAGGAATCGTAAACCTGCATGGGAGCCGTTTGCCGCCGCCGCCGTTTAAGACAACTCTTTAGATTCCGCCTGACCTTGCGGCTTTGTTCCAGCTGTCCTTGCAACGCGCTCGCCTCGTGTTTTTTATGTGATTACATCACATTTTTAGCACTCGCAAGAACCTAGATTTGGTCACCTGAAGGCGGGGCATGACGCCCCGTCCTTCGATTTTCTGGGATATTCCCCAAGATTGCCCGGCAACACCTAGAAGAGCTGCAAGTCCTTCACGCCACTTTGGATTTCGGCAAAGTTCGGCATGTTTTGAATTGCAACGGGTGCCGGGGTGACACCTGGCATCTGCACGGTCGGTTTCGCCACGGCCGCTTTTTTAAAGGCGGGTCGCTCCAACTCTCCCCGGATATCGCGCAGCAGCGTTTTGTGATCCGGCATCGATTTGATTATCTGGGCAAGGTCGGCTTTCGCGCGCTTCATACCCTGGAACCAAAGCGGTTTCTTCAACGGACGCAGGCGATCGCGAATGCCGGGGCCAAAGCCCGTATCATAAACCTGCTTGCCCAAAAGAACCGTCTGATAAACACGACTGTCAAATAGAGTGGCAAATTCGATATCGTGGTCCATTGGCAATCGGTGCTGCCACAACTCAAGGTTCTCAGCCAGCCGATCCGGCAATTTCATCTCGGTGCGCGCGTCGATCCAGTATTGGTCATCCGTGCGATTGCCCAACCGATAGTGCAAACAAATGAACTCCAGCACTTCGTTGTAGAGTTTATCCATCTGCCGATTATATCTGGCCCGCAGGGACGGCTCGATCTCTCGGGTCGGCAAGTGCTCGGCGAACCAACGCACCGCATGGTCGATCATGTGGATCGCGGTGCTTTCCAATGGTTCGATAAACCCACCAGATAGGCCGATCGCTACACAGTTCTTGACCCAAGCGTTTCGTACGCGGCCAACACGCATTGGGATCACCCGCGGCGTCAAACCTTTGCCGCTGTCACCCAGCCACTCAAGGTATTCGTCCGCGGCTTGATCATCTGTGCGATGCGCCGATGAAAACACATAGCCCGTGCCCACCCGGTTGAAGAGCGGTACCCGCCACGTCCAACCTGCACCAAGTGCGGTCGATCGAGTAAGGCTTTCGATCTTTTCTGGATCGGGATGTTCGATCTGCAGCGCCATAGCGCGATCATTCGGCAGGTACTCCGAATAATCCATGAACGGCTCGCCAAGTGCCTGATTGATAATCAACCCGCGAAACCCGGTGCAGTCCACGACCATTTCAATGTCATGACGCCCGCCACGCTCTAACATCAGATGGCTGACATTGCCCTGCTCATCCAGCTCTACTGCTTGCACCTCATCCTGGATATGCTCGACACCGCGCTTGGTGCAGACCTTGGTGAGCATGCCTGCAAACTTCACAGCGTCCAGATGATACGCGTAACCAAAGCGCTGCTCGAATTCAGGTTGACCCAGTCTGCGCGCGCCCTTGCATCTGCTAGCCAGATGATCATGCGGTGAGATGGATTGCGTGAAATCCTGATCTCCGTTGCCAAAACGCAGGAAATACTCTGCGGCCTCAAGCCCCTCCAACATTTGACCGTGGGCAAACGGGTTTACGTAATCGATGCGATTACCCTTGGCGTCCTTGTTCCAGTTGCAAAACTTCACGCCCAGCTTGAAGGACGCGTTGGTTTGGCGAAAAAAGTCCCGCTCTGATATTCCCGCCTGCCGTAGTGTGACCGGCATACGCGGCACGGTGGCCTCGCCGACACCCACGGTAGAGATATTGGGGCTTTCGATAAGGCAGATGCGTGGACGATCCTTGGGTGCCGACGTGCGCGAAAACACCATGTCTAGGATCAGCGCAGTCATCCAACCCGCTGTACCACCACCCACGATGGTGATTTTACTCAAACGATTATTCATATTTGTCCATCCCTGTTAGCTTGAGGGAATTTGTAGCTGCCTGCCCTTTTTTGTTTTTGGGGCTTGTAAAACAGCTTTCCCTTTTAGCTTGGGAAAGGACTATAACAGCTTTCTTTCATCCAGCTAGGGCTTATGACGCGACGGCTTTTCAGCGCATCCGCCGATAGGCCTTAAACTGACGCGAACAGAGCTTGAGACCTTGCAACCCATAGTTCGCAGGGCGTTCGAACCCCCGTGCCGCGCATCGCCCGGCACATCAATGATGCTGAGCCACTCAGTGGTATCTGGGATTGGCGCAAGCACCTGACACGAATTAGATTTCTTCGCCTTTCTTCAGAAGCTCCTCGATCAATTCACGCTGCAGATCGGTGCTGTCGCCGCCCCCATATTCCGCTGCGCCACCGGAATACAGGGTGCCATAAGTCTTGGTGATGTTAACGGTCTGGGCCAGTCCAGAAATAAACTGATCCTTCTCCAATAGAGACAAGGGGTGGATAAACGCGGCCCACAAGGTGCCATTGGCAATCGCGTATCGTGCATCCAGCGTGCTGTCGAAGTTGGCTTGCATCATGCGGCGCATCTCTTCGGTGGTCAGACCTTCGGCACTGCGAATGGGAACCATGGCGCGCATCCGGTCGGCATTAACGTCGGTGACAATCAGAACCGGAACCTCTGACACTGTTAGCTGAAACCCCGGTCCGTGCGGCTGTGCATTGGGGTCGAGCGCAAAGATAATCTTGCCCAGCCGTTCATAGTCCATCGGCGGCTCGACCTCTGGGGTCTGTTGAGCCGCAAGGCTTCCGGCGAGGAACATCAGAATTAGGGCTAGTCGGATCATCGCATTTCTCCTGCAGAGTATTCACCAACCATAGGTGCCCCCCGACAGCCTGACCAAACAAAGCTTAGTGAAGAGCATATCTCGCACGACAATCAATTTGAACGATCTGCAAGGTTTGGCGTTCTTGCTGCGATAGCCCGTTCAAAACCCGCCGCCTAACTATGTTTCAGCGGTTGGCCAACCGGCCGATCCGAACCTGAACAGGAAAGGAAATAGATATGAAGTCTCTGGTTCTGACAGCATTCATCGCCACCTTGCCCCTCGTTGCAGCACCTGCGTTTGCAGCGGATGAGATCAATGTTTCGAATGGCATTTCGGCTGCTGGTGCCCCGCTGGCGGCGCATGGCGTTGATCTGGTCGCCCTGGTCAATGATGGCAACCCGGTTGAGGGCTTTGCAACACACTCCGCCACTTATGATGGAGCATCTTACTACTTTATCAGCGCAGCAAACCGCGAAGCGTTTGAGGCCAATCCAGCCGCCTTTCTGCCTCAGCACGGCGGGTTCTGCTCGTTTGGCGTTTCCGTCGGCAAAAAATTCGACGGTGACCCTGATCAGTATCTGATCTCAGATGGCAAGTTGTATTTGTTCCTGAATGCCGAAACGCGCGCGGCTTTCCTCAAGGACGTGGCAGCAACGGCCAAAACTGCGGACGATCAGTGGGGCACGATCAAAAGCATTGCCGTGGGCGAGCTGTAAGATCAAAGACCCGCGGCGCTAGGGTGTCGCGGGTCTTTTCTGGTCTATGAAGGCAACGGCCTTTGCCAGTGCGTCTTCGATAGTCAGATCGGATGTGTCCAACAGAATTGCGTCGTCGGCAGGTTTCATCGGCGCGGTACTACGCTCAGCATCCCGCGCGTCGCGTTCGCGCACATCCGCCAAAACCTGTCCCCGAGTAACGTCCGACCCTTTGGCACTGAGCTCGAGAAAGCGCCGCTCAGCCCGGACCTCAGCGCTGGCGGTGACAAAGAGCTTCACCTCGGCTTCAGGACAAATCACCGTTCCGATGTCACGACCGTCCAGTACTGACCCTCCGGTACGGCGCGCAAAAGCGCGTTGGAAATCCACCAAGGCAGACCGAACTTCGGGGATCACTGCAACTTTAGACGCGGCCTGAGCGATTTCAGCCGTGCGCAGATCGCCCTGCTCAAGCTCTTCGGCGGTCAACGCTTCTGCTGCGGCTACGGGCTCCATGCCTTCCAGCGTTCGCCGACCGACGGCCCGATACAAAAGGCCTGTGTCCAGATGCGCGAAACCGAAATGCGCTGCAACGCCTTTTGAGATCGTGCCCTTTCCCGCCGCAGCGGGACCGTCGATCGCGACCGTGAAACTCATGTGCGTTCCACCTTTGCACCCAACGACGCCATCAATGGTTCGAAGATTGGAAATGACGTCGCAATTGGTCCGCCGTCATCGACTGAAACCGGGGCCTTCGCCCCCATGCCCATCACCATGAAAGACATAGCGATACGGTGGTCCAAAAAGCTCTCGCAGGTGCCACCACCAGGGACATTGCCGATACCGAGGCCTTCAACCGACCACCATTCTTCGCCCTCATCCACAGTTACGCCATTCGCGCGCAACCCGCGGGCCATAGCGTCGATCCGGTCGCTTTCTTTGACGCGCAGTTCTTTTACACCACCCATCATAGTCGTGCCGGTGGCATTGGCCGCAACCACGGACAAGACTGGGTATTCGTCGATCATCGAAGCCGCACGCTCGGGCGGCACGTTGATACCCTTCATGTTGGGCGAGTACTTGGCACGCAGATCCGCAACGGGTTCACCACCCTCTTCGCGTTCATTTTCATACGTCAGGTCAGCGCCCATTTCGCGCAGCGTGGTAAACAGGCCTGCACGGGTCGGGTTCAATCCGATACCGGGCACCAGAACATCCGAACCGGGAGTAATCAGTGCTGCACAGACCGGAAATGCAGCGCTGGACGGATCGCGCGGCACTGCGATTACCTGCGGTTTCAGCTCAGGACGGCCTGTCAGCGTTATGACCCGCCCCTCTTCTGTGTCTTCGACCGTTATTTCGGCACCAAAACCGGCCAACATCCGTTCGGAATGATCGCGGGTCGCTTCTTTCTCGATCACCACTGTCTTGCCCGGCGCGTTCAGACCAGCCAGCAAAACGGCCGATTTAACCTGTGCCGAAGGAACAGGAACTTCGTAACGGACCGGTACAGGCTCTGCCGCACCTACGATGGCCATAGGCAAGCGACCGCCCGAACGGCCGACCGATTGTGTGCCAAACAACTCCAACGGATCGGTCACGCGCGCCATGGGGCGCTTGTTTAGACTTGCGTCCCCGGTGAAGGTCGCGGTGATTGGGCAAGTTGCCATTGCGCCCATGATCAGCCGCACGCCCGTGCCCGAGTTACCGCAATCGATCACTTGGTCAGGTTCGGCAAATCCACCAACGCCCACACCGTGCACGGTCCACTCACCGTTGCCATGATCCGTTACTTCGGCCCCAAAGGCACGCATGGCCTTGGCGGTGTCC
The DNA here is from genome assembly GCF_056538765.1 of Ruegeria sp. BE9. Lineage (NCBI taxonomy): Bacteria > Pseudomonadati > Pseudomonadota > Alphaproteobacteria > Rhodobacterales > Roseobacteraceae > Ruegeria > Ruegeria sp. BE9. The sequence continues at coordinate 69,992 of NZ_JBQFTS010000004.1, read as the reverse complement.
AAAACATCCTCGCCCTCAAGCAGACCCGAGATCTTGGTTTCACCCACCGCCATCGCGCCAAGGATCAGCGACCGGTGCGAGATAGACTTGTCGCCGGGCACCTCTGCCGTGCCGGTCAACGGGCCACAGGGATGCGAGGTCATCGGGATGGGCGTGCCGTGTCCGGACATGGGGGCTCCTTTTGCGCTATCAGTCCTAGGCCGATTAGCGAATTGGGGCCGGTTGGTCCAGCAACAATCAGTCTTTGCGTCGGAAGGTCAGGTAATGCGGTGTCCGTCCCTCGCGCAGAGCCTTTTGTTCATAGCGAGTGGAAATCCAGTCATCCCACGGCTCGCGCCAATCGGAAGGCCCCTCGGCCAACCATTCGAATCCTGCTCGCGGAACCTCTTCCAGCGTTTGGCGGACATAGTCGGGAATGTCGGTAGCTACCCGGAAAATCGACCCAGGCTTCAAGGCACGTGCCAACGGCTCCAAGTGCTCTTGTGTCACAAAACGGCGGCGGTGGTGCCGCGTTTTTGGCCAGGGATCAGGATACAACAGGAACGCGCGCGAGATGCTGGCCTCGGGCAAAACATCAAACAGATCGCGAGCATCACCTGGGTGCACAGCCAGATTTTCGACTCCAGCTTTGCGGATCTTACCCAACAGCATAGCAACACCGTTGATGTACGGCTCGGCGCCGATAATGCCGATATCCGGGTTGCTGGCAGCCTGATGCACCAAGTGCTCACCACCACCGAAACCGACCTCAAGCCAAACATCCTTGCCGCCGAAGAGCTCTTTAAGGTCCAACGGATGGCGTTCAGGATTGCTCTCCCAATCGACGGCCCCGGGCGACAGGGCGTCGAGGTCTTCGTTCAGATACGTCTTTTGGCTCTGCTTCAGGGTCTTGCCCTTGAAGCGACCATAGAAATTTCTGCGGGGGCGTTGTGGTGTCTGGGTGCTCATGGCCGTGCCCATACTGCGCAGGTCGGATCGTTGCAACCCCGGCGCTGAATCGAAAAGCGCGCCTGAAACGGCGCGCTTTGCGTGATTTGGGATCAGACCGCCGCTTTCAGCGCATCGGTCAGGTCAGTGCGCTCCCAGCTAAAGCCGCCATCTGCATCCGGCTGACGGCCAAAGTGACCGTAGGCCGCGGTGCGCTGGTAAATCGGCTTATTCAATTGCAGGTGCTCACGAATTCCACGCGGTGTGAGGTCCATCACTTCACCGACGGCTTTCTCAATCGCCGCATCGGCAATCTGGCCGGTTCCGTGTGTGTCAGCATAAATCGACAACGGCTTGGAAACACCAATCGCATAGCTCAGCTGGATTGTGCAGCGTTCTGCCATGCCCGCGGCAACCACGTTCTTGGCCAGGTAACGCGCGGCATAAGCCGCCGAGCGGTCCACTTTGGTCGGATCCTTGCCAGAGAAAGCGCCACCACCGTGCGGTGCTGCACCGCCATAAGTGTCGACGATGATCTTACGGCCGGTCAGACCTGCGTCCCCGTCCGGGCCGCCGATCACGAACTTACCTGTCGGGTTCACGTGCCACTCGGTCTCAGCAGACAGCCAGCCTTCGGGCAGCGTATCGCGAATGTAGGGCTCGACGATGGCGCGGATGTCATCCGAGCTCAGCGCTTCGTCCAAATGCTGAGTCGACAGCACGATCGAGCTCACGCCGACCGGCTTGCCATCACGATACACAACCGACAGCTGCGATTTCGCGTCCGGGCCCAATGCGGGTTCAGTACCGTTCTTACGCACTTCGGCCAAGCGGCGCAGAATCGCGTGCGAATACTGGATCGGTGCTGGCATCAGTGCCGGGGTCTCAGTCGTCGCGTAACCGAACATGATGCCTTGGTCGCCAGCACCTTCATCTTTGTCACCCGAGGCATCCACGCCCTGAGCAATATGCGCAGATTGCTCGTGCAGCAGGTTCGTCACTTCGACGGTCTCGTGGTGGAACTTGTCCTGTTCGTAACCGATATCCTTGATGCAGGCGCGCGCGATCTCATCAATGCGGCCCATATAATCGTGCAGCTTTTCCTGATCAGACAGACCTACTTCACCACCAATGACGACCCGGTCGGTCGTTGCAAAGGTTTCGCACGCCACGCGCGCTTCGGGTTCTTCATTCAGAAATGCGTCGAGTACAGCATCCGAAATCCGGTCACAGACCTTATCCGGGTGCCCTTCGGAAACCGATTCCGAAGTGAAAGTGTAGTTCTGTCGGGACATGAATGTGCTCCATTAAGATTTCCCCACCACGCCAGGAAGCCGTTGTGACAGGCATCCGAGGGGATACGCCCACAGCTACATAGGGTCAATTGGTAATTATTCGTTTCCCCGCCGGGCGTTGCGCCAAAGCAGCCCGAACAGAATCAGCAAAACAGCGAAAACCGGCAAATCACCCATTCGGGAATACAAGGTCGGTGAAAGCGGAGCGGGAAGCGTTGCGTCAATAAAACCGGCCTGCCCGAGCGCAAGAGCTTCTGTAATACGCCCCAATGGATCAACCATGGCGGAAACACCGGTATTGGCGGACCGCATCATCGGAAGCCCTTGCTCAATCGCTCGCATCTGAGCTTGGGCCAGATGTTGGTAAGGTCCAGATCGGGTGCCGAACCAGGCATCGTTCGTGATTTGCAGCAAAAAATCTGCTCGATCCGGCGCGGACAGAACATCCTGTGTAAACACAGCCTCATAGCAGATCAAAGGAAGGGCTTTTCCAAGTTTGCCGGCATCCATCAGCGCCGCGCCTGGGCCAGAGCTGAAGCCGTGCCCAGTGGTGGCTGCCATGCCATAAATGCCAAACTTGGCCATTAGCTCACCAAATGGCACATACTCTCCAAAGGGCGCGAGGTGATGCTTGTCATACAGGCCCTGCTGCTGACCGTCTTCGTCCAAATAGATCATCGAATTGTAGATGCGCGGTCCATCGCCGCGCTGAATGCCCAAGAATACAGGGGTGCCCTGCGCGGCATCTACGACCAAGTCCAGATACGGCTGCGCGCTGCCAAGCCATGCCGGCACTGACGTTTCGGGCCAAACAATCAAGTCCGGGCGTGGTTGCGCCGCGGTAAGTTCGATCTGTCGGGCAAAGAACATGTCACGATAGGCAGGATCCCATTTCTGGTGCTGCGGTGCATTAGGCTGAATCAACCGTACAACATGCTCTGTTTCGGTAATTTCAGGACGCATTGCGCTATAGCCCAGCGACAGGCAAACAGCGCCAACTGACAAGCCGACCGGCAAAGCGAAACCTCTACGCTGCGTGAGCGCCGCACCCAGAGGCCATGTGGCCAACAGCGTCAATGCCCCCAATCCATAGGGGCCAAACAAAGCCAACAATTGCGCGACTGGCGTATCCACCCATACCTGCGCCAAACCTGCCCACGGAAAGCCCGTCAGAACATAGCCTCGGGCAAACTCGGCAAGTGATACAGCTACGGCTAGGATCACTGCCTGCTTCACTGCGTCAGCATCCGGTCGCCGGACTGCCCAAAACGCCAACGCCCAGAACAATGCCAAGCCGCCTGCCATAAAGATCAGGGCAAACGGTGCCATCCATGCGTGACGGTCCGCATCAACGAGAAACGGTTCGATGATCCAGCTGAGCCCGTGCGCAAAGTATCCTGTCGCAAACGCCCAACCCACCCAGGCCGCACGCCCGCGTGTCTCAGTCGACAGATATAGCGGCGCCAGCAACACCAGTCCCAAAAGCGTTGCCGCCCAAACGCCAAAAGGTGCAAGGCCAAAGGCGGCAAAACTGCCCGAAAGAGCCGCCAGTAAAAGCCTCAACCAAAACGGCCAGCTATGTGCAGGGTTCATACAACGAGATCCGGCAACATGACCCGCAGTCGTTTTATGCGGCGCGGGTCGGCATCGATCACCTCGAACTCAGGACCTTCGGGGTGCAATACGACCTCACCCCGCGCAGGCACGCGCCCGGACAGCATAAAGACCAAACCACCCAGCGTATCGATTTCTTCTTCGTCCACGTCCTCATGACTGGTTAGTGAACGGCCGATCTCGGCCTCGAACTCTTCAAGCGGGACACGGGCTTGGACGATATAACAACCCGGTTTTTCCTGCACCCAAAGCTGGTCTTCATCGGCGTCATGCTCATCCGCAATTTCACCGACGACTTGTTCAATCAGGTCCTCGATTGTCAACAAACCGTCAACACCGCCATATTCGTCAATCACCAGTGCCATATGGCGACGTTCGGTTTGCATCTTGGTCAACAGCACACCAATCGGCATCGAAGGCGGCACGAATAGTAACGTGCGCAGCATGGAGACCAGATCAAATTCCTTGGACGTCCCATTGAACCCATGGGTCAGCGCAAAGTCCTTGAGGTGCACAAACCCTAAAGGTGTATCGAGCGTCCCCTCGTAGACAGGAATCCGCGACAACCCGCTGTCACGAAAAACCTGAGCCAATTCATCTTTGGTTATGGTTGATGGGACCGAGATAATCTCAGCCGTGGGAATTGCGACGTCTTCCACCCTCATCCGCCGCAGGTTGATCATTCCACGGGGCTGGGATTTATCCGCTTCGTGCCCGTTGGCCGTATCTACCTGTTCGTCGCTCGGTGTTGAGAACGCGTCCACAATTCGAGAAAGCAATCCGGCTTTCTCTTTGACATTTTCACCGCTGTTCTTGGGTTGCGCGCCTTGCGCCGCCATAGAACTGCCGTCTGTATCGCCCATATTCCTATTCCAAGTATTCAGCCACAAAGGCCCATTTTACACATTATATGGGTCATCAATACCCAGTTTGCCAAGTATATCGACCTCTACCGCTTCCATCAAATTGGCGTCGGGGTCGCGAATGTGATCGTATCCAAGCAAATGTAACGTTCCGTGAATGATCAGATGCGTCACGTGATCTTCAATGGATTTCCCCGCCTCGTCCGCCTCGCGCGCACAGGTGTCATAGGAAATCGCAATATCACCCAACGCGATCTCGCCGGTGAAATCTGGCTCAGGAGGCGTTGGTGCGTGCCCTTCGACTTCGGCGGCTAAATCTTCGGCGGGCCAACTGAGAACATTTGTTGGCGTGGGCTTTTCCCGAAACTCTGCGTTTAGCTCGGCAATGCGCGCGTCGTTACAAGCCAATAAGCTGATCTCGCAGAGATCCGAATCCAAGCCGCAATGATCCAGAACCGCCTGGATTGCCCGCGTTGCCAATGGGATAAGCCCCTGCCAACGTGGTTCTTCAATTGTCAGTTCAAGGTTCATATCACAACGCCCAAAGCCCTCGGCCTCAGGAAGTTACCCCGTCTCACGGCCAGAGTCGGCCTCATACGCTTCGATGATGGCGGCGACAAGCGGGTGGCGCACCACGTCTTTCGAAGTGAAGTAGTTGAAGCTGATGTTCGGGATTGTCTTCAGCAACCGCTCAGCATCTGCGAGCCCCGACTGAACACCACGAGGCAGATCGACCTGCGACCTGTCGCCCGTAATCACCATGCGACTGCCTTCGCCGAGACGGGTCAGGAACATCTTCATCTGCATGGTCGTCGCGTTCTGCGCCTCATCCAACACAACAAATGCATTGGCCAGTGTTCGACCTCGCATGAAGGCCAGAGGCGCGATTTCGATTCGTTTTTCCTCGATCAGCTTGGCTAGCTGTTTGCCAGGAAGAAAATCATTCAGCGCGTCATAGAGCGGCTGCATGTAAGGATCGACTTTGTCCTTCATGTCGCCGGGTAGATAGCCCAGCTTTTCGCCAGCCTCGACTGCAGGTCGGCTGAGGATAATCCTGTCCACATGTCCACCGATAAACATCGACACACCAACGGCCACAGCCAGATAGGTCTTACCGGTCCCTGCGGGGCCGATTCCAAAGGCCAGTTCGTTGTTGAACAACGATTGCACGTACGCTTTTTGCGCGTCCGTGCGCGGCTCAACCAGCTTTTTGCGGGTCTTGATTTCGACTGTCCCGCCTTTGAACATTTCCAGCTGATCACCGTCGCGACTGCCGGTTCCTGTTTCCGAACCGCCCATCCGCAGTTCGCGATCTACATCCGCGGCCTCGACCTCTCGGCCGCCTTCCAGACGAGTATACAAGGCCTGGAGAACTTCCATGGCCTGCTTTTGGGAATCCTCATCCCCCATCACGACAAGCTGGTTGCCGCGGCGTACAATCTGCACGGACAACTTCTGTTCGATTTCGGTCAGGTTGCGGTCGTACTCGCCGCATAGATCGATCAATAGCCGGTTGTCGGGGAATTCAACAAACGCCTCGCGTTGGGGCGTTTCATCTTGCGGTGGGGTAAGGGCACCGATGGCCAATACGTTCTCCTGTCTTGGCGTTTCACCCTGAGCGTAGACAACAATTCTTGGTGGGCGCAAGCCACAGTTTCATTTTTTCCGCAGCGAATGACAAAACCGCCGAACAAGAGGAAAAATACCGCTCATCGCCCTGTAAAAGAGTGCAATGGCTTTCGCGTTAGAACGTGTAGTTCAGCCCGAATCTCAGACCACGATACCGCGGCGTGGATTTCGTGGAGAAACCGTTGCTGAAAACAATGTCTTCCGAATCGAATTGGACGTATTCGATCTCACCCGTGATCGACCAATCGTCGTTCAATCGGTGCTCAGCGCCGATGCTCGCAGAAAAACCGGACCGGCTGTCACTTTCTTCGAACGCCTGCACTGCAGATCCTGACGCGATGCTGCTGGTCGTTTTGATATCACCCTGCACATAGCCGGCGGTGATGAAATACAAAACAGAACCGCTTTTGTTGCTCAACCCGTTTTTGAAACGAATGGAAAACATATCCGAAATTTCTGACGAGCCGTTGACGGTCGAGGTACCAATCAAGGTCGACGCATCGTCTTCCAATGATCCGAAATCATAACCCAACTCAAACCCGTAGACGTAATCACGCCCACCTTTGGCAGGCAAAACTCCCCGCCAGCCACCGCGGATACCACCGTAGCTACCTTTAAGGTCCAATTCCCCGACTTCGAATACCCCAGCGGGGGTTCTCAGCCCAAATCTATCGGTGCCGCCGGTCGCGTAACCACCAGATATGCCAAGATAAAATGCACTCACATCGCTGCCAATGCGTTTGGGGCTGGATACCGGAGGGTCCGAGACCACTTGCTCAAGGTTCCCCGCAACCGTGGGACTGGAAATCAAAGAACACGCCAGCAGCGTTGAAAAGACCAATCGGCCATTCGACCCAAAAAGAAGCTTCAGGATTTCCACTCGTAACCTCCATCGCCCCAGCCCATACACTGGGTCGGCAAAATTTTGGAATTGCGGGAATACAGAAACCCTGCCTCCAAAAATCTGGCCCTTCTCGGAACATAATTTCAGGTCGTAAATCAAGGGTTAAATTTGAAACCACGCGTCAACTATGGCTTTCTAACAGCACCCTATGATCCGCTCAGACCAATGCCCCCGCCAAGGAATTCGCCCCTGATGCGGTGATCTTAACGTTCCGCAATTCACCAACCTCGACATCGGCATCCGACACGTGGACAGAGTGTAGATACTCCGATTTCCCAACCATCTGCCCCGGAAGTCGGCCCGATTTTTCAAAGAGCACGCTGACAATGCGGCCAACCATTGCATCCTGAATCTCACGCTGATGCCGGGTGATCAAAGTCTGCAAGCGCTGCAAGCGGTCATCCGCCGCGTCTGGATCGACCTGAGGCCGCTCGGCCGCGGGCGTGCCCGGGCGCGTCGAGTACTTAAAGGAATACGCGTAGCCGTATTTAACCTGCTCAACCAAATCCAACGTCGCCTGAAAATCCTCTTCGGTCTCTTCAGGGAAGCCGACAATAAAGTCACCCGACATTACGATATCCGGACGTGCCGCTCGAATACGCTCGATCAGACGAAGGTAGCTTTCGGCAGTATGGCTGCGGTTCATCCGCTTAAGGATTCTATCCGATCCGGACTGCACCGGGAGGTGCAGGTATGGCATCAGCTTTTCACACGTGCCATGCGCTTCGATCAGGTCATCCGCCATGTCGTTGGGGTGCGAAGTGGTAAAGCGTATCCGCTCCAGCCCGTCGACCTTGTTTAGCTCCCAGATAAGGCCGGCCAGAGTCATGTCACCATTCGCGCCTGCGCCGTGGTAAGCGTTAACGTTCTGCCCCAACAGTGTGATCTCGCGCACGCCGCGCTCGACCAAGTCCTGGGCCTCACGAATGATACGGTCCGCCGGACGGCTAACTTCGGCACCGCGTGTATAGGGCACCACGCAGAAGGCGCAGAACTTGTCGCAACCTTCCTGCACAGTCAGAAACGCTGTCGGGCCACGCTTAGCCTTGGGGCGGTTTTTCAGTTTCTCGAATTTGTCTTCTTCGGGGAAGTCCGTGTCCAGCGCCTTGGCGCCAGTGCGCGTCTTCGCCTCCATCTCGGGCAGGCGGTGATAGCTTTGCGGACCCACAACCAGATCGACAAGTGGCTGACGGCGCATAATCTCTTCGCCCTCGGCCTGCGCGACACATCCCGCCACGCCAATTTTTAGGTCGGGCTTTTCGGCTTTCAAACCCTTGAATCGGCCAAGCTCGGAATAGACCTTTTCAGCCGCCTTTTCCCGGATGTGGCAGGTGTTCAGCAGAATCATGTCCGCGTCGTCGGGGCTTTGCGTTTCGACGTAACCCTGCCCTCCCAGCGTCTCGGACATGCGTTCGCTGTCATAGACGTTCATCTGGCAACCATAGGTTTTGATGTACAGCTTTTTGGGTTCTGACATGGGTATGGCCTTTGCGTTCGCGGGATCGGCGTCATCTATACCCTACGAACGCCGCTTGCAATGCCGAGGCGGATACCCGATTTTGGCCGAAGATTCCAGCAAAGTGGAACCGGACAGGCAATGCAATACGACTCACTCGATGTTTTCCTGAACTCAGGCAAATCAGCGCTGGCCAAAGGCCCTGTCGCGTTGGTCTTTGCCGAGGACACTGTCGAGGTTGACAGCACCATCCGGCACCACCTCAAGCTGGGCTTCAAAGCGCTGATCGCGTTTATGCCCGAGGACTATCATCTAGACCCCGCGCTTTCAGAGCGCATACATCGGGTCACCCTGAGCTGCGCTCCAAGAACTGTTGTTTTTGATGCGGTCAACAGGGTCATTCAGGCCGCGCAGGGCCAATGGATGTATTGCTGCTACAACTCAGAGTATTTGTTCTTTCCGTTTTGCGAGACCCGGACGGTCGGCGAACTGCTTGCGTTTCACAGCGAAGAGCGTCGCGATTCAATGCTCTGCCATGTGGTCGATCTATATGCTAACGACCTGACCGCCTTCCCCAATGGCGTTGCGCCGGATCAGGCAATGCTGGACCGCTCGGGGTATTACGCCCACACGCGCCACGACGCCGACGGCCTCCCCGTCGAACGCCAACTAGATATGTCTGGCGGCCTGCGTTGGAGGTTCGAAGATCACATTCCCTACGAGCGTCGTCGCATTGACCGCATCGCCCTTTTCAAGGCGCGCAAAGATCTGAAACTCCTGACTGACCACACGTTCAACGAGCCGGAATACAACACCTTTGCCTGCCCGTGGCACCACAACATGACTGCTGCCATATGCTCATTCCGAGCCGCCAAGGCATTAAAAAGCAATGCCGGTTCCACCTTTGACATTCCGACGTTTAGGTGGCGCGACTCGGTCTCGTTTCAGTGGACGTCCAGCCAACTGCTGGACTTGGGACTGATCGAATCGGGCCAGTGGTTCTGACCCGATCCTCGCTCGTCTCTAACGCTGCAAAAGCATTGGGAACCAATCTTCGCGCAAACGCTGGCCAGGGGTCATGTCATGGCCGGGAAACGGTGGAGACGTTCGCCCCGGGCGTTCCACATATCGCGCATCATCGCCAACCAGGCGCAGCGAAAACGCGCGGCGACGGCTGTCAGATTGGTTACCGCGCGCCCCGTGTAAAGTGCGATAATTGAAAGCCACCGCGTCACCCGGTTCCATTTCAAATTCAACGACTTTCATACCTTCGACGTCTGGATCAGGAACAGGGATGTACTGGCCTTCATCCGGGAAAAACCCTTCCTCAGAAACCCAACGAGTTGGCAAAACCTCTTTTTCCCAGCGATGGGAACCAGCCACGCACCGCAGAGTTGCCTGCTTTACGGGATCTAGCGGCGACCAAAAGCTGATCGTTTGCTGCCCCTCGACGAAGTAATACGGCCCGTCTTGGTGCCACGGGGTGGCCATCGATGTTCCGGGTTCTTTGACCAGCACGTGATCGTGGAACATCTGAACAGTTTGAGATTGCATCAGGTCAGCCGCAACCTCAGCAGCTGGCGAGTTTTCAATCACATCTCGAAACTGATCAATCCGTGACCAATTACAGTAATCGTCAAAAAACAGGCCCGTTTCGCCCTGTTTCTTGTTTTCCGACGCGTAAGGGCCCGGTTCGGCCATGTTTGCGGCAACGCCTTCGCGCAATGTGTCTACATGATCGGCAAACAGCCCTTTGATCAGGACAACGCCGTCCTTTTGATAGGTTTCGATCATCTCTTGAGTAACCAGAGGGTGCGTCATTTCTGTCTCCGTGCCAGTGGTGCGATACCCTGCGCATGACTCTACCATCTGTTCAAATCATATCTTTCAAATGTACACTTAACTTCATGTTATATATTTCCCTACGCCAGTATGAATACGTCTGCGCCATCGGGCGTCACGGCAGCCTGTCCGGCGCGGCACAAAATCTGAATGTCTCGCAACCGGCGCTGTCGAATGCTCTGACTCGGGTAGAGGAACAGTTGGGCTACCCGTTGTTTGCCCGAAAACGTGGTGCCGCAATGGCACTTACACCCCAGGGTCGCAGCTTTATCGAGGAAGCTGAGGCGTTACTGGCCAGCGCGGCAAAACTGGAAAACGCGGCTGAGCCAGGTGCTGGAAAAGCGCGTTTGCGGTTGGGGTGCTTTGTGGATCTCGCCCCGTTTCTTTTGGCAAGGGCTTTGCGGCAGCTACACAATGAAATGCCTGATGTGGTGATATCGTACCGAGTGGACGATTTTCAGGGCATGATCTCGGGCCTGATCGACGGGCGAATTGACCTTGCCGTGACCTATGGCCTGAGTATGGATGCATCGTTCGCTCGGCATACTCTCTTTACCAGTACGCCAAATGCCCTGATGTCACCGGATCATCCCTTGGCCAAACACGATCAGATTTACCTTGAGGACCTTGCCCACCACCCTCTTATCCTGTCGGACGAAGGCCTGTCGGCGCAACATGTGCTGAATTTATTTCGACACATCGGACACAGCCCAACGGTAGCCCATCGGGCCGCTTCGCTTGAGATCCAGCGCAGCTTGGCCGCGCACAACGAAGGTGTCGCGATCAGCTATGCCAATCCACCGGCAGAATTCAGCTACGATGGAATGCCGTTGATCAGCCTGCCCGTTTCAGATTCGTTTGCAGCGGAACCCGTAGTCCTTGCACGCCATGGCACTGGCCCTGCCGACTCGCAAATTGCAAAAGCCGAGCAGGTTCTTGTTCAATTACTGACGTAAGGTTATTTTTTTCGCAGGCGGATAACGACATCAACCGATGCGATTTCAACCCCCTCCGGGGCTTCGGGAAGTCGCTGAATCACCAACTCTTCGGACGGAGCATCGCTTAGGCGGCCTTCATCCTCCCAGAAAAAGTGGGGATGATCATGTGTATTGGTATCAAAGTAGCTTTTGGAGCCGTCCACAGTGATTTCCTGCAGCACCCCGGCATCACAGAAAGCGCGCAGAGTGTTGTATACTGTGGCCAATGACACTGTATCGCCGTTCTTCTTGGCCGCTTCGAACAGGCTTTCCGCCGTAACATGGCGATGCCGTCCGTCACCCACCAATAACTCAGCCAGCGTCACGCGCTGCCGCGTCGGACGCAATCCGGCGTGAACCAACCAATTCGTGGCGATGCTCTGGCTTTCAGGTGTCATCAGTCCGATACCTATCTGTTGCTGACCTATATATAAGTGCTGTGGTCTGGTAATTTCAAATGAAATTCATTCGCAAAGAATGATCTGATCACAACAGGATGTGGGTCACCGCTCTTGCAGGACCTTGCATACGGGTGCTAGACGAGGCCAGATAACATAAACGGACCCCTGGCAGGAGAGGCGGCAGAATGGCCCAATTCCCGAGCAGCTTTGACAAGGACGATCTGCTGAAATGCGCCCGAGGCGAATTATTCGGCCCCGGCAATGCGCAGTTGCCTGCCCCGCCGATGCTGATGATGGATCGGATCACCGATATCTCGGCCGATGGCGGCGCGCATGGAAAAGGCCACGTTCTGGCCGAGTTCGACATCACGCCTGACCTTTGGTTCTTTGACTGCCACTTCCCCGGCAATCCAATCATGCCCGGATGTCTGGGTCTGGACGGCCTGTGGCAGCTGACCGGTTTCAACCTTGGTTGGCGCGGCTGGCAAGGGCGCGGCATGGCCGTAGGCGTTGGTGAGGTCAAGCTGACCGGAATGGTACGGCCTGACCGCAAAATGCTGACTTACAAAATTGATTTCAAAAAGGCGATCCAAACGCGCCGTCTGACCATGGGTGTGGCGGATGGTATCGTCGAAGCGGACGGTGAAATGATTTACGATGTCAAAGACATGAAAGTCGTTCTGTCCGAAGCCTAAGCCTGACAGGCCCGAAATAAGGAGCACGCATATGCGTCGAGTAGTTGTCACCGGTTTGGGGATTGTCTCCTCCATCGGGAACAATGCCGAAGAGGTTCTGGCGTCACTCAAGGCTGGCAAGTCCGGCATCGAGGCCAATGAACAGATGGTTGAGCATGGCTTTCGCAGCCAGATCGCCGGATCGCTGAAGATTGACGTATCCGAGCATGTGGACAAGCGGACCCTGCGATTCATGGGCCCTGGTGCTGCCTATGCTCATATCGCAATGAACCAGGCTATTGCCGATTCTGGTTTGACCGAAGATCAGGTTGTCAACCCGCGCACCGGTCTGGTTGCTGGATCAGGTGGACCATCAACCAGCGCAATGCTGACCGCACACCAAACCGTTCTAAAAACCGGCGCGACCAAGCGTATCGGCCCGTTCGCCGTGCCAAAGTGCATGTGCTCGACAATTTCGGCCAACCTTGCGACCGCGTTTAAGATCAAGGGCATCAACTATTCGATCACTTCGGCTTGCTCGACCTCGCTGCATTGCATCGGGAATGCGGCCGAACAGATCATGCTGGGCAAGCAGGACGTGATGTTTGCTGGTGGTGGCGAAGAACTGGATTGGACCCTGTCCTGCCTGTTCGACGCGATGGGTGCAATGTCGTCGAAATACAACGACACGCCCGACAAAGCATCGCGTGCATTCGACCAAGATCGCGACGGGTTCGTCATCTCGGGCGGCGGTGGAATCGTGGTGCTTGAGGATCTCGACCACGCTCTGGCCCGCGGCGCCAAGATTTATGCTGAAGTGACTGGATATGCGGCCACCTCGGATGGTCATGACATGGTAGCCCCCTCGGGTGAAGGCGGCGAGCGCGCGATGCGTCTGGCCCTGTCGACTGTGCCCGAAGGCCGCAAGGTTGGCTACATCAATGCCCATGGCACCTCGACCCCTGTCGGCGATGTGGGTGAGGTTGAAGCTGTTCGCCGTATCTTTGGCGAAGGCAATGTACCTCCGATTTCCTCGACCAAGTCTATGACAGGTCACGCTCAGGGCGCGGCGGGTGCACTAGAGGCAATCTTCTGCCTGCTGATGCTGGACAATGACTTTATTACTCCGTCGATCAACGTCGACACACTTGCCGAAGGCATCCTGCCCGGTGAAATTGCTACTCAAGTAGTTGAAAACGCAGGCTTGGACAGCGTCATGACCAACAGCTTCGGCTTTGGCGGCACAAACGGTTCCATGGTTCTGTCAAAGTATAACGGGTGAAAATGATGTCGGATCTTCTCAAGGGCAAACGCGGCCTGATCATGGGCGTGGCCAATGACCGCTCGATTGCGTGGGGCATTGCCAAAGCCATGCACGAGGCTGGCGCAGAACTGGCATTCACCTATCAGGGTGAAGCGTTCGGCAAACGGCTGGAACCGCTGGCGCAAAGCCTCGGCAGTGACTTCATGGTCGACGCAGACGTGACCGATGACGCGTCGCTGGATCGTGCATTTGGCGAGCTGGGCGCACGTTGGCCAACGATTGATTTCGTGGTTCACGCGATCGCATATTCGGACAAGTCTGAATTGACCGGCCGTTTCCTGAACACCACCCGAGCGAACTTCAAACACTCGATGGACGTATCGGCCTATTCCTTTATCGAGGTCGCGCGTCGCGCCTATCCTCTGATGAAAGACAATGGCGGTACGCTGTTGACGCTGACCTATCAGGGCTCGAACCGTGTTGTGCCGAACTACAACGTCATGGGTGTCGCAAAAGCTGCACTGGAATCAGCGACACGTTACCTGGCCAATGATCTTGGCCCCGAAGGTATTCGAGTGAACGCTATCTCACCTGGTCCAATGAAAACGTTGGCCGGTGCTGCGATTGGCGGTGCGCGCAAGACATACAAGTTCTGCGATCAAAACGCGCCGATGCGCTCGAATGCGACGCTGGAAGCAGTCGGAGGCACCGCTGTGTATCTGACTTCGGACGCTGGTGCCTGCACCTCGGGTGAGGTCATTCGGGTGGACGGAGGCTTCCACGTTCTGGGTATGCCGCAGCCTGACCACATGTGACTCTATCTTTCCCTTCCCATGCCAAGATTTAACCATCTTTCACAGGCAGGGATATCGACATGAGCAAAGCAGACCAAATTATCGCACACAGTTCGCGGATTTCTCGCCGCAAACAAGGCTTTCTAGGGCAGCGCGGCCGGATCGCGTTGCTAGCACTGACCATGCTGTTAATGTTGTTTGTGTTGTTGACACAGGCAGATGTACGCGCAGCCTTCACATCCTGGACCAGCCTGATTTCAGGCTGATCCAAAGCACTGACCAATGCCGGTCAGTTGATTGACACGACCTCAATATCAAAAATCAGGTCCTGACCAGCCAGCGGATGGTTGGCGTCCAGGGTAACAGTCGCATCGTCGGAATCCACCACGGTCACTGGCAGCGCCTGACCATCGGGCGTTTGCATCTGCAACTGAGTGCCGGGATCCAGCGGAATGTCATCGGGAATACCTTCGCGCGGGATCTGCTGGCGCGCCTCTGGGTTTATAGGACCATAGGCATCCACACAGGCGATCTCGACGCGCTTTTTCTCACCCACGCTCAGGCCCGGCATTGCCGTATCCAGACCGGGAATGATCTGGCCAGATCCAACCACAAATTCCAGCGGCTCGCGCCCCTCGGAACTATCGAACACGTTGCCGTCCAACAGTGTCCCTTTGTAGTGGATGCGAACCGTGTCGCCTTGTTTGATCTCGGTCATAGGTGGCCTCCGGCCGTTAGGGGTTTAAGCGGCCAAGCCTAGGGTGTGACACGGCATTGTAAACCCTTCCCTCTTTTGAACTCGGAACTCTTATGCCAACCTGCGCGCGACAGAGGGAGGGGATTTGATGCCAATCACCACATGCGTCTTCGACGCCTACGGCACTTTGTTCGATGTTGCCGCCGCCGCCCGCCAGGCAGCCGCTGAACCCGGTTTCGATAAACTGCAACAGAAATGGCCTGAGCTGGCTAACCACTGGCGCTTGAAACAACTGCAGTACACATGGCTCCGCGCGATCACAGACGCCCACACAGATTTTTGGGATGTTACGCAGGACGGCTTGGATTGGGCGCTTGAAGCCACGGGGTTAGAGGGCGACCCAACCCTACGCCAGCGCTTGCTAGATCTTTATTGGGAGTTGCAGGCCTATCCCGAAGTGCCGCAGATGCTGGCGGATTTGAAAGCGGGAGGATTGAACACTGCGATTCTGTCCAATGGGTCTTTGCCCATGCTGGATGGTGCGGTGAAATCCGCAGGAATCGGTGACGTTTTGGACGATGTACTAACGGTAGAAACTGTTGGCATCTTCAAACCCCACTACAGCGTCTATGATCTGGTGCAGCAGCGGTTTGGCGGAAACCGTGATGAAGTCTTGTTCGTCAGCTCCAATGGCTGGGATGCTGCAGGTGCCAGTGGCTATGGTTTTGTGACTGCTTGGGTCAACCGGGCAAACGAGCCAATGGACCGCTTGCCATGGACGCCAGCACATGTACTGTCCGACCTGACCAACATCCCTCAACTGGCTGGACTTTAATGGCATTTTTCACAACCTCCGATGACAGGCGTCTGTACTACAACGACATCGGATCGGGGCTTCCAGTTTTATGCTTGGCCGGGTTAACCAGAAACAGCCGGGATTTCTTTTTCTTTGCCCCGCACGCGGACGGCTTGCGCCTGATCACGATGGATTACCGTGGGCGCGGGCAATCCGAATTTGACCCGGATTACATGAACTACAACGTTCTGCGCGAATCCCACGACGCGATCGAGTTACTGGATCACTTGAAACTGGATCGCGTCGCAGTTGTGGGCACATCGCGCGGTGGGCTGATTGCGATGGCCTTGGCAGCCAGCCATCCAGAACGCTTGTCTGCCGTTGTTTTGAACGACGTGGGTCCGGTAATCGAAACGTCAGGCATCGCCAAGATTATGGATTATGTTGGACGCAAACCCGTAGCCACAAACTACGATGAAGCCGCGCAAACGCTCAAACAGGTGATGGAACCTCAATTTCCCGGCGTCCCGCTGAGCCGATGGCGCGAACAAGCCGAGGTTCAGTACGAACAGACGGAAGATGGCTTAGAGCTGCGTTACGACCCTGCCCTGCGCAAAGCTCTGCTGGATCAGGCGGCTGCTGGGGCGATCCCGGATATGTGGATGTTCTTCGAAGCATTGCGCAACATCCCAACAGGTGTCATTCGCGGTGAGAACTCCGATGTTCTCGGCAAAGAAACGCTGATCGAAATGCATAAACGCCACCCTGGTCTTATGTCTGTAGAGGTTCCAGATCGCGGACATGTTCCGTTCCTGGACGAACCACAGTCTCTGGACCTTATTCGCAAGGTATTGGACGCCGTATGAGCACGCTGGAAATGATCGAGGCCGCCGCCGGGCGGCTAAAGGGCCACGTTCGGGAGACTCCCCTTCTGACCTCACCGTTTTTGAACGAACTGGCAGGGCGTAGAGTGCTGGTGAAACCTGAATGCCTGCAACATACAGGCAGCTTCAAATTCCGCGGCGCATGGTCCGCGATCTCAGCGCTACCCGAGGATGACAGACAGCGCGGTGTGATCGCCTATTCCTCTGGCAATCATGCGCAAGGCGTCGCATACGCCGCCGCGCAACACGGGGTTTCTTCGGTGATCATCATGCCTTCTGATGCACCGCAGCTTAAGATCAACAACACCCGTGCGCTTGGCGGTGAAGTGGTTCTGTACGACCGTGCCAATGAAAGCCGCGAAGAAATTGGCGAGGCTCTGGCCGCTGAACGTGGCCTGACCCTGATCCGCCCCTATGATGAGCCACAAGTGATTGCCGGTCAGGGCACCACGGGGCTAGAGATTGCGCGGCAAGCGGCCGCCATGGGCGTGGAAAAGGCCGACGTGCTGGTTTGTTGCGGTGGCGGTGGACTGACCTCAGGCATCGCTCTGGCGCTGGAGGCCCATGCGCCCGGCCTGCGTGCGCGCACATGTGAGCCCGAGGGTTTTGACGACGTCAAACGTTCGCTGGCCTCCGGTCAGGTTCAGAGCAACAAGGCAACTTCGGGCAATATCTGCGACGCGATCCTGACACCGCAGCCAGGTCAGATTACCTTTCCAATTCTGAAACGACTGTGTGGGCCGGGGTTGTCGGTCACCGAAGAAGAGGCGATGCGCGCAATGGCACAGGCGTTCCTGCGCCTTAAAATCGCATTGGAGCCCGGCGGCGCGGTGTCTCTTGCTTCGGCCCTGTTTCGCCGTGACGAAATCGAAGGTGATACGGTGATCGTCGTGGCGTCGGGCGGCAACACGGACCCAGAAGTGTTTGGAAAAGCACTGGATTTCCTGACCTGACATCAACTAACAGTTAGGGCATTCTAATATACTAACGTATGACGACAGGGGATTGAGTCATGCAAATCGCAGATATGGGCGAAGTGCAGCTGCACTATCGGGTCGATGGCGATCCTGATGGGGCGCCGATTGTCTTTGCCAACTCACTGGGCACTGATTTACGTCTTTGGGACGCGATGTTGCCGCATCTGCCCAAAGGTCTTCGGATCATTCGATATGACAAACGCGGTCACGGACTCTCATCCGAGCCTCCGGCCCCCTATTCCATGGGGGCACTGGTTCGGGATGCTGAGGCTCTGCTTGATCATCTCAACGTAAGGGATTGCGTCTTTGTCGGCCTATCCATTGGCGGGCTGATCGGCCAGGGTTTGGCGGTGAAGCGCATGGATCAGGTACGGGCGCTAGTATTGTCGAACACCGCCGCCAAGATCGGTATCCCATCGATCTGGCAGGACCGGATGGATGCAGTGCGAAAGGGTGGAATCGAAGCCCTGGCAGATGCGACAATGGAGCGATGGTTCTCCAAAAGCTTCCGGGCATCACCGGATCACCTGCTTTGGCGCAACATGATGGTGCGGCAGCCAGTGGATGGATACCTTGGGTGTTGTGCTGCGATATCGGGTACGGATTTCTACACGCCCACCAGCGGCCTGCGCCTGCCCACTCTGGGCATTGCCGGCAGCGAAGATGGCTCGACTCCTCCCGACCTGGTGCGTGAAACGATCGAGTTGATCCCGGGTTCTAAATTCGAACTGATGCGCAAGGTTGGGCATCTACCCTGCGTTGAGCAACCGGCGGAATACGCAGCCCTGCTGCGCAATTTCCTGACCGATATCGGACATATTTGAGGGAGCACGGTTATGGCAGATTTTCTGTTGGTCCATGGATCCTGTCATGGCGCGTGGTGCTGGCGTGATCTTATCCCTGCCATTGTGTCATTAGGACACACGGCACGTGCCGTAGACATGCCCAGCCACGGTTCTGACCCCACTCCGATCGCCGATGTTACCCTCGACGGTTGTCGCGACGCGGTTTTGGCGGCCTCAACGCCGAAGACCATTATTGTGGGCCATTCGTGGGGCGGATATCCCATCAGTGCAGCCGCCGAAGCTGCCCCGGACGCGATGCGCGCGCTCATCTATCTCTGCGCCTATGTTCCTCAGGACGGGCTTTCCATGATTGAAATGAGAAAGCGGAGCCCGCGCCAGCTCATTGTGGATGCAGTCGACAAGTCCACTGATGGGCTTTCCTACACGGTCCGGCCTAACAAGGTTCACGACCTTTTCTACCACGACTGCCCGCCGAAAACCGTGCCATATGCATTGGCGCGTTTGTGTCCACAGGCGATCGCCCCGCAGGACACCCCCCTGCAATTGTCCGAAAACTTCGCACGTGTGCCTAAGGCCTATATCCGAGCAACAGAGGACCATACGATCCCGACGGAATACGAAGAACAGATGAGCCACATAGCGCCCGAAAAGTTACGGCGAACAATCGATAGTTCGCACTCTCCGTTCTTCGCGCAACCCAAGCATCTGGCCCAAATCCTGGACGACCTGTCCCGGCAGCTATCATCGATATCAGAGTAACGGCAGAAAACGCTCCTTCACCCGTCAATCGGTCGTGATAGGGTCCAACAAAAAATTACACGAACGATTGTCATGCGACTGCCTTTTCTCTTCCTTCTTGGCACAGTCATGATCGATGCCATGGGCATCGGTCTGGTGTTACCGATCATGCCGGATCTGATTGTCGAGGTTCAGGGCGGCACACTGGCAGACGCAGCAATCTGGGGCGGCGTACTCAGCACGGCCTTTGCAGCAATGCAATTTGTGTTCGGCCCGATTTTAGGAAACTTGTCTGACGCCTATGGCCGCCGCGTCGTTCTGTTGGTTTCACTTTTCATTATGTCTCTGGACTACGTCGTAATGGCTCTTGCAGGCAGTATCTGGTTACTGCTGGTCGGGCGCATAGTTGGCGGCATTACGGCAGCGACACACGCAACGGCCGCAGCCTTTATGGCAGACGTATCAAAACCACATGAAAAAGCTGCAAATTTTGGACTGCTGGGTGCCGCCTTTGGGGTTGGGTTCGTACTGGGTCCGGTGATCGGAGGGTTGCTGGCCGAATACGGAACACGCGCGCCTTTTTGGGCAGCTGCGGCTCTTTCCTCCCTAACCTTCTTGGTTGGCCTTCTGGTGATGCCGGAAACGGTTACTGATCAGACGCGCCGCGCGTTTAACCTTAGGCGGGCCAACCCGGTGAATTCTCTGCGCGCGATTGCTTCATTGCCCGGAATACGTCCATTGCTGTGGGTCTACTTCCTCTACTCCGTATCAATTTATGTCTACCCCGCGATTTGGGCCTATTTCACGACCGAGCGTTTCGGCTGGTCACCGCAAATGATCGGACTGTCCTTGGGTGTCTACGGGATTGGTATGGCCGCCGTTCAGGGCGGCCTGATCCGCCCGGCAACCCGGCATCTGGGCGAACGGGTGACAATAATCTGCGGCATGGTGTTTGAAATTGTCAGCTTCTTGCTGCTTGCCTTTCTGACCAACGGCTTCATTGCATTGATGCTGATCCCTATCACGGCGATTGGCGCGGTTGTTACTCCAGCTCTACAGGCCCTGACCTCCCGTGCTACGCCGGATTCGCAGCAGGGGGAACTGCAGGGCGTGCTTACTTCACTTCATGCGCTTTCAATGGCGATTTCGCCTTTGGTTATGACCAGCGTATTCGCAAAATTTGCCCAGGCCGATGCAGCGCTCTACCTGCCGGGCGCGCCATTCCTATTGGCAATGCTCTTAATGTTCATTGGATTCGCACTGTTTTTACGATCACGCCCTCTCGTAGCGTAAGAGCGACCACCTGATGACGGTTTCCGTCTTGCAGAGAGCATCTTCCCGCGCCACCGTGAACAAAACGGAGTGAGGGAAACCATGCAAACAATTAAAGCGGCCGTCTGCCATGCGTTCGGCGAACCTCTGGTCATCGAGGATGTCCTGATTGCCCCGCCCGGCACGGGCGAGGTCGAAGTCACCTTGGATGCAGTCGCTATTTGCCATTCGGATATTTCCTATGCCAGCGGAGCGTGGGGCGGGTTTCTGCCCGCAGTTTACGGACACGAAGCAGCAGGCGTGATCACCGCAACCGGCGAGGCAGCAGGCGGGTTTCAAGTCGGTGATCCGGTCGTAGTAACGTTGATCCGGGCTTGTGGCTCTTGCCCATCGTGCGCCGGGGGAAAACCCACGATCTGCGAAACTCCGTTCGACACAACCAAAGGCCCTCTACAAACCGCGCAGGGGGAAACCCTGGACCAGGCGATGGCTTGCGGCGCGTTTGCGGAAAAGGTGGTGGTCAACCACCGTCAGATCGTGAAAATCCCCGAGTCCCTTCCCAAAGATCTTGCCAGCTTACTGTCTTGCGGCGTGATTACCGGCGTGGGTGCGGCAGTAAACGCCGCAGAGCTAAGGCCCGGTCAGGACGTTGTGGTGATCGGTGCAGGCGGTGTGGGCCTGAACGCGATTCAAGGGGCCCGCATCGCTGGAGCACGGCGTATCGTGGCGGTCGACATGACCGAAGAGAAACTGGAAATCGCAAAAGAATTTGGCGCAACTCATGGTGTTCTGGCCGGTGGGAAAGCACCATGGAAAGACGTTTACAAAGCGCTGGGCGGACGTGGAGCCGATGCTGTGTTGATTACCGTTGGCGCGATTCCGGCCTACGACCAGGCACCGCGTTATCTGGGCCGTGGCGGCAAAGCGATCATGATCGGCATGCCTCACTCAGGCGATATGTCGAGTTATGAACCGGTTGTTTTGGCTGCGCTTGGACAAGGGCTTGTTGGATCGAAAATGGGCGATGTTGTCATTCAACGCGATATTCCGTGGATGATTGACTTGTATGAACAAGGGCGGCTGAAACTGAATGAACTGGTTTCGGGGCGCTGGTCCCTGTCTGAGATCAACGAGGCCATCGAGGACACCAAGACAGGTTCAGCTAAGCGCAACGTAATCGTTTTCGAAAAAGGCTGAGGCCACCCATAGGAGAGCAGGCAAGATGAAACTGCAGGATCTCGACATCATCGTCACCGCCCCGCCTGCTCCGGGTTGGGGTGGGCGTTATTGGATTTTGGTCAAGGTCACGACCGACACCGGGATCACGGGTTGGGGCGAATGTTATGCCTCTTCGGTCGGCCCGGACGCGATGCGCCACGTCATCCGCGATGTATTCGAAAGGCATATGCTGGGTGAAAACCCCGAGAATATTGAGCTGATGTTCCGCCGGGCCTATTCCAGCGGCTTTACTCAACGCCCGGACCTGACAGTAATGGGCGCTTTTTCGGGGCTGGAAATTGCCTGCTGGGACATCCTTGGCAAGGATCGTGATCGTCCGGTCTATGCACTGTTGGGCGGTCTGATGAATGAGCGTATCCGAGCCTATACCTACCTTTACCCGCTCCCTCAGCATAACCTCACCGATTTTTGGACCTCGGCGGATCAAGCCGCCGAAAGTGCCGCTGAAATGGTGCGTCAGGGCTTTACGGCAGTCAAATTCGACCCGGCTGGCCCCTACACAATCCGCGGAGGCCATATGCCAGCGATGTCCGATATCTCAATGTCGGTCGCATTCTGCAAAGCAATCCGCGAAGCGGTTGGCGACAAGGCCGATCTGCTGTTTGGGACACATGGACAGTTCAACACCGCAGGCGCCATTCGGCTTGGGCAAGCTCTGGAACCATTTTCGCCTTTATGGTTCGAGGAACCAACACCGCCGGACATGATTGAAGATATGGCACGCGTTGCTCGAAACGTCCGCATTCCTGTCGCGACCGGAGAACGCATGACCACCAAGGCCGAATTCGCTGCAGTGTTACGCGCAGGCGCTGCCGAAATTATGCAACCTGCCTTGGGACGTGCAGGCGGAATATGGGAAATGAAAAAGGTCGCTGCCATTGCCGAAGTGTTCAACGCGCAAATGGCACCGCATCTTTATGCCGGACCGGTGGAGTGGGCCGCCAATATTCATCTGGCCGCATCAATCCCAAACTTGCTGCTGTTGGAGACCATACCAACGCCATTCCATGATCAACTGATCAAAGGCACGCTGCGTGTGGACAATGGGTTCGTGACCGCTCCAACTGCGCCAGGGCTTGGGATTGACGTCGATGAAGAATTGGCGCGTGCGCATCCTTTCTCGGGGGATGGGCTACATCTGCAAATGCAGGAAGAACCCTGCGATTACGTCAACGGTAACGCCTTCCAAGGGGGTGCTCCAGCGACCGAGGGGTGACAAGTCCATAAGCATTGGGGCATATTGGAGCTACTTCCAGTTGCAGACAGGACGAGTGTGACACTTAAGGAACAACAACATCCTGAAACCCCGGCGGACATGCAAGAAAGTGCCGCAAAGGCTGCGGCCTATCTGAAAACGCTGGCCCATGAGGGCCGATTGATGATCCTGTGCCATTTGGGCGAAGGCGAAAAATCGGTTGGTCAGCTGGAGGAATTGCTGCAAATCCGACAGGCTGCCGTTAGTCAGATGCTGGCCAGATTGCGAGAAGAACGGCTTGTTTCGACACGCAGGGAAGGCAAGACAATCTATTATTCCCTTCAAGACGGAAAAACCGCACAAGTCATCGGGCTGCTTTACGAGTTGTTTTGTAAACCCGAAGCCTAGTTTGCTACATATCCGGCGATTACCTGAAGCAACTTAAAGGCCGTTGCTGCATCGTTTTCGACCACGGCCAGAAACTCTTCTTCACCAATTCGCAGGCAGGACAGGTCAGTTTCCGCAATCATGCTGAGCGCACGTGGTTCTTTTCGGATCAGACCCAACTCACCAACCAAGGCACCGGGGCCAACTTTGGTGATCAGCTGATCTGGGCCTTCAAGCTGCGGCAGATACAACCCTGCTTCGCCCTCTAGAACCACATAGGCACCGTCGGTCGGCTGGTCATCCTTCAAAAAGACAATCTCACCCGGCTTTGCATCGTACCAGCGCGCACCGAAAGCCAGCAGGCGCAACTGCCTGCGGTCAAGACCGGAAAACAGCGGCGTCTGTTCCAAGGCACGCAACTTACGCGCCAGGTCGGCTGAAGCTGCACTATCTTCTTCCACTTCGGCGGGTCCTTCATCCGAAACCACCCTACCCTGCCGAATTTCGACGTACATGTCGAACACATCCGGGTTTTCAAATTGGTCGTTCAGATAAATCACAGTGGTGTCGGGCAACAATGATCG
Organism: Ruegeria sp. BE9; assembly: GCF_056538765.1. Lineage (NCBI taxonomy): Bacteria > Pseudomonadati > Pseudomonadota > Alphaproteobacteria > Rhodobacterales > Roseobacteraceae > Ruegeria > Ruegeria sp. BE9. Next base: position 45,777 of record NZ_JBQFTS010000004.1, on the reverse strand, counting down.
CAGGTTCTTATACACAGCAACCTGTGTGGCCATGTCGTAACTTGCCAGCGCATTTTCCAGGATCAGAATGTCCGGCTTTTTGATCGTCGCCCGGGTAAAGGCCAACGGCTCAGCAAACAAAGCCGGCAGGTTCTGTCCCCCAATCGCAACGGGAACGTCGTAGATCAGCTCAACAACAAGCGGACGTGCACCGTTTTCATCCAGAACATCAACGATCAGCTTTCGCACCTCATCCGATCGCGCGCCGCCAATCTGGCTGACCTTACCAAACAGGGCGTTTTCCATAACAGTCAGACCCGGTGTGAATTCTTCACTGTTCAATGGAACAAAGACATCCAACAGCCGCTCAAGCAGCTTTTCCGAGTGACTGTGCCGCAACTCGAGAATGCGGTTCTTGAGCTCATCAGTGAAGGCGGGCCCGATCTGCTCGGCAGAAATCACCAACGGTACCGCAAGTAGATTAGCCAGCTGTTCGTCATTCAGGCCGGACACGTCTTCGTTCCGCGTCCGCTCAATCAGCTCAACAGCGGCCTCATAAGTCTGCGCTTCAAGCCCAAGTTTGCGGAACAATGGGTGATCTGTTCCATCCAGACCAAAGATCTGCCGCAACATCTCGATCACATCGCGCGTCAGATTCACGAGGGTTTCATCCAGCCCCAGTTCTCGCAACTGACCTAGGAATACGGTCTGACGGGCCAGTAGCTCCTGTGTGACAGGCACACGCGGTGTGGCGAACAACAGGTTTTCAGCAACAGGCAACGCCGGATTGTAGGTGCAGCGATCAAAGACCAAAGCCTGCTGCTCTAAGCCCGCTTTCTTTACGGCCTCCTGCACCAGGGGGCGAATCTCAATCAGTTTTTGAGCCAGTTCAGGGTGTTCTTTGGCATCGAAAACCTGCTCCGATCCGCGCTGGAACAAAGCGGCCCCTGAACCCATGCCGTCGATCAGATGCAACCACCAGTCACGTAACTCATCAGAGCTATTCAACCCAGCAAGGGAAGGGTCAAGCCATTCCGACTTGTACGGATCGGCGCTGTTTCCTGCGCGTTGAGTTTCCGCAAATCCGGGATCATCCGTCTCGGAGGCCATCGGCTTGAAACGCATCGGCATCATCACGTTGTCGCCAAGCGTGCCCTGAAACATAACAGGGCGCGAAGACGCATAGCCGATCCGGGCCGCGACAACACCCTGATGCAGGGTCGCAAGGTTTTCTCCGCCTATCTCAACCCGCCCTGAACTTGGCACAATCTCGCGGGTCAACAGCTCAGCGACAGCGCGCCTGTCTTCTTCGCTGGGGGCGGCGATGCCAATCGTCTTTCCACTGGGAAAGGTCAGATCCAGATCGTCCAGAATTTGATTACCGTCGATGTCACGTACCGACGCATGGCTCAAAACTATGTCGCCGTCCAAACGGGGCCGCGTTTCTGGTTCACCTTCGAACAGCTTTTCATCGGGCATGCCGGGCGGTGCGAAGCGCTCGATCACTACGTCCCACCGCAGCGACATATCCTGGGTCTGGTTGTAATAAGTCAGCAGTTCTTTCCAAGGCGAGCTCAGGTCTTTGTACGCTGCCAAGGCGGCAACAAGCGCACCCAAAGATACTGACCCCTGCAGCACCAATAGACCGCCCACCAAGTAAAACATGAAGGGCGTGAGCTGAGATATGAAGTTGTTGATAAACTTCATAAAGAACTTTTTCTGATAGATTTCGAAACGAATACCGAAGAGCCGACCTAGCTGATCCGAAATCATGGCCCGACGGTATCGCCAACCGCCATTGGCACGCAGGGTCGAAGCACCAGCCGCATTCTCACCTATCTGAGCTGCCAGAACCCGTACCTCCTGAATACGTTTTTTGTTCAGAAGGTTTATCTGGCGCTGCAACTTTGGAATCAGCCAAGCTTGCAGTGGAATAAGCGCGACAGCGGCGAGGCCAAACCATACGCTCTGAAGAAACAAGAACGACAGGATGGTGATCATCTGGCCGGCCTGTAACACGGGCTGACTAATCGCATCCCCCATCAAACCGCCCATCGGCTCACTTTCGGCGGTAATCATCGACACCATTTCGCCTTGGCTGACCCGCTCGAAATAAGGTTGAGGAAAACGTAAGGCACGGTTGATTAACTGATACCGGAACCGGCGCAACATTCGCTCGCTGAGAACACCCTTCATGGTGTTGATCCGCATTTTCATCAGGCCATGCGCCAACACCGCAAGCAGAAATGCACAGCATAGGATGACCAGGAATGTCGTCTGCTGCAGGCTATAGCCCCACACTTCAACGATAGAGCTGGTCGCACCGATTGCGTCGTTGATAATCCGCTTGGGCAACTCCAGCGTCAGGTAAAGCAGCGGAAACAGCGTTGAGGTCACGGCCAGTAGGATCAACTGGTCGCGTTTTGAATATTTCCAAATAAAACGGAAGATTGTGCGTTCTATGGAACCTGCCCCTGTTACGGATCAGCGACTCTGATGAAACTGTCGCAAATCCAACACCCTGATTTTACTGCATTCAGGACCACAGACGCAAATGGTTTCCAATTTGATCAGATAATCGCCGAATGTGAACAAGTTCATTTGCGAAGATGCCGTTTAGACCCTAAGCTTTGCAGTAGGACGATATCGGGAGATAAAATTTGACTGCCAATTTAGGCGCAGTGTTTTTGATGCTCTGCTTACTGCAGATCAAACATATGTTTGCGGACTATTACCTCCAGACGCCAAAAATGTTGTCCGGACGTGGTGAGTATTTTCACTGGGGCCGAGCGCAGCATGCCGGTGTGCATGTAATTGGTTCGGTTATCGTTTTCCTGCTGTTCGGTGCGCCGTGGTCTTTTATTCTGATTATTGCCGCGCTGGAATGGGTTGTTCATTTCAATATCGACTTTGCCAAAGCCAGCTATTCCGACAAAAAACAGCTCTTGCCCACACAAGCGGCTTTTTGGCGTGCTGCAGGTCTGGATCAGTGCATGCATAACCTGACCTATATTGCCATGGTCTGGGCTTGGGTTAAGTTCGCCGTTTAGGGTCTCACGCTACATCGTCGAGTACAGGCGCGCGGTACAGCGACAACCATCTCTGGTCCAACGCGTCAATTTCGCAAGGGTCAAATGTCCTCTCGGCCTCCCAATACCGGCCTGACGGAACAAAATAGCCAAGATTTCGTTCGGCTTTCAGCACCGAAGCCATCCCATTTGTCGATGGAAGGGCCGCGCTGTCCAAGTCATTCAATCCCACCGATGGAAACAACAAACGGCTCGGTCCTTTAGACAACCGCAATACGTTGCATCCCTGGGCCGCGGCGAACAAGCCAAGGCGCGCCGACTTTGCCTCGAGCGACCGAAGAGTCACATCTTCACGCAATGGGTCTGCCTCACCCGTTCCGTAAAAATGCGTATCACCAGTTTTCGAGTAAACCATGTCACAGCCGAAATAAGCTAAGACGGCGGGCTTCAACGCGGACAATGCCCAATACCCAGCCGTAAAGGCCATCGTACCACCGGCATAAACAAAACCACCAAACCCGTTTTGAATTGGAACGTACTCATCTGCCGTTACAATCCGTTGCGACGGCTTGGTACATTCAGGCCTGTTTTGAACCGGGAAATCCTCGGGGTGAATCAGCACATCCCAATCTGACCGAATGCGCCATGCATTGTTGATCGCGACAATATGAGTAAACGGCTCTCGCGACCAATGCCGCGCTTCGACGGCGTTCGGCGCACTACCTAATATCAGAACTCGATTTTTCAGTTCGGCCATCCTGGGTCCTGCCTTTTATTGCAGTCCCCAAGATAGTTAGAGCGTTTGATGTAGCAAACTAGCCCAGAACCGAAAAACTACTTTCCTCATTGATTGGACGCTTTCGCGAATAAAACCCAACGTCGATCAAGCGTTGAATATAGGGCAATTCAAATTGCAGAGGTTGCGCATCGTGGTCCGCTCCACCCTCGCAATAGCCGATCAAGGCCGTCATCATCTTACCCGCGATTGGCGCATTCTTGTACTGGTTTCCGCTGGTGCCACAGGCCATGTAAAACCCTGGCAAGCTGGATTTATCGTAGATTGGAATCCAGTCGGTGGACGCGTCGTACAAATCCACCACGCCTCGGGTCTTGGATGGAATACCAAGGCTCGGAACGCGCTGCGCATACCGCATCGCCTGCGTCGTCCATTGATCCGTGAAGTCGTGGTTATAGTTTACGTCATCTTCGCACCACTGATGCGGGTCGCATTCCGGATCCTCCGATCCAACCAAAATGTGGTTGCCGTGCTCGGGGCGGCAATAGCAAGCAATGTCACTGTCTGACACAATGGTGCCGTCGTTTTCGAAATCGAACCCTTCCGGCGCAGGGACGTGCACCACCTCTTGCCGCAAGGGGCGGGTTTCGATGGTCATGTCATCCAAAACACCGGCCATTTTGTTGATAAGAGCCGATCCTGGCCCGGCGACATTTACAACGACCTTGGCGTGGATTACTTCGCCCGAGGCCAGTTTAACACCAGCCACACGTCCGCCTTCGGTCAGGATTTCCACCACCTCTGCCCCGGTTCGAACTTCGGCGCCGTGCTGTTTGGCTGCATCCATGAGGTTTTGCGCGGAAAGAGCCGGATCTGTAACGTACCCAGCTTGTGGCCAGTATACGCCACCCTGCATCTTGCGTCCGTTTGGCTGACCAAATTCCGGATCGTCCATTCGGCGCGCAGGTGCAAAACTGTCCAAAGAATAGATCGGCAGGCGCTCGGTGATTTTCTCAGGCGGCCATTCCTCGAACGGACAATCCAGATCAGCACTGTTCTTCATGTGCTTTTCCAACATACCGTTGGCATCTGTTTTCATCACCAAAGTTCCCGTTTCGCGGAACTGCGCCAGATTGGCGTCTTCCGGCAGCCCGAGATACTCGGCCCAGTCCCGCCAATAGTGATAACCCTCCCAAGCAAAAGCCGTTCCATCGAAGGTCGAGTAGTGCATCCGAATGATCGCGCAAGACCCAGCTGTCGAGCCGTGACCGACCTGCGAATTCCGGTCCAGAGACAAGGTCTTCCAACCCGCTTTTGCCATTTCAAACGCGATTGCTGCGCCGATCACGCCTGTTCCGATTATGATTGCATCTGGTTGGCTCATGACGGGTCTCCTTGCCAATAGCGCTGTGAATAGGCGCTGAATTCTTCGACTTCTTCGGGTTTCGGCTGAACCCCAGTAAAAACGTAAAGGTAGTGCGGAACCATCTCGATCCGCACGGACATGGGTTCATTGAGTTGCGCCAGATCGTATCCGATCTGCATATAGTAAAGAACGCGCGCGCGCGTTTCGGCCTCGATGTCTGAATAGCCAAATCGCACGAACATGGCGTGCAGAGCCGCCAATCGTCGCGCATCCGACTGGTCCAAGGCCCGCCGAACCTTACCGGACTTTCGGGCCCAATCTCGGACAGCAAAATCCAGTGCAGTGTCAAACAGTTCAGTATTCACGACGCACCGGTGAACATTACAGACTGCGGCCGTAATGGTATCTGCCGCGGCCTCGGCCTGAGCGACTAGCCCCGCTGTATTCGTAGCTTGCCACCGCGCGAGAAGAGCATCCAAAAGTTCCTGTCGGGACTTGAAATACCAATAGAAAGACGACCGCGACACGGCCATGCGCTCTGCAAGATTCAGAACTTTGACATGATCGACGCCATCCGAGATCAGCACATCCATCGCAACGTTCAGCCAATCGTCACGCGTAACTTTGACGTTGCCGACCAACGGTTCAGCCTTGGGATCATCTCGGTGGAGGACAGGTTTAGCGTTCATCAGCTTTCTGGCGGCGCGCCACCCTCTTGAGTTCGTCGGGCGATGAACTCTTTCATTGCGCCCAGGCCATCGCCGTTTTGAGCTGGGGGTTTGAAATTGGCAAGAATATCCTTCCACACACCAGTCGCCCGGTGATTGGCGTCCATCGATCCGCGCTCGGTCCACGTTCCGAAATTGGCATAGTCGTGAACATGTGGTTCATAGAATTCGGTGTTGTACCGCTCCATCGTCTGCGTCGAAGCAAAGAAATGGCCGCTTGGCTCGACCTCGGACAAAGCGGTGTCAAAGCCGATCTCGGAAGGACCGGCTTGCGCTCCGGCGCAGAGCTCTGCCACCATGTTCAGCACTTCCGCATCGCAGATCAGCTTTTCGAATGAGACGCTGAGACCGCCTTCCAGCCAACCAGCCGAGTGGATGATGACTGTCGCACCGGCCATCAGACAGCCCCAAAGACCGAATTGGTTTTCATTTGCAGCTTGCACATCATTGATGTTCGACGCTGATCCCGCCGCAGAGCGCCAGGGCAAACCAAGATGCCGCGCCAACTGCCCAGCAGCGAGGGATGCCTGAAAATGTGAGGGCGTACCAAAAGCCGGAGCACCCGATTTCATGTCCACATTGCTGGTGAAGGTGCCATAGCACACCGGCGCGCCGGGATTTGCGAGTTGTGTCAGTGTCAGCGCCGCCAATGCCTCGGCGTGAGACAGCGTGATCGCACCAGCCACAGTGATCGGGGCCATTGCGCCCATCAATGTGAATGGTGTGATGATCGACATCTGTCCATGATGTGCAAAGTCGATCAGGCCCTGCGCCATAGGAATATCCAGCGTCCGCGGGCTGTTGGTATTAATGATCGTATAACAATGCGGATTGGCCCGGAACGCATCGTCGCTCAAACCGCGCGCGGTGGACAGCATCTCGAAGCAATCCATGACCTGCGGCGTACCCCGGGAAAAGAAGAACGGGAATTTATCCGTCAGTTCCATCTGGGCCTGCGTCGTAAAGTAGTGCCGCAGGTGAGTTGGCACGTCTTGTGGTTCGACTTGTGGCGAGATCATCTGGAACACATCAAAATGATGCGTGAGCTTTAGAAACTCCAGATAATCCTGCCCCGTTGCCGGACGGCGACCACGCTCCAAATCGGTCGCGTTTGGCGCGCCTGCGCCCGGCTGAAAAACCAAAGACCCGAGCTCTAGGGTAAAGTCCCTTTGGCAGGCTCCTGAACGGCAGGCGATGGACTTAGGCGCTGAGGCCACAGCAGCCTCGACAATCTCACGCCCGATAAAGACCATTTCAGAGTCTTCATCCACGCGCGCACCGCCTTTCGAAAAGATCTGACGGGCTTCGGGCAACAACACTTTGACGCCGAGATCCTGCAAAACCCGCAGCGCGGACTCATGCATGTCTGCGACTTGATCCGCCGGGAATACCTCCATCTGCGGAAAGGGGTTTTTCAATTGACGATAGTTCACTTCACGACTGGCCGAAGGGGCAGCGTCCGCGCCACGCCCTCGTCGCCTTCGTCCACGCTCAGAGGTTTGAGTAATCATGTTCAGCCCCTCATTGCCTTGCCCTGAGGGTCATAGGGGGATGGCGCGACCACGCGAGCCGGACGCTCAACACCAACAACGTGGACGGTCAACTCCGTCCCCGGTTCTGCCTTGTCGCGATTCACCAGAGCCATCGCCAGAGACTTGTCGGTATAGTGCCCATAACCTCCGGAGGTTACAAAGCCCACACGCTCACCACCTGACCAAATCGGTTCATAGCCGCTGGCGTCAGCGTCCAGAGCATCCACCTCAAGCGTTACTTGAATCTGGGCGGGTCCGTTACCATCACGTTCGGCCAGTGCGGCCTCCTTCCCGATAAACGTTTTATCCCAATCGATCCAACGATCCATTCCTGTCATGCCGGGCGTGTACAGCTGTGTGAATTCCGCCGACCAGATGCCAAAGCTCTTTTCCAGCCGCGTCGAGAGCATAGCGTTAAAACCACATTCGCGTATGCCTTCGTCAGCCCCTGCTTCAAGCAGCATTCGGCGCAGTTTTATGTGATCGCCATACCTGCAGTTAATCTCATACCCTTTCTCACCAGTCACTGACATACGCGCCACTCGTGCGCGGACAAGACCGATATCGAAAGAGCCGCATCCCATGAATTTCAGGCTCGAGAGATCTTGTTCGGCCAGCTTTTCAACCACAGCCTGCGACTTAGGTCCAACAACGGCAAAGCCGCAGTATTCTTCGCCCAAATCGCGGACAGCCACGCCATCGATCATGTGATCATCGAACCAACGCATGTGCCAGGCGCGCAGGTAATAGCTGCCCATGATCCACCAGGTACCATCGCCCCAATTGAGCACTGTCAGATCGCCTTTGAGGCGCCCGTTCTCACCGAGCATCGGCGCCAATTTGGCGCGGCCCAGCGCAGGCAGTTTCGATGCCATGAGTTTGTCCAGCCAAACTTCGGCGTTCGGGCCGCTCACTTCGAACCGTGAAAAACCCGAGATGTCCAAAAGCCCCGCACCCTCGCGGATAACCTTGCATTCCTCAGCCACAATATCATGCGCATTCGAACGTTTCAGTGTCGGGGTTTCCTCGAAGCCTTTGGGCGCAAAGTACAGCGGCACCTCCAGATCCCAGCTGACACCCCACTTGCATCCGGCATCGGTCATCGCGTCGTGCGCCGGTGCCATTTTCAGCGGACGACCCGCTGGCAACTGTTCGTTTGGATAGGTCATCACGAACCGGCGGGAATAGAACTGCCCGGTGGTTTCGCGGATGTACCGCTTGTTCTGAGCGAAATCGCCATACCGCGCCACGTCCATTGGCCATGCGTCCGCCTCGGGCTCGCCATGGATCATCCACTCGGCCAGTGTCTTGCCAACGCCACCGCCCTGCAAGAAGCCCGCCATCACCGCACAGGCCGACCAGTATCCGCGTTTGCCCGGCACCGGACCGACCAGAGGGTTACCATCGGGTGAGAAGGTAAACGCGCCGTTCACCCACGTTTTGATGCCCACATTCTGGATGGATGGGTAACGTTCAAAGCCCAGGGTCAGTTCGTTCTCGATCCGGTCCAGCTGCTCTTGAAACAGTTCCTCACCATAGTTCCAGGGCGCGCCGTCCATGGCCCAATGTTCGTGATCAACCTCGTAGATGCCAACCAGAACGCCCTTTTGGTCCTGCCGCATATAGGTGAACCCTTCGAGGTCGACGGTCATCGGCATTTCAAAATCTGCCTGCGCCACCTCGGGCACAGTATCGGTGATCAAATAATGATGCTTGAGCGGAGAAACCGGCAGCTCGACACCCGCCATGCGCCCGACCTGTTTCGCCCAGAGACCGGCGGCATTGACCACGTGTTCGCAGGTGATCGTGCCCTTGTCGGTCACCACCTGCCAGCCATCATCAGTCTGGATAAGTTCTTCGACCTTGGTTTCTTCGTAGTATTCCGCGCCACGCTTCTTGGCCGCTGTCGCATAGGCCTGCACCGTGCCCGTCGTATCGATATAACCCTCGCGATCCGCCCACATGGCCCCCAGCACGCCATCGGTTGACATAATCGGACAGCGTTTCTGCGCCTCTTCCGGAGACAGCAACTCGCAATCATCAATGCCGATAGACTGAAAGATGCGATAGTTCGCTTGCAACCACTCCCACCGTTCCGGCGTCCCTGCCAAAGTCAGACCGCCAGTCATGTGTAAGCCGATGTTCTGGCCAGATTCCTTTTCGATCTCGCTGAGCAGGTCGATTGTATAAGCCTGCAACGACGCCATGTTTGGGTCGGCGTTCAGCGCATGGATACCACCCGCCGCATGCCATGAGGATCCCGACGCCAATCGCCGCCGTTCCAACATCACAACATCTGACCAACCGAATTTGGCCAAATGATACAGAACCGAGGCGCCCACGACGCCACCACCGATCACCACAACGCGATACTGAGATTTCATTCTGCCCTCCCCTGCACGGCACGAGAGGACGCTAGCCGCACTGTTCACTTCTGTCTAGACATTTATGTACAGTTCTCTTTGCACGAGTCCATCAACAAGAAATCACCGTTTTAAAGTTGGGCGCTGGGACGGGCGCTGACCTTGTCGAACCATGCAAGCGTGGCCGAATTTTCTTGCGGAATCCGCATCTTTATGACGCGCGCGAAATCGACAAACACATAGGCGGAAATGTCGGCCAAAGAGAACTCCGCCCCCGCAATAAATGGGCTATCTGTAAGACGCTCCTCCAACAAATCGAAGAAATGCCCAACCCGTGATGCACCACGTTGCGCCAGTTCTGGGATCTGAGTGTGATTCTCTGGGCCCGGGATCGCCCTATTGGCAAAAGCAGGATGCGTGTTGCGCAGTGTTTCGGCTATTGGCATTCCGCCCTGCTGCTCGACAATGCTGTTCCACATCAGAACTAGCCCCCGCTCATCCGGGGTACGCCCCATCAGCGGTGGTTCAGGGAATCGCGCCTCAAGGTAAGCTGCGATACCTAAGTTCTCCGACAGAGTCGTACCCTCATCTGTGACCAAAACAGGAATCGTCGCATTCGGATTAACTGCCTTGAACGCGTCGCTCAGCTGTTCACCCTTGGCTATAGAAATCTCACGAGTTTCGATCTCCAACCCTTTTTCCGCAATGAACATACGCGCACGCCGAGGGCTTGGTGCAGTAGAGCAATCATAAAACAGCATACAGGCGTTCCTTCGGATTAACGACGATAGATGAAACACCGCCCTTCAACGGCATCCTTTGGCAAAGGCAGTTCAGTCAGCCCATCGAAATACATCCGATCACTAGACACCATCAGTCCGCCCTCGGCCAACAGTGGCTCGATCAGGGGGGAAACCAGTCTGGCGAATGCGTCGTTCTTTTCACGGTTATGACCGCCGAGGTCGGCGTGAATCAGGCTGGCCGTCGGACCAAATCGACCAATAGAGGCCGGAAGTGTCTCGCGTACATCGCCAAGAATCACTCGATCTTCGGGCGGGGTTGAGTCCGGGTGGGATGCCACCGCGCGCTCAAACACGTAGACTGGGCGGTTTTTCACATACTGCACCATGTGATGATATGTTCGCCCATTGCCCAGCCCCAATTCGAACACTGGCCCCGTCATGCCGCGAGTCTCGGCAATGGCGAAATCCAGACAGGCGCGTTGCGACACCATACGGTCAATGAACAGATCCAGTCGGCTTTGATCGTCGGACACGGGGAAATCTCTCCTTGATATCAGTCGACTTGTCAGATGGTGCCGACAAGGCATGTGATGACAAATCCTCAAGACTTTGTGTAGGTAAATTGGCAACCGTTTCACAAATTCGCGACATTTCGGCCCAAGAACGGGTTTGACTAGTCTGCACCAACCGCGCGAAACTGCGACAAAAAACACGGGGAGTTGATCAAGCCGATGCCGACCTACGGCCCACCGGGTGGAAAACCCGCATGACAGCGTTGTTGTCTGTCCGCGATCTTAGCATCGGATTTGGTGCTGGCGAAGACGTCGTGAAAGGCGTGAGCTTTGACGTGGAGGCCGGACAGACGTTGGCTCTGGTCGGAGAGTCTGGGTCAGGAAAGACAATCACATGTCGGGCGGCTTTGCGGATTTTGCCGCGAACAGCCCAGATTCGAAACGGTACAATTACCCTTAATGATTCAAAGGGTACTGAGGACCTAACCCGGATCAGCGAAAAGCAGATGCGCAGCATTCGCGGCAATCGGATATCGATGATCTTTCAAGAACCGATGCGGTCTCTGTCCCCTCTGCACAAGATCGGCAATCAGGTTAGTGAGGTTCTCTGGCTGCACCGCAACGCGTCCGAAGCGCAGGCACGCAAAGAAGTCCTGACCCAGTTCGAACGCGTTGGTTTCCCCGACCCCCAACGCGCTTACGATTCCTACCCGTTTGAGTTGTCTGGCGGCATGCGTCAGCGCGCTATGATTGCCATGGCGATGGTTTCCAAGCCCGAACTTTTGATTGCGGACGAACCCACCACCGCACTTGACGTTACGACACAAGCGCAAGTGCTGGGCCTCATCAAAGAGTTGCAGCGTGAGACCGGCATGGCCCTCATCCTTGTGACTCATGACTTGGGCGTGGTCGCCAACATGGCCGAGCAAGTGGTCGTCATGCACAAGGGCCGTGTGATGGAGTCCGGCGCGGCAGCCCCCATCCTGACGGCTCCTGCGCATCCATATACCCAGCAACTCTTCAACGCCGCACCCGAAATTCCAGACGAGGATTCCGTAGGCATCCCCATGCCTGGCGAGGACCTAATCCTGCAGATGAAGGGCGTGTCAAAGACATATACCATGCGCTCCAGCAAAGGCTGGCAGGGCGATAAACTGATCCATGCCTGCCGCGGCGTTGATCTGAACCTGGCACGCGGAAAGACGCTGGCGATTGTTGGCGAAAGCGGATCGGGCAAAACCACGGCGGCCCGCATCGCGTTGGGGGCCGAGCCCCCCGATCCCGGCGGAGAGGTACTGTTTCGAACCTCGGCGGACGCAGACCCGATTACAGTGCACCACATGACCCGCGCCCAGCGCACCGCCTTTCAACGCAAGGCGCAGATGGTGTTTCAAGACCCCTACAGTTCACTCAGCCCCCGGATGCGTATTCAGGACGCGATGACTGAACCACTGGAGATTCACAATATCGGCTCAACCTCAGAACAGCGGGACAAGGCGGCCGAAATGCTGCAACGGGTCGGATTGAACGCCGATATGCTGAAACGCTACCCTCACGCTTTCTCAGGCGGCCAGCGACAGCGCCTTTCGATCGCGCGCGCCATGATGCTGGACCCTCAATTGATCGTCTGCGACGAGCCGACCTCGGCCTTGGATGTCTCGGTCCAGGAACAAATCCTAACACTGCTAGAAAACCTGCAGGACAGCCTGAACCTGTCCTATTTTTTCATCTCTCACGACCTTGCCGTTGTGGCGCGTATTGCCGACGAGGTCGCCGTGATGCGCAGGGGTCTGGTCGTCGAGCAGGCACCGCCCGAAACCCTTTTCTACAATCCACGCCACCCCTACACCAAGGCGCTGATCGCCGCTCAGCCTGAACCTGACATCAACCGCCCCATAGACCTGAAATTGGTTGCTTTGGGCGCAGGTTCGCCAGACAGTTGGGATGACGCCTTCCGATTTACGGACTCCGTGATACCTTCATTGGTAGAGATGGAGCCCGGCCATAAGGTAAGATGCCATGTTTAAGACCACTCGCCCTTTGTTTTTGGCCGCCACAATGGCCGCCGCTTGGATGCTGCCCGCCACGGCAGATACTCCGACCCCACAGGAAAGTATTTTTTGGGCGACCGAGGTGAATGCAGGTAACCTTCCACCCATTCAAGACCGCCTGCCAGAAGAGCCCTTAGTTGTTGATCTTGCTGCCAAAGGGCGTGAGTTTGGAACACCGGGCGGCACGTTGCGAACCATGGTCACTCGGTCCAAGGACATCCGACAAATGGTTGTCTACGGTTATGCCCGTTTGGTTGGATTCAACGAGAACTATGAGTTGGTACCCGACCTGTTGGAGTCCTTTGAGAGTGAAGATAACCGCAAGTTTACGCTGCACCTACGAGAAGGTCACAAGTGGTCAGATGGATCGCCTTTCACCTCCGAGGATTTTCGATACTGGTGGGAAGATGTTGCAAACAACGAACTTCTCAGCCCGTCAGGCCCCCCGGATTTTTTGATCGTCGAAGGCAAAACCCCAACCGTTTCTTTCCCAGACGAAACCACCATTGTTTATGAGTGGGAAGACCCGAACCCAGACTTCCTGCAATCTCTGGCTCAGGCCCGCCCACCTTTCATTTATCGTCCTGCAGAGTTTCTGAAACAGTATCACGAGAAATACGCAGACGCCGAGGAAATGGCCTTTCTGGTCGCAGATGCCCGCGTCAAAAGCTGGGCCGCGCTGCACAACAAGCTCGATAACCTCTACAAGTTCGACAATCACGAATTGCCCACTTTGCAGCCTTGGTTGAACGCAAGTTCGGGAAAGAAAATCCGGCATAATTTTGTGCGCAACCCCTACTACCACCGCATCGATAGCAACGGCGTGCAGCTACCGTATATCGACGTTGTCGAGATGGAGATCGTTGCACCCGGCCTGGTTGCAGCAAAGGCCAATGCAGGTGAAACTGACTTGCAAGGGCGTGGACTGGCATTCCGCGATGCCTCGATCCTGAAAAAAGGCGAAGAGGTTGGAAACTACAAGACGCGACTGTGGAAGACCGGCGTTGCCTCACAGATCGCTATTTACCCCAACTTGAACTTTACAGACGAGGGCTGGCGAGAGGTTCTGCGCGATGTACGTGTGCGTCGCGCACTTTCGCTGGCGATTGATCGCCAGACAATTAACCAGGCGTTGTACTTCAAACTGGCTCAGCCCGGTGCCATGTCGGTTCTGCCAGCGTCTCCGTTCTATAGTGAGGAGAACGCACAGGCTTGGGCCCAGTTCGATGTTGAACAGGCCAACGCCCTGCTGGATGAGGCCGGTCTGACCGAGCGAAGCAAGAACGGCATTCGCCTATTGCCTGATGGTCGACCGATGGAACTCATCATCGAAACCGCCGGTGAACGGCAAGAGGTCGAGAACGCACTACAGATCGTCACCGACACTTGGCGCGAGATCGGTGTTGATCTGGTGATGCGCCCTCTGGACCGCGACATTCTTCGCAACCGTGTGTTTGCGGGCAACACTATGGCCTCAGTTTGGTTCGGTTGGGACGACGGCATTCCGCAAACCCACACCTCTCCCGCCTATCTGGCACCGACAGATCAGGTATTTTTGGCTTGGCCCAAATGGGGCCAGTACTACCAAACTGGCGGCGATGTAGGCGAAGCCCCGGACATGCCCGAGGCCGAACGCCTGATGCAATTGGCCCATGACTGGGAAGTAGCCACAACAGACGATGAGCGTAAGGCCGTCTGGACTGAGATGCTGAATATCCACGCCGATCAGCTGTATGCCATCGGCATCCTGAACGGCGCACCGCAGCCGGTCGTTGTTTCGAACCGCCTTCGCAACGTGCCCGAACAAGCCATGTGGGCGTGGGAGCCCGGCGCGCATTTCGGCATTCACCGGCCGGACGAATTCTTTTTCGCCGACTGATCAGGAGCAGCTAAATGGTTATGCTGCGCTATGCAGTCTATCGCTTTTTCACGATGCTGCTGACGCTGCTGGTGGTGTCGGTTCTGATCTTCGTGATCATCAATCTGCCGCCCGGCGACTACCTCAGCAACCAAATTGCAGAGCTTCAGGCCTCGGGCCAATCCGCCGGTGTCGCCAAAGCTGAGTTTTTGCGCACCGAATATGCGCTGGACCGGCCCATTTGGGAGCAATACCTGATTTGGATGGGCTTTTGGCCTGGTCCGCACGGGTTCGAAGGTCTTTTGCAGGGTAACTACGGCTGGTCATTCGAATTCGACCGCCCAGTGGCCGAGATCGTGGGTGATACACTGTGGCTGACCGTGGTGGTTAATCTGGCCGCGATCCTGTTTGTCTATGCCGTGGCTCTGCCCTTGGGTGTCATTGCCGCCGCGCGATCACGAACTTGGATCGACTACACATCGGCCTTTGTGGGCTATCTGGGTCTAGCCACCCCAAACTTTCTGTTGGCGTTGATCCTGTTTTACTACGGTCACCGGTACTTTAACCTGCCCATTGGTGGTTTGATGGACCCTTCCTTCGAGGGTCAGCCGATGAGTTGGGAAAAGCTAAAGTCGATCCTAGTCCACCTCATCGTTCCAACTTTTGTTATTGGCACGTCTGGCGCCTCGGCGATGATGCAGCGTCTGCGTGCAAATATGCTGGATGAGCTGGGTAAGCCCTATGTGGAGACTGCCATCGCCAAAGGCATGGCGCCATCCAGGATGTTGGCGAAATACCCGCTGCGCGTCGCCTTCAACCCGTTCGTCGCAGATATCGGCAATCTACTGCCTTCGATGGTATCCGGTTCGGTTCTGGTCTCGGTTGTTTTGGGCTTGCAAACCATCGGGCCAACCCTGCTGACGGCTCTGAAAACTCAGGACCAATTCCTGTCTGCCTTTATCTTGATGTTCGTGGCTCTGCTGACCCTGATCGGCACCATGATATCTGACATCCTGCTGGTCATGCTTGACCCGCGCATCCGGTATGAGGGGCGTGAAGCATGACCAAACACCCTGACGGTCGTTATGTTGACGACGCCCCTTTTGATCCCGAAGCCTCTCTGCAGCAGCTTGAGCGTGCCGATCTGGACGCCCCAAACTGGGTGCTGGTCTGGCGCAAGTTCAAAACTCACAAGCTGGGCCTGATTTCGGGCATCTTCCTTCTGCTGTGTTATCTGATGCTGCCCTTTGCTGGTTTCATCGCGCCCTACGGTCCGAATGAACGCAACGGTGAGCACCTCTATGCACCACCGCAGAGCGTCAACTGGTTCTACGAAGGCAAATTCATTGGTCCCCACGTCTTTCCCATCGTGGCTGAGGCTGATCTTGAGACCTTCCAGTGGAAATTCGTTCCTGATCTGGAAGACCCGCGCCCAATCAAGTTTTTCTGTGAAGGGTCCGAATACAAGCTTGCCGGACTGATCAAATCCGACACCCACCTGTTCTGCGCCCCCGACGGCGCGACACTGTTCCTATGGGGTTCAGATCGACTGGGCCGAGACGTGTTCAGCCGCATCCTATATGGGGCGCAGTTGTCACTAACCGTCGGCCTGATCGGCATCACGGTGTCATTTGTTCTGGGTATACTTTTCGGATCCATCGCCGGATACTTCGGCGGCAAAATCGACTGGGTCATCAACCGAGTGATCGAAATCTTGCGCTCACTGCCGGAACTGCCTCTCTGGCTGGCTCTGTCTGCTGCGGTCCCGTCAAACTGGAGCCCGGTTGCGGTTTTCTTCATCATCTCGATCATCCTAGGGATACTCGACTGGCCGGGTCTTGCACGTTCAGTACGCGCAAAATTCCTGTCCTTACGGGAAGAGGAATACGTGCGTGCAGCGGAAATGATGGGCGCAAGCTCGGGCCGGGTTATTCGAAAGCACCTGCTGCCGAATTTCATGTCGCACCTCATCGCTTCGGCCACCCTTTCGATCCCCGCAATGATCCTTGGGGAAACGGCTCTTAGCTTCCTTGGTCTGGGCCTCCGGGCACCAGCGGTCAGTTGGGGTGTGATGCTGAACGACGCACAGAACCTCGCGTCGATCGAGATATACCCGTGGACAGCGATTCCGATGCTGCCGATCATTGTGGTCGTCCTCGCCTTCAACTTCCTTGGCGATGGATTACGCGACAGTCTGGATCCGTATCAGCAATGAGCCTGCTCTCCACCCTCCCAGCCGCGGACAGTTATACTACGACCGGCAAAGGAGCGCGCCCAAGTGCATTTGCCGTTTCCGAATTAGCGACGGCAAGTTTTGCGGCCGTCGGGCAGGAAATGGCACGTCTGATGGCCGCTTTAAACCTGGCAGGAAGCGCGCCCAAGGTTGAGGTCGACCATCGCCTGGCCTCGTTATGGTTTGGTTATTCCTTTAAGCCTGACGGTTGGGACATGCCGAGCCTTTGGGATGCAGTGGCTGGCGATTATCAAGCCTCTGACGGCTGGATCCGGCTACACACCAACCTTCCACATCACCGAGCCGCAGCATTGAAGGTTCTTGGCGTCAAAGCGGACCGTGATGCTGTTTCTCAGGCCCTGAAAGATTGGGCCATCGCCGAACTGGAAACCACAATCGTGGCCGAGGGTGGCGTTGCTGCAGCAATGCGCAGTCGCAGCGAATGGTTGGAACATCCTCAGGGTCGAGCTGTATCGCGTGACCCGCTGATCGGCTGGCATAGCCCCCGTCACGTAAAACTGCGAGAGAGGCCTGAAGCAACGGCAAAACGCCCATTGGCGGGGTTACGTGTTCTGGATCTCACCCGTGTTTTGGCTGGCCCTGTTTCCACTCGAACGCTTGCAGGGTTCGGAGCCGAAGTTCTGCGCATCGACCCTCCGGGTTGGGATGAACCCGGCGTAATCCCCGATATCTCCCTAGGCAAGCACTGTGCTTACCTGAATCTGAAAACGCCATCTGGCCTCAAGACACTGCAAGAACTCCTGCCGCAAGCCGATGTCTTTGTTCACGGCTACAGACCGGGCGCGTTGGATGCTCTTGGGCTCAGCAAGCTCAAAAGGGATGAAATTGCCCCGAACCGGATCGAAGTTACCCTGAACGCCTATGGGTGGCAGGGGCCTTGGTCAGCGCGTCGCGGTTTCGATAGCCTTGTCCAGATGAGTGCTGGCATCGCTGATACAGGCCGCGCTTGGGCCAAGGCTGAAAAACCTACGCCCCTTCCGGTTCAGGCACTGGATCACGCAACTGGCTATCTGATGGCCGCCGCCGTCTTGTCGGCCATGGCAGAGGCCGCGTCTGGGAACTCTGTCATGCTTTCCCAATTGTCACTGGCACGCACGGCCGAATTGCTTGCTGCATTGGCAAAAACCGAGGCGGAAGGCGAAATCACAAACGCCTCACCAGAAGACTACTTGGCGGATCAAGAGGCGTCGGGTTGGGGTCCTGGTCTGCGCTTGCGACCCGCTGTCAAAGTTGCAGGGACCGACATGCAATGGTCGCTCCCTGCTTCAAAATGCGGCTCTTCGAATCCAGTCTGGCCCTCCCCCAAGTCGTAAGCTTTCCGCCGCGCGGGACGCGCGGCTTGACCCAACGCTTTGAGCGTTTGTCTCGCTAGAGACATGCCTCAAAGGGGCGGGAGCCGCCCCTAGCGATCATCCCCGCTTGGTCCGATATCGTCCAGGTAATCCTCATCAATCGCCGCCTGCACTGCACCGGTCACGGCCTCACGCTGTTTCGGAGAGAGATCTTCCGGGTCTTTGCCTTCGGCCAGCCGCACAGTAACTTCGCGATGAGCGAATTTGATGCCTTCTCGGGCAAACAGCTCGCGGATTTCCTGATAGACCTTCTTGCGCACAAGCCACTGATCCCCAGGCTTGGTCATGAACTTGACCCGAATGATCATCGCAGAATCCTGCATCTCGATCACACCCTGCGACTTTAGAGGCTGGATAAAGTTATCACCGATCACCGGATCACTCAGCAACTGCTGCCCCAACTTTTTGATCAGCTTACGGACCTTTTCGACATCCGTGTCATACGTGACTCGCAAAGGTAGTTTCATGATCACCCAGTCGCGGGAATAGTTGGTCAGCACCTTGATTTCGCCAAATGGGATGGTGTTCAGCGCACCCAAATGGTGCCGTAGCTGGAACGACCGGACTGAGATTTTCTCGACAGTCCCCTTAACATCACCAATATCGATGTATTCCCCTTTGCGGAAAGCATCATCCATCAGGAAAAACGCGCCAGAGAAGATATCCCGAACCAGTGTTTGCGATCCAAAGCCCACGGCCAGACCGACCACACCAGCACCTGCAAACAACGGGCTGACGTTGATGCCCACTTCCATCAGAACAATTAGGGCTATGGTCACGACAACCACTGCAAGGATCGCGCCTCTGAACAGGGGCAACAGCGTAGCTAGCCGGCTTTGACCACCTTCGCCGCCTTCATCCCCCAATTCAGCTTCTTCTCCGCCGTCATCGACCTCTTCGGCGATTTTCGTATCGATCCAAATGCGGAAGAAATGGAACAGGATGTAGCCGATGAAAAGGATGACCATCACGTCCAAGGCCCGCTCAACGGGCAGGTCTTCGCTCCAGCTGGCATCAGGGTTCCAGATAACCACCAGCGCATAAATCCCTACCACAAAGGCAAGAATGCCTGCCACGCGACGGGCCAAATCCTCATAAGTCAGGATGCTTTGCTTGCGCCGCTCGGCCTCAACTGTTTCAAAGTGTTCCTCGACCTCTGCAAGAGTGTCAGCCTCGGCATTCAGCTCTTCCATCTGCCTATTGCGGTCGAAGTACCGTTCCAGCAGATAGTTCATTGCTCCATAGGCCACGACAACCGACATGAAAATTGCGTAACTGCTGGCCACGATCGGAATTGAGTTTTCATTTTCGAGCACCAAATCGACAGCCAGCTTGAACCAGCTGAACACGATATAGACGATCAAAACGGGGGCCCATGCGTAAGAAATGGATCGCGCAATCCACGACACCTGGTCCGGTGCGCGCCCTCCTCGGATAGCGTTTGAAATGGCGCGGGCATTGAACAATATCATCAGAACGTTGCCCAGCGCCCCAAACATGGTCAGACTACCGTAGACCATCGCATAGACGTTGTAGTTCAGCCCGAAATCCGCGACCCAGGTTGAAAACAGAACAACCGAAATATCATAAGTCGCAAGTGCCGACGCCCAGAAATACAGGCGTTTTGCGTCTCGATCCGAAAACGGCGGCAGGCGATACTGGCTGAGGTACGGAGACAACACCATCCGCCACAGGTCTGACACCGTACGAGACAAGAAGAAGGCCGTGAAAATCGCAGTGACCGTGAATTGAATCGACAGGTCTTCGGCTTCACCAAAGAACAAATACCCAACGATCAACGCCATCAGCATCGCAAAGATGGTGCCGCCGATGCCCATGACAAATCGAAACACGAGGAACGGCATTTTTTCCCGGTAACCTTGGGGGTCCTCTTTGGACCTGGCGACAACCAGTTTCTTGGCCATACGCTTGCCGTAGATTTCTGTGGACAGCCATCGGCCCAGCAAAAGGAACAAAACGTTCCAAACCAACACCTCGACATAGGTTTGGATACGGCCGTCAGGGCTGGTCTGACGCAGAATGTACTGCACTTCGAATATCGAATAAGGCAATGCCTGAAGACGAGAATGCATGGACTCGCGGAACTTCGAGAACCTCTCCTGCGCCTTCATCAACTGAGAGCCATCCCCCATCGGGTCATGTGGCACATCAGCTGCCGAACCGCTTGCCTGCCCCCCAGAAGAGACAACTTGCCCAGCGCTGTCGATCACAATCACGCTCGCTCCGGCTTCGGTCGCAGCTTGGATCGCGGCGGCAATGTCACCTTCCGCGCTTGTGTCCTCTGTAGTGTCGGAACCTGACCCATAACCGGGGATCAGGGACGTCTGCGCTGTTGCCTGGGTGACAAAGGCTGCTGCGAACACCCAGAGCACAAGGGCGATACCAGCAAACTGTTTGAGTTTCATCGGGTTTTCTGTCCAATTCACGTGTTGCACCACAGATTACATAAGCTCCTGCTTCGGTTCAAATATTCCGATAACATCTTCTCGATAACGTGTCGGTCCGTGTTCACGATGCAATGTTTGCATCAAGAGTGTTTGCAAGCATGCAAAAACTGAATATGACCACCCGGAGACACTTACAGAACGGCTGCGCAAGAGGACGCCGGCATAGTCAGATGCGGCCCCGAAAAGCGCCCGGAAGAGGTTGTTGCCATTTCGCAATGTTTTTGATTTTGCGAGATGTTACCAACCCCTTTGGCAAGCAGTCACAAAGAATATACGGTAACGGGTGTAAACGCGCGGATTTGCACTGAGAAACACAACAGGCGAAGGCATGAGCCTAGGAATACAAAACGACACAAACGGCCGGGCGCCGCGCATCTTGTTCTACAGCCACGACACGTTCGGATTGGGCCATCTGCGGCGCTCGCGCGCATTGGCCGGAGCTATTACGCAGGCCAATCCCCAGGCATCGGCACTGATCCTGACAGGATCACCGGTTGCAGGTCGGTTCACATTTCCGCGTCGGGTCGATCACGTGCGCCTGCCCGGCGTGACCAAACGCGCCGATGGATCTTATGCCGCGCAAACAATCGGCATGGGGATCGAGGAAGTCACTGAATTGCGATCTGGGCTGATTCAGACCGCTGTTCAGCAATTCGACCCAGATGTCCTAATCGTGGATAAAGAACCCACTGGCTTTCGTGGAGAGTTGTTGCCCACGCTGGAAAACCTGCTGCATTCACACCGTACTAAACTTGTTCTGGGCTTACGCGACGTGTTGGACGAGCCCGAGGTTCTGGCAGCTGAGTGGGAGCGAAAAGAAGCGGTTTCCGCGACCGAAAAATTCTATGACGAAATCTGGGTGTACGGACTTAACTCGATCTATGACCCGACAAAGGGTCTGCCACTCAGTCAGGCCACTCAAGCACGCATCCACTGGACAGGCTACCTGCGTCGCGATCTTGGCCCAGTAGGTGAGCCGCCTGAACAGCCCTATTTCCTGATCACGCCCGGCGGCGGTGGCGACGGTAAGGCTATGGTGAACCTAGTTCTTTCGGCCTACGAAAAAGACCCGACACTGTCACCGCGTGCCGTACTGGTGTATGGCCCCTTCCTTTCTGGTGAACTGCGCGAAGAATTTGAGACCCGCGTTGCCGCGCTGAACGGGCGGGTAACGGCCGTTGGCTTCGAATCCCAAATCGAAACACTGTTTGCGGGTGCTGCAGGCGTGGTTTGCATGGGCGGCTACAACACATTCTGTGAGGTTTTGTCCTTTGACAAACGTGCCGTCATCGTTCCCCGCACCACACCGCGTTTGGAACAGTGGATTCGCGCATCACGTGCTGAGGGTCTGGGCCTTGTTCGGATGTTGGACGAGAACCGCGACGGACTGACACCTGATGCAATGATTCAGGCAATCCGCAACCTGCCTACTCAGCCGCTGCCATCCGAAACAATGAAAGATGGGCTGCTAGATGGTTTGGCTTATGTCACTGATCGCGTAGATGCTCTTCTCAGCCGGGAACAGAAACGAGCTACCGGATGAAAACAACTCAGCCGAACCTGGCGGTGTTGGTCAAAGGATGGCCGCGCCTCTCCGAGACGTTTATCGCACAGGAACTGGTCGCCTTGCAGGAGGCGGGTCACAGATTCGATATCTGGTCCCTACGCCACCCGACGGATGTGAAGCGTCATCCCCTGCACGATCGCTTCAGTGGTCAGGTGCATTACCTGCCAGAATACCTCTACCAGGAACCCCAACGCGTCTGGGCTGCGCGTCGAGTAGCGCGGGAATTGCCCGGTTATGCCAAGGCTTATCAAGTCTGGCGCGCAGACCTGCGCCGTGATCCGACCCACAACCGCATCCGACGGTTCGGTCAAGCCTGCGTTCTTGCCGCTGAATTACCCGAAGAGACCCGTGTCATGTACGCGCATTTCATGCACACGCCTTCTTCTGTCGCGCGCTATGCCGCCATTATGCTCGGTCTGCCCTGGAGTTTTTCAGCGCACGCTAAGGATATCTGGACCTCGCCCGAATGGGAAAAGACCGAGAAATTGCATGAGAATACTCACGGCGCGGCCTTTGGGGCGACCTGCACTGCCATCGGCGCAGAACACTTGCGCAGCCTGGCCGACGATCCGTCTCGCGTTGAATTGATTTACCACGGGCTGGACCTGGCCCGCTTTCCAGCGCCACCTCAACGCGCAACACGTTCACCGGACGGTCCATTTCACATGATGTCCGTGGGACGTTTGGTCGAGAAAAAAGGCTTTGATCGACTGATCGACGCCTTTGCCTTGCTGCCCGAAACGCTCGATTGGCACTGGACCCATATTGGTGGCGGTACACTTAGCGAGCAGCTTCGTGTCCGCGCCGAAGCCGCCGGAGTTTCATCCCGTATCACTTGGAAAGGGGCTTGCGACCAACCCGAGGTCATTGAAGCTATGCGAGCAGCCGACCTGTTTGTCTTGCCTAGTCGGGTTGCGGAAGATGGGGATCGTGATGGTTTGCCCAACGTTTTGATGGAGGCAGCATCACAGCTCTTGCCGATCCTTTCGACTCCGGTCTCTGCAATTCCAGAATTCATTGATACCGGAACGCATGGTGTGCTGTCTGATGACGCACCTGCGGCGCTGACAGACGCCATTATTCACCTTGCGGCTGAACCTCAAGAGACAGCGCGCATGGCAACCGCCGCCTACGATCGCCTAATTGCTGACTTCCGAATGGATCCGGGAATTGCGCTACTGTCCAAGCGCCTAAGCGCTTTGGGGGCGGGCAAAGCCTGATGTCTCGGATCGCCTTTTACACTCCGATGAAAGCGCCCGACAGTCCGGTGCCGTCAGGGGATCGTGAAATGGCGCGCAATCTGATGCAGGCTATTGCCGCGCAGGGGGACAACGTCGATCTGGTGTCCCGGCTTCGGATCTATGACAAGCACGGCGATCCGAGTGAGCAAACGGTTTTGAAGGCCAAGGCTGAAGCCGAAGCCAGAAGGCTGATCTCGGAAATGCCCGAAGACACGTTCCTTTGGGTGACTTATCACAACTATTACAAGGCACCGGACCTGCTGGGGCCACTCGTGTGCAAAGCCCGCAAAATTCCTTACGTGCAACTGGAAAGTACGCGCGCGACCAGCCGTCTGAACGGGCCTTGGGCCGAGTTCGCCAAATCCGCGCACGATGCCTGCGATGCAGCGCAGGTAATCTTTTATCACACGGCCAACGATTTGATCACGTTGGAGCGAGAGAAGTTCGGAAACCAAAAGCTTGTTGAGTTGCCGCCTTTCCTACCCATCCATGACTTGCCGCCAGCATCCACATGCGATGGCCCCATGCTTACCGTTGGTATGATGCGACATGGGGATAAACTGGCATCATACAAAATCCTTGCAGAAACGCTGGTGCATCTTGACGGTGACTGGTCATTGAACATTGCCGGCGATGGTCCCGCGCGCGAGGACGTCGAAGCGTTGATGGCACCATTCGGCGAGAAGGTTCGGTTTTTGGGCCAGCTCGACCGAAAAACGCTGCAGACTTTGTACGCTTCGGCCTCAGTGTTGATTTGGCCCGGCGTGAATGAAGCCTATGGGATGATTTACCTTGAAGCGCAGGCCAATGGCGTGCCGGTTGTAGCACAAGACCGACCGGGTGTTCGTGACGTACTGGCACCATCCGTTTATCCGCCTGTTGACGCAAGATCAGAAGGTCTGGCCGCCAGACTAAAGCTCCTTTTGGGCGACCAAGCGTTGCGCTTGTCACTTGGGGCGGATGCCCGCAGGTGTGTGGCCGAACGCCATCTCATGCCCGCAGCAACTGAACGATTTTGGCAGGCAGCCCGGCCTTTGGTGGAGACTACGTCATGACCCGCCTCGCTCTGCTGCGCCATGGGCATACCCACTGGAATCGTGCTGGACGCATTCAGGGACGCAGCAACATACCCTTGGACAATGAGGCTCGTTCCGCTCTGGCAGCTCAACGGTTGCCTGCGCCGTGGGATGAAGCAAACCTTTGGTCCAGCCCACTGCAAAGGGCTCGCGAAACCGCAAAGCTGGTAACCGGGTGCGAACCACAGACCTCGGACGCTTTGACAGAAATGAACTGGGGCGATTGGGAAGGTCTGCGCGGAGAGGATTTGATTGCCGAATCTAACAGTGGTTACCAGCACATCGAAAGCTGGAGTTGGGAGTATCGCCCGCCAAATGGTGAAAGCCCAGCAGAGGTCTGGGCTCGGCTAAAACCCTGGCTGGATGGATTGCAGGGTGACACTGTTGCCGTTTGCCATATCGGGGTTATGAGGGTCATTCTTGCACGCGCTTGGGGATGGGACTTCGACGGACCAGCCCCATTTAAGATCAAACGCAACCGCCTCTATGTCGTGGACTTGGCAACGCTGACGGCCCTACCCGAGCCTGTACGCCTGATCGGTACGGAGGCTTCGGCATGAAAGTCATGATCATCGTCACTCATTTGCTCGGTACAGGGCACTTGAGCCGAGCCCTGACTCTGGGCCGCGCATTTGTGGCAGATGGGCATGAAACGTTTGTTGTATCAGGAGGCATGCCAGCACCCCAGTTGGACAGCACAGGAATGTCGTTGCTGGGTTTACCTCCTCTCCGCTCGGACGGGACTGACTTCACACGCCTGCTTACCCAAGATGGGGATGTCGCCGACACAGCTTATCTGAAAGCGCGTGAGACCGCGTTGGTTGAAGCCGTTCGCAGCTTTGGCCCAGAAGTGTTGATTACCGAGCTGTATCCATTTGGTCGTCGATCACTGGCTGCAGAGTTCAACGCCGCCTTGGATGCGGCCCAAGAATTGGCACTTCGCCCTGTGGTTCTAGGCTCGATCCGCGACATACTTGCCCCTCCTTCAAAACCTTCCAAAGCGGAACGCGCTGAAGAAATCGTAGGCCGGTATTACGACGGAATTCTCGTCCACTCGGATGAAAAGGTCATTCCGCTGGAGACCAGCTGGCCAGTTAGGGATGCTTTGCGCGATAGACTTTACTACACCGGTTTCGTCGCGCCCGCGGCGCCTTCGCCACATCCGGATGCAATCGGAAAGGGTGAAATACTGGTGAGCGCAGGTGGTGGGTCTGTAGGCCAACCGATCTTTCACGCGGCCATTGAGGCCGCCCGCAAGATGCCCAGTAGTCGCTGGCGCCTGCTGGTGGGTGGACAGGATGCAAAGGCACGCATTGCTCAGCTAAAGAAGCGGGTCGGAGACGCCCCGATTACACTGGAACCCGTGCGCCCTGATTTCCGCCAGATGCTACCCCACGCAACAGCTTCGGTCAGTATGTGCGGCTACAACACCGCATTGGACATTCTGCAATCCGGAACACCCGCTGTGTTCATTCCCTTTGACGATGGAAAAGAGGTTGAACAGGGTCTACGGGGGAAAAGCCTGTCCGATCTCTCTGCGATTGCTGTGCTGGAAAGCCGAGATCTGAGCGGTGAAGCATTGGCAAAGGAGTTGACTGAGGTAATCTCTGCCGGCCCTCGCAAGAGAGCTACTCAAGGGTTCAATGGAGCCGTCAAGTCCGTCGAAATCGCGAAACGACTGAGGGCGGAGGCATGACCATAGATTGGCGTCCTTTGGATAACGAACTTGACGCTTGGCAGGCTCAGGGCCTGACGTTCCCGCTGTGGTGGCGCGACGATGATGCCGTAACTACAACTCCGCAACTTGATAGACTAACTCGATTGTCGGAAACCCTCGGGCTGCCTGTTCATCTGGCGATCATACCAAGGGATGCAGACAATGATTTGGTTCATCATGTTGGGCGCCGCCCGACGCTGATCCCGGTCGTACATGGATGGGGGCATCTTAATCACGCACCATCGACTGAAAAGAAATCCGAATTTCGGATGCATCGGCCATTGGAAGAGATTGTTCAAGACGCTCACGCCGGGCTGCAACAACTGCAAGCCAAGTTCGGCGACCAACTTTGTCCGTTGTTCGTACCGCCATGGAACCGGATCGCGCCTGAAGTCGTTCAAGAGTTACCGACATTGGGCTATCGCATCCTATCGACCGCGACACCGCGCAAAACTGCAGTGCCCGTG
Organism: Ruegeria sp. BE9; assembly: GCF_056538765.1. NCBI lineage: Bacteria > Pseudomonadati > Pseudomonadota > Alphaproteobacteria > Rhodobacterales > Roseobacteraceae > Ruegeria > Ruegeria sp. BE9. The sequence goes on along the minus strand of NZ_JBQFTS010000004.1, from coordinate 18,738 downwards.
ACCGGTTTGGAGCAGATCAACACCCACCTTGATCCAATCGACTGGCGCGGGACACGTGGGCTGGCGGCCTCGAACACATTGGTATCTCAAGTGACGCAAATGTTGTGTGATCGGCGCGAAGGCCGGGCCGACAATGCGGAACCTTTCGGCGTATTGACCCACCATCTTGTCCATGATCAAGACATTTGGACCTTTACCGAAGACCTGTTGCGCAGACTGCTGAACGGGCCAGGTCGCGCCTGGACTGCACAACAACAAAAACAAACCGGAGACCCCGAATGAGCCGACTGGATTCCATGCTGCGCCGCCTGACTGCCCAAAGAGACGGGTTGAACTGGGCGGCCGCTCAGGTTGCGGATCAGGGCGGTGATGTTCTGGATATGGGGCTGGGCAATGGGCGCACTTATGATCACCTGAGGGAAATCATGCCCAACCGGCGCATTTGGGTGATGGACCGAGTACTACAATGCCATCCCTCCAGCACCCCGCCGGCCGAGGATTTTTTGCAGGGTGAAGCAGAACCCATGTTGAAAAAACTTGCCGCAAAAGGGCCGACGATTGCCTTGGCGCACTATGACTTTGGACGTGGCATCAAAGAAGACGACGTCGCCGAAGCAGCGCGCCTCAGCCCCTTGATTGCCAAAGTAATTGTACCCGGGGGCTTGCTTATCTCAGGGCAACCTCTTGTAGGGTTTCAACAAATCAACGGACCCGAAACAATCGCGCCGGACCGGTACCTGTTCTATCGGGCCTGATCAGGCAACACGCCGCCCACGTGACCAGACGCCATTCAGTGCCGGTACACCTTCTTGCATTCGAAACCGGATCACATCCGCGCGGGCACCGGCGCGCAATTCGCCGCGGTCCTCAAGCTCCACGACTTGAGCAGGAGTCTGCGTTACGGTCTTTAGTCCGCGCGCCATGTTGCCCCACATCTCACCCAAACGAGCCGCTGACAACAACAGCGCCGCGGGCACGTAGTCCGAAGACAAAATATCCAGATGCCCCATCTCGGCCAGCTCCTGAGCTGCGACGTTACCGGAGTGAGAGCCGCCCCGGATCACATTCGGAGCTCCCATCATAACCTTGATATCGTGTTTATGGCAGGCGTGGGCGGCTTCGACGGTTGTGGGAAACTCAGCCAGCCGAATACCGTGGCCAGCCGAAATGCGCACCTGTTCATCCGTCGTGTCGTCGTGACTGGCTAACATAGCGCCAAAGCGCGAGGCCGCCTTGACCGTTTCAAACTCGTGCCTGTCGCCGTATTGGTCCCTTAACCCTTTCAATTGCGCGACATGCTGCATGAAAGTGTCGTCATCAAACCCATGCTTCCCTTTGAGGTAGGCTTCGAGTTTTGAGATGTCGCGGAACTGTCGCTGCCCTGGGGTGTGATCCATTAGCGAGACTAACCGCACGCGATCTTCCGGACCGAATTCATCCAATTCATCCACCAGCGTTTCAGAACAGACCTCGGCCCTCAGATGCAGGAAATGGCTGATTTTCAAAGCATCCTGATCCCGCAATTGCCAAAGCTCACGCGATAGGCCGCGCGCATATTTCAGGTAACGCGCCTGTCCGCTTGGGATTGAGCCAACGCGCATCGCGTCAAATACGGTGGTGATGCCAGTGCTGGCCAATTCAGCATCATGGGCCAGAATGGCTGCCGCATGCGGCCAGTCGACTTTTGGGCGTGGCTGGATATGCCGTTCGAGGTTATCTGTATGCAACTCGACCAAACCTGGGCAGACGTAGTCTTTGCCGCAATCAATTGCGCCCGCTGGAACCGAGCTGCCTGTGGCAATCTCTGCGATCGTCTCGCCCACCATCCGCACGCTGCCTGTAACGGTCTCTTCCGGAAGAACCAGCGTGGCATTGGCAAGGATCATTTCTTCTGTCATCTGAACTTCACACGGTCTGAGCTATTGGTAAGGCCACGCATAGGAGGCCAATGTGACATTCACGCGATACGCGCTTTACTTCGCGCCCCCAGCCGGGGCTGAATGGACCAATTTTGCAACCCAATGGCTGGGCTGGGACATGTTGTCTGGCCAAGAGGTGACGCATCCCGTGATTGACGGCGTGGATGTCGCGGCCGTCACGGAAGTACCACGCAAATATGGCCTGCACGCCACGATAAAACCGCCTTTCCGGCTGCGGGAAGGGCAGTCTGTAGAAGCACTGAAGGAGGCTTGCACACAGCTCGCGAAGTCTCAGCCGCAGGTTAAACTGGGCGGGTTGGAAATTGCCCGGCTTGGTCGCTTCCTCGCTCTGCGCCCGCTTGGCAGTGAAGCCCGTCTGAACGCGCTTGCAGCCGCGTGTGTGCGAGATCTGGACGATTTTCGCGCCCCGGCTTCTGAGGCCGAGCTGGAACGCCGGCGTGCCGGAGGCCTGAGCGCGGAACAGGACGCCAATCTGGTTCAATGGGGTTATCCCTACGTCATGGACGCCTTCCGTTTTCATATCACCCTCAGCAGCAAGCTGAACAAGGCATCTTTGGCGACGGTCCAAGCAGAACTGCAATCGCGACTTGGACCCTTGCTGCCTTCGCCTTTCTACATCGGCGATCTGGCATTGGTGGGAGAAGCAGGCGACGGAAGGTTTCACTTGATCCATCGCTATGCCCTTTCCGGCTGAAGCTGCAAAAGGATGGTGTTGAGTGTTTCGTCCAAAGACCCGGAATTGTCGACTTCGATTACCCGTTTGAGCCCTTCCGGTAAGGGGCTGCTTGCACGCGCCAGCCTTCGTGCCTGTTCCGGTGCGCGTTCGCGGGCGCGCATCGAAAGGCGTCTTGCAAGCACCTCGGCATCGGCGGTCAGAGAAATCACAATCAGATCCCCAAACACCTCTTGTGCCCGCAGCAATACGGATCGGGACAGGTTTACCAACACTGCATCTGCATTGAGCCTGAGATCTTCAATTTCAGTAGGTACCCCATAAAATAATTCGTGCGCGAACCAGTGGAGTGCGAAGGCATCTTGGGCCGTCATCTGGTGAAAAGTTTGTTCTGACACCCGGTCAAAGTCTTCGCCGTCTTCCCCTTCGGGACGGGTGATCACCCGACGCATCCGACAAATACCAGGAACACGCGCGTCCAATGCTTCCATTACGCTGTCTTTGCCAACGCCCGAAGGACCGACAACTGCTATGACCGGTGCAATCTTCATGCGGCCAATCCGGGGGTAAAGTCCGATACGTTTATCTCACGATCGCAGACACGCTCACGCGCCCCAACGTCATGGAAAATCCCCACAATTGCAGCACCGCGTGCCTTGGCCTCTTCGATCAAGGACAGGACTGTTTCGCGATTTTGCACATCTAAAGACGCGGTAGGTTCATCAAGCAGCATCGCCGGATAGTCATGCGCGAACCCGCGAGCAATATTCACCCGTTGCTGTTCGCCGCCAGAAAATGTCGTCGGACTCAGCGACCAGAGCCGTTCGGGAATATTCAGCCGCGCCAGCAGGCCAGCGGCTTTGTCCAGCGCCACTTGCCTGTTACACCCAATGGCCAGGAACGGCTCTGCCACGACGTCCAGCGTTGGCACACGAGGCACAACCCGGAGAAATTGGCTGACATAGCCCAACGTTTCCCGTCGCAGCGCCAGAATCTCGCGCGGCTCAGCTTGAGCCACATCCAAGCCACCAACCATAACCTGCCCTGAGGCGGCCAAATAATTTCCGTAGATCACCCGCATCAGAGTGGACTTACCCGCCCCTGACGCCCCTGTAAGCGCCACACATTCACCCGGTCCAACCCTGAGTGAGGCCCCCTCCATCACTGGGATAACTGCACTGCCCTGATTGTGCAGCGTAAAGCTCTTGCAGACGTCCTTAAGCTCAATCATCGCCTTCATCCTCAAACCTGCAGAACACTGGATACAAGCAATTGTGTGTAACCGTGTTGCGGGTCATCCAGCACCTGGTCGGTCAGACCAGCCTCAACAACATGCCCGTCCTTCATAACCATCAACCGGTCTGCCAATAGACGAACAACTGCCAGATCATGGGTGACGATGATGGCACTCAGCCCCATCTCACGGACCAAACCGCGCAACAGGTCCAGCAAACGTGCTTGGACCGAGACATCCAGCCCTCCGGTCGGCTCGTCCATGAACACCAGCCGAGGTCCCGTCACCAGATTGCGCGCTATTTGCAGGCGTTGCTGCATCCCGCCCGAGAAAGCGGTCGGGCGGTCATCCACGCGGCTCTCGTCAATCTCGACACGCCCTAGCCAATCAATCGCCCGGTTACGGATTTCGCCGTAGTGTCGATCGCCGACCGCCATCAGACGCTCACCGATATTACCGCCGGCACTCACCGACATACGCAGCCCATCGCGAGCGTGTTGATGAACAAAGGCCCAGTCGGTTCGGCCAAGCATCCTTCGTGCAGGTTCCGACATGGTGACCGTGTCAACAGGGCCATCTGCGCGTGTATCAAAAACAACGCGCCCTTCATCAGGTACCAAATGCCCCGCGAGGCAATTCAACAGAGTCGACTTGCCCGAACCGCTTTCACCGACGATCCCCATTACCTCACCTGGATAAAGGTCGAAACTAACACCAGTGCACCCGATCCGCGCACCATATGTTTTCCTGATGTCCTGAACGCTCAGCAGGGGTGTCATAGCGGTCACCTCGGATCGTAGGCAAATTCAATCCGGTTGCCGCCAGGCTCTCGGATCATGAAGTGGATTTTAGGGCCCGCGCCTGACGTTTCCGGAGCGAACTCGACCTCGACCCCAGGCCAGTCTTTGATCGCGTCAAAAACAGCATTAAGCGCTGCCTCATCAGGCACTTTGAAAGCAACGTGGTGCAGGCCCACATTGGCATGGCGGTCGAACCCACGCGGGTTGTCACCTTTCTGTTGCCAAAGGGTCAAAACAGCCGCGCCATTGCTGATAAAGGCAGACGGGTATTCCGGCTTGCCGCCAACAACGTCCCAACCCAAAGCACCGACAAAGAACCCTTTGGTGGCCTCTAGGTCTGATACTGTCAGACCTAGATGATCGATACCCAGTACGTTCTCGCGCATCATGCCGCGTCCTCCTTGCTTAAGCGTCCTTCGTGACCCTGCTCGCGGCGGGACCGACAGTAATCGGTGTCGGAACAGACAAACATCCGGTTACCAGCGTCATCCATGATCACCTCGTCCAAATAGCTGTCCTCAGCACCACATAAGTCGCACGGATGGTTGGCCTTCGTGGCCTCAAACGGATAATCTTCAAAATCCAGACTGACGACTTTGGTGTGCGGAGGAACAGCGTAAATGCGTTGCTCGCGGCCAGCCCCAAACAGCTGGATTGCATCCATTTCAAGCTTGGGGTTGTCAAACTTCGGGATGGGAGAAGGATCCATCACATAGCGGTCCGAGACTTTCACCGGATAAGCGTAAGAGGTCGAGATCGCCCCATGCTGGCTGATATCCTCGTAAAGCTTCACATGCATCAGCCCGTATTCCTCAAGACTGTGCATCTTGCGGGTCTCGGTTTCTCGCGGCTCGAGGAAACGCAGAGGTTCCGGGATCGGCACCTGATAGACAAGGATCTGATCCTCGGTCAGCTTTGCCTCGGGAATGCGGTGGCGCGTTTGTATGACCGTTGCCTCTTCGGTTTTCTCGGTCGTCGCCACTCCGGCGGTGTTTTCAAAGAACTTTCGGATCGAGACAGCATTGGTCGTATCATCCGCGCCCTGATCGATCACCTTGAACGTGTCATCGGGTGTCAAAGCCGCCGCGGAAACCTGAACGCCCCCTGTACCCCAACCATATGGCATCGGCATCTCGCGGCTCGCGAACGGCACCTGATATCCAGGAACTGCTAACCCCTTGAGGATCGCCCTTCGGATCATACGCTTGGTTTGTTCGTCCAAATATGCGAAATTATACTCATTCATTTGATTACCGCTTTGTTTTTATGGTGTTGTTGTGGACGTTTTCCTGAGTTGTTCGTTCTTCGTTATTCTTTTTATTTATGTGCTTTGGCATCGCAGTCAGGATCGAAGGCGACGCCGTGCGATGCGACGTGACACGTCGGATCAATGGAGAGCAATTGACTTGTCGCACTGCGATTCTGTTTCCAGAGAATCCACAATTCGAGATATTGATAGGCAGAAATTCGCTTATGGAAACAAAGGGATTCATTGAGGGAGCCTGGTTCATTCCGCAGCCTCCTTTGGTGTTACCCGCTCTTCAGCTTCTCGTCGCAGTTTGCGAACAAGCTCCAGCTCGGATTGGAAGTCCACGTAATGCGGCAATTTAATGTGCTCTAAGAACCCTGTCGCCTGAATATTGTCCGCGTGGCTTAGGACAAATTCTTCATCCTGAGCAGGTGCACCAAGGTTGTCTTCACCCAGTTCCTGCCAACGTAAAGCGCGGTCAACAAGGGCCATTGCGATGGACTTGCGTTCTGATTGGCCAAAGACCAACCCATATCCCCGCGTGAACTGAGGCGGCTCGGTTTTCGAACCCTTGAACTGGTTGACGGTTTCGCATTCCGTCACCTCGATTTCGCCGATGTCGATAGCAAAGCCGAGTTCGGGAACATCCATCTCTACCGCCACTTTACCGATCCGCAATTCCCCAACAAAGGCGTGGTTGCGGGCATAACCCCGCTGGGTTGAGTAAGCCATGCCCAGCACAAACCCCTCATCACCGCGTGTCAGCGATTGAAGGCGCAGCGGTCGGCCAGCGGGAAACTCCATCGGCTCGCGTGTCAGGTCGCCCGGGGTTTCGTCGCTGAAGGGTTCGTCCTGAATAATGTCCTCACCCTTCAGGAACTCCGTAATGTGAGGTGTTGGTTCTTCACGCGGTGGTGCCACGGGAGCTGTTGTTAATTCGCCTTCCGCCGCCAATTTGAAATCCAGCAAGCGGTGCGTATAGTCGAACGTTGGGCCCAGCACCTGCCCCCCGGGCGCATCCTTGAACGTAGCCGATATTCGTCGATCACAAGTCATCTGTCCCGTGTCCAACGGGTTGGAATAGCCGAAACGAGGCAGAGTCGTTCGGTAGGCGCGGATTAGAAAAATCGCCTCGATCAAGTCCCCACGCGCTTGCTTTATCGCCAGCGCAGCAAGATCAGGATCAAACAACGACCCTTCGGCCATCACCCTGTTCACCGCCAAGCTGAGTTGCTCCCGGATTTGGGCCACACTCAATTCACCGACATCGGTCGCTCCGCGACGTTCCTCAGCCATCCAGGCATGAGCGTTTTCAATGGCTTTCTCACCACCTTTGACAGCAACATACATGGCTCAAGCCTCCGCTTTGATCTGTGTGCTGCGGGGCAAGGCCGCGACCGTTCCCCCACAAGTGAAGAAGAAGTCACAGCCCAATGGGTAAAGCGCCGCATTGGCCCGAAGCGCAGCCACATCTGGCAAAGACAGACGTGAGGTGTGCTTGATGCCTGGCCCCGACAGCCGCGGGCCTGACTGTTTCAACTCATCGCACTCAACGATCAGGGTCGCCGAACGATCAGGATACTCGGCAGCTCCTATGCGATATCTGTTTAACGGCGACAGCGCCTGCCATGTACCTACGGCAAAGTCGGATTCCTCAGCGTTTGAGATCGGTGCGCCGGTGTGAAAGGTTAGCCACTGCCGCACTCCGGCTGTGTCTAAAGCGCCCGCCAGATGAACCTTGGTTTCAGGATCACACAAGGTCAACAACAGGGTACCAGCCGCAACAGAAAGAGGATCAGGCGGTTGCGCTCCCGTAAGTTTCCGTACCTGCCCTGGACGCGCCATAACGGTCATTGCTGCGCGAAACGCATGGGCGGCGTCGATCGGAGCGTTTTGAAGCCCGCCAGAGAATTGTATTTGAGCACCCATCAATCTTCTCCCCGCACCATGGTGAAAAAGTCGACTTTCGTTGCAGCTGCTTTTCCGGCCCGTGCCGCCTTTGCTTCCTGCATTTCCCGTGTGAGAGGTTCGACGATACGAGCCCTCAGATCCTTTGCAGCATCGGTCTGCAACAGGGCGTCTATCAGCGCGGCAACTTCGGCTTTGGCTTTGGACCGGCCCTGTACATAGCCGTGCCCGACTGTCCCGTCCCGCAACTCGACAGAACAACGGGTAACCGTCATTTCACCAAGGTTAAATGGCGCGCCAGTCGCGCCCGTACGGCCCCTCACCATGACGCCCCCGACTTCTGGGCGTCGAAGCCACTCAAAGTCAGGCTGGGCTGCGAAATCTTCCCACAAACTCATCAAAGCCTGCTCTGGCGCTCGGGCAAGAAGACCCATCCATTTCTGCCGCGCGAACCGTGCGGTATCTGTGCATTCTGACATCAAAGCCTCTTGGCGGGGTTGTCTACATGAACTATACAACTAGACAAATATTACACCCCAACACGCCGCCTCGCAATGCGCACACTGTGAAAGTTTAGTGACATGAGCAAAACGCCAGTATGGAAAAGCATCGCGCTAAGCCTGACCACCGACATCGCCGAGGGGCGGTACACGACCGGCGACAGGTTACCGACCGAAGCGCAGCTTGCAGCGCAGCACGGGGTTAACCGACACACGGTGCGACGTGCTCTGTCTGACATGGCCGAACAAGGTCTGGTGCATCCTCGCCGCGGTGCAGGTGTATTTGTGGCCGCAAGGCCAACCGATTACCCGATAGGTAAACGCGTCAGATATCACAAAAGCATTTCAGCCAGCGGCAAGATGCCGGGTAAAAAGATTCTGTCGCTGACCACACGCCTTGCCGATGACACCGAAGCAGAAGCCCTTCAGCTCGCTCCTGGCGACGCAGTTCATGTTTATGACGGCCTGTCATTGGCCGACGGGCAGCCAATCGCCCTTTTTCAAAGCATCTTCCCAGCAGAGCGCCTGCCTGACATCCTCAAAGCGCTCACGGAAACGCAATCGGTCACCAAAGCATTGAAGCAGTGTGGCGTCGAAGATTACACCCGCATTTCAACCCGATTGACGGCGCGCGCGGCGACAGCAACCCAAGCCCTGCACCTCCAATTGAATGAAGGTGCCCCCGTTCTGTTTTCATTAGGTGTCAATGTCGACACACTCGGTGTTCCCGTCGAATACGGGCGAACCGCTTTTGCTGGCGAACGCGTCACTCTCACTTTGAACGAGGATTAGATACGGAGCTTCTCCCGCTCGTCTTCGTTCTCCTTTCGGAGGCTTCATCCCGTTGGGCGTGAGAGTTTACGTTATTCGTATTTCTCGAGAAACGCCTCGGCACTCAGAACACGAAAATCTGGCAACGAGGCCCGCAGGCGGGCATGATCCCAATCCCACCACGCCAGCGCCATCATACGTTCGGCTATGCCATCAGGATAACGGGGGCGAATTGCCTCAGCAGTGACACCGCCAACGATTGTGTAAGGCGGAACACTCTTGGTCACGATCGCGCCTGAAGCCACGACCGCACCATGCCCGATCGTCACTTCGGGCTTGATAATTGCAGCGTGGCCAATCCATGTGTCGTGCCCAATTCTTGTGACCCGGCTAGCACGATGCTCGAACCACTCGGCATCGTGCTCAGCATCATCCCAGTAGTCTGCCGAACGATAAAGGAAATGGTGCAGTGACGCCTTCTCCATCGGATGGTCGGTCGCTCCGATCCGCGTAAAGCTGGCGATATTTGCGAATTTCCCGATCTCAGCATTGGCGATATCGCAGGTGCGGTCGCAATAGGAATAGTCTCCAACAACTGAATTCGCCAAGCGCGTGCCCGCACCAACTTCGACAAACTCACCGAAACTGCAGTTAGTAATCACACACTCAGAATGAATGAAAGGTTGGTCCGAACGGAGGCGTGCCATGAGTGATCCTTAATCGCCGATTAGATCAAACCGTCTTGGCAGGCTTGGCCTTTTTCCGTTTTGACGTTGTTTCACCTTGAATGAGACGGCGGCGCAACCAGCCCGAGAACCAGTCCATAACCATCACCATCAGAATGATCAGAACAATGTAATACGCCACCTCTTCCCAGTCCTTCTGAGTGATGATGGCCTGTGTCAGCAAAAGACCAATCCCGCCGCCGGTAATCGCGCCTATGACAGTGGCACTGCGCGTATTGGACTCAAGAAAGTACAGCAATTGGCTGAGCAACACCGGGGTCACTTGCGGAATAACACCAAAGCGATAGCGTTGCGGAGCATTCGCGCCAGTGGATTGCACGCCTTCAATCTGCTTCTGATCAACGTTTTCAAGAGCTTCGGAAAAGATTTTGCCGAAAGTTCCGGTATCCGTCACCAGAATGGCCAACGCGCCAGTCAGCGGGCCCGGGCCGAACGCACGGGCCAGAACAACGGTCCAGATCAGCGCATCCACCCCACGCACAAAGTCGAACACCCGACGCGTGGCAAAGCGCAAGGTTCTCACAGGATTGAAATTGCGTGTGGCCAGGAACGCGAGCGGCAAGGCAACCATAGCCGCACCCAGTGTTCCCAGGAATGCCATCAGGATTGTTTCAAAGATCGCCCATGCCACATCCTGATGACGCCACATCTTGTTGGTCCAGAAGTCGTTTAGGATCGCGCCTGTCTCACCCTTTACTGCCAGACTAACCAACTGGGGGAAGGATTTTCCGTAGTAAGGGCTGTCGAGTGTAAACCAGAACAGCTCCCATCCGTTGAAATATCGAAACACCTCTGACCGGTTTCGGGTAACCGTTAGGCGCCCCGCATCCGTGGTGATCGCCAAACGGTTCTTGGAAACACTTATCCACTCTGGCACATCACCGGATGGCAACTCCGCCTGCACCCCGGCTGAGCGTGACGGCGTCGCCCGTACGGTTCCGTAGTCCGGAATATCGTACTCGACCGTTTCGGGACCGAAACGAACGACATGGCCATTTTCCAGATCAATGACCGTTGTTTCGCCAAGGGCCACCCATTCGGGAGCCTGCCCCTCGGGATACGCCCCCTTACGCTCACCTTCGATTGCGGCAGAAATTTCACCCGTCCGATTGTCACGTTCGATGTGGGTTTTGTAGCTGTAGCTGTCCGACACCAACGTTTTGCCGTTTTCCCAATTCGCCCGAGCTGCCAAACCCGGCACATCAAAGGCAAAGAACACGTAGGTAAGGTAGACCAGAACCAGCAGAGGAAAACTGAAGTTCACCAGCCGTTTGCGTTGAAACAGCCGCTCCACCTCGGATTTAAGTGCTTCCGTGGTCAAATTGGTTGAATAGGTGCTCATGCCGTGGCTCCTTTTTCAGATCCATGAGCCAGACGGTCGCGCAGATAGCTCGAGATCTGATCAACAACGACGATTGTAACGAAGAGCAAAACGAAAATGGCCGCCGCTTCGTCGTAACGCCCCTGCCCCCAGGACATCGAGTTCCGCAACTCATAGCCAAGACCGCCTGCGCCAACAAAACCCAGAATGGCCGAAGCGCGAATGTTAATCTCGAACCGCAGGAGCGCATAGCTGACATAGTTCGGTCCGACTTGTGGGATGACACCCAGATACATCCGCTGTGACCAGTTCGCGCCGACAGACTGCAAGCCCTCGACAGGCTTCAGTGATGCATTCTCATTCACTTCTGAATACAGCTTACCAAGCGCGCCCGCGGTATGAATGGCGATCGCAATCATCGCCGGCACCGGACCACCACCCAAAACAAAGATCAGGACTAGGGCGATTACAATTTCGGGGATCGCGCGGCATATATCGGCGATGCGGCGGAACAACGGGATCAGCGCCGGCCAAAGGGCCATGCCCCGCGTCGACATCAAGGCCAGAAACGTGCCTGCGATCGTGCCGATCAGAGTCGAAGCCGCGGCGATGTTCAGCGTCTCGATCAATGCCGGGAAGAACTCAACGAGGTTCGCTGGCATCTCGGCAATTTTTTCCCAAGCCTCAGACAAGACCTCGGCTGGGTAGTCGAAGATACGGTGCCATCCATCGGCAAAGCTGCCTGCATTGCGGTCATCCGCGGTACGGAACCCCGCCGCCATCAAGGCCACGAACAAAATCAGAAGAATACCACCATAGACCCGCTTGCGCCGCGTCATCTCGGTATAGTCGGCCCGGATTTGGTCGACGCTAAGGGACCCTGCCGTCAGGTCTGTCATGGAATGCTCCTGAGTGGAAAAACGGGGCCCGGAAAGTTACCGGCCCCCGATCTTGAAAAGTGCAAGTTTAGTTGGACTTCAGCTTGCGTGCTTCGACGATGATCTCGTAGGCGTCATGCGAGATCGGATCAAAGCTTTTGGCTTCGCCGGCAGCCACGCCATAAAAGCAATCGCGGTCTTTCTCGCTCAGCGTGTCCCACAGTTCGGTCACTTTGGCTTTGACGTCTTCGGGCAGAGCCTTACGTACCACAACCGGGCCTTCCGGGATCGGCTTGGAACGCCAGATTTCCACCAGATCGTTCATGTCAACAAGACCAGCATCCACTGCACGACGCAGCGCGCCTGATTGGTAACCGTCTTCCCACTCACCCAAGCCGTCGGCCCAGGTCACACCGGCGTCGATGTCACCGTTGTTGACGGCAACGATGGTCTGCTCGTGGCCGCCAGTGAACTTTACTTCGCCAAAGTAGTCACCCGACTCCATTGTCGCGCCAGTCGCCGCAGGAATTTCGATCGAAGGGATCAGATAACCCGAAGTCGAATTCGGGTCGCCAAAACCAAACGCTTTGCCTTTGACGTCTTCCAGTTTGGTGATGCCGCTGTCTTTGCGTGCGAAGCCTACCGAATAGTATCCGTAGCCACCGTCAGTATTCACCTTGACCAAGACCGGCTCAACCGCTTCGGGGTCGCTCAGGTAGGTTTTTGCGTAACCAGATGCGCCCAACCAGGCAACGTCGATGGTGCCGCCCAGCAGACCCTGGATCACACCGTCATAGTCGGCTGGTGCGAACAGTTTAGTTTCAACACCCAGCATGTCTTCGGTGTACTGACGCAGGCACTCGTTGTTGTTCAAACGGTCCTGAGCATTCTCACCACCGATAATACCGATGCGGAACTCGCTGATTTCTTGGGCCATGGCAGGTGCGGCCAGTGTAGTGGTCGCCGCAATGGCAACGATCAGTTTTTTCATCTGTCTCTCTCCAGGTTGATGCGCCGGCCTTTCATCGGGCCGGTCGATGAAAGGGGTAGTTGGCTTAGATGGTGGCTTCGGCTTCCATCAGAGCTTTCTGAGTGGCGTCCAGCGTCTCGATCTCGGTCGAGGTCGCCTCCTCCGAGAAGCTGGCATCGGCACCGTAAATCTCACGCGCGACGCCAGTGGTCAGCTGTTCAGGCAGACCGTCAAAGACGATACGACCATCACGCATGCCAACGACGCGATCACAATAACGGCGCGCTGTGTCCAAGGTATGGAGGTTGGCGATGACGGTACGACCGTCTTCTTCGTGGATGCGGCGTAGTGCCTGCATCACAACCTGTGCATTCATTGGATCCAGAGAAGCGATGGGCTCATCCGCCAGGATGATCTTGGGATCCTGCATGAGCGCACGCGCGATGGCGACACGTTGTTGCTGACCCCCTGATAAAGCTTCGGCTCGCTTGGGTGCATGTTCTGCGATTCCCAAACGGTCCAGAATGTCGATCGCCCGGTGAATCTCTCCCATCGGGAACAAGTTGAACATGGTGGCCAGGGTGGAATGGCGGTTCAGCGTCCCGTGCAGCACGTTCGATACGACGTCCATGCGTGGCACCAGGTTGAACTGCTGAAAGATCATCGCACAGTCAGCCTGCCAAGCGCGCTTTTCGCGCCCCTTCAGGCTGGTGACATCACGACCTTCGAACAGAATTCGACCTGCGCTGGCGTCCGACAGGCGGTTTACCATCCGCAACAGGGTGGATTTGCCTGCACCAGACCGACCAATGATGCCGATCATGCAAGGTTTGTCGACGTCCAGCGTGGCCTTGTCTACAGCCACGTTATTGCCGAAGCGTTTCGTCAGGTTATCTATGCGCAGCACGTGCCACCCCCAATAGTGTTGGCGGTCAGCTAAAGGCGATCTTCAACGGCTGTGTGTCGATTGGGTGAAAGTTTTGTAAACGCCGAATTTGACCCTCAGCGCACAGCTGAGGCCTATCCATTGCCGAACAACGTGGATATATGCAGGGCCGACACACAATTCTTATGAGGCCACGCATGAGCTTTGACCGCAGCATCAAGATCGCCCCGTCGATCCTGTCAGCCGACTTTGCCAATTTCGGCGCCGAGATTCAGGCAATCGAAGCCCAAGGCGCCGACTGGGTACATGTTGACGTAATGGACGGCCACTTCGTTCCGAACCTGACCTTTGGCCCACCCGCCGTCAAAGCGTTCCGCCCGCATGTGAAAACAGTGATGGATGTGCATCTGATGATCGCGCCGGTTGACCCTTATATTCAGGCCTATGCCGATGCGGGCGCCGACATCCTGACCGCCCATATCGAGGCCGGACCGCACACCCACCGCACCCTGCAGGCCATCCGCGCGGCGGGGATGAAAGCGGGCGTCGCGCTGAACCCCGGCACCCCGGCTGGGGCGGTAGAACATCTGCTCGATCTGACTGATCTGGTTTGCGTCATGACTGTGAACCCTGGGTTCGGGGGCCAAAAATTCATCGACATGACCAGCAAGGTGCGCAAGCTACGTCAGATGATCGGGGATCGTCCAGTTCATATCGAAATCGACGGCGGAGTTGATCCGCAAACAGCCCCTCTGGTCGCAGCGGCAGGAGCGGACGTGCTGGTGGCTGGATCAGCCGTTTTCAAAGGAGGTTCAGTTGAGAACCCGGACGTGTACGGAGAGAACATCAAGGCCGTACGCGCCGCTGCTCAGTCAGGCGTTGCCTAAGGCATAATTTGCCGGACCTCGGGCTCTAACCGAGAAAGATCGCAGGCGGCGTTGGGTGGGCTAGTTAGACTCCATCTCGTCGCCGTCTTGCGACCCAGCCTCGCGATCGCTGTACCGGACACGCATTTTTATCGCCTGCATAAACCGTCCTTCAGCGACCAAAGCAGACAGATAGTCGCTAAGCTTTTCATCCGATAGACCCGCTTCAATAGCAGCATCGAACCTTGCTTCTGATGGGCCGAATTGCCCTTCCTCCATCAAGATCAAAGCATCTGTGTACATCACGTAAGGTGCATCTGGCACCTCGTCCAAAGCCGAGTTAATCGCCCCGCGCGCTTCGGTAGTTTTGCCGAGCCAAAGTGCGATTTCTGCGTGCAGGCGGTGGTCGAAATGATTGGCATCTTCCAGCGCAACACTCCGCCGTATGTGCAACAAGGCGGCGTCATAGTCTTCGTCGTCGGCAAGTAACCTCGCACGCCAGTACGACAGATAACTGGTTTGCTCTATGTGTGTCTCCGCTTCTTCCAATACGGAGTGTGCCTCTGACCTTCTTCCCAAATCAGAAAGCGCGCGCGCTTTGCGGACAAAGCCATCTGCTCTGGTCGGTTTCGCATCAATTACCGCCTCGGCGTCCTTGAGGGCCTGCTTAGGACGGTCCAGCATCAATAGGATCAAGGATCGCCGCGACACCGCTGCAACAAAGTCTGGCTGCATATCCAGTGTGCGGGTTATGTGTTCAAAGGCCTCTTCCCATCTGTCTTCCTCTGACAGGACATAGGCCATTCCGTAGTGGGCGTAAGAGTCATAAGGATCAAGTTCGATGGCCGACCCGAAAAACTCCAACGCGTCGTCATAGCGCCCTTGTTCATTCAGAAACCACGCAAGTTCACGCATTGCCCAAGTGTATTCCGGATCTAATGCAAGAGCCGTGCGCATACGTTCTTCGAACTCAACCTCGTCAATTATGCCGCCTCGATGCGCGCTCGCCGCCAACCCCGCCATATTGCTGCCGGTTGGTTTTCGTGAAACGGCCTGTCGGAAAAATTCGACGGCCGCGTCGTAATCGTCCCGATAGTAATGAATCCAAGCTTGTCCGCGCAGACCCAACTCGGCGTTTGGGTCCAATGACAGGATTTCCTTGAACGCATCTTCTGATTTCTCGATCTCTTTCAGATCGTAGTAGGCCCAAGCGAGCTGATTCAGCATCGCGATCCGTTGCCTGTTCGACGCACCCAACCCACCAAGACCAAGCCGGCAGATTTCGATACGTCTTTGCGGTGTTTCCTGCTGCTCAAGACAGGCCGATGCGTAGGTCCGTTGCGAATCTGTCAAAAGCGGTTTCGCGTTCGCGTCGCCGCTCATCGAGAGAGCACATCCGGCAATTATACAGCTAACTATGAAGGGAGGGGTGTACATGTTTTTTGAAGGCAACCTGCTTTTGCAAAATGATACTCGGAATTGAGTTTATAAAAAGGCACAAACACAGAGAATATGCGCACAGCAAAGTCTCTAAGGCGTTGCGAAATTGGGAATATTTCATTTCGCTTGATAGCTGACCACATCCCTTGCAACGACTGCACATCGGCTATGTCGAAATTGGGCTAGCGGGTAAGATGGCCGGCTATTAGAACCTCGGCATCTTCTCATAGACCAGAGACGCCCAAAATGGCTAAGACTTCCGCGCACGCACCTGCCCCTTTCAGCTTGTCCTCGTTTGCCTCTCTGATTGCACAGAGCGTTCGAAGCGCCATGCAAGAACTGAAGCGGGGCCGTGAGGCAAACCGCAGAATTCAAACCTATTGGGCCATGTCAGACGAAGATCTGCGCACCCGTGGGATTGAGCGCGCAGACATCATTCGCCTTGTTATGGCCGAAGTAATCTAAAACGTTCTCAATTCACTCGACACGAATTGAACCGTTCGACAACCAGGGCTGTTCGACCTTCATGCCCTGGTAAAGCGCGTGCAGGAATGTGTGCGCAAGTACCGGATCGTTGAGGAAGGGGGACTGACGCAGGTTGCCTTCTTTCACACCCTCTTCAGCTTGGTAAACGACCTGATCGCCCTTTACCGTGACCAGTACCTGCAGATTCGCAAGGCTTTCGGGATCAACCTCCGTCGGATCTCCGGACAGGATTACGAAATCGGCAACTTTACCGACTTCGATGGATCCTTTTTCATCTTCCTCGAAATGCTGCCAAGCGGGCCACAAAGTCATGGCCTTGAGCGCCGTCATCACGTCAACTCGCTGATGAGGTCCAAGAATATCTCCGGAACGAGTCCTGCGCGTCACCGTAGCCGCCAACACACGCATACTGTCTGGCAGAGCGACCGGGGCGTCGTGGTGCGTTCCAAACATCATGTCTCTTTGCCTAAGCCACCCGGACGGAGAGATGTTTTCAGCGTTCACCGGGCCAACTGTGTGATCGCGGTGCCAATCACCCCAATAGAAGGTGTGCATTGGAAAGATTGAAGGGAACACACCCAACCGCTTGAAACTTGCGACCTGATCTTCCCTCAGGAACTGTCCGTGGATCAGAACCGGACGGTTACCGGGATCGCCGTATTTCATCTGCGCCACTTCCAAAGCAGCGATCAGCATGTCAGACGCCCCTTCTCCGTTCGAATGGACAAGAATTTGGAACCCGTTCTCGTAGCACCAATTTACGGCGTCCTGCAGCTGTTCCATCGTGATCGCGGAATAGCCGGCGTACCCAGCAGGGTAATTGCCGACAGGGTCGAAGTAAGGACGGTCTCGCAGTGCGGTGAACCCCTGAGGTGAGCCGTCGATCGTTAACTTACACCCGCCCACGCGAACACGGTTTTCGTAACTTGGGGATACGTTGGCCTTGATGAAATCCTGCGATTCCAGCACATCCGGAAAGGCTACGACATCAATCGGCAAGCCCTCTTCCGCTGCTACCTTTCTTAGCGCCCCAACAAGTTCACCAGAAGATCGTCCTTCCTGGCCGGTCGTGTATCCGTACTTGGCCCAAAGTTCAGTGCCCGCGCGTGCAAAGGAGGTTAGCCCCTCCTCTCCAAGATTTCCTAACAAGGGCACTAAAACGGCAAAGAAGGCATATTCCTCAAGCACACCGTTCGGCTCACCATTTTCATCGCGCTGGATAACACCACCCGGAGGTGCCTCAGATGCTGCCGTTATCCCGGCAATTTCCAGAGCTTTCGAGTTCGCAACTCCCAAATGCCCCGACTGGTGGATAATCAGCACCGGTATTTCCGTTGAGACCTCATCCAAATCCTGCCGTGTCGGATGGCGCAGTTCCTTTAGCTGCGCGTTGTCATAACCAAACCCAATGATCATCTGAGTTTTGTCAACGGCGTCAGCGTTTTCGTCGGCCCAAGTTTTCAGAGTGGACTGAAGGCTTGCGATATCGGTGACGTCGCCATCAGGCGGAGCAAGCATGTTCGCCGAAAGTGCTTGAAGTCCGCCCAAAACAACATGCCCGTGACTATCGACGAAGCCCGGCAGCATCGCTCGTCCATCAAGGTCGAAAAGCTTGGTCTCTTCACCCTGAAGTTCTTTTAGGTCAGCTTGCGCGCCAATTGCGATTATGCGCCCATCCTTAACAGCTACTGCCTCGGCGGTTGGCTGGTCGTCATTGATCGTCAGGATCGGACCACCGGAATATATACTGTCCGCAATTTGTTGCGAGGTCGCCATGGTCGCGGACCCAGTCAAAAGAACGGCAATCCAAAATGGTAGCTTCAAAAATCGCATCTGGTGACCTCTGCTTTGATAAAAAATTTTATGCGCAGAAGGTAACACCAATTCTCACTTTGGTAGAAAGCAAAAAGGGCGCCCCGAAGGACGCCCTTTCCGTTTGGCTATTCGCTAGAGCGAATTACTCGATGATTTTCGAGACGACGCCGGCGCCGACGGTGCGGCCACCTTCGCGGATCGCGAAGCGCAGACCGTTTTCCATCGCGATAGGCGCGATCAGCTCAACGCCGAACG
>NZ_JBQFTS010000003.1:0-360691 GCF_056538765.1 Ruegeria sp. BE9 | reverse complement strand
CCAAAGGATACTGAACAGGCATCTCCCAACCAGCAAAATCAACCATCTTGCCACCCAACTCAACATGCAAGTCATACAAAGGAGTGCGTTTAATATCGGTCATGTGAGAGACCTTTCCTAAGCCGTTGTCAAAGAATGCCCCACTTTTCCGCCTGACACCAAAGCCTTTTGCCGCCCAGCTTCCCACGACTTTATCGTAAGTCAACAGGCTTGGAACTTTGATCTGCATCAGGGTTGGCAAATTGCGGTGTAGTAAAACGTATACACCGGCATGCCGCATTCGTGTTTCTGATAGGAAACTTTTTTCCCTTACGCAACACCTAATTTTTTGGATTACCCCAAGCTCAATCGGGCGCAAAACCTAAGCTGCTGACATTTTTGCAGGAAGCCCACCGAACGCCTCTGGTCCCTGCCCGCAACCTGCCCTAAGACTCCGCCCGAAGGGGACTGCCATGTCACACATTACATTGGTTCGCCACGGCCAGGCCAACACCGAAGCGCGTGACGAAGAGAGTTACGACAAGCTTAGTGATCTGGGCCACCAGCAAGCACGCTGGCTGGGGGCGCACCTGCAATTTACACGGACCACCTATACCCGCGTTTACTGCGGCACACTGACCCGGCATGTCGAAACCGCTGCCAGCATGGGCCTGCCTGAGCCGATCCGTGATCCCCGTTTGAATGAGATCGAATACTTCACAATAGCCAAACTGTTCGAAGAGCAGCACGGTGTAGTGGTTCCGACAGATCGCGAAGGTTTTGTTGAACACCTGCCCCGCACGTTTGCCGCGTGGGCCAAAGGTGAAATCAAGGATACGCCCGAAACGTTCGACGAGTTCGAAGCACGCGTGTCCGGAGCGCTGAACGATATCGGAACCGAAGGCGGGCCCGCGATTGTTGTGACTTCGGGTGGGTTGATCTCGATGGTCGTGCGACAGGCCATGGGGTTGGATATCCCATCTATGGCACGTGTGGCTCTTGCTATCATGAATACGTCGATGCATCGTTTGCACCCAATCGGACCCCAGCTGAGTCCGGTTCTGTTCAACGCCGTTCCCCACCTTGAAGCCCCAGAACGGCAATACGCCCAGACCCACCTGTAAACCCGGAGGCCTTCTGATGCAGCTTTACTTTGCCCCCAATACGATCTCTGTCGCTGTCGCAATCACCTTGGAAGAAGCGGGCATAGACTACGAGGCCATCCAACTGGACTTTGCCGGGGGCGAGCAGACAAAATCTGCTTACAAGCAGATCAACCCTAAGGGACGCGTACCCGCGCTGGTGGTTGACGGCGGCATTCTGACCGAGACAGGGGCTTTACTCGAATACATCGCTGCCAAAGCGCCAGAAGCCGAACTTGTGCCACAAGATCCGATCATGGCTGCCCGGATGCGCGAAGTGATGTTCTACTTGGCTTCGACCATGCATGTGAACCACGCGCATAAGATGCGCGGGCATCGCTGGGCAGATAAGAAATCCAGCTGGAAGGATATGAAGGACAAGGTTGCACAGACGATGACTACGTCGTGTGAGTATATCTCGTCCAACGGACTGCGTGGACCGTTTGTTCTGGGCGAGACGTTCTCGCTGGCAGATACCTATCTGTATACGGTCTGCAGCTGGCTGGAAGGTGACGGCGTAGACGTTTCAGCCTTTCCCAAGATTCTCGCCTTCCGTAAGGCGATGGAGGCTCGGCCTTCGGTTCAGGCGGTACGCGCCGCCGGAATGCTCTGACAAAAGGAAATACGATGACACATCTCTGGGTCCGGGCAGAACAGCGCCCGAACGAGGAACGGGTCGGGCTGACCCCCGAAGGTGCTGCCGCCCTGATCTCCGCGGGCATCCGCGTGACGGTTGAAGAAAGCTCGGTCCGCGCCATTCCGATTGATGGCTACAAGGACGCAGGTTGCGAGATTGCGGCCGAAAACTCCTGGCCCGAGGCCCCGCTGGACGCGATTATCTTTGGCCTGAAAGAACTGCCCGAGGACGGCACGCCCCTGCCCCACCGCCACATCATGTTCGGCCACGCCTACAAGGGCCAGCATTCCGGTCGCGCGTTGTTGGAGCGGTTCAAGACTGGCGGCGGTACGCTTTATGATCTGGAATACCTGGTCGAGGAAAATGGCCGACGGGTTGCGGCCTTTGGCTATTGGGCTGGATACGCGGGCGCAGCCGTGACGCTCAAAACATGGGCCGCGCAGCAACACGGTCAGGAATGTCCTCCGGTTGGTGTCTATTCCAGCAAGGACGCGCTAAATGCCGAACTGCTGGCCGAACTGAACGCCACCGGCGCAGACCGCCCTCGCGCCATCGTCATCGGTGCCTTGGGCCGCGTCGGAACCGGTGCTGCGGACCTGTGCGAAGCGATGGGCGTCAGCGTCACAAAATGGGACATGGCCGAAACCGCAAGCGGTGGGCCGTTCCCGGAAATCCTCGACCACGACCTGTTCCTGAACTGCATTTTCGCGCGCCCAGGCACACCGGTTTTTGTTCCGCAAGAGGCACTGACCGCCCCACGCAACCTGACCGCCATCGGTGACGTGGCCTGCGACCCGGACAGCGATTACAACCCGGTCCCTGTCTATGACCGCGCCACCACGTGGGACTCCCCCGCTCTTCGCGTGGCTACCGATCCGGTTATGGACGTGATGGCCATCGACAACCTGCCATCGATGCTGCCGGTCGAGAGCTCTGAAGACTACGCCGCACAACTCCTGCCGTCTTTGCTGACTTTGACTGATCTGGACAGCGGCGTCTGGGGTCGGGCAGAAGCAACCTACAAAACACATATCGAAGGGATCTGAACGATGACGATTCACTGGTGTGGCACCGGCCTGTCGGCCATCCCCGGCCTGCGCCGCCTAATCGAAGGCGGACACAAGGTCACCGTCTGGAACCGGACGATAGAAAAGGCCAAGGCCGAGGTCGGAGATATGACCGACGACATTCGCGCCTTTGACATCGACGCTTTGGGCGCGGTGCTGGAAAAAGGCGACGTGATCGTTTCCATGCTGCCAGGCGACTGGCACGTACCGCTGGCAGAACTGGCGATCTCGAAAGAGGCGAACTTCGTCTCGTCGTCCTACATCGCGCCCGAGATGCGCGCACTGGACGACAAAGCTCGCGAGGCCGGAGTGGCGCTGGTCAACGAGGTTGGTCTGGACCCGGGCATCGACCACCTGATGGCGCATGCTCTGGTCGCGGACTACCGCGCCTCAGACGTGTTCGACGCGCAAAACCACCTGAGCTTTATCTCTTATTGCGGCGGCATCCCGAAGAACCCGAACCCGTTCCGCTACAAATTCAGCTGGTCGCCGCTTGGTGTGCTTAAGGCGTTGCGGTCACCGTCGAAATCGATCCGCGACTATGCCCCGCTGGACGTCGCCCGCCCTTGGGATGCGATCACCAGCTATATCGCTCCGCTGCCGACACCAGAAAGCTTCGAGGTTTATCCGAACCGTGACTCGATCCCTTTCATGGAAGAGTACCAGTTCGAGGAACACTGGCCGGTCAAGGAATTCGTTCGCGGCACATTGCGCCTGAACGGCTGGGCAGACGCATGGTCTGACGTGTTCACAGAGATCGAGACCCTCTCGGGCCCAGAAGGTGATGCGCGTCTTAAGGAAATGTCAGACCAATTCTGGGCGGAAAATGCCTATGACGAGGGCGAGCCCGACCGCGTGGTTCTGTGCGTCGGTCTAAAAGCCGAAAAAGACGGTATCCCGGTCTGGAACAAAACCTACGTCATGGACGCCTGGGGAGACGCGCGAGGCACCGCTATGGCGCGTCTGGTTTCGGTTCCAGTTTCTTTGGCGGTCGAAGCGGTTCTGAACCGCGCCATCCCCGCCGGTGTCCACGCTGCGCCCAGCGATCCAAAGCTGGTGCAAGGCTGGATGAATGAGATCGACACTCTGGCTCAGCATCTACAGGTGGATGACCACCTGAAGTGAAACGGGCGTCGCTTTTTTATGACGGCTAAAGAAACAAAAAAGCCATTCCGAAAGTTCGGAATGGCTTTTTCTTGATCTGAGAACAGGGGCGATCTGTCAGATGTAGCGTTCGATGACATTGTCGATATCGCTGCGATTGATGCCCAGCTCGGCCAGTTCATGATCAGAAAGCATGTTCAACTCTTGTGCGGCGCGAACGATATCTGAACTGACCGCCTGCACCCGCATCGCCCGATCGAATAACAACACCGACTTGGCATCAATTCGCGTGGCGGGGTTCGCTTTTGAATCCAGCATTCTCTCCTCCTCTTTCATCTCTGACCGAGCGTGACTGTCCATCACTGCGCGTGGCGGTGATAGGGCTGTTGGTGATAGACGCTTTGGTAGGCGCGTTCCCGAATTTCGCTGCGCGGAATTCCAATGTCGTCCAGCTGCCGGTCAGTTAGCTTTTCCAGCGACCGCACGGTCTTGGCAAAGATCCCACGGCGGAAATGCTCAACGCGCGCTTCAGCGTAGTTAGAGAACATTCCGAAGAAGAGCCCCTTCTGCGGGCTTACTGTTTGTGCGTAGGCCATGATTTCCTCCTTTAACTCTGAATTGCATTTGCCGTTGCAAAACAGACTAAAGACGTCGGGATTAACCTTGCCGGAGGGAAGTATTAACTCTTCTTAATCTACCCAGACCAACCGCTCAGGGCCTTCAGTTGAGATTGAGGCACGCCTGCTCAACAGAGTTGCGGCGCAGATTCGGGGGTAAAGAAATGCGCGAGAACCCGTGTCGCGTTATCACCCTCGGGGCCTGCCTATTGGAGAGGCTGGATGTACTTTTTGGCAAAAACGCAATCGAGCACTTTGCTCGCTAAGGTGAAACCCTCAGCAGCCTCCTAAGGACCGCCGAAAGCCAGACTGCACGTCTCAATGTTGCTGTCCAATAACCACAAGCAGGGCGTTAGCGATTACAGCACACCGGATTTACGATTCAGACAGTCCACGAAAAGGTCAGTTTGCACTGAAACGAATTCTTCGCGCGCTGAAAACGGTGCCCGCAACTGTCACGGGCACTGCGTTTACATCAGGTCGTTTTCCACATCCTCAGCCGAGATACCCAAGGCATCCAAACCGTTTTCAAGGTGATCTGACAAATGCGGCGTACCGATCAAGTAGTCGGCACATGGGGTCGAGGCCTCGTTTTTGGCGGTTGCGATCGCCTCAGCCAGATCTTCCGCAAAAAAGCTCTCTCGTCCGATCCACATGACGGCGACCAATTCGGCCTGCTCATCTTCGCCCATACGGTCGATAAATGCGCGCAGTTCGCCCTCGGCCCGGTTCAGCTCACGCCCCATCATGGCGACCTGAGCAATTTTTCTTGCCGAGATTTCCAACATGTCCCAACTCCTCGTGTTCGCGGTTTCAACCTTACAACAAACATTCAACGCAGGATGAGTCTTTGATCTTAAACAAACGAGCCGCGCTTCAAGGTTCACGAACGCGGGAAACTGGGTGATCCGGAACCGGCGCTGCGCGGAAGGGGCGGAACCGGGCTTTTTTCATCCAGAGCTTGAAAGCCTGCCATAGGATAAGAGTAAAGGCCCTGCGCGCTCCGAATGGGCGACGCACCAAAGACCAAAGGATCGCGCGATTGGTCAGAGGTGCGCGCGAGCCAGTCAACGTAGCGATCAACCCGCCATCTTCGCGACCGTAGTCGATCCAAACACCGATACGATCTGCCCTGTAATCGAACCGAAAGGTGTATGATCCCTCGATCTTCTGGAAGGGCGAGACATGCATCAACTTGTCTGCAACAATGCGGTCCGACGCCGTGATCGGTGAATAATTCGGATTGTGGCACAAATAGCTGTGGCGCGTTCCATAGGTATTCGTGACCTCTGCCACCACAGCATAAAGTTGGTCCGTTTCATCAAAACAAAACCAAAAGCTGACTGGATTGAACACATGTCCCAATACACGAGGTTGGGTCAGCAGGGTCATGTGATCAGGTTGAGCAACCCCCATTTCATCGAATTGCTCTCGCAACCAAGCTGCACCTCTGCCATGCCCGGGTTCACCTCCGTGATCGCGATCACGCCAGTTGAATAGGTTGGCCTTTTTTGCCGAAAACAGCATAGGCGACGTGAGATCACCTTCCGGATTCAAGAGAATGTAGTCGATGGAATAACGGAAAGCGTTTCGGATAGCCCCCTTCCGCCCGTGAAAGGTGTGTCCGGCGATATGATCGACCCTGTTCACGCAGTTTTCTCCGATCTGCATTTAAACCGTTCAAACAACTTTCTTTTCCTCATGTGCTTGTATCAGAAGATACGAAAAATCGCGCTGCTCGGATCAAAAATTGCCATAATAGTGATCCGTCTTGGGCCACAGCGCGTAATGTGGTTATGTTTACCGAGATCGATACCGTGACCTTGGATGAACCGGTGGCCGAACGGCCAGCAAAAGAACCTTGGCGCGCGAAGAAACGCATTAGGGGCAAACCGGTGAACAAAGCGGGTGACAGTTGTGACACCAGAACTGAGTGGGTCAGCCACATCAGGCGAATACGAGATGACAAGGATCAATCGGCTTTTGCCGAGCTGTTCCAGCATTTCGCGCCGAGGGTCAAGGCGTTCCTGATTAAATCAGGGTCAGACGCTGCGTTGGCCGAAGAGTGCGCCCAAGAAGTGATGGCAACGCTCTGGCACAAGTCGCATCTGTTTGATCCATCTCGTGCAACTGTTGCGACTTGGGTTTTCACGATCGCGAGGAACAAGCGTATTGATGTCCTGCGCAAACAGCGACGCCCCGAACCCGAGGATTTGGGATGGGGTCCTGAGGCTGAACCAGAACAGGACGATGTCCTTGCGCTACAACAGGAAACCGCGCAGCTGCGCAACGCAATCTCAGCGTTGCCTGAGGCGCAAAGAGAACTGATCGAAAAGGCGTACTTCGGTGACCTAAGTCATCGTGAAATAGCGTCTCAGACCGGGTTACCTCTGGGAACGATCAAATCACGGATAAGGTTGGCGCTGGACCGCTTGCGCCACGCGATGAATTGAGATGATGCAGATGAGCAACGAAATCAAACACCACCTGACAGACGACTTACTGATGGCGTATGCGGCAGGAAATCTTCCCGAGGCATTCGACCTCTTGGTCGCGACACACTTGTCCCTGTGTGACCATTGTCGGGCAAGGGCCGAAAGCTTTGACGCCGTGGGCGGGTGCGTTCTTCAGAATCAGGAAGTGTCTGCAAGCATGAGCGATGGATCATTGGCTGCGACGATGGCCCTAATCGCTCAGGGTGCGCCAATCGCAAAACCAGCCCGTCCGGGGTGTTCGGTTTTGCCAACCCCGCTTCAGGATTACGTTGGCGGCGACGTCAATGATATCAAATGGCGTTCAATTGGCATGGGTGTGAAGCAGGCAATCTTGCCAACCACTCGCGATGCAACCGCGCGTCTTTTGTTTATTCCGGCGGGTGCTGCTGTTCCCGACCATAGCCATAATGGCATGGAATTAACAATGGTACTGCAGGGCGCCTTTTCGGACGAAGTTGATCGGTTTGCCCGTGGCGACGTTGAGATCGCGGACGAAGACCTGCATCACACGCCAACCGCCGATATCGGCGAAGACTGCATCTGCCTGGCTGTTACTGACGCTCCACTGAAGTTCAACAAGCTGATGCCGCGCTTGTTCCAGCCCTTTCTACGTATCTAAGGTATCTGGACGTTTCGTGGTACACTGACCCGGCATTTCGTTAGGGAGGAAAACATGAAATTCCGTCTTATCCTGTGTGTATTATTCACGTGCCTTGCCAGCGCCGTCTGGGCGCAGCGAGTCGCCGATGTGAAGTTCGAGCCGGGCAATTTCGGCACGATGGTCAGCGGCACCCTAACCGGCGATGAATACTTCGATTACATGCTGGGCGCGAAAGCCGGTCAGGAAATGTTCGCCGAGCTTCAGGTCAGTGACACCAATGGCAACGGCGTAATTTACTTCAACATCCTCCCACCCGACAGCGACGGGGCGGCGATTTACAACGGATCGATTGATGGAAATACCGCTCGGATCGAGCTCCCAGAAGACGGAGACTACACCATCCGGGTCTACCTGATGGGCAATGATCGGGATACCGGCAAGACGGTCGGCTACAATCTGGACCTGTCGATCCAATAGAGCCTAACCTTCCGATTTCCCCAAAGGCACTACGTTTGTGTGATCGTCGGGGGCCAGTTCTTCGAAGTCGAAATTGTCCAGCCGTTGGGCCCGCCGCCCAGCCTTTTCTGCACTGATCTTGATTTCCGAGATGTCCTTGGCGGCCTGACCAAAATGGCGGTCAAGGTTCGAGACGCGATCCCCCAACCTCTCGACGTCCTTGTGCAGCATGCCCAGCTCTTTACGGATCGCGCCGGCCTGTTCCCGCATACGCGCGTCTTTTAGGATTGCGCGCATCGTGTTCAGCGTCGCCATGCATGTTGTGGGTGAAACGATCCAAACGCGTTTGCTGAAGCTCTCCTGCACCAACTCGGGGAACTTGGCGTGCAGCTCGGCATAGACGGCCTCGGACGGCAGGAACATCAGCGCGCCATCAGCGGTCTCGCCGTCCAGAATGTACTTCTCTGCTATATCATTGATGTGCTTGCGCACCGTGCTGCGGAACATTTGCACCGCGGCTTTCATTTCCATGTCATTGGTTGACCCGATGAGCGCCTCATAGGCTTCTAGTGGGAATTTGCTGTCGATTACGATCGGACCGGGAGGGTTCGGCAAGTTGATCAGACAATCCGCCCGACGCCCATTCGACAAAGTCGCTTGCAGTTGGAAACTGTCCGAAGGCAGCGCCTTAGACACGATATCGTTTAGCTGAATCTCTCCGAATGCGCCGCGTGTTTGTTTGTTCGACAGGATATCCTGCAGCGACAGCACATCGCCCGACAGCTTGGTGATATTGTCCTGCGCCTTGTCGATAGCGGCCAGACGCTCCTGCAACTGCGTCAGAGAAGTCGCGGTCTGTTTCGACGATCCATGGAGCGATTCCTTCATCCGCTCCTGCATCTCAGCCAAGGCGCGCGCGGACTTCATCGCATTATCCGCCAAACGGTCGTTCATCTGCTGTTGGACTGAAGACAAGCGCGATTCAACCGTCTGGATCACCTGTACCTGCGCATTGGCCTGCGTGTCCGAGACATGCTGCAAGCCGCCGCGCAGCTGCTCTTGTCCCTGCCCCAACTGCTGCACATGTTGGCCCAAGTGCGCCATCTGACGGGCCAAAGGCTCTGCCATACGAGCTGATCGCTGCGCCGCCCGCATAGACAGAACCAGCAGCAACACGATCAGCGTCACCACCCCACCCACAGTCAAAATCACGGGGTCGTTCAATGCATATTGGGTACCAGCAATCTCGATCATGTTGCCTCAGATGTTCTTGTTTTATTCTTCATAGCCCGACCGAGCCACGGGATCAACTGCGGCCGAACAAACGCTCGATATCACTCAGCTTCAGTTCCACGTAAGTGGGTCGTCCGTGGTTGCACTGTCCAGAATGGGGTGTTGCTTCCATCTCGCGTAGCAGGGCGTTCATTTCCTCGGCCCGCATCCGGCGGCCAGATCGGATCGAACCATGACAGGCCACACGGCTGAGGATCGCTTCGATCCGCGCCTGTACTGTCTGGCTTTCACCCTGGTCGGCCAGTTCATCCAAGATATCCAGTAACATCGCTCGAGCATCGACCTCACCCAGAATGGCCGGGGTCTCGCGTACAGCGATTGCTCCGCCACCAAAAGGCTCCAAAGTCAGACCAACGCGCGAGAGGTCGTCTGCCACCGACATCAAGCGCGCGCAGTCACCTTCCGAAAGCTCTACGATTTCCGGAATCAACAGCGCCTGCGCGGCGACGCCGTTTTCAGCCATCTGCGTTTTCAGCTTTTCGTAGACCAACCGTTCATGCGCGGCGTGTTGGTCAACGATGACCATGCCATCGGCAGTCTGGGCGATGATGTAGTTCTCATGCACCTGCCCACGCGCGGCCCCCAAGGGCAGGTCCTTTACGGGCGGCTCTTCGGCGGCTGTCGGGGTTGCTGTGGGCGTGGGCTCAACAACGCTGCCGCTGTAGTCGCGGGACAGTTCGGCAAAGCCCGGCGCCTGCGCTTGGTAGGCCACCTGCCGTGCGGCGGGAGATGGCCGGTCCATCTGGTATACGCGCGCCGGCCCGAGTTGGGCCGGTTCCGGCCGCATTGCGCCCAAGGTCGCGTTCGCTACGGTAGTCGAAGCCCTGTGTCCAGCTTCGGCCAGCGCGTGCCGCAGTGCCGAAATAATCAGTCCGCGCGCCACACCCGGATCGCGGAACCTAACCTCGGATTTTGCAGGATGAACGTTTACGTCCACCAAAGTTGGATCGCAGTCGATGAAAAGCGCAGCGGCTGGATGACGATCCCGGCTGAGAAAGTCGAAATATGCGGCGCGCAGGGCACCGGTCAGCATTTTATCCCGCACCGGTCTTCCGTTGACGAAAAGGTATTGCGCTACGGCCGCACCACGGGAATAGGTCGGTAGCGCAGCGTAGCCATAGAGGCGAATACCCTCGCGCGTGGCATCTATCTGCAGGGCATTCTCAGCAAACTCACGCCCGATAACCCGGGCCAGGCGCGCATGCAGCGCATCAAAAAGATCTCCGTTTTCGCGATCAGCTCGGAAGGTTACACGTCCCTCGCCGCCACCTGAGACGTCGCGCAGGGTGAACGTAACAGCGGGTTCTGCCATGGCCAGTCGCTTGACTGTGTCCGAAATCGCCTGCGCTTCAGCCCGGTCCGTGCGCATGAATTTAAGCCGTGCGGGCGTGGCGAAGAACAGGTCGCGTAACTCGACCACCGTTCCAGCACGTAAGGCGGCAGGCTTCACCGCCTCCATTTTACCGCCGGCCACATGTACCTGCGCGGCGTCTGCTCCTGGCACCCGGCTTGTGATGGTTAACCGCCCGACTGCGCCCAGCGAGGGCAACGCCTCACCCCGAAACCCGAAAGTGTGAATATTCAGCAGATCCGAACCATCAATCTTTGATGTCGCGTGGCGTGAAAGGGCCAAGGGAAGATCGCCAGCAGAAATCCCACATCCATCGTCGGTGACGCGAATCAGCGTCTTGCCCCCATCGGCGATATCAATCGCAATCCGGGTCGACCCGGCATCAATGGCATTTTCCACCAGTTCTTTCACGGCTGATGCCGGGCGTTCTACGACCTCGCCTGCTGCGATGCGGTTAATCGCAGCATCGTCAAGTTGCCGAATTACGGGCCGGTTTTCGCTGATATTGGGGTTTGCCTGCGCCATACTACCAGACTTAGCACAGGCGCGCGCGATTCCGCCACCGGTTTGACTGCTCAATTTTTAAGAAGGGGGGCGTTCGAACAATTGTGCCGCGCCGATGTTGCAACATGGCGATCAAGGTCACAATTGTCCGAACGGTCCGTAGTGAGTGGTGGTCATTCAATTGTTTCTGACGAGGGGCGTAACATGAAAGACCGCATGCAGCTCAACAACTCTGAGCTTGTGGTTCATCTGGGCAAAGATCAGCCGATGCTATGCAGAACGAGGTGGCGGGAACACGCCGGGTCAAGCGGTTCCGGGTGCACCTGCACGCGTTCGACAAGGTCCCCACAAGGCAGCGCAAGCAAGGATCAGGCCCGACATGGTGGCGATCATCCCTGCGGCACTTACGGCATCTCCTGCGCCCAGCCAAAGCGGTCCATAACCCGCCAGAACATACCCGGAAACGGCTGAAAACGTTGCAAATACAACGCTCCAAGCGATCTGGGCCTCAAGGCGGTTAGTCATCATCCGTGCCGCAGCCGGTGGGCAGATAAACATCGCGATCACAATGATCGAACCAACCGCGTCAAAGGCTGCAACAGCAGCTATTGCGGCGACGATTACCAAGGCCATTCCCAATGCACCTGTTCGAATACCAATGGTACGCGCAAAACCTTCGTCAAATGTCGAGATCTTCAGCGGACGCCAGAACAGCCAAATGAAGAGGATTACCCCCACAAGCGTCAACGCAATCCGCGGCAATTCCGGTGGCAGCCCGGCCAAGGCCGTCAGATCCAAAAGCGAGGACCATCCGATCGCATCCAGCCAGATCAGGCTTTCCAAATTGCCATAAAGCGCGTGCTCTACATCCAGATGCACGGTTGAAGTATCGGTCTGCTCAAGCAACAGCACTCCGCCTGCGAACATCGTCGTAAAGACGACGCCCATGGCCGCACCGGGTTCGATTTGGCCTAACCGCCGGATCACTTCGATCATTACCACTGCTACCACAGCCGCGCCCGCCGCACCCAGCATCATCGGCCAGGTCGAGATCGCCCCGGTCAGAAGGAAAGCCACCACAATTCCTGGCAGCACAACATGACTGATTGCGTCACCGATCAGAGCCTGCTTGCGCAAAACGAGAAAATTTCCGGGCAGCGCACAGGCTATCGCCGCGAACGTACCGATGAGCAAAGGCGTCAGGGATAGGGGTACAAACTCTTCACCGCTCATGTGGGCACCCCCTGCGGGGCGCCAATCTGGCGGTCGATTTCAGCGATCTGATCCAAGGTTAAAACGGTCTCGATATCGCGCAAACCGTCATACAGCGCGGCCGTTGCTTCGTGCGCCTGATCGGCGCGAACAATCTCCCACCGCTTTTCATCACGCAAAGCTTTGGCAGCACGCGCTTTACCGGCCTCTGTCGCGACGCCGTCCGCGCGCGCCAATCCAGCGCGCGTCAAAAGCCGTAGGGTCAGTGGCTCATAAATCTTTTGGTCTTGAGCCAACGCCAGCAAGCCTTGGCGAATATGTACCCGGCGTTGGAATTTCAGATGCTTCAGCACAGAAGCCAGAACACCCCGAACAGGCGCGAACAGCAGGGACAAAACAAAGAATCCAAAGCTGACCAACACGATGATCGGGCCTGTTGGCAAATTGGGCGCCGAGGCCGACAGCGCCGCGCCCAAATATCCCGCCAGACCTCCGGCAAGCCCGGCCAACAGTACCACCCTGTCCGAGCGTTCAGTCCAGAACCGTGCAGTCACTGGAGGGATAATCAGTAAGGCCACGATCAGGATCAGGCCAACGATCTTCAAACCAACTACTGTCACAGCCATGACAAGTCCCATCATGGCCAGATCAACGCGATGTACTGGCAATCCGCGCGCCGCCGCGTACTCGGGATCAAAAGCCACCATAGTCATCGGACGGCGAATGATCATCACCAAGGCCAATGTCGCCGCACCGCCAATCGCAATGATCAGCGCATCGGCCCAAAGCATCCCAGCAGTTGAGCCCAACAAAAATCCTTCGAGCCCGGCCTGCCGCCCCACACCCATGGTTTGGATCACTGTTAAAAGCACCACGCCAAAGCCGAAAAAGACCGACAACACTGCTCCGATGGCGGCATCCTCGGCCAATCGTGTGCGGCGGGTCAGCCAGTTCATACACAGTAGGCCGATCCAGGCCGAAATCGCCGACCCGGCCAGCAAGCCAATCAGGTTGCGCCCATCACCGCCAAAGGCGACCAGCACCATAAAGGCCAGACACACACCCGGGAGCGTCGCGTGACTAATGGCATCGCTGACTAACGCGCGCTTACGTAAAAACAGGAACGTACCCGTCACGCCGGCCGAAACACCCAACAAAGTCGCACCAACGGCGACCAGCGTGGCGTTATAGCCAAGCTGAAGGGTCAGAGCATCCCAAAGCATGTTTACCCCAGCGCGCGAGAAATCTGGTCGATCTGCGCGGTGGCAAGACGACCTCCGTAGGCCGATTGCAGGGTTTCCGCGGTGAAAGCTTCGGCCACGGGGCCTTCTGCAACCTTGCGTGTATTGATCAGGAAGACGTGGTCGAAATAATCAGTGACAGTGGCCAGATCGTGGTGAACCACAACAACAGTCTTGCCCGCCTCTTTCAGCGATTTTAGTACCGCGATGATCGCCTTTTCCGTGGCCGCATCAACACCGGCAAAGGGTTCGTCCAGCAGATACAAATCAGCCTCTTGAGCCAAAGCGCGCGCCAAAAAGACCCGCTGCTGTTGGCCACCCGAAAGCTGACCGATCTGGCGATCTGCAAAATCACGCATCCCGACGCGGTTTAGGCAATCCATTGCACGCGACATATGCCGCGCGCGGACACGTCCCAGCAGGCCAAGTTCGCGCGAAAGGCCCATTAGAACCACGTCAATCACACGGGTTGGAAAATCCCAATCCACACTGGCACGCTGAGGGACATATGCGATCCGACCGCGCTGTTGTTCCAGAGGCTTGCCGTAGACAGTCACCTGCCCAGAGAGAGGCGACACGATCCCCAAAGCCGCCTTGAGCAGGGTTGATTTCCCGGCGCCGTTCGGCCCGATGATCGCCGTCATCGCGCCTGGCTGCACAGTCATATCTACCGAAAACACAGCTGGTTTTAGACCGTAGGAGACAGTCAAGCCACGAATACCCAGCGGGCTTTCAGCCAACCCGTCTTCTGTAATCGCAACACCCTGATTTGTGGCCAGCTCCAGCATTGTTCAAAACCCCGCCGACAGCTTGCCGTTCATTCCACGGTCAGGAACATCTGCGCCCAAAGCGCCTGCGATCACAGTGATGTTGTGGTCCAGCATACCGATATAGGTGCCCTCGTAGGTGCCCGGTTCGCCCATGGCATCCGAATACAATTCGCCACCTACACCCACATTATGACCTTTGGCCGCAGCCCCTTCGATCAGCGCACGCATCGAGCGGTCAGAAACCGAGCTTTCTACGAATACTGCTTTCAGTTGCTTATCAACCAGCGTGTCCACCAACTCTCCGATCCGGTTCAGACCAGCTTCGGATTGGGTCGAAATGCCCTGAATGCCCATCACCTCATAACCGTACTCGGCTCCGAAATAACCGAACGCGTCGTGCGCCGTCACCAAAACACGGTTACTATCAGGCACAGATGCAAGCGCTTGGTCAGCATAAGCCACCAACTGCTCAATCTCAGCCAGATGCGTCTGTGCATTTGCCGCAAAGATGTCGGCTGCTTCGGGGCGTGCTTCGGTCAGTGCGTTTTGCACTTGGACCACCACGTCGCGCCACAAGGCCGGGCTCATCCAGACATGCGGGTCATATTTATCGGCGTAGTCGTCATGCGCGCGCAACTTGGATTTATCGACGCCTTCCGCCACAGCCACCACGTTCCGCTTGCGACCCAGGTCGTGGAAGAAATCCTCCATTTGCGCTTCGAGGTACAGACCATGCCAAAGGATCAAATCCGCGCGGGTCATCGCAACGATGTCGCTGCGAGTCTGGCGATAGGCATGCGGGTCGACGCCCGGCCCCATCAGACCTTTGACTTCAACCTGATCTCCGCCAACCTGACGCGCGGCATCGGCAATCATACCGGTAGTGGCAACAACTTTTAGCGGCGCCTCTGCCCATGCCGTTAACGGCAGAGCTACGGCAAAAGCCAATGCGGCGATAAAGCTGCGGCGAATCATATCAGACCCCGATGTGTTGTTCTGTTAAGAATGAATATGCGAACCATTCGCAACTAAGTCAACGCTATTGCGAATTATTCGCAAGAAAATGCCGATTTTGTCCATTTGGTCAAAAAATTTGCAGCCCAACTGCCTCTATGCCTTTCATTTACCCGCGACCCGTGCGATTTTGGCGCAAACCTCCCAAAGGATGTGACTATGGAAACGCAGAGCTCAGACAGCGCCGTGCGCACCGCGCATCTGCCGCAAGTGACCGAACCCAGAAACCCCGGTATGGATTTAGATCTGGATTGGGTGCGTGCAGTACAGGCCAATACTTCGGCTATAGAACGCCGTGCAGCGACCCTCCCCGGCCGGCGGTCGGTGAAAAAGGACTATCAGGCCGCGTGGCTGCTGAAGGCGATCACCATGATCGACCTGACCACGCTGTCCGGCGATGACACCGAGGGCCGAGTGCGTCGACTATGCGCCAAAGCGCGCCAGCCGGTTTCACCCGCATTGCTGCAGGCGATGGATATGCCGCCCATCACCACTGGCGCGGTCTGTGTTTACCACGACATGATAGAAACAGCTGTTTCAGCATTGAAAGGCACCGGCATTCCGGTTGCTGCGGTTTCGACCGGTTTCCCTGCGGGCCTGTCTCCGTTCCATCTGCGTGTGGCAGAGATCGAGGAAAGCGTGAAAGCAGGCGCCGAAGAGATCGACATCGTCATTTCGCGCCGCCACGTGCTGTCCGGCGATTGGCAGGCGCTTTATGATGAGATGAAGGCGTTTCGCGTAGCCTGCGGTGATGCGCATGTCAAAGCCATCCTCGCCACAGGTGAGCTGGGAAGCCTCCGCAACGTGGCCCGCGCCTCGCTGGTTTGCATGATGGCAGGGGCGGATTTCATCAAGACATCGACCGGCAAAGAGAGCGTCAACGCGACACTGCCCGTCACCCTCGTGATGATCCGCGCGATCCGCGATTATTACGACCGTACCGGATACCGCGTGGGCTATAAGCCTGCGGGCGGTATCTCGAAAGCCAAAGACGCGTTGGTCTATCTCTCGCTGATCAAGGACGAGCTAGGCGACCGCTGGCTGGAGCCGGACCTGTTCCGCTTTGGCGCGTCATCGCTACTGGGCGATATTGAGCGCCAGTTGGAACACTATGTGACAGGCGCATATTCTGCCGGTTACCGTCACTCGATGGGCTGAGGACAAGAACAATGACAGTCAAAGAAATCTTCGAAACCATGGATTATGGCCCTGCCCCCGAAAGCGCAGCTGAAGCACTAGCTTGGTTGGTCGATCAGGGTGATAAATTCGGACACTATATCGACGGAGCCTTTACCAAGCCGGGCAAAGGGTTCGACAGCCGCAACCCTGCGACAGGTGAGGTTCTGGCCAAGCTAACACAAGCCAAACAAGCAGACGTGGGTGCCGCTGTTGCTGCCGCACGCAAGGCGCAACCGAAGTGGGAAAAGCTGGGAGGTGCAAGTCGTGCACGCTACCTCTATGCCATTGCGCGCCTGCTGCAGAAACACTCGCGCCTATTTGCCGTTCTAGAGAGCCTGGATAACGGCAAGCCGATCCGCGAGTCGCGCGATATCGACATCCCGCTCGTTCAGCGGCACTTCTATTACCACGCAGGTATGGCGCAACTGATGGAAAGCGAACTGCCCGATGCCGAAGCATTGGGTGTTTGCGGACAGATCATCCCTTGGAACTTCCCGCTGTTGATGTTGGCGTGGAAAGTTGCTCCGGCGCTGGCGATGGGCAACACCGTCGTCCTTAAACCAGCCGAGTATACATCGCTAACTGCGCTGCTATTTGCCGATATCTGCTCACAGGCCGGGCTGCCGAAAGGTGTGGTCAACATCGTCACTGGCGACGGCGCCGTGGGTGAGATGATCGTGGACTCTGACGTCGACAAGGTCGCCTTCACTGGTTCAACAGTCGTGGGGCGGCGCATCCGCGAAGCGACCGCAGGATCGGGCAAGGAGCTGACGTTGGAGCTGGGCGGAAAGTCGGCCTATATCGTGTTCGACGACGCCGATATCGACAGCGCCATCGAAGGTTTGGTCGACGCGATCTGGTTCAATCAGGGTCAGGTCTGTTGTGCTGGCTCGCGCCTGCTGGTGCAGGAAGGCATTGCTGACCGTTTCCATGACAAGCTGCGCGCCCGGATGGATAAGCTGCGCGTCGGCAACCCGCTGGACAAGTGCATCGACGTGGGTGCCGTTGTGGACCCAGTCCAGCTGCAGACCATCAAAGGCATGGTCGAAAGCAACACCGCGGGTCATGTCCATCAGGCCGCGTGTGAACTTCCGGAAAACGGGTGCTACTACCCGCCGACGCTGATCTCGGGCCTAGAAACGTCCGATCCGCTGATGCAGGAAGAGATTTTTGGCCCTGTTCTGGTGTCCTCGACCTTCCGCACACCGTCTGAGGCGGTCGAGCTGGCCAACAACACCCGCTATGGTCTGGCGGCAACCGTGTGGACCGAGAACGTGAACCTCGCGTTGGACATAGCGCCTAAGCTGGTTGCGGGCGTGGTCTGGGTAAATGCGACCAACCTGTTCGACGCTGCCGCCGGGTTCGGCGGGGTGCGCGAAAGCGGCTTTGGCCGCGAAGGTGGCTGGGAAGGTCTGGCGGCCTACACCAAACCCAAGGGCAAGGCCAAGCCATTGGCAAAGGTCGAAGCAACCACCGGCGAAGGCGCTCCGGTCGATCCAATCGACCGCACAGCCAAAATGTACGTCGGCGGCAAACAAGCACGTCCCGACAGCGGCTATTCAAAGCCCATCTGGGGCAAGTCTGGCCTGCTGGGCCACGTGGGCCTTGCCAACCGCAAAGACGTCCGGAACGCGGTCGAGGCGGCGGCGGGTGCCAAAGGCTGGTCCAAGACCACCGGCCACCTGCGTGCACAGATCCTGTATTACGTCGGTGAGAACCTTTCAGCCCGCGCTGATGAGTTCGCGGCTCGTATCGACACCATGACCGGCAGGAAAGACGGCGCGAAAGAGGTCGAGGCCTCGATCCAGCGTCTGTTCACGGCCGCTGCCTGGGCCGACAAATACGACGGTCAGGTACACGGCGTTCCGATCCGAGGCGTAGCGATTGCCATGAAAGAACCCGTAGGTGTTATCGGAGCGCTCTGTGCCGACGAAGTACCTCTGCTGGGTCTCGTTTCGGCCATGGCGCCTGCGATTGCAATGGGCAACCGGGTGGTGCTGGCGGCAAGTGAACCCTATCCGCTGGCGGCGACGGACTTCTACCAAATTTTGGAGACTTCAGACGTGCCCGCAGGTGTTGTTAACATCCTGACTGGCAGCCACGCGGAACTGGCGAAACCTCTGGCCTCACATCTGAACGTGGACGCCGTCTGGTCGTTCTCGTCGACGGATCTGTCAAAAGAGATTGAGGTCGTCTCAGCCGGGAACCTGAAACGGACCTGGGTCAATAACGCGACGGCAATCGATTGGGGCATGGACCATTCACGCCGCTTCCTTCAGGCTGCGACCGAAGTGAAAAACATCTGGGTGCCTTACGGCGAGTAGGGCTCCCGCATCACGGGAGGCCTACATGGACTTTTCAGGAAAAACCGTCATCGTCATTGGCGGAACCAGTGGTATCAACCGTGGCATTGCCGAGGCTTTTGCGGCCTCGGGTGCCAAACTGGCCGTGGCTAGTCGCTCGCAGGAAAAGGTAGATGACACTGTCGCGGCACTGAAAGCAGCAGGTGCGGCTGATGCAATCGGCGCAGCCTTTGACGTGCGTGACCCTGAGGCCGTCGCGGCCGGCTTAAAGCAGTTTCATGACGCGTTCGGCGATTTCGACGTACTGGTTTCGGGCGCGGCGGGCAACTTCCCGGCTTTGGCCGCCGAGATGTCTGTCAATGCGTTCAAGACCGTCATCGACATTGACCTGATGGGAACCGTCCACGTGATGAAGGGGGCGTACCCCTATCTCAAGCGCCCGGGCGCCAGCATCATCAACATCTCGGCCCCGCAATCCTATCTGCCTTACGAAGGTCAGGCACATGTGTGCGCAGCCAAGGCGGGCGTTGATCAGATCACCCGCACCCTGTCGATGGAATGGGGTGTCGAGGGCATCCGCGTAAATTCGGTCGTGCCCGGTTTCATCGAAGGCACCGAAGGCGCGAAACGACTGGCCCCTACTGAAAACGCCCATGAAGAACTCCGCAAAGATGTCCCGCTGGGTCGTTGGGGTCAGCCGCAGGACGTAGCCAATGCCTGCCTGTTCCTCAGTTCTGATCTGGCCGGCTATATCAGCGGCACGGTCATTGCCGTCGACGGAGCACTGTATCAGCGCGGCTCGGGCAAGTTCGGTCAGATGATGGGACAAATGCTGCGCGCACAGGCGAAATCACGCGCTTAAACCCAAGATCATGTGAAGCCGTTCATATACAGGCCCACATGATTGACCCAACGTAAGGTCCATCCAATGTGAGGGTGGGCCTGACCATGTTGAATTTGCCGATTGAGCTACCAGAACTTGTCCGGCTGACCACAATGATCGGCGTGTTTGGGGCTGGTCTTTATATCCTGAACTACTTCCTTCTGCAGATTGGCATCGTCCGAGGCAACGGGGTTCTGTATCCTGTTCTGGTTATCGTCGCAGCCAGTTGCGTGCTGATCAGCATGGCCGAGGAGTTCAATTTGGCGGGTTCGATCATTCAGATGGCCTATATTGCCATCTCAGTCATCGGTTTGCTCCGCGGATACCTGTCCCGACATCTGGTCCGCTTTTCCGAGGCCGAGCGGCAATTTATCTCGCAACACCTTGCATCCCTGAAACCCCACCAGGCTCGAAGGCTATTGAACACCGCATCAATCCAGGAATTTAAGACCGGCGACATTCTGATCGAGGAAGGTAAGACCACTGACTTTCTTGGCTTTGTTCTAAGCGGGCGAACAACCATTCTGAAAAACGGTCAAGTCATCAACCAGTGCGGCGAGGACGAGATACTTGGAGAGCTGACCTTTAGCCTCGGCCTGCCTGCGACAGCAACGGTGATCGCCACTGAACACACCACGTGTTTGGTGTTCGACAATATCCGACTATCACGCTTGCTAAGACGCAACCGGCATATCGACGACGCGCTGAAGGCCGCGCATTTTAGGCATGCACGGCAAAAGCTCCTCAGCAGCAACAAGCACACCCTTCGGGCACAGAAACGTCCCGACGCGGCCTGAACCGGTTCAGCCGTCCAAACCTTTGGGTTTGCCTACAATCGTGAAATGCAGTCCGTCTGGGTCCAGCAATTCACTGGCCACGCGGTTCACATCTTCGAGGGTGACGGCGTTCACCTTGTCGTTACGGGTGGTGATATAGTCGATCGGAAGATCATCCATCTGCATCCCGACCATGATCCCAGCGATTTGCCCATTGCCATCAAAGCGCAGCGGATAGGCCCCTGTCAGGTAGGTCTTGGCGTCATCCAGCTCTTTTTGTGTCACCCCCTCAGACGCGGCCCGGGCCCATTCGTTGCGAATGACCTCTACCGCTTCGGCGATACGGTCATTGGCTGACGACACAGACCCCAGATAAACCGATGCCAGATCCTTTGGTACCAGGTAGGTCGCGACACCATAGGTCAGACCCCTTTTCTCACGCACCTCCTGCATTAAGCGGCTTTCAAAGCCACCCCCGCCCATAATGTGATTCAATACAAAGGCCGCAAAGAAATCCGGATCGTGACGGTCAATACCTGCGTGTCCGAACAGGGCGACGGATTGCGGAGTGTCGAACTCGACCACGCTGACTCCACCGGGAATGTTCACATCTGCGCGGTCCGGAATGGGCTTGCCGGTTTCAGGCAGATCAGCAAGCAGTTTATCAAGCAGCGCACCCAGTTCTTCGGCCGTGATATCGCCAACAGCACCGACATAGAGACGATCCTTGGCAAATACATTGTCATATGCAGTGACCACATCGTCACGGGTCAATGCGCTGACACTTTCGATGGTGCCTTTGCCCTCGGTTCCATAAGGATGGTCTCCATAGGCGACCCGCGCGAAATTACGCCCTGCGATATCGTTGGGGTCAGTCTGATCGGATCGCAGCCCGGACAGTACCTGCGCTTTCACCCGATCCACCGCGTCCTCATCAAAGCGCGGCTCGTGAATGGTGGTACGCAACAGATCGACAACCTCGTCGCGGTTTTCAGTCAGGAACTGCGCGGAAATCGCAACCGAGTCATCGGTCGCATTATAACGGAATGAAGCAGCCAGAGACTCCAGCTCTCGCGCATAGGTGCGGGCATCCATTTCACCGGAGCCTTCTTCGATCAGGCCGCTCATTAAATAGACGGCTCCGCGTTTGCCCGGCTCATCCAGCGAAGTTCCGCCCCGAAAACGCAATTCCAGAGCGGTGAACGGGATCGAATGATCCTCGACCAGCCATGCGGTGATGCCACCGGGCGACGTAACCTCTTTGATTTCGATCTCGGCCCATGCAGGCAGTGCTATGATAAAAGCGATCAGGGTCGCGAAAATACGTTTCATTGCGTCACCTCATCGTCTTTCATCAGCCAGCCCGTCACTGATGCTTCGGGTTGCAGCACCTCGCGTGCAGCCGCAATGATCTCATCACCTGTCACAGCCTGCAGAATATCCGGCCAAGCCTGTACATCCTCGACTGTCAGACCACTGGTCAGGGCGCGACCATAGCGATTGCCAATCCCATCCACATTGTCTCGGGCATATGTCTGAGAGGCCCGCAGCTGCATCTTGATCCGATCGAGATCTTCTTCGTTCACGCCCTCGGCAATAAAGTCAGCCACAACCTGATCCATTGCATCCTCGGCCTCTTGCAGGGACACGCCTTGCGCAGGGACAACCAGCAGATCAAACGTCGTGTCATCCAGCGAAACGCCGCGATAGAAGGCACCGGCATAGACCACCATCTGTTTTTCGAACTGCAGCTTCTCGTTCAGGTAAGAGGTGGTGCTGCCGCCGAGCAACTCAGCAAGAAGGTAAAGTGCTGCCGCCTTTTCCTGCGCCCCGGCGTCCCGTTCAGGGGCCAGGTAACTGCGCTGGACATATGGCTGCGATACACGTGCATCTTTGAAAGTCAGCCTACGCTCGGCCGTCTGCGGGGGTTCTTGCGAGCGCACCCGCTCTGGCAGGTCCGGGTTGGCCGGAATGACGCCATAGTATTGCTCGGCCAGGGCCTTGACCTCATCCGGCTCTACATCTCCGGTTACCACCAGAATGGCGTTATTGGGCGCATAATGAGTCTGGTAGAAGGATAGCGCATCCTCCATGTCCAGCGACTCCATCTCGTGCCGCCAGCCAATAATCGGCACACCATAGCGGTGGTTGAGATACTGCGCCGCGCTCATCTGCTCACCGAACAAGGCCCTAGGACTGTTTTCAGTGCGCTGGTTGCGCTCTTCCAAGATCACGTCCCGTTCGGTGACAATATCCTCTTCGCTCAGCCGGATATTGCGCATACGGTCGGCTTCCATCCGCATCATAAGTTCCAAACGGTCGGCTGCGACACGCTGAAAATAAGCGGTGTAGTCGTAGGACGTGAACGCGTTGTCATTGCCGCCATTGGCAGCAACGGTGGCCGAGAATTCGCCCGGAGCCAAAGTGTCCGTGCCTTTGAAAAGCAGATGTTCCAGAAAATGTGCCACGCCGGACGATCCGACCGGCTCATCCGCAGAGCCGGCCCGATACCAGACCATGTGCTGCACAACGGGTGCACGGTGATCTTCGACCACTACGACATCCATGCCGTTGTCCAGTGTGAAGGTTGTGACCGCCTCGTGCCCTTCTTTGGCAAAAAGAGGGGCGGCGGCGAACAGGGCGGCAGACAAGGCCAAAGCCCGAACCATGGGGCATCCTCCGTTTCGTTTAATGTTGATCAAACTACGGTGGTAACGCGCAGGTTCAAGGCCGATGACGGAAAGTTAAGATTTATTCATCAGCCGGAGGCGCAGAAGGTGTCTCGATTCCTGCACGGCGCGCCGCTTCGTTCTGTACGCTGGCATCCAAGGAGTCGCGTCGGTAAATCTGCGAGTAACGATCCACTTTGAACAGGCGCAACCGGGTCCACCGGCCCTGTTTCTTGCGGAACTCTGCATCCTCAGTATCGACAACCTGCCGCGTGTTGGATGGCACACCGTAACGGCTCGAGGCTGTTACAAGCGCTGCGTCTGTCGACGGAATGGCCGCATTGGGGTTCAGTGCTGCTTCGCTTCCGCCAAGTGCCACAACCGCATCCGCTTTGGGGTTGGGGTCGGTCAGGTTGCCCCCGCCCGGAGTTGGAGCAGGAAGAAACCCATAGTCCTTGGGCTGCGTCAACGGCTTAACCGGCATAACTGAGAATTCGTCCGGCCCCGGCCCGGGCGCCTCAAGGTGGCGCAAGCCGATGTCCGAGCACCCTGCAACTGCAAAGGCCAATGTCACAGCAAGTATGGAACGCGGCAACCGCATCAGAGTCTCCAGACTGTTTCAGGCGCTTTTATCGCATATCAATGGGCGCGTCACGAGGGCTTTTTGCCCTCGAACAACACAAGCCCGATAGCGCCTGCAAAGATGAACACGTCAGCCAAGTTGAACACAAACGGGTTGTTTATCCCGCAGCAGGACATGTTCAGGAAATCCAGCACATATCCATACAGCACGCGGTCCACCACGTTTGCCAACGCCCCGCCAATCAGCATCCCGCCGCAGAACAGCATCAGTTTTGATGGGGTCGTACGCATCAGCCAGATCAGAACGGCCAGCGATATTGCCAGCGAGACGCCAATCAAAACCCAACGGGCGGCGTCGGAATTACCTTGGAACAGGCCAAAATTGATGCCCCGATTCTCGCCATACTTGAAAACCAGCAGGGGCGGCAAAACGTCGATATTGCCCTCGGCCACGCGCATGACGTGAACGACCAGATACTTACTGATCTGGTCGATCAAAAACGCGGCCAGTGCGGCCCAGAGCAGTAGGCGAAAACGCATCAGTGACGGAAATGGCGCATGCCGGTGAATACCATGGCCAGACCGGCTTCGTCTGCGGCTGCGATCACCTCATCATCACGCATTGAGCCGCCCGGCTGGATGACGCAGGTCGCGCCTGCCTCTGCGGCTTCCATCAGACCGTCGGGGAAGGGAAAGAACGCGTCCGACGCCACAGCCGAGCCAATGGTCAACGGTTGCGGCAAGCCCAGCGCGTCAGCCATGCGTTCGGCCTTCTTGGCCGCGATCAGGGCCGAGTCGACGCGGCTCATCTGGCCGGCGCCTACACCCACGGTCGCACCGTCTTTGACATAGACGATGGCGTTGGACTTGACGTGCTTTGCCACTTTCCAGGCAAACAAAAGATCACGCATCTGTTCCGCGGTCGGGGCTTTTTTGGTGACTACCTTCAGGTCGTCCATGCCGACAAAGCCGTTATCCTTGTCCTGCACCAACAGGCCACCGGCCACCTGACGTACGGTTTTGCCGCCCGCTGTCACATCTGGCAAACCTTCGGTTGTTAGCAGGCGCAGGTTTTTCTTGGCAGCAAAGATCGCCTTGGCCTCTTCCGAC
Organism: Ruegeria sp. BE9; assembly: GCF_056538765.1. Lineage (NCBI taxonomy): Bacteria > Pseudomonadati > Pseudomonadota > Alphaproteobacteria > Rhodobacterales > Roseobacteraceae > Ruegeria > Ruegeria sp. BE9. Next base: position 335,706 of record NZ_JBQFTS010000003.1, on the reverse strand, counting down.
GCGCCCGGGGCGATAACGACCTCGGTAAAGATGCCCGTGATTTCCTGTGCGGTTTCGGCGTCCAGCGGCTGGTTCAACGCCACAATGCCACCAAAGGCAGACGTACGGTCACAATCGAACGCGGCTTTATAAGCTTCCAGCAAGGTCGCGCCTTTGGCCACGCCACACGGGTTGGCGTGTTTAATGATCGCGCAGGCTGCGCCGTCGCGCGGGTCGAACTCAGCCACCAATTCAAAGGCCGCGTCCGTGTCATTGATATTGTTGTAGCTCAGTTCCTTGCCCTGATGCTGTACAGCGGTCGCCACGCCGGGACGATTTGTGCCGTCGGTATAGAAGGCCGCCGACTGGTGGCTGTTTTCACCATAGCGCAGGGTCTGTTTCAGCTCTCCAGCGAAAGCGCGGCGCTTGGGGGCCTCGAGCTCTAACGCGTCGGCCAGCCAGTTGGAAACCGCAGTGTCATAGGCGGCGGTACGGGCATAGGCCTTTTGCGCCAGCTTGCGGCGGAATTTCGGGCAGGTCGCGCCGTTGTGCTGGTCCATATCGCCCAGCAGCTTCTCGTAATCCTCAACGTCCACGACGACATTCACAAACGCATGGTTCTTGGCCGCCGCGCGGATCATCGCCGGGCCGCCGATGTCGATATTCTCGACACATTCGTCATAGCCAGCGCCCTTGGCCACTGTCGCCTCGAACGGGTAGAGGTTGACTACCAGCAGGTCGATAGCACCGATCCCGTGTTCCTGCATCGCAGCAACGTGGGTGTCATTGTCACGCAGAGCCAGCAGACCACCATGGACCATCGGATGCAGCGTCTTGACCCGACCATCCATCATTTCAGGGAACCCCGTTACCTCGCTGACGTCTTTCACTTCCAGACCTGCGTCACGCAGGGACTTGGCGGTGCCACCGGTCGAAAGCAGCTCGACCCCGCGGTCAGATAGCGCCTTTCCCAGTTCGATAAGTCCGGTCTTGTCGGATACGGAAAGCAACGCGCGGCGCACGGGGTGAAGGTCGGTCATGGGTCCATAGGTCCTTTTGGCGTCAGTCAAACTCGGGCTCGTCCCGGTGCAAGTCGCGCACGGCATAGGCTGTATCCTGTGCCTTGCTCAACGTCCACTGGATGCGCGTCGCATACTCCATTGCGCGCCCGGATAGAACGATCTGTTTTGTCGCGCGGGGCTTTAATCGGCCTTTTTCAAGATAAACACTTGGTTCAACAGATAATTTTGCAACACCATCATGGCGGAAAACCCAGATCTCACCACTTTTAAGCGCCATCGACACGGCCGCGCCACCCAAATCGATGGCCGCATCCACGTCAGGATGTAGGTGAAACCGGACATCGTAGCTAACGCCCTTTAAGCCCGACGCGTCCAAGGCCTTATCGAATTGGCGCTTGGCTTTGTCGGTTGTGGTCAAAAGTATATCTTCACCCGTCAATTCACGACCATCAAACCGCAGCTCGAACGTGCGGGCATGGGTGAGGCCAAACACATTGGTGTAGCCGTCGTGCCCAACCATAAAACGTGTGCCTTCGAATGCATCTTCAGAATCGACCGGCACATCTTTGGGCGCATCAATCAAAGCTTCGTTCTCGGTGCCTGACGTCGGCTCCGCCAGTCGGGCGCTGGAATACCCATCCAAGCACAGAGTTGAATGAGACGGGGTCGCACGTCCCGCGCGTCGCCACTCTGCCCCAAAGCTCTCACCAGACCCGCAATTCACAATCAAAGGGCGGCGACCAGACGACAGCTCGAACGCAAGCGTCGAGGCGTGCGCGTTGTAAGACGCCGCGCCTTTGGGCGGCACACTGGCATCGACGATCACACTGGTGCGCGCGGCATAAAGCCGGGCATAACCCATTGCCAAACCCTTAGCCAGGTTCGGTTTGATCCCGCTTTGAGCCAAAGCCTGGTCCAGCCGCCCTTCCACGCCACGACCGCCACCATGAAAGCGCGCAAGCCCGCCATCCGAATGGCGCAGGCTGCGCAAAGTTGGCGCCATACGCTTTATCGCGTCGGCCTGTGCGCCAGGCGTTCCCCGCCCCAGTTCGCTGAGTGCCGCAGAGGTCCAGGCGAGTAGGGTAAAAACTTCTAACAGCTCTTCTGGGTTTCTCGTTGGGATACCACCCTGCTTATCGATCTGTCTCTCGCATTCCCGTGCGAGAGCCCGCAACGCGGGATCAGCCATCTGCTCCAGGCCCTCAAGGGCCAGACCAGCCTGAACTAACCCGGCCAGAGCCTCGAACCGCGGCAAACCCGGAGTGGCGGCAGACCAGCGTTTGGACAAAAACCATGTTTGTTGGGACAAAGCACGGAAAAACGCGCGGCTTTGAGCCTCGTCTGCGCCGCGCAACAAAAAGACCGCGTGATTGATCCAACGCATGACACGCCGACCAGTCAGGTCAGGCGCCCAGCCCGGACCGTGCCCTCGGCCATGCGCCTCAATCCAACCCCAGACCCAGCGCTGCGCTTTTTCCCTTGCTCGCATGTCACCGACAGCAGCCAGATCGTCCAACCAGGCAAAGCCGTGACGTTCGTCATCAAAACCAGTACTGGGGGCAGTGACGTCCCACAGGTTGGTATCCTGTGCTTCAACCAGGTAACCCGCGAACAGCAGATTTCCCGCGACCAGCTGCCGACCTCGTGCAAACGACCCGACTGTGCGTGGTTCGGGGTCCCCTACGAAACCAGTGACCGCTTTGCGCCGCTGGCTGAGCCGCGCATAGAGACGGTTCTGAAACCGCGTCCATCGGTTGGTCATGGTATCTGAGTTCGACATGACGCTCGCTACTCTGCCCCTTGCGCTCTGCTGGCGCCTGAAACAACGATAGACCGGTGAGATCGTCAAGTCATCGAAAAGCGTCGCTTCAGGTCGATTTGTTCAAACACGCCACATAGAACCCGTCCATCCCACCGCGATCCGCCCAATAATCGGGCCGCAGGCGAAGGCCGCCCTCTTCGGTGATCCAGGACGCTTCGACGCCGGCAAGGTTCAATGCTTCGCGGTCCACAAACATATCGGGATACTGATCCAGCGCTTCCTCGACCTGCACCTCACCCTCATCTGGCAGAAGGGAACATGTGCAATAAACCAACCGCCCGCCGGGTTTCAAAAGGGTCCAAGCATGGGCCAACATTTGCGCCTGAAGTTCGATCAAACCGCCGAATTCAGATCCATCCTTTGCAAACGGCAAATCCGGATGGCGGCGAATAGTTCCTGTGGCAGAACAAGGGGCGTCCAGCAAGATAGCATCATATTGCCCACTATGTTCCAGAGCATCGCCCGCTACGACATTTGCCGTCAGGCCCGTACGTTTGAGATTTTCGCGTACACGCTCCAGCCGTGATTCCGAAATATCCAGTGCGGTGACCTTCGCTCCGGCTGCTGCCAGCTGCAGCGTCTTGCCACCCGGTGCCGCACACAGATCCAGCACAGTTTCACCAGCTTTCGGTGCCAAAACCTGCACCGGCAAAGCCGCAGCCGCGTCCTGCACCCACCAATCGCCCTTGCTAAACCCCGGCAAGTTCGACACCTGCCCTGCATCCTGCATCCGCAGCGACCCGGTCGGCAAAGTGTCTCCGGGGCCACTTGCCCCTGGCTTTACGGTGATATCCAGCGGAGCACCGTCGAAATGTGCTTGCTCCATGCCTGCGACAGCCTCTGCCCCCCAACCCATTACTAAAGGCTCTCGCAACCATTCGGGCAGGCGCGGCACCCGCATCTTTGGCCACGCTTCGGGCCCTTCGGCAGCCACTTTGCGCAATACCGCGTTCACCAAACCTTTGAGGCGCCCGTGTTTCCGTGAGCGACCCACGATCTCGACCATGGAATTGACTACGCCATGCGCAGCCTCGCCGTGGCACAGCTCGACGGCACCAAGGCGTAGTGCATTGTGGACGGTCAGCGCAGGCGTGCGGTTCAGGTGATTGTCCAGCAGGCGATCTGCCCGTTCGAGTCCGCGCAGCGTCTCAAGCGTTAGCCGTTGCGCACGCGCTCGGTCCTCGGGGTCCAACCGGTCCAGTGCACCTGCGGCCAGACATTCGGACAGCAACCGTCCTTCGCCCAGAATTTGATCCAGCAGATAGATCGCGCTGCGTCGCGCCGCTGTTGCGTTGTCGGACATGGAACCGCCTTTGATGTGACCCTCACCCGCATTGCCAATTGCGGACGGGGGCGTATATCAAGACCGTGCACGGAAAGGAACCCGAAGTCATGAGTGACGATCGCAAAGACCTGCCTCCCGCCGCGCAACGCGCATTGGCCGAGGCGGAAGAACGCCGCAAAAAGGCAGAGGCCGAAGCCAAAGAAATGCCCAAAGAATTGGGCGGACGCGACGGTCCTGACCCCGCTCGGTACGGCGATTGGGAGAAGAAGGGCATCGCGATCGACTTCTGATCATTACCCCCGCAGCGCCTGCAGAAAAGCATCGATCAAGGCCCGCTGTTTTTTGGATCGCACTCGATCTTCGGGCCAGGTCAGCCAATACCCCTCACGCGTTTTTAGCTCAGGCAGGTCCAGCCTGCACAATTGCCCGGTCCTCAAGTGCCCTGATGCCAACGGAACCGAGCCCAGAACCACGCCCATCCCTTGTCGGGCCGCAGCGATTGCGTGGCCCATTGAGTCAAAGCTGACTCGGGCAGGAGGCAATTCGCTCATACCTGCCGCTGCAGCCCATTCGCGCCAACCCGGCCGTTCACCGCGCTGGTCGACCAGATCTGCACCCCAGGCGACACCAGGGGCGGCCATCGGCACCAGAACCTCTTGTGCGACCAAAGCGGCCTCTCGACCCGGCCACGCACCGCGTCCGTAGCGTATTTGCAGCCACGTTTTTTCTTCATCCAACGATGACCGCCGCGCCACGGAATCCGTCAGGACCTGAACTTTGGGTCGCTCTTTCAGAAACTCGGGAAGGTTCGGCAGAACCAGAGCGTAAATATGTGATGACAGGCCCGCCACGCGTAACTCGCGCGGGGATTTGCCGAACAGATCCTCGGTGTTGCGTTCCAACGCCTGCAAACTGTCCTGAACCAGCGGCAGGTAGCTTTCACCTTCAACGGTCAACGACACGCCCCGCGCCTCGCGTACAAACAGCGTTCGGCCCAGCCAAGCCTCAAGGTTCGCAATCCTTTGACTGACCGCAGCCTGCGTCAGGCCGAACTCCTTGGCAGCGGCTGAAAATCCACCCAACCGCCCGGCTGCTTCGAACACGCGTAGCCAATCCAAAGGCGGCAATCCGATCTTTTTCTTAGCCATAAGATTTTCCAAGCCTCAGCAGCAATAAGGATTAATTGTCGTAATGCCACGGGACGCGTATTTCCTCAAGCAAAGCCGCGCTGAACAGGAGACCCCCCCCCATGCTGCGCACCGCCACCCATGACGCCTCGGTTCTGACCATTGAGTTCGACACCGGTAGCAAGGCTCGCTTCCATGCAATCTGGCTGCGTGACAACGCGCAAGACCCCGAGACCCGCGCACCGGGCAACGGTCAGCGCCTGATCACTGTCGGCGATATTCCCGCCGACATTTCAATCAGCGCCGCTGAAATCCTGAATGGTGACCTAAGCGTCACTTTCCAGCCAGAAGACAAAACCGTGATCTACCCCGCCACTTGGTTGGCAGACCACGTCTATGACTGCGACTCGGTACAAGACACCGGCCGCACCGCACCCGGTATCACCACATGGGAGCGCGGCATCGACGCGCCCAGCGCTGATTGGAACGCGGTTCACGCCAGCCCCGCCGCCAAGCGTGACTGGTTGGCCTCGGTCGCCGAGTTCGGGTTTGCCAAACTGACGAACGGCCCGACCGAACCGGAATCCTTGCTGAAAGTCGCCGATCTGTTCGGCTATGTACGCGAAACCAACTATGGCCCCTATTTCGAAGTCCGGACAGAGGTGAACCCCACAAACCTTGCCTTTACAGGGCTAGGTTTGCAGGCACACACCGATAACCCCTATCGTGATCCGGTGCCGACACTGCAAATCCTGTACTGCCTGGAAAACAGTGCCGAAGGGGGCGACTCGATCGTCGTTGACGGCTTCCGCGCAGCCGAGAAACTGCGCGATCAGAACCCAGAGGGCTTTGCTTTACTCGCCGGTTACCCGGCAAGGTTTGAATACAAAGGTTCGGACGGGGTCTGCCTGCGGTCACGCCGCCCCATGATCGAACTGTCGCCGGATGGTGAGCTCGTTGGAATACGCTTCAACAACCGCTCGACCGCGCCACTGGTTGATATCCCGTTTGATCAGATGGAAGCCTATTACGCCGCCTATCGCCAGTTGGGTGAGATTATCGATGATCCAGCAATGGGCGTTTCGTTCAAGCTGGAACCGGGTGAAAGCTTTATCGTCGACAACACCCGCGTTCTGCACGCGCGACTGGGCTACTCTGGCGCAGGATCACGATGGCTACAGGGTTGCTACGCTGACAAGGACGGACTGCTCTCCACGTTGGCAGCAATGGATATGGCACAACCGGAGGCGGCAGAATGAAACCGGATTATTCGACCCTGAACCGCGGTAATATCGTCGATTTCATCGGGGACATATTCACCCGCCGCGGCAGCGAGGAATACCTGGGCGAGCCCGTCACCATGGCCGAGCACATGCTGCAGGGTGCTACCATCGCTGAACAGAACGGGATGCCCGAGGAAATCGTCGTTGGCGCGCTGCTGCATGATATCGGTCACTTCACCTCAGAATTTGGCAGTTATCACCCAGACGACACCGAAGACCGCCACCACGAGGACGCAGGTGCCGCTGTGTTGGAACAGTTTTTCCCGTCAGTTATCACTGATTGCTGCCGTTACCATGTGGCGGCCAAACGCTACCTCTGCGCCACCAAGCCCGAGTATTTCAACCGACTGTCCGACGCCTCGGTCCATACATTAGAGCTTCAGGGCGGCCCGATGAGTGCCGAGGAAGTCGCCGAATTCGAGGCTAACCCGAACCTGAAGGAAATCATTCAGGTCCGCTATCTGGATGAAGCGGGCAAGCGCCCGGACATGGAAACACCAGACTATGCCCATTTCGCACCGATGGTGCAGCGTATGGTTGATAAGCATATGGGGGTCTCATGAACGCGCCAGAGTATATCTTTGAAGCTAGCAGCAAGCCGTCGCTGCCGTGGCACGAGGTTCCGCTGATCCGCGCCACGGACGAGTCAGTCAAAGGCTACGGCTGCCTGGTCGACGACCCAGAAGGGTTCGAGATCGAAATCACCCGCTGGCCGCAACAAGGCTGGCGCCCCATCGACGAAGGCACCGGTGATGAAGGTGGCTGGGTCGAGGGTACGTTCCATGGTGAATGGAAAGGCGATGTACTCTACGGCCAAAACGAAGCGGTGAACGGCCACTACGTTCTGGGCTGGTCCACCGACCCGCAACAGGCGCAGGCAGACAGTCAAACCGCACCACGTGACCAGGTGTTGTTGTGGCATATGAATTATCACCCCGATGGCGGGCAAATGTTCTGGCCGTTGGACAACAAGCCCTTCATCATCCCAGCCGCCCTGCCCGGAGATAACTTGACGCCCGAAAAGGTTGTGGCCTTTTGGTGCGATGGCTCGCGTGGGCTCTACATCCACCCCGGCATCTGGCATGAGGGGATTTTCCCCGTAGAGGACAACCAGCGCTTCCTTGACCGGCAAGGCGCGGTCCATGCGCGGGTCAGCGCGGATATCGGCAAGGAATTTGGCGTTTACCTCGCCTGCCCGTTGCGGGCGGACAAGATCAGGGACCTCTGACACCGCTTTCAGAATCCCTTAACCCTTGCCGCCAACATCTGTGATACGCTCGACCCAAGTCCTATAGGCATGGGAGGCACAAGTGGGCCTGAACAGACGTAAAATTGTCCAACTGGGAACCGCGGCAACGGTCGGAACGCTGCTGCCGCGCGTCACGCTTGCCGCAGCGGACCCGAATGAGGCCTTCGAACAGGACCTCAGCGAAACGCTCACGCGCCTGAGAGCGTTATTTGCCGAGCTTGGTTTCACAGAATCCGACGCGCTTTCAATTGTATCGGGAGTCTCAGACTATAACGGTGGGCTGCGACACGATTTCGATCAGTCCGTGCTGCCGTCCAACGCCTTTGTCATCCAGCCCTTGGCGCGGGTCGCGGATGTGGATGAACAACACCGCCCGGACGTGTTACCCTTGTTTCATGAGGTCGGCTGTCATCCCGCAGATGCCGATGGTCCGGCCACGACCCGTCTAATGATACGCCTTTTGACCGAGGGGTTTGACCTCGACCCATCTCGCATCGCCTTTGTCAGCGTCCCGCAATCCGATGCCTTGCGTCCTGTGCTGGACGAGATCGGCCTGCATTTTACGGAAAAGGTGCTGTTGCGAGACGAGGCCGAAGCTTTGGCTGCCCGAGATGCATCTGGCTTCTTCTTCCCCGATCCGTTTGGCGATGACTACATCGTGACCATGGGCGTCTATTATCGCGTGGGGGAAACGGATGAACCTGCCCCAACGGCCTATCCCCCATCGACCAACTGGACCGAAATCGGTGAGATTGTCATCGGTGGAGAGGCCGCACCGCTGGGAATCTCCATCGGGGCCGAGCGCCTGACCTATGCGGTGACCGGCCAGTTTCCGACCTGGGATCAGCGGCTGGGTGCCTTGTTTGCACAAGCCGCACAGGACGGTGCGGAGCCGCCCGGTTTGACTGCGTTCAGGTGACGGTACTTACAGCCCCAACACATCCACCATGTCATATTGACCGGGGGCCTTACCCTGCCCCCACAGCGCCGCCTTCAGCGCGCCGCGGGCAAAGATAGCGCGGTCGGTGGCCAGATGGCGTAGGACGATGCGTTCGCCTGGGGCTGCAAACAGGACGTCGTGTTCGCCGACGATGTCGCCACCACGAATGGCGTGGAAGCCGATATTGCCGCGTTGACGCGCGCCGGTGATACCGTCACGACCTCGGTCAGAGACATCCGCCAGATTGACCCCGCGCCCTTCGGCAGCGGCCTCACCCAGCATCAGCGCAGTGCCTGAGGGCGCATCGACCTTGTGGTGATGGTGGCCTTCGATCACCTCGATATCGAAATCCTCATCCAGCGCAGCGGCAACCTTTTTGGTCAGTTGCACCAGAAGGTTGACGCCAAGGCTCATATTCCCAGCCCGCACGATCACCGCGTGGCGTGCTGCCGGTTCCAGCGCCACGATCTGTTCATCGGTCATGCCGGTAGTACCGATCACATGCACGCAGCGCGCCTGTGCGGCCAAAGCAGCAAATTCCAGCGTTGCTTCAGGCGCGGTGAAGTCGATCACCGCCTGCGCCTGCGCAAAAGCCTCTAACGGGTCATCGGTTACGGTGACGCCCAGCGCCTGACCGCCCATCGCCGTGCCAACGTCCTGACCGATCCAGTCATGGCCCGAACGCTCAACAACACCAACCAGACGCGCGTGTTCGCTGTCAGTCACGGTTTTGATCAGCATCTGCCCCATGCGGCCCGAAGCCCCTGTGATGACGATCCCCGGAATATGGGTCATTGCGCTGGTCCTTTCGCATTTGTCGGCTCAAAGCCTCCTACCCGGTTCGAGGCCGCTTGGCAAAGCCCTGCTTTGCGCTTAGATCGGGTTGTATGGCAAAGAACAAATTCCACGATGGCCCCGGCCCGTCCCAACGACAGTTGCGCGTCGGCGAACTGATCCGTCGCACCCTGTCCGAGGTTCTGGCGCGCGGAGATGTCCACGACCCCGACCTGAACCGCATGTCGATCACTGTCGGTGAGGTGCGCACCTCGCCCGATCTCAAGATCGCTACCGCCTATGTGCTGCCGTTGGGCGGCAAAGGACAAGATGACGTGATCGAACTGCTTGCCCGCAATAAGGGTGAGCTGCGGCGCGTCATTGGTAAGAAACTGAACCTGAAATTCTCGCCCGATCTGCGGTTCCGCCTGGATGACACGTTTGATCGTCTGGATGACACCCGCCGCATGTTCGAACAGGACGCGGTGCGCCGCGATCTGGACGAGTGATCCGAGCGCTGGCAACTCTGTGCGCGGCTCTTTGGGCTGCGCAAGCCTCGGCGGTCACCTGTGAAAAGGTGACCCATGAGGACAAGCGGTATACTGTTTGTGAAGTGGATGCGGCCAGCGAAGACCTGCGCCTGTTTCTGAATGATGAGAACGGCGACCTCCTGGGGCATTTCTCTTCGGTGAATAACGCACTTGCGCCCAGCGGCAAACGACTGGTGTTTGCGATGAACGCTGGCATGTATCATGACGACCGCTCGCCCGTCGGCCACTATGTCGAGAATGGGCAAGAGCAAATGCGCGTGATCCCCAACCCGGGGCCGGGAAACTTTGGCCTGCTGCCGAACGGAGTGTTCTGCATTCGCGAAGGCCGCGCCGATGTGTTTGAGACGCTGGACTTTGTCGATCAAGCACCTGAGTGCAGCTTTGCATCTCAGTCGGGCCCGATGTTGGTGATCGACGGTGAACTCCATCCCCGCTTCCTACCCGATTCGACGTCGCGCTATATCCGCAACGGCGTTGGCACAAGTGAGGACGGAACGCGCACAGTGTTCGCGATCTCGGAAGACTATGTGACCTTTCACGAATTCGGCAGCCTGTTTCGGGACGTTTTGAAAACGCCAAATGCACTGTTCTTTGATGGCAATATCTCGCGTATGTATGAACGGGCGAGCAACAGGTCCGATGTCGGCTTTTCGTTGGGGCCAATCGTGGGTGTCGTCGAAGACGTCCCCACAAATTGACAGCGACAGAGTGATCCGCTAACTCGCGCGCCTCAGTAAAGGGCAAGGTGCAAGATGGGACGCAAACGCAAGGGTCGCGACATTTCCGGTTGGCTGGTAGTGGACAAGCCTGCGGGTATGACCTCGACCGCTGTGGTCAACAAAGTGCGTTGGGCGATGGACGCCAAGAAGGCGGGCCATGCGGGCACTCTGGACCCCGAGGCAACCGGCGTGCTAGCCGTCGCTTTAGGTGAGGCAACCAAGACCGTTCCCTACATCACCGACGCTTTGAAAGCTTACACCTTCACCGTGCGTTTGGGTCAGGCCACCAACACTGACGATGCCGAGGGCGAGGTGATCGCGCAAAGCGATGTGCGCCCTTCGGATGACGATATCAAACAGGCACTGGCCCCGTTTCTGGGCGACATCATGCAGGTGCCGCCCAAATTCTCGGCCGTTAAGATCGACGGCCAGCGTGCGTACAAACTGGCCCGCGATGGCGAGGATGTGGAACTGTCGGCCCGTCCTTTGTGGGTCGAAGAGTTGATTCTGATCGACCGCCCGGACGAAGACTATGTTGTTTTAGAAATGACTTGCGGCAAAGGTGGCTATGTCCGCTCGATCGCGCGCGATCTGGGTGCGGCGCTCGGCTGCCACGGCCACGTCCGCGAACTTCGCCGAATCTGGTCCGGCCCGTTCGAGGTCGAAGATGGGTTGAGCATCGAACAGATCGACGAGATGGCCAAAACCACCGCACTGGACGACTATCTTCACCCGTTGGAAACCGGCCTCGCCGACCTGCCCGAGCTGAAATGCACCCCCGAAGGCGCGACTCGGCTGCGCAATGGCAACCCGGGCATGGTTCTGGCCTCGGACGTGGAGTACGGCGATGAGGCATGGGCCTCGCTGGATGGCAAGGCTGTGGCGGTGGGCATCTACAAATCGGGCGAATTGCATCCCAGCCGGGTGTTCGTCGTCTGAACTCCGTGTTAGGCGAGTGGCATGATCACCCGTTCCCATACCAAGGGCGATGCGCCCTCGACCGCCATCTACTCCGATTGCGAAAAGTATCGCTATAGCCTGACCCGCATCTGGGACCCGGCTGGACGCAAAGCGCTGTTCGTCATGCTGAACCCCTCGACCGCTACCGAAGTGCAGAACGACCCGACGGTCGAGCGGTGTGAACGTCGCGCGCGGGCGCTGGGGTTTGGCGCTTTTCAGGTGACCAATATCTTTGCCTGGCGCGACACTGACCCGCGTAAGATGCGCGCTGCTGCAGACCCAGTGGGACCCGCGAATGACGCGGCCATTCTGGATGGTGTTCAGTGGGCCGATCAGGTCATCGCCGCTTGGGGCACCCACGGCTCCCACCTAGAGCGTGGGCCCGCTGTAGAAACCCTGCTGCGCGGCACGGGGCAACCGCTGTTTCACCTTGGTCTGACCAAGGCCGGTCACCCGAAACATCCGCTCTATATCGCCTATACACAACAGCCTGAACGCTGGTGACAAAGGGTTAACCAAAAGTCCAAGCTGGCTTTGACCAAGCAATTGAGATCATGGGATATTCCATCCTCGGAGCAATGCGTTCACGGAGGGTTCCCATGTTTCTGATCGGGTTTCTGGGCCTGGCTGCTGTTGGCGGCGCTGCTTATGCCCTAAGCGATGCCTTCGTCCCCGAGGAAGAACTTGAGGATGAAGACGTTATCGATGACACGTCCGACGAAGTTACCGATGGCAACTTTCTCGACATCGGTGAAAACGTTGAGGAGCCCGAAACTCCCGAAGACAAAACAGATGGCAAGGTGACGGCCGAGGACGACGACCCCACGGTTTCAACAGAAACGATCCTTTCTGACTATGACGGTGACCTGATCATTGCGGGCACCGATAGCGAGGATGTGCTGACCGGGCTGGATGGTGACGATCAGATCAACGGATATGCTGCGGACGACATCATTGACGGCGGTGGCGGTGATGATGTGCTGCACGGCGCAGATGGTATGGACACAATCTCTGGCGGGTTTGGGAATGACGTTTTGCATGGCGAAGGCGACAATGACCTGTTGGCCGGCAATGACGGAGAAGACTCACTCTATGGCCACCTTGGCGACGATCATCTGGACGGGGGCGAAGGCGATGACAAGCTGTATGGCGGTCAGGGAGAAGACACTCTGTCAGGCGGCGATGGTAACGACGCCCTGCAAGGTGGGTTTGGTGACGATACTCTGCACGGCGGAGCCGGAGAGGATACCCTCTTTGGGGGCGGCGGAGAGGACACCCTGTCAGGTGAAGACGGCGAAAACGAAAATACACCAGACTTCCTGAACGGAGGCGCCGGGGATGACACGATCTACGCCGATGCCAGGGATATTGTAACCGGTGGTGAAGGGGCGGATGATATCTTTGTCGAAGCAGAAGACGAGGCTGTAACGGTTACGGATTTTCAACCGGGTCAGGACAAGTTGTTCGTTTCTTGGGACGGTCAGGAAGACCCCGATATCCAGATTGAAACCGACGCCGAAAACGAAAACCTGACCTATGTGTTTATCGACGGGCAGAACGTGGCGCAGCTTTTGGGGGCCGAAGGATTGAGCGCAGATGACATACAACTGATCGCTGAGGCTGATCTGGCGCAGCTGACCGGGTTGGGTTAACTTCGCAGAATCCCTTTGCCATTTGCACTAAATGCGCCTATACGCGCCCATCCGCATCGGAATCGGTGCGGGTTTCTCCATGGGCCTGTGCTGGACGACATCCCGGCCTGCGCCATTAACTCTAACCTTTAAAGGAGACCCCGATGTCGATTACTGCCGCTGAAAAAGCACGCGTCATGAAAGAATTCGCAACCAAAGAAGGCGACACCGGTTCGCCTGAAGTACAGGTTGCTATCCTGACCTCGCGCATCACCACCCTTACCGAGCACTTCAAGACCCACAAGAAAGACAACCACGGTCGTCGCGGTCTGCTGAAAATGGTTGCTCAGCGCCGTAAGCTGCTGGACTACCTGAAGGGCAAAGAAGAAGCACGCTATCAGGACCTGATCAAAAAGTTGGGCATCCGCCGCTAACTCATTTGCGTGCGGGTTACGACCCTCTTGATCTGAATATTACGCCCACCAAAACGGTGGGCGTTTTTTTATCCCGATGACCGTGGCGGACCCAGTTTTATTCAACAAACGGCAAGCTTGTGTACGCACCGACCTGGTTATTGCCAGTCCGCTCGTTGAAGGCCTCGATCATTTCGTTTGTCGCTTCGGCAGCGCCAAGATCAATGCTCTCTAAGTCAAACTCGGAAAATGGAAACTCTGCTGCGGAGTCTGGTGGTTGTTTTGCCATCTGAACAGGCGCAGGAAATGACTCCTCGTTTGGGACACCTTGACGGGTTCGAATCCTGTCTTTGGTAACGTTCCATGTCATGAAATCCGCCGCCAGGTCCAACGGCCCATCATAGGTTTCCCGTATGGCCGAATAGACCGCCAACGCGATGTCATGATCGTTCTGAAAATGGTAGCAGACGGCCAAGCGTGGTTCGGTTTCGGACATGATTTTCCCGAAAGCCTGCGCAGCGGTATGACCCTGCGATCCGACGAAAATAGCTTCTGACGGTTCGAACCCGTACTTTTCAATCATGAACTCAGGGGGTGTAAAACACTCGTGGATAGACAGATCCGCACCAGCCGCGTGCTCTCTCCACCACCGCGTCGGCAAAGTGTCGGAAGAGAACGCGAACTTCAGACCATTCCATTCAAGCAGAAAACTCACTGCTTGCTCACCGTGGATTGCCGGAAGTGTCCGCACCTGGACGCCATTCTCGTCGAAGATGACGTTGTTGACGGCCTTCCAATCGAACTCATTAACCTCCAGTTGAAGGCCACGTGGATCGACTGCAGCGCCCCTTGTTGCTTCTTCCCAAGCCCACATCTTTCTCATGTGATCGGCCCAGGCCGCAGTGCCCCATTCGGGCTTGATTCCAGCAGGCCCCCATAAACGCACCGGCGTTAGACGGTTGTTCACTGGACCAGTGAAGTAAAAGGCCGGAAAGTCGCCGGCATGATCAAGGTGAAGATGCCCCAGGAACACTTTATCGAGTTGATCCAACGGTATTCCCAGCGCCATTAGGCGCTCAAAAGATCCCTCTCCCATGTCGAAGATGAATTTCTCTCCGTTTCCCAACTCGACGAGGAAACAGGCGGCAGCTTGTTTCAACCGGGGTTGAGGCATACCCGTACCACACGCGACAACACGCATCTCGTCGGGGCCCAGCGCTTCGGTACCCGGATAATAAACCGTTTGATTTGGAAAAGGTTCGGTCCGAGACCACGCGGCCGGCTCTTCCACCTGAGCATGTGCAACTTGAACCGTAGTCGCAAGCGCACCAATTCCACTCAAAACGGTGCCAATAATTGTCTTTCTCAAACTCATTGAAATTCCCCCCACAGAAAAAGCGATCTCATACTCAGGAAAAACCTGCGACCTTCGTGAAACTGTAACATACAGATGAGTGAATGTATTCAGCGGTATTGGCGGTGAATCACGCGCAGCTGGAAGCGGCTACAAAATCACGTGCCTTCACCCAAGCTCAAAACAAGGTCGAAGAACGGTCGCGGAAGAACGCCCACCGACCAGCGGGCGTTCTTTGTTCATAGGCCGGTTACATCTTGGCCTTTTCGGATTTCAGCGCCAGCCACAGGCAGTAGCACATCATCAGAACGACCAGCGTAAACGGAATACCGGTCGAGACTGCCGCGCCTTGCAGGGCGGACAGGCCACCCCCCAGCAGCAGGGCGATTGCGACCAGACCTTCCAACGTACACCAGAATACGCGCTGGATCACCGGAGCATCCATCTTGCCGCCTGCTGTGATCGTGTCGATCACCAACGAACCCGAGTCCGACGAGGTGACAAAGAACACCACGATCAGGATCAGTGCGATTGGCGCGATAATACCGTACAGCGGCAACTCTTTCAGGAAGCCAAACAACGCGCCTTCAGGGGCGTAGCTGTCGATCACAGTGGCGCGAACACCTTCTGCTCCGCCTGCGTTCAACATGTCGATCGCCGCGCCACCAAATGTCGACATCCACAGGGCGCAGACTGCCGTTGGTGCCAGCAGCGCGCAGATCACGAATTCACGCACCGTGCGGCCTTTCGAGATACGGGCGATGAACATGCCCACAAACGGTGACCATGCGATCCACCATGCCCAGTAGAACGTCGTCCAACCGTGGAAGTAGCTGGTATCCTCTCGTCCGAAGGGATTGGAGAGTGCTGGAAGGTGCAACACATAGTCGGTCATAACGTTGAAATACCGTGCAATGGCAGTGCCAACGCCGGTAACCACGATGACAAATATGAACAGCCCAACGGCCATGATCATGTTGATCTCACTCAACCGTTTGACACCGGCATCCATGCCCATCAGGACCGAGCCCAACGCGATCATTGTTATGCCGATGATAAGCAGGACTGTAACGGTTGGGCTGGGTTCGATGCCGAACACCTCATTCAACCCTGCCGCGACTTGCTGTGCGCCCAGCCCCAATGAGGTCGTCAAACCGAACAGTGTCGCAAACACCGCTAGTGTATCGATGATATGGCCCCACCAGCCCCAAACGCGTTCACCTAAAATTGGGTAGAAGGCAGACCGGAGTGTCAGCGGCAAACCGAGGTTATAGCTAAAGATCGCCAGACTGAGACCCACTGCAGCGTAGACTGCCCATCCCTCGAGACCCCAATGGTGGATCGTGCCAACGATGCCGATGTATTCATTGCCCGGTACCGCAATATCGATACCCAACGGACGGGCGTTACCATCCTCGGCAAAGTTGTAATAGACGGGTTCCATTACGCCAAAGAACAACAGGCCAATACCAATACCGGCCGCGAACATCATCGCAATCCATCCAGCATAGGAATAATCAGGTTTGGCGTCTTTGCCTCCAATCCGGACTTTGCCGACCGGAAGGATGATTAGAACAAGGCAAAACAGGGTTATCGCGTCCACTGACAAGACCAGGAACCAGTCAAACGTGCTGGTTAGCCACGGCCGCAGCCAACCGAAGAAAGCCGCTGCAGCTTCCTGATTGGCCAAGGCTATCAGAACGAAAGCAAAGATAAGGATACTGGATATCAGGAAAACCGGGTTATGAATGTCCAGACCGAATGGCCGGACGTTGTCTTGCCCCAGTTCGTACTCTGTTTCGAAATCATAGATCCGTGGGTCCGGATCCAGCATTTTTTTCGTCTGAGCCATACGATGCCCCTCTGTTCGCTAGGTGCAAACGCCAAGGTATTCGGCTGACTGACGGATATGAGTATGTTACCCCCTTGGCGCGCTACCGTCTTTTCAACCGCGGGTTCAGTGATAACATCCTACACCCAAAGCAATATTTCCCAAAAACATTCACCTAGCCGAATGTTAGCGCATAGAAATGTCGACGAGATCAAGTACTTGCACGCGTCCGAAAACTGCATTCAAGCGTTGCTGCAATCAAGGGCCTGCATGACCGACCTGTTCCAACAGTCACGCGATCCAATTCCGGATGCTAAACGGGTCGGCGCAGTGAAACACTCAAGAACACAGCAAGCGCCAAAAAGAATTACAATGCTTGTCGGGCCGCCCAGCTTCGACTGCCTTATCACTTCCCTTTAGCCGTAATCTCATGTATGCGCGCGGTATCTGAGACGTTGTGCCCTGACCTCGGCACTCGAATGGAAGATAAAGTGAGGTCGGCGGCAATGGGGCCGCCATGCAAAACGGGAGACCCGGAGGGCCGGGAGTGCTCCTATCTAGGATACGCATATGTTTGATGTAACAAAGAAATCAATTCAGTGGGGCGAGGATACGCTCACACTGGAAACTGGCAAAGTTGCGCGCCAGGCCGATGGCACCGTGATTGCCACGCTGGGCGAAACCAGCGTCATGGCCAACGTGACTTTTGCCAAGCAGCAAAAGCCCGGTCAGGATTTTTTCCCACTGACCGTGCACTACCAAGAGAAATACTATGCCGCCGGTAAAGTTCCGGGTGGCTTCTTCAAGCGCGAGGCGCGCCCGACCGAGAAAGAGACGCTGACCGCGCGTCTGATCGACCGTCCGATCCGCCCGCTGTTCGTTGACGGCTTTAAAAACGAAGTTCTGGTGATGTGCACCGTGCTGAGCCACGATCTGGTCAACGACCCTGACATCGTTGCAATGATCGCTGCCTCGGCTGCTCTGACCATTTCCGGCGCGCCGTTCATGGGCCCAATCGCCGGTGCTCGTGTTGGTTTCGTGGATGGCGAATACGTCCTGAACCCGACCGTCGACGATATGCAGGACCTGCGCCTGAACCCAGAACAGCGTCTGGACCTGGTTGTTGCCGGTACCAAAGACGCCGTGATGATGGTGGAATCGGAAGCCTACGAACTGTCCGAAGCCGAAATGCTGGGCGCTGTTACCTTTGCGCACGAGCAGATCCAACCGGTTATCGACCTGATCATCTCGCTGGCGGAAGAAACTGCAAAAGAGCCGTTTGAATTCGTCGCACCCGATTACTCGGAGCTGTACGCCGCTGTTTCCGCAGCCGGTGAAGAGCAGATGCGCGCCGCATTCGCGATCACCGACAAGCAAGAGCGCACCGCTGCTGTTGCCGCTGCACGTGAAGCGATCAAAGAAGCGCTGACCGAGGAACAGCTGGAAGACGCGAACCTGGGTTCCGCGATGAAAAAGCTGGAAGCCGGCATCCTGCGCGGTGACGTCGTCAAAGGCGGCAAGCGCATCGACGGTCGTTCGACCACCGATGTCCGCGCCATCGAAGCCGAAACCTCGTTGCTGCCGCGTACCCACGGTTCGGCCTTGTTCACCCGCGGTGAAACACAGGCGCTGGCTGTGACCACTCTGGGCACCGGCGACGACGAACAGTTCATCGACGCGCTGCATGGCAACTTCAAATCGAACTTCCTGCTGCACTACAACTTCCCTCCGTATTCGGTTGGTGAAGTGGGCCGCGTTGGCTCGCCCGGTCGTCGTGAAATCGGCCACGGCAAGCTGGCATGGCGCGCGTTGCAGGCTGTCCTGCCTGCGCCGACGGATTTCCCATACACCGTTCGCGTGGTGTCTGAGATCACTGAATCCAACGGCTCGTCCTCGATGGCCTCTGTCTGCGGCGGTTCGCTGTCGATGATGGATGCGGGTGTTCCTCTGAAAGCACCGGTTGCCGGTGTGGCCATGGGTCTGATCCTGGAAGATGACGGTGACTACGCTGTTCTGACCGACATCCTGGGTGACGAAGATCACCTGGGCGACATGGACTTCAAAGTGGCGGGTACCGAAAACGGCATCACCTCGCTGCAGATGGACATCAAAGTCGCAGGCATCACGCCGCAGATCATGGAAACCGCTCTGGCACAGGCCAAAGAAGGCCGGATGCACATCCTGGGCGAGATGGGCAAAGCCCTGTCCGAAACCAACGAGTTCTCGGTCCACGCTCCGCGCATCGAGACCATGAACATCCCGACCGACAAGATCCGTGAAGTGATCGGTTCGGGCGGTAAGGTCATCCGCGAGATCGTCGAAGTTTCGGGTGCCAAGGTCGACATCAACGACGACGGCGTCATCAAGATCGCTTCGCCTGATGGTGAATCGATCCAGAAGGCTTATGACATGATCTATTCGATCGTGGCTGAGCCGGAAGAAGGTCAGATCTACACCGGTAAAGTGGTTAAGATCGTAGACTTCGGTGCCTTCGTGAACTTCTTTGGCAAGCGCGACGGTCTGGTCCACGTATCCCAGATCGAAAACCGCCGTCTGAACCATCCGTCGGATGTTCTGAAGGAAGGTCAGGAAGTAAAGGTCAAGCTGCTGGGCTTTGACGATCGCGGCAAGGTTCGCCTGTCGATGAAAGTCGTCGATCAGGAAACCGGCGAAGAGATCGTTCCTGAGAAGAAAGAAAAGAAAGAAGAAAGCGCAGAGTAATCTGCCCTTCCTTCAAGTGACGAAGGCCCCGGTAGAAACTCCGGGGCCTTTTTTGGATAAGATCACCTCTTGCAACGCCTGCCGACCGCACCGACAGTCACCTGACTGTATTGCGAGGCAATTTGATGATCCTGGAAATCCGCCACTACACGCTGAAACCCGGTCGCCGAGAGGAGTTCATTGCATTCTTCGAAGCGCAAAACAGGCTCGCCCTGCGTGAGGCAGGAATGTTGGTTTTCGGGCCGCTCCGAGACTTGGAAAACCCCGACAAGGTTCACTGGATGCGTGCTTTTCCATCCCTAGACGCACGAGACCAGATCAAAGACGCTTTCTACAACGGTCCGGTCTGGCACGAACAGATAGAACCAGTGGCAATGTCGATGATCGCCCACTACGAAGCAGAATTGACTGAAACCACAACCGGTTTTGAGAATTTCGACGGCGCCTCAACCCTCGATCGCTAATGTGTCACCCCTGACGGTCCGTGTTTCATGACATGCCACTGACCGTAACTATCGTTTAGATCCAGTTTGATTGCCGCATCCGCCTTGGTAGAGGCGCTGCCGATTTCCGCCAAGGTAAACTCAATCCCTCCGGGTAGATCTATCCTCACACGATGCTCTCCGCCACCATGCGGTGCCTGAATAGGACGGCCAGTGGAACTTAGAACATCACCAATAGTGACTTTGGCCGTTCGCCCTTCCATGTCCATCTCAAAATCAATGGGCAGGAAAAGAGTTTCATGAACGGTCTCACACATCGCCCGAAAGACGAACCAATGGGTCGCCATCTCTTCGGTCTCTTCCCCGTGAAAAACCTTTTCCAGTGCAGCACGCTGTACGTCCGAAGCGCTTGGATCGATGATAACCTGCATCTCTCCTCCGCCTTCAAAGATCGGCCCCGGCCAGGCGTAAATCAATGCGGCCTTTGCCCCTGCGAGGTCCGTGTCGCCGAAGTGCCCCTTGGAAATCTCTATCACTTCAAAGCCACGGCAATGGCCTTGGGTCGGCAACTCTTCGAACTGGCAAGGGCAGGCATAGCCGCAATTGCAGTTTCCAAATGCCTCGCCCTCAACATACCAATCTGTAAATGCCATCGTCATCTCCTGTTCAAAACAGTCTGAAATCCCGACGTCGTTGGTTGTTTGCCTGTAGATTTTCCCCCGCCCCACCCTAGCACAAATCGGCCAAATCCAGAACCAGAGGGGCCACGTCCGCCAGCAGAACCGCATAAACCTTGGTCTAATACCCTCCAAATCAACCAAAAACCAATCGCAACGCACCCTCCCAAACCCCAGCTCGATTACATCGCCGAAACGCAAAAAAGGAGATGCGATATGGAAACCTTGAAACTGTTGACACTGACCGGATTGATCGCAACCGCCCCTGTTCTCGCGCTGGCCAACGTCGGTTTGGGTGACAAACTGGGAACCAGCGAAGCCGACATTCGCGCCGCCCTCGAAGCGCAAGGATACCAAATCGAAGAGATCGAGTTCGAAGACGGCGAGATCGAGGTTGAACTCATCAAAGATGGCGTGGAAACTGAAGTGGTCCTGTCAAAGACTGATGGCGTGGTTAAAGCCATCGAACTTGAAGAGGACGACGACTGATCGGGTGAATTCACAGGGGCCGCATGAAGCTTTCTCAAACGTCGTTGCTTTGGCTCCTTCTGGTGGTGCAGGCCGTCTGCGCCGCCTTTTTCATGACCGACGCGATGTTGGACTGGACGGGCGGAGAAAGCGCCGGCTTTCGTCACTTGCACAGTTTTGAACTGGTTCTTGCTTTGGCCCTGATCGGTGGTCTTGCCGCGACAATTGCGCTGATCCGATCCCAAATGAGACGCGTGCGAAATATGCAGCGACAGCTGAGCGTGGCACAGGGCGCTTTCGCCCAACTAATCGAAACCCAATTTAGCGATTGGAACCTCAGCGATGCTGAGCGTGACGTTGCCCTACTCTCAATCAAAGGGCTTTCAATTGCAGACATCGCCGCGCTGCGACAAACCAAAGAAGGCACGGTCAAAGCCCAATGCGCGGCAGTGTATCGCAAGGCAGGCGTCGCCGGACGCTTGCAACTGCTCAGCTTTTTCGTCGACGAACTGCTTTCTGAGCCCTTAGTGACGTCCAGCTCTGAAAGGCATGGATCGTCCAGCTAGAACCCGCTGAGCGGTGTTGGCCGAGTGCTGAAATTATTCACTCACACCCCTCCAAAAACCTGTGAAACGAAGTGAAGGCCCCGCGCCTTTCTTTCACGTCTGAATTGCCCACATGTGCGCCATACCAAATTCGGAACAAAGGACATGGTTATGGTTACGCGTCTTATTCTTGCCTCAGCGGCCCTAACGATCAGCGCCTCAGGCCTTGCTGCGCAAAGCTTGTCAGAAGGGCTATATATTCAAGGCTTCGCCGGTTACAGCCAACTGCAAGACAGCGACTTTAGCGGAACGGTAAACGGATCGTCACAGTCGGTAGATACGGATTTCGACGCAGGTTACGGAGTGGGCGTTGCGATCGGTAAAGAGATCCCACAATGGTCTAGCAGCACAATCGGCACTCGGGTCGAACTGGAACTGTCGTATCGTGACACCGACGTGGACGGTGTGAACTTTTCGGGTAATGGACCGGGCGCCGAAGGCAACATCTCGGGCGACGTTACCCAGACCTCATTGTTTGCCAATGTTTTGTTCGACTTCAAACAAGCCGGCGCGTTCACTCCTTATGTTGGTTTGGGCGTAGGGGCTACTTACTCAGATTTGGACTTCGCCTATGGACCCGGCGTGGCGCTGGACGACAGCGACACGAGCTTTGCCGCGCAGGTCATCGCGGGTGTGGCTTATGAGATCGATTCGAACATCGCGCTCACGCTCGACACGCGCTATTCCCGTGCCTTTGATGTTTCGTCCGAACGCTTGGCCCCCAACGGCACGTCGACCGGTACCGTTGAGGATGACATTGACGCGTTCAGCGTTAACGTCGGCCTGCGTTACGGGTTCTGATTGCACAGGGGGAAGTGTTTCTCTCCGGTTTCTCTTCCCCCCCATGTTCCCGTGTTCTATGCACGGGGACATGCGTTCCTTTGTCATCCATATGTCTTCAAGCACAGCCCGGCGGCCGAATGCCGATAAGCTGTGTGCCGACCTGCCCAACGCCGAATTGTTCGAGGCCGTAAACGGCCGCGACCCGGCCCAGATCGCGGATATTCGGTTGTATCCGGGCAACCTGCACCGCCCTCATTACCCCTTTGCCCTGCGCCCCGCCGAAATTGGTGTCTTTGAAAGCCACCGTCGCATCTGGCGTAAATTGGTCGAAGAAGAGATCGATCTGGCCATCATCACCGAAGATGACTTACGGATCGATCCGGATCGCATGTCCGAAGCGCTGGAAATGCTGGCCCCAATCGCCACGCCCGATCACTATATCCGGATCCCAGTAAAACAACGCGAAGTGCCCGTGCAAACACTGGCGGAACAGAACGGGTTGCGCCTGATCCTGCCCAAGGTGATCGGTCTGCAATGTGTTTGTCAGGTTGTAGGACGCCGCGCCGCCAACCGCCTGCTGGCCGCCACCAATCAAATTGACCGGCCCGTGGATACGTTCCTGCAGATGCACTGGCTGACCGGCCAGCCCATTCACGCCCTTCAAGGGACAGGCAACCAGGAGGTTGCAGGCGAAATAGGTGGTTCGACAATCCAGATCAAACCGCCATTGTCCGACAAACTGACACGTGAATTCAAACGTGCGACCTACCGTGCACAGCTACACCTGCACCCACAGCGCCCGTCAAAACAGTCTGAACAATAGGATGTTGGGGGGATTGCGCCTGAATGGCGCGATGGGGGGCTGAAAGCCCCCCTGACCCAGCCCTGCCTTACGACGGTGCTTTGGTCTTACGCAGGTATGGGAAGATCGTTTCGAACTCGCCGAATTTCTCTTTGGCTTCTTCGTTCGATACGGCCGGCGGGATGATCACGTCTTCGCCCGGAACCCAGTTGGCCGGTGTGGCTACACCTTTGGAAGACATTTGCAAACCATCCAACGCGCGCAGAATCTCGGCAAAGTTCCGACCCACAGTCATCGGATAGGTCATCGACAGTTTCAGTTGCTTGTCCGGCCCGATGATAAAAACAGATCGCACAGTGGCACTGTCCGCCGGTGTACGGCCATCAGGCAGATACGCCTCGGCTGGCAACATGTCGAACGCCTTGGACACGGCCAGACCGTCATCCGCAATGATAGGGAAGCCGGGGTTGGCGTTGCCATAGGCTTCGATGTCTTTCTTCCACTTCTTGTGGTCTTCGACACCATCAACGGAAACACCCAGAACCTTGGTGTTTCGAGCCGCCCATTCGTCGTTCAACTGCGCCACGGCCGAAAACTCGGTAGTGCAGACAGGTGTGAAATCCTTTGGGTGCGAGAACAGGATTGCCCAGCTGTCACCAATCCAGTCGTGGAACTGAATTGTGCCCTGATCCGTTTCTGCCGTGAAGTTCGGAACCGTATCATTGATACGCAAACCCATTGTGAATCTCCTTTCCTGTGAAAAATTCCCTGAGTCGGTCGCTGTAAACCTAAACACTTTGCGCAATTGTTAAACCGTTTTCGATGGTTAAAAATTTTGATCAAATTATTGCTTGTCGCGCCTTAACCCCGGTGCCAGAGTGGCCCCGACAAACAGTTTCCGGCTGCGGGCACAGGAGGATGCGCCATGATCGAAAAACGTGATTTCTATATAAACGGTCAGTGGATCGGCCCTTCGGCCGCCAATGACTTTAACGTTATCAACCCTTCGACCGAAGAGCCCTGCGCGATCATCTCGCTGGGTGGCGAGGTCGACACCGACGCGGCCGTCGCTGCGGCCAAGGCCGCCTTGCCCGGCTGGATGGCGACCCCTGTCGAAGAACGCATCGCGCTGGTTGAGAAACTTGTCGAGATTTACCAGACGCGTTCCGAAGATCTGGCGCAGGCCATGTCTCTTGAAATGGGTGCACCGTTGGATCTTTCGCGCACAGCGCAGTCCGGCGCAGGAATGTACCACCTAAAGAACTTCATCCGCGCGGCCAAAGAATTTCAGTTCGAACGCCCGTTGGGTGATCATGCTCCTAATGACCGGATCATCTATGAGGCAGTCGGTGTTGCCGCCCTGATCACGCCGTGGAACTGGCCGATGAACCAGATCACGCTCAAGGTCGGCGCCGCAGCAATTGCGGGTTGTACTATGGTTCTGAAACCGTCCGAGCAGAGTCCGCTGAACGCGATGATTTTTGCCGAGATGATGGATGAGGCCGGCTTCCCGCCCGGTGTGTTCAATTTGGTCAACGGCGACGGGGTCGGCGTGGGGTCGCGACTGTCAGCGCACCCGGACGTGGACATGGTCAGCTTCACCGGCTCGACCCGCGCCGGCACAGCGATTTCCAAAGCGGCTGCTGATACCCTGAAGAAAGTGCATCTAGAACTGGGCGGCAAAGGCGCAAATGTGATCTTTGCGGACGCCGATGAAAAAGCCGTCAAACGTGGTGTGCTGCACATGATGCAGAACACCGGTCAAAGCTGTAACGCCCCAAGCCGAATGCTGGTACAGCGCCCGGTTTATGATCAGGCAGTAGAAACGGCTGCTGAAGTCGCAGACATGGTCAAAGTCGGACCTGCGCTTGAAGAAGGCCGCCATATCGGCCCCGTGGTAAACGAGGTTCAGTGGACCAAGATTCAAGACCTGATCCAGAAAGGGATCGACGAAGGTGCTCGTCTGGTCGCGGGCGGAACCGGTCGCCCTGAGGGTCTCAACAAAGGGTACTATGTGCGACCCACCGTGTTTGCGGACGCTAATAACCAGATGACCATCGCACGCGAAGAGATCTTTGGCCCGGTCCTCACCATGATCCCCTTCGACACTGAGGAAGAGGCCGTTGAAATCGCCAACGACACGCCTTACGGCCTGACCAATTATGTTCAGACTCAGGATGGCGAGCGCGCGAACCGCATGGCGCGGGTGTTGCGCTCGGGCATGGTTGAAATGAACGGACAATCGCGCAGCGCCGGGTCTCCGTTCGGGGGCATGAAGCAATCTGGCAACGGCCGTGAAGGCGGCGTTTTCGGACTTGAGGACTTTCTGGAGGTCAAAGCCGTCGGCGGTTGGGCTGCTGAGTAACTCATGCCCTATGCAATCAGAAAAAGGTGAGGCTCGATCTGAGCCTCACCTCTTTTTCAGGCGGGTCGAACAACAAGCTGTGGCTGACCATCCGAGGTATGCCTTCGGGATCGCCCGTCCCAACCAATGTCTCCTGTCACGCGTTGACGGAACGAGGAAAAACTCTCGAACCGTACAACATCGACCGGAGCATCAAATTGCAGCGTAACCCTGCGGCTAGCCCCGTCGCCCAACATGGATAAGCCGCGAATTTCAGCTGAAAACGGCTGACCCAAATACCGCCCCTCGACCCGATCACCGACACGCAAATGCATGCGGTTTCCGGCTGTCGCGTGCAGTGTATTCCAATCCCGAACGCCATATTGATGAGCCAGCATTTCCAAAGCCTCGCTGTGCGACAGCGAAACGCCTGTAGCGCGCAGCTTTTGGCGCAGACGCTTGGCCTGCTCCTTCAGTTCCGCGACTGGAGGGATGGTCTTAAATATCGTCATCGTTTGCCTCGTTTCCTTGAACGGGCGCGAAATCAGGACGGGGTTCGCATTGCCATCCGCGCGCCGTGAAATTGGCAACAGATGTTCTTTACAGAGGGTTTCACCAAAGCCAAAGGCCGCGAACGGCAGGGGACCCAAACCTGCCGCGATATCTGGCACTGGATTGTCATCCTGTCAATCAGGCATCCGCCTGCGCGGCCTCATACGCCAACATGGCGCGCTTTACGGGCAGGCCCCAATGATAGCCACCCAAACCGCCGGATTTCCGCAGCGCACGATGGCAGGGGATAAGCCAGCTGACCGGATTGCGCCCTACTGCCGTGCCCACGGCCCGCACCGCTTGGGGAGATCCCACCCGTTCCGCGATCTCAGAATAAGTAGTCACCTGGCCCGAGGGGATGTGCATCAGCGCTTCCCAAACCTTGATCTGAAGAGGTGAACCAATCAGGTAAAGCGGCGTCGGTTCCAACCGGTCAGAAACCGAACCAAATGCGCTCAGCACCCATGGGCGCAAGCGCATCGGATCCTCAACGAAGTCCGCCTGCGGCCAGCGTGAGAGCATGTCTTCCATCGCCTCTTCCTCACCGGTTTCAGCTCCGAATGCCATCCCGCAGATGCCTTTGTCGGTGCCCATTACCAGTGCAGGGCCAAAGGGGCTTTCGAACCAGCCCCAATAGATTGTCAAACCAGCGCCTTTGCGCGCGTATTCACCGGGGCTCATGGATTCCCATTTCAGGAAGAGGTCGTGCAGGCGTCCGCTGCCAGACAGGCCAACGTTATGTGCAGTCTCCAGTGTAGTGAACCGTTCGCGCAGCAGTGCCTTGGCATGGCCCAAAGTCAGGTATTGCTGGTAGCGTTTCGGCGACACCCCCGTCCAGCGCGAGAAAAGGCGCTGGAAATGCGCGGGGCTCATGTCCATCTGACGAGCCATTTCCTCAAGGCTTAGCCCCTCGCCGCCCTGATCGATAAGCTCGATCGCCCGGCGCATGACATTGTAGTGGTATCCGCTTTCTGGGGTCTGGACGTTCATGGTTCTCACCTCATTGTCAGGGGTTAACCATAGCGCGCAGGTCACGCCCTCGCGACCCGGAACTTGCGCAATTGCTTTGGGCTTGTGTCGAGGCGTATCGGGCGGCATTAAGGCTCGGATGGCAAAACAACTCGATTATCACACGATCCGCGAGATCTTTACGCGTTTTCAGGCAGCCGACTCGGAACCCAAGGGCGAGCTGGATCACGTGAACGTCTACACTCTGGTTGTGGCGGTGGCGCTGTCGGCGCAGGCGACCGATGCCGGTGTCAACAAGGCCACCAAAGATCTGTTCAAGATCGCTGATACACCGCAAAAAATGCTGGATTTGGGCGAAGAGGGCCTGATCGAACATATCAAGACCATCGGTCTGTTCCGCCAGAAGGCCAAAAACGTTATCAAGCTCAGCCGCATTCTGGTCGACGACTACGATGGAGAGGTCCCCAATTCGCGCGCTGCGCTGCAGTCGCTGCCGGGGGTCGGACGCAAAACGGCCAATGTGGTTTTGAACATGTGGTGGCGCTACCCCGCGCAAGCGGTAGACACCCACATCTTTCGCGTCGGGAACCGATCAGGGATATGCCCGGGAAAAAACGTCGACGCGGTCGAGCGCGCCATCGAGGACAATATTCCAACCGATTTTCAGCTCCATGCCCATCACTGGTTGATCCTGCATGGCCGCTATCACTGCAAAGCGCGCAAACCCATGTGCGGCACCTGTATCATCCGCGATCTCTGCGAATTTGAGGACAAGAACCTATGAAAACCTACCAGCTTGTTGGCATCGGCAACGCCGTTGTGGACGTGATTTCCCAAGCCGATGACAGTTTCCTGGAACTGATGGGTATCGAAAAGGGCATCATGCAGCTGATCGAACAGGAACGTGGTGAAGTTCTCTATGCGTCGATGGAAGGGCGGGTTCAAACGCCCGGCGGTTCAGTCGCCAACACGATTGCAGGGGCTGGCGCGCTGGGGTTGGACGCCGCATTCATTGGGCGTGTGCATGACGATGCTCTGGGCCGCTTCTACGCGGATGCGATGAACGAAGATGGGGTCGATTTCGTGAACCCACCAGTGCCGGGTGGAGAGTTGCCAACATCGCGCTCGATGATCTTTGTATCACCCGATGGTGAGCGGTCGATGAACACATATCTTGGGATTTCCTCCGAGCTTTCGTCGCAGGACGTTTCCAGCGATGTTGCCGGCAACAGCCAGATCATGTTCCTCGAAGGCTATCTGTTCGACAAGGAAAAAGGCAAAGCCGCTTTTCTAGAGGCCGCGCGTGATTGTCACAAAGGTGGCGGCAAGACAGGTATCGCCATTTCTGACCCGTTCTGCGTTGAACGTCACCGCGTTGATTTCCTGCTGTTGATCGAAAACGAGCTGGATTTCGTGATCGGCAACGAGGCCGAGATCAAATCGCTGTTCGAAACCGACGACCTAGAGGAAGCACTGGCGAAAACCTCTGAGATTTGCCCACTGGTCGTGTGCACCCGATCGGGTGACGGCGTCACCGTTCTGCATGGCGACAAACGCATCGATGTCCCTGTCGAAAAGGTTGTGCCGGTTGATGCAACCGGTGCAGGCGATCAGTTCGCCGCTGGGTTCCTGTATGGCATGGCCACAGGGCGCGACTATGAAACCTGCGCAAAAATTGGCAACGTCTGCGCCCGCGAAGTCATCAGCCATATCGGACCACGCCCTGAAGCGAACTTGCAGGAACTGTTGCGCGCCGAAGGTCTGCTCTGATTAATAGCAACGCCGCCTTCTCGGGCGGCGTTACGATCCTGCTGCAGAGTCGTTCAAAGCCCAGTCGTATTTATAAGCTTTGACACGCGACACTCTTTGCAACTTGACCTGTAAATCAGGATCAGCAAGCCGACGAATATAGCTCAGGACCGCTTCTTCGTTGGGTCCAAAGTCTTCTCGAAACCAAATGTAGATTTTCGACAGGATTAGACCTCCGCTCTCGTCAAAACGCACTCCGCGCGGGTCGTTGATATAAGCCTGCTCGGCCGCGGCGAGGTCACTTTCCAGTGTCTTGGCCTGCCATGCGCGGTCCATCAGGTTTGGGCACCCGACTGCCGCACAGTTCAACGCGTAGTGGATGCGAGGTTCTTGAAAAGTTGGACGGATGATGCGGTGTTCAATGTCATTCAACGATAGCGATTGACCTGAAACGTTCACCACTCGTCTGTTCCACGGTCCGATCGACAACGGCCCGTCTTTAATTTTTCGGATCGACGCAACAGGATAGCTTTCCAGAACCAAATCCACCGTGACCGCGTTGTAGAGGTTGATCCAATAGGCCAACTGTTGGTCCCGAGTTAGCCGCATTGGATCGACACGCTGCAAGTCTATAAGGTACGCATCCAACTTTGC
This sequence comes from Ruegeria sp. BE9, assembly GCF_056538765.1. Lineage (NCBI taxonomy): Bacteria > Pseudomonadati > Pseudomonadota > Alphaproteobacteria > Rhodobacterales > Roseobacteraceae > Ruegeria > Ruegeria sp. BE9. The sequence goes on along the minus strand of NZ_JBQFTS010000003.1, from coordinate 305,999 downwards.
CTTATCTATTTGGGTAACCCGCCCATAAGAGACGCGATTCACACCGTTTGTATCCGGCGAGACATAGCGGGACAGAAAGGTAGTCCAAGGTCGGTGATCCACGCGCTGTCCGGGTTGGGCCGCCGCGCGGGTCAACGCAGTATCCGGCAACGGAGAGGCTGCGGGCAACGCCAGTCGTTCGACACTCGCGCAGGCCGTTAGTATGGGCACTAGCAAGCAGAACAATAGCCTCTTCATGATGCGTCCTTTTGATTTTGACGCATAGCGCGCATCTGACCCTTGAGACGTTTCAGCGGAGCCAGCGACGGGTCGCCGAGTTCAGGCAGATCCGGACCACCCGACAAACGGGGAACGGCCGCATTCCACCAACTCGGCCCCAATGGTCCCTCAACCCGGTCCGAGCGGGCTAAGTACGAATCCCGGTTGGCGTTGTGTGCGCACATGGACAACGGGCCGTCAGCCGTAGCGACCATGAACACGCATGAGGCACAGCGATCATCGTCAAGCGCATCAGCGGCCATAAAGTTGTGAATGAACACGGCCTGCCGACGCACGGGTCCGCGCAACAAACCCATCTTCAAGCTGAGAATACGACCAACTAGGTGCAACGCGGATCGTGAAGCCAAAATAGGATGACGCAGAGCCATACGTCGTACGCTTTCGCTGATATTAAGGTGACTATCGTTGGACCGGTCCGCCCGTTCCAGCGCGGCCATAACCCGATGCACCAGTCGCCGGTTCGACAAAAGCGACGCCGCTCGCCCTCCGGCAGTTACAACGCTTGCATACCTGTTGCACTTAGAATGCCCAACTGCAGCCACCCCGAAATCCAGAGCGGTTCCGTACCCCTCTTCCACGGCTTGCGCCAAACTGTCTTGGGTGATCTCTTCGGGCCGTTCACGCAAAACTCCGCGACCGGTATCTGCCTGCATCTGGAACGACACAAACGCGACTTCGGGTTGATCGCGCAGGAACCGTGCTAATGCTGGGATTTGATCGAAGTTTCCTCCGAAAACGGTAGTGTTGAACAGAATACGCAGACCCAGCCCATCCGCACGACGTATGTAGGCCCTGCGGACAGTGTTCAGCTCAGCTTCGTTCTCAAATCCTTTGCGTTCCTGGGTCATGTCGACGTGAAAGGCCACATCGTCCAGACCGGCCGCTGCCAACCGTGTCAGAAACGCTCGACTGGCGCGGATGCCGTTTGTCATCAGACAGGACCGCATTCCAAGCCGGCGTATCTCACGACACAACGCCTCAAGGTCTTCTACCTTGCGCAAGGTCGGGTCGCCGCCTGTTAATTGAACCGAGACCCCGGGACCATAGTGGCTGTGAATCGTTGAAAGACGCGCAAACAGAACCGAAAGCGGTGGGTCATATGTCATCTCGGCCCGGTCCGAGAGATAGCAGAGCGTACAGTCCAGATTGCAGCGCTGGGTCACCTCAAGCGCAACGCAAGCAACAGGGTAGAACCGTCCCGCTGTCTGACCGGCGCCATATTCGCCACAGCGTTGCAACCCACCTCGCAAGGGCGCACAGCGGTCGGTACCAGTGAACTTGCGTCCGGCAGGAAGGATGGCGAGTTGGGCTTGGGCAGTATCTTTCATGCTGACCAAGCTAGAGAGGCCCCGGCCCCCAAACCACGCCCCCTCACAGCAAGTTGTCGCGGGGTGATCAGCCCAGGGAACTGTTCCGGTTTCCTTTCACCGAAAGGCCCATCCGACCCGCAATCGACCAGAAAAGCGGAGCGGTCTATTCACCACAAACTGCGAAAACTCTGAACTCGAACGTTACTTCCTGCGTCGACAGGAACGACGGGCTGCGGTTCAATCCAAATAGTCTGCGAAAGCCGCAACCACTTGCTCGTATACCTCGCGCTTGAAGGGCACGATCTCATCGATCAGTTTGCTGGGCTCCTGCCATTTCCAGCGGGTAAATTCCGGATGATCAGTATCGATGTTGATTTGGTCATCACTGCCTGTAAAGCGCAGTAGGAACCACTTCTGTTCCTGCCCGCGGAAGCGCCCTTTCCAGATCTTTGGCACGATGTCATGCGGTAGATCATAGGGCAGCCAGCCGTCAGTTTCGGCTGCGATCTCGACCAGGTCAGAGGTGACGCCCGTTTCTTCCCACAACTCGCGAAGGGCGGCATCACGGGGATCTTCACCCTTATCCACGCCGCCTTGCGGCATTTGCCACGCATCTGCGTGTCGGTCATTGCGCTGACCGACAAATATTTTACCCTCGGCGTTCATCAGCATCAGCCCAACGCAGGGACGATAGGGCAGTTTGACGATCTCTTCAGGGGTCATACGCGGCCTCATAAGTTGCTCTGGAAACTCTGTAACAAGCGTTGCAGAAACAGCAAAGAGTATGACGTTAGGTTCTTCGTGACAAAGTTGACGCGAACGTCAATCTAACGATGAAGAATCGGGAGGGAGAGTTCGCCATGACTGCGTACCCAAACATGCTGGCCCCGCTGGATCTGGGCTTTACCACGCTTAAAAACCGCGTCTTGATGGGCTCAATGCACACAGGGCTTGAAGAGACCGGCGATTGGAACCGCGTTGCCGAGTTTTATGCTGATCGTGCACGTGGCGGCGTGGCCCTGATGGTGACGGGCGGAATTGGCCCAAACCTCGAAGGCTCGGTCCTGCCCGGCGCCTCTATGATGACCAACGACAAAGAAGTGGCCAACCACTCGATCGTCACCCAGCGGGTACATGAGGCGGGTGGCAAGATCGCCATGCAGATCCTACACGCAGGACGTTATGCCTATGGCCCCAAATGCGTTGCCCCTAGCCCGGTTAAATCTCCTATATCCCCCTTCCCGCCCAACGAGCTGGATGAAGAAGGTATTGAGAAACAGATCCGTGACATCGTCAACGCCGCCGTTCTGGCCCAGAAAGCGGGCTATGACGGCGTCGAGATTATGGGGTCTGAAGGGTATTTCCTGAACCAGTTCCTCGTGACGCATACCAACAAGCGCACCGACCGCTGGGGCGGGTCGTATGAGAACCGGATGCGTCTACCGATTGAGGTTGTGCGCCGCACGCGTGAGGCGGTGGGAACGGACTTTATCATCATTTACCGCCTATCGATGATTGACCTCGTCCCCAATGGCTCGACCCATGAAGAGGTGGTCGAGCTGGCCCAACGCATCGAAAAAGCCGGTGCGACGATCATCAACACCGGGATCGGTTGGCACGAGGCGCGCATTCCAACGATTGCCACGAGCGTTCCGCGCGCAGCTTTTGCCTGGGTTACCAAAAAACTGATGGGCAAGGTCGGCATCCCGGTGATCACCTCGAACCGGATCAACACCCCTGAGGTAGCCGAAGAGGTTCTGTCCACCGGCTGCGCCGACATGGTGTCTCTGGCGCGTCCGATGCTGGCCGATGCAGACTTTGTGAACAAAGCCATTGCTGGTCAATCCGCGCAGATCGCACCCTGTATTGCCTGTAACCAAGCCTGTCTGGACCACACGTTTAGCGGCAAGCTGACCACTTGTCTGGTGAACCCCCGCGCCTGCAATGAAACCGAGCTGGAAATCGGCACGGCCGAGACGCCGAAAACCGTGGCCATCGTCGGCGCAGGCCCGGCTGGCCTTTCCACCGCGATGACAGCTGCCCAGCGCGGTCACAACGTGACTCTGTTCGACCGTGCAGCCGAGATTGGCGGACAGCTGAACATGGCGAAACAAGTACCCGGCAAAGAAGAATTCTGGGGGCTGGTCGACTGGTACCGCACCATGATGTCCGAACTGGGCGTGACGGTCGAACTGAACCGCGAAGTTAGTGCCGACGACCTGGCTGGCTTTGACGAGGTGGTCATCGCCACCGGCGTCATCCCCCGCGATCCGCAGATACCGGGTCAGGACCGCGATAACGTCATCAACTATATCGACGTACTGCGTGAGAAGGCCGAGGTCGGTAGGTCCGTCGCAGTCATCGGCGCAGGGGGCATCGGGTTCGATGTTTCCGAATTCCTGCTTGAGGATGGCCACAGCATTACCACCGACCTGCCCGCATGGATGAAAGAGTGGGGCGTAACCGATCCCGAGCAGCACCGCTCGGGTTTGGCACCCGAAGGCCCACAGCCCGAAACGCCGGCGCGTCAGGTCACTCTGCTGCAGCGCAAGAAGCAGGCGCATGGCAAAGGTCTGGGCAAGACGACCGGCTGGATTCACCGCGCAACGCTAAAGATGAAGGACGTTAACTTCGTTGGCGGCGTGAATTACGAGCGCATCGATGAAGGCGGGCTGCATATCAGTTTTGGCGAAGAGCGCGCTGACCCGACAGTGATTGCGGCGGATACGATTGTATTGTGTTCCGGACAGGTATCCGAGCGCAGCCTTGCGGATGCCCTGATCGATCGCGGGATCACCCCTCATGTCATCGGCGGCGCGGATGTGGCGGCAGAGCTGGACGCGAAACGGGCGATCAACCAGGGCACGCGCCTGGCCGCAACCTTCTAAAGAGCCAAACCAATAGATCGATGGAAAAGTCGCCTCGAAGGAGGCGGCTTTTTTTGTGGTCACTTGACGATCAGAGTACATAAGTACATATATAACAAATGAGCAAAAAAGTAGAACGCACCCAAACAGGAATTCGGATCGAAAAGCGGCTGTTGAAAGTCCTCAAGGGGCTGGCTGAGTCACTGGACATGACACTTGGAGATCTGATTGAGGGCATCGCCCTGCATAGCTTTGAGAATAAGCCTGCGTTTTCCGAAGAAACGCTAGAGAAGATCAAGCAACTCAAGAATGTCTACGATTTGGATTGGACAGCCGAAGACAGTCACCGTTTTAAGGAGGACGGAGAATGAGCGCACAGCAATATGCCAACGTCACCCACGCGTTTGAAGCACACGCCATCGACAACACGAAGTTTGGACATGCCGAACATGTGCAGGTCGCTTACGACCTGTTGCACAAGCACGACTTCATCGACGCGGCGGCTATCTACGCCAAGGGAATCCGGACTTTGGCAGAAAATGCTGGGGCCCCGGACAAGTTCAATCTAACGATAACCTATGCTTTCATGAGTTTGATTGCGGAACGTCTTGCAAACAGCCAAGCGGACAGCTTTGAGAGGTTTACACAGGAAAACCCTGACCTGCTGACCAAGACTGTGCTCAACCAATGGTATCCTGCGGAACGGTTGAATTCAGAATTGGCACGCGGCGTCTTCCTGATGCCAGTTGCCGCGTAGCCGGGTTTGCGACCAAAAAGCTTGGCCTATTCGACTGTAATCGTGATCACTTCGGATACAATCGGCGTCGCATGCGGCACGTGACCAGCATCGCCCAGCACCAATTGCAGCGTATGATCACCCGGAGCAAGATCAAGCGTCACCTCCGTCTGACCACCGCCAAAGTGTAAGTGGTTATCGTCCGCTGGAAGGCCATAGGCTAACTCATCTGCGCCATCTTCACCTTCACCAATCGGCGGGCGGTCGATCAGCAAATGGTGATGCCCGGTGTTTTCCTTTTCGGTCCCCGCGGGGGCAACGCCCATACCGCTAAGGCCGAAGACCACGGTTACCGGCGACTGAACCGTGTCACCATCCGCCAGATTCACGAAATAGACTTTCGCTTCCGGGTTAGAGGGTGTTTCCCCTCCGGCCAGCGCAAAGGTGGCTGACAGGCACAGGGCAGCTAGGGTGAGCAAGGCTTTCATGGTCTCCTCCGTGGTCACAAATTTGCCATTCTCATGTTAACACATTCGGTCACGAACGCCGAAATTCCCTTTGATGCAGGGTCTGTGGCTGTGTCGGAAACCATTGTTTCTGCGTTTCCCATCTGCAAACGATCTGATTTAAATCCCTGATATTATCCCATGTCTGCCGTGTTTCCGCCCAGATTGAGAACCAAAGTCAGGCAAAGACTAGACACCCGGGGAACGAGTATGGATCGACTGACCGAAATGGAAGCCTTTGCCAATGTGGTGGACCAAGGTGGCTTCACCGATGCGGCCAAGAAAATGGGCATCTCCAAGTCGGCCGTGTCAAAGCATGTTTCCAGCCTTGAAGCCCGACTGGGCGCACGGTTGCTGAACCGCACGACGCGCCGCGTTTCTCCGACCGAGATCGGGCTCGCCTACTATGACCGCGCGCGTCGCGTTCTGAATGACGCAGGAGAAGCTGACGCACTGGTGACTTCGATGCAGTCCGCCCCCTCGGGCCTGCTTCGGATCAGTGTAGCGACGGACTTTGGTGTGAATCATTTGTCTCCGGTACTGTCAGAGTTCCTTTCAGCCTATCCGGACATCACCGTCAACATGGTGCTCAACAACCGCTATGTAGAGCTGATTTCCGAAGGTTTCGACGTGGCCGTGCGGATCGGTGAACTGGAAGATAGCACCCTGCGCGCGCGCAAATTGACAGAGACCGTAAAGCGCATGGTGGCAGCGCCCAGCTATATCGAGAAATTCGGGCGCCCGCAGAAAATCGACGACCTGAACGAACACAAGCTGTTGCACTATTCCAGCCAGTCTTCCGGCAATGTTTGGAAGCTGACTGCACCCTCGGGCGAAAAGCGGCAGGTCCGCACGGCCGGTTGGCTCAGCGTGAATGACGGGCAGTCGCTGTTGAATGCAGCCATCTCAGGGCTGGGGATCGCGTATCTGCCAAGCTACCTCTATGCGGATGCACTGAAATCCGGCGCCGTTCTGGACGCCATGCCGTCCCTGCCCGACGAAGTACAAGGCGTTTACGCCGTTTATCCGCCCGGCCGCTTTACGCAGCCAAAGGTTAGGGCCTTTATTGATTTCCTGGTCGAGTCCTTCAACGACAAGGGTCCGATGGATTGGTAGAATCTCCCACGGTGAAACCTCGACGGCCCGCGCTTTGGTGCGGGTCTTTTTTTGCGCGAAAGATCAGTTGATCAGCAGAACTGCTTCGACCCGACGGTTCAAATCGCGCCCTTCCGGCGTTGCGTTCGAAGTCAACGGAGTCAGATAACCGATACCGCGCGCTTCGATCCGGTCGGCAGAAACCCCGTGTTTTTCGATCAGACGCGCACGCACAGCCTGAGCCCGCCCGGTGCTGACCGAAATGTTGGCATCTAACGCACCGGTATCATCAGTATGACCCACAAGCGCCAACCGCACTCCGGGATTGTCGGACAAATAAGCTGCAAGCAGCGCCAATGACGCAAACGGCCCGTCACCAAGGGTCATCTCTCCAGTGCGGAAATGCAGATCATCCAGAATGACGTGCCCGTTTTCCTGCAAGTCAGCCAATAACCCCCCAGCCTGATCAACCGTTTCCTCAATCACCAAGGGCGGCGGTGCTTCGGCCTCAACAGGAGTGACCCGGATCATTTGGACGTATCCGTCCGGAGGGTTTCTGCTGACCAACAGGCTTAATACTTCGTCACCGCGAACGGCGGACAAGAATCGGTAGTCCTGAATGGCGACGTACATATCCGGTGTAGGGACCACTTCGGTTCCAAAACGGAAATCAAACCCGCCGCAGGTCCGCGCTTGGCATTCAAACAAAACGTCATAACCCTGCGCGATGATCTGCGTGCGTAGTGGCGCGAGTAACTGCAGCGTCGTACTGGACCCGGACTGCAACCTCCAGGTGAGCCGCTCAACCCGTCCCTCCACGGATCGGACAGGCACTGTACCATCGGCAAATGGACCTGTCGGAAGGTCATAACTATCCAGCGGGCTAACCCGGTCGCTGATCTGTCGCGCGCCGGACGGCAGCGTAAGCTCCTGTGCTGAAATCGGAGCGGCCAGTACAATCAGGCAAAGGGCTAAGTGGCGGATCATCGGGCCTGCGTGTGGTATTCGTCGTTGGGCGCCATAGCTGTGGCACTGGCAACCCGGTTCGACATGTTGAAGAAACCGGTCACGTTTGCAATGTCCCAGATATCGCGGTCGCTAAAACCTGCGTCCCGCAGACGCTGCCGGTCAGGTTCTTCAATCTCGGTGCTGGCGGAGGTCATTTTGGAAGCAAAATCCAACATGGCGCGCTGTCGGGTATCCAGAGGCGCGACCCGGTAGTTCATCACCAACATCTCTCCCAACTGCGGATCACCTGACAATTGGCGCACTGCTGCCCCATGAGACACCAGGCAATAGAAACACTTGTTGATCGCAGAAACGACCACGGCGATCATCTCTCGATCTAATTTGCTTAACCCGCTGTCTGCCAGCATCAGATCGTTATACATCGCGGTGAACGCGTTCAGCTTGTCGATGTCAAAGGCATATGCCCGAAGCACGTTCGGCACGAAACCTAGCTTTTCCACGCAAATGTCAAAGTACTTTTGCGTTTCGGGCGGCAATGGATCCACCATCGGCAGGTTCAGAGCGGTAGGCAGCGATTGATCAGTCACGTCTGGCTTTCTCCTTAGGCATGCTGACGGTAATGGTATTCGCTGGCGATCTCCATCCCAAGTGCAGCATAAAGCCCGTTGGCTCCGTCATTTGCCTTGGTGCAGATCACACTTAGGGTGTGAGCCCCATTTTCCCGTGCCCAAAAAGCCGCCGCTCGCATCGCCCATTGACCCAAGCCCTGACGACGATGATCAGTCAGGATCTCCAGCGCATGAACCACTGCAATACCTTGATGAATCGAGACGAAACCTGTGCCTGCCGGCTGATCTTTGTGACGGATCAAAAGCCCAGTTTTGGCACCGGAAGCACGGTGCATTACGGCCACCCGCTCGGGTCCGATACCACCTTGCGCCCAAATTTCCTTCATAATGGCCAGAGGTTCCCACGTGGTGAAAACAGTCACGCGCGGAACAGGAATGTCCGTCAGATGATCCACCGGGCAAGTGTAGATATTAACCGGGTCCAACACATCGTATCCGCGGTCCTCAAGTTGACCATCCAGAGCCTCATCCCCGGGCCATAAGCAGAAGATACGCTTTTGCCCCATTGCCTGCATGGCGGCCTCGGCGGCTTCAATATCCGTACCGGTCGTTGGACCCAACGCATTGGCAGCTGACACGCGCGAGCCCCCGCCCTGCCCGCAACGCAATTGAAACGGGCCCAATCGCTCGTACTGGGCGGCGGGCCATGTGCCGTCAACAATGTCAGGCCAGTGCGTGCTCACAGGTCCAGTTCTTTCGCAAGACGCGTTGTGGCGGCATCGACACGTGCGCCATCTGTCCCGCGCACAACGACATTTGCACCAAAGACGCCGTTGACCTGAAACGGGTAGCATCCAATGGAGAGATCGGCGAAGTCCTCGGCCAGCGCAGAAAGGGTGGCGGCAATATCACCCTCTCCCCGATCCACCCTCAGTGTTTGCGACAACAAGGGGCTCCCCCCCGCCAGCCCAGCAAGAACGCTGGCGACCATTGCCTGAAACACTGACGGTACTCCGGCCATCACATGCACGTTTTCAATGGTAAACCCCGGCGCAGTCGAAACCGGATTGTCGATCAGTGTAGCCCCGTCAGGAATACGCGCCATGCGCAGGCGGGCTTCGTTCAGCTCCAACCCAGACTTGTCGTAATGCGCCTGCAACAGCGCTCGGGCATCGTCACGAATATCGATGTGCGCACCAAACGCACGCGCGATGCAGTCGGCAGTTATATCGTCGTGCGTCGGACCAATGCCCCCGCTTGTGAACACATGGTCATGGGCGTCAGACAACACTTTGATCGCCGCTTCGATCGCGGGCGCATCATCGCTGACAATGCGGACTTCTTTCAGGTCGACACCATGCTTGGTCAACTCTTGTGCGAGGAAGTGCATATTCGCGTCACGGGTACGGCCCGAAAGGATCTCGTCCCCGATCACCAGCATTGCAGCGGTTGGATTGGCCATGGCGTGTGCCCCTCTTGATCGACCCGTAAGGCAGGTATAGGCCCTGAGACATGCGATTTGAAACCCCCCTTATCCCCGCCCGCCTGATCCGCCGCTACAAACGCTTTCTGGCCGATTGTACGCTGGAGGACGGGCGCGAAGTGACGGCCCATTGCGCAAATCCGGGGTCAATGATGGGGTTGGCAGAGCCGGGTGAGAAAATCTGGCTGGAGCCCAACGACGATCCCAAGAAAAAGCTGAAATATGGCTGGCGGCTGGTGGATCATGAGAACGGCCATTTCACCGGAGTTGATACGTCTGTTCCGAACAAAGCCCTGCGCGCAGCGCTTGAAAACAGAGAGATCCCCGAACTCGCCGCATATGAAACTGTTCGCCCCGAGGTAAAGTACGGCGAGAACAGCCGCATTGATTTTTTGCTGACCCAACCCGGCCTGCCTGACGCTTATGTCGAGGTCAAAAGTGTCACTCTGTCTCGCGAACCCGGCCTGGCTGAGTTTCCCGACAGCGTTACGGCACGCGGCACCAAACATCTGGGCGAACTGGCGAAAATGACGTTGCGGGGGCACCGTGCAATCATGCTGTATTTGGTTCAACGCACGGATTGCGACCAGTTTACGCTCGCCGCGGATATTGATCCCGCCTATGCCAACGCGTTCGAGGCTGCGCAGGCACAAGGGGTTGAGCGTTTGGTCTATGGAACGCAGATTACACCAGATGGGGTTTGGTTGGGCACAAACAGTTTTCGAACCTAAGCTATGCAGCCTTGGGATGTTTCGCATACTCCACAAGGAACTCGGATTTTTCCAAGAACATTTATCTAACCGCCCCGAAAGTGCCTCATTTTTTCATCATGAAAATCTTGGCCCGCACAACTTAAGTGTGCAATCGGCCAGTCTCGAACAATTTCAACAGGCATAAACGGGAATTTCATGAAGTATCTGGCATCACTTGTCATCACGACTATTGCTCTATCCGCGTGTTCAGTAGACTCGCAGGCGGCGGCAACCCGACGCGCCGCGCTGGTTCAAAGCGTTTTCCCGAATCCGGCTGATCGCCAAGGCCTGGATCTGGTTTTCCCGCTGGAGTCCGGCGGTGTTTACAAAACAATCGAAGTCGGCTTTTTCCCCGACGAAGTATCAGAACCAGAAGTCAGGAGCCGCGTTGCATCCTTTTGCGCAAGACAGAACAGCGCCAGCCTGACCGGCGGCGTCGCAATCAAAAAGGATTTGGGCATCAACAACAGAACACAGGCGGACGGGTCGCAGCGCCCGGTGCGCCAAATATTTTATTCCTGCGTATAAGACAGCTTGGTTAGGGCAGTGCCGACTGCCCTAACTCTGAATTCTTACGTCCGGCCACAGTTCCGTATCCAGGCCTTTTACAAAAGGCTCCAACTGATCGGCCACCGCTTGCCATCCCCCAACTGAGGCCGAACTGACCGGCTTGCGGACTTGCAGGTTACTGGCCGTCTTTACGGCGTCCGAAGATTCTTCTGGCGACAACATGCGATTCTCAAAGGACAGACCGCATATCTGCGCCAATTCACGCACCGTGGGTTCCAGATCAGAGACAAGAGTTTCGTACTGAATGTCGTGGACACGACCGGGCAACAGCTGGTGCCAATGCTGAATATACTGCCGGTACCGATTTGCCTCGGCCGCCATCCATTTAAAATCATGGGTGAAAAACAATCCTCCTGCACCAAAATGCGACCGCCACATGGACAGTGCGATATCGCGAGGGTCCCGTTGGACATTCAGGATCACGGCGTTGGGGAAGGCTTGCGTCATAGCCCCGATAAAGGCGTAGTTCCCCGGTGCCTTATCAACGAATGCCTCGGTGGTATTGGCCAGTTCGGGCCTCAGGTTTGAATAGAAATCCGCAAGGTCCTGCGCATTGTACTCGCTGGGCTTCTGCCCCTCGACCTGCCGGGCCCATTGATGAACACTTCCCAGTTCACCCAAACCCTGCACCTTGGAATGGGAGGCCAGAATACGCTCGACCAACGTTGTCCCCGATCTGGGCAAACCCAAAACGAAAATCGGGCGCGCCGTGTCAGCTTGCGGCTCAGAATTCAATGCAGGCAAAGGGGATGCCAGCCGATTGCGGCACTCTTTTCGGCTGCGTTCGTCCCATCCCTGATATCCTTCGCGCAACAGAGCGTGCGCGTCAGCCAGGTGCGCCATCTCTTGCGCTGTATCGTTGTTCTTTTTTGCCAGACCAGCAGCGGCAAAGTGGATCATGGCCGCGGCTTCTCGGTTCGAAGAAGGTGTCCCAAGGGCTTTGCTCACCTGAGTCTGCAATCCATCGCGATCCGCTTGGGTGAGGTTTGGAAGTGACGCCAAAAGCTCTACCGTATCGGGATGACCCGGCGCCAAAGACAACGCAGAGCGCGCGTGAGTTAGCGCAAGATCAAGGTTTCCTAACCCAACATGTGCCTTTGCCAAGCTCAGTTGCCCATAGTGGAATTTAGGATGTTTTTCGACCAATGCCGTCAGGACGTCCACCGACTGGTCCCACTTACGCATATCATCCAGAATTTCTGCTTTCAGACACTGGGCCTGCAAGTTTCCCGGCTGTTTCTCAATGATTTGTTCGATCGAAGAAAGGGCATCGTCATTTCTCTGAACGCGAACCAGAGCCATTGCACGGATATACTGTAAAGCTGGCGGTATTGGCGTGTTGCCAGCCACTTTCGCAATGAATCGCAGCGCTTCTTCTGCGTCACCGCCCTGAACCATGCTCATTGCATAGTTTTGGGTCAACTCTGCATTTCCTGGCTCCATTCGCCAAGCCCGTTGCAGGTGCGCCTGAGCCAGTTTGAACTTTTGCTGCTGGATTGCACTCAAACCGGCCAACATGGGGAATGCTGAAACCTTGGGCCATTTCTTTGCAGCCTTGGTCGCTCGTTTGAATGCGCGTTCCGCACGACCGTTTCTGAGGAGATCACTGATACTGCTAAGTTCAGCCCTGAGTTGATCAGCGTTTTGCATTTGCCGGCTCCTCTCATGTTTGTTTACCCCGATGGGGTTTGGGCCCAGCTAGCTCATTACTGAGACAGGGTCCACTCACGATAAAGAGTTTGCCCAACCCTTGACATTGCGACTCAACGCCCTCTGGTACTTTCTGCACAAGCAGCTTAAAAAGAGTGCTGCGCGAAACATTTGGAGCCTCGCATCCATGAAGGAACATCGTGGCCGTCTGACGAAGGACGGTATCCGCATCTATGAACAGGGTGACTTTGCCGGCATGCACGCGGCAGGGGCCTTGGCTGCGCGGATTCTGGATGACATTGCAGAACATGTATTTCCGGGCCAGTCCACCGGTGCAATTGACGGGATCATCACCCAGATGGTTGAGGACGCCGGGGCAACCTCGGCGACTATTGGCTACAAGGGCTATCAGCACGCCAGCTGCATAAGTGTGAATCACGTTGTCTGCCACGGCATCCCCGGAGACAAACGATTAAAGGATGGCGACATCCTGAATATCGACGTCACGGTCATCGTTGACGGCTGGTTCGGCGATACTTCGCGCATGTATGTGGCCGGGAAACTGCCCCGCAAGGCCGAGCGACTGATTCAGGTGACCCATGACGCCCTCTTTAAGGGTATCGAGATGGTTAAGCCGGGAAACACCTTTGGCGATATCGGCCATGCGATTCAGGCCTATGTCGAGGCGCACCGGATGAGCGTTGTCCGCGATTTCTGCGGTCACGGGCTTGGCCGAGTGTTCCACGCGCCACCAAACGTGCTGCACTATGGCCGTCCCGGAACCGGCGCCAAGCTGGAAGAGGGCATGTTCTTTACCATCGAACCGATGGTGAACCTTGGCCGCCCCGAAACCAAGACACTGGCCGATGACTGGACCGCCGTGACCCGCGACAAGTCGCTGTCGGCACAGTTCGAGCATTCTGTAGGTGTGACGGCAGATGGGGTTGAAATCTTTACCCTGTCACCGGGCAACAAGTTCCACCCGACCTATTCCTCCTGATCAGCGGCCTGATCGCGCATCAGTTTCAACAGGAGTGTTTCATGCCCCCACGGCGTTACAGCATCGTGGATAAAAACTGGCGCGCGCATAGGTTTCGGCTCGGGGCCAGTAGCGGCTTCGCTTTCTTTCGCGTCGATCCAGAGGTGAGGGGTTAAGGCACGGTCCATACCTTTAATACTAACACGCCCCGCTCAAATCCCCAAAAGCGCCGGAACTTCGGCCATATCAGTGAAAACCTCAGCCCCAAGCTTGGCCAGCTTTTCACCACCGCCATCTGGCGCATAGGCCAGACAGCGCATATCGGCGCGCATCGCTGCGGTCACGCCGCTGGCGCTGTCTTCGACGACTACCGGACGTGAGGCACCGAATTGTTTCGCCGCAGTCTGAAACATCGTCGGATCGGGTTTGGCTGTTCCCAACACATGCGCCGAGAACATGACACCCTCAAAACGATGCCAGAGCCCATTCTGACCCAGAGTGATCTTCATTTTGTCAGGACTGCCATTTGAGGCAACGCAGAACGGGATAGTTTTCGCGTCCAGCGTATCAAGCAGATCAGAAACACCCGGCATTAAATCCACACCGCGACGCAGACGGTCGTATGTTTCTGCATAAACCTCATCGACCCAATCAGTTGGCAGGTCAGCCCCCAGTTCCCGGGCCTTGTCCCGAACACCGGTCATGGTGCCGCCCACAAAGAACCCAACGCTGTCCTCTAGGGTCAAGTTCAGCCCATAGCGTCCGAGGTTGTCGACCAACACCTGGTTGGACAGGGGCTCACTATCGACCAGAACGCCATCGCAATCAAAAATGACCAGATCATGCATCCGAGTTGCCGCTCCACATCAGGGTAATATGTGTATCGCCGTATTTGCGGCTGTCTTGCAGGGTGAACCCCTCGGGCGCTTGCATCGGGGCGCTTTCCTCCCACACGATTAGGGCGTCGTCAGCGATCCAACCTTGGGACAGAGCGGCGATGGCCTTCTGCCCCATAGACTTGCCATAAGGCGGGTCCAAAAAGATCAGATCATAAGGCGCGCTTGGGTTTTCACCCAGCCGCGTGGCATCCCGGCGGATTAAATCGGTACGGTCAGTGCTGCGCGTGATCTCGATATTTTTGCGGATCAGGCCCTGAGCGACTCGTCCGTCATCGACGAATGTCACATGCGCAGCACCGCGAGACAGCGCCTCAAGACCCAACGCTCCGGTGCCAGCAAAAAGGTCAAGCACGCGCAGCCCGTCAAAATCGATCTGGTGACTCAGGACGTTGAACAAGCTTTCGCGCACGCGGTCAGTGGTGGGGCGCAGATGCGCGCCCGCATCCCCTTTGCCAACCGAAGCCAAGGCGCGGCCCCGAAACTCTCCGGCGATTATCCTCACGCTTTGAGCAACGGTTTTAGGTCCGCTTCAGTGTCGGCGACTACAGCAGGGTCGGCAGTCTTGCCTGCATCGATCAGCCGCTTTCCGACCATATAGGCACGCGGGTCATTCATTGCGTCGACCGCAATCAGCTGATCACCCTTGTAGTACCAGAAAGACACGGTCTGACCTTCACCCTTTCGAGTCACGACACGGTCATAACCGGTGTTTAGACCCGCTATTTGAAGCTTAACGTCATACTGATCCGACCAGAACCAGGGCGTAGCCACGTAGTCTTTCGCCGCACCCAGCATGTTCTGGGCCACTATTTCGGCCTGATCAATCGCATTCGGGACGCTTTCCAGCCGGATTCGAGCATCGCCGTGTGGGAAGGAAGCGCAATCCCCCGCCGCCCAGATCGACGGATCGGACGTGCGCCCGTGCGCGTCAGTCTTGATGCCGTTGTCCAACTCAAGCCCCGCCATCTCGGCCAGTTGGGTCGAGGGTACAATGCCAACGCCGACAACAACAAAATCAACCTCAAGTTCAGTGCCGTCTGTCAGAACCGCGCCGACCACCTTGCCATTTTCGCCAACCAAACGGTCCAGTCCAACGCCTTCGCGGATATCGGCCCCATATTCCGTATGCAGGGCACGGAAATAATCGCTCGTCTCGGGTGCTGCGACCCGTTGCAGGATGCGATCGGCCATCTCGACCAGTGTCACCTTGACCCCACGCTTAGCGCAAACCGCAGCGGCTTCGAGCCCGATATACCCGCCGCCCACGATCAGCGCCCGAGCGCCGTCGGTCACGCGGGGCTCCATGTCGTCGATATGGGCCAGATCGCGCACCACGTGGACGCCCTCAAGATAACCGCCAATTGCGGCAGGCAGATAACGCGGGTCCGACCCGGTGGTTAATGCGAGTTCGTCATAGGAGATCACCTCGTCGCCCAAGGTGACGGTCTTGGCATTGGGATCAATTGCGGTGACCCGCTGGCCCAAACGCAAGGTGATGTTGTTCTCGGAATAAAAGCTTTCGGGCCGCAAAAAAAGGCGCTCTAGCTCCATCTCACCCAGCAGATAGGCCTTGGACAGCGGCGGGCGCTGATAAGGCAGATGCGGCTCGGCTCCAATCAAAGTGATGTCACCTTCAAACCCGTCCTTGCGCAGCTTGGCGACAAGCGAAGACCCCGCCTGCCCTGCACCGATCACGACAATATGGCTCATGTTCCTCCCACCCTGTCGAATTCCCGTGGTCTCATCCACTCGACCACCTATATTGCGGCTAAGGCCGACTCTGCAAATCCAAACGACAGGAGCGTAAAATGATTTCAACAGGTGACATGCTGCCCGACGCCACACTAACCCAAATGGGCGCAGACGGCCCCGAAGAGGTGCGGATTTCAGACAAGACCAAAGGGCGCAAAGTTGTGATCTTTGCAGTGCCCGGCGCGTTCACGCCGACCTGCCATTCCGCCCACGTGCCCAGCTTCATGCGCACCAAGGATCAGTTCGATGCCAAGGGTGTGGATGAGATCATTTGCGTCTCGGTGAATGACCCGTTCGTGATGAAAGCATGGGGCGAAGCCACAGGTGCCACCGAGGCAGGCCTGACAATGCTGGGTGATCCCGCATCCGAGTTTACAAAGGCCATTGGCATGGACTTCGATGCTCCGCCTGCGGGACTAATCGCCAGATCCAAACGATATGCCATGCTGGTCGAGGACGGTAAGGTCACCGCCCTGAACCTCGAAGACAACCCAGGTGCTTGCGAGATTTCTGCCGGCGAGGGCCTGCTAGAGGCGATCTGAGACAACATGACCCCAAGTCATTCCGGGGTCATGAATGCCATTTAACTTGATGGAACTCCCTGATCTGCCGATACTTGTGGCATACAATCAGGGAGTTCTTTGATGAAACTAAAGATTTTCACTGTATTGCTTGGTGCAGCCGGCGCGCTCGCCGCCTGCGGTCCGGCCCCGACACCTCAACAACAGGCAGCACGACAGCATGAAATCGCTTGCCTCAGCGGATCCCTGGGCGGCGCGCTGATCGGTGGCGCCATCGGCAACCAGTTCGGTGGCGGGTCAGGTAAATCGATCCTGACAGCGGCAGGAGCAGCCGCCGGTGCTGTCGAGGGCAACAGATTCGCATGCTGAGGAGAACTGGAATGACACGTGGATTTCTAATCGTTGCGGCCGCTCTTATGGCCAGCGCCGCCTCTGCTGAAACAGTTGCCGAGCTTCATGAGAACGAGCTTCGGGCTATCGACGAGAACAATGACGGGTTCCTGTCCAAGGATGAATTCGACGCCTTTTCCGACTATGCCTTTCAGGAAATGGACGACGACAAAAACGGCACGTTGGGATTGGATGAGGCCAAACCGTTTTTGGACATAAAGCAGTTTCAGGATGTTGACCGAAACAACGATGACTTTATCTCTCGGGCAGAATACGACGCGCAGATGAACCAAGACTTTTCTGCCGCAGACAAGGATGGAAACGGTCGGCTGGACTAGAATGCCCGGACAACCATAGCCAGCAGGTCAGACCTGCGCGGACAGGAGCATGCAATGAACAGATGGATTTGCATTGGCCTATTGGGGCTGATTGCAGCCTGCGATGCACCGCAGGCACCGTTGGTGACCGGGCCGGACGGCCAACAGCGCATCCAGATCAGTACGTCCGGACTGACCTGTTACAATAATCGCTGTCTGGACATTAACCCGTCCGCGCGCAGCGTACGGCAGGTCGGCAATAAGACCACAGGTATTCCGGCTGGTATCGATGTCAGCGGCGGCAGCGTCACACCCTCCGAATTCGAACAGATGGGTGTGGCTGCTTCGTTGGCGGGTGGCGTAGGTGAAGGCAACCGCTAACAGAGACTGTCCATTTTGCGGGCAAGTTTAGCATCCTGCGCCGACAAGCCACCCACGTCGTGCGTGGCCAACGTCACCTCGATCGTGCGGTAAACATTGGTCCATTCAGGGTGGTGATTCCATTTTTCTGCGAAAATAGCCACCTGAGTCATCCAACCAAAGGCGTGCACGAAATCCTCGAAGATAAAGGTCTTGGTTATCGCATCCCGGCCTTCGACCATGGTCCAGCCGTTCTTGAACAGCGGGTCCAATAGCGGGCCGCGGGTCTCTGCTGACAAGAGTTCTGTCATTGCTGTTCCTCCGGGTTCGATTTTCTGAACGGACCATAATCCGTCAAAATCTCGATCTCTTCTCCCACTGCGTGGGCCTCGGCGTCCAGATATTTCTTGATCGCATCCGCAAAACCGGGGTCACCAACCCAATGCAAGCTGTGTGTTCGCGTTGGAAGATAGCCGCGCGCCAGTTTGTGTTCGCCCTGCGCGCCTGCCTCCACCCGGGCTAAGCCTTCCGCAATGGCAAAGTCGATTGCCCTATAATAACACAATTCGAAATGTAGGCAGGGGTGGTGTTCGATACAGCCCCAATATCGACCATAAAGGGTTTCGCGCCCGATAAAGTTCAGTGCCCCGGCAATCGGATAACCATCGCGTTCTGCCAGCACCAAAGCCATGTCGTCAGCCATGGTCTCTTGAGCGATATCGAAGAATTGCCGCGTCAAGTACGGCGATCCCCATTTGCGTGCCCCGGTGTCCTGGTAAAACCGCCAAAACGCATCCCAATGTTCAGGCTGCAACTCACTGCCCGTCAACGTAACGATCTCGCCGCCAAACCCACAGGCCTGCGCGCGTTCCTTGCGGATGTTCTTGCGTTTGCGTGATGACAGCGCATTCAGAAACCCGTCGAAATCCGTGTAATCATCATTGAGCCAGTGAAACTGCTGAGAAGTCCGCAACATCAAGCCCATCTGTTCGCCGGCGATGGCCTCATCCTCGGAGCAGAAAGTAGCGTGCAGAGATGACACTCGGTTGTCGGCAGCCAATTGAACCGCGCCCTGCACCAAAGCCGACATACCCACGGCCTCATATCCCGGTCGCACCAGAAAACGCCGCCCAGTGGCAGGTGTGAAGGGCACCGCAATCTGTAGCTTGGGATAGTACCGACCGCCCGCATTTTCGTAGGCGTGGGCCCAGTTGTGGTCAAAGATATACTCGCCCTGACTGTGCGACTTGGCGTACATAGGGGCCGCACCAATCAGCATCCCATCCAGATATGCCGTCAGGTATTGTGGCTGCCATCCGGTACCCCGCCCGACTGAACCGCTTTCTTCCAGCGCCAAAAGGAAACGGTGCGTCGTAAACGGATCCAGAGGACGACTACCATCAGCGGCCTCGGGACAGGCGCAACTGTCCCAGTCTTCCTCAGAAATCTGCGAGAGCGATCCCAGAACCTGAACTTCGATTTGCGCCTGATCCATGTGCCCTCCGCGTCTGATCTTTATCTGTGACGGTAGGGGATCGGTTCAACCCGGATGAGGGGCCAAATACCCTTCAAAGGTCACATTATCGGCAACCTCACGCGCGTGTGCCTCTTGTTCGGGCGACCGTACAGTCCAGCACAGAATTGGCACGCCGCGCGACTTCAGCTCGGCCACTCGGGGCCGGGAAAGGTCGGCCACTTCATGACTGATAAAGCTGGCCCCAACACGATCAAAATCGGGAATATCGCGCAAATGATCGCAAACGGTCTGCGGCAATAGCTCGACCTTGGGTTTGTAAGAACACGTCACGATGCCTCGCGGCAGGTTCGGTGCAAGACGGGCGATCTCTGCCACAGAATTGGGGTTGAATGACATCAACGCTACGGGACCGTCATAACTCTGCAACGCCCGCACCGCATCCGCCTCAAGCGGACCGACACGTGTGCCCATCGCTCCGTCCTGATCCTTGAACTCGATCAGAAGCGGAACTTTTCCAGCCACCATCTCCAGAACCTCATCCAACGTCGGAATCCCGTCATCGGCATGCAAAAGCTGTGTGGCCTGCGCCTGCAATGATGAAATCTGCTGAATTGGGCCAGACTGACCTGTCAGGCGCGCCATGTCATAGTCATGAAACACCATCGCCCGGTGGTCAGAGGTCAATTGCAAGTCAATTTCGATCCCATAGCCGGCATCGATCGCGGCACGAATAGCCGCCCGGCTGTTTTCCGGGCGGTTGTCCGAGAGGTCATGCAACGCCCGATGCGCAATCGGGGTTTGCAGGAATACGGATGGCAGAGAAGGCGTCATTGAACCTCGAAGATGCCTTCGATTTCGACAGCCACACCGAGTGGCAACGCCGCGGCACTAACGGCCGAACGAGAATGGCGACCCGCCTCACCCAGCGCTTCGACCAGAAAATCAGAAGCACCATTGATCACCTGGGGTTGCGCCGTGAAATCAGCGGTCGAGTTCACAAATCCGGTCAGCTTAATCACCCGGACCAGTTTGTCGATGTCACCACCGCAGGCGGCTTTGACCTGTGCCAGTAGGTTGATCGCGCAGACCTTTGCAGCAGCCGCGCCAGCCTCGACCTCCATGTCGTCACCCAGCTTGCCGGTGATCAGGTCTTCGTCTTTGGAAATCTGTCCCGAAACGTACACAATGTTGCCTACGCGCACGAAAGGCACATAGTTAGCCGCCGGTGCCGGCGCATCCGGCAGAGTGACGCCCAGACTTTCCAGTTTAGCTGCGATGCTCATTAGGTAACCTCCCAAACTTGAGTCGGCGCGAAGCTAACCGGGATGTCCGGTTTCGGAAAGTGCGAAAAAGATGGCGCAGCCTGCGCAGAGTATTGGCATAACTCTTCTTATTCCGAACAGTTGAACTTACGTCACTTTACCTCTGCCCATCGGGCGGGTTAAACGCTAGCTGTTTCATATTGGTTGTGAAACGGCTATGTGACATCGGATTGGGCCGCGCGACGCGACCACAGGCAGTATTGATTAAGTGTTCGGGAAAACTAGTTCCGAACGGTTTGGAGTGGCGAAGACCGTGTTGAGCAGAATCAGCTTGAAACCCCTGATCCTTCTGTCCCTGATGACAGTCCTAAGCGCCTGTGCCACGCGACCTCCGGAAGGCACACCACCAAACGAGGTGTTCGATCCATACGAGAACGCCAACCGGGGCATTCACAAGTTCAACCTAGGTGTTGACCGGTTTCTGTTTCGCCCAGCCTCAAAGGGTTACGTCCAGATCGTGCCCGAGCCGATGGTGACAAGCTTTAACCATTTCGCTGAAAACCTGACGATGCCCGGGCAGGCTTTGGACTATTTGTTGCAGGGCAATATCAAACAATCCGGCAATGCTTTGCTACGGTTTGTGGTCAATACTACGGTAGGCGGTTTGGGCCTATCTGACCCCGCCGCCGAGTTGAACCTGCCGCCGGTAGATACCGATTTCGGCGAGACCCTACATGTATGGGGTGTTGGCGAGGGCGCTTATGTCGAACTGCCCTTCTACGGCCCCTCAACACAGCGGGATTCGATTGGCGTTATCGTCAACCTGTTCTCGAACCCGATCAATTTCAGCCCGGTGCGCCCGGTCGACAACATAGGTGTTTACGCCGAAGTTGTGCGCCGGATGGGCGACCGGGGCCGGTTCTCGGATACGGTGGATTCGATTCTTTATGAAAGTGCCGACAGCTATGCGCAGGCACAGACAATTTATATCCAAAATCGCCGCTTCGAACTGGCACGCGATGACGAGGACGCCTATCTGGGTCTGTATGATGACCCATATGCCGAAACCGGGACCGACCCTGTCAGGGACCCCTACCTAGACCCCTACGAGGACCCATATGCAGAATAATCATTTGAATAGACGCGGATTTATCGCCACCGGGTTGGCCGGGATTATGATGACCGCCCTTCCCGCCTTTGCCCAAACTGAGGCAAGCGCCAAAGCACTGGTTGTCAGCGTTGTTGACGACATCAATCGCGTGATTGCCTCGGGCAAGTCCGAAAAGGCGATGATCCGGGATTTCGAAAAGATCTTCGTCCAGTATGCAGACGTGCCGATTATGGCGCGTTATGTGCTGGGGGCCGATGGGCGTTCAGCCAGCCCGTCGCAGATCAAACAGTTCACCAGAGCGTTTCAGGGCTATATCTCGAACAAATATGGGCGTCGTTTCCGCGAATTCATCGGCGGTCAGGTTACAGTCCGCAATGCGCGCAAGATCAAAGCGGGATACGAGGTGCGCACTTCGGTAAAACTGCAGGGCTCGTCACCGTTCGAGGTAACCTTCCTTGTTTCGGACAAATCGGGCCGCGACAAGTTCTTCAACATGTTCATCGAAGGTGTGAATATGCTGCTGACCGAGCGCACCGAGATTGGCGCGATGCTTGATGCTCGTGGCGGTGACCTGAACCGCTTGATCAAGGACATGAAGCAGAACAAGGTTAGCTGAACCAGTCCACGGCTTACAAAAAAGCGCCGCGCAGGTAACTGCACGGCGCTTTTCTTTTTAGTTCAACCGCTCGCCGGTTTCTTTGGCAAAGTAGGATACTTTGCTCATGTCAAAGGCAAGATTGAGCATCTTGCCCGCCTGTGCGCTGGTTTCTGCGTGCAAGCGTGCGGTGACCTGCTTTCCACCTAATTCTGAAACCACATAGGTGTCCGCGCCCGCGGGTTCGACCATATCCACCATGCATTCCGCCTCTTGCACGCCGGCACCGGCGCGGAAGCCCGCCTCGGCGATATCTTCAGGACGCAGACCAAGGATCACGTCCTGCGGCAGTGACAAGTCGCGGGAATCTTTCAGCACCAGCGTCTCACCGGTTTCACGCGCAATAGCGATCTCTGTGCCGGTACCGTTCTTTTTGGCCTGAGCCGGGATCAGGTTCATCGCCGGCGAACCCATAAAGTCTGCCACGAACAGGTTGGCCGGGTTGTTGTAGATCTCAGCCGGCGTACCAATCTGCTGCACGATCCCGCCTTTCAGGACAACAATCTTAGTCGCAAGTGTCATCGCCTCGATCTGGTCGTGGGTAACGTAGACGATGGACGCATCCAGCGTCTGGTGCAGCTTTTTGATCTCAGTCCGCATCTCGACCCGCAATTTGGCGTCAAGGTTAGACAAAGGCTCGTCGAACAGAAACAGTTTGGGATCGCGTACCAGCGCCCGGCCCATTGCAACACGCTGGCGCTGACCACCGGATAGCTGGCTGGGTCGGCGGTTCAGAAGAGGTTCAATCTGCAAAAGCGACGCGACCTCCTTCAGCTTGGCATCCTGCGTCGCCTGATCGACCCCGCGCACCTTCATGCCGAAGGTGATGTTCTTGGCCACGGTCATGGTCGGATAGAGCGCGTAAGACTGGAACACCATCGCGATGTCGCGGTCCTTGGGGCTGACATGGGTCATGTCGTTGCCACCAATGGACAGGGTGCCGCCGGTGATTTCCTCTAGCCCTGCGATGCAATTCAACAGGGTCGACTTACCGCAGCCCGAGGGGCCAACGAGCACCAGAAAATCGCCCGGTTCAATCGAGATGTTGATGTCCTTCAAAATCTCGGTCGCGCCGTAATTCTTGTAGAGTTTATTGATATCAAGGATGGGAGCCATGGGTCTTATCCCTTCACTGAGCCAGCGGTCAGACCGCGGATGAAATACTTACCGGCGACGACATAGACGAGCAGCGTCGGCAGACCCGCGATGATCGCGGCAGCCATGTCGACGTTGTACTCTTTTACGCCAGTGGTGGAGTTTACGATGTTGTTAAGCGCAACGGTCACGGGTTGCGTGCCCGCCTGGCTGAACGACACGCCGAACAGGAAGTCGTTCCAAATCTGGGTGAACTGCCAGATGACAGTCACCACGATGATAGGCAGCGACAGCGGCAGGAAGATCGACCAGAAGATCCGGAAGAACCCGGCACCATCCACCCGCGCAGCCTTGGTCAGTTCGGCCGGAATGGTGACATAGTAGTTGCGGAAAAACAGCGTGGTGAAGCCCAGCCCGTAGATCACGTGGACAAAGATCAGGCCGGGAATGGTTCCGGCAATGCCCATCATGCCAAGCAAACGCGCCATCGGCAGCAGAACAACCTGAAACGGAATGAAGCAACCAAACAGCATCAGCGAAAAGATGATGTTGGCACCTTTGAACCGCCACTGCGCCACGACATAACCATTCAGCGCACCCAGCAGTGTCGAGATGGCCACTGCGGGCACCGCAATCAGGACCGAGTTCCAGAAATAGGGTTGCAGACCCTCGCACTGGATACCGGTACAGGCACCGGACCATGCCGTTTTCCAAGCATCAAAGCTAACCTCACGCGGCAGCGAGATCAGGCTGCCTGTACGGATTTCCTCAAGGCTTTTCAGCGATGTGGTCAACATCACGAATAGCGGCATCAGGTAATACAGCGCGAACAGGCCCAGCAGGACGTAAAGCAGCCAACGCAGGGCAATCTTGCCAGTGGCACTTTGGGTTCGGGTTTCGGTATGAGGCATCGAAATATCAGTCATTTTTCGCCCTCAGTTCTGAGTAAAGGTAAGGAACCACGATGGCAAAGACGACCAGCATCATGATCATCGCGGATGAAGCCGCCTGACCGATATCGCCGCGCGAAAAGGCCATTGCGTACATGTAGGTTGCCGGCAGGTCGGTCGCGTAACCCGGACCGCCACCCGTCAGGGCGATGACAAGGTCAAAGCTCTTGATCGCGAGGTGCGCCAGCACGATGAAGGCGGACAGGAAGATCGGAGCCATCGAGGGGATGATGATCGCCGTATAGATGCGCCATGTTGGGATACCATCGACCTGTGCAGCCTTGATGATCTCACCATCTACTGACCGCAGGCCAGCAAGGAACAGCGCCATGACGAAGCCCGAACTCTGCCAGATCGCGGCCATCACGATGGTGTAAATGGCGTAATCCGGGTTCACCAGCCAATCGAATTCGAAGTTTGTGAAACCCCAGCCCTGCACCATGGATTCAATGCCCAGACCCGGGTTCAAAATCCATTTCCATGCGGTGCCGGTTACGATCATCGACAGCGCCATCGGATACAGGTAGATCGTCCGAATGGCCCCTTCGACGCGGATCTTCTGATCCAGCAGAATGGCCAGTAGCAGACCCAGAACCATCGCGATTACGATGAACAGGGTACCGAACAGGTAAAGGTTGTTGATTGCCGTATCCCAGCGGGGCGAGTCAAACAGGCGTTCATACTGGATGAATCCTTTGATCTCGTATTTAGGCAACAGTTTCGATCGGGTCAGCGACACCCAAGCCGTCCATCCGATAAAGCCGTAGACAAAAATCAATACGGCAATGAACGACGGTGCCAGCACCACCTTGGGCAGGTGGTTTTCCAGCCATTCGGACATTTTTTCCTCCGGGAGAAAAGATGCTCTGCCCCTCAGTATAGGGGGCAGAGCAGATTCGGATCAGTAGCTATTGGCTACCGCGTCCGCCAGTTGCTGAACTGCGTCAGCTGAGGACATTTCCGAGTTAAAGTGAGCGGTCACAACATCAGTGATCGCGCCGGACTGCGCACCGCGCAGTGCCATACCATGTGCATAGGACGGAAGCAGCGAGCCAGCGGCCGAAGTCGAGCCCATATCTTCGGCCGACAGGTTGGCGCAGATGTCAAAGTCATCCAGCGCTACATCGGTACGCGCAGGGATCGAACCTTTGTTCAGGTTGAACACCTTCTGGAAGTTCGGTGCCACGATCAGCTTGGCCAGCAGGTCCTGACCGGCTTTTTTGTCGTCACCTTCGACGTCGAACATGGCAAAGCTGTCTACGTTGTACAGATAGCCGTCACCTGGGGTCGAAGCGCACAGGAAGTCTTCACCGGGCTTTTTACCCGCCGCCAGGAACTCACCTTTGGCCCAGTCACCCATGATTTGGAACGCGGCTTCGCCGTTCATGACCATCGCGGTCGCAAGGTTCCAGTCACGGCCCGAGAAATTCTCGTCCACGTAACCGCGCATCGTACGCATCTGGTCGAAAACCTGAACCATTGTGTCCGAGGTCAGTGCTTCGGGGTCCAGATCAACCAGCGCTTTCTGGTAGAACTCGGGGCCACCGATGCCCAGTACAACAGCTTCGAATACGGTGGCGTCCTGCCAGGCCTGACCACCATGGGCCAGCGGGATAACACCAGAGTCCATCAGTTTGGTGGCCGCAGTGTTGAACTCATCCCAAGTGGTTGGCATCTCGATGCCGTTGGCAGCCAGAACGTCGGCATTAGCCCAAATCCAGTCGACACGGTGGACGTTCACAGGTGCGGCACACCATGTACCTTCACACTTCATGTGGCCCGCAATCGAAGCAGGCAGAACGTCGGCCCAGCCTTCGGCCTCGGCGACCGAAGAGATGTCGGCCAATACACCCTCTTCATACCATTCCTGAATGGCGGGGCCTTTCAGCTGAACTGCGGTCGGAGCATTACCGGCCAGAACACGGGCGCGCAGTGCAGTCATGGCCGCGTCACCGCCACCACCAGCAACCGGCATATCCGTCCACGTGCCGCCATTCGAGGCAAACTCTTCCTGCAGAACGGCAACCGACTTGGCCTCACCGCCCGAGGTCCACCAGTGCAGCACTTCGGCTTGCGGATCAGCCAATACCGACGACCCGGCCACAACGGCCAAAGTCGAGACGGTGGCGAGTGCAAATTGTTTCATTTCTTGTCTCCTCCCTAGAGAATTCAGTGACTGCAAACGCAGCGATGCCAGCCATACTGCGGTCAGATCCCCGTCTGGCAACGTTTAATCAGGGGTAAATCCCTGCGGCCTCCCAAATTTTCACCGCTTTTGTTACAGCGTGTTACGTTGACATTGAATCTGTTTCCGTTCGTTACAATGGAAGATGTTGGAGGAGCAGAAATTGGGAGGACGAACCGCGTGAGCATTCCGCGACTTTTGGTGGTGGATGACGACCCAGAGATGCGGTCGATGATGACTCAGTTCCTGCAACAGAACGGATTCATCGCCCTGCCCGCCAGTTCAGAAAACGAAATTCGATCGCACCTGACCTCTGGGCGGATTGACCTGATCCTGCTGGATGTGATGCTCGGGGATGAGAACGGAGTGGACATCTGCGCCCGCCTGCGGACCGAACAAGATGTGCCGATCATACTCGTCTCGGCTCTTTCGGCTGATCATCAACGCATGGCAGGGTACGAGGTCGGCGCGGATGACTACATCGCCAAGCCATTTAATCCACAGCTGTTGCTAGCCCGGGTTCGCGCGGTGATGCAGCGCGCGCGACGTACTCCGTCACTGGCCTATCGCCGCCGCACACGCAGCTTTCGATTCAACAACTGGTCTTATGACGGTAAACGGGATGAGGTGCATTCTCCCGAAGGCTATCTGGTTCCATTGTCTCAACGGGAAACCGCACTGCTCAAAGTTCTGCTGGCCAATCCCCATATTCCACTGACCCGGGACGAGATCGCCGCCGCACTCGATGTCACCGGAAGCGCCGATAAGCCCGAAGCGCAGGGCCGAGCCATCGATATGTTGGTCGGACGATTGCGCTCAAAGATCGAGGCCAACCCGAAAGATCCCCAAATGCTACGGACAGAGCGTGGGGTCGGTTATGTCTTTGCAGCTGAGATAACCGTGGAAGAGGACGCATGAAAGCGCGTGCGCCGCGCCTCCGTAGTCTGGGTTGGATCTGGACCGGCGCGGCCTTTGCGTCGGGCTTGTTATCCGCAGGGTTGTGGTTTGCATCCGCGCGCGCTTGGGACGACTTTCTGACCCGCTCTTTTGTCGCCGGGTTCTCGGTCTACGAAGACCTTCGGATTGGGTTGCCCCCTCCGCCGGGCGTTACAATTACACCTTTAACTCCAGAGGCTGCGAAATTGGCCGATGCCGGACAGTTTGAACAATTGCCGGGCCTATCGGATCGCAGTTTCGTCACCAATCTATCAATTCTGACTGACAACACCGCACCCCTGACTGGGCGTGAATTGACGCTGGCGGTCATGTCCGACCGGCTGGTCTATCCAGTTTCAGATATCCTGTCGCATATCGACCAGACTGGGGCCGAAAAGATGGGGAATCTGACCCGCCTACTGGCAACGTACTGCAGTGAACCAATCCTGATTGCGCAGTTTGGTCTCAACAACTGGCAGCGAGTGGACGGCACCGAAATCTGGGGCTGCAAGGCCGCACCCGCCGACTTGCGGTTGCCCGCCATTCTGGCCGCGATTGTGGCGCTGGCAGTCATACTGACCTCCGTCGGCAATGTCTCGGATACCTTCACCCGGTTTTCGAACGCGTTGCGCGAGCGAAAGCGCCGCGGTGGACCAAACAGTTATGACGCCGACGGCCCATTGGAACTGCGTGAAATCGTTTCAGCTGTTAATGACCATTTGGATGCTGAGCGGGCACAACTGGAAAAACGCGCCACCGTTTTGTCGGGCGTCAGCCATGATCTCGGAACGCCCGCGACCCGAGTTCGCCTGCGTGCGGCATTGATCCATGATGACGAACTTCGGGAAAAGCTTGAGGCCGACGTAGATCAGATGACAGGCATGATCGAAAGCGTGCTGACCTACACGCGTTCTGAGCTCAGCGTCGAAGAACCCTGCCAGATTTCATTGACCGCACTGGTCGAGTCTCTGGTCGCCGACTATCAAGACATGGACCTTCCTGTGACATTTAAGAAGATCGCTCCGGTCGCGGTCGAAGGCGCTCCGTCCGTTTTTATGTCACGACGAGGACAAGGAGTATTGCCTGAAACTCGTCGTATGTTGGTTATGGGGCGCCCAATTGCGCTGAAACGCGCTTTGACAAACCTGATCGACAACGCGTTGAAATATGGCCGCCACGCCGAAGTGCAGTTGGAAACCGATGCGCGTATGGCCACCATTACTGTAGAAGATAAAGGCGCCGATTTATCCGTCTCTGATATCGAAGCGCTTATGGCTCCGTTCCGGCGCGGTTCCAACACAGGGTCTTCCGACGGGTTCGGCCTTGGCCTGACCATCGTCGCCACAATTGCCGAACAGCATGGCGGCACGCTGAGCTTTCAGGCCGGGGATCAAGGCCTGCGCGCTCAGCTTCAAATCGCGCGGCAATGATGGCTCAGGTCATATAGCTGCGCACCAGCGCACCAGCGATCAGTGACCAACCATCCGCGATGACAAAAAAGGCAAGCTTGAACGGCAGTGATACGGTCGCAGGTGGTACCATCATCATCCCCATCGACATCAAAACCGCTGCGACAACCAGATCGATGATAAGAAACGGCAGGAAGATTAAAAATCCGATCTGAAAGGCGCGGGCAATTTCAGACAGCATGAAAGACGGCATCAGGATGGACAACGGTGCCTCGGGCGTCAGGGCCGTAGCATAGCCACCCGGTCGCAACGCTGCCATGGCGTGAAAAGTGTCGGGGTCCAAGCGCGCGGCCATGAAAGCTCGGAATGGTTGGACCGCGAGTTGTAATGCTGGCTCAACATCCATCGTTTCCTCGACCATAGGTTTGATACCGGTCGTCCAAGCCTCGGTAAAAACCGGCTCCATGATAAAGTAGGTCAAGAACATCGCCAGGCTGACAATCAGCATGTTAGGTGGCGATTGCTGCAAACCGATACCTTGTCGCAAGATGGCCAGAACGGTGATCAAAAATGGAAAGCAGGTCACCATGATCGCCAACCCCGGCGCAAGGCTGAGGACCGTGATCAAAAGGATCAGCTGGATAGTCCTCGCCGAAATCGAGCCACCATCCCCCATAGACACCGACAGCTCTTGTGCTGCGGCCAGAGATGGAGACAGTGTCGCAAGTGTGACGACCAGCCAAGGCAGGTAACGCATCAACCAATCCCGTTCTGCAAATCCGCGATTTCGGTCAGTCGAACTGCAAGCTGACCTGCCTGATCACCTTCCATCTCTTCCAACAGACCCCGCGCGACAAGACGATCTCCGACATACAGATCAACCGGATCCTCTATCCGTTTGTCCAAGGTCAGCACTGCATTTTCACCCATGCTCAAGAGATCGCGGATCAATGGGCGCGCTCGACCGACTGAGACCGTAACTTCGATCGGAACGGCTTCGAAAGGGTTGGTTTTTTCGGATTTCAAAGTCTGCTGGTCATTCATGGTTCAATGCCTCTTTTGCCTCAAAAACATATGCGTCGAACGCCTCGGAGACTGAGGCAAGCAGCCCGGTGCAATCTACTTCGCGCTGAGATGTGCCAACCTGCAGTCTTGCCTGCGCGGGTTGCAGCGACGGGTCTTCAATGACGCGGGTGGGCGTTGACAGAGACTGCGGCAACAGCGCTTCGACGTCTGCCGCTCGCCCTGCGGGTACAAAAATTTGCATCGGCTGAGCGACTTCTTCACGCGCCATGTCCGAAAGCTGTTCTATCAACCGTGTAGCAAAGCCCTGATCTAAAGTTTCGGGCAAAACAACGCTGACCAGACTTTGGAACATTGGCTCCAACGAAAGAGTCATTCGAGTAATTGCTTCGTGATAGGTGAAGGACATATCCTCAAGCGACTTAGCTAAGTCTTCCGCGATCTGTCCCCGACTTTGTTCTTGCGCCTGAACCGCGTCTTCCCAACCTGCGCTGTAGCCTTGCTCAAAAGCAGCCAAGCGTTGTTCCTCTAACGCGTCTTCATCCAGCAAATGCAACTTGCTTCCGCCTGCCTGCAAAGTGAAGTCTTCAAGAAGATGAGCAATCGACATCAAACACGCTCCTCACCTTCTTGCAGCCAGCTGCGCAGAATCTCGACGGTCTCTTCTTGTTTTTCACCGATCATCGAACGCAATCGATCTACAGGATCTTCGCTGACTGGTCCGTTTAGTGCGGAGAGATCGTCAATCGGAACCTGCCCCGGCAAAGGCATGAAAGGCTCGTCACCTTCCAACGCGATTTCTCCGGTTAGAAAGGAATCGGGATCAGAAGATGAGTCTGCTGGTAACAAAGCCGGAGCCGCTGCAGGTTTCATCAGGATTGGACGTACTACGAACAAGCCCAGAATTAGCGAGACGATTGCCAGAACTGCCATCTGAATTAGGGACATCGCGTCGAAATGGACCTTTTGCCAGATTGAGGACGACACAAGGGTGCCTTGTGGCTCAACCACTGGCAGGTCCATCGATTTGAGGGTGATGACATCCCCGCGTTCCGGATCGAAGCCCACGGCCGAGGCGACAAGTTCTTTCAGAGCATCCATTTCCGCCTCGGGCATCGGCACAAAGGTCTCAGCCCCCGCCGTATCAGTCGCACGTGTCCCGTTCACCAGAACTGCAACCGTCAAGCGTTTGATTGCTCCTGGCGCGTTGTGCACTTCAAGCTCAGTCTCGGAGACCTCATAGTTCACCCGCTCGCGTGTTTGAGTCGCATTTGAATTTGATTCATCCCCACCTGCGCCATCACCATCCGGCAGGTTCGACGCCACAGTGACGTCCGAAGACTGGTTTCTGGCACTGTCCGAACGTTCTTCAGATTCGGTACTGATGGCGACGCGGCCATTAGGATCAAAGCGGCGCTCTCGAATGGACTCAGTCTTGGTAACAGTGTCCACGCTGACCTCGACGACAGCATTGCCTGCCCCGACACGAGCCTCGATCAATCGCAAAACTCTTTCACGTAACTGACGCGCTTTGTCATCTGCTGTATCGGAAGCCACAGCGGTTTCCTGCGCTCCGATGACGGATCCGTTTGCGTCTATGACGGCAACATTTTCCGGCGCTAAACCACTCACGGCAGAGGCTACGAGAAACCGGATTGCCTTAGCTTGATCAGACGTGATCTGCGCGCCCGACGGGACCAAATATACCGACGCGGTCGGAGCCACACTGCGCTGAAACGGATTGGTTGAACCGTTGGCAATATGGACCCGAGCCTGACTGACGTGAGGGCTACCGACGATCGTTCGCGCAAGCTCGCCTTCTTTTGCACGCCAATAGGCGGCATCAAACATCTGCGACGTAGTGCCAAAACCACTAAGTGAATCCAGCAGTTCGTAACCCCGATTCCCATTTGCGGGCAGGCCTTCGCTGGCCAATGTCATTCGCAGCTCATCCCGCTGCGATCCAGGTACATAAATTGACCCGCCACGGATCTCATACTGGACGCCGCGCTGATCCAGCGAACGAACGATATCCCCCGCCGCGCCGCTTTCCAGCCCGGCATAAAGCAGGGTCATTGATGGCGCTGTCACCAGGCGCGACATCGCAAGAACCCCAAGAAACACCAGCACAACTGCACCAGCGACGATAATTTGTTTACGCCTGTCCAAACTTGCCCAGACAGTTCCGATCTGCTGCACGCTCACCTCCGACTCGCCGACATTCTGCCCGGCGCATCCCCTGTTTGGACGATTGCCCTTAACAATCGGTTAGTCCCTGCCGGGTTATGACGATTGCAGAACGGACAAATGAGGACGTCATGACTGACGCGACTGCAGAACAGGCAGAAGTCCCTGATAAATTGGGGAAAAAATTGATGATCATTGGAGGGATTCTCGCTTTGGCAGGAGCCGTCAGCGGCTATTTCCTGACTACATCCGGAATGCTCCCGATTGGGGGGAATCCTTCAGCTGAAAAAGCTATGGAGCAAAAGGCCAAGTCGTCCGTAAAGGCTCTGCCGCAAGTTGGATTCATCGACCTCTCGCCAGTGATCGTCTCGGTGAAAACCGGTGATTCGCGGCACCTAAAATTTCACGCCCAGCTCGAGGTGAACAAAGATTACCTCGCAGACGTCGAAAAGATGAAGCCGCGAATCATGGATGTGATGAACGGCTATCTGCGCGCGCTCGAAGTGTCGGACATCGAGGATTCTCTGGCCCTGATGCGTATCCGCGGACACCTTCTGCGACGCATTGAAATTGTCGTGGGAGAAGGCCGCGTGCGCGACGTTCTCGTGATGGAATTCGTATTGAACTAGGAGGCCAAGTTGGAGCTGATCGCTGATATTTTGCTTGTCGCTGGCGCGCTGGGTGCGGGTCTTTATTGTTTTGTGCTGTCGCGGCGGCTCAAACGTTTTACCGATTTGGAAAAGGGGGTCGGCGGTGCGGTTGCCGTTCTTTCCAAGCAGGCGGACGAACTGAAAAAATCGTTAGGTTCGGCTCGCGAAGCGTCAGACCAATCAGGGGCGGTTTTGAAAGACCTGACTGAACGGGCCGAGGCCGTCGCCAAACGCCTTGAATTGATGATGGCATCGATGCACGACGTACTTCCTCAAGAGAATGCTGTGCCTGAAACCGCAGAACCAGAGGTTGAAAGCGAGCCTGCCCTGGAACCCGAATTCGACGAAGTCGAAGTACCAGAAGAGTCAAACGAAGCGACCAAACCCCAAGAGTTTGCCTCGCCAGCCGCACCGCAGACCAAACGTAACGGCGGGTTGATGTTCTTCCGTCATGACCGCACCCCCGAAGAGGTCGCGACATGATGAGTCGATCTGCCAAAAAGCGTCCAAAGGGCGGCGTGCTTGCGGTTATTTCCATGCTGATGATCGGATCCGCAGCGATTCGACTGGGGCTGGAAGCTGGGCCTGCGCTGGCCAAGGGGGCTGAGCCGACCTTGCCTAAACCTATCGAGGCACTGACCCAACTGCCCGGGACAGACGTTCTGTTGACGGAACTTCTGCGGCGGGAAGAGAGTTTGAAAAAACGAGAGGCCGCAGCCCAAGACAAGCAAAAAGCGCTTGAGATTGCAAGCCAGGCCATCGAAACGCGCCTGACTGCACTGGTAGAAGCAGAGGAAGCCCTGCGCGAAACACTCGCATATGCAGAAAAAGCTGCGGAAACAGACCTGACTCGTCTGACCGATATTTATCAGAACATGAAACCCAAAGATGCCGCTGCTTTGTTTGAGGCGATGGATCCGACTTTTGCGGCTGGCTTTCTGTCTCGTATGCCTCCTGATGCTGCGGCGGGTGTACTGGCGGGCCTTGCCCCTGAGACCGCCTACACGATCAGCGTGGTCATGGCCGGACGCAACGCCGCAACCCCCAATGAATAAGACGTTTTTCTACACCGCGTCAGAACTTTCTGGAGATCATTCATGATCGGAATTATCGGAATTGTTATCATTTTCGCCATGGTGTTCGGCGGCTATCTGGCCGCAGGCGGCAAAATGGCTATCATTATGAAATCGCTCCCGTTTGAGATGATGATGATTGGCGGTGCTGCAGTGGGTGCTTTTCTGATCAGCAACGACATGAGCGCCGTCAAACACACCGCCAAGGATATGGGCAAAGTGTTCAAAGGGCCGAAATGGAAGCCCGAAGACTACCGCGATCTCTTGTGCCTTCTGTTTTCACTGATCCGGATCGCCAAAGCGAACCCGGTAGAGGTCGAACAACATATCGAAGACCCCGCGAACTCGTCTTTGTTCCAAGCCTACCCGAAAATTCAAGCTGACAAAGAAGCTGTGGATCTGATTTGCGACACGATGCGATCCGCATCCATGAATTACGACGATCCGCATCAGGTCGAAGAGGTTCTCGAAAAACGGATGGAGGCGAACTTCCACCACGCCATGCATTCAAGCCATGCCTTGCAAACTGTTGCAGATGGTCTTCCTGCCTTGGGCATTGTCGCGGCGGTTCTCGGCGTGATTAAGACAATGGGGTCGATCGACCAGCCACCTGAAGTACTGGGTAAACTGATCGGAGGTGCACTTGTGGGAACGTTCCTCGGAGTTTTCCTTGCCTACGGGTTGGTCGGTCCTTTCGCCGGAAAACTGAAAGCGGTGGTCGAAGAGGACAACCATTTCTATCAGTTGATCAAAGAAGTCCTTGTCGCCAATCTGCATCATCACAACGCAGCAATGTGCATCGAAGTTGGTCGCCAGAACACGCCAACACATAACCGGCCTGGCTTCACTGAGTTGGAAGATGCTCTGAAAGAACTCAAGCAGGCCGCAGCATGATCCGGTTCGCCCTTCTTGCCTCTACCTTCATTGTCGCCGCAAGCACTGCGGCAGCTCAGGAATTGACCGTTCGATCCGGTGAACATGACGGTTACACCAGATTAGTGGTTCAAATTCCCCACGACACGGGATGGGTCTTAAAACAGTCCAAGAACGGTGCGCGTCTCAGCGTTGCGCTTAAAGATGCAATCTTTCAGACAGGATCAGTATTTCAACGTCTAAACACCGATCGACTGGCGACATTGTCCCAGTCTGAGGCGGGCGCTGCTCTGGAAATGGAGTTTGGTTGTGAATGCACAGCGACTGCATTTCTTTTCAAAGACACTATGATTGTCATCGATATCGCACCCGGGACATTCCTGCCCCCAATTACCAGCGATGTACCTCCTCCGGCCTTGCCTAAGCCCCCAATCAAAAGCAACCCTTTGTCTGCAACCCAGAGTCTG
This sequence comes from Ruegeria sp. BE9, assembly GCF_056538765.1. Classification (NCBI taxonomy): domain Bacteria; kingdom Pseudomonadati; phylum Pseudomonadota; class Alphaproteobacteria; order Rhodobacterales; family Roseobacteraceae; genus Ruegeria; species Ruegeria sp. BE9. The sequence continues at coordinate 270,642 of NZ_JBQFTS010000003.1, read as the reverse complement.
GATGCACTTGAAATACCACTATTGTCTTTTAACGCGAGCGGACTGGAAGAGCAGTTGTCGACGCGTTTATTGCAGGGGGCGGATCGCGATATTGTCGACCTCAAAGTTGCGCCACTTGGTCCTAGGGCTTCTGCTATTGAACTCAACACACTGGTTCCGAGTGGTTTAGAGCAGAATATCAACGTCACCTCTATCCTGGATGGGTTGAACGGCCTTTTGGGACCGAACATTCCGCAACTTGTGCAGCAACCGAAATGCGTTTCGAACCGAGAATTAGCTTTTGCCGATTGGTCCGACCACCGCCCGTTTCATGTTCAAACAGCCGAGCTTCGTTCCGGGCTATTTCAGGAATTCGACGCCATTGATGCGGATCAAGCCCTCAAACTGGCCAAGCTCTACGCGTATTCAGGTTTCGGTGCCGAAGCGAAGCAGGCTTTGGATTTGTTGGATAAGAAAACGGCAGAAACAGACCGCATCTCCGCCATTGCCCTGTTTTTGGATAAAGGTTTAGCGCCAGATAAGAACCCATTCGCAAATCTGCAGCGTTGTGAAAGTGATGCGGCTTTGTGGGCCGCATTGACTGAAAGCCGTTTGCGGGACAACGCCTATCTGATCGCTATCGAGCAGAGTTTCGCACGCTTGCCGGATCACCTTCGTCGCCACGTCGGGCCAACACTTTCGAACATATTGGTTGAGGCCGAAGAACTGGAGGCCGCCCGCCGTATCCTACGCTCGGTCGACCGCGTGGAGCCCCAGACGAGTCCCAGCACCACTCAGGCCAAGGCTAAAGTGGCACATGCAGAAGGCAACGCGTCAAAAACCGAAGCTCTGCTGACCAATGTCATTTCTGCCTCAGACGCGGCACTCGAGGCTCCACTGGCGCTGGCGCGCCTGGTCGAAAAACGCTGGACCGAACGTGGAGCCATTTCACCGCAAGAATTGCGCTTGGCTGAATCCTACACGGTTGAGTTTCGAAGATCCGACATCGGGCCGCTCATGCAAAGAACTCAGGCCGTGGCGCTGAGCTTGGGTCAAGAGTTTGATGCGGCAATGGATTTGGCAACAAACCTATCGTTGGAAGTTGACGATGCAGAAACTCTGAACCGCGTGACTTTGGTTCTGACTGAACGGGCTGACGACACGACCTTTTTGCGACGCGTACTGAGTTTGCCCCCGCAACCGTCTCAGGCACTCGCAACTGAAACGGCAATAGCGGTTGCCGACAGGTTGGCATCGATTGGGTTTTCGAGGCACGCGCTTTTTCTAGCGAAGCGCCCACAAGACAGGATCAAACGAGGCGAGCGCGCAAGAATTCGGGCGAAAGCAGCTCTGTTGGATGAGCGCCCACATCAAGCCATCCTGGAGCTGTCCGATGACCAATCAGAGGCAGCTGTATCGTTGCGTGCCCAAGCCTTGCAGACAGTAGGAGATTTCAGTGCAGCAGGTGAATTAGTGCGCGCGAAAGGTGACGAAGATACTGCCAACAGGATGTTTTGGCTGGCTGATCTACCGAATGAAGCCAGCGACAAAAGTGACTCTAAATATGGGAATCTGGCAAAAACTACGCAAGCACTGACAAATCTGCCAACGAGATTGCCAGAAACGCCACTGGCTGATGCCGCACAGCTACTTCAGGACAGCGAAGACATGCGGCAAAGTATCGTGGATCTTTTTGCAGTACTGGAACAGAAGTGAGCGGCCCATCTTTGCGCACTCCGAGCTAAAACCTGGCACGGTCACACGTAGGCCTTTCAGCAACTTGCTCGTTCATAAACCAAGGGCGCCAGGTCGGCGTAACTTGCGCTTTCGTCAACCCAACCCAGGATGACACGGCGGATCGCGCTGGCGCGGTCCGTTCCGACAACTGGTGCCGCGAATTGCATGAATTTCTCAATGACCTCATCGCGGGTGATTGGTGCCTCGGGCCCTCCTCGCGCATGGGTATCATCAGACTCTAACAAATGCCCTTCTGTGGTTTCGAGGGTAACATCTGCCCACCGACCCTGAGGAAACCGGGCGTTGTGTTGATTGCTTTCTGCGACATGTATACGTGGTATCAGATCCGCCACCACCGGATCGGTCAAACCGGCGCCCGAGATATGTTCGACCCCAATTCGACCATAAATAGCCTGGACAGCAACCGCGAAGGGCAGCGAATACTGTGCCTGAGAGGTCGTCTCTGGCATTCCCCCGAACAAACAAGCCGCTTGATGGAAGCTTCGGATGTGAATGGATCGAACCTGTGAATGGCTAAGGTCATTCTGTTGCATCACAGCACGCACCGCGTCAATTGCGGCATGGGCCCATCTACAGATCGGGTAAGGCTTCACGTATTGATGTTCAACCTGCCAAAATTTCCCCAGATCGGCCCAATGGGGTTCAGCGGCAGAATCTTCAATTGTTATGGCAGGCGCGCCTGTAAAGCCGCGTTCGGCCAAAACAGCCGAAGAGAGGCCAACCATTGCCCCCCAACCCGACCCATCATGCAACATTGTTGGGTTCGCAATCTCGCGCATCATCTGACTGCGAGGACCGTGATACTCAGCAATTCCCATGGCTTGCCGCATCTGCTCTGGCGAATGGCCGCGTATCCGCGCCGCCATCGCCACAACACCCAACGCGTTCCATGCGCCGGACGTGTGGTAGTCGCTGACCGATGCGTGCAGCGCGATTCCAGCACGACCAGCGGTTTCATACCCGATGATCACTGCGGCGAGAGCTTCCGGACCGGTAAGGTTTGGACGTTGCTCAGCCAAGGCCATCAAGGCGGGTAGAACTACAACGCCAATATGGCCTTTGGTCGGGTTGTAACCATCATGCCCATCCAGGTTATCGGTTTGGGTCGCCCCTGCATAAGCAGCACCAGCCATGCTAACCATTCGGCCGTCGAACGCCATCCTCGAGCTGTATGCCGGATCTGAACTGGCATAGAGGAGCGCTGCTGTGTCGCGAGCGATCACCCCGGTCTCCATAGGCCCCGAGGCGATCAGAATACCCATAGTATCCAGCATCATCAGAGCGGCGGCCTCTTTTGCGCTGTCCGGCATCTGATCAGCAGTACGGTTCAGCGCAAATTCGGCAACGCGAGCGAAGGTATCAGTCACGAGGCTCCCTCCATCTCCGGTTGGAGATCGCGCAGACTGTTGCCGTCGGGATCAAACGGTGGTGCCGCGAGTATTCTTGCGGTGTGCGGTTTGCCGAGAATATAGATTTCGACCATATCCCCTGGGCTTGCAACTTTGGGATCGGCATACCCAATGGCCAAAGATTTGCCGACCGAATAGCCATACGCGCCCGAAGTTACACGCCCAACGGGCGCTCCGCTTGGGGCAAATATCGGCTCGCCACCCGAGGCATCAGCCACGTCAGTGTCGACTTCAAAGATCGACAGAACTTCGCGTGCCGGATTGTCCTTAATTGCTAGGTAGGCTTCCTTGTTTAGGAAGTCCTTATCCAGCTTGATCAATCCAGCCAGCCCCACCTCTTGCGGCCAGTATTCCTGAGAATATTCGCGCCCCCATGATCCATAGCCCTTTTCAATACGCAAAGATCCAAGTGCGCGGCCACCAACTGGACCACCATCCAAAGCCTTTGCAGCCTCCAATAGCGCTGAATAGAGCCTAATTTGGTCGGATTCAGCGCAGTGCAATTCCCAGCCGAGATCACCAGTAAAACTGACGCGTATGGCCAGGCAGGTGACACCTGCGACCTCGATCGTACGAGATCGCATGAAGCGGAAGGCCTCGTTGCTCAAATCTGCATTGGTCAGCCGCTGCAGCAGATCGCGGGATTTCGGTCCAGCCACGTTGAAGCCCGCAATGCGGTTGGTGGCGACTTCGAAGGTGGTCCCTGCGGGCAGATCGACCATATTGAAGAACCGCTGATGATAGCGCTCGGCCATACCCGAGCCGATCATCATGTATTCGTCATCTGCGACCTTGGTAATGGTGAAGTCCCCTGCAACGCCACCGCGGACTGAAATCAGAGGGGTCAGGCAGGAACGTCCAACCTCGGTCGGTACCCGGTTAGCGACCAGTCGATCCAGCCAATCATGTGCCCCCGATCCCTTGACCACGTAATTGGCGAAGTTCGAGATATCGATAACGCCCACATGATCGCGCAGCATCTGCACCTCGCGGCCCACTGGTTCCCACCAATTCTGGCGGGTGAAACCGTTGGTTTCCACGGCGCCGGACTGGTCGGCGAACCAAAGAGGGTGCTCCCAACCACAGTTCAGCCCAAAGACACAGCCCATGTCCTTTTGCATCTGGTAGGCCGGGCGCACACGCGCTGGACGGCCTGCACTTCGTTCTTCGTTGGGGAAGTGGATGGCAAAGCGGTGTGTGTACACATCCTCGACCCGTGCTTTGGTAAATGCCTTGTCCGCCCAGTCACCAAATCGCGCCAAGTCCCAAGCGAACATGTCGTATTGAGGTTCACCCTCGATCATCCATTGCGCGGACAGCAATCCCAGACCACCGGATTGAGAGAACCCCGGAATAATACCTGTGCAACAGAAGTAGTTTTTCAATTCTGGCACTGGTCCCCAGATTGCGTTGGAGTCCGGAGACCAGATCATTGGCCCGTTGATCACCCTCTTAACGCCGGCCGTAGCCGCCACCGGCACACGTTCAGTAGCGCGGATGACGTTTTCCATAATGCGGTCCAGATCGTCCGGGAACAGGTCATGGGCGAAATCCAGTGGGGTGCCGTTTTCAGCCCAGAACCGCATGTCCTTCTCATAGGCACCGATCAGCAGGCCGTTGCCTTCCTGCCGGAAGTAGTACTCTCCGTCCCGGTCAGCGATCGATGGCAGGCGGCGACCCAGATTGGCAACTTCATCGATAGCCTCGGTAACGAAGTACTGGTGTTCGGTCGGTTGTAGCGGCAGTTCGATCCCGGCCATCGCGGCCACCTCACGCCCCCAAAGGCCGCCTGCGTTTACCACCCACTGTGTGTGAATATCACCTTTTTCAGTACGCACGATCCAAGAACCATCAGGCTGTTGATCAGTCCCTATTACAGGGCAAAACCTCTCAATCGTGGCCCCAAGAGCACGAGCTCCGGCGGCATAGGCATGGGTCACACCAGATGGGTCAACATTGCCGCCATCGGGTTCGAACATGATGCAACGGATGTCATCGAACTGTGCCAGCGGATGCAATTCCGTCGCCTGTTCGCGGCTGATCTCATAGAAATTCAGGCCATAGAACTTGGCCTTGGCCTCTTGTAGCCGTAGCTGGTGCTCTCGGTCTTGGGTTTGCGCCAGATAGAGCGAACCAGATTGAAACACACCGCAGCCCTGGCCGGTTTCCTTTTCCAGCTCTTTATACAGGTTCATCGTATAATGCTGGATCCGCGTGATGTTGTTGTTGTCGTGCAGTCCGTGAATGTTGGCGGCTGCGTGCCAGGTTGAGCCGGACGTCAATTCATCGCGCTCTAACAAGACCACATCGGTCCAGCCAAGCTTGGCCAAATGATAGAGGATCGAACAGCCAACAAGGCCGCCTCCGATTACAACGGCCTGAGCGTGGGTTTTCATGAGCTGACCTCCTGCTGGCGGGCACATGGGCCCTTTCAGGAAAGTCAGCCACAGGTCAAAGACGGCTTATGCTCTGTTCCCGACGTGAAATGTCGGGAACAGAGCATGCATAGCCGGTTTTGATCAGTAGGGCGCCTCGACGTCGTTCATCGAGACATAGACCGTCTTCATCTCGCTGAAGTGGTTGATCGCCAGTTTTGAGTTCTCGCGACCGACGCCCGACATCTTGGACCCGCCGAACGGAGCCTCAACCGGGGCGAGGTTGTAGGTGTTGATATAGCAGGTGCCTGCTTCGAACCCGGCTACGATGCGGTGGGCGCGGGTCAGATCGTTGGTGAAAACACCGGCCGCCAAACCAAATTCGGTGTCATTGGCGCGGGCCAGAACCTCTTCCTCGGTTTCGAAGTCGAGAACTGACATGACCGGGCCAAAGATTTCCTCGCGTGCGATGGTCATGTCGTCCGTGACGTCGGCAAAGACAGTGGGCTGCATGTAGAAGCCGTCGCCGTCGATGCGCTCTCCACCGTAAACCAGACGGGCGCCTTCGGCTTTACCCTTTTCGATATAACTCAGCGCGATGTTCATCTGGTTTTCGCTGACCATGGGACCGAAATTGACCTCTTCATCCAGCGGATCGCCGATTTTTGCGGTCGCCAAACGTTCGGACAGGCGGGCGAGGAACTGTTCCTTGATGCCTTTCTGGACAAAAACGCGGGTGCCGTTCGAGCACACCTGACCCGAAGAATAGAAGTTCCCCAGAATCGCGCCGGAAACGGCGTTTTCGATATCAGCGTCGTCGAACACGATCATCGGGGACTTACCGCCCAGTTCCATAGTCACGTGCTTCATACCTTCGGCCGCAGCGGCATAGACCTTGCGGCCCGTCGGCACCGACCCGGTCAACGAGACTTTGGCCACGCGTTGGTCGGTCACCAGAGACGCACCAACATCGCCATAGCCTTGCACCACGTTGTATACGCCTTTGGGGGCTCCGGCTTCGATCAGAATCTCGGCCACCTTCAGCGCGGACAAAGGAGTGGTCTCGGACGGTTTGAAAATCATCGTGTTGCCACACGCAAGTGCAGGCGCACCTTTCCAGCAGGCGATCTGGGTCGGATAGTTCCATGCACCGATACCAACACAGACGCCCAGCGCCTCGCGGATAGTATAGACGAAGTCACCACCGCCCAACGGGATGTGCTCACCTGTCAGCGAAGCCGTCAGCCCTCCGAAATACTCCAGCGCATCAGCACCGCTGGTTGCATCGGCCACCAGCGTTTCCTGCAAAGGTTTGCCGGTGTCGTGGGTTTCCAGAATCGAAAGCTCGTGGTTGCGCTCGCGCATGATGTCCGCAGCACGGCGCAGAACACGGCCACGTTCAGTACCGGACATTGCAGCCCACTCAGCTTGGGCCGCTTTTGCACTATTTAGAGCCTGATTTATAATTTCTGGCGTGGCGGAATGCAGCCGCGCGATGACTTCGCCTGTGGCCGGATAGATGACGTCAATGGGGGCGCCGTTGGTATCTTCGACATATTCGCCGTTGATGAAATGGCTGGCCTTGGGCTGAAACTTCATGCCGCGTCCTTTTCTGTTCGGATGATCCTTGCGCGCAAGGGATAAGAGTGCGTTGCGAAGGGATTTAGCTTTTATTGATTAGCCAGTCAATAAAAGCCGGCAATGGCGAGTTTCTGCCGACTCACAAGGGCCTACCCTTGAAATGAAAGGTTAATGTTCCATTTATGTTCTACACAGTCAGAGGATCAACCGATGGCCCAACACTTGCGAAATACCGCCCTGAGCGGCCCGTCAAATGACTATCACCTTTTGCCTGCAACAGATCGGCAGATGCGGTATGCCCGCGCAATCGCAGAGCAGTCCGCACTAGAGATTCCAGTCGAGGCACGACGCGACCGGCGCGCGATGTCAGCCTGGATTTCAGCACATAAGCAAGAGGACCATTCGCCCTTTGCCAACTATCCCTCAGGCAAGCAAGTCGCTTTTGCGGAACGCATTTCACGTAGCAAACGCAGACCGATCCCATCCGAGTGTTTCCACGACAGACAAATGATGTCGCGTTGGATTGATCAGAACAAATAGCACTTATTTAGGGTCTAATCATGCGTGTGTGTTCGAGAGTACAGCGCCACAGCTGCGGCAACAAACATCCCCAACAGGATATACCCTGTAACGGCCTCAGTCACAGCTAGGCCGCGGCACAGACCGGTTGGAGACATGTCCCCGTATCCGACCGTGGTGAAAGTTACGTATGAAAAATAGAGGATGTCAGCCGGTCCCTCAGCCCCAAACACGCAGTTGTCAGTGTATCCAAACGCACCATAGGCGGCGGCGAACAGAAATGGGACAACTTGGATGAAGGACACGCCCATCAAAAACAAAAGCCGGCGCGGCGATTTCACCTGTGTCATGTAAAACCAGGACTGAGAAACGATCCACAGCACCAGTCCTACCGATGCAATGGTACCGATTGTGTCCCCGGCGGCGGCTTCGTTAAGGCGCGATAGCCCAAACCAAGCCAAGAAACTGGCAATGACCATGCCGGCTGCTGCCAACAGAGTCGACTTCCATTCTTCCAAGGTCGTGGGCTTGCGGGACATAGAGGCTCCAACACGCTGATATCGCCTGAACTATCCGAATTCCAATACGTTGCCGCAACCGAAATTGCGGAGCGGCTTACTCGGCGCCCATATGCTCCTGTCCGCGCTGACGCGCCAGCAGAATCTGCTTCTGCCGTTCGCGGAAACGCGTTTTGTCGGCTTCAGAGGTCTCATCAACGCAACGATGGCACGAAACACCATGCTCATATTCCGGACGCTTCACATCCTCTGGCAGAATTGGGCGACGGCACCCGTGGCACAGCTTGTGCGGTCCTTCGACCAACCCATGACCGACAGACACGCGGTTATCGAACACAAAGCATTCACCTTGCCAGGTGCTATCGTCAGCGGGCATTTCCTCGAGATAGCGCAGAATACCACCCTTCAGGTGATAGACATCCTCGACCCCTTGGCCGAGCAAGTAGTTGGTGGACTTCTCGCACCGGATACCACCAGTGCAGAACATAGCTACACGTTTATTGTGAAACCGGTCTTTGTTTTCTTCCCACCAGGTTGGGAATTCGCGGAAACTTGCAGTTTCAGGGTCTATTGCGCCCTCAAAGGTACCAATCGCCACTTCGTAATCGTTGCGAGTATCGATCACCACAACATCGTCAGAACGGATAAGATCGTTCCATTCTTCAGGCTCAACATAGTTACCAACCTTGGCGCGCGGATCGACATCCGGCTGGCCCATGGTCACGATCTCTTTCTTCAGACGCACCTTCATCTTGCCAAAGGGCGGGTGGTCGCTGGTCGCCTCTTTCCACTCCAGATCTGAACAACCCGGAAGCGCACGGATGTGAGCCAACACCGCGTCGATCCCAGCGCGAGGGCCGGCGATTGTGCCATTGATCCCCTCTTGCGCCAGCAGCAAGGTACCTTTGACCGATTGCGCACGGCAAAGCTCCAACAAAGGATCGCGCAGCGCGGTATGGTCAGCAAAACGGGTGAAGTGATAGAGAGCAGCGATTGTATACATGCGCGCGGTCTAAACCCCCAGCCACAGAGTCGCAAGGGAACGGATTGACGCCCCCTGTCTTGCCTCGTACCGATACAGAGAACCCGAGGAGACAACGATGCCGCATGCCCTGCTTGTAATCGACGTTCAGAACGATTTCTGCCCCGGCGGCGCGCTGGCCGTACCCGGAGGAGATGAGATCGTTGCCCCCATCAACGCCATGATGGACGACTTTGACGCCGTGATCCTGACGCAGGATTGGCACCCGGCCGGGCACTCTTCTTTTGCCAGCTCTCATTCCGGCAAAAGCCCCTTTGATTTGATCCAGATGCCCTATGGCCCGCAGGTTCTTTGGCCAGACCATTGCATACAGGGTAGCCAAGGGGCAGCATTCCACCCCGATCTTCGCACAAACGGAGATCTGATTATCCGCAAAGGTTTCCGCAGTGCTATCGACAGCTATTCTGCGTTTTTCGAAAACGACCAAACCACGCCGACGGGCCTTGAGGGTTATTTGAAAACGCGTGGCATTGACCAGCTCACGATGGTCGGGCTTGCGACTGATTTCTGTGTGCATTTTTCGGCCGTCGACGCCGCTCGCCTGGGGTTTGACGTGACTGTTGAGATGGAGGCATGCCGTGCCATTGATCTGGATGGATCGCTGGCAACCGCCGAAACCGCGATGCGTACCGCCGGAGTTCGCCTAGCCTAAGGCGTTACGCCAGCTGCTGCCAGATACCTTAAGATGAAGATCAGGATCACTGCCAATCCAAGCGCAATACCGATGCGCCCTTGGATGCTCCGTCTTTTGGGTTTTCCGTTTGTGGACAGCTTTGGCATCTGCTTCTGCACTTCGGGAACTGCTTCGGCCTGAGGCTGAGCCGTTTTGATTTCGTCCAGAAATTGCCAAAGATCGAATTCGCCGGGGGCTTCGCCCTTGAGGCCTAAATGTTTGATGTTGGTAAACAAGATGCGCAGTATACGATCCCGGTCCAGTTCATCCTGCGGCCGGTAGAACCCGTGTGGAATATCGTTCTTGCTGGTTTCCAGACCAAAACCGGCATCTTCGAACATCCAGCGGATTTTCGGAGACGCCGCCCGCAGCGCTTCTGCTGCTCGATCGTCACGAAACACCGCTTGCACGGCCCCGGAAGACTGCGCAGACGCAGCTTTGCCCCCCTTCGGGTCAATTGTTACTATGTCAAAATCGTACTCGAGAACCATTCACTGACTTAACCTTGCTATTCCGTCCCCTCTTAACCACTAATCCGCCAAAAGATCACACAATATGCTCGCAATGTGACCTGACCTTGTCATTGTCTTCAATCTAGCGACTCTTGCCATTCCAAGCACCTATTGATCTAACAACGGAAATCGCAGGAGTTCCCCATGGTCGATATTGCGACACGAGTGTACAATCATAAATGGAAGATTGACCCGATTGTACGGTCTTTAATCGACACAGACTTCTACAAACTGCTGATGTGCCAGTCAGTGTTTCGAAATAAGCCCCAAACGGATGTGGCTTTTTCCCTGATCAACAGATCGAATCACATTCCTTTGGCGAACCTGATCGACGAAGGGGAACTGCGTGAACAGCTGGATCACATCCGTTCACTGAGCCTCAGCCGTGGTGAAAGCACCTGGCTGCGGGGCAATACATTCTACGGCAAACGCCAGATGTTCCGCTCGGATTTCATGGAATGGTTCGAGAACTTGCGCCTGCCGCCATATCACCTTGAACGCAAAGGAGATCAGTACGAACTGACCTTTGAAGGTAAGTGGCACGAGGTGATGCTGTGGGAAATTCCAGCCCTTGCGGTGCTGATGGAATTACGCTCGCGTGCCGTTCTGAACGACATGCGTCGGTTCGAGCTTCAGGTGCTTTATGCCCGCGCAATGACCCGCGTGTGGGAGAAAATAGAGCGGCTGCGCAAGATTAACGGCCTGGGCATCGCAGATTTCGGCACGCGCCGACGCCATTCCTTTCTGTGGCAGGATTGGTGTGTACAGGCGATGATCGAAGGGCTAGGCCCCGCATTCTCTGGCACTTCGAACTGTTTGATCGCGATGCGTCGCGAGGTCGAAGCAATCGGCACAAATGCCCATGAATTGCCTATGGTTTACTCCGCCCTGGCAGAGACAGATGCTGAGTTAGCCCAAGCCCCCTATGACGTGCTAAGCGACTGGCACGATGAGCACGAGGGTAACCTCCGTATTATCCTGCCAGACACGTATGGCACACAAGGATTCCTGGATCGTGCACCAGATTGGTTGGCGGGCTGGACTGGTATTCGCGTCGACAGTGGCGACCCTGCTGCAGGTGCAGAGCGCGCCATCAAATGGTGGGAATCCCGCGGCGAAGATCCGACGCAAAAACGGGTGATTTTTTCCGACGGGCTGGACGTGGACAAAATTCAGGAATTGCACAGCCAATTCGCAGGGCGCACCAAAGTCTCGTTTGGTTGGGGCACTTTGCTTACCAATGACTTCCGCGGGTTGGTTCCGAACGACGCGCTGGCGCCATTTTCATTGGTTTGCAAGGCGGTATCTGCCAATGGCCGACCAACCGTGAAACTGTCGGATAATCCTGAAAAGGCCATGGGCCCCACGGACGAGATCGAACGCTACAAACGGGTGTTTGGAGTGGGGGCACAGGAAGCGATCGAGGTGATTGTTTAGGCTCTAACCATGGTGTGCAGCAACAGTTTTAACCTGTGAAAACCCATACAGGGCTTCGAACCCTTTCTCGCGGCCGTGCCCCGATTTGCCGACCCCACCAAAGGGAAGTTCGACGCCTCCTCCTGCGCCGTAGTTGTTGATGAACACCTGACCCGAGCGCAGTTTTTTCGCCAACCGCATCTGCCGTGCACCATCGAGGGTCCAGATGCTTGCAACCAACCCGTAATCGGTGGAATTCGCGATCTGAACAGCTTCGTCTTCGGTATCGAAAGGGATCAGAACCTGAACCGGGCCGAAAATCTCTTCTCTGGCCAGCGGGTGATCTGGCGGAACGTCTGCGAAAAGAGTGGGCCGCACATAAGCACCTTCGGACGGAGCATTATCAACGATCCTACCCTGCCCCGCTATATTCAGGTCAAATCCCCGATCCAGAAATCCCGAAACGATCTCTTTCTGCCGGGTCGAGATCAGAGGGCCAACGCGCAAGTCCTCTTGCGCTGGGCCGACGGACAAGTCGGCATACGCGGCTGCCATGCGGGTTTTGACCTGATCGTAAACCCCGCGTTGCACCAATATCCGTGATGAAGCCGAACAAGTCTGCCCGGCGTTTTGAATGCCCGCGTTCACCAAGAACGGTAGCGCTGCGTCCAGATCAGCATCATCAAACACCAGTTGCGGAGATTTCCCGCCCAACTCAAGCGTCACCGGGACAACATTGCGCCCCGCAGCCTGCTGCACCAGTGCACCGGTCGCAACCGAACCCGTGAATGAGATATGGTTGACACCGGGATGCGCCGACAGTGCTGCTCCAGCCTCAGCCCCCAAACCGGGCACCACGTTCAATGCGCCGGCAGGCAGACCGGCTTGTTGCGCCAAGTGGGCAAAGGCCAACGCGGTCAGACAAGCTTCTTCGGCTGGTTTCAACACACAGGCATTACCCATCGCCAACGCCGCCCCGACCGAGCGACCGATGATCTGCATTGGATAGTTCCACGGTACGATGTGGCCTGTCACTCCGTGCGGTTCGCGCAGAGTATAAACGGTGTAACCGTCCAGATAGGGGATCGTTTCGCCCATCACTTTGTCAGCCGCACCGCCGTAGAACTCACAGTATCGCGCCAAGGCCACTGCGTCCGCGCGTGCCTGCGTCAACGGTTTGCCCACATCCATCGCTTCGATCTGCGCCAGATCATCAACACGCTCGAGCACCAACTGCCCGAGGCGGATCAGAATCCGTCCGCGCTCTAAGGCCGTTTTGCGCCCCCAATCCCCCTCCAATGCAGCTTGGGCTGCTGAGACCGCAGAATCGATATCTCCCGCTTTGCCACGCGCGATTCTGCAGATCTCGGACCCGTCCGACGGGTTAATCAACGACAATTCTGCGTTATCCGCAGCCCTGACCCACGATCCGTTGATCAGGCAAAGTGCTGGATTGAACCATAAAGAGTTAGACATGTGGACCTCCATTTAGGCTCTAATAAAAGGCTTTAGGCCACCCGGCTGCCGAGCTCCGGCAAGGTGGGCGCAGCTTGAATCAGTTTCCGGGTGTAAGCGTGCTGCGGGTTGTTAAAGACTTGGTCCGTCTGACCCTGTTCTACAATTCTACCCGACTGCATGACCATTACGCGGTCTGTAACGGTGCGAACGACACTCAGGTCATGACTGATAAACAGATAGGTCAGGTCGTAGGCGGCGCAAAGTTCGGCCATAAGATCCAAAATCTGTGACCTGACCGACACATCCAAGGCCGAGACAGCCTCGTCAAACAGGATCAGTTCGGGTCGAATGATCAGGGCGCGAGCGATAGCGATACGCTGCCGCTGTCCGCCCGAAAACTCGTGGATATACTTGTCCGCGTCCTCGGGCCGCAGGCCCACGGCTTTCAGCATCTCAGCGATGCGATCTGTACGTTCCGACCCTTTCGGCGGGTCTTCCAGCAGGTGAAATGGCTCGGTGATCAGTCGGGCAACCCGATGGCGGGGGTTAAAGCTGCCATAAGGGTCCTGAAAGACCACCTGCATCTTACGACGTACGGCCAGATTGGGCTTGTGACCCGAAAACACGGGTTGCCCATCCAGGCGAATGTCGCCACCCTGCACTTCTTCAAGCCCTAAAATAGCCCGTGTTAGGGTCGATTTTCCACAACCGGACTCTCCAACCAAGCCCAGACGCTCTCCGCGGTTCAGGGTAAAACTGACCCCATCCACCGCAAGGTGATGGCCCGGCTTGTCGAGCAACCCTTTGCGAGGAAGACGATAATTGCGGACGACATTTGTCACCTCAAGCAGAGGTTTGGGCGCTGGCGGTTGAGGCAGCACCACCTGATGACCCGACGCTTCGAACAACATCTGAGTGTAAGGGTGTTTCATGTTTTGCAGCAGTTCTCGCGTCGCGCCGCTTTCAACCACCTCGCCGTTGCGCATTACAACGATCTGATCAGCCATATCGGCAACAACTGCCAGATCGTGTGTGATCATCAGCAATCCCATGCCAAACTCTCGCACCAACCCTTTGAGCAGGTCGAGGATTTGCGCCTGTGTTGTGACATCCAACGCCGTTGTCGGTTCATCCGCGATCAGCAGTTTGGGACGCAGAGCGATGGCCATTGCGATCACCACGCGTTGCCGCTGTCCTCCGGACAACTCGTGCGGATAGCGCGAAAGAGGAAAACGATCCGGTGGCAAGCCAACGCGGGTCAACACCTCTTGCGCGCGCTGCACGGCTTGTAAACGGGGCATTGCTTTGTGGATCAGGATCGTCTCCATAACCTGACCGCCAATCGTTTTAACCGGATTGAGCGCCGTCATGGGCTCTTGAAACACCATCCCAATCGACACGCCACGCAGGGCACACATCTCGACTTCGGTGCGGTCCAGCAGATCTTGACCATCCAACCGGATCGCACCCTGAGTTTCTGCTCCACCCGGTAACAATTGCATCACGGCCAGAGCGGTCATCGACTTACCCGAACCACTCTCCCCCGTGACAGCAACAATCTGACCCGGTGCGATGGATAGATTGACCTGCTTCAGGATATTCGCGCCGTGAATGGACAGCGACAGGTTTTTAATCTGCAACAAACTCATGTCCGAGCCACCCTTATCCTGGGGTCCAGCCAATCCCTCAAACCGTCGCCCAACAGGTTAAGGCCCAACACCGTGACAATGATCGCAAGCCCCGGAATCAGAGCCAAATGCGGAGCAAAACTGACCATTGTCTGCGCATCCGCCAGCATCCGGCCCCAGCTTGGCGTGGGCGGCTGTGCGCCCAGCCCGACATAAGAAAGACCGGCCTCGGCCAGTATCCCCAGCGAGAACTGAATGGTCCCCTGCACGATAAGCAGGTTCGCGACATTCGGTAGAATATGCTCTGCCGATATGCGCGCCGCGCCCTTACCGGAAACACGCGCGGCAAGGATGAACTCCCGCTCCCACAGCGATAACGCGGCACCGCGGGTGATGCGGGCGAAGACGGGGATGTTAAAGATACCGATCGCGATAATGGCATTGATTGCCCCCGCACCGAAAACGGCGGTGATCAGGATGGCAATGACCAGCGAGGGGAAGGCAAACACCAGGTCGTTGCCGCGCATGATCAACTCATCCAGCCACGACCCCTTGTGCGCCGCTGCGGATAGTCCAAGCGGCACGCCCAGCGCCATACCAATACCCACTGCAACCAGCGCCACCGCAATCGACGTTCGCGCACCAACCATGATCATCGAGAACATGTCTCGGCCGAAATGATCCGTCCCGAACCAATGTTGCGCATTGGGTGGCTGAAGTTTGTTAGGGATGTCCAAGGCGGCGTAGTCATAGGGAGTCCAAACAAAGGACACCACGGCCGCCAACAGAACCAGCGACGACAAAACGGTGCCAAGGATCAGGTTGCGGCTCATGTCCGGTTCCTCAGCCGGGGATCGACAGCGGCATAAGCCAGATCAACTAGAAAATTCACTGTGATGACGGCGAAAACCAGCAGCATTACGACGGATTCCACCACGATCAGGTCACGGGCAGAAATCGCCTGAAACACCAGCCGTCCAAGGCCGGGAAGGTAGAAAACCTGCTCGATGATGATTGAGCCAGCAAGCAGAAACGAAAATTGAAGCCCGATGATAGTCAGCACAGGGATCAATGCGTTGCGCACCCCATGCCGCCACAGTGCCTGTCGACGGGACAGACCTTTGGCGCGGGCCGTGCGCATGAAATCCTCGCCCAAAATGTCCAACAGTGAAGACCGCATAACACGCGCCAGAATGGCCGCCTGCGGCAAGGCAAGAGCAATTGCAGGCAAAGTCAGGGAATGCAGGCCTGTCCAAATACCGTTCTCCCAGCCCGCGAACCCGCCGGCATTGAACCAGCGCAGATTGATCGCAAAGATCAGCACCAACATCATGGCAAACCAAAAATTTGGCACCGCAACGCCGAGCTGTGTTACGCCCATAACCGTCAGATCGCCCGGTTTGCCCCGGCGTGCAGCGGCGTAGATACCGGCGGGAAAGGCGATCAGAGTGGACAACGTCAACGCATACAGCGCCAGGGGCAAAGAAACCCACAGCCGATCTGAAATCATCTGCGCCACAGGTGTGCGATAGGTGTACGAAGTGCCAAAATCTCCGACCATCATACCGCCAACCCAGCTCAGGTAGCGCTGCACCTTTGAGCCATCTAACCCCAGCTCGGCCCGAAGTGCAGCCAGTGTATCCTCTTGTGCATTCACTCCCAACATGAACGAGGCAGGGTCACCTGGCGCAACCTCGATCACCGCAAAGATGACAACCGAAGCAACGGCCAAGCTTATCAGCAACGAAATCAGGCGTTTGATGGTATAGCGCAGCATTGGGGCCACGTTAGGCTCACATACCGCGCGGGTCCAGCTTCTAAGGCACCAGAAGGTAAGCAAAAACCGCGTAGGCGACGATGGCGGCATAGCCCAGTGGGTAAATCCACTTGATCGCGTAGTTGTCCAGCATTCTGGCTCCGTCTTCACGACCTAAGACTTTCATTTTGCGCAAAGCCACATTGAACACGATCAGCGCCCCAGTCATCAGGAACATGCACTGAAGAACAAAGTCTAGGAAAGTCAGATAGCCCAGCTTGGGCAAATCCGCGGATATCGCCCAGTTGAAGGCCACAAAGACCAGCAGGTTACCCCCGGCGATTTCAATCCGACGACGGTATTCATCCAAGAAAAACAATGCCCAACCGACGGTTATCAACACCAGCATCGGCAGGAAAACCCGGATCACGTAATAAGTCAGATGTCGGTTCCCTTGGAAAGCCAGAGCGACTTGATCGCTTTCGCGACCTGATAGGCCGATAACGGTCGAATGCTGAATCCGGGCATTCCCAAGGATCCATTCTTCCTCACCCAACAGATCACCCAGACCCGAATATTCCTCCATCGGGTAGTAAGACACATATTCAGACGGAAAGATCGAAACGACCTCAAAGTAGAAGTCCTGCGTGTCGAAGGGGTATTTACGAAAATCGAAGTGGGGGGCCTGTAAAGTCAACGAGGACTTCTCGACATACACAACACGCCCGTCATAGCGCAGCGACGCCGCAGACTCGTGTATCCACTTGTTGGACTGCTGGTTATGGATGACAAACGCAGGCAGGATGGCTCCGATGTCGGCGGCATGATCGGCAAGGTCCGGCGGGCTGAACACCCGGATTTCGCGCCCAGCTTCCTCGCGATCAAAGGCCAAGGAGGGGTCGGTCCATTCAACGCGCAAGACGACAACGGCGCCATAGTTCTCGGCCTTTTGGTCAACTCCGGTGATCTGGTCGATGCGAATGCCGACGCCAACTTTCAAAGGATTATCGGGTGTGCCGGCCAACGCATCCAATCGTCCGCCCAGCACATTCTGAGCTGTAACCTTGCCGGTGGGTAGAAAAACCAGGAAGGCGGCTAAGAGAAAAAGGCCAAGGGCACGAAACAAAACCATATGAAACTATACACAGAAAACAGGCGAACTGGGGCCACGCCGTGCGGCCCCAGCAAATTTCTTATTCAGACCAGCTGATCTGCGTGAGATCTATTGCAGCCGTTGGCGCGTTTTCCCAAAGACCTTGCACACCTGCCTTGGCGACACCCAGCTTGGCCAACTGGAAAAGGTAGCCATTGACGAAATCGTTCGCGATAAGCCGCTGCATTTCGCCCAGTAGTTTCTTGCGCTCTTCCGGGTCAGTCGTCGCGTTCAACGTGTCCATCAGCGTCTGAGCATCCAGACTATCATATTGGAAATAGTAGTCCGGCCGCGCATAGATGCCGATATCCATCGGTTCGGTGTGGCTGACAATAGTCAGACCGAAATCCTTGCCTTTGAACACGGATTCCAGCCATTGCGCCCATTCCACATTAATTATTTCAGCTTCAATCCCGACCTCTGCCAATTGCGCTGCAATAATCTCGCCTCCACGACGGGCATAGGACGGAGGCGGCAGATGGAGTGTGGTTTTGAATCCATCGGCATAACCTGCATCAGCCAGCAGCTTGGCGGCTTTTTCGGGGTCATAAGCTGAATTCTCAGTCAGATCGACGTAGGCCGGGTTATGAGGCGCGAAGTGGCTGCCGATCGGCGTCCCATAGCCAAACATCGCACCGTCAATGATTGCCTGACGGTCAATCGCATGGGCCATGGCGGCACGAACCGAGATATCGTCAAACGGTGGCTGCTTGTTATTCGTCGACAGGATAGTTTCACCCTCAGTCGAGCCAACAAGTACCTGAAACCTTGGATCAGCCTCGAACTGAGGCAGGTTCTCGGGCGCTGGGAAATTATCGAACACATCCACATCTTCGGCCATCATGGCGGCAAAGGCGGCCGTGGGATCCGAGATAAATTTGAATGTGGCCTTTTCCAATGCCGGCTGATCGCCCCAATAATTGGGGTTGCGGTTCAAGGTTATACTATCGCCCTGGACCCAATCTCCAAAAGTGAAGGCACCGGTTCCAACGGGGTTGGTCTTAATGTTGTCGATGCTTTCTGGAGCCACGATCACTGCGTCGCCCCATGCCATGTTGAACAGAAAATTCCCGTTCGGCTCAGACAATGTCACTTTGACGGTCAGCGGATCGACCACCTCAACGCTGGTGATCCCGGCAAACAAAGCCTTCTGAGCGTTAACACTGTCATCGGCAGCCGCGCGATCCAGACTGAACTTGACGTCCTCTGCGTCCATTGTAGTTCCATCATGGAACGTCACACCCTCGCGCAGCTTGAACGTATAGACTGTTCCGTCATCCGAAATATCCCAGCTTTCAGCCAGACCCGGCACTACCGATCCATCGCCCATAAAGCGCGTCAAACCTTCGAAAATGTTTGTGTACACGACCGAATCGATGGCTTGGGCCGCAGCGCTTGTCGGGTCTAGATGGGGCGGTTCCAGCTGCATAGCGATGGTTATATCGGATTTGGCCAGCGCCTGCGTAGCGAACAAGCTGGCCCCTAACGCCAGAGCCGATGCAAAGGACCGAAATGTCTGCTTTGTCATTAAAATCTCTCCCCGCAAATAAATATGGCCCGGCATTTTTTGGGGCCTTTCTCAACTCAATGTCCCTTTAAACCTCAGGTCAATCAAGGAAATGTTCGCGCAACCGGGGTTTCTCTGGCCCGCTTTGATCTGCTATGCCGCGCTGCAACAAGAACCCCGGAGGAGCGACAATGAGCGCCACCGCCCGTAAAAAAGCACCCAACGCCGAGGACATTCGTGCCCGCAAGGGTGGCGAACCTCTGGTCAGTTTGACCGCCTACACCACGCCAATGGCGCGGCTAATGGACGATCATTGCGACTTCGTTCTTGTGGGCGACAGCGTGGGGATGGTGCTTCACGGCTTGGAGTCGACCCTCGGGGTGACGATGGAGATGATGATCCTGCATGGGCAGGCCGTATCGCGCGGGCTCAGCAAAGCCATGATGGTCATCGACATGCCCTTTGCCAGTTACGAGCATTCACCCGCAGACGCTTTCCGAAACGCGGCGCGGCTGATGGCAGAAACCGGCGCTGGCGCGGTCAAGCTTGAAGGCGGCGTCGAGATGGCCGAAACCATCCGCTTTTTGGTCAAGCGCGGTATTCCCGTGATGGCCCATATTGGTCTGACGCCACAATCGATCAACACGCTGGGTGGCTACAAGGTTCAAGGCCGGGATGAACAGGCGCAAGCCGTGCTTGCCGACGCCCACGCAGTGGCCGAGGCTGGCGCGTTTTCCGTGGTGCTTGAAAAGGTGCCGCAGGGTCTGGCCGACACGATTACGGCTGAGGTTGCAATTCCGACCATCGGCATTGGTGCCTCTGCCGGCTGTGACGGACAAATTCTGGTGGTCGATGACATGGTCGGCTTTTTCACAGCCTTTAAGCCGAAATTCGTCAAACGCTATGCCGAGCTTGGCCCACAGGCCGAAGCAGCAATCGCCGAATACGCCGCCGAAGTACGCGCGCGCGCA
This sequence comes from Ruegeria sp. BE9, assembly GCF_056538765.1. NCBI lineage: Bacteria > Pseudomonadati > Pseudomonadota > Alphaproteobacteria > Rhodobacterales > Roseobacteraceae > Ruegeria > Ruegeria sp. BE9. The sequence goes on along the minus strand of NZ_JBQFTS010000003.1, from coordinate 250,387 downwards.
TTTCCTGCGGCCGAGCATATTTTCGCAGATCAGGCTCCGGCCAAGGGCTCTAACACATGACCGCTCCTATTCTGCGTCGCCTGAGTGACCTGCGTGCATTGACAACCAATTGGCACCGCGAGGGAGAGACGATCGGTGTCGTTCCGACCATGGGCGCTCTACACGAGGGACACTTGTCACTCGTCGAAGCTGCAAAGGCAGGAACTGATCGGGTCATTGTGACAATCTTTGTGAACCCAAAACAGTTCAACAACCCTGAAGACCTGGCCAAGTATCCGCGCACCGAAAACGAAGATGCGCAGAAGCTGGCCCCCTTTGGCGTAGATGCAATCTATGTGCCCGACCCGGAAGAGATCTATCCGCAGGGCTTTGCCACCAATGTGTCTGTCTCGGGTCTGACCGATGTGATGGAGGGTGAATTCCGCCCGGGTCACTTCGACGGCGTCGCCACAGTAGTCGCTAAGTTGTTCCTGCAAACGCAGGCGGATCGAGCCTATTTCGGTGAAAAAGACTATCAACAGTTGATGGTCGTCCGCCGCATGGCTTGGGATCTGGACATTCCTATTGAGGTAATCGGCTGCCCAACGGTGCGTGAACCCTCGGGTCTGGCAATGTCGTCGCGCAACCAACGCCTGTCGAGCGACGGTTTATTGGTTGCAGCAAACAAGCACCGGATCATGAATGGTATGGCTGTCGCACTGAAAAACGGCGATGCGTTCGATGCACTTGCTATACAGGCACAGACTGATCTGCTGGCCGCCGGCTTCTCGCAGGTCGAGTACATTCAGCTTCGTTGCGCTGAAACACTCGAACCCTTGACCCACGCCAACCGCCCTGCCCGCCTGTTTGCGGCCGCTTGGGCAGATGGGGTGCGGCTGATCGACAACATTCCTGTCTGAACGCTCTGGCAACCGCGTCGCTGTTTGCGCTAAAGTCCCGCAAAACCAAACGGGAGGGGCGCGGGAAATGACCTATATTCTCGCTATTGATCAGGGCACCACATCATCGCGGGCCATTTTGTTCGACGCGGAAATGCAACGCGCAGGAATAGCGCAGCATGAATTCACCCAGCATTTCCCGCAGGAAGGCTGGGTCGAACACGACGCTGAGGAAATCTGGGACAGCGTCCTGCGCGTTTGCCGAGAGGTGATGGAGACTACAGGCGTTACATCCGATCAGATCGCAGGTATCGGAATTACCAACCAGCGTGAAACCACCGTTGTCTGGGACCGAACAACCGGCGAACCCATCCACAACGCAATCGTCTGGCAGGACCGTCGCACCGCAGAGATCTGCGCGCGCTACAAGCAGGCTGGTTGCGAGGATGACATAACCACCCAGACCGGGCTGCTGCTGGACCCTTATTTCTCGGGTACCAAAGTGAAATGGCTGCTGGACAGCGTGCCTGGTGCACGCGATCGCGCAGAAGCCGGAGAACTGATGTTCGGCACCATTGACAGTTTTCTGATCTGGCGCCTGACTGAGGGGCGCAGCCATGCCACCGATGCCACCAACGCCGCGCGTACACTGCTGTTCGACATTCACAAAGGCGAATGGAGTTCGGAAATCTGCGACCTGCTGGATGTGCCAATGAACATGCTCCCCGAGGTGCATGATTGCGCGTCGGATTTTGGAAATACGACCCTATTAGGGGGAAATATACCGATTCTGGGCGTGGCTGGGGATCAACAAGCCGCCACTATCGGGCAGGCTTGCTTCCAGCCCGGCATGATGAAATCGACCTATGGCACGGGCTGTTTTGCTCTGCTGAATACGGGTGACAAACCGGTTGAATCGAAAAACCGCCTTCTCACGACCATTGCCTATCAGCTGGATGGCAAAAGGACCTACGCGCTGGAGGGATCGATCTTTGTAGCCGGTGCAGCCGTACAGTGGTTGCGCGACGCTCTCCAGATCATCGAGTCGGCCCCGGAAAGCGGTGAGTTGGCGCAGCAGGCCGATCCAAACCAACACGTGGTGCTTGTACCCGCCTTTACCGGCCTCGGTGCGCCCTATTGGAAGCCCGATTGCCGCGGCGCGGTGTTTGGCCTGACCCGTAACTCCGGTCGTGCGGAATTTGCCAAGGCAACACTTGAGAGCATCGCTTATCAAACCCGCGATCTGTGGCACGCCATGCAGGGAGACTGGGGCGCGGATACCGATGTGACGTTAAGGGTCGATGGCGGCGCCAGCGCGTCTGACTGGGCCATGCAAGGTCTGTCGGATTATCTTGGTGCGGCCGTAGACCGCCCTGTTATGCAAGAAACCACGGCATTGGGTGCAGCCTGGCTGGCCGGAATGCGGGCTGGTGTTTACCCTGACCAAGATGGGTTCTCAGACACTTGGGCGTTGGACCGCCGTTTTGAGCCGGAATTGTCCGAAGAAGAGCGTGACGCCGCTTATGACCGCTGGAAACGCGCCGTTTCCGCAGCCATGGCGTTCTGAAGCCTGTGAAGGATCAGCTATGATCCTTCATCAACCGCTGCTTCTGACGCGACCAATCGCGTTTGGCCTGCGTCTCGCGCTTGTCATGCAGCTTTTTACCCTTCGCGATGCCGATCTTAATCTTGGCGCGACCTTTGTGGTTGAAGTACAGAACCAACGGCACCAGCGTCATTCCTTTGCGCTGGGTTGCATTCCATAGGTTCGCCAGCTCTTTGCGCGACACCAGCAGCTTGCGACGGCGGCGTTCTTCGTGCTTGAACACCTTGGCCTGCTCGTAGGGCGCGATGTAGCTGTTGACCAACCATAACTCACCATCATCGACCGAAGCATAGCTTTCGGCGATGTTCGAGCCACCTGCGCGCAGAGATTTGACCTCGGACCCCTCAAGTACGATTCCGCATTCGATATCGTCCTCGATCGCATAATCGAAGCGCGCACGCCGGTTCTCGGCGATGACTTTATAATTCGGGTCTGTCTTCTGCTTAGCCATGACGCGTTGATTTAGGCGGCTTGGGCGGCCCTTGCAAGCCGAAGCCGTCAGGTCTTAGACGAGATGATAAGATCCGGGCCAAAAATCGTGTCAGCGTGGTTGTGCAAGTAGATTTTCAGCCACGGTGTAAACCGATCCGGATGGCGTTTCACCTCGGCCAGCAAATCGTGATAGTCAATCCACCTGATTTCCATCACTTCGTCCGGATTAGGCTCGATTTGCAGCGGGCCGCGCACATGCGCCAGAAACACGTCGACCACCTCATGCTCGATCATGTTGTTGCCTACGTCAGCATGATATTCCAAGCGATGGCGGTATTCGGGATACAGGCCAGTAATGCCCAGCTCTTCGCGCAACCGCCGCACTGCACATTCCGAAGGGGTTTCGCCCCAGTCCGGGTGAGTACAGCAGGTATTCGCCCACAGGCCCGGCGTGTGGTATTTGCCCAGCGCCCGGCGTTGCAGCAAAATCTCAGTTCCCCGCACGACAAAGACAGACACAGCCTTGTGTCTGAGACCCTTTTCATGAGCCTCCAACTTGTCCACGGGGGTCAATTCGCCATTAACCCAGGCTGGGATCATAATTCCCATCGGTCGTCTCCTGCTGCCGGTCCGCCTGAAAGGCCAGATGTTACTTGGCTGCGGCCCATTCGGCTTGGCTTTGCGAGATATGCGCAAGGCGTCCATCACCGTGCAGGTTCAAAGTGGCGCTGATTGTTCGCGTTATCAAGCGCACGAAAGGCCGCAGGGGCTGCGGCCTTTTGTATTCTTACCAGCTACCAGAAATCAGACGTTATTCGCCCGAGACACTGACGATATAAGCATAAACGTCTTCGCCGCCCGACTTCAGCTTGAAGGTCATCTTGGATTTCGCGGCTGTGTCATCCAGATAAGTCTTCAGGAACGCCTTGGGGTCCTGAGCGTACTCGACAAAGGTCGTTTCGTCCCAAACCAGCCCATTTTCGCCAGCTAAAACGATACTGTCGCCATACTTAAAGCCTTCGACAGTGCCTGCAGCACGCCCGGCGATACCATAAAGGTTCGGACCGGTCTTACCGCCTTTGACAATCACTTCACCCGCGGGATCAGCAATCTGGTGGCAGGACTTGCACTTGTTAAAGGCCTTTTTGCCGGCTTCGGCGTCTCCTTCGGCATATGCGGGTACAGCCAGCAGGCCGACGATTGCAGTAGCAAGGATGCGATTCATAGCTTTTGCTCCAATACATTTTGGCTGACAAGAATGGAGCGCTCAGACCCAGGAGAGTCAACGCGCAGATTGCCGCGTACTGGCACTGTGTCGCGGGAGAAAGCGTTTAAAACTTAACAAAAGTCATGGACCTGGGACCAGCACGGCAAAAGGTCGCCCGCCGCAGGTGTCGCCAGATATACGGCGCGTGCAATCGCGCGGCTCAGGCATAACGAAGCCGCGTGCCCAAGCATTCCAACCTCTGTCTCGCTCGTCAGGGGGCGCGCTCCTGTACTGATGCCGAACACTAAGTCTCCGTCTCCCGGGGTGTGAGCTGGAAGAACAGCGCGTGCGATCCCGTCATGCGCCGCAACGGCCAAGCGCTGGCATTGCGGTTTGGTGAGTGCTGCGTCGGTCGCCACTATTGCGATGGTGGTGTTGGCCTTGTCCGGCTCGGCTGGCCGCATCGCCTGAGCCTTACGACTAAGTGGCGGCACGCCCAGCCCCGCATTTGGATCAGGACCTAATCCGCCGAATTCGTCCGCAACCTCAAAAGGCGCAGCCCAAAAATGGCGATCTCCGGGGGTGGTGACACTGCCTAACGGATTGGCCGCAACCAACGCGCCAACGGTGAAACCGTTATCCAACGTTACAGATGCGGAACCAAGGCCACCCTTGTGCATTGCCGCCAGTGCGCCGGTACCAGCCCCTACTGATCCCAGCGAGAAGTCTTCGGATGCAGCTTCAAAAGCTGCAGCCCCCAGAGCGCGATAAGGGTTTTTTATCCAGTTCTTGTCACCGCCATTCAGCAGGTCGAACAAGATCGCGCCCGGCACGATCGGCACTATAGTTTGTCCAACCGGAAACCCGCGACCGCGAGATCGCAGAGCGTCGGACACGCCGGAACAAGCATCTAACCCAAAGGCAGACCCACCGGACAGAGCTATTGCGTCCACTTTCGTCACGGTTTTATCCGGCGCCAGCAGATCGGTCTCACGTGTTCCCGGCGCGCCGCCCATCACATGAACCGAGGCAGTGAAGGCGTCAGCCGAAGTCAGGACAGTCGCACCAGATTTCAGCACGTCATCCTGCGCATTGCCAACCAACAAGCCGGGGACATCAGTGATCAGGTTTCGGGGTCCGGGGATCATGTGTCGTCCTCAGATACAGCGACCGCCGTCGACCTCAAGGGCCGCTCCGGTGATCATACTTGCCTCATCCGAGCACAAGAAGCATGCAGCGTTGGCCATGTCGTCTGGCGTCGAAAAACGCCCCAGCGGGATAGTAGACAGGAACTTCGCACGAACTTCCGGTGTATCTTCGCCCATAAATGACTTTAGCAACGGCGTCTCGCCAGCGACCGGACAGATTGCGTTAACTCGTACTCCGGACGGAGCCAATTCCACTGCCATGGTCTTGGTTGCAGTGATCATCCAGCCTTTGGACGCATTATACCAGTTCAGGTTCGGGCGCGGTGAAAGGCCGGCCGTTGAGGCCACGTTCAGAATAGCCCCTGTACCTCGTGCCTTCATCGCGGGCACCAATGCCCGCGCGGTCAGATAGACAGATTTCATATTCACATTGAAGACGCGATCAAAGTCTTCCTCTGTGACGTCTTCCAAGGGTGTCGGTAAATGCGTGACACCCGCGTTATTCACCAGAATATCCAGATGCCCGAACCGGTCCATCACTGTATCCGCCATCGCCTGCACCGAGGCAGAATCCGCCACATCAACCAATTGGGCAATAGCGTTCGGTCCATGCTGCTTTGCCTGAACCTCGGCCGCATCGCCGTTGATGTCAGCAATCATTACCCGAGCCCCCTCGGACAGGAACTTCTGCACGATCCCAGCGCCGAAGCCCGAAGCGCCACCAGTGACGATTGCGGTTTTTCCCTCTAACCTCATGATCTTGCTCTCCCTTGCGGGTCCAGACTAGCAAGGCGCGACGAAGTTACCAGATCAATCTTCCGAGATCTTTCCGCGCAGAGCCTTCACATCAGAACGCGCCTTTTTGGCTGCCAGCCGCCGTTTCACTGAGCCATAGGTGGGTTTGGTCGCAATCCGCCGCTTGGGATTGACCAGCGCTCGGGTGATCAGTTCGGCCAGCCGCGCCCGTGCAATTTCGCGGTTACGGGCCTGGCTGCGGGTTTCCTCGCATTGAATGATGATTGCACCGTCCTTTGTCCAACGCCGCCCCGCTAACCGTTTCAGCCGGTTTTTAACCGGATCGGGTAAAGACGGCGAGCGCGCTGCCTCGAACCGCAGCTCAACAGCGGTCGAGACCTTGTTCACATTCTGCCCGCCAGGACCCGAAGACCGCACAAAGCTTTCGGTCATTTCCCAGTCTTGCAGAGTGATATCGTCATTGATGCGCAACATGAGCGCGACCTTAACCGGCGCATTCGGAAACAGAAAGGGCCGCCCCGGCGGGACGGCCCTTCGAAAGTACAAGGAGGTTGGGTCGGTTAGATCAATCGACCAGCCGGAGCGAGCGCTCCGCCAAGGGCTGCCTTAACAGGCGATCCCCCCGGTTGTTCCGACACCTCTCTCCAATCTCTTTCTCGACACTGGATCACCTCCTTTTCTATCTGTTGCGGTTAACTCTGAGCCTGACACAAGATGCGCCATTCTCAAAGCACTTTTTTACGCGGGCTGTGCAGTCAGGCGCGCGACGATCACTTTGAATGGGATCAGGGCGATCAGCGCCAGAGATAGTTTCACCAGCCAATCAGCGAAAGCCAGCGTCACCCACAGAGGGGCCATCGGGCCAGTCAGCATGAAGGGAACCGGCTCCCACGCCCAGTTGATCGCAGCGTCAGCATTGGCACCGAAGAAAGTGACCGAGGCCGAAAACGCGATGGTGAAGAACAGTGCGGTGTCCAATGCCGAACCGATCAAGGTCGAGACCAGCGGCGCACGCCACCAGCGGCCACCGCGCATTGCGTTGAATACTGTAACATCGGTCAGTTGCGCGATCAGGAAAGCTGTACCCGAAGCTACGGCGATCCGCAGCGGTACGGCGGCGTAGGTGAACCCATCACCCTGCAGCATGATCTGGCTGCCGATCAGCGAGCAGATGATACCTGTAATGAACCCTGCAAACACAACCTTGCGGGCGGTGGCCACGCCATAGACGCGGTTCATGATGTCAGTGACCAGGAAGGCCAAAGGATAAGTGAAAGCACCCCAAGTCAGCAGCCCGTCAAAGATCAGGAACTGAACCAGAATGTTTGAGGCCACAACAATGGCAGCCATGGCAATAATGCCGGGAATATAAGCGCGTTGCATTTTAAGATGCCCGTTTTGACAAGGTAGCGGCGACTTGGCCAAGGGCTCATCCCAAGGCAAGCCGTGCGTTTAGACCTTTGCCCGGCCCGAGTCAATCCGGCAGCAAATACTCAACCAACTCTGTTCGCTGTAGGTTTAAAAAATTGTCGTCCGAGACCATAGTGGCACGCAATAGACCTTGATCGTCTCGCCACACAGAAAGCCCTTCGAGATTATCATGTGCTCTGGTGCCGGACGTAAACAAGGTTTCCTCGGCCACCGGACTATCCCCTTGGATTTGCCACCGGCGCAGCCTCGATCGGAAGCCGATCAGAGAAAAGCTGCGCTCCAATACGTAAAACCGGCCATCGGGTCCAAAATCAGCGGACACGGGCTGGAACTTGCCCCGCTGCGGCAGGACAAACGGCGTTGACCATGCGTGCCCGTCCCAACGGTACACTGGAATATCACCCTGTGGCGTGCGGCTTTTCTCAGTCAGGGTGTAAAGCCGCCCAGTGTCATCAATTGCAACCGCCTCGAGCGACCCGTTTAAAATCAGGTCGTTAAACGTGTCAGGGCGTGGCAGCACCCGTGCATTGGCATCCGGCGCCGCATAGTGAGCCACACGATGAATGTTCTCGAACGAGATAAAGTAGCTGCCATCTGGAGCTACAGCGATACCTTCAGAATCCGCTGATCGCCCCGAAAGCGGGCGACCTTGACTGGATAGAACCGGCCAATTGCCAGTAACTCGAACACCGGTGATCTCACCTTCGTCGCGCGTGATTGACGCACGGATCAGCGTGGCACGGTCGCTCAGGGCAATAACCTGGCGACCGTTATCTGAGATATGCAGCGCTGAAAGCCCACCGAACCATTCCGCGCCATACTGCCAGGCATAACTGTTCAGCTGAGTGGCTTTCTTTACCTCAACCGCCCAGACCGATCCGGCTAACAACAATGCCGCGCTTAGTTGGATTGCAAAACGGCTGCGCATTGCTGTGGTAAATCCGATAGACGATGTTCACGCCGTTTCTTTGGCGGCGGTGCATTTGGGTCAGGTGGAGGCGGGCTGAGAATGTTTTTCACCCATTGCTGGGCCTCAGCACACCCGTCACCCTTTGGCGGTGCGTCCTGATTGACACAGCCCCTTGAGCCTTTTGGGCATTTTAAGCGTACGTGGAAATGATAATGATGCCCCCACCAGGGGCGGATTTTACGTAAATAGGCGCGGTTACCTTTCTCTTCATTGCACATCTGCACTTTGGCGCCCGGAAAGACGAAAATCCGGGCAACACGCTTGTCCTTAGCGGCTTCGCGCAGAACTGCGTGGTGCTGCTTGGTCCAGTTGCCATTGACATACGCCCCGTTTGAGCGGCGCAGCGAAATTGACGATATATTCTCGCGCGCTTTTCGGGATAGCCGCATGTTGTCGCCCGGCAGCATCCAGATATCGATATCCAAACCCAGTTGATGAGACCGGTGGCCTGATGTCATCGGTCCGCCTCTGGGCTGACTGATATCCCCGATATAGAGACCATTCCAACCCGGTTGTTTGGCGGCAAAACGGCTGAGATCCTGCACATAGTCGATTGCCGCAGGATGGCCCCAGTTGCGATTGCGCGACAAGCGCATGGCCTGCCATGTGGGACCTGTCTCGGGCAGCTGCACTGACCCGGCAGCACATCCGCGCGAATAACTGCCGAACGCGGCTGGTTTTTGTTGTGAACTTTGCTTTTGAGCCCCGAACAATTGCTTGGCCAGAGGCTGTGCCCCCGCCGTGCCTGCCAATGTGATCGCGGCGATTATCGCTAAAAAACGTAGTAAAATCATCTGCTCTGATCCCCTTCCGGTTTAACCCAGCGCATTAGGAACAGGCCCAGAATAAACAACAGAATGATTGGTGACACCCCCAGCCGTGCACTGCCAGTCATAGTTGTGGCAATCCCGATCAACAAAGGCGCGGCAAAGGCGGTTGCGCGACCTGACAAACCATATAGTCCAAAGCTCTCAACCGGGGCCTTGGGGTCGGTATGCCGCACCATCATCGAGCGGCTGGAGGATTGCAAAATGCCACCCATGCCTCCGATCAGAATGCCGCAGCCGAAGAAAACCAGATCCGGCAGGTTTGATCCTTCAGGCAGGCTGATCCCGTAGATCTGCGTCCGGTCCATCGAAATCACGGTGATACAGACAAAGATCAGAACCCAGATAGCCACCTGAATGACCGGTTTAGGGCCATATTTCTTATCCATCTTTCCACCGATCCACGCAAAGATTGCCGAGGCCAGAACGCTGACTATCCCGAACACACCGATCTTGATCAGATCCCATTCAAGAACCAGTCGCGCGTACACGCCGCCAAAGCTGTACAGCCCATTCAGCGCGTCACGGTAGAACATGGACGATCCCAAATAGCTTGCGAGGCTCACGCGATGGCGAAGGTCGGAAACGGATTTTATCAGCAGGTTCAGTGCTTCGCTGAAACTGCCCTTTTTGTCCGTCTGCGGATCATCCCTGACCCACAGGAAGTAGGGAACCATGAAGAGGATGAACCATCCCGCGGTAAAGGGGCCAACAAAGCGGGTGCCCTCGCGAGCTTCGGCATTCAGCCCAAACATCGGTGCCATTCCGATCAGCGTTTTGCCGTTGGGTTGCTCGACAAACAACAACAGCATAATCGCCAAAGAAATCAGCCCGCCAAAGTACCCAAAAGCAAAGCCCGATCCCGAAATCTCACCGACCTCATTGTCGTCGCCCAAGCCAGGAAGCTGAGAGTTGATGAAGATCAGCGCATATTCAGCGCCTACAAAGCCGAACCCAAAGGCGGACAACATCAGCCACATGTTCGACCCGTCCGGCATCGTGAACCACAATGCAGCGGAGCCCACCGCATACATGACTGAAAAGCCGAATATCCAAGGTATCCGGCGTCCAGAAACATCTGCCATAGCCCCCAATAGAGGAGCCCCAAAAGCGATGATCAAGCCGGTTACAGTCAAACAATGCGCCCAGACTGTCTGCGCCTGAGCAGCAGCGGCCTGTGCGTCCATTCCAGTATTCGAGTAATACCCCGCTGCGACACCAGCAAAATAGGGACCAAAGACAAAAGTGACCAAAAGCGAATGGTATGGCTGACTGGCCCAGTCGAAAAACCACCAGCCCCATATGCGCTTGCGCTTGGAAATCTCTGCCATGCCTGCCCCTGTTTATCGTTGGCCTCATAAGACGGGCGTTTAAACCATTTCGCAAGCATTCTGTTGGCACGGGCTTGCTCTTTGAAGCAGGGGCGCTTAGGTCTCGACACACGACCAAACCGGAGGCCCCATGCTGTCGCTGATCCAAATTTTGCTGCTGATCCTGGACATTGTCTGGTTCATCATCCTGGCCCATGTGATCATGAGCTGGCTGATCAATTTCCAGGTGCTTAACCTGCATCAACAGCTTGTCGCGCAAATTTGGTATGGGCTGAACCGTATACTAGAGCCTATCTATGGCCCAATCCGTCGCTTCCTGCCGAATATGGGCGGGCTTGATCTGACGCCTCTGGTCGTGCTGGTCGGCGTGTATGCTCTGCGGATCATTCTGATCAACAATATGGTCTATTTCGTCTGACCTCTTGTCCCGCGATTCTGAGTATGTGATTGTCCTGTCTTAAGAGCAGATAAACCTTAAAACAGGGCAACCCCGCACATGTTTGACGCCGCGCCTTTGCTGCGAGATGTCTTTGGATTCGACGACTTCCGCCCCGGTCAGGAAGAGATTGTCGATGCCGTGACCTCAGGCGAAAACGTGCTGGCCATCATGCCCACCGGGGGTGGTAAATCCCTGTGTTTTCAGCTGCCTGCGTTGTTGCGAGACGGGGTGACCATTGTGATTTCCCCACTGATCGCTCTGATGCGCGATCAGGTGCGCGGTCTGCAAGAGGCTGGTGTCGAAGCCGGCGCGCTAACCTCAGGCAACACACCCGAAGAAACCGATGCGGTGTGGGAGGCGTTAGAGGCCGGGCGGCTGAAACTGCTTTACATGGCGCCCGAACGCCTGGCCGCTGGGTCAGCGCTGGGGATGCTGCGCAGGATCAATGTCAGTCTGATCGCGGTTGATGAGGCACACTGCGTAAGCCAATGGGGTCACGACTTCCGCCCCGATTACCTGCGGATCGGAGAGTTGCGGCGCGCGTTGAATGTGCCGCTAGCCGCGTTTACTGCAACTGCAGATGCTGAAACACAGGATGAGATCGTCGAGAAACTCTTCGACGGTTCTGCCCCCCGCAAGTTTCTGCGTGGGTTTGACCGCCCAAATATCCATCTGGCCTTTGCCGCCAAAGACGGGCCGCGCAAACAAATCCTGGACTTTGCCGCCGCGCGCAAAGGCCAGTCGGGCATTGTCTATTGCGGTACCCGCAACAAGACCGAAGTTCTGGCCCAGGCTCTGCGCGCCGAAGGCCATGTGGCTTGCCATTACCACGGCGGTATGGATCCCGAGGATCGCCGTATCGTCGAAACCCGCTTTGCCCGTGAAGACGGTCTGATCGTCGTTGCCACTGTCGCCTTTGGCATGGGCATCGACAAACCTGATATCCGCTGGGTCGCCCATGCGGACCTGCCCAAGTCAATCGAGGCGTATTATCAAGAGATCGGCCGCGCTGGTCGAGATGGCGGTCCAGCCGAAACACTGACACTGTTCGGCCCTGATGACATTCGACTGCGCCGCTCTCAGATCGACGAAGGGCTGGCCCCGCCCGAACGCCGCATGGCTGACCACGCGCGGCTAAATTCCCTATTGGGGCTGGCCGAAGCTCTGGAATGCCGTCGCCAGACGTTATTAGGCTATTTCGGAGAGCAGGCCGAACCTTGCGGCAAATGCGATCTATGCGACAGCCCACCTGAGGTGTTCGACGGCACAACCCCGGTTCGCATGGCGCTGTCCGCAATCCTACGCACCGAAGAATGGTTCGGCTCGGGTCACCTTATCGATATCCTGCTAGCCAATGAGACCGACAAGATCCGCGCCCGACGTCATGACAACCTGTCAACCTGGGGCATCGGAAAGGAATGGTCCCGCCCGCAATGGCAGGCGATCTTCCGGCAGATGATGGGACACGATCTTGTCCGGCCCGACCCCGAACGCCACGGCGCCCTGCGCATGACCGAGGCTGCCAAGCCGGTCTTGAAAGGCGAAGCGCAAATCAATTTGCGTAAGGATACTTTGCGCAAGGCCACGCGCCGACCTGCAGTCAAAATGATGGTTTCGGAAGAAGATGCGCCACTGTTGAGTGCACTAAAGGCCAAACGGCGTGCGCTGGCGGAAACCGCGCGGGTTCCGGCCTATGTAATCTTTCCAGACCGCACCTTGATCGAGATGGCGGAAACACGTCCAGCGACGTTGGACGACATGGCCCGGATCAACGGCATCGGCGCGAAAAAGCTGGAACGTTACGGAGCAACGTTTCTGGAAGTCCTGACCGGAGCGGTCGAAGAATTGCACCCGGCGCGCCGTAAACTTGCCGGGCGCGATCAGGGAGAAATCTACGACCGTTTGCTCGAAGTACAGTCGCAATTATCCCGAGGACCGGACGGTATCGACAAACCGTTGACCTGTTCTGCATCTCAACTGGCCAAGGTTGCGCAGTTGCGGCCAGACGATCCACGTGGCATCGAACAGGTTCTGGGCGACCGCCGTCACGAAAGGTTTGGCGCTGCATTTCTGGACGTACTGCGACAGGCGAGCTAGATGTCCCGAACAGGCAAGGAAAGAGGGTGGATATGCTGGTAGTGGTTTCCCCGGCCAAGCGGCTGGACTGGACAGAACGGGACATTGAGGTCACCCAACCCGACTTTCAGGACGACGCAATTCGCCTGTCAAAAACCGCGCGCAATTTGACATTGGGTGATCTGAAAAAGCTGATGGACCTCAGCGATGACTTGGCCCGACTGAATCGCGACCGTTATCGCGCCTTTGCCGAGGCGCCTAACGTCGATGTCACGCGTCCCGCGGCCCTTGCTTTTGCCGGTGATACCTACCAAGGGCTTGAAGCCGCCTCGCTGGACGGCGAAGAAATGGCATGGGCACAGGATCACCTTCGCATCCTTTCGGGCTTGTACGGCCTGTTGCGCCCGCTGGATTCCATTCAGCCCTACCGCCTTGAGATGGGCAGCAAGCTGAAAACCCGTCGTGGTAAAAACCTGTACGAATACTGGCGCGACCAGTTGAGCAAAGCGTTGAATGCGCAAGGTGCCGAGATCGGCAGCGATGTTCTGGTGAACTGCGCCAGTCAGGAGTACTTTGGAGCAGTGGACCCAAAGGCGCTGAAACTGAGAGTGATCACTCCGGTCTTTATGGAAGACAAAGCCGGCGTTCCGAAAATCGTCAGCTTTTTTGCGAAAAAAGCGCGCGGCGCTATGGCGCGTTATGTGATTCAGCATCGTTTGACGGATCCCAAAGGTCTGCTGGACTTTGACTCTGGTGGCTATGAGTACCGCCCTGATCTATCGGATGAGGACAAGCCTGTTTTTGTGCGCCCGTATCAGTCCTGACCCAGCATGGATTTGTCATAGGCGACCAGCTCGACAGTATTTCCTTCGGGGTCTTCTGTGAAAATACCACGCCAGCCGATCCAGCCGAACTGCTCAACTCGGTAAGGCTGACCGATCTTGTCGTACCACTGCATCACTGCCTCTTGCTCGACAAAGGGCAACGAGAGCGCGATGTGATGCAGTGACGATCCAGACCCGGTAACAGGGGTTTCGTCACCGATTGGATGCAATCCCGGTCGCGGAGCAGCCGTATGGTGGAAAAGGGCAAGCACTTGTGTATGCCCCCCGACCCCTTCGGCAATTCGAAAAAAGGTGATGGAACTGTTGTGATCGCCCGTCAGACGCTCCAAACCAATCACGTTTTCATAAAACTCGACCATGTCGGCCATGTTGGCACAACGAATGGCTATCTCGCCCAAACCACGAGGGTGAAATCCACGATCAGACATGAATTTAACCTAGCCAGCCAAATCGCCCGCGGCAATGACTGGCAAAACCCCTTCGGGCTGATGGTCTAAGATCATCTGATGAATCTTCTTTTTTTGTAGTGGTTTGGTCAGATAGTGATCCAGTCCTGCGGATAGTATCCCCTGATCATCCCCGGCCATCGCGTGAGCGGTCAGCGCTACAATCGGCACATGGCGCCTCGTTTCGATTTCCCGTCGACGAATTTCCGCAGTGGCCTGTTTACCGTCCATTTGAGGCATCGAAATATCCATGAACACCAGATCCGGCTGGAATTTCTTATAGGCTTCCACCGCCTCAACCCCGTTGCATACGAAGTGCAGGTCTATATTCAGGTCTTTGACCATCTTCTTTAGGATTAGCTGATTGGTGCGATTGTCCTCGGCCGCCAATACACGCATCGGCCGCTGCATACTCTTGCTTCCCACAGATTTGGAAACGCCTGATGCCGGGCGAGGCTGATCCGTTGCTGACTTTTCTTGGCCAAGAGCCGTCAGTCGCGCATAAAGCTCGGCCCGCGGGATTGGTTTTTGAAGAACACCCTCGATCAGATGGCTTGCCGGATCGGAACAAACAACTCCGGGATTGGCTGACATCACCACAATTGGCAGATCTGTCCAACCACGGTCGTTTAGCGTGGTCGCTAGTTCCAGCCCGTCCATATCAGGTAAGTCGTAGTCACAAAGCAATAGGTCAACGCTGTCATCCATCGCAACCAAAGCTTCTCCTCCGGTCGCGCAAACCGTGACGCGCGATCCCAGCCGCCCCAACTGTTTAGAAAGGATGGCGCGGTTGACTGCAAGATCTTCAACGACAACCACATGGCGCAGACGCCCGGCCAAATCAGGTGGCGTAAGCTGAGGCCCTTCTGCAGTGGGAAGTGACACGCGAAACCCAAAGCATGAGCCCTGCCCCGGATCGCTTTCGACCCAAACTGTCCCACCCATCAAAGTGACCAGACGTTTGGTGATGGCCAAACCCAGCCCGGTACCCTCAAACTGACGGTTTTTCTCACCCTCAACCTGATTGAACTCACCAAAGATGTGCCCAACCTTGTCTGAGGCAATACCGATCCCCGTGTCTTCGATCGCTACATGAATATCACAGGTGTTGGTTTCAGTGTTCGGAACACCAGTTACGCGGATCAGAACATGGCCTGTGGAAGTAAATTTGACCGCGTTGCCCACCAGATTAGTAAGAACCTGACGAACACGTCCCGGATCGCCCACAAACAAGGTCGGCAGAAACAGATCATAGTCGACCAGTAGGGATAGCCCCTTGTCCCGCACTCTGGGTTGCAGCAACATCGCCACCTCCAGAATACAGCGTTCGAAGTCAAATTGTTCAGGGTGCAGGATCAACTTGTCCGCTTCGATTTTCGAATAATCCAAAACGTCGTTTATGATGACCAACAGCGCCTCACCAGAATTACGGATCGTGTTGAGATATAGGCGCTGCTCTTCGTCCAGTGGGGTCTCGGACAGCAACTCTGTCATACCCACAATGCCATTCATTGGTGTCCTGATCTCGTGGCTCATATTGGCCAGGAAGGCTGACTTGGCGCGGTTGGCCGCCTCTGCTCGCTCGCGAGCAGCCTCCATTTCGGCCTCATGCCGAACCGAAGTGGTGATGTTCAACCCCAGACTGACGACATCGCCGCCATTCCCACGCTGATCGATCATCTTGAAGTACTGGCCATTCCAAAGCTTAATAACGACCGGATCGGGATGCGGCTCATTCCAACGTCTAAGCATTCTGGCCCGCCAATCTGCGGCGGGTTCTGGCCCGATATCAACCAGACCTTCTTCGGTCAGAAGCTCTAGAATTCGCTCATAAGCAATACCCGACGCCACTTCATCCAGCCCTTGGAACAGCGAAAGGTACGCTTCATTCGCGCCAATAAGGCGACTTTGATCGTCAAAAAACGCAAAACCATCCTGAATGGTCTGAATCGAATGCCACAAACGGCGCTCGGCTACTTCGATCTTGGCATTCGCAACTGTCAGATCCGATTTGACCTTTTCGTTTTCATCACGAACCGTTTCCACCTCGGCCTGGGTTTCGCCAATACGCTTGGTCAAAGCCATGGCATGTAGGCCCAGCTTTCTGTTGGCGGCCGACAATTCGGCCTGCTTCATCTCCAAAAGCCGTTCTGCCGCCAGACGTGCGCGCCGTTCCTGTGCCAGTTTTCCTGCAAGACTCATCTGTACCGATCCCGGGATAATCCGAACGCAGCATCCCGACAGACCGTGAAAAAGTGCTTAAATCGTTGCTTTGGCTTTCAGGCACATGTCAGAGTTTTGCCCAACCGGGAGGTCAGCCATGCATTTCATTCGTTCCTTTTCCACCCTTTGCGCCCTAGCAATTTGCGGCCATGCAGCGGCCGAATGCGCCTCGGAGGCCCAGATTGACAGGTTTGTGCAGGATTACCTCACGAACACACCCACCGCGGCCCTTTCAGCGGACGGCTCTTTTGAAGACGCCTTATGCAGTCAGGCCAAGCTTGTAGCTGCTTTAGAGCCTCATATGGGGCCGATTGTCGGATACAAGGCCGGGCTGACCAGCAAACCCGCACAAGAACGGTTCGGAGCGTCTGAACCAGTGCGGGGCATCCTCTATCGAGATATGATGCTCGAAGATGGGGCCACTGTGCCATCAGACTGGGGCGCGCGTCCGGTTTTCGAAGCCGACCTCGTTTTGGTGGTTGGCGATGCGCAGATAAATAAGGCCACAACCCCAGCAGAAGTCGTTGAGAGCATTTCGACCATTCGACCTTTCATCGAACTTCCTGACCTGACTCTAGCCGAGGGGGAACCGATCACGCCCGTTACGTTGACAGCCATCGGTGTCGCGCCAAAATTAGGCGTATTAGGCTCTGAAATTCCGGTGGAGGATCCTTCGGCAATGGCACGCGCGTTGGCTGAGATGACGGTCACGCTCAGTGCAGCGGACGGAGAAGTATTAGCCGAGGCGCCGGGCGAAGCTGTTCTCGGGCACCCCGCGAATGCAGTTCTTTGGTTGATATCCAAAGGTATTGAATTTCAGCCCGGTGACCTGATTTCGGTCGGCTCGTTTGGCCCGCTGGTGCCACCCGCAAAAGGCAAAGGCGGCGCGTCAGTCACCTACACGGGGTTGCCCGGCGATCCAACGGTAAGCGTTGCGTTCGAATAATTAGCGCCGTCCCTCGCGCAGCCAGCCCCCAAGCAGGAATCCTCCGGCCAGCAGCAGCACCAGCCATGGCGGCAGCAGACCGGCTTGAGTCACGTCACGCGTTTCATAGGCGTTGCGTGGGGTCAGACCGATCCAACCGCGCCCCGAGGCCGGACGACCGGCCCGAACGTTGCGGATTGATGGCAAACCATTTTCAATTTCGATAACACCACCACGCATCGTGGCCAGCACCGGCTCTAGGACCTCGCCGGTTGCGATTGTTTGCTCGAACTCTTTTGGCGCAGCTGGTCCAAGGCCGATAACCGCCATCTGGTCGCCTTCCTGTAGACGATACAGCCCTATTTCCGGGCCGTAATACAGGGCTTCAAACCGCCCCGGGGTGACCTCTTCAAGCGTAATCTCCGCAGTTTCCCCGTTTGGACGCGTTACTGTGACCGGTCCGACGTTATCTTCCAAAGTCTGACGTATGACACGCATCACTCTGCCGTTGGCTTCAGCCCAAAGGGCTTCCTCCTCAAGCTCGGGCTCTTTCATCATCCAATGTGCCAGTCGGCGCAGCAGTTCCAGTTGAGGTCCGCCACCCTCGAAACCACGGCTCCAAAGCCAGGCATGATCTGATGCAAGCAGAGCCACGCGGCCTTCGCCAACACGGTCAAGCACCAGCAATGGCCGATCATCTACCCCGGTCATCAACAATTCACCCGACCGATGATTGACATCAATCTGGCGTAACCAAGCCCCCCAATCCTCAGAATCTCCAAGGTTTGTCGTAACCGGGTGACGATGCCCCTGATCCGTGACCGTGGGGACAAAACGTTCTTCAATCACCCGTGCCGTGGGTTGAGCCGGCAGAATCGGTGCCAGTGGAGAGCGGAAGATGCTGTCGGCGCTGGCAAAATCCGGTCCGGCTGCGATCAGAACCGCCCCACCGTCGTTGATATAGTTCGCGACATTGTCCAGATAAATCGCCGGCAGAATGCCGCGGCGTTTGTATCGATCAAAGATGATCAGGTCGAAATCGTTTATCTTTTCCAGAAACAACTCACGTGTCGGGAAAGCAATCAGGGAAAGCTCATCTACTGGCACGCCGTCCTGTTTCTCGGGCGGGCGCAGAATGGTGAAATGTACCAGATCGACTGAACTGTCAGACTTGAGAAGGTTACGCCATGTGCGTCCGCCAGGATGCGGCTCGCCTGAAACCAGCAAAACACGAAGGCGGTCACGCACACCATTGATCTGTATCAGCGCAGTGTTGTTGCGATCGGTCAGCTCACCTTCGGCCTCTGGAACGGTGAACTGAATGACATTGCGCCCCCCATGTGGCAGGACTATCGGCAATTCAACGTCGACACCGATCGGGATGGTAATCTGTTCGGGCTCTCCGCCGTCTACAGAAATCTCAAGCGGCGCCGAGGTAGCACCCGCAGGGACGGCACCGCTATCTTCGACCCGCAGCGTCAAGGTGACCGGCTCACCGATAATGGCGAAGGCTGGAGCGTTTTGAACAATCAGGCGCCGATCCCAGTCCGTCTCGTGCCCGGTTTGCAACAAGTGCATCGGTGCAGGCAGGTCAGGAGCCTGGTCGACATCATGCACAATACCGTCTGAGACCACGAGAATACCTGCGATCCTTGCGCGCGGCTCTTCAGCCAACGCAGTATTCAGCGCGGCCATGATCTGCGTGCCCTCGTCACCCTGGCCATCGCCGACCTTGATCCGCCGCAACTCTGTGTTTTCGCGGGATTGGATTTCGGCAGCCAACCCTTCAGCGACTTGCGCAGTTTGCTCTGCACGGTCCAAAAGCGTTTGGCTGGCGCTTTCATCCTCGATCATCAGAACGATGTCGGTCAGCGGCGCTCGATCCTCGATCTGGTAGACCGGGCCAGTCAGGGCAGCAATTACGATCAGAGCTGCCAGACCACGCAACGCCCAACCCGACAAGCCACGCCAAAGGGCCAGTATGACACCCAAGACCGCAATGGTCGCGACGATTGCCAGTACAGGCCATGGGATCAGCGGATCAAATATGACTGTTCCTGTCATTGTCCCAACCTGTCCAGAAGCGCAGGCACGTGGACCTGATCGGATTTATAATTCCCAGTCAGCACATGCATTACCAAATTGACCCCAAAACGATTGGCCAACTCGCGCTGGCGCTCGCCCGCATAGCCGCGCCCGACTGGCAACAAGGATTGCCCGTTGCGGTCAATCGCCCAAGCACCCGCCCAGTCGTTGCCACCAATAACCACCGGGGTCACGTTGTCATTAAGATTGCGAAATGGCATCCCCTCAATCTGTTCGGCATCCAAAGGAGCGGCTTCGACCCAGACCTCAGTACCCGAATAGCGACCGGGGAAATCTTGTAGCAAATAAAATGCACGCGTCAGAACGTGATCGCGGGGAACAGGCTCTAACGACGGTATATTCAGTGGCGCGGCGAGCTGCTGTAGCTTACGTCCATTGGGGCTAGCGGCACCAAAACGGGCAATGTCGGCATCCCGGGTATCGAAAAGGATCATGCCGCCGGACCGCAAATAGGCGTTGAGTTTGGTATACGCTTCTTCCGATGGTTGCGGTTGATCAGGGGTGATCGGCCAATAGAGCAACGGGAAGAAAGCCAACTCGTCACGTTCGAGATCAACCCCTAAGGGCTCGGCCGGTTCAACCGAAGTGCGATAGAATAATGTTTGCGCCAATCCACGCATACCGGCACCTGCAACATCATCTACCTGCGCGTTACCAGTCAGCACATGGGCCAGCACCAGTTCCTGTGTCGCATTCAGGGCAAACTCGGTATCTTCTGGAGTTTGCGCTTGCGCTTCTGGCACAAGCAGCATGGCCCCCAGTGCAACAGCAGCTGCCTTAGCCACACCAAGACGACCCGACAGGGCTAAAGACGCAATGACATCAACCGTCAACAACAGGAGGGCCAGGCTGAGCAAAATGCCACCAATCGGCGTCTCAGTACTTACTTCTTGCCCCTTGATCGGCACATCAGATGGCCAGGACACAGGGCGCAAGACCATGTCATCCGACAGGACATTCAATGCGAGCTTCTGTTTGCCGCTTTCGTACAAGCCTGGGCGCAGCTCCGGACCAATTTCTCCAGACAACAACTCGACCCCGTCCACACCGGCCAGATTGCCCGCATCGGACAACGCACCGAAACCATCCATGACTTGAATCGGCTCCCAAGTGGTCCCCTGTAGCTGGGATTCCTGGCGAGACTTAGCCGCTGAAGCGACCGCCAAGCGGTCCAACATCTCAACAAACAAACCCGACAGCGGCAGACTGGACCACTCGGCATCAGCCGTGACGTGGAACAGAACCACCTGCCCCAAACCCAGTGCCTTGCGCGTGACCAACGGCGTGCCGTCCGACAACGAGGCGATAGCCCGATCCGCCAGATTAGGGTCTGGTTGGGCCATAACTTGCGTTGAAACCGTCACATCTTCAGGAACCTGCAGACCATAGAAAGGCGAGTTCTCGGCAAACGGTGCCAACCCTTTGGCTTCGCCCCAGCTCATGGCACCTCCGACAGACCGCCCCCCGCTGCGCAACCGCACGGGTAGCAACGTATCCTCGGCATCGCGCCCGAGATCACTGGCGGCCATACGCGGGCCGGCAAACCGAAGCAAAAGCCCCCCCTGTTCAACCCACTCGACCAATGCAGTTTGCTCTGGAGTCGAGAGTTTTGCGACGTCGGCCAGTACAATCACATCCGGATTCGCAGGCAAAACCTCTGACAATCCACCATCCACAAAGTCGACGGTGGGTATCAAAACCTGCGTCAGATAGTGCAGAGGCGACAGAAGCTCCAACCCTTCGCGGTTTAGAGTCCCTGCAATAAGTGCGACCTCTCGTCTGCGCAGACTGTCATCGGTCAATGTTACGGCCCCAGCCGAACGCTGACCCTGAACTTCGAAACGCGTAATCCGCGCTCGCAGCTCGGATGGCAAAGCTAGATCCACCTGCGCCTGCGTTTCACCGTTTTCGAAAACCATTTCTACCGATTGCAAGACACGCATAGCACCCGCCGGATCGCGTCCTTGAGCCAAAACGGTAATTCGCTCGGTTGGACCTGCCCCATCTCGCAGGGATGTTAACTGGATAACCCCATCCTGATACGCAACAGGCAGCAGTGCGATCACCGAAGACTGCGCTTGGTACACCGACACTTCTCCTCGGCTCTGCAGCGCTGACAGGATTTCTTCATGCCCGTCATAGTCCAGTCGGTCACTGAACCAATGGGTATCAAAACTCCCGTCGACTTGGTTCAACGCGGCCAAGATCTGCTCTACCTGAACTTGGGTTGGTTGCCACGGCGTCGGAGCTAGACCCGGAAGTCGTCCGCGCCAATCCTCAGCCGATTGGAATACAGGAACTTCAGGGTCAGTCAGGCTTAGAATGGCAACAGTACGATTGGCCCGGCCCGCTTCGGCCAGCTGCGCGTCAATCTGATCGAGCGTTGAAGGCCAACGGGTTGCCCCGGCCCAGCTTGAATCCAGCACCAGCATCAGCGGACCCGAACCGGTCTGGTCACGTGACGGGTTAAGTACAGGCCCGGCCAGCCCGATGATGATTGCGGCGGCCGCCAGCATCCGCAGCAGCAAAAGCCACCAGGGAGTTCGGTCCGAGACACTCTCGTCGTCCTTCAGGCCCAACAGCAGAGTAACGGCCGGGAACAATCGTCTGATCGGTGCGGGCGGCACCGCGCGCAGGATCAACCACAGGATCGGCAGGGTCAAAAGACCCAGCAACACCCAAGGGGCGGTAAATCCGATGCCCGCCAAAATCGTCATCGCGTTCCCCCGTCAAGCGCGCGGTAGAGCCACAATAGAGCCGATTGCGCACTTTCACCGGTGTGATGCAGCCCCAATTGCCATCCGGTCGCTCGGCACAGTTGCGTTAGCGCATCCTTACGCTCTGCTAGACGCTCCAGATAACGGTCCCGCAAATCTCCGGCCTTGAGCGTTTCATGCCGAACCGAACCGCCAACACTTTCGAAAATTGTACGACCGCGATAAGGGAAAGTCTCTTCGCCCGGATCAAGGACTTGTAAGAGAACGCCTCGCACACCGCGATCTGCGGCCTTGGTCAAGGCCAACTCTACCTCGTCCAGCGGACCCAGGAAATCGGATATGAACACTGCACGCGCATGAGGAATCATGGCGCGATGTTCCGGCGGTGCATAATCCGAGTCCGCGTCTTCGGACCATGCCTGAGCCATTCGGATGATCTGCGCATTCCCTCGCCGGGGCGGTAAGGTGGTGCCGGTCAGCCCAACCCTCTCTCCACCACGCACGAGCAGGATGGCCGTTGAAAGGCCAAGCAGGCGCGCTCGGTCTGCCTTGGACGGCAGAGACTTGTCGGAAGAGAACCGCATGGATGCGCCCTGATCCACCCATAGCATGACGGACTGAGCAATCTGCCATTCGCGTTCCCGCACGAACTGCTGATCCCCACGCGCCGAGCGTCTGTGGTCGATCATCCGGCGGCTATCGCCGATCTGAGCCGGACGGTATTGCCAAAAATCATCGCCCAGGCCCGACCGTCTGCGCCCGTGGTCACCTAGCAACACTGTTCCGGCCAGATGTTCAGCACGTGCCAAAAGGGGCGGCAGCCGGGACGCTTCGGCCTCGGATCTTTCGCGAAGGGTCAGCGCGGCATTCACGCCGCAGCCTCAGTGCGGATCAGCCCGGCAGCGGTGGATTCAATCAGATCGGCAAGGCTGTCGCCACGCGCCCGCGCCGCGAAGTTCAGTGCCATCCGGTGGCTGAGCACGGGGCGGGCCATATCCAACACATCCTCGGCGTTAGGGGCCAACCGCCCTTGAAGCATCGCCCTTGCGCGCACTGTCATCATCAAAGCCTGTGCCGCACGAGGTCCGGGGCCCCAAGCCACGGTCTCGGCCACACGATCAGATACGCCCGCCTCGTCGGGGCGGAAGGCTCGGACCAAATCGAGGATCAGTTCAACCACCGACTCTCCGACAGGCATACGGCGCAGCAGAACTTGCGCGGCCAGCAGATCCTCTTTGCTAAAGATCTGATGCGCCTCGTCTTCTTCGACGCCTGTGGTCGCCAATAGGATGTCCCGCTCGGTCTGACGATCCGGATATTCTACATCGATCTGTACCAGGAAGCGGTCCAACTGCGCCTCGGGCAGCGGATAAGTGCCCTCCTGCTCAATCGGGTTTTGGGTGGCAAGCACGTGGAACGGCTCACCCAGCGAACGGTCCTCACCTGCTACGGTCACGGTGCGTTCCTGCATCGCCTGCAGGAGAGCTGATTGCGTTCGCGGACTTGCCCGGTTGATCTCATCTGCCATCAGCAACTGGCAAAAGATCGGGCCTTGAATGAAGCGGAAATGCCGCGAACCGTCATCCGCAGTATCCAAAACCTCGGACCCAAGGATATCGGCGGGCATCAGGTCAGGCGTGAACTGAATGCGGTTGCCATGCAGGCCCATTACGGTAGAGAGCGTTTCGACCAGACGTGTTTTGCCAAGTCCTGGCAGACCGATCAGCAGCGCATGTCCGCCGCATAGCAGCGCGGTCAGGGTCAGGTCCACGACCCTTTCCTGTCCGATAAAGCGACGGGTGATCGAGGACTTGGCCTCTTGCAGTTTAGTTTCCAGCGCTTCGATCTCGGACACGAGGTCGGCAGGTTCGGTCATGACTTTCCCTTCCGTGGACTATTATGATTGAAGTGTATCGCGCTGAGAGGAAATGGCAAAAGTAATGAGCGGACAAAAACCTGTGACACCTTCGCCTGATGGCCTGGCTGCATCAGTTAAAGCGGCCAAATCCAAGGGTTTACCCCCTGTTCACCTGTGGAATCCTCCGTTTTGCGGCGATCTGGACATCAAGATCGCAAAAGATGGCACTTGGAGTTATTTAGGTTCGCCCATCAATCGGTTCGAGCTTGTGAAGCTTTTTTCCTCAATTCTTAAGAAAGAAGATGGGAAATACTATCTGGTGACCCCGGTCGAAAAGGTGGGAATCACCGTCGAGGACGCACCTTTTGTGGCCGTCGATTTCGATACTAACGGTCTAGGCAAAGACCAAACCCTGAATTTTAAGACCCAAGTCGGCGATACAGCGGTGGCTGGATTAGATCATCCGATCCGAATTGTGATTGATTCAGAAACAGATGAGCCGTCACCATACATATTGGTTCGAGCGAATCTTGAGGCGCGGATCGATCGCAAGAGTTTCTATCGGCTCGTGGACATCGCCGAACACAATGGTGAATGGTTCGGCGTCTGGTCGGGAGGGCAGTTTTTCCCCCTGATCAAGTCCGAAGATTTGCCAGATTAAGCTGGTTTGGCAACCTTCCTATCCTGCGCCAGCACAACCGCCATGGCAACGATCCCCGCGCCCAGCGCGCGGGTCCAATTCCACTCTTCCCCCAGCACCAGCATGATCAGCATCACGTAGAAGGGTGCGATGTTGATATGGAATGAGGCAAGCGCCACGCCCAGTCTTCCGACTGATGAGATGAACAGAACTTGGCTGACCCCCATCGCCACCAGAGCGTAGATTCCCAGCATACCGATCTGCTGAACGTCGATGGGCGCTGTCGGCATGACCTCCATGCCCATTTGACCTGCCACGAAGAACAGCAGCAACGCTACAACCAGCCCGCCCGCAAAAGTAATGGTGCTGCGTCCGGTCTGGCTGAGTTCAGGAAAATCGCGCGCTGTCGCCATGCAGGCCCAACAGAACAGCCCGGTGGATACGATGGCACAGGCTGCACCAAGCCCCAGTTGAGCAGGAGCTACAGCGCTGGTGGCAATCAGACCACCAACAATCGAAACGATCACGCCAAAGGCAAAGTTCCACCGCAACCGGCGCGTTCCCGTCGCAAGTTCAATAAGTGTGGCAAACAACGGCGCACATGAGGCGATGATGGCCACGGTCACAGGATCGGTCATCTTTTGCGCCAGAATGATCAGGAACATGCCCACACCCAGCATTCCACCAACAAACAACGCGTGCCCCCAACGGGCGCGCAGAACACGGTTCAGGCCATCAATAAAAAGCCAGATCGGCACCATGACTGCCACGGCCAGCAACAATCTAGCCGCGAACAACGCAACCGGAGGCCAACTCTGCAACAGTACCTCAGCCGCTGGAAACCCGGCTGCCCATGTCAACATTGACGCAACAGCCAAGCCATTGCCGGACAAGGCGGAATTTCCACCACCAGACACAGAGAGAGTGTTCCCGCGCACGGGATCAGGGCTCATTGCCATGGGTTCATACCTTCTGTTGGCACGGCGCCGAAAAAATGATTCGCCGTATTCTTCGGAACGTCGCTGATTTGTTGAAAGCGATCTGGCCGATTTTCGACAATCTGTCGTTTTCAGTCCCTTTCACTGAAAACTCGGCACGGTTATGGTTCCGCTACCAACTGCCCGGGGCCACTCATGCCTAAATTTGCTGCCAATATCTCACTTCTTTTTACCGAACTTCCCTATCTGGAACGGTTTCAAGCTGCGGCTGACGCGGGATTTAAGGCTGTCGAGATTCTCTTCCCCTACGAACTGGCAGCAAAGGAAACGCGCCGCGCCCTGCTGGCCAACGGGCTCGAACTTGTGCTGATCAACGCGCCACCGCCCAACTATACCGGAGG
This sequence comes from Ruegeria sp. BE9, assembly GCF_056538765.1. Lineage (NCBI taxonomy): Bacteria > Pseudomonadati > Pseudomonadota > Alphaproteobacteria > Rhodobacterales > Roseobacteraceae > Ruegeria > Ruegeria sp. BE9. The sequence goes on along the minus strand of NZ_JBQFTS010000003.1, from coordinate 224,187 downwards.
CGAACCGGGCTATGCCGCCGTTCCAGACGGAGAGGCAAGGTTCCAATCGGATATCCGGCGCGTTCTCAGGTACGCGGACATGTTGCGCCCGGGGCTGATCCACATCATGTCAGGTTACGCCTCAGGGCCGCGTGCGATGGACTGTTTTGTACGCAACCTGCAATGGGCCGCTGATTTTGCACCTCAGCAAAACTTTACGATCGAACCACTCAACCCGGTTTCGCAGCCGGGGTATTTTCTTAACGATTACGACCTGGCGATCGAGGTTCTGGACCGCGTGGATCGCCCCAACCTAGGCCTGCAATATGACAGTTTTCACGCCCACATGATTCATGGCGACGCGCACGCTGTCTGGAACCGTTACCATCCTCGTGTGACACACGCACAGATCGGTTCTGCACCCGACCGTTCCGAACCGGGACGCGGCCCAACTGATTTCGCGTTACTCTTCGAGGCAATGGAAACAGCAGGTTACACTGGCTGGGTCAGTGCAGAATACTCGCCGTCCAAACCTCGAACGACTGAAACATTGGGGTGGTTGTAGCGTAGTCAACCGAAAACGAATTGTGGCATTTGGGCTTATAATGCCGCAAACCAACAATTCACGAACACAAGGATGCCTGCAATGATCCCTGCCCGCTTTGCCCGCGCGTTGTTCAGCCTGATCATGTCTGGCCTTATGTCCTGCATCGTGACTGGCATTGCAACGGTCAAGGCTATTGGTATGGGACCTACCACCTTACAAGATTGGTTGGCATCCTGGGCCTTCTGCTGGCCCATTGCCTTCACCGTCATCCTGCTGTTGGGGCCCGCTGTGCAACGCTTCGTCAACCGTCTGGTCAGCCCCCAAGACTGACCCGCTTCGAAGAGGGCCTGACGAGCAGCGCGCCTTAGTGTGCCTCGGCCCAGTTGGCGCCCTGTCCGGCATCCACACTCAGCTTCACATCCAGTTTCACCGCCGGATCTGACGCGCCTTCCATCACGTCGCGCGCTACGTCGATCACCTGATCCACTGCACCTTCCGCCACTTCGAACAGCAATTCGTCATGTACCTGCAGCAGCATCTTGGCGGGCAGCCCGTTGATCGCGCCCGGCATACGTACCATCGCGCGTCGGATCACATCCGCTGCGGTCCCCTGAATCGGCGCGTTGATCGCCGCGCGACGCGAGAATCCTGCATGCGGCCCCTTGGCGTTGATCTCGGGGGTATGAATTTTGCGTCCAAACAACGTCTGCACATAGCCATGCTCTTTGGCGAACGCGACCGTATCATCCATATAGCGCCGAATACCCGGGAACCGTTCGAAGTAGCGGTCGATAAAGCCCTGCGCCTCGGCCCGCGGGATGCGCAGATTGCGCGCCAGACCAAAGCCCGAGATGCCATAAATTACACCAAAGTTGATCGCCTTGGCCTGACGGCGAATGTCTGGTGTCATCTCGTCAAGCGGCACGTCGAACATCTCAGAAGCCGTCATGGCGTGAATATCCAGCCCATCCGCAAACGCCTGTTTCAAGGCTGGAATATCAGCGATATGCGCCAAAATCCGCAGTTCGATCTGGCTATAATCGAGGCTGACCATTACATTACCCGGCTCGGCGATGAACGCCTCACGAATACGGCGGCCTTCCTCAGTCCTGACGGGAATGTTCTGCAGGTTCGGATCGGTCGAGGCTAGACGACCCGTATTGGCCCCGGTGATCGAATAAGACGTATGCACCCGGCCCGTATCCGGATTGATATGAGTCTGCAGCGCATCCGTGTAGGTCGATTTCAGCTTGGACAGCTGCCGCCAGTCCAACACGCGGCGCGGCAGTTCGTGTTCGGTCGCCAGATCCTCGAGAATATCAGCCCCGGTCGAATATTTGCCAGTCTTGCCTTTCTTGCCACCTTCGAGACCCATCTTGTCGAACAGGATTTCACCCAGCTGCGCGGGCGAGCCGACGTTGAAGTTCTCACCAGCCAACTCGTGGATTTCAGACTCTAACCCGGCCATTTTCTGCGCAAAAGCATTCGACATCCGGCTTAGAACATCGCGATCGACCTTGATGCCGTGCATCTCCATTTCTTTGAGAACGGGCACCAAGGGACGTTCGAGCGTTTCATAGACTGTCGTCACTTGCACCCGGTGAAGCTGTGGCTTGAACAATTGCCAAAGGCGCAGCGTGATATCTGCATCCTCAGCCGCGTAGGCTGTGGCCTCATCAATCGCGACCTTGTCAAAGGTAATCGCGGATTTGCCCGACCCTAGCAGCGGCTTGATTGGGATTGGCGTATGGGTCAGATAACGTTCGGACAGCGTGTCCATGCCATGCCCATGCTCACCGCCATGCATCGCGTAGGACATCAGCATCGTGTCGTCGATCGGTGCAATCTCTATGCCGTAGCGCGCAAATATCTTGGCATCGTATTTCATGTTCTGCCCGATCTTTATGATCGAGGGATCTTCGAGCAGCGGTTTCAACAGTGTTAGAGCCTCTTCCAGAGGCATTTGCCCCTCGGCCAGCGCGTCCGATCCAAACAGATCATCAGCGGATCCATCGCGGTGCGTCAGTGGGATATAGCAGGCCTCACCAGCCTCGATACTCAGTGAAATGCCCACCAGATCGGCGATCATTTCATTCAGACCAGTGGTCTCAGTGTCCACCGCAACCCAGCCACGCTCATAGGCCTGATCGATCCATTTCTGCAGCGCGCCCGCATCCCGCACGCATTCATATTTTGAACTGTCGAACGGGATCGCTTCAGCCTCAATTTCTTCGGCAACAGGCGTGGGAGCGTCGGCAATGACCGGGGCCTCGGCACCCAGTTTGTCTGCAATACGCTTTGTGAGGGTGCGGAACTCCATATCTGCGAGAAAGCCCAGTAGGGTCTCGGGATCGGGGTCTTTCACTTCAAGATCGTCGAGGGTGAAATCCAGAGGTGTGTTCTCATCCAACTGAACCAACTTTTTCGACAGCTCGATCTGATCGCGCTTTTCGATTAGCGTCTGGCGGCGCTTGGGCTGTTTGATCTCTTCTGCGCGATCCAGCAGCGTTTCAAGATCGCCATATTCGTTGATCAGCAAAGCCGCTGTCTTAACCCCGATACCCGGCGCCCCAGGTACGTTATCCACGCTGTCCCCGGCCAAGGCCTGTACATCAACCACGCGCTCCGGGTCCACTCCGAACTTTTCGAACACACCATCCTTGTCGATGCGCTTGTTTTTCATCGCATCCAGCATCTCGACCCCGCCGCCGACCAGCTGCATCAGGTCTTTGTCCGAACTGACAATAGTCACGCGACCGCCGGCATCCCGCGCCTGAACAGCAAGCGTAGCTATGATGTCGTCGGCTTCGTACCCCTCAAGCTCTTTGCAGGCGATGTTAAAGGCGCGCGTCGCCTCACGGGTCAGAGGCATCTGCGGGCGCAGATCCTCGGGCATAGCCTCTCGGTTGGCCTTATAGAGATCATAAAGGTCATTTCGGAACGTATGTGACCCCTTATCAAAGATCACGGCCACGTGGGTCGGCGCGTCTGGCCCGGCATTCCCCTCGACATACTTCTGCAGCATGTTGCAGAACCCGGACACCGCGCCAATCGGCAATCCATCGGATTTCCGAGTCAACGGAGGCAGCGCATGATAGGCCCTGAAAATAAAGGCGGATCCATCGATCAGATGCAGATGACACCCTTTTCCGAAATTGCTCATGCGCGCTCTCCCTGTCGGTCAGGGACGGTTCTGCCACAGGGCCGGACGGGTGGCCAGTCAAGATCGCGCGTTGACCGTGAATCAGCGGCACGGTTTCCATGCCCAGTCAGGCGGCGCTGAACTTCCTGAGCGACTTGTCCCAATTCAACCCTGTACGCTCGGCGATCAACTGCATCTGCTTGTTCAACGAGCGATCGTTCAACTTTCGGCTCAGGGTACGCAGGGGGACAAGATTACGTTCGCCATACCCGTCAATCAGAAAAAACATGCGGGCTTGGTCACGGACCCCGTAGACAATATTCTGCTCGTGAATGTCCCGCCCTACGATTTGAAATTCGTATAGCTTATGCACAAAGGCATTGAGTTCAGCCAAAGTTTCGTTGTTCAAAAGCTGCCGTTTGCACATCCATAGAAGGTGGTGCGCAAGATCGCCATCCTCGGATTGGATCTTTTCAACGACGACCCCCGGCCCAACATTTGTTTGTGCAATTCCAAACGATCGCGCCAAAGGTAATGTTCCGATGGCCTCGCCGCTTTTCAAAGCGGCCTTCATCTCGCACTCGATCTCTTTCAGCGCGTTGCGAAAAGCAGAATCCGGCAAAAGCCGACGAACCAGTCGCTTAGAGAAGGACCGGTTCCGGCGCGTTCGCGGCCTTGTCACCTTGATCAAAAGCTCTGGTTGACCCGGGTAGGCATACACATCTCTGTGGCCACCCGTTGCAAGAAGGTCCTGATCCGACAGTTGCAAAAGCTGCACTGAAAAGAGCATCGGGCCTCCGTCCTGCACTGTGTCACCAACACTCATCCGAGCTTCGACGAATGAAAAGCCCGCAATGACTCAAGTGACTGTTCCAGCTTCTCAGCTATTTGCTTCAGTCCCCGAAAGCACGTATTTGCAGTCGCAGTAGGGACACTCGACCCAGCCGGTATCCTCGGGAATTTGCAGCCAGACGCGCGGATGGCCCAATGCACCTTCACCGCCATCACAGGCGACACGGGCAGTTTCGACGATCTTGGTTTCCGGCGCTTCGATTGTCACAGCTGGCGATCCTTCTTCGGTTGTCGGCCTCGCGGGCATACATTAGGTGCGTTTATGAGCGATGAGCAAACCGGGGGCAAGAGCCACATGAGCGATGCGGCAATCAGGATTGAAGGGCTGCGCAAGACCTATCGCGGCGGCAAGGGGCAACCCGAGAAACATGCGTTGAAAGGTGTTGATCTCACTGTCCCGCAAGGATCAGTGTTTGGCCTTCTGGGCCCTAACGGAGCCGGAAAATCTACTCTGATCAACATTTTGGCAGGCCTGGTCGTGAAATCTTCTGGCTCTGTTTCTATCTGGGGATACGACCAGGATCAGAACCCACGCCAGTCGCGCTCCGCAATTGGTGTTATGCCGCAAGAGCTGAATCTTGACCCGTTCTTTACCCCACGTGGGGCTTTAGAGGTTCAAGCCGGGCTTTATGGGGTACCCAAGGCACAACGCCGCAGCGACGAGATTCTCGCCTTGGTGGGCCTCAGCGACAAAGCCGAAGCGTATGCCCGCACCCTTTCCGGTGGGATGCGGCGGAGGTTGCTGCTGGCTAAGGCGCTGGTGCATCACCCAAAGATCCTGGTTTTGGACGAACCTACAGCCGGCGTGGATATTGAGTTGCGCCAGATGCTTTGGACCAACGTGCGCAAGTTGAACGAACAGGGCATGACCATCATCCTGACGACTCATTATCTGGAAGAAGCACAAGAGATGTGTGACGAGATCGCCATTATCAATCATGGCGAAAAGATCGCGCAGGATAGTACGGCTAACCTGCTGGGCCGCATGGATAGTCGAACCATGGTGATTGTCCCCGACAACCCAGTCGCGGAACTTCCCGCAACTGAGGGGGTCGAGGCTGCTCTGCGCGAAGACGGCAACCTTGTACTGCAATATCGCAGCGCCCAGACCAGCGCCGAACAGGTTCTGGAATCCGTCCGCTCTGCCAATATTCGCATCCGCGATGTCCGTACCGAAGAAGCCGACCTTGAGGACGTCTTCCTAGCGCTGACCTCCAGCCGCGCGGATGAACCGCCTGCGGATGATCAGGACCAGCCGCGTCGGGGTATGCACCGGGTCAAGCTTTAAGCCCGGTCAATCCGCGCATGGTAGCAATTGTTTAGCGCCGATCGGATGTGGATATAGGCGACATCTTCTCGGGCAAAGATATCTTCGGCGGCTTGGTGTAACTGTGTCTGCGGCGCGATGATCCCAGTGCCATAGACGATCCGATCATCCGACCCGTACCCCTTGATCAGATAGTTAGGGGAAGCTGTCAGCGCTTCGGGTAATTCTGCAGGCTCTTCATACCGTTCACAAGACTCTAAACAAAGGTAAATTGGCCCTGTTTCTGCGAAAGATTGCGTCTTGGGGAAAGGCCGATGAGCCAGAACCAGCATCTCTTTGCCTTCTGGAATATAGGTCAGACAATGACGGCATGGATTCCCCTGGCCGTTCGATACGACCCGCTCTGGCGGATTGCCGTAACCATCCAGGGCACCGTTCCGGTAGGCCTCAACCTGTTCGGTAGGGAGGGCAGAAATTCTAAGCATGGTATGTCTCCTTCTCTGCCTCGAACATGCCGGTCATCTTGTGCCTGGGCGACCCGTTTCCTGCGCAATGCCTCAAAGGACTCGAAAAAGAACAAAACGTGAATATAATAGTGACTCGCCATGTATGCTGAGCTGTCAATCACGTCGAATTTCACATTCCTCACCGGGGCCTCACACCCCGAGGAGTATATGGAGCGTGCCGTCACCCTCGGCCTGCCCGCTATTGCAATCGCTGATGACAACTCGGTCGCTGGAATCGTGCGCGCCCACACTCAGGCGCGCGAGATCGTCCGCAAAGTGCGTGAGAGGCTGGAGTGGGAGGCGCAGAACACGTCAGTCGGTCCGCCCTGCCCGGATCACATTCCCAAGCCGCCCTCTTATCCCATCCACGCGGTACCCCGCCTGATCCCGGCAGCGCGATTGATTTTCACCGACGCGCCCACTGTCACCGCCCTGCCCCTGAACCGGCAGGGCTGGGCTAACCTGTGTCGCATCCTATCCAAAGGTCGCTTGCGTGCTGAAAAAGGGGACTGCATCCTGCACCTGTCCGACCTGCTCGAATTCTCCGACGGCCTCCACCTGCTGCTCTGGTCACAGGTGGTCCGATCTCCGGGCGGCGCGAGCGCATGGCACACACAAGCGCAACAGCTGGCGCGCCGCTTTGCCGGGCGGATACATCTGTTGATGCAGCCTCGGTATGACGGTGCAGACAATAGGTTTTTCTATTTATTAGAGACTGAATCAAAGGAACTCAGCATTCCAACACTTGCCAGTGCTACACCGATGATGCACCACGGAGCGCGCCGCAAACTGGCCGATGTGCTGACCGCAATTCGGCTAGGCCGCAAAGTCGATGAACTGGGCCGTGACGCGCTGGCTAATGGCGAGCGGCGTCTACGATCCGAGTCCGAGATGCTGCGTATATTCAAAGGTCACGAAGGTGCTGTCGCCCGCGCCTATGAGCTTAGCGAGCAGCTCACATTCTCACTCGACGAGTTGCGCTATGAATACCCCAGCGAAGGCAGCGAGCAGGAGCCCCCTACCGAACGCCTGCATCGACTGGCCCATGAGGGGCTGAAATGGCGCTATCCGGCAGGCGCGTCAGAGAAGGCCAAGAAGATGCTGGCGCATGAGCTGACCCTGATCGGCAAGCTGAAATACGAGCCCTATTTCCTGACCGTCCGCGACATCGTCCATTTCGCTCGCTCCCGCGGCATCCTCTGTCAGGGGCGCGGTTCAGCGGCCAATTCGGTGGTCTGTTTCTGCCTCGGCATCACAGAGGTCAGCCCCGAGATGGGCACGATGGTCTTTGAGCGCTTTGTCTCCGAGGCGCGCGATGAACCACCCGATATCGATGTCGACTTCGAACACGAACGCCGCGAAGAGGTGATCCAGCACATCTACGACCGCTATGGTCGCCACCGCGCCGGTCTCTGCGCCACCGTCATCCACTATCGCGGCAAGCGCGCCATCCGCGAGGTCGGGCGCGCCATGGGTCTGACCGAAGACACGATCTCGGCGCTCTCTTCACAGCTCTGGGGGTTCTTTTCGGCCGCCGGGCTCGAAGCCCAACGCATGCGCGAGATTGGCCTCGACCCCGAGGACCGGCGCCTAAAACAGACTCTAATGCTGGTCTATGAGATCAACGGTTTCCCCCGCCACCTATCGCAACATGTGGGCGGCTTCATCATCACCGAGGGGCGACTGGACGAACTTGTCCCCATCGAAAACGCCACGATGGAGGACCGCACGGTCATCTGCTGGGACAAGGACGACATCGACAGTCTGGGCATCCTCAAGGTCGATGTCCTCAGCCTCGGGATGCTAACCTGCATCCGCAAGGCGTTCGATCTGATCACCCAGCACCACCAGACCGGCTATACGCTGGCCACCCTGCCGCCCGAGGACCCCACGGTCTATGACATGCTCTGCAAGGCCGACAGTATCGGCGTGTTTCAGGTGGAATCACGCGCGCAGATGAACTTTCTGCCCCGGATGCGGCCGCGCAATTTCTATGATCTGGTCATCGAGGTCGCCATCATCCGTCCCGGCCCCATTCAGGGCGACATGGTCCACCCCTATATCCGCCGCCGGAATGGCGAGGAGGAGGTCAGCTTCCCTTCGGACGAATTGGGTGAGGTGCTGGGTAAAACGCTGGGCGTACCGCTGTTTCAGGAACAGGCGATGCAGATCGCCATTGTCGGTGCGGGCTTTACCCCGGAACAGGCCGACCGGTTACGGCGGTCTCTGGCCACCTTCAAGAAGCATGGCAATGTCAGCGAATTCCGCGCCCTGTTCCTGCGCGGGATGGAGCGTAACGGCTATGAGGATGATTTTGCCGAGCGATGCTTCTCACAGATCGAAGGGTTCGGGTCATATGGCTTCCCCGAAAGCCACGCGGCCAGCTTTGCGCTGCTGGTCTATGCCTCGGCCTGGATCAAATGCCACCACCCGGGGATTTTTGCCTGCGCGCTGCTGAACTCGCAGCCGATGGGGTTCTATGCGCCCGCCCAGATCGTGCGGGACGCACGCGAACACGGGGTTCAGGTGCGCCCGGTCTGCATCAATGCCAGCTTCTGGGACAATGTGATGGAGCCCGATGGCCATGGCGGGTTGGCCCTGCGGCTGGGCTTTCGCCAGATCAAGGGGCTAAGCGAAGAAGATGCCAGCTGGCTCACCGCCGCGCGCGGCAATGGCTACCATCAGGTCGACGATGTCTGGCGCCGTGCGGGCCTTGGCCCTTCGGTGATCGAACGCCTGGCCGAGGCTGATGCCTTTGCCGCCTGCGACCTGACCCGGCGCGAAGCACTGTGGCAGGCCAAGGCGATTGCGACCGCAAAACCGCTGCCGCTGTTCTCGCAGGATCTGGAGGGCGAGGCACTGGACGAGCCCGAAGCATACTTGCCGCAGATGACGCTGGGTGAACAGGTGGTCGAGGATTACGTCGCCACCCGCCTCAGCCTCAAGGCGCATCCGGTGGCCTTGATACGGCACCTGCTGACACCGGAGCCGCGCGACAAAACCACCTCTGTAGCCTGGCAGCAGAAAGAGGTACTGCCCAAGAACAGAGTCGAAACCCGGGGCCGTAATGACCAGACCCACCTTGCCTCCGCGCTTTCCCGCAACACCTGACCAAATCAACGCGCAGGTCCACGCTTTCTATGCCCGAGTGCGCGAAGACACAGTGCTGGGGCCTGTTTTCAACAATCACGTACACGACTGGCCCGCACATGAAGAAAAGATCGCCGCTTTTTGGCGCAATGCGATTCTGTTCGAGCGCAGCTATGACGGAAACCCGCAACGGGTTCATATCGAACGGCCGGACGTGAAACCCGAGTTCTTTGCCCATTGGCTGGACCTTTTTGAAGAGGTCGCAACCCAGACGCTGCCCCCGGAAACAGCCACTCCGTGGGTCGCTTTGGCCCGGCGCATCGGCGTAGGCATGAAAGCGGGCGTTCAGTCCGCACGCCAACCCAAGGACGCGCCACCGATCCTGCGATGAACGCAGGTCATAGCGGTCATGCAATGTTAGCGATAAAATAGGGGCTATGCGCCTTGCCTAAATGCGTTTAGTCAGAGGCAAGACAGCCCCTCTGCGCTGCTATTGGCACATCGCCGCCACACCGATCATAACCCGAGGCCAAATCCATGAGCACTCAAAACACCACCCTCCGGGGCCTTGGCTATGCGTTTGCAGGTTTTGCGGTCTTTGCCAGCCATGATGCGCTGATCAAGGTGCTGGGTGACACCTATTCGGTAATGCAGATCATCTTTTTTGCCACGCTGTTCTCGTTTGTGCCGATGGCGGTGACAATCCTGACAGATCGCACCACCGGGAACTTCTTGCCGCGCCACCCGTGGCTGGTGCTGCTGCGGTCGACCTTGGTGGTGACGTCCATGGTCTGCGCTTTCTATGCGTTTTCGGTACTCCCGCTGGCCGAGGTCTATTCGCTGCTCTTCTCTTTCCCCCTGATCGTTACCGTCTTGTCGATCCCCATTCTGGGCGAAGTTGTCCGTGCCCAACGCTGGGCCGCCGTCGGTGTGGGCCTGATCGGGGTGTTGATCGTCCTGCGACCAGGCGCGACCGAGATCACTTTGGGTCATCTCGCCGCGCTGACGGCAGCGTTTTGCAGCGCGTTCGGTTCGGTCCTCGTGCGCAAAATCGGGAACGAAGAACGTTCGGCCGTACTAATCCTCTATCCCATGCTGCTGGCCATCGTGGTGATGAGCCTTTTGCAGCCGGCCGTCTACCTGCCACCGTCGCTACTGCATCTGGCAATGATGGCGCTGGTTGGCGTATTTTCCGTGATCGCACAGCACCTGATCATTCTCGCCTACCGGGCTGCGCCTGCGGGGGTCGTAGCCCCCAGCCAGTATAGTCAGATCATCTGGGCTACGTTATTCGGCATGATCTTCTTCAATGAACGCCCAGACGGCTGGGTTGCGGTCGGGGCTAGCATTATCATTGCGTCCGGCGTGTTCGTTGTGTGGCGTGAAAGCCGGTCAAATACATCGGCCAACACACCTGTTCTCAGAGTTCGGTCTCCTCGGTCGGATACCGGAGCTTCCAGACCCGGCCAGTAGCCAGAAAAAACGGCGCGCCAATCAGCGCGCCGTTGAAAGATAACCAAAGCTTGAAACCTTAGTAGACGACAACCGAGCGGATGCTTTCGCCCTTATGCATCAGGTCGAAGCCATGGTTGATGTCGTCCAGACCCATGGTGTGAGTGATCATCGGGTCGATCTCGATTTTGCCTTCCATGTACCAGTCGACGATCTTGGGAACGTCGGTCCGGCCGCGCGCGCCGCCAAAGGCGGTACCACGCCACGAACGGCCAGTGACCAGTTGGAACGGACGGGTCGAGATCTCAGCGCCAGCAGGCGCCACGCCGATGATGATCGACTCACCCCAACCTTTGTGCGCCGCTTCCAGAGCGGTCCGCATCACGCCAACATTGCCGGTGGCATCAAAGGTGTAGTCCGCGCCACCCTTGGTCAGGTTGACCAGATACGGCACCAGGTCACCTTCAACCTCGGTCGGGTTCACGAAATCGGTCATGCCGAATTTGGTGGCCATTTCAACCTTGGCTGGGTTCAGGTCGACACCGACGATCTGGTCGGCTCCGGCAAGGCGCAGGCCTTGGATCACGTTCAGACCGATGCCACCCAGACCAAACACGATCGCGCGGCTGCCGATTTCCACCTTGGCAGTGTTGATCACTGCACCGATGCCGGTGGTAACACCACAGCCGATGTAGCAGATCTTGTCGAACGGCGCGTCCTCACGCACTTTGGCCAACGCGATCTCAGGCAGAACCGTGTGGTTCGCAAAGGTCGAGCAGCCCATGTAGTGCAGGATCGGGTCGCCATCCAAAGTCGAGAAGCGCGAGGTGCCATCGGGCATCAGGCCCTTGCCCTGCGTCTCACGGATCGCTTGGCACAGGTTCGTCTTGGGGTTCAGACAGTATTCACACTCGCGGCATTCCGGAGTGTAGAGCGGGATCACATGGTCGCCGGGCTTCAAGCTGGTCACACCGGGGCCAACTTCGACCACGACGCCTGCGCCTTCGTGACCCAGAATGGCAGGGAACAAGCCTTCGGGGTCGGCACCCGACAGGGTAAATTCATCGGTGTGACAGATGCCGGTGGCTTTCATCTCAACCAGAACCTCACCCGCTTTGGGGCCTTCGAGGTTCACTTCCATCACTTCCAAAGGTTTGCCAGCCTGAACGGCAACGGCTGCACGGGTACGCATGGTAATTGTCTCCCAGTCAAATTTGACCCGACCCTGCGTCAAATGCAGGGTGTTTTCAACTGCCGTTTCGTGACAGATTGGCTAATGACTTGATATTGCAGAAACGACATTGCCGGAAAGAGGAGCGCCAATGCGCCGTTTTATCCTGATTCTAATCCTGTTGACCGCGTGCGCCGAGACGGCGACAGCGCCACAAGACGCCCGTCTTGGAGCCGAGGCGGCCCCGGTTGATCTGGCCTTTTGTGAGGGTGAGGCCTTGGCCGACTCCGTTGGCCAGCCGGTTTCGTCCATTCAGGGTCAACTGCCGGAACGCACACGTGTATTGGGGCCGGACGACATTGCCACGCAGGATTATCGCATCGACCGCTTGAACGTGTTCGTGAATGGTTCCGGAGTTATTCAGCGCCTGACCTGCGGGTGAGCGTGGACTCGGCAGGCGATTCTACGATAAGAACGAATGGAGAACATTTGATGTCTGCCGATGCCCAAACGCCGTATACTTTCACTTTGGTTCCCCCGTCTGGGGGCTGAACGGCTGGTCCGCGCCGCGCGGGGCCTGCAAGCTGGTCCTCTGGCTGTTGTGGCCGAGCAGGCGAACATGCAGGTCGTCACCTCGCTGAATGCCGAAGCTCAGACCGCCGGGTTGCGCGTCGGTCAGCCGGTACGCGATGCGCATGCCATGTGCGCAAGCCTTATTACCCGCCCTCGTAACGCCCCGGCCGAGGCGGCGTTTCTGACTGCGCTGCGCCGCTGGGCGGGTAAGTTCAGCCCTTGGGTCGCCGAAGAGGCCCCTGACGGGTTGATCGTCGATCTATCGGGCTGCGCCCATCTGTTCGGCGGAGAAGAGACCCTGCTAGGCGTCCTTGAAACCGACTGTGCCGATATGGGCCTGAGCGTACAGATGGGTATCGCTGATACGCTGGGTGCAGCCTGGGCGCTGGCGCGTTATGCAGGGCAAGAAGCCACGTCCGACCGCAACGGCGACGCCATCAGCCAAGAAGCCCGCGCCACTCGCGCCCGTGCCACTAAAAGACGGCACTGGACCAAAGGCGGGGCCGCGCCACAGGTGATGGCGTTGGGCGGTGGCGCGCGGATTGCAGCACCAGGGCAATCCTATGGCGCGCTCAGCCCTCTGCCCATCGCCGCGCTGCGGTTGGAGGATCAGACCGTGGCGCAACTGAATCGCTTGGGCCTTCGCCAAATCGGTGATCTGCTGGGTCAACCACGTGCCAGCTTGGCACGGCGCTTTGGACGTGGGCTGGTTCTGCGGCTGGATCAGGCCATGGGCAGCGCGCCCGAGCCGGTTTCCCCCGCGCGTCCGCCGCATCACTTTGCGGTACGGATGACTCTGCCAAACCCCATTGGGTTAATCGAGGACCTGATGGCTGCGATCGACCGGGTGTTGCCGACACTCTGCGCCAAGCTGGAAGAAAAAGGCCGCGGCGTCCGCACCCTGCGGCTTGAAGCGCATCGCGCCGATCAGGCGGCTGAGATTGTCGAGGTCGGTCTTGCGCGACCGACCTTTGACAAACATCGTATTCGCCCTTTGTTAGAGATGAAAATCGACAAGATCGACGCGGGCTATGGCATCGATATGCTAAGGCTAGAGGCAATCCAAACCGAGCCCATCCATGCCCGCACCATGACAGGCCATGCCGAGGCCCGCCGCGCCGTCCGCGACCGGTTAGAAGGCAACACGGCCGTAGATGACCTAATCGGAAAATTGGGGGCTCGAGTGGGGTTAGAGGCGATCACCCGGCGCCATCCTGCAGCCTCACATATCCCCGAGAAAACCGCCCAGACATTAGCCGCCGCATGGTCGGAACCCGCACGCGACTGGCCTGTCCCGCCGCGCCCTCGGCCTCTTCAGATGTGGCAGCCCGAGCCGGTGATGGCGCCGGAAACCCCGGATGTACCCAGCGCCTTTCGCTGGCGGGGGCGCGACTGGCAACTGGCGCAGGCCACAGGCCCAGAGCGGATTGCGCCAGAATGGTGGCTGGACGATCCCAATTGGCGCAGCGGTGTGCGAGATTACTGGGTTGTGGTAACTGAACAGGGAGAGCGGTTATGGCTGTTTTATGGCCATGGCGGCACCATGTCTGCTGGTTGGTTTTGCCAAGGGCAATTTGGCTAATACGGCTTATTAGTGTCTATTTTCCACGATACACCAGCCAGTCAGGCAGGTAATCAATTAGGCGAACAACCCACGAGAAAGGCGCAGGGAAATCGGTGCGGAAGCGGCGGCGTGACATCGCCTTGACCACCCGATCCGCCGCATCCTCAGGCGTCATTATCATCGGCATTTTGAAATTGTTCTTCTCGGTCAGCCGTGTCTTGATGAAGCCCGGATTGACGATCCGCACAGTAACCCCAGTTCCCGCAAGATCGAACCGCATGGTCTCGGCCAAAGACACCAGCGCCGCCTTGCTGGCCGCGTATCCCACCGCCTTAGGCAAACCGCGATAGCCGGAAAGAGAGCCGATAAGCGTTATATCCCCACGACCCGAACGCACAAATCCGGGAACTGTTTCACCCAAAACGCGTAACGCGCCAGTGTAGTTCACATCGGTCATCGCCAAAACGGCAGCTGTGTCCCAGTCTCCTGAACCCATCGGTTCATACGCCCCGGCGTTGTAAACCAGCCCATCAACCTCACCGGCGTCGGCTGCGGCATGGCGCACGGAATCCAGATCGGTCACATCACAAGGCACGGCCCGCGCATTGGGCAGCGTCGAACAAATCTCGGCAAGGCGATCGGAACTACGCGCAGACAGGATTAAATGTGCGCCCTGACGGCTCAGAGCCAAAGCCAACGCACGACCCAAACCTTCGCTGGCGCCGATGATCCAATAGGTTTTTCCTTCGAAGTTACTCATGCCCCTGCCGTTCATTTGATGTGTGAAGTCTTACGGCCGGGAACAGGCGCTGGATCACTTCAGCAGACGTCACGACATAGTGCGCTGAAGAAAAAAATCTAATCTGATTGATCCACCCCCGCATATGATGCGTATCCTATTGTAAAATGTCGCACAAAGAGGATGGCATGTTCGACGAAACCCGAGGCGTACGCAAGAAAATCGCAGTAGTAGGTGCAGGTATCTCTGGTCTGTCGGCTGCTTACTACCTTTCCGAAAACAACGATGTGACTGTTTTTGAGGCCGAACCACGACTGGGCGGCCACGCACGAACAGTTATGGCAGGTAAAAACGGGGACCAACCTGTCGATACCGGGTTCATCGTATTCAACTATGCCACCTACCCCTACCTGACACGGCTGTTCGATGAACTGAACGTACCTGTAATGAAGTCCGAGATGAGCTTTGGTGCCACAATTGACAATGGTCGGATCGAATACGGGCTGAATAACCTGCGGACGCTGACCGCGCAAAAACGCAATCTCGCGCGCCCCGCCTACTACAAGATGATTGCCGACATTCTCAGGTTCGGCAAAGAGGCTCCAGAGGCCGCCAAGGATGATAACACTACAATCGGAGAACTGGTGGACCAACTGCGTCTGGGTCACTGGTTCCGCCATAACTACCTGATGCCCATGTGCGGTGCGATCTGGTCCACTCCGGTAGAGTTTGTTGATCAGTTTCCGGCGAGATCGCTGGTGCAATTCTTCCGAAACCACGCACTGCTGGCCAGTGGTCGCGCCAAACAACACCAGTGGTACACGGTCAAGGGCGGCAGCATCGAATATGTTCGCCGGATCGACGCCGCCCTGCGTGCGCGCGGGTGCGAGATTCGTCTGGCTTCGCCTGTTGATCATGTTCAGCGCGACGAAACCGGAGTGAGCGTCCACAGCCAAGGACAGGTCGATCTGTTTGATGAGATCATCCTTGCAACCCATTCGGATCAATCACTCGCCATCTTGGGTGATGCGGCCACAACAGAAGAAAAGGCCGCATTAGCCTCTATTCGCTACCAGCCCAACACTGCTGTACTGCATTGCGACCCGCGTCAAATGCCGCGCCGACGCGCATGTTGGTCCAGTTGGACGTATCGCTCGCAAGCCGGGAATGTAGGCGTCACATATTGGATGAACCGTTTGCAAAACATTCCGGACAGCGACCCGCTGTTCGTAACGTTGAACGCATCCTCAGAAATTGCGGCGGATAAAATCTATGATCAGGTCGAATTTGCCCATCCGGTATTCGACAAAGCGGCCCTGAAAGCACAGGGACAAATCCGCGAAATGCAGGGACAGAACCACACTTGGTTTGCCGGTGCCTACAATCGGCATGGTTTTCACGAAGACGGGATTGCCAGCGCGATGCATGTCGTCGAGCGCTTGAACGGCACCCCGCAAACACTCGGAGCTGACAATGGCATTCTTTCAAAAGACCCGGCCATCCCTGCCTCGGTCGACATCTAACGTTCTGCGTACTGCGCTGCTGTCCATCTGCCTACTGGCCCCCACTGGGACACTGGCATCATCCGGCCTGAATGAACTGGGCGATCCGCAATTGCGGGGTTCAGCAACGTTTCGATATCTTGGCTTGCCGCTGTACGATGCGCAGTTGTTTACGCCAGGGGGTGCAGCATTCAGTTGGAATGATGATTTCGGACTACAGCTGCAGTATCGACGCAACGTGACGCAAAAGGCGCTGGTCAACTCGACGTTAGACGAGATGCAGCGGATCGGCCGCGCGGCACCTGTACGCAATCAGTTACAAGCCTGCTTCAAGGCCGTCAAAAAGGGAGATCGCTATCTGGCGGTGTCCGAAGGGCCTGACAAGGTTTCCTTTTGGCTGAACGGCCGCAAAACCTGCACGATGTCCTATCCCGGAATCAAGCGCAGTTTCATGTCTGTTTTCTTAGGTGAGAACACACGTTCTGCGGCGTTTACACAACGGCTCCGAGGGCAGTGATGCTATACCCGCGAGTCAGCCTCTATGCGTTGATGTTGGCGGCGGCGGGCATCCCTCTTTACATCCATCTGCCGCGCTTTGCTGCCGTGAATCTTGGTATCGGGCTGGGTGTGATCGGAACCGTTCTGCTGGTTATTCGCATTGTCGATCTGGTGCAGGATCCGCTGATCGGGTGGGCCATCGACCGTTGGCCTCGGGCGCAACTCTTGTTTGCCGCTGCTGCTGCGATTGGTTTGGCAATCGGGTTTCCGTTATTGTTCGGCCTCCCCGAAGGAGCGAGTGTCGCCGTATTAGTATCTGTTTTGGTACTTCTGTTCTCGGCCTATAGCCTAGGTACGATCCTGCTTTATGGCCGTAGTGCAACGTTGGCCAAACAAGCTGATGCCAAAGAACTGATGAAGCTGGCCGCATGGCGCGAGGGCGGGCAGTTGACCGGAGTTGTACTGGCCGCAAGCACCCCCGCCTTGTTCGTAGCCTTCGGAGCCAGCGCGCAAGGATACCCGGCGTTCGGTCTGTTTCTGGGCTTGTTGGCCATTCTTACTCTGATCCTTACCCTCCCGATCTGGCGTCGCACCCCGATAACAGGCGAAGGGCTGTCCTTCTCTGGCTTAGGACAGGCAGGTGCTCTGCGCCTTCTGTTTTTGGCGCTGGTTAACAGTTTGCCAGTAGCGATCACCTCAACCCTATTTTTGTTTTTTGTTGAGGACCGTCTGCAACTGCCGGGAAAAGCCGGGCCACTGCTGATCCTCTTTTTCCTAAGCGCCGGCGCCAGCGTTCCGCTTTGGGCAAAGCTCAGCAACCGGATCGGGCCAAAGCAAACCCTGATGATTGCCATGCCTTTGTCGATAGCGGGCTTTATCGGAGCGGCCACACTATCCGCCGGAAACCTGACCGGATTTGCGGTGATTTGTCTTACGTCCGGCGCGGCGCTTGGGGCTGACATGGTGGTGCTGCCGGCCATGTTCTCGGTAGTGCTGACGCGCGCCGGACTGAATGCCTCAGCAGCCTTTGGCATCTGGTCCTTTGCAGGCAAACTGGGCCTTGCGCTTGCTGCCTTTTTTACACTGCCGCTGCTTGAACGCAGCGGATTCAATCCCGGGCATTCAAATTCGGCAGAGGCGTTGCGCACACTCAACCTCGCTTATGCCGTTCTGCCCTGCATCCTTAAACTCGGAGCGTTTGGACTGGTCCTGACGCTGCCTACGGAGGTCTCAGCCAAATGACGTTTGTAGCTATTCTCCTGCTCACCATCCTTGCTCTGGTCGTAGCCCAGCGCCGCTTCCTAAGCTTCCGGTCACAGTCGCCCAAAGACTATTCCGGGACCGGACCAGACTTTAAGATGAAAGAAAACCTGAACGGTGAAATTCTGTCCGAAGGGTTGATCTATGGACCCAACGGCAAGATGTCGAACAGCTTTGTTGCCCGCATGGTCGGTGAATGGGACGGCAACAAAGGAACGCTGGCCGAGTACTTCACCTATTCCAACGGTAAGAAGATGACCCGCAAATGGTACCTTACCTTGGGCACAGGCAACACATTCACTGCGATGGCGGATGACATCGTAGGCGAAGGTCTGGGCACCATTTCAGGCTCTACCGTTAAGCTGACTTACCGGATTGTTTTGCCCGAAGACGCAGGAGGGCACACGCTGGACGTAACCGATTGGATGTATCTGACCGAAAACGGCGTGATTATGAACAGATCCGAGATGCGCAAATTCGGCGTCAAGGTCGCCGAACTGGTTGCCACTATGCGCCCTGCGCCCGAGGCGAAGACAACCCATGTCAGCGGATCAAACGGATACGACGCCACCGCCGAAACAAGGACATTGCAATGATTGCGCGTCGCTATCTGATTGCCGCCCTGGCGATCCTGGGGCTTGCCGTTCTGGCCGCGTGTTCAGCCAAGCCGCGGGTGCCAAAGTCCTTTCTGTCTGACAGGCAGTTGAACCTCGAAGAGTTTTTTGAAGGTAAGACAGTTGCTTATGGTCAGTTTCAGGACATTCTCGGAAATGTTCCCCGTCGCTTTACCGTTGAAATTGACGGCAAATGGGATGGCGATACCCTGACCTTGGTTGAAGATTTCGTTTATGACGACGGCACAACCGAACAACGTATCTGGACCTTGACGAAAACTGGCCAAGACACGTGGACCGGAACCGCACCCGGCGTTCTTGGCACAGCCAGCGGGATCGAGCGCGGCGACACCTTCAACTGGAAGTACAAGATCGACCTTCCGGTTAAGGACGGCACCATGAGGGTCAATTTCGACGACTGGATGTGGCTGTTGGAGGATGACCGGTTGCTGAATCGCGCCTATGTCTCGCGCTATGGCGTCCGACTGGGTGAGGTCATTCTGTTCTTCGAAAAGCTTTAGGTCGGGCATCATCCGGACCACAAACCATCGAACTGGTCAGTTGCTGTTATAGAAAAAGGACAGCTTACGGCTGACTCCTCCGGGCGGTTTAGGGAACGGTGAAGCAGCACGAACTTGCGCCTTTGCCGCGCGCTCAACTTCCGCTGTTCCGCTGCTGTCGATGACATCTACCCATGCCAATGTTCCGTCCGGATTGATCTCAAAGAATACTTTCGCAAAACCCCGGGCTGACGTGTAAACGATGGGCGCTCGGTTCAGGTGGACCAAAACGCGCCCGGCATAGTTGGTTCTGTCGGAATTTCCGGGGCCACGTCCGCCCGAACGATTTCCGCTGCTGCTCTGCGTAAAGGCATCGACGCCCCGCCGCCGATACGTGGTCAGAGGTGACTCAATTTCCCGCGATGGGAAACGCAACGCGCTGAAGTCTCTGGATCCGCTAAGCGTGCCCTGCGGTTCAGTGTCAGGGCGCCGATCTGGCAAACGCGGACGAAGCGAAGACGTCACAGCCCGCTCTGTTGGTTCGCTCTCTTCTCCGGCATCCGCAATGTCGGCTTCGACCGTTTCACTCTGGATAGGCTCTGCGACTTCAACCGACGGCACGGGAGCCTCGGACACTGTTTCAACTGCGTCTGAAGCGCCTTCGGGCGTTTCCGGGGTTTCCGAAGGCTCAGCGGTCGGAGTCTCATCTATGTCGTCGCTCGCTTCGGCTTCTTCAGTCGCAGCATCTGGTGTTGCAGCTGGCTCTGGTTCAACAGGCTCTGGTTCAAGCGGGCGCACCACTTCGGAGGTGCCTGTATCAGGCGCGAAAGTGCGTTGCGGATTATCTGACGCGACGTGCACTTCGCTGGTTGGAATTTCGGCGGGTTCAGGTGCCGGTTCAGGCTCTTCCTCGACCGGAGGCTCCGGAGCCTCGGCAGGTTCGGGCTCAACAGGTTCGGTTACGTTTTCAACAAGGTCTTCAAAACTATTGCCCAATTCGACCGCATCCGAAGGTCTGGTGCCGCCCGGTTGCTCTGTCAATCTTGGGGCCGTAACGCTCAGCCCCATCGCATGCAGAACCAGCGAGACGACAACGGCAATAACCGCAATGACGACCGAGCCCCGGATCATTCCAGCGCCTTTTCGGTTACAACAAAAACGGACACCGCCCCCAAACGACGCAATTCTCCGGTAACCTCGATCAACCGAGACCCCGGTACAGCACGATCCGGCACTATGCGCACCGGGCCTGGATCACGTTCCGCCATGTAGGCTTCGGGATCCATTGGCGCTCCGCGATAGCTGAGAGTTCCATCTTGATGCAAAACTAGCGCATCAGGTGGTTCACGCCCTTCCAGCTCAGAGGTGTCGACGAGGTTCAGATCAGGGTCAAGCGGCGAGGCCACTGTGCCGGCGATCAGAAAAAAGATCAGCATCAAGAAGACGACATTGATCAACGGGATCGTCGAGTCGCGTTTACGACGTTGGCGAACAGACCTGATCATTCCAGCACCAAAACGCTTAGGCCTTCACGTCCGCGCAGTTCGACCAAAAAGTCTACCAAGTGCTGCGCAGTTGTATCGGGATCAAGGCTGACCAGCACCTGCCCGCTTGTAACCTGAGCGGTCAGTTCATCCACCGTTACAGGCGAGCCGTTCAGAACCAGCCGTTCTGCCCCCAATTGGACAAAGACCCGGTCCTGTGGCGCATCACCTGACGCGCCTCCGGTTGTGGCATTGCTCAACTCGATCTCGCCGTATTTCGAGAAGGTCGAAGTAAGCATGAAGAACATCAGCAACAGAAAGATCACGTCGATGAGGGGTGTCATCGCCAATGGTCTTCGGACAAAGGGTGCTGCGTTACGCATGTCCGGGCGCGACCGCCGCAGGTTGGCTTTCATCTACTTGTGGGATGGTTTGCCCCGGCACAAGAACCGTGCGCAGCGCCTTGTCGGCAAACACGCGCTCCCGCGCTGTACGGCTTTCGAACCATGACAGAACCATCGAGGTTGGCATTGCGACGGCCAATCCCACGGCTGTCGTAACCAACGCCACCCAAATGCCGCCCGCAAGCAAAGACGGATCCACAGACGATCCGGCCCCCTGAAGAGTTTGAAACGCCTCGATCATGCCAAGCACCGTACCAAACAGCCCCAGCAACGGCGCAAGCTGCGCCACAGTATCCAACAAGCGAAAACCACGCTCTAGCTCTGCCAGCGCCAGACCGGCCTCAGCGTCCAACCGCTGATCAAGTCCAGGTGCATCAGGTGCGTCCATTGCAACGCCGACAAGCGGCGCCAGGTAGCTATGGCTCTTGGCCAATCTGGCGCGCGCGGTTTGCTTGTCACCTGCATCCCAGGCGGCTAACGCCTGGGACAGAACCCGATGCCGTCCAACCCCGGACGCCGTGAATTGCCACAGTTTGTAAAGCGTAACCGCAACCGTCACCACGGACATGGCAATCAGTATTCCGACCACCGGCCCACCAAGGGCTAGTATTTCGCGCAACGCGTCAAGAACGCTCATCCCAGAAGCTCCACATCTGTCCGACTACTTAAGGTAATGGCTTTCAGGCAGATTTCACTCTCAGAACCACCGATGACACAGCTATTTAAGCCATTGATCAAAATACGGCCGATATTACTGCAAGTCACACCCCTGACATCAAACTGGCGCACCCGCGGTACATCTGAGGGCAAATCCCGGAAATTGTACAAGGTCAGTGTCACAACCCCGCCCGACGCATCAAATACAACCGTTTCAAAGCTGGCAGTATCGATTGCAGTACCCGTTTGGTTTTGAGCCACAAACGTCAGCCTGCAAGCACCTTCTACATCTTGAACTGTATTCAGTTCTACTTGCAGGGTACCGGATGTGTCTTCTGCGGATTGCGCCAACGCTGTTAAGGGCGATATTGCGAGACTTGCGGCCAAAGCCAAACGGCGAAACATCATTGATGCGCTCCCAGTTGTTCAACGTAGGACTAGGGCGACCGGCGACGCTTTGCCGACGCTGTATACGTCATATCCAAGACAGTCAGGACACGAAAGGGCTGCCGACGTCATTGTGAAAAATGAACAAATTCGCGCGCATAGGGCTTTGATCAGCATGCGCTGCGTCGTTACTGCGAAGGTTCCGCCTTTTTCAGGTTCACAGTCGCGCAGGCAACCAGCCATTCCAACACATTTGCCTTCATGTCGTGTTCGGCAGATATCGCAATCGTGGTGCTTTCAAATATCTGAGCATAGATCGGCCAGGCATCCTGATCGGGTGGGTAAATCGATCCTTCGGTCTTTTGCTTTTCCCACTTGTGCATTTTGCCACCGGCAACGCCAAAGCTTATCTGACCAGGGATGGGAGGTTTGCCTTCACCATCCTTGTACAGCGGGTCCGCGAAATCCCTGTGCCCAAGGCCTTGCACAAAGCTTGTATTCGACGAATTGCAGCCAAGGCCAAACCACATCCCCTCGACGGCGGCGGCATGCATTTCTGCAGGCAATTCCTGATTGTCAGAAAAGTACAACGCGAAATGCGCGGCTCTCCAGTTTGATCCCGGACCAAAACGCAGCCAGCCTCGGCCCCAAGGGTAAGTCTGGGTGTTGTGTAATCCATAATCCCGCCCCATGCGTTTGCCCTTCAACGCTCTGTTTTTGATCCATTTTCTTATTGCAGAAACGACAAGTGGATTGGTCTGTTGGCCTTCACGCTCAGCCAAAACGTATTCAAAGTTGGAGAACTGAAACACTTCTTTCTTTATCCCACCTGCCGGAGTAGCCGCCTGTGGCACAAATGGGTTGTTGTCTTCGTACACCGCGCGAGCAGTCGCATCCCCACTGGCGCGGAAAATACCGGCTGCGGCAGCGACACGTGCCCGGGATACGACACTAATCAACGGGTCGGGCTCGGCTTCCGGATCACCACCATAGGGATTGCCGGACAAGAACTCTTGCTCTGCCCAGTACCAGGCTTTTACCGCCTCTTCGATCAGCGCATCGCCCAACGCGGCATCCCCGCAAACGGTTTTAATGACATGGCCCAGCTTTGCAGCGCTGATTGCGAACACATAGGAAGCCCAGTCTTCCTCTTGGTACGCATAGGCGATCTGAACCGGGTTCCACGACACTGACCCGAACACGCCCGAGTTCGAGTATTCGACACCGCCGATGATACCACCATCCTCAGTTTGGGTTCTGCGCCATAGCGAGATACCCCAAAGCGCCTCGTGGATCAGGTCAGGCAGAATTGTCTGCCCATCGCCCTGATCTTCCTCGGATTTACGCGCCTGAACGTCCGGATGCGCAAAGGGCTTGCCACTTTCCGGCAAGTTCAAATGTAGTGTTTGCGCGTATTCAAAAGTCTCGACGAGGTGTGCCATGTGATAAACAGCATCCATGTGCTGAATACGCCGGTCCCAATCTCCTGCATCGTGCCACCCGCCCCAGGCATTGGGGCTGGCTTCTGCAGACGACGACTTGGGCGCTCCCACCGGCCCAATGGCTCCGATGGGCTGCTCTGCGAGGATTTTTCCCGCATTGCCTTTGCCATACCCTTCTGAAGTTGATCCCAATTTAACATTTGTCTTCCATACGGTTAACCCATCCTCGGGATGGCCGTTGCGCGGACGGGTCCGGCCTTCGCCATAAGGTTCCGCGATTTCACAACCGGACCTTTGGTGAAAATACCAACGGGCGGCGAGCCTGAGAGCTTCTTCGTACGGGGTCGCTACAACCCGGAACGGAAACGAAACGCCAAACCCGTCGACATGCATTTCGTATTCGCCTTCCAGATCAAGGTCCGAGAAATCGGCCTCAAATATATCGCAGCCATTAAAATTCTGCTCTTTCCTGTGCGGCTCGGATCCCGGTTTGGCCAGCATCAAGCTGCCTTTTCGAACAACTGAACCGTCCCCAACTGACACCAGGCTCCAGCTGGTGGGTTGCGAAAGTACAGCATCAGTATTGCCGCTTTGACCGTCGTTGTCGTGCCCCCACCACGCACCGACATAAGCCTTTTTGGGTCCGTCCAGCGGGTAACCCGCCTGGCACACATGAACAGCCTCGCTGAACAGATCCGACGATTTGCGTTGTTCAACTTCGGAAACCGACGGCCCCTCGAGTGTTACGACCGCCCCGTCAGGTATCACGCGATCCAAAACCAGCGTCAGTTGATGCCGCTTGGTGCTTTCCCAGATATGCTTTCCCAAAGACAGAGTGCGGATCGGAACTGTCTTGCGATAGACAGAAATGACTTCTGCTCGGGCACCATCAATACTGACGCGCCATCTTCCGGGTTGATCTGCTTTGCGATCCTCACGGAAGCCAGACAGACGGGTACCTCTGATAACCTCTGGCCAGGCAGTGAACTCCTGCGGTTGGGAAACGTTCACATCCCCCGAGAAATAACCCGCTTCACCATTCAACCTTCCTACGGAACCATAAGAGTCAAACGGATCAGGCGACCATTTAAGGCGGTCAGTTGCTGCAACCGGAACCACTTCGGGCACATTGAACAGCGTATCGACAATGGTCAGTTGGACAGTGTTTTCCCCGGTGAACCCAACCACAATCTCAGGCGCTTCGTCCGCAGAGGTGACTGAGGCCAATGCCCCGACAAATGGCGTTGAAAATGCCAAAGCGGTGCCCTGCAATAAAACTGCACGCCTAGAAAACGTCATCTGAATTTGCTCCCCACGGGTTTCCCCGCGTAAACGGTAACTTATTTCCCTGACCGGTCCAAACTCTGCAAAAACCGCCAAACCAACTTGGGTCGCAGCACGCTGTCCGGATACAGAACCACGCCGCACATCCCCTCGAACAAGGCCGACGATTTGCGGCCATACTGATATTGATTTCGGACACCCGACCAGAAAACATCAATCTGCCGCGCTCGCAAAAGAGATCCCAGCTGCGATCCGAACCTCTGCTGCATATCCGGATCAGCCGCGACCTTTTGAATGCTGGGAACCCGGCGCGCAAAGACCGAACCCCGCGCCTGATGGTTGGCCCCACTGGCGACCTGCCGGTACAACAAAAGCGCAGGCCCATCGATTACGGCGAACTCCCCTCGCAGAGCCAAGCGGCACCAAAACTCCCAGTCTTCGCCCTTGATTAGGGTCTCATCATAGCCACCGCACTGCCTTGCAATTTCAGTCCGCAAGGCCAGTGCACCACCGTTGACAACAAAGTTCTTGCGCAGCAATGCGGCCAACTGATCCTGTGGTGGAACCAATAAGCGATTGTCCGATCCGCGCATCGGGTTTCCGTCAACGTCAATCCTCTGCACCCCCGCCAGCGCAGCGATCGCTTTGGTTGTCGTTAGCGTTGTGAAGTAAGCCTGCAAAGCATTGGGTCGCAGCAGATCATCGGCATCCAGGAACAGAACAAACTCGCCCTGGGCGCGGCTCAGACCCAAGTTTCGTGCGGCACTTACTCCTTTGGCCGGCCCTTGCATCACCTGAAATCTGTTGTCGTTTTGAGCGAAGCCTTCGACGATGCTACGCGTGGTGTCCGTTGATCCGTCATCCAGACAGACCACTTCGAAATTGTGGAAGGTCTGCGCCTGAAGGCTTCCTAGCGTTTCGGCAATATACCGTTCCATGTTGCGGGCCGGGATGACGACCGAGAAATCTGGCTGTGCCATATCAGCGCCCTCCGATCCTGTCGCCCTGAACGGCTGCGCTGCTGTATTCGGCGAAATCGACCCGCATTAGACCCGCGATCATTCCACCACCGCGACAAATTTCGAGTATGCCGCGATACCACCTGGCCTGAGAGCCAAAGCCGAGACAAAGGCACATAGCGATGCCCCAACCGATAGCCCCCAAACTTTTGACAGCTCGCATAGCAACGCCCCGACGCCGGATCAGCGCGATACGACTTAGCGTGTTACCCATTCGGAACCATCGCCGCGCAAGCCAGCGCAGCGTTATCCTGTTTTCAGGTACGTCATCCCAGACCAACGCATCGGCGGCAGCACGGATTGTGCCCCCGCTCTCCCGGAGCCGGGAAAAGAACTCTTCATCTTCGCCCCCAGTTTTATTGAACCGCTGGTCGAACCTGAGATGGCGCTGGTGGATTTCTGCAGCTTTCACCAGCGCGTTATTGGTCGCAGCCGAAACCCGCTCTGCGCCCTGTTCGTACGGACCCATGCGAAAAAGATTCAGAGCTTCGATCCAATCAGGGGGCGTCTTTCGGTACCGGGGTTCGACCGGTCCCTGCACTGCAACAGTTCCAGGCAGCGCGATCGTCCGAAGCATCTGGTTCAACCATTGCTCTGACGCGTGTTCGTCATCATCCAAAAAAGCAACAAAGTCAGCATCTTGCGGCGCTTCCGCCAACGTTCGATTACGGGCCGACACTATCCCCGGGTTCGGCTCAATCACATAGATTACCGGCCATTTGCTCAGGCCTTGAATCTCACCCAACGTCGCTTCGGCCGTAGCCTGAGGCGCGTTATCTGCGATCACGAGCGTCACCCGCGCCTGATCCGCGGTCAATTTTTGGGCATTAAGGCTTTGGATTAAAGCCCGAAGCCCCTGAGGTCGCATACAAGTCGCGATACAAACGGCGACATGGGGAGTGTTATCTTTCGAGTTGCCGGTCATTGCCGGATCGCTGACATGGCATTCATTTCAGCGCCCCCCACCAAGATTGCCAGAGTGCAAATCCTGCCAAGTTGCCCAAGGCAAATTGGGGCGGCCTGTCAGCTCTGCCACATACTCCATATCTGGTTTGAACTGATCGGCCAGCATCCGGCGTGTCTTGTCCGTAGGCGGCGCAACCGAGGTTTTCAGGTGCTGCCGGTTCATCGACAGCGCCTGCTTCAAACCCGGCAATTCTTTGATCGTTTTCACCGCCCCATCCATTCCAAACGACCGCATAACGTCGCCCCCTAGCCGCAACGACTTTTGCAGTGTTTTATTGCGATAGGTGATAGTTTCGTGAAAACGCCCGGACACTGCGTCAGGCTGGTCCTCGGATGAAATCCCAAGATGGGCGCAGACTTGGTCAAATGCGCCATCAGGGTTTGCTGCAATGTCCTCAGAGAATAGAACCAGAAGGGCATCGCGATCAAAGCAGGCCAACCAGTTTTCCAGATTTGTTTTGTACTGACTTTGTCGGACGTAAGCCGGGTTCCGCGCCAGCCCCGCCTCAAACGACGTCGAAGACGCGATGTGGCCTTTACGTATCTCATGCATGTGGTTTGAAATTACCCGCGCCACCGGATCCCTGAGAATACAGATCAGCCTCAGGTCGGGATTGTAGTCCCGTGCCCTGCGCGGTGCGTCGCAACTAAAGAAATAGGTCGGAGAGCACTCACCCCTAATGTTTCCGTCATGCCCATCGGAAAAACAGTTTTCGTACCACGCGTAGCCCCGGTCAAAATTCGCGGTAAAGAAATTCAGTTCTTTGGCATCATTGGTCGTAACAGAGTTGTGCCCGGACAGAACGTGATGCAGCCAGGTTGTTGCAGCCTTTTGGGCGCCAATGCCAATAAAATCCACTTTTGTCACTCGAAACCCCCTCAGCCCACTGAACAGTTCGGAAATTCGAACGTGGGCCAAAACCTAAAAACATCATCTGCGCGCAAAGCGCTTGGGCACCTCTTTTCTCAGAACAATGCTCAGCGCGTGCGGCAGTGTATGCAGGTACCGTTTGATCAGATATCTCGGACCCGTCGCCACGCGGTGAAGCCACTCCAAACCCATCCGCTGCATCCAGTGCGGCGCCCGTGGGTAATCGCCCACTACATAGTGAAAGCATCCGCCGCACGTCACAATCCAGGCGCAATGATCCAGTTTCCGCGCAATCCGGTCCGCAAAATACTGTTCCTTGGGTTTTCCCAAACCAACCCAAAGAACATCGGCCCCGCTGTCATTAATATCGGCTACGATGGCGTCTTCCTCAGAAGGGTCAAAATACCCATCTCTGCGGCCGGCCACCTTCAACCCCGGATACAGCTGAACCAAACGTTCTGCGCAATCGCGGTTAATGTCCTCTTTCCCACCCAGCAAATAGAAACTCAGCCCATTCTTGGCGGCGACTTCTGCAGCCGAGTGAATGAAATCTGTAGTTGCTGTGCGTTCGGGGATCGCTTGTTGGCGATGAGAGAGCCGGGACGCCCAGACAACGATCTGACCATCCGCGTGCACAATATCAGCCGCGTTCATAACTTCGGCAAACTTCTCATTACTTGCGTAGAATGAAATGGCCTGAGCATTCGAAGAAAACACTGTCAACGCGCGATCAAGTTCCGAAGCCCTGCGGCGTTCCACATCTTCGAGCATCGCTGTTGTTAATTCAGCGTCACTTGCAATCGCCACAGGCACACCCCCAACAAATGCATGCGGCAAACGCTTTTCGAGAATTTTATTCATCACAAAGCCAACTGGTCAAAAATACTGGTTACGCCCTCAGGTTAGTGCAGCCCTACCGATTCTCGCTATTAAATACTCCCACAACTGCTCTGATTATTGCCACATCTGCATCAGAATTGCCGATAAGCGCTAAAGTTTCTTCCTTTTAGCATCCAATCATGGTCTTCTGATCCCATTGTTGACGTCATTTGATGTTTTTTCTGTTTTTAAAGGCCGCCTCGGCCTATGTTTAGGTATACCTGTGCAACATTTGTTTTTTAGTTATGACTGATCAGTACCGCAGAGGATTGGATTTGGAGCTTTCGGGGGCGGGCATCGCTTCGGCAGGTGACTCAGAACTCAGAACGCTTTCAAACGTAGCCTGGGCAATTAGACGTGCGTTCCCTTGGATTGTGCTTTTTGGGTTTATAGCCGCCGTCCTAGCTTATCTTTTCACTTACACATCTGACACCAAATACACATCCAGCGCGAAAGTCATGATGGAGACGCGCGTTCAGACAGAAACGCAGTTCACGCCTCATGTCTCGGGCCTGCCGCTTTCACTGACATCTTTGGAGAGTGAGCTGGAACTGTTGCGGTCGACGGATCTGATCGAAAGCGTTGTTGACCTTATGGAGCTTCAATCCGATCCGGAATTTGCCGGTGAGGAAGGCGGGTTCACACTGAATCCCATCACGCTGGCTCGGCAAGTCAAGAACGGTCTGGTTAACATAATCTCAGGAAACGGCGAGGACGGAGCTGGGGACGCAGAATCCGAAGCTATTCTTCTGCGCGAAACGACGATCGACAACCTGCGTAAGTCCACTCAGATCGAACAGGTTGGCGACATTTCGGCCGTGTACCAGATACGCGTCACATCAAAATCACCGCAAAAAGCCGCCGAAATCGCTAACAGCCTTGCGACAGAATATCTTTCGATCCTGACAACAATGAAGCGCAACGATCTGGGCCAGTCGCAACAGTGGCTTGCCATTCGGATCGGCCAGTTGCGGGAAGACCTGAACAGCCTCAGCTCGGACCTCGAGGCGCACTCAATCGAAGCACCGTTTTCGCCCGAGGAATACGCAACAATCAAAGCTCAGCGGATCAAAGCGGAAAAACGTTCACAGCTTGTGGAAGAAGAGCTTCTACAACTGCAAGAACAGACTGACACGATCAGCCAGCTGCGTACGTCCGGCAACATTCAAGAGGCAATAGACCTGACTGTACGAGCTGGCTTGGTGACACGCAGCCTGGATGCTGCGGCGAACCCGGATGAGGCTCTCGCCGCACTGGACACGGCGCAAGCCCTGATTGATCAAAGGATCACCGTGATGTCCGGGCAGCTCGCTGTCTTGGGTGAAAACATCGGAACCTTTAAAGAGCAGCAGACTTTGCAGGTTCAGCATGACTCTGTGACAAAGCGTATCGAGAACGAAATCCTGGTAACTGAGGCCATTTATCGAGACTTCGTTTCACAGCTGGGACGTCGCGCGGAACAGGGCGAGTATCTGGATGCCGGGGCTCATATCATTGAAACTGCACGCGTTGCGATCGACCCATCAGAACCCAGACGTGCGCAGGT
This sequence comes from Ruegeria sp. BE9, assembly GCF_056538765.1. Taxonomy (NCBI): domain Bacteria; kingdom Pseudomonadati; phylum Pseudomonadota; class Alphaproteobacteria; order Rhodobacterales; family Roseobacteraceae; genus Ruegeria; species Ruegeria sp. BE9. Next base: position 193,992 of record NZ_JBQFTS010000003.1, on the reverse strand, counting down.
TTCGATTGCAATTCTGTTTGCCGTCATTTTTGTCGGCCTCGGCCTGACTGTCGTTCGGGAGTTGCTGCAAAAAAGACTGAGAACCACGTTCGAATTCGAAAGCACAACCGGGGTCAAGTTGTCGGCAATTGTTCCCGAAGTCCAAAATGAATCGCCCTTCGAAACATTCTTTACCGAAGATGGCAAGCTCGACCCCGAGCTTTTGCACTTTGGGAAGAAACTGCTGGCAAGCAAGGATATTGGTCTTAGGGCATTGCGCCATGACGGCGACGTTCCTTCGGTGCCCAACCCCGCAGGAGTATTCTCCAAGAACGGCGACGGTGCCCCGGACCAGCAGGTCTCGGAAGGTGGCTGCTTGGTGATCTCCGGTGCCTCTTCTTTGGCAGACGAAGGCAAGACGTCATCACTTCTTCTCATTGGCTCTGTTTGTGCCGAAGCTGGGTATCGAACGCTAATCGTGGATTGTGACACCGCAGGTTCCGCGTATCGGGACTTGTATGAAATGACACCGGCATCACAGGAAAAAGTCGGTGAAAAGCCAGAGGCGCTGGCGAATTTTATTGTGGCCACGCCTCAATCGGGTCTGGGCGTACTGCCCCTGATCGGCCCGGATATCTCGGACGAAAAAACCAGAGATGAAACCGAGTTCCTGTGCTCTCCTGCATTCCAGGCGCTGCTTTCGTCACTGTCCGACATGTATGACGTTATTCTGCTGGACACGCCGCCTTTGTTGTCCGCCGTCGAAGCTGCATACTTGTCTCAGCTTTCACAGCGCGTGATCCTCTTCACCCGATGGAACAACACGCCGCAGAAATCCGTTCTTCAGGCCATGCGCGAGTTGGAAAACGCAGGAATTAGGCCATCCGCTCTGGTTGCGACGCGGGTCAACATGAAGAAAGTCAAACTCTACGGCGACCCGGTTCTGGGTTAACCGGCTGCAGGCGAAACGCGCCGCGTATTCTCTGTTATTGCGAAGATGACCGCGAACCCAGAATACGGCGCGAAAACATGAAATTGATCATCATTCCAGCCAGTGTCGACGGCACCAACGCGACCACCGGATAGGCATTTGCAATCTGGTTCACGTGGATCAAAATGACAAATACCAGGTAGTTGATGGCCATGCCCGCACTCATCGCCAAGACATATCTAAAAAACTCTTTGAATGTGGGCGGCTTGCGAGTAGCGAAGGTAAACGTCCTATTCAAATACCAAGTGGTGGTTACCGCCCCCATAAAAGACAGAAGCCGCCCAGCCTCGGGAATTAGTCCCACCACCTCGGTTGAAAAGAGCAGCAGCGCGGCATCCACCACGAAGGCAATGCCCCCCACAACCGCGAATTTCATAAACTGAGAAGACGGCATTTTGATCGCTTCTTTTCCAGTGCCCACAGTTTACAAACCCATCGCGCCCCGTGTTTTGTCAACAGGTTTTTACCTGCGCAGTGTTGGTCAGTTGTGGTGATCAGGGTGCCTAACTTTTGGTTGATGGAAAGCAAGCAGACAAGCCAGGAAAGGCAACAACCAAATTAGGCGCGCCTGATAGCGGTGATGCGGGTCGGACAGAATTCCGCAGACCGCCGCATTCAGAACAAGTGTAAGCAAAACAACAACGCCCAGCGCCAATGCGACATCCGACACCGGCCGGGATACATAGACATAAATCACAATCACCAAGCTAAACGCGACCGTGACGTAGATAATAGCCGTCAGGGCGGCAAAGGGAAAACTTCCCGAAACTGCCAGAGACTGCCCAAATCTCTGCAGATTAGTTGGGCTCATGAACCTCGGCGCGTTCTCGGCCATGACTCTTTTGGCTGTTCCGAATTCATACAATCCGAACTGGCTTTGTTGCTGAGCAAAGTTGCCAAATGATGCGCTAAGCTGCATGCCCGGCCGCTTGAGCGCAGCTGTTAGAAACACTGAGAAGTCCTCATCACTGAGTCGTTGTTTCGTCTCGGCATCCGCAGTTTGATAAACCCCGTCAGAGCTCCAAAGAAAATGCTGCGACTCATGGTTATTCAGCGGGGCTACGTTGCAGATTGCAAACTCATACGCCTCGCAATCACTTGCAACTAGCGCAGCAACCGGGCCGTCCTCGATACCTCGCGCAGTCAAAAATGGCAGGCTTTGTGGCCACATTCCAAAGACAGCCTGCGAGGTGAATGCAAAAACAAAAGTGGCAGCTATCCCAAGGGCCAGCGCAGACAACGATGCAAACCAACCGGTAAGGCTGAAACGAAGCCTGGGCCAGATCGTCAGTATCACGAAAGCGCTAAGTAGGCCGACAGTCAAAAGAACGTGGCTGCTGTGAAACGCAACGGCTGCAAGCAGCACCGCCCAACAAAAGACCGCTTCGACGGTCGACAAATTGGGGCGGCAAAAGCAAAGCAAAAACAAGCAAAACGGTACCATTGCAGCAAAGACATCCGGCATAGCGTATGCGGTGAAATAGGGCAACGGCGTCGCCAGCATGCAAATGACACCGGCGATAAGGTAAGGCTTTGCAGGGTACTGAGGACAGATCTGTTTTGTAACCAACCAAGCCGCATAGGCCACTGTGATGGCCTGAACGAGCACCAGCAGAAACGCCTCGGCGTTCAGGAAAAGAAATACAAAAACACCGTAATACGGCGATCGAGACATGGGTATGGCAGCTTCATAATCCAGCGCGCCGGTCCCGTTTTGCAACGACCCGCTCAAGATATCTGCAGGTGTGACAACAGCTTCGACACCAGTAGGCGCACCTATCAAAGTATAAACGACCGCCTTGCCCGCATTGTAGTATCCATGAGTATCAAAAAAGATGAATGGATAGCCGTTTATTAAGGACGGCACCGTTTGCAAAATCGCAAAACAACTCACCAGAACTGCAACTCGGAACGTTGTAAGACGAGAGTCTTCTGATTGAAGGATAGCTGTCGATCTGCTGTGTACCATTCCGAAAATCACTTTGGCTCAAAGAACCTCACTCGGTCGGCGGTTACTCGGTTAGCGGGGCCCCGGGTGCCATTTCCTCGACCTCGATTTCCACACTGTCCCCGGGCATCAATTGCGTCAGCTTGTCGGCTTCGAGCATTTGCAACTGGCCGCTCACCAACCGGTAAACTGTAACCGAGTAGTCGATGTCAGTGATCAGGCTTTCGGTTCCAATCTCGTTCGACGCCCCTGCAAGATACTTTGAGATGGTGTCCATCTGCACGCTGGCATCGCGTAGGACCAGGCTTGCGTCTCTGCGCTCTTGCAACAGACGCAGGGAACGTTCTTGCTCGTACAGTTCCCGGTCTCTTTTCAACCTAGTCAGGATCAGGCTGGTGGTCGCCAGATCTTCCTCGACGTCCAGCAGGCGGGTTGCTGAAAGAACCGTGGTACGACGGGTGTCAGCCAGCCGGGATCCCGGTGCCAAACCTCGATCGACCAAACTGACAACGCGCGCCTCTTCTTCCTCATCAGCAGCCAGCGCTTTGGCCAACTCCGTCTTTTGCTGCTGAAGAATCCTAATCCTTTGTTCGGCCTGATCTTCTGCATCCTCGAAATAGTGTCGCTCGCCGGACTCATTCTGTTGGTTGATATTGCGGATCTTGATTTGTTCAGAGACCAGTTCCTCAAGAACCTTTTGCGAAACGGAAACCTGCCCAGCAATCGGTTGCGGGTGGCTCAAATCATTCAAAAGTTCGGACGTCGCGCGCCAGATCTGGACCATGGAATGCGCGTGCTCCAGCGCGGCTTGACCGTATGCTGTCTGCCACCGCATCAATTGAATGGGGTCGATCGAGACATCGTCGGTCAAGAGCTGGCTTCGAACTCCACCCGCCAGTGCTACGGCCTCGCGCGCTGTTATGGCAGGGCGATAGTCAATCTGACCGGTCCGAGCGACATCACCGCCAATGATAATCGGGCGGTATCCATTTCGGGTGATCTCAATCTCATCTCCATCCAATTGAATGATGAATATCTGACCATCCTGATTGTATTGCTTGACGATTTTGCCAGCGGCATCCAAACGAACAAGCCGCTCCAGTTCGTCCGAGGACAATCCCTGCGCCTGAAACTGCCCAAGCCATTGCAGATTGACGTCTCCATGCACATCGATGTTGGCGTCAAAGGACAGATCATCCAGCCCCGTCAGAGTCACCTGAATGCTATCTCCGGGTTCCAGGTTGAAATCCGCGACAGCGGGCGCAGCCTGCAAAAAGGCAAGAACCGACAACGCGCCGACACTTCTGAGGATATGCCGGGAACGACCAGACCACCCCTTACACAATACACTCTTAAACTGTTTCATTCTCAGGCCACCACATCTTGTTAAAGGCGTTTAGCCGTTGGCGTTCAGCACCCGGTCGCGCTGCACACGGCTCCGATGGTGCGGAACAGAATTTTTAAATCATACCACAAACCAATTTTGTGCGCATAAGCACTGTCGAAAATGGCGCGGTGCGAAAACTCCACATCGTTCCGATCCGACACCTGCCACAACCCGGTAATGCCGGGCTTCATCAGGTTGTACTCCCGCCCCGGGTACAGAGCTTGCTGTTCCGGCATCATTGGGCGCGGTCCAACAAGGCTCATATCTCCGATCAGGACATTCCACAGCTGTGGAAGCTCATCCAAAGAAGTCATCCGGATAATGCGCCCGAATTTGGTCACGCGCGGATCGTTTTCCAGTTTTTGATGACTTTTCCATTCAGCAGCCGCCGCCGGACATTCGCGCAGGTGCTCTTCGAGCTTCTGCTTGGCGTCAGGCACCATCGAACGAAATTTGAGGAAATCAAACTCGCGGCCACCGATACCCACGCGTCTTTGTCTGTAGATCGCCGGGCCTCCATCGCACTTCACCAAAATGGCGATGAGCAGCATCAGCGGCAACACAAACGGCGCACCAAGCAAAACAAGAGAAATGTCCAACAGACGCTTCCCCTTGACCGCATAGAAACTTTTCAGATTTTCATGCTTAACATCGTCACTAGTAACGCGTTGATTTGGATTATATATTTTCGTATCTTCTAACGGAATTGAACCTCGAATTTGGTTCATCTTAACCCCCAAAATAATTAACACACCGGGTACTATAATGTGCACCCGGAACTATCTAACCGTGCAACACACCCGCCAAAACCGCGCCCTTAAGTCAAACGGCGGCGTCAGCGTTTCAATTTTCTTCGCTCGATTTAGGGGTCTTACGCGAACAATGCGTGTTCCCACCCTTATTGTACCCGACTCAATAATACTCAAATGTCGGGATATTGCCCGGCGATATGATCGCACTTCTTAATACTTGTGACAACTTTTTTGTTACGAAGCCTCGGCATCGCTGCTTAGTGGCCGCCTATTTTTAAGGCAACTGCAGCTCGGAAACATCCAGATACTAAGTCTAATTCAAACGTTTGAATGGATGGTTGAGCAAAAACAACAGGTTCGTTGAAGCGGGATTACCCGTTCTCACCCTGCTCAACTTTTGAAGGCAATTTGCCATCTAACTTCAAGCGTAGCTTGCGGCTAAATGCAATGTGCAGAACGGCAATCAAAAGTGGCGAAAAACAGCCGATCAAAACGCTTCCAAGCACTGCGGAACCGGTACTCGTGCCAGACACGACAAAGGCCACGAAGCACAAGGCTGCGACCAGCGGACCTGAAAGTAAGTAGACGACTAACATTTGGTACTTGGCTCTAGCATTTTGGGTCTTTGGCGTTTCCTGTCGATCAGCCTTTAATGACCTCAGATTGTGCGTTTTTTGCGGCGGCGCTATTTAACTAAGAACACAGCACGCCATTTACCATTACCTGACACATAATTTTGAAGTCTACGCAATAATATCATCATATTTTAGCAGTCACGAGGCATCAGTGACAGATTAAGAAAATGACCGGGCGTAATTTGGCAAAAATGCAACCGTTTACATTCTGAGTCCTGAAGGAAATTCGGTGAACAAAAGTCTGGGTGAACGCTCGCATGCGGTTCGGTGCCCTTTATAGAATCATCCTTTTGACCCTGTCCCAAGCGATAACAGCCGCGGTTTGGCGGACTAAGACAAGGCAAACAAACATCGCCACCGAGCCCAGCACCAGCCAGGTAAACTGCAAGGTCAGGGTGGCTGCTCCGTCTGCGATAAATCCGAATGGGGCAAATACCAAAGCACCCGCCAAAGCCTTCATAATCTCGGGCACCGGGACTTTGAGCGGGTCAATCTTGCGCCCAAAATGATAATACACGCTAAAACTGAATATACCGCTCAGCAGGTATGCATACGGCGCTCCGGGAGCGCCAAACGCATAAATCATCACAAGGGACAGACCAGCATGCACAACCAAAGATCCAAATGTGATGCCAAGCTGCAGCCCGGTTTTCTTTGAGCGCATGAACGAATAGCTGAAGTACGAGCCCTGCAGACCAATGATGAAGGCCGCTATTGCCAATAGACGAAGATATCCAGCCGTTTCGGCGGCGAATTCGGGGTCAAAGAGCAAGTTGGCAAACACACCGGCCGAACAGATCAACGCGGTTACGATCGGCATTGCGATCAGCATTAGAAACGAAAAATACTTCTCTAGGACGGAATCCGACGACTTCGTTCCCCTGACTTCCTGCGCCTCAAATACTGAGGGTGCAACCACATTGGACAACGTGCTCATCGTCAGCCGCAGGGCACGTGTTGCCAAAGTTTGCGCGGCAGCAAAATAGCCAGCTGCGTCAAGCCCCACGAAATATGCCAGTAAGGCTTGCGAGGACATTGCAAAGAAAGTCGAGCCCGACGTGACCACGGCAAGCGGGAAGCCGAACTTGAGATAGGCCCGTGTAGCAGCAACCCTTGGAAAGTAGATACCCGATCTGCGAATTGCTATGACCATTGCATACGCTCCGGTCAGCGCTGCGCCGAGGGAAATGCCGACCACAGCGCTCTTGTAGCCACCACCGCCCAATATAAGAGCAACGGCAACAGACACTCCCAATAGATGTCTCAACAGGGTTACAACTGCGTACTTTGGGCCTTCGTTATATTGCCGTAGACACACTGTGCCCAATTCGTGCACCGCGTGGCTTATGCAAAAGATGGCGGCGAACAGAAAACTCTGTGCCCATGTTTCTGGAAAGATCAGAAAAGTAGCACCGACCAAAGCAAGCAGAGCGACAGCAATCAGAACGCCGGCTCCGGTCACGGTGCCGATTGTTCTACCTTCAAACTCTTTGGCGTGATGAAACCGGCCAACCGAGATAATCAACCAAAAGAACGTGAACGAATAGAGCAGAGTTCCGAGCAACAACGTCAGCGTGTACCGCCCGAACTCGGCCGGGCCCAGCACACGAGTCATCACTACGAGAATAGCGATCGAGATAACCGCGGACAGCATTCGAGGAATAAAATACCAGGTCATGACAGACCACGTCCTGAAATCGGTAGCTGTAGACCCATAAAAACCCAACCGCCGGAAACCGGCATCTACTCAAAACAACAAACTGAGGTCTTTCACGACAAACTGGCCGCAACCCCCGCTCCTGCCTAATGAAATTGGCCTTGCCCGAGGGCACTTGCCGGCACAGGAACAGCATTCGTTAAAACATAACCAGACCCTGTTGTCGATTTCACCGGTATTTTTGTGAAACGGCTGGAAAAGCCAGCTTCTGATTGCGGGAACCATCACAAGATGGACAAAAACGCCCGAGTTTTGTTAGTTTCGTAAACAGTCATATCTTTTTTTGGCGATTGAATCCCGATTTCGGGAGTTGAGTTTTTGAGTTTAAAGAGTGCGCAATGACGGTTTCGCATCGCAGTATTCCCCATAGACAGGGGGCTGGAACGGCGTTCCATCACATCGTTTTAATGGTGTGCCTCATGTACTTGATACTTGTGGGCACAGACCTTCTGACCATCGTTCTATGGAAGAACAATCTGGCCAATAAGCTGGAAATCCTGACGCTCGTACCGATTCTGGCAACGACCTCTTTGTATTACCGCCACTTGCTGCGCGGGACATTTGCAGCACCCGAGCTTACGATTCTGACGCTTTGGACGACGCTCTCGATGGGCTGGAGCGATTTTCCAATGCTATCTCTGGAAAGAGCCATTCCATTGTTAGTGACGACGGCATTTGGCCTAGCGCTGGCCAGTATGATGTCGATGCGAGGACTTCTGCTGTTCTTTGCTGCCTTCTTTAGCACTGTTATGGCCCTTTGCGTTTTGGCGATCGCGACACTTCCACAAGCGCGCGGAATTCCTCCTTGGGGAGACACCTGGAATGGAATCTACGGACACAAGAATGAATTGGGCTCTACAAGTGTTCTGGCGTTTCTGACCTCTTGCTTCGCGGTGCAGCAAACCGCGGGCAGGCTGAAAACCCTGTTTATGATTTCGGCCATTGTTGCCTTTCTATTGCTGCTCGCCTCTGAGTCCAGAACAGCGCAAGTCATCGGAATAGTGGTAATCACCGGATACTTCACCAGTCGTATCTTCACCGGGAAAGAAATGCTGTGGGCGATTGGGTTCATTCTGATTTCGGTCTTTGCGATTTGCCTGATCACTTTCATTCTCGCCTCGCCGATAGCCGAGCCGTTTTTTGCAATGATCGGACGTAAACCCACGCTGTCGGACAGAATACCCATTTGGACCATTGCCTGGCCCTTTGTGATGGACAAATTCTGGTTCGGCTGGGGCTATTTGGCCTACTGGTACGAAGAAGCTACCCACCTTCGAATATTCGCAAGTAAAGCGAAACTGGGATTTGTCCCCCACTATTCGCATAACGGCTTAATTGAACTGTGGCTGAACGCAGGATTCGTGGGCGTGGTTCTTTTCTTTGTGGTCTTGGTTAGGTTCTTCGGCTCGGCGTTTTATTGTCTGCGCCGCCTCGGCAGACGAGACGAAGTTGCCTTTGTTTTCACCCTCGGCATGACGTTCCTGTTCCTAAACATCACGGAAAGCGAGATTCTCAACCGTCTTTCTGCCAGCTGGATCATCTTTGTCGCCTTTACCACCAAGACGAATCTCGTCGCCAAGGCTCTGCGCGCCACCCCTACCCCCGGGTACGGGGCGCCGCCGACCCTTGCTCGCTCCAGTTAGGTTTCCAAAACGTCACCCCAGAGAGGAATGGTAGTTAAATGTTTCTGTTTTGCGTACAATTTCAAAGAGCGTCCTCCCCCTCAAAGATTGACAGGGGACCACCCGTTATTGTCGACTTTGCCTATTAGAAGACCTTTTTGAATGCCTTTTTTTCATCTTCATATCCTTTGGGGAGGCACCATTGAAAACAGCCATATTTGCGGGTGGTAAAGGCTCGCGCCTAATTGAAGAAACCCGCGTCCGCCCCAAGCCATTGGTGGAAATCGCCAACCGGCCAATCCTGTGGCATATCATGCAGCACTATTCGACCTATGGTCATCATGACTTTGTGCTTGCGCTTGGATACATGGGCGATCTGATCAAGCGGTATGTCTCGAACCTGTGTCAGTACGAAGGCAACCTTCGCATTGACTTCAGCGAGCGGGAATTGTTTGGCGATCCACACTTCGACAACGGATTTCCCGAGGATCAAACGCCGCCTTGGACCGTCGATTTGATCGATACCGGTATGGACACCATGACCGGCGGGCGCCTTGCTCGTTTGCAGCCCTATCTGGGCGACGAAACCTTTATGCTGACTTACGGGGATGGGGTTTCGAATGTCGATCTGGACGCGCTGCTTGCGTTTCACAGGTCCCACGGCAAGCTGGCCACCATCACGATGGTTCGACCGTTGACGACCTTTGGCCATTTACAAGTGCGCGAAGACGGCTTGGTCGAAGGTTTTATGGAGAAACCGGAAACTGCAGCAGACTGGATTAACGGCGGTTTCTTTGTATTGGAACCCGGCGTTTTTGATGCCGTCGCCAGCGTCAATGGCGACGAGATTATGTGGGAAGAAGGACCACTGCCCAAGCTGATGGAAATGGGTCAGCTGATGGCCTACCGCCATCCTGGGTTCTGGTATTGCATGGATCACCTGGCGGACAAACGCCGACTTGAGGAGATGTGGAAAAATGGCAACCGTCCGTGGGCAACTTGGGAACATTCAAAAGGTTCTGTTAACGGGTCATCTCGGCTACGTGGGGACGGTCACCGCCCCGGTATTGGCCGAGGCGGGAATCCAGGTGACTGGGTGCGATATAAATCTCTTTGATCGCGCTGACTTTGCTCCCGGCGGGACGGTTCCCGAAATCCCTAATCTGGGTAAGGACATTCGTGATCTGACGGTTGACGACCTGCAGGGCTTTGACGCCGTCGTGCACTTGGCGGCTCTGTCAAATGATCCGCTGGGTCAGCTGCGCCCTGGCCTGACGCAGCAGATAAATCACGAAGGCACAATCCATCTGGCGAAGCAAGCAAAGGCAGCTGGCGTATCTCGGTTTGTCTTTGCCTCTTCCTGTTCGAATTACGGCCGCGCAGGCGAGGATTTCGTCGATGAGAATGGCCAGCTGAACCCGCAGACCGACTATGGTGTGTCCAAGGTTTTAGCTGAACGCGACCTGAAGCCGTTGGCCGATGATAACTTCACGCCAACCTTTCTGCGTTTTGCCACTGCATATGGTGCAAGTCCGCGCATGCGGTTCGACATCGTGCTGAACAACCTGATTGCACACGCCTACACGTCAGGACGCATCCTTATGATGTCGGACGGGACACCGTGGCGCCCGATCATCCATGTCGAGGATATGGCACGCGCCTTTTTGGCGACGCTGGCTGCAGACCCCAAAGTCATTTCGGGCGAGGCCTTCAACGTTTGCCGGACTGAAAACAACTACCAGATCAAAGATCTGGCAGAGATCGTCGCTGACACGGTGCCAGGAGCTGAAATTGATTATGCTGCAGATGCCGGGCCGGACAATCGCTCGTATCGCGTAAGCTCGGCCAAAATCGAAAAGTGCATTCCGGGCTTCGAACCGAAATGGGACGCCGTGCGAGGCGCTCAACAGCTTTATGAGGCTGTCAAAGCATGTGACCTCAAGGTAGAGGACTTTGAAGGCCGGAAATACAAGCGACTTGCCCAATTAGAGGCTCTGCTGCAGGAAAACCAGCTGGATCAAGACTTCCGACGCAAGGAACCGATCGCCTGAAAAGGCGATCGGTCAAAGATCAGGCAGGCGCGGCGATCTTTTCAAGGACGGTACGAGCGCCCCGCTCACCGGACTTGAACGCCTCGTCGGTCCATTGATATCCCCATTCGCCAAAGCGGCCGACGTAGTGAATACCAACCTTGTTGAGCCATTCATGCACGATCGGCAGGGCTTCTTCACGGTCCAGGTCGAAGATGATATTGGCGTGGGTGATCAGCCGGGCGTCGGTGTGCAGGATTTTCTCATCCTTTTCGATCAGACCGATCTTCACCAGATCATCTATCACTGGCTGAATCAGGTCTTCTGGTGACACGTCCAACGGCCGGTATTTATGCGAGTAATAGCATTCCGCCTGAATAGAGCCGCAACCCGGCGGGCAGGTTTTTGTCGACATCTTGTGCGGAAAGCTCAGCCGGGTGAAGACGATGTCCTCGTCGTAAATGTAAGTCCAGGTCGCCGGTGTGAAGTCATCGCGGGCCAAACCAAGATTAACAGTAACGCAGGTGGTACAAGCCAGTTTCGCCGCAGCCTCGCGCACGTGATCCGGCGCACCTTTGACCATGGGGATCAAATCTGGAAGCGGTATAGAAGAAATCAGATGGCCATACTCTTCGACCACCCCGTTTTCGAACTGGACAGTCCGTGCTTCGGGATCGATCGCGACCACCTTGTGGTCCAGGTGCAGGTCGGTCTTTTCCATAAATGGCTTGAGATACGAAATGAAACCGCCTTCGGTCGGATAGCGGAAATCGGTGATGTAATGCACGTCTGGCGTTTCAGCGAAAATCGCGCCACGAATGACTTCGTCCATTGTGGGCCGATACAGACGCGGCCCCATCCAAACAGTGCTCATCTGGTCTGCGTCGACCGTATGGTATTTCTTACCGTAAACGGCAGGGAAATGGGTGCCGAAGGTTTCCCCAAAGACCGAGATCAGCCATTCAAGATAATTGGCCGGCTTTTCCACAACTTCCTGTTTGGACGCTTCAATGAAGTCCAGAATGCACTGTGTTTTTAATTCGTCCGGCAAGTTGTGTAAGTTAGCCTGCGCTGGGTGTTTTACCCACGCCCCGTGATAATAGTTGTTCACGTAAGCCTGCAGTTTTTCGTACTTACCATCTACGTTTTCGGCAAAAAGATCTTGAATACGTGGATCTTTCGAAAACGAGATGTGCGGGCCGTCGTCAAAGATAAAGCCGCTGTCATGGGTAAATGTGGCTGTATGCCCACCCGGAAAGGCGTTCTTGTCATACATTCGGCTGGAAACGCCAGCCCCATGCAACTCATGCGCTGCACCAAGCCCCGACATACCGGACCCAAGGATAACTATGTTCTGATCACTCATATCAACTTTCTTTCGCAATTTCACGGCGCCACCATTCGATGGTATCCGCTACTCCGGTTTCCAATGAAAATTTCGGTTGCCACCCCAGTTGGTCCCGCAGCTTTCTGCTGTCGGCTTCAACCAAGGGCGGATCGCCAGCTCGAGCTTCGCGGGCACCCAGACGGATCAAGTCTTCGGCTCCGATTTGTCGGCCGATTTCCTGAATTAACTCGGCCAACGGAATTGCTTCGCCGCTGCCAATGTTGAATGGTCCTTTTTCATCGCTGAACAGCAATGCGACCATGGCAGACGCCACGTCCTCTACATGCAGAAAATCTCTTTTCTGTGTCCCATGCGTGCAGAGCGCCTCACGGTTCTCAAGCAAAGACAGGATTACATCCGCCGCAAGCCGCCGCGGGTTTTCACCCGGGCCATACAAAAAGAACGGCCTAGCCCATGCCCCCGACAAACCCAGCGCATCGCATAGCGGACCAAACGCAGTGAACAACGCAGCCTTGGCCGCACCGTACTCAGTCGCTGGCGCCAAAGGGGTTTTGTCCTCGTGCAGCTTTATGGGTTGAGTCCAGTCGTACTCCATACAAGAGCCGCAAAACGTCACCCGTTCTCCACCAGCTTCGGCAAAGGCAAACAACAAATCGATTGAGTATTGAAGCCAGCGAAAATTCTCGAGCGATTGCTGATTACCAGGCCCCATATACCAAGCCAGAGCCAGCAAATGACTGGGTTGATGCTTTTGCAGCAGCGCATTCACGTCCGCAGCGTCGGTCATATCCACGCTAACCCAAGTCACATCCCCTTCGATCTGCGGTGGAGGATCGGTTCTATACGTGGCGATCACCGAATGCCCGTGGTTAATCAGCTCGCGGACCGTTGCACACCCTATGAATCCTGCGGCGCCTGTGACCAATACAGTTGATGTCTTTTTGTTCGAAGGCGTCATGGAAAAAGGTGCTTTCCTTGGGTGCTCCGCGAGAATCAGCGCTCAATCAGTGGCCAACTCACATCTTTTTCGGAAACAATAGTTACAGGTTGCGGCCATTGTATATTGAGTGCCGGATCATTGTAGCGAATCCCATGTTCAACACCGGGTGTGTAAAACTCGCTTGCCGAATAGTAGGCCTGTGCCCCGTCGGTCAGGGCCAGATATCCGTGCGCAAACATTTCGGGCACGTATACCGCGCGTCTGTTCTCAGCAGAGAGTTCAGTGCCGAAATGCTGCAGATAAGTGGGGCTATCCGGCCTTAGATCGACAATCACATCGTAAATAGCGCCGCTGATACAGCGCATGAACTTGGCTTCGGTCGCAGGGGCCTGCTGGTAATGCAAGCCGCGCATGGTTCCTTTTTTTTCATTATATGAGAGGTTTACTTGGGCAACGGTTGGCTTAAGACCGTGTTCTTCAAATTCATTGGCGCAAAAAGCCCGTGCAAAGAAACCGCGATCATCAGAGTTTTCCTGAAGCTCAACGACGAATGCACCCTGTAAATGGGTTTCGGTAAAAATCATTAAAAATCCGCCTTTATGAACGGCAACCACTTAAACGCGCCGAAGCTCACTCATAAAGCCTGCCAGAGGACATTGAGACTGAGTCCGACTCCAAAACTTAAGCAGACAATCAAGTATTTTTCCATAAATTTCCTCCAATTCAGGCCCCACGGCTTTTTAGGGGCCAGTTCATTGGCAGATTTTCCACCCTTAGGGTCGGTCTTTTCCCTTCACACCAGAGCCCGAGGAAGAATTTCTTTGAAACAAAGGTATCGACGGTATGTAATGCGTCTATTGTTCATTGCCTTTGAAGGAATATCGTTTGACCCAGTCAGCCCATTCCGCAGCTGAGCGGCGAAACCTGCTGATTTTTTCCCAGCGTAATTTGAATGACAACGTCTCACGGTGTTCCGGTTTCGAGTTCGAGGATGTTCTTGCCGAAATCGAAGACGCCGAGATTGTCGCCCCACGTCTCAAAAAGGCGAAGAGGTTGCCATACGACCCCAAAAGGTGGCTTTCCAAACGCAGTGATCTGTTTAAGTACTGGCCATCCGGAGCTCAAAACACACCTCTGGATCGGACCTACGACATCTTTTTCTGTAACGCACAGAAACCGCTCGAACTGTTGGCGTTGGACGCTGTCCCAGATTGGCGAGAGAAATCCAATTTGGCGGTTTGCGTTCTAGAGGAGGTCTGGGCCGGTGAGCTTGAACTGCATTTGCCTCTGATCAAATCCTTATCAAAATTCGATCTCATCGGCTGCGCCTTTGCCGAAGCCTGCGAGGCATTGAGCAAGATCACCGGCGTGCCCGTTATCCATCTTCCCGGGGCAGCAGATATGGTGCGTTTTGCCCCACAGTCGCTGCGTTCTGCCCGACCGATCGACATCTATTGCATGGGCCGTCGCCGCCCCGAGTTGCACGAGCGCCTGTTGAGAGTGCTGAAAGAACGTGATGGTTTTTATCTGTACGACTCAGCCACCAAACCACCAATTACCGCGGATCATGCAGTTCACAGGGATCTGCTGGCCAACTTGGTACAGCACTCCAAGCTGTTCATGGTGGATATCGCAAAGGTGGGTCATACCGATCAGCGGGCGGGAAGCATCGCATGGGGCCCCCGGCACGTCGAAGGCATCGCTGGAGGTGCCGTACAGGTGGGTTATGCGCCGGAAACCGAGGATTACCTATCCTATTTTGACTGGCCAGAGTCCGTGACCCGGCTGTCAGAAGATCCCGATCAGGCTATCGCGCAAATTGTAGCTTTGCTGGACGACGCTGAAGAACAGCAGCGCATGCGCGAGATCAATATGGCTCAATCCCTGCAAAAGCATGATTGGATGAATCGCTGGGCGGAAATCCTTGCTCACCTCAATCTGCCAGAATCCGAAGGGATGGCGCACCGGCGGCAACAACTGTCCAAGATGGAAGCAGACTTGGTACAGCGCCAACTGGCCTCTGTTCAATGACGTTTAGACCATCCCCATATACGATAGCTGGTTGGCGCAGGTGAACTCAAAGGGCTGGAATATTCCGATATACTCCAGCTCAACACCCGTCTCTGACGCGAGCACGATATTGGTCGAAGTGGCAAACTTGACCACTATACTGCGTTCCATATCTTCGCTTTCGTCTCGGATAACCGGCAAGTTCTGGACTCTGAAGTTGAAAACGGCGTTGGCCGCGTGCCCCAGAAAGCCTTTGCTTAACAGAAAAGCCTCGTATTCCTCACAGAACTCAACGGCTGCGGGGTGTACAGACACTTCGGGGCCGTAGATTCGGGCGATAACATCCTGCGCGTGATCCCTGATGGCTCCTGGGCTTATTCCCAACCTTGCGCCAAGCCCAACGGTTGCCAGACAGACGCTTCCCAGCAAGATTGTTCGACGCGATATTCTCATCCGACCACCCCTGCTGATCGAAGAGACATGGCTGACAACGTCAATGAGGGGTTGGCTGGAGAGCAGGTTGGAAATGAACCGGCCCCCAACGCAAAAACATTCGGCGCTTCGTGCAAACGCTGGAACTGATCCACCACACCTAAGGCGGGGTCATCGCTGATACGATGTGTCCCTTGAATATGTGCCTGACCAGGCAACACTTCGGTGGAGTTGATGCCGTCCAGTTCATCCGGAATGATGCCCGGCAAGGAGTCGAACGCGCGCTTTAACCCACGATAGGCGTAGGGATGGTGACCGATCCATTCGATTACAGGTTCATCGCTTTCAAGCAGAACCCTGTTTTCGGCAACGGGTAAGTCCTCGGCAATTAGGGTTAGGACAAGCCTGTTGGTCCATTTCCCAACCTCTTCGCGAATATTGGGTGGAGTGTTCGAGCTTTCGATTAGGACAGCTGCAGCCTCGGTCCGGTCAATGTTATGGTAGAACTGATAGCCGTGACTGGTTTCTGCTGTGCCACCAAAGTAGTTCTTCATTGTCGCCGTATCTATCACAACGATCTGGGACGCTTCCTCGTGCAGGTAGCGACCAAGAGCCGGCGACGAAAAACCCGAGCGTAACATGATTGCCGCATTGAAAATCGCGTTGGCGGCCAAGGCAAACAAACCGGCCTTAACATTCACCTCTTCGCCTTCGGGTCCGCGTAAAACGGCACGAGTAGCGCGCCCTCCCTCAATCAAGACTTCTCGCACTTCTGTTTCCAAAAGATAGTGAGCCCGGGGGTGGGTAAGACGATCGAACCCATTCAAAACGGTGAACTTGGCACCTGCCGGGCACAGCCCACAAACGCCGTTGGCGCAACAATGCGGTCGTGAGCCCCCGTTCGAGCGCGCTGTGGGCATCGGCACCCAGGTGTCGCTACATGACCTCAAAACGATGTCCGACCGGGACAAACGATGCGGTGGAAAGGGAAAGGGGTTATCGCGGGGAATGATGTGATCAGACCCACCCCCCGCAATCTCCATCAAGTGTTCTGCGCGTTCATAATATGGAACCAAATCCTCATAGAGGAATGGCCAGTCCATCCCCACCCCGAATTTGGACTGCAGTACAAAGTCATCCGGATGGTACCGGGGAGTATCCCCCCACCAATAGTTGGAATTGCCTCCAAAAGTGGTGAAGCTCATCCAGTTCTTTTCCGCCCCGGACGTATTGCGCTGCTTGATTTGTTCAAGAACCTGCCAGCCATCACGGACTTGCACTTCGTGCGATCGAAAGGTTCCCTTTTCAACTATGAGAATGTCCAGATCGGGTGGTAAGCCATGAGCGAAAAACATCGCAGCAAAACTGCTGCCAGCAATCACGACGTCCCATTCGCGAGACATCGCTTCCGCAATACCAATTCGATTCATCACGTTCACCGACGCCCCAATGGGGCGGTTACCAAAAGCACTCGTTTAACACACATAACTACTTACAGCTTTGAACAAACTGCATTTTTTGTCAAATCAATACGCACATACGGCCTAAAACGACGCAAATGTGGCACTCAGATACCGATGGGGAAAGCTTGTTTGCGGGAAAGCGATTTACGCTCTTACGATCAACATTCTCGGACTGTGAGCCATTCGCGACCGTGATGATATCAGACGGCTAGACTCTCTTGTAGATTGTCGTTCAGACCCGCAAAAAGCACTAAGAGAACCAATTTTCACCTATAGTGACTTGAGTGGCCCAAATGTTGGTTCAGCAATAGAACTGACAACCAGCGGTTAGGCTGGCAGCATTCTAGCTCGGCTTCTTCGATCCCATCTTTAGGCAATCGGCGTGCCTTTGACGTTAGATGTGAAGGGTGAGCTATAAGCCTAAGCACAAGCCAGCCTGACACGACACACTGCTCAGGCATACTTAGTCTCTTCTACAGAAAAAGTGGTGAGCCGTGCAGGATTCGAACCTGCGACCCACTGATTAAAAGTCAGTTGCTCTACCAACTGAGCTAACGGCCCACTCTTTCGTTGGATCTTGTCGATCCGTGGCGCTCTCTAAGGCATTTTCCCAACTGGGTTCAAGTCCTTATTTTGCACCTCGTTTCGCCTTCACTTAACTTGTTTCCAGCGTCCCGATAGGCGGCCTAATTAGGCAGGTGGCGCGGGGGGGTCAACCCCTTTTTTCAGGAATCTTCACCACAGGGTGGATTCCTTTCCAACGCAGGGTTATATGCGCGCCATGCAACGAATACTGACCTCAGGTTTGCCCTTCATGAAGATGCACGGGCTGGGCAATGACTTTGTCATTGTGGACGCGCGCGCGCAGAACGTTGAAATCACGCCCGCTCTGGCGCGGGGAATCGGGCATCGGCAGTTTGGGGTTGGATTCGATCAGCTCGCCGTGATCGAAAACGGCGAATCTGATGCGCATCTTGTTTTCTACAACGCGGACGGTTCGACCTCAGCCGCATGCGGAAACGCGACGCGTTGCATTGCTCGGTTTCTGATGGAGGAGACCGGCAAATCAGAACTGATCCTGACCACAGAGCGCGGCACGCTTTTTGCGCGCGATGCCGGAAATAACCTGACTTCGGTAAATATGGGACAGCCTCAGTTGGACTGGCGCGAGATTCCGTTGGCCGAAGAAGTCGACACACTGGAACTGCCGATCGAAGGTGGCCCAACCGCCACCGGCATGGGCAATCCGCATTGCACTTTCTTTGTCGAAGATGCCGAGGCGATTCCGCTGACTGAGTTTGGCTCGCGCTATGAATACCATCCTCTCTATCCCGAGAGAACAAATGTGCAGGTGGCACAGGTCATCGGGCCTGACCACATCCGCATGCGTGTGTGGGAGCGTGGTGTGGGCATCACATTGGCGTCCGGGTCTTCTTCTTGTGCGACTGCCGTAGCCGCCGCGCGGCGCGGCCTTACAGGGCGCAAGGTACAAATAGACCTAGACGGTGGCACCATATGGATCGACTGGCGCCAGGATGGGGTCTGGATGACCGGGCCGACCTGCCATGTGTTCTCGGGCACTCTGACCCCCGAGTTTCTGGAGTCGCTGGGATGAGTGCCCCCAAATTCACCACACTGGGCTGCCGCCTTAACGCCTATGAAACTGAGGCGATGAAAGAGCTGTCTCAGCAGGCCGGCCTGACCGATGCCGTCGTGGTGAATACCTGTGCCGTAACTGCCGAGGCGGTGCGTAAGGCGCGGCAAGAGATTCGCAAGCTCCGCCGTGAAAACCCAAACGCACGGCTGATCGTGACCGGCTGCGCCGCTCAGACCGAACCTGAGACGTTTGCGCAGATGGAGGAGGTCGACGCAGTCATCGGCAACACCGAAAAGATGCAGCCTGACACCTGGAAAGGCATGGCCGCTGATTTCATTGGCGAAACTGAAACCGTTCAGGTTGACGACATTATGTCAGTCACCGAAACCGCCGGTCACCTGATCGACGGGTTCGGAACCCGGTCACGCGCCTACGTACAGGTTCAGAATGGCTGTGACCATCGCTGCACTTTTTGCATCATCCCCTATGGTCGCGGGAACTCTCGCAGCGTCCCGGCGGGTGTCGTTGTTGATCAGATCAAGCGGCTGGTGGACCGTGGCTATAACGAAGTCGTCCTAACAGGCGTAGACCTGACCTCTTGGGGGGCTGACCTGCCGGCACAACCCAAACTGGGCGATCTGGTGATGCGCATCCTAAAACTGGTGCCTGACTTACCACGCCTGAGGATCAGCTCGATCGACTCGATTGAGGTCGATGAGAACCTGATGCAGGCCATCGCGACCGAGCCGCGCCTGATGCCCCATCTGCATCTGTCACTGCAGCACGGAGACGACCTGATTCTGAAACGGATGAAACGCCGCCACCTGCGCGACGATGCCATCCGGTTCACCGAAGAAGCCCGCAAGCTGCGCCCCGAGATGACCTTTGGCGCCGACATCATCGCGGGCTTCCCGACCGAGTCCGAGGCGCATTTCGAGAACTCGCTAAAACTGGTCACAGATTGCGATTTGACCTGGTTGCACGTCTTTCCCTATTCCAAGCGTGAAGGCACACCTGCAGCCCGCATACCACAGCAGATCAACGGAAATGTTATCAAGGACCGAGCCGCCCGCTTGCGCGCTGTAGGCGAGTCTCAGGTCGCCAGGCATCTGGCAGATCAAATCGGCAAAACCCATCACGTTCTGATGGAAAACCCGCATATGGGCCGGACCGAGCAATTCACCGAAGTCGCTTTTGAAGCTCCGCAGATCGAGGGGCAGATTGTGAAGGCGACCATTTCCGGTCATTCAGGCAGCCAGCTGACTGCGTGAAACTTGGTCAGCCGGTGACAGCTGAAATGGCGGCCGTATCGTAGAACTCTTCGTATTCGCAGACCAGGCCGTCGCGAAACCGGCAAATGATCACAATCGGTGTTTCAACTCTTTTACCAGAGCCTTTGTGGATCCACGCGCACACACCGATGCCGACGACACGATTGTCTTGCGCGATAGTGTCCTTCAGGGTCCAGTGCTCCATTTCGAAGGCGCTAGTTAGGTCTTCCAAGTATTCCTGCATCTCAGCCCGACCATCGCGTGCGCAGCTGAAGTCCAGCCCGTAACGCCCTCGGCCCAGTGAGCGCATACAAAGATCTTCGGTTGTGTACTTTTCCCACATGGCGACGTTCGATGCCTTGCAGTCGTTCCATTCCGCGAAAGCTTTCCGCATCTTTTCGACATTGCTTTGGGTGTCCAATATTCGTCCTCCTAAATTGATTTGGTCAAAAATTAAGGGCCCTCGAAACAATAAAGGGCGGGTCAATCATAGCATCCGGCCACCTGAAAACAAAAAAGGCCCGGTGCAAAGCACCGGGCCTTTGAAATCAATGGAAAAGACCGTTTAGCTGGTCTTTTTACCCTTAACACGCGCCCACAGGCGTTTGTTAACCAGGTACAGCAGAACCGACATAACGGAGAGGAAGATCACCCCGACAAAGCCGGAATACTTGCGTTCCATCATCTTTGGCTCAGCGGTCCACATCAGGAAGGCAGCGATATCCTCTGACATGGCTTCTACAGTGGCCGGGTGACCGTCTGCGAACTCAACCAGATCATCTGAGATCGGCGGTGCCATCGAGATCCAGCCACCGGGGAAAGCTTTGTTCTCATAAAGAACGGTGCCTGCCTCTTCTTTTTCCTCACCGGTGTATCCGTCCAGCAGCGAGGCGATGTATTCTGCGCCACCCATGCCTTTGACCAACTGGTTGATACCCAGGCCATAAGGGCCGTGGAAACCAGCGCGGGCCTTTGCCATCAAGCTAAGGTCCGGCGCGCCAACACCATCATTGGCCGGGAAGTGGTCGGTCGGGATCGCCGGGCGGAAATCATCCAGCTCAGGATCGAACACTTCGAAGTTGGCCGCCGAGTACGCGATAACTTCTTCTTCAGAGTAGCCCAACGCTTCGAGATCACGCAAAGGAACGTATCTAAGGCCGTGACAGGCTGCACAAACCTCGGTGTAGATCTGCAGACCACGCTGCAGCTGGTTTTGATCCCAGGTGCCGAAGGGGCCTTCGAACGAAAAGTGGAAGTCCTCGATATGCTGCTCACCGCCACCTGCTGCAAATGATGCAGCAGGGGTCAATGCCAGAGCAAACGCGGCGCCGATTGCAAGTTTCTTGAACATGTTTCCGGTCCCTCTTCTTACTCGGCCGGCGTGGCGTCGGCGTCAGCCTTGCCATAATGCGCGTTGAAGTCTTCTTCGATGGTTTCCGGCTGGGCATCGGGTTTTTCGATGACTCCCAGGATCGGCAGGATCACGAAGAAATAGGCGAACCAGTAGGCGGACGCGATCAGCGAGAATGTCGCATAGGGCTCTTCCGCAGGCATCGCACCCAGCCACATCAGGGCAAAGAAGTCGATGATCAGCAGATAGAACCACCACTTGAACATCGGACGATACTTACCCGAACGTACGGTCGAAGTATCCAGCCAAGGTGCCAGAGCCATCGCCAGGATCGCACCGAACATCGCCAGAACACCAAAGAACTTAGCGTCGATGATGCCGCCGGTGATGAAGCTGGCGAACTGAACGACCCAAACCTCACCGGTGAAGGCGCGCAGGATCGCGTAGAACGGCAGGAAGTACCATTCAGGAACGATGTGCGCAGGAGTAACCAGCGGGTTGGCTTCGATGTAGTTGTCCGGGTGGCCCAGATAGTTCGGCATAAAGCCGACAACGGCCCAGAACACGACCAGAATGACGGCCAGAGCGAACAGGTCCTTGATTACAAAGTAGGGCCAGAACGGAAGCGTGTCTTTCTCGGCATCAGCTTTCGACGTACGACGAACCTCAACACCTGTGGGGTTGTTGTTGCCAGTGGTGTGGAAAGCCCAGATGTGCACGATTACCAGCGCCGCGATAACGAACGGCAGCAGATAGTGCAGCGAGAAGAAGCGGTTCAGCGTGGCGTTATCCACCGCGGGCCCGCCCAGCAGCCAGGTCTGGATCGCATCACCAACGAATGGGATCGCGCCAAACAGGCCAGTGATAACGGTCGCACCCCAGAAGGACATCTGACCCCAAGGCAGAACGTAGCCCATAAAGGCAGTACCCATCATCATCAGGTAGATAAGCATCCCGATGATCCACGTGATCTCACGAGGGGCTTTGTACGAGCCGTAGAACAGGCCACGGAAGATGTGGATGTAAACCGCAACAAAGAACAGCGATGCGCCGTTCATATGCAGGTAACGCAGCATATAGCCGCCATTCACGTTGCGCATGATGTGTTCGATGCTGGCAAAGGCCAGGTCAACATGCGGGGTGTAGTGCATCACCAGAACGATACCGGTGACAATCTGCAACGCGAGGCAGAAGGTCAGCACGATACCCCAGATCCACATCCAGTTCAGGTTCTTGGGTGTAGGAATCATCAGGGTGTCATACAGTAGGCCGACGATGGGCAGGCGGCTGTTCAGCCACTTTTCGCCGTTTGTCTTCGGCTCGTAATGATCGTGGGGAATTCCGGACATTAGTTAGGTCTCCCTTAGCCGAGCTTGATTGTGCTGTTGTCTACCCATTCCGCGGGGGGAACAGGCAGGTTTTCTGGCGCGGGGCCTTTACGGATACGACCAGCAAGGTCGTAGTGCGAACCGTGGCAGGGGCAGAACCAGCCACCAAAGTCGCCAGCATCACCCAAAGGCACACAACCCAGGTGTGTACATACGCCCATCTGTACCAGCCATGCCCCAGGGGCTTCGCCTTCTGGCGATGGCATCACGCGGTTGGCGTCGGTTGCAGGTGCGTCGGCCGGCAGGTTCACGTTACGTGCCAGCGGGTCAGGCAGTGCGGCAACGCCTTCAGCGTCCTGTTCCTGCGCTTCTGTGATCTCGGCACCGGTGCGGTGACGGATGAAAACAGGTTTACCCAGCCACTTTACGGTCAGCTGCGTGCCCGGCTCAACGCCGCTCACGTCCACGCGGATCGAGGACAGCGCCTGAACATCTGCCGATGGATTCATTTGGTTGACGAGGGGCCAAACAGCTGCCCCCGTAGCAACGACACCTGCGCCGCCAGCGACGTAGTAGAGGAAATCTCTGCGGGTGCCTTCGTGGTCTTCAGCGTGGGACACGAGGTTATCTCCGATTTTCTGGCGCCCACGAATGGGCATAAAGCTCGCGCACCGCACGGATGCGGTGTCTCAACGCGGGTATCTAGCCGGGAGAAATCGGTTCGTCCAGCGGTCATAGGCGCGCACTACGCCGCATCTGGGCATTCATGTCACAACGGAGGGGCAAATTTTCAAGCTTCTGACGGGTTTAAGCGGGGAAATCCGCCGAACGAACGAGTGTTGAACTACCCTGATTCGAATTCGCGACTCACCTAAACAGGTCCGCCAATAAGACACGCCAAAGCCCCGGCCCAACCTCGCCACGTTCAAAGTTTTGACGAACTTTTGCCACGCAAATTTCAACTTTAGCGCGAATTTGAGATAGCTAAATTATGAGCATAAAATAGATGTTTCACAACCACTTACGGTTGTTTGATTTCGATTGCACTTTTAACGGGAATGCAGGAAGGCGCAGCATACGCCAAATCTTAGCAGGACGTTCTCTATGTCAAAGTTCTTTGCATCTGCGCTGGTCTTCGTACTGGCTCTCTCGTCTCAAGCCACGGCCGCCGGTGATCCGGCGAAAGGTGAAAAACTTTATAACCGCTGCTCTTCTTGCCATGCGATCATCAAAGATGGCGAAATTCTCGTCAAAGGCGGAATTACCGGACCGAATCTCTATGGTGTGGTCGGACGCGTTGCCGGATCTGAAAACGACTATCGCTACGGCAGCGAGCGGCTTCCGGTCGGCATGTTCACAGATGACATGATCCGCGCCGGGGAAGAGGGGCTGGTTTGGACCCAGGAAAATATCGCAGCTTACTCAAAAAACCCCATCGTTTTCATTCAGGAATATCTGGGCGACGAAACCGCTCGCCCGAATATGAGCGTGAAGTTGAAAAAAGGCGCTGACGACATCGCAGCCTATTTGGCGACGTTCAACGAATAAGCACCCTGGCTGGTCACGTTTCCCGCATTAACGTGGCCAGCTGCGTGACCTCGGCGCCGAATCCAGCTGACTCCACGTGATCAGCTGCAGCAAGACGCATTTCATCTGTTTTGTTCTGATTCAGCTTCCACGTACCCTGGATATCCTCCACGTGCAGTTTGCAGGGCACAATCATTCGCATCATGCGATCCAATGCCCCTTTAGACATCTTATCAGCATGCCAAGGTGGCTTGGGTAACAACCGCTGCTCATAGAATGCGGACTGCCGGTCCAGAAGACCACGCAACTCGGCTTGCGGACGCAACTCAAGCTGCCCGGCAAGTTGCACGGCCACATAGTTCCATGTCGGCACCTGATCCTCGGCCCCGTACCAATCAGGCGAAACATACCCATCAGGCCCTGACACCGCGATTTTGGCGCTTTGCATCTTGGTCAACGTTCTGACGATTGGATTCGACCGTACCAGATGCAGCTCGGCAATCGTTCCGTCTTTGCTCAGCAAGAAAGGAACATGGCTGATCAACGGCGCGTCCTGTGTCGACACGGCCAACACCCCAAAGGAACGGTCACGCGCAAAAGCGATGTTACGGGTGCGCTCTGCGGTGCGAAATGCGGGGTTCGGGTGCATAACGGTCCTCCTCGCAAACCTCTTGCAGAACCGTTCCGTTCTATGCAAGGTCCGCCTTGTTCTCAGGGCGGGGTGAAATTCCCCACCGGCGGTATGCGGGCATGACCCGTAAGCCCGCGAGCGGCCTTGGTTGTAGAGGTGTCAGCAGATCTGGTGAGAGGCCAGAGCCGACGGTTAAAGTCCGGATGAAAGAGAACGTGCTGATGCGCCGCCTTGCGGCGTGTCCGCTCGTGATCGCCTTGGGTGACGTGTCTGTTGCGAAAGGAGATCATGATGACACACACCCGATATGCTTTTATCAAAGCCAACTGGCATTCCGATATTGTTGACCGTGCGCTTGATGGGTTTCAGGAACTCATCCCCGCCGAACAAATCGACGTCTTCGACGTACCGGGTGCGTTCGAAATGCCACTATTGGCCCGCGATCTGGCCCAAACTGGCCAATACGCCGCTGTTGCCTGCGCGGCCTTTGTCGTTGACGGCGGTATTTACCGGCACGACTTCGTGGCGCAGGCCGTAGTCGATGGGCTAATGCGCGCAGGCATGGATACGGGCGTTCCAGTTCTGTCTGTTTCGCTTACTCCGCATCAGTATCAGGAAACAGATCACCACAACGCCATCTACCGAGACCATTTCGTGGAAAAGGGTCGCGAGGCCGCCCAAGCCGCCCTAAAGATCACCGAAACCCGTGCGAAAATCACCCGGGCTGCCTGATCTGCCTGTTTTTTCATAAGCACAAACGCGTTGCCCATTGGGCAGCGCGTCCCGCGTGATGCGCAAATCCGCTTGAGGCCAAGCCCTGCGCCCGCTAATCACATCGCGCAAAGGAGCACGCCCCATGTCGATGAACAGCTTTGGACACCTTTTCCGCGTCACCACCTGGGGTGAAAGCCACGGGCCCGCTTTGGGAGCGACAGTTGACGGCTGCCCGCCGGGCGTTCAGATCGACGAAGCGATGATCCAGCACTGGCTGGACAAGCGCAAACCCGGCCAGAACAAGTTCACCACCCAACGGCGCGAGCCCGATCAGGTGAAAATCCTGTCCGGCGTATTCGAGGGTCAGACCACCGGAACGCCGGTGCAGTTGATGATCGAGAACACTGATCAGCGCTCGAAGGATTACGGTGACATCATGGACAAGTTCCGTCCGGGTCACGCTGACATCACCTATTGGCAGAAATACGGAATCCGCGACTATCGCGGTGGCGGACGCAGCTCGGCCCGTGAAACCGCATCACGCGTAGCGGCTGGCGGCTTGGCCAGGGAGGCAATCAAGCAAATCGCTCCGAACGTGCAGATCACGGGCTATATGACTCAGATCGGGCCCCATAAGATCGACCGCGCCAATTTCGACTGGTCTCAGATTGAACAGAACCCGTTCTGGACACCTGACGCCCAAGCAGCCGAGGATTGGGCCGAATATCTGGATGATCTGCGCAAATCCGGCAACTCAGTCGGAGCCGTGGTTGAGGTCGTGGCCCGCGGTGTTCCTGCTGGTATCGGCGCGCCTGTATATGCCAAGTTAGACACTGATCTGGCCGCAGCGATGATGTCGATCAATGCGGTGAAAGGCGTTGAGATTGGCGAAGGTATGGCCGCCGCTGAATTGACCGGCGAAGCCAACGCTGACGAAATCTTCATGGGTCAGAATGGACCACAATACAGCTCGAACCACGCAGGCGGTATTTTGGGCGGTATTTCAACCGGACAAGACGTGGTTGTCCGCTTTGCCGTGAAGCCGACCTCGTCGATCCTGACAACGCGCAAGACCATTACCAAATCAGGCGAGGAAACCGAGATCATCACCAAGGGTCGCCACGATCCCTGCGTAGGCATCCGAGCAGTTCCTGTCGGTGAGGCGATGATGGCCTGTGTAATTCTCGACCACCTTCTGCTGCACCGCGGTCAAATCGGAGAGAATCGTGGACGGATCGGCTGATCTGCGTTCGCGCCTGCGCGCAGTCGTTGCGCAGCTCATGGAAACCGATCCGGCGCATGACCTGGCCCATCTGGACCGGGTCTGGGTGAATGCTCAGCAAATAGCCGGTGATGCGACCGACAAGTCCGTATTGTTAGCCGCCAGCTATCTGCACGATTTGGTCAACCTGCCAAAAGATGACCCTGAGCGTCATTTGGCCTCTCGCAGGTCCGCGCAGGAATCAGAGCCTATTTTGCGGGAATTGGGTTTCAACCCAAAGCAAATCAGCGCCATTCAACACGCAATCGAAGCGCATAGCTTTTCTGCCAATATCACCCCCAAAACGTCCGAAGCGTGCATTCTGCGCGATGCAGACCGACTGGATGCGCTCGGGGCCATAGGGATCGCGCGGAACTTTTCCGTCTCGGGCGCACTTGGACGAACGCTTTACGATGCGGCCGACCCTTTCGCGGCAAACCGGCCGCTGGACGATCTGCACTATTCGCTGGATCACTGGAAGGTAAAGCTGTTGAGCCTGCCGGATGACATGCTAACGGAGCCGGGAAAGCAGATCGCAAAGGACCGAGTCTTACGCATGATCCGCTTTCTCGAAGAGTTCGCCGAAGAGATTGGCAGCCCTTTGCCTGAAACCTGGGTGACACGCTGATCGGGCCGTTGATCTTTGCAAAGTAAAGGCGCAGGGTCGCGCCGATGGCAAAACCCTTAACATCGCACCGACCTGTTCTAGCCGTGTCGCTGAAACTCAGTGCACTGGTGCTGTTCACATCGATGCAAGCGCTGGTCAAAGCGTTGTCGGACGACTTTCCGCCCGGCGAGATGGTGTTCTTCCGCTCGCTCTTTGCGGTTCCGGTAATCATCGGCTGGTTGGTATATCGGGGTGAATTGGCGCAAGGTTTGGTGGTCAAAAAGCCAATGGGACATTTCTGGCGCGGCGTTCTGGGAACCAGCGCCATGGGATTAACCTTTACCGGCCTTAGTCTGCTGCCCCTGCCCGAGGTCACAGCGATTGGTTACGCAACGCCGATCTTCACCCTGATTCTGGCCGCCGTCATGTTGGGTGAGCGAATCCGCATGATCCGTATTGGAGCGGTCGCCATTGGCCTTTTGGGGGTGTTGATCATGATTTGGCCGCGTCTGGGCGGCAACAACATGGACACCGCCGCCACCATTGGCGCGCTCTGCGTACTGGCAGCGACCATGGCACGGGCTTTCGTCCAGATCCACATACGGCAACTGGTACAGGTCGATCATCCCGCCGCAGTAGTCTTCTACTTCTCGCTGACCGCTACGTTGCTTTCATCCCTGACCGCTTTCTGGGGTTGGACGATGCCGACGCTTGAACAGGCTCTAATATTGGCCTTTATGGGGCTTATTGGGGGTGTCGCGCAGATCCTTGTTACGTCGTCCTATCGCTATGGCCAGGCCTCAATGCTGGCCCCATATGATTATACGACTATGCTGTTTGCTATTGTCATTGGCTATGTCTGGTTCGATGAGCTGCCTACACTTGTGATGCTAGGTGGCGCAGCGCTGGTCATTTCGGGCAACGTATTGGTCATCCTGCGCGAACGCCAATTGGGGGTGGATCGCGGGAAGGATAAGTCGGCCCCGGATCCGAAGTCCTGATCTTTACCTTTGGCAAACTTCGCTTAGTTTGGGCGCAACATCAGGAAAGGTTCCGCTCATGAGCGACGCACAAGATCACAAGAAAAAGATGCAGAAGGTGCAGGCCAAGCACCGTAAGAAAGTGTCCGAGGCCGTCGACCCGGAACGTGGGCTGGTGCTGATCAACACCGGCAAGGGCAAAGGTAAATCCTCGGCCGCGTTTGGTGTGGTGATCCGCGCATTGGGATGGGGCCAGAAGGTTGCCGTGGTTCAGTTCATCAAGGGGAAATGGAAAACTGGCGAACGGCGCTTTTTCGAGGAGCGCGATCTGGTCACCTGGCACACGATGGGCGAAGGCTTCACCTGGGACACGCAGGACAAGGAGCGTGACATCGCCGCCGCCAACGCCGCCTTCGACAAGGCACGAGCGCTGATGTCCAGCGGAGAGTATGATCTGGTAGTTCTGGACGAGATCAACATAGCTCTGCGCTACGAATACCTATCGGTGGACCAAGTGATCGACGGATTGAATGAGAGGTCCGACAAGACCAGCGTGTTCCTGACGGGCCGCGATGCACCGCAAGCGCTGCGCGACTATGCAGACCTTGTCACCGAAATGACCGAAGAAAAACACCCATTTCAAGCCGGAATCAAAGCTCAGCGCGGCGTTGATTTCTAAGTTTAGAGACTAAACAGCCCCGGTTCGGGGCTGTTACCCTTGCGGGTTTTCGTTGAGATAACGAACTGAACCGCGACGATTGGCAGCGCTGTTAGGCAAGCGCTCAACCCCTCCGGTTGTTGGGTCGAGTTTCTTCTTTTCTACATAGGCGCAAAAGTCATCGTCACAGTTGCAACCGCAAGCGGTTGCCGCTTCGTGCCGTGCCATGATTTCGTCCAGCGGATCGCCCATATTTCCTTCCGATCATTCGTTTCCGAGGCGGCGGCAAGCTCTCACCATTTCATGCGCTAAGCCTGCAAACCGCCTCGAAACTCTGTACCAAATGTCGCTGCATCTGGCGTTGCTCGTTATCTGACTATTTTACTCGGATTTTTCAAGGGCAAAAAACACCTCGTCTTTGAACAATCTCGGACAAAACGCGGCGGGGAGTTAGATACCCTGAGGTTGAGGGTCCAGAGTCACCGACCACAACTCGGTGTCTGCACGATCCATGAGGCGCACGGTCATCTGCTGGGTCGCCCCGTCGATGTCGACCAGACCAAAGAACTGCAATCCCGCACTTGGTGGCAGATTGACGCCTTGCTCTTCCGTCGGAGCTTTGACGAATTTCACCTGCGGCCCAAAGGTACCGTCCAATGCATTCGGACCAAAGGTTCCTGCGTGCAGCGGGCCGGAAACGAACTCCCAAAATGGCTCGAAATCCTGATATTGAGCCGTGTTAGGGTCATAGTAGTGCGCTGCAGTGTAGTGAACATCGGCCGTAAACCAGACAGTATTGGAGATGCCTTCTGTTTTGATGAAACGAAGGAGGTCAGCGATCTCGAGCTCGCGCCCTTTTGCCGGTCCGTTGTCACCGTTTGCGATTGCCTCAGCGCCAGCTTGGTCTTTCCAACTGTCCCACACGATCAATCCAATCGGCATATCGGATGCAATTACCTTCCAGGTCGCTTGAGAAGCCGCCAACTCACGTTTCAGCCAAGCCAATTGCTCGGCCCCCAGAATGCGGGACTTATCGGTGATTTCATCCTCCATTGAGGGACCATTCGGCCCGCGATAGCTGCGCAGGTCCAAGAAGAACACGTCCAACATCGGTCCGTATGAGATCTTGCGATAAACGCGCCCCGGTTCGGCCGGCGTAATCCGCAGCGGAGTCATCTCGTGAAACGCACGGCCCGCGCGGGATTGCAGTACGTGCACCGATTTCTCGGTATAGCGGTCATCCGAAATCAGGTCTTTAGCGTCCGACCAGTTGTTGACCACCTCATGATCATCCCATTGAAAGAAAGTCGGGCAGACTGCGTTCATCGCACGCACGTGCTCGTCCATCATGTTGTATTTCCACTGGGCACGAAATTCTTCCAGCGTTTCAGCGACCTTGCGTTTCTCATCGATCAGGGTGGTGTTTTTCCAGATCAACTGGCCGTCTTTCTCAACCTCGTCCTTCATCGGACCATCGGCATATATCGTGTCGCCAGAGTGGATGAAGAAATCAGGCCGATGCTGCGCCATCGTGGCATAAGTGCGCATCCCTTCATCGTCGATACCCCAGCCCTGCCCGGCCGTGTCACCTGACCAAGCAAAGCGGATATTGCGGCGTTCGGACGGGGCGGTGCGGAATTGGCCAATAATAGGCTCTGATACGACGTTGATGTCGCTTAGATCGGCGGCCACGAACCGATAGAAGACATCCTGATCCGAGGGCAGTCCGTCAACCAATCGCTTCACCGCGAAGTCGCTGTTTGGAATGGCGTCCATCGGGGGCAACTGGCGGGCATCGGCGAAGCTCTCTGTGGTCGACACTTCCATCATCACACGCGCAGGACGATCGGTGCGGGTCCAGATCATGCCCGAACTCATATCGACGTCACCTGACTGCACACCGTGAGTGAACACGGGGCGCGACGACGCGCGGCTGATTGCGGGCATCGACAGTGATGCGGCAAAGGCGGTGCTGCCAGCCAAGAAGGCACGGCGGTTGGGGCGAAGGATTCGGGTCATACTGGCTCTCCTGTCTGGTGACCCTTGTGGATCACGCGATTGGTGAGCGGCAGTGAGCCGCCTGTTTGTAAAACAAGCGGCTCAGATTTTTGAAAGTACCACGATGATATTGTGACACTTGTGATTAGGTTGCTCAGGCCGTTACGCCCTCTTCCGGCGTGCTGAGCGAGATGACGGCGACCACCGCCGCGCCGTTCAGCCAATAGTATATCGCATCCAGACCCGAGAACCCAAACAGGCTGGGCGCGGCCAGAAACACAACGCCAACCAACAGATCAACGGCAAGATGGAATTTGTAGGGCAGCACCCGCCATACACCGAGATGGTGATCCGTCAGCACCGTTAGAGTAAAGGCTGCGACCCCGGTGACCACAGACAGCCACAACGCCATCGGGTTGGATTGCCCAAGCCCAAGAACAAATGGCAGCCCCATCAGTGCGAGGGCAACCGGATAGTCCAGATAGGCGTGTATGGTGCGGTTAACAAAACGAACAGACATCTAAATTTCCTTTCCTTGCTTGGTATAGCCCCAAGTTAAGAAAGAGCTTCTGAACGTTTAATTCTGGATCGTTCGCAAAACCTTGCAGATCGTGCGGATATGAGTCCGATTAGTGCATAGACCTATAGGCAGCCGGTGAAAGGCCAATCTGTTTTTTGAATACGCGGGAAAAGGCAGCCTCCGAAGCATAGCCAACCTCGGCAGCGGCATCCGCCACGTTCCACCGGGCCTCGGTCAACCCGTGGCAGGCAATCTGCATCCGCCAGTCGGTCAGGTATTGCATGGGTGTGGTCCCCATCTTTTCTGCAAACAACTGCGCAAAGGCGGTGCGAGACATGCCAGCCTCGCGCGCCAAAGACTCAACGCTCCACTCTTGCGCAGGGGCTTGGTGAAAGGCAGTCAGCGCGCGAGAAATACGTGGGTCGGCGAAGCCCGCCAAAGCGGTGTCGGTGGGGCTTTGATGCTCAAGATGGGCCCGGATGGCCTGTGCGAACAACACCTCGGACAGTTTCAGGGCGATCAGATCTCCACCGATACGGGCGCCACTGACCTCGGAGCCTATCATGCGCAGGGTGGCCTCGATCCAGGCTCCGGCCTCTTCTCCGTAGTTCTCGATCAAAATGTAAGGTGGCAGACGATCGATTAACATGTGCCCTGTGCCTTGGCGCCCCGGCGGGCCGGTAAACGAGAAATGACCGCAGATCAGCTGGGTATCGCGACTTTTGTCCTCACCGCCGTAAATCAGGACGCCATCGCCCTGATAGCCCGCATCCTCCAACACCTGCTCAAGCGGCAGCGCATCCACTGGCTTTACCTCGTTGCATAGCAGGGCGTGGGCAGAACCGTGTGGAATTAGGATCAAGTCACCCTGCTTTAATCGCAGGGTTTCGCCTGTGTTAGAGACAAAAACCTTCAATTCCCCACGTTGAACAAAGTGAAACCGGGCCACGTTCTGAAAAGCGGGAACCTGAACGCCGAATGGCGGCGTGAAAGAGGTGCGAAAGTAGAACGTGCCCCTAAGGGACAATCGCGTGAGGATATCGCTGAGCAGGTCCAACATGGGGTTAACCTACACTCGGATGCGCCTTCGTCCAGCCATCTGAACGATCTGCACAAAGTCTTGAACGGCAGGCAAAGAAAAACCCCCGCCAACAGCGGGGGTTCCAGAAATCAGCGGCCGGCCTGATCAGGCGCGAACCAGCGCCTCATAATCAGCGGCGATCTCGCGGGTCAGGTCTCCGACCTCGAAGGTATAATCGCCGATCTGCCCGACCGGGGTGACCTCGGCCGCGGTACCGGTCAGCCAGCACTGTTCGAAGTCGGCCATTTCTTCGGGTTTTATGCGGCGCTCATGGACGGTGATGCCCTTGTCTTTCAGCATCTGGATCACTGTCTGGCGGGTGATACCGTTCAGGAAGCAATCGGCCAGCGGCGTGTGAACCTCACCGTCCTTGACGAAGAACACGTTGGCCCCGGTTGCTTCGGCCACGTAACCGCGCCAGTCCATGAACAAGGCGTCCGAGCAGCCCTTGGCCTCGGCCTTGTGCTTCGAGATAGTGCAGATCATGTAGAGACCCGCCGCCTTGGCGTGAACCGGGATGGTTTCGGGGCTGGGGCGCTTCCATTCCGCGATGTCCAGCTTGGCACCCTGCATCTTGGCGTCACCGTAATAGGCACCCCAGGGCCAAACGGCCACGGCCATGCGCACCGGGTTCTTGGCCGATGCCACCCCCATATCCTCGCCCGAGCCACGCCAGACCAGCGCGCGAACATATGCATCCTGCAGACCGCTGGCTTTCAGCGCTTCTTCTTTTGCCGCCTCGATCTCGTCCACCGAATAGGGCATCGGCATGTCCAGCGCCTCGGCCGAAGCAATAAGACGTTCCGAATGTTCGCGGCTTTTGAAGATTTTACCATTGTAAGCGCGCTCACCTTCGAACACGGATGAGGCATAGTGCATGGCGTGTGTCAGAATGTGCACGTTGGCTTCGCGCCAGGGTACCAGTTTGCCATCCAACCAGATGACACCATCACGATCATCATACCCCGCCATGCGAAACCTCCTAACCGGGTTGAATTTTCCGATTGTTGCGCCAATTAAGTCCGATGCGGACATAAAGTTGCGCAGAAACTGCGATTCGATACCTGTCCACTATTGGAATGTCAATAACGCTGACATAAAGTCGGCATGTGTAACGAATGAGGCATACTATGTCGGATACGCGTCCCGCCCAAGTCTTTGGCGGTGAAAGCTTGTTGTTTTTGACCGACGAACAGCTTCGACAAGGGATCGAAGCGATGTTTTTCGCCTATCGCGGCTTTACTGCGGACCCAGATCGCATTTTGGCGCAGATGGCCTATGGGCGGGCGCATCACAGGGCAATCCACTTTATCAACCGCGCGCCGGGAACAACGGTCAACAACCTTTTGGCCATTCTTGGTGTAACGAAACAGTCGTTGAATCGAGTGCTTCGGACCCTTATCGAGGATGGTCTTGTCGAAAGCCGCGTGGGCACTGTCGACAAGCGAGAGCGACACTTGTTTCTGACGGAAAACGGCAAGGCGCTTGAGGCCAAACTGTCCGAA
Source organism: Ruegeria sp. BE9 (assembly GCF_056538765.1). Lineage (NCBI taxonomy): Bacteria > Pseudomonadati > Pseudomonadota > Alphaproteobacteria > Rhodobacterales > Roseobacteraceae > Ruegeria > Ruegeria sp. BE9. The sequence goes on along the minus strand of NZ_JBQFTS010000003.1, from coordinate 159,709 downwards.
GCTCAGCGCGTTCGGATGCGTGCAGCCTACAAAGATGCAGGCCCCGAGGCCGTTTCAGGATTTCGTAAAGTGCTTGAAGCAATGATGGATGCTGATATGCGTCATGCTTACACAAAACTTCGGGATACTACCTCATGAGCGAAATGGACGCCCATCTGCTGATCGTCGATGATGATGAGCGTATTCGTGATCTGCTCAAGAAGTTCCTGATGCGGAGCGGTTTTCTGGTTACGGCGGCCCGCGATGCGGCACATGCGCGGCGGGTTCTGTCCGGCCTGGATTTCGACATGATCGTGCTGGATGTGATGATGCCCGGCGAGGATGGGGTCAGCCTCACCAAAACCCTGCGCGAAACGCACACGACACCGATCCTTTTATTAACAGCGCGCGGCGAGACCGAGCACCGCATTGCCGGGCTTGAGGCTGGGGCAGATGACTATCTGGCCAAGCCGTTCGAGCCGAAAGAGCTGTTGTTGCGAATTAACGCCATCCTGCGGAGGATGCCGGAAACACCGGCGCAAGACACCGCTACCAAGATCCTCAACCTCGGCCCAATCCGGTATGACGTGGAACGTGGTGAGATGTGGCAAGGCGAAGAACCTGTGAGACTGACGGCAACCGAGAGTCAGCTGATGAAGATTTTCTCGGCCCAACCCGGTGAGCCCATCAGCCGCGCCAAGCTGGTAGAGGATCTGGGGCGCGACAAAGGTCAAGCGCAAGAGCGCGCGGTAGATGTACAAATCACCCGTCTGCGTCGCAAAATCGAACAAGACCCTAAGCAGCCGCGGTATTTGCAGACTGTGCGTGGTGCCGGGTATATGTTGGCACCGGATTGATTTGGCAGCTTGCCGACGGCTCTGAACTGACGGCCAGCAGAAGTTCACCGAGACGAATAGGGGATCGTGATGAAGACCGCGCTTTTGACTCATGCGGATTGCCTTGGGCATGTGACGCCGGACGGGCATCCAGAGCGCGTTGCGCGGCTGGAGCATATTCTGCACGCATTGGAGGCCCTCGACCTTAAGCGGGTCACGGCGCCTTTGGCAGCAGATGATGATCTGCTACGCGTTCATCCCGAAAGTTACATCCAAGATATTCGGAGTTCGCGTCCTTCGGACGGCTTCAAGCAGATTGACGGTGACACGTTCATGTCTCCGGGGTCAGTGGATGCTGCATACCGCGCAGCCGGCGCCGTTGTGCGTGCGGTTGACATGGTTATGGGTGGCGAAGCTCCGAACGCGTTTTGCGCGATCCGGCCGCCGGGGCATCATGCCGAAACCGATACGGCTATGGGCTTCTGTCTATTCGGCAACGCAGCTTTGGCAGCGAAACATGCGCTTGACCATCACGGGCTGAACCGGGTCGCTGTCGTGGATTTCGATGTCCATCACGGCAATGGCACGCAGGACTTGCTGTGGGACGAGAAACGCGCGCTGGTGATCACCAGCCAGCAGATGCCGCTTTGGCCTGGATCGGGACGCCCGGATGAAACTGGTTCTTATGAAACTGTTCTGAATATCCCATTGGCACCCGGAACCGGTGGGGCAGAAATGCGCGCGGCCTATGAAAATCAAGCCTTCCCTCGTTTGCGGGCCTTTAAACCGGAATTGATCATCATCTCAGCCGGATTTGATGCGCATCAGGATGACCCACTGGCAAATCTGAATTGGTCCACAGGCGACTTCGCATGGGTCACGGCCGAGCTGTGCAAGATTGCCGATGAGCTTTGCGAGGGACGTATCGTCTCGACTCTGGAGGGCGGGTATGATCTGAACGCACTGGCCGAGGCGACACGCGCCCATGTGGAAGAATTGATGAAGGCAGCCCGATGACCGAGACTCCCGTTGATCAGATGACATTTGAACAGGCGATGAAAGAGCTTGAGGCCGTGGTTGGCCAGCTGGAGCGCGGCGATGTGGCGCTGGACCAGTCGATCGCCTTGTATGAACGCGGCGCGGCGCTGAAAAAACGCTGTGAGGACGAGTTGAAGCGGGCCGAAGAAAAAGTGGCCGCGATCACACTTGATGCCAATGGTCAGCCGACCGGGACGATACCTGTCGAAGGCCAGTAAATGTTTCGTGAAAAGCTAGCGCAGGACGCCGCGCAGATTCAGGATCAGTTTGATCTGGTTCTGGGCGCATTGGACGATCTCGATGTGACCCATGCGATGGCCTACACGACCCAAGGCGGCAAACGGCTGCGCGGGTTTCTGGTTCTGGAAAGCGCACGCCTGCATGGCGTCAGCGATGATCGGGCAATCTGGCCAGCAACGGCGATCGAGGCATTGCACGCTTATTCTCTGGTCCATGACGACCTGCCCTGCATGGACGACGACGATCTTCGTCGCGGACGGCCAACAGTTCATGTGAAATGGGATGAAGGTACCGCCGTTCTGGCCGGAGATGCGCTGCAAACGCTAGCCTTTGAACTGTGCACTCGCCCCGAAGTAGGCAACGCCGAGGTTCGGGCCGAAATGGCTCTAACACTGGCAAAAGCCAGCGGTGCACAAGGTATGGTACTGGGTCAGGCTTTGGATATTGCGGCAGAATCGGCATCCACACCGTTGACGCTGACCGAAATTACCCGCCTGCAGGCAGGCAAAACCAGCGCATTGATCGAATGGTCGGCTTGCGCAGGGGCAAGACTTGCGCAAGCCGATCCCGAACCCTTGCGCCAATATGCCCAAGCCCTTGGGCTTGCTTTTCAAATCGCGGATGACATTTTGGATATTGAAGGTGACGCCGAAAAAGCCGGGAAACGCCTGCAAAAGGATGCCGAGGCTGGAAAAGCCACGTTCGTTTCCTTGCTCGGTTTGGATGCAGCCAAGATCCGCGCAACAGAGCTTGTTGATCAAGCCTGCGCAGCACTGGATGGCTACGGTCCTTCGGCTGAAACCTTGAAGGACGCCGCACGCTTCGTTATTGCCCGGGACAGCTAAGCCAGGAACGCGCCAAATGTCTGACCGCCCGAACACGCCTCTGCTGGATCTTGTGAGCCGCCCTGCGGATCTCAAACAGTTTTCAGACGCGCAGTTGCACCAGGTTGCCCAAGAGTTGCGGTCCGAGACGATTTCCGCCGTCTCGGTTACCGGTGGCCATCTGGGCGCTGGCCTTGGTGTGGTCGAATTGACGACAGCCTTGCACGCAGTTTTCGATACACCCCGCGATAAGATCATTTGGGACGTTGGTCACCAGTGCTATCCCCATAAGATTCTGACCGAACGGCGCGACCGTATCCGCACGCTGCGTCAGAAGGACGGCCTCAGCGGATTCACCAAACGTAGCGAAAGCCCCTATGACCCATTCGGAGCAGCGCACTCCAGCACTTCAATCAGTGCCGCGCTTGGTTTTGCCGTCGCGCGAGATCTGGGAGGTGTAACACCCGAGGGGTTGGGTGACGCGATTGCCGTGATTGGCGATGGCTCGATGTCAGCGGGTATGGCGTTCGAGGCAATGAACAACGCCGGGCATCTGAAGAAGCGCCTCATTGTTATCCTCAACGACAATGAGATGAGCATCGCCCCGCCAGTTGGCGCATTATCCAGCTATTTGTCACGCATTTACTCCGAAGCTCCTTTTCACGATCTGAAAGCCGCTGCCAAGGGCGCTGTGTCGCTGTTGCCAGAACCCTTCCGCGAGGGAGCCAAACGCGCCAAGGAAATGCTCAAAGGCATGGCTGTCGGAGGCACGTTGTTCGAAGAGTTGGGCTTTTCCTATATCGGCCCGCTTGACGGGCACGACATGGATCAACTGCTGCCGGTCTTGCGCACAGTCAAGGCGCGGGCGACCGGCCCTATCCTGATTCATGTGCTGACCAAGAAGGGCAAGGGCTACGCCCCCGCTGAACAGGCGCGAGACAAAGGCCATGCGACTGCAAAGTTCGATGTGGTAACGGGCAAACAGCAAAAAGCACCTTCCAACGCACCATCCTATACCTCGGTATTTGGCAAGACGCTGGTCGAAGAGGCCGGACGGGATGATAAGATTGTTGCCGTGACTGCCGCGATGCCGGACGGCACCGGGCTAAGCCTGTTTGCGGAACGCTACCCTTCCCGTTGTTTCGATGTGGCAATCGCCGAACAACACGGTGTGACCTTTGCAGCGGCATTGGCAGCTGGTGGAATGAAACCGTTTTGCGCCATGTACTCCACCTTTTTACAGCGCGGTTACGATCAGGTTGTGCACGATGTGGCCATTCAGCGCTTGCCTGTACGTTTTGCCATCGACCGTGCTGGTCTGGTGGGTGCTGACGGAGCGACCCATGCCGGTTCCTTTGACATCGCCTATCTGGCCAACCTGCCGGGCATGACCGTAATGGCCGCTGCCGACGAAGCCGAACTGATGCACATGGTCGCCACCGCTGCGGCACATGACGAAGGGCCTATCGCGTTTCGTTACCCACGAGGCGAAGGCGTGGGTGTTGACCTGCCTGAACGCGGTGAAGTTCTTGAGATCGGCAAGGGCCGTGTAATTCAGACCGGCGCGCGGGTTGCTCTGCTTTCGTTCGGTACGCGCCTGGCCGAAGTCCAAAAGGCAGCCGAAGCGCTCTCGGCCCGTGGGATTACCCCCACGATCGCCGATGCCCGCTTTGCCAAACCGCTGGACCGTGAATTGATCCTCGATCTGGCCGCAAACCACGAGGCGCTGATCACCATTGAAGAGGGCGCTGTTGGCGGCTTTGGCAGCCACGTGGCACAGCTTTTGTCGGACGAAGGCGTATTTGACCACGGGTTGAAGTACCGATCCATGGTGCTGCCGGATACCTTCATCGATCAGGCCAGCCCGGCAGACATGTACGCCGTTGCGGGGATGAATGCCGAACAGATTGAGGCAAAGGTTCTTTCTGTTCTGGGCGTGACGACCATCGGCGAGAAACGCGCATAGGCCGTTAGCTGCCCGCCCCATTCAGGCTACGTTAAAACAAGATGGTGCTGGGCAGAAACCAACCTGCCCGCCAATTCACAAGCCTGCTTAGCGAAAGCTCTAAGCCCCTACCCTGCTCGGATCATTAAGGCGTTTCGCACTAGGGACGTAGGTGCTTCATCATACTCGCAGGCACGGGATTCAAAATTGGATCTGATGGGCCGCGAATCGAAAGCTCCAGTTCCGGCTTCAAATCGGGATGGCTCAACTTGACACAGAAAACCTTGACTTTGCTTCGATAGAGACCGGCCTCCAATACGACATCAGCGTAGGAGTTTCGTGGCGCCTTGGCCTCGATGAGTTCAAGATCGATTACGGGCTTGCCCTCAATATCCAATTTGGCACCACAGGTGGTAGAAAACCGATTACTCGGCCAGTCGTATGTCAACGCAAATGTATAATCACCACTTTCGCGTAAATCTAAATAGCCTTCCAGCTCAAGCAGCCAAAAACTGTCTTTGTACTTCTTGAGAGCCGGTTCAATCTCAAAAACGTCGTTGTAGCCGACCGGAAAGCTTCCTTTGTACAACAACGTAGCAATGGAACGCCCGCTGGGTGTGTCCGGTTTTCCCGAGTCGGTGACCGGGTAGAAGTTCATTAACCACCCATTGGATAATTTGGACGCATCAATCTCTTGGGCGAAAACACTGCCAGACATCGAAAACACCAAGGCGGCAATTGCCCCGGAAACTACCTTTTTCATTTACTCTCTTCCTTCTCGAATGATTTGGTCGGATTTATTGTGTCGTCATATGGATATCTTGGTTGCGCCGGTGCCTTTTCGGGTTGCTCTGATCCCACTGGAATCCGAAGGCTTGGAGAAATGTCAGAATCAAAATCGCTGTCTGGAACTTGCGACCAGTTCAACTCTTTCGCAACAACCGGGATAATGCTGGAAACAGCCAGAAATTTGGCTTCCCACTGGTCTCGGGCTTCAATTGCCATGCCAAAAGCCACATCATCCAGAAACGCGATCGACCCGCTTGTGCCCTGATGAACCTCGTTGGTCGGATCCTGAATAGCGACTTGCGCGTCAAAACTCGTGGTATCCGCCTCTGCAACCCGCATGTAGATGTTCTTGATACGACCCGCTTTCGGCACCTGCTTTAACACAACTTCTGATACCGAATTGGCCGGAGAAAACGGCCATGAGATCATCGTTTGCCAAGGCGTCCCACAATCTTTTGTCGCCTCTTCCGTAACCTCAGCCAGTGCCAGATCCATTGTCTGTATCCTGTCGGCAATAACTTCGGCCTTACCCGCCTTTACACCGGACCCTAACTCGAACGTTAAACGCGAGCTGCGCCCCAGAACGTGACTGGGCAAAAAGATGTAGCATTGGCCATTTTCGCCAAACAGGAATCCATGTCCTTTTCCCCGATCTATTGAGACCACTTCAGCCTGAGCGGGATTGTGGATGACGGCTCCGGTCAGGAGGGAAACGAAAATTAAATTGCGTAACTTCATGAATCGCTGGCACAATGTCCTGGTTAAAGGAATTAGAGGTTAATATGTTTCACAAGGCAACTGCGATTTTTGCAGCGGCAGCTCTCGCATTACCCTTGTCCGCAGCCGAACTTATTCCGGTGAGCCCCCTTAACGAGAGCTTGGGAGAACAGGCCAAGATTTCCGGAAATGTGGTTGTCGGGTTCATGTCACTCGGTACAGCGCCTGAGGAAAAACCTTATGTCGAGGCCCTTGTCCCACAGATTTGGAAGAGCGCGACGGTGTGCCTAACGCTGGTTTCTCAGGACGGTCGATACGAAGCCTATGGTGAATACACGGTGCCTCCAGAATGGTCCGGGGGCCTCGTTTCAATTCCAATAAAATCCAACCACGACAAATACCTAAGCGAGATTGGGCGGGGGCAGTTCGCGGGTATGTTGAGCAAAGGCCAATGCACAAAACGTGGGGAAACCGTAGCTCCGCTTGGGTGGAACGAAAAACTGAACAGCCTGCCCCCAGATGTTGAACTGCTGATCAATTCGCATGCGTCAGACGAAGTCTATCTGGTGTTCGAAGACGGCACAGACATCGATTGCGTGCAGACCGAAGCAGAGAACCATCTTGCTTTTGATTTCACGTGCACGATTCCGAAAGCTCAATTCGTTTCCGGCGAAGTCATTGAGATCAACAGGGTAAGACGCGGGCGCCGTGCCAGACCTCATTTCGTTGAGGTCTCAGCCAGCCAATGACGAATAGGCGCCTAACCACGCTATATCGGCAGTTGGATCCAAGCACCCGTAGGGTCATCTGGATCGCGGCTTCCTGTTCGTTGCTTTTATTTTCCTGGTACGTTTACCCGCGGATGTTCGACAGAACTTATGTCCTGTCTGTTTCGACAGCCGGTGTTGAAGTCGAATTCTCGAGAAGCCTGACAAATAGCTGGTACGTTTCCGAAGTCACTTACTGCGAACGCCGCCAAGAGCGTCTGAAGGGCAATCCAGCCCCAAGCCAGATGTGTGACAGTACATTGTTTGCCGAACGTCCGATTTCAGACGTGGACATCCTCTTTGAGAAGGAGGCCCACACGACAATTGCGGCAACGCCCGAGATGAATGGTTTATTGATAACGGTTCATAACGACAACGAAGATGGTGCGCTTTGGCTGAACGGCGATGCCGTCCCTGCAGGGTCTTTGCTCTTCGTGTCCAAGGATGCTTGGGCCGAAGCCGGTTCGCTGGAGTTCACAGGAAAAGTAACGATTGGCGAGGTCGCCTCGTCTGGTGAAACCCGACTTGTCTCCGGCGGCACATACGAAATTAGAGAGCGTACTTTCCCCGGTTCGAGCCACACAGTCACAACCAAAAGCGGACGCTTTTTTCGGGGGGATCAGATTCGAATTGTTGACAGAAGCGAAGAACAATCCGTCGATGTAAAAGGATTTCTGGTTCCAGATGGGTCGGAAATGGCCGTGCAAGCTGCATCCCCTGATGGAAACAACTTTTTAAGGATCGACCGCCTGGGAAGTGGACATTCCATTATTTCAACTAGCGCAATGGACAGAACCCGAAATGACCCGGCGATATTGTTCCTTTCTTTGCTGGCAACGGTGATCCTTACGCTTTCTCAACTGTTTTCAGCGGTTACTCCGTCGCCCAAGAAGGCAGAAGAGCCAAAAAAGGTACCTCGCGAGTAAAGGAGCTAGGACGAAGACCTCAAAATGCCGCGCGAGTTTTCTTGAAACCTTTTCTTCGATAGAACTGGTGCCGTCGAAGGGCACACGCAACCTGTTTGAGTTTGTGTGTTCTTGTTTCGATTACCGTTCAGTTACAACGTTCTAGATGAATGAACTGTCCGGGCTTGTCTTGCCGTGTTTGGCGCCACCCAAAAGAGTAAGGTGGACATCAGGGTAGATAGAAATACGGGCAACAAACAGACTTTCAGCTTCTTTTGTAAAATCAGCACCGGTGGGTAAACACTGCGATGGTGCTGGGCTTTGGACTATTTAAACGAACTGATGGTGGCACGCAGTGGATGCTGCGTGTGACTGTACACGGCCGAAAGCGTGAAATGGGTCTGGGTAGCTAGGCAGCCTGATCCGCGCAGATACCAGCCGTCTAAACTGGGAGCGGCATAAATCAAAATGCGTTCCTTATCGACATCGCACAACCTCTAGCAAGCACTAGGCGGCCAGCCGTGCGTAGCGTCCGGTATGCGGAAGACCCGAACTTTCGTCACAGTTGCGCCAATGGCCGCTATGTACGTGGTGTCAGATGTATTCCAGCGATAGTGCAGCGCACCGAACCTCCGGAAAGCTCGATGGTTGGAATCTTTAATGCCACCAATTTCGCACTTGAGGATATCTTGGCCAGTTGATCCGGGGACAAAGACTTCAAAGCCGTTTCTGAGAGGGCAAGAATGCGCCCGTCGGAACCTTGAAGCTCTATGGCGTTCCCGGCGAAATTGCTGATTTGGTCCTCGTTCAATTCAAGGATGGTCCGGCCCGATTGCCCCAAGCGTTGTAGTACATCATCGCGACGGGCGGTATTTTTGATCATGCTGCTTCCGATCAAGGCAAACTCAGTCGCGATGCACATCAAAACGTTAGTGTGATACACGGCCCGGCCTTGACCATCGACAGCGCGAAATGCCATCGGCTCGTAGTTGAAATGCGTGCAGAACCGTTCCAACGCAATTTGGCTTGTCCTCTCGGATTCAACGGCATAAGCAATCCGGTCCACATGATCGAGCACCATGGCACCTGTGCCTTCAAGGTACAGACCATCTTGCTCCAGACCGGAGTAATCCATGACGTCTTGAACCCGGAAATTGGCCTTCAGCATGTCAAGGACATCTACACGCCTCTCCAATCTACGGTTAGGAGCCATCATTGGGTAGACGGCGATATGACCACCTACATGTGTGGAAAACCAGTTATTTGGGAATACGCAGTCAGGTGTCCTCGGGTCATCTCCGTCGAAGAGATGGACATTGACGCCATGGGACCGCAACGTATCGGCGGCTTCGGTCAGTTCCAGATAGGCCTTGGTTGCATCATCATCTGAGGACGGAGTTGCGGACTGGAAAGCATTGTCAAATGTTTCCGAGTTAACGGCGAAATGGTGGGGTCGCACCATAACAACGGATGATGGTGCTTGTAGGCTCTTGGAAACGGTCACGAGGCTTCTCCTGTCAATTAACAGGTATTTCGACCTTTCAAAATGTTGGGGCAACTTTCAAATTGCCGACATTTTGGTAGCAAACTATACAAATCGCGAAGCTCATATCTAAGATTTGCATCAAATGAATGATACTGACCTGAAAAAACACCGGTTCGATGATCTTGATCGCAGGTTGGTTGCGCTCCTCATGCGTGATGGCCGCGCGCCTGTCGCAAAACTGGCCGACATCCTGTCCGTTTCACGCAGCACGGTGCAAAGCCGCCTTGATCGCATGTTGCAGACAGGGGCCTTGCTTGGCTTTACGGCCCGCGTTCGGGAGGACTATGAAGACGGCCAAATCAACGCAATCATGATGATCAAGGTATCCGGAAAAAGCACCACACAGGTCATCACAAGTCTGCGGCGTTTGCCGGAGTTGCGACGTGTTCATACAACCAGTGGGAAATGGGATCTCGTCGCGGAAATACGCGTCGAGACCTTGGCAGAATTTGATCGAACACTTCGAGAAGTTCGGCAGATCGACAATATTGAAGACAGTGAAACGAGCATATTGCTGACAAGCGTTTAGATCAGAAAGAAGCCTTTCAACGCGCTTGCGGCATGTGGTATTTGGGGCTCGATAAAGCCATCCGACGTATTCGGTCAGAGGTCCGTTTATTCCCCAGTGTTTTCGGGTATTCTGACCCACTCTAACCTCTCACATTTCTTGGCCTATGTCGGGGGTTCTAGGGGTTGGGCAGCACCTAGGGATTTCGGACTCAGACCCCAAAGGCGACCTTGTCGGGCTGACAGAAGTCGAGTGTCGCGTTAAGTTCCTTAAAACGGGGGAACGAATGGACAGACGCCTTACTACAGTGCTTGCGGCGGACATTGTCGGCTACTCAGCACTGATGGATCATGATCGTGAAGGTACGATTAGTGCGCTCAAGTCATTCCGTGAAGATACGCTCCAATTGCTACTGAAAGCCCATGGCGGGACAATGATCAAAAGCTTGGGCGATGGTTGGATCGCCGAGTTTAAGTCCACATCAGACGCTGCAGATTGCGCTATTGCAATACAGTCGGCGCAGAAACCAGACAGTATCAAGCTCCGAATTGGCATCCATACCGGCGAGGTTGTCACCGAAGGTGACGACATTTTTGGTGATGGAATAAATGTCGCCGCTCGTCTCGAAGCAATGGCCGAGCCAGACCAGGTACTGTTATCGGACACGTCTCACAACAGTCTTGACCGAGGGGACGCATCCAAATTTGACGGAGGCGAGCAGACAGAACTCAAAAACATAACGCGCCGCATCGGTGTTTGGTGCTGGCCCAAGGGCACTTCAGCCAATATTTCACCAATGACAGATGTTAGACCCGGGATTGCAGTGCTTCCCTTCGACAATATGTCTGGCGATCCCGAACAGGAGTTCTTTGCGGACGGCATAACAGAAGACATCATCACGGAGTTGTCTCGTTTCCGGTGGCTGATGGTCGTGGCTCGAAATTCATCCTTCACCTTTAAAGGCAAAAGCACGGATATTCGCGAAGTCGGTCGCATACTTGGAGTGCGCTATGTTCTCGAGGGCTCGGTCAGACGAGCAGGTCAACGCGTCCGCATTACTGGACAGCTGATTGACGCGGAAAACGGCAGCCATCTCTGGGCAGAACGCTTTGACGGCGTGCTTGATGATATTTTCGACCTTCAAGACAAAGTCACGCTAGAGGTCGTAACGGCGATCGAGCCATCTCTCAGGAACGCCGAAACCAACCGTGCGCGTGCGAAACCCACAGACAATTTGGAAGCCTATGAACTTTACCTTCGAGCACAATCGCACTTCCATCTTTTAACGGACGAAGACAACCGAGAGGCCATACGGCTGACGACCCTCGCATTGGATCGCGACCCGGACTATGCGACCGCATCAGGGTTGTTGGCTTGGTTGCACATTCAACGAATGGTCCAAGGGCTTGAGCCCATTGGCCAAGGGCCGAAAGAGGCCGTAAAGGCAGCCGAGCGGGTGCTGCTGAGCGATCGTGCAGACGGGATCGCGCTGGCGTATGCTGCGCATTCGATCTCAATGCTGGCACGGGACTTGCCACGCGCGCGGGCTGCTTTCGAACAAGCTCTCGAGCAAAACCCAAACGCCGCAACAGTGCACATGCTAGCATCCATCAACCTATTTCTGCTTGATCGGCCTGAGGAGGCACTAAGCCACGCGACGCAATCTGTGGACCTCAGCCCGCATGATCCGTTGCGCCATGCTGCTTACCTTGCTCAGGCAAGCGCACTGTTTCATCTCGGGCGTTACGAGGAGACGGTTAAGGCTTGCCGAAATGCCTTATCTGTGCGTTCAACCTTTGTTATGAGCCATCTCATGCTAATTGCCGCTCTGGGGCACCTCAACAATGAGGATGAGGCTCGCCAAGCGGTTGCTGACCTTCAGGCATTGCGCCCTGGCCTGACAGCGACCTCAGCGCAGACTCAATTACCGATATTCACTGTTCCATCTTGTGCAAACAACTGGCGTGAAGGTTGGACAAATGCAGGGTTACCACAATAAGCAACCAGTCGTGTTGTAATGCAGGCTTGAACTTCATGCCTCGCCAAATGGTCGTCTAATTTACACCAGTAGAGAACATCAGCTTCTAGCCCGACGAGTAAATGGTGAAGTCCGCTTTGGGCAGCGACCGGCTCATCGCGCAAACTGCAGAGAACGACAGGTCTGAGCCCTTAGTGACCCATGTTGCTCCATGCCAAATTCTCTAAATCGGGCGGAAAGCGGAATTTAGTTGCATCCGCAAGAGCATCTCACTCGATCATGAAAGGCGGCCAATCGCAGCCACGAAGGCAGGAGGAAAAGTGTAGGGGGCATCCCAGTGGGAATACGGACAAGCAGGCTTGCACAGTCGACATTAAAGGGTCTTTGCCAAATCGAATGGCAATATCTGACATAAGTACGAGTAATATGGGGCCTCATAGCGGCTGCAAAACGCTCCCTTCTTTTTGGTTCCATTCAATCGACCATGTATACCGTTTCGCCGGTGTCTATTGCCTGTTGCGCTGCTTGCCCCATTCTGACGGCCCAGAGGCCGTCATTCAAACTTACATCCGGTTTTGCCTTTTCGCCACGAAGCACAGCCAGGAAGCCTCTATGCTGATAGTAAGTCGATCCATTGTGATCCCCGGCCGCCAATAGGTTGGCGTCCACTGGCACGTCCATTGATACGGGACCTTTGGGATTACGCGAGCTTACGATCACCTTCGGAAGCGGCGGAGTTCCCAAATGATCAGGCCAGAACCGTTCGGGTCCGGGTACCAACGCCTCGATCTTAGCGTCTGGTCCGACGGCCGATATTTCCTCCTGATAGCGAGAGCCTTCGGCAAACATGCAAAGTTCCAACATCGCGCGCGCACCCGAAGCAAAGTCGACAAGAACATAGCCGTGATCCAGAATATCTGGGGTTTGACCGTCGTAACTCTCGTCCAAATGGTTCACCGCCTGCCCACCACTTGCCGTTATTCGCACCGGGTCAGATTTCAATATCAGACGCATGAGATCGAAAAAGTGGCAGCATTTTTCTACAAAAGTGCCGCCAGTATTGCGGTTGAAACGGTTCCAGTGGCCGACCTTTTCCAGGAAAGGAAAACGATGCTCGCGGATCGATAACATTTTTATACCACCTGTCGCCTGAGCCTTCTCGATCAGAGCAGCAATAGGGGGCATGTACCGGTATTCCATCGCGACCCAAATCGGGCAAGGGTAGTCGCGCTGCAATTGCTCGAGTCGGGCCACGTCTTGCGGGTCAGTGAACAATGGCTTTTCTACCAAAAGCGGTAGTGGACGTGTTTCAGCGATTTCGCAAATCTGGTCCACATGAAGATGGTTTGGGCTAACAATGACGACGCAGTCCAGTTCATCAACCGCCAGAAGCTCTTGCACGGAACCCACCATGGCTGCAGTTGGCGCGATTGCCTTCGCGACTATTGCCATCTCTGGATCGGGCTCAAAGATCGCTGACACGTTAGTACCTTCCAGCAATCCGATATTGTGCAGGTGCTCTTGCCCCATCATGCCGCATCCAATCAGCCCGTAATTGACGGTCCGGGTCATGTGCGATTCCTTTTACTTCAAGCGTTGTACGTAGTTGGCCCGATCTGGGTCGAACCATGTTTTTGAGAATTCAACGGGTTCGGCATTTTCCGACCAGCTGAACCGCTCGATATAACCTACCGCTTGGCCCGCTGGTTTGGTGAAGTCATGAGGTGTCCAGTCCGGTAGCGGTTGGACCGAAACTCTGTCTTCGGCTCTTGCGATCCAAAAGCCCAATTGGCGCTGATAATAGCGATAGAGTGAGTCGGACAGCAGGCTCTGGTCGATCAGGCCCGCTGATTCGTCTAGCCAAATTTCCTCGACTGCGATGATTGTATCATTCAGGTAGCGCATCCGCCGGACGCGCGAACCGGCATCAGATGCACCGAATTTTGGCAGATCGACTGGCTTCTTCAGATGGTCAACTGACAGGATATCCGCACGTGGCAGACCACCCCCTTCAGGTAGTTCCAGCCTGAACATTGCATAGACGCTATTTTGTGTACCGGTCTCGCGGATGTAGTTTCCTGAGCCTTGGATACGCTCCAACATCCCCTTTTTTTCTAGCTCGGAGAGCGATTTTCGAAGCGTTCCAACCGAGACATTCAACTCCGCCGCCATCTCCCGCTCGGGCGGCAAACGCTCACCGTCTATAAGGCGCCCAGCCGCGACGTCGCGGATCAGAAGTTCCGCGATCTGAATATATACCGGCAGGGCATTTGGGTTTCGGTTGGATGCAGTCACGGTAGACGCTTCACTCGGTCGCAGCAAAAATTGATACACTATTGATCTACATCAAAGCGATTGCTACGCAAGAGGAAAGTCAAAGATGTACGGAGCGTGAATCAAATGAGCATCGTCCCCATCACATCCCCCGATCTAAATGCGGCCGAAGTTTCGTGGTTTGCTGCGCTGTGTTCCGATGATTACCAGTTCCTTGGCGTTCCCGATGGCAACCTGCGGTCGAGTTGGGAGCATTGCTCGAGCATTGTGAAAGAGGCCGAAGCGCAGGGGTTCCGCAACATCCTCTGCCCGTCCTCCTATCAGGTTGGTCAGGACACGCTGAGCTTTGTCGCGGGTTGCGCCCCAATCACCGACCGGATCAACCTGCTGGCCGCCGTACGCTGCGGTGAGATGCAGCCGATCATGCTGGCCCGCACCATTGCAACGCTGGATCACATGCTGAAGGGGCGATTGACGGTCAACATCATCTCATCCGACTTTCCCGGTGAGAAAGCCGACAGCGCGTTCCGCTATCAGCGCTCTCGCGAAGTGGTAGAGATCCTGAAACAGGCCTGGACGCAGGATGAGATCAATCATGCAGGCGAGGTCTATAACTTCTCAGGCCTGACCACTGACCCGGCCAAGCCATACCAGACTGGAGGGCCGCTACTCTATTTCGGCGGCTATTCTCCCTCCGCGCTGGACCTATGTGGCGAGCATTGTGACGTCTACCTAATGTGGCCCGAAACCAAGGACCAACTGGCCGAACGTATGAAGGCCGTTCACGCGGTCGCCGAGAATTACAACCGCACGCTGGACTATGGCCTGCGCGTCCACATGATCGTTCGCGACACCGAGGCTGAGGCGCAGGAATACGCGGACTACCTCGTCTCGAAGCTGGACGACGAATATGGCCGCGCAATCCGTGAGCGCGCTTTGGACTCGACCTCTTTGGGCGTCGCGCATCAAGCCAAGAACCGCGATCTGGCAGATGAATATGGCTATGTGGAACCGGGTCTCTGGACCGGCGTTGGCCGTGCGCGTTCAGGGTGTGGCGCAGCGCTGGTCGGCTCGACCGATCAGGTTATGTCCAAGATCGAAGAATATCAGAAGATGGGCATACGTGCCTTCATCTTCTCGGGCTATCCCCACGTGGACGAAGCTCGCCATTTCGGCAGCCGTGTTCTGCCGAACTTGAAAACCTGCTCCCTTCCCGAAGCTTACGGAAGGGTTCCTTCAAATACCCCGGCAACACCGCTGGGCAACGGAGTTCGTCGCTGATGCAACGTGTTAAACTATCTGACTCGCTGGAAATGAGCCGCCTTGTCTATGGCATGTGGCGCTTGGGCGACGACACAGACACATCGGCGGCTCATGTCGAAGCCAAAATTCAAGCCTGTCTGGATCAGGGTATCACAACCTTCGATCAGGCTGACATTTATGGAGGCTACGAGGCTGAGGCTGTTTTGGGCGCGGCCCTGCGAACCAATCCAAGCCTGCGCCAAAAGATGGAGATCGTCACCAAATGTGACATCATCGCGCCGGTTGGCCGTTACGCGGATGCGAAGGTGAAATACTACGACACCTCGCGCGCGCACATTCTGAAATCGGTCGACACGTCGCTGTCCGAAATGGCGATTGACCATATCGATCTGCTTCTGATCCACCGCCCCGATCCCATGATGGACCACCATGAAACTGGAGCCGCTCTGGACGAGGTTGTCGCCAGCGGCAAGGTCGGCGCGGTCGGCGTGTCGAACTTCCGGCCGTGGGATTGGTCCCTGCTGCAATCGGCGATGAAGACCCAACTGGTCACCAACCAGATCGAGGTTTCTCTGGGCGAGATCAGCCCCTTCACCAACGGTGATTTGGCATTTCATCAGCAACATGGCCATCCGCTTATGGCTTGGTCTCCGTTGGGTGGTGGGTTGTTGATGGCCGGAAACCCACCTGTGGGCGTTGTCGCGGATGAAATCGCAGCCGAGTTCGGCGTGGATCGCGCCGCGGTTGCCGTGGCCTTTCTGCTGGCCCATCCGGCCAACATCTTGCCGGTTCTGGGCACCAACAATCTGGACCGGATCAAACGCGCCTCGGACGCGCTGAAAGTCAAACTGGATCGCGAAAGCTGGTTCCGCCTGTATGAGGCGGCGCTGGGGCATGAGGTACCATGATGAACGCAATCTCAAAGGACATGACCCATACCTTCGTCCCGCACAAGGATGACACCCGCACTCTGCGCGATGCCTTCGGGCGTTTTGCAACCGGCGTCACCATCGTCACCTGTGACAGTGAGGACGGCCCGGTTTGCATCACCGCCAACAGCTTTTCGTCGCTGTCGCTGGACCCGCCACTGATCATGTGGGCAGGCGACCGCAACTCGCGCCGTTTCCCCTATTTCCACAAGGCTCGCCACTTCAGCGTGCATGTGCTGTCCTCGGAACAGGCCGAGCTGTGCTTTGGCTGCTCCAAGGACGCCTTTGCGCTGCGCGACATCGTGCATGAGCGGTGCGAAAACGGAACGCCAATCCTGCCGGACTGTCTGGCGCGGTTTGAATGCGAACAGCACGCGTATCACGATGCAGGCGATCACGTTATTGTGGTGGGAAAGGTTCTTAAGGCCAGCATGGCGGATGGAGACGCGCTGACCTTTTACGCCGGGAAACTCGGCCAATTCGCGCAGCACTAAGCGCGATCTGACGACCGTGGGACATACACGCGGCTGAATAAGGGAGGATCCGCATGGGCGGACTGGCATCGGCGCTTGCGCCGGTTGCATTCGTGAACGAAACCGTGCTGCGTCTGGGCCGCGCGGTTGGTGTCGTTGCGATTGCACTCATGGTGATCGCAATCCTGATTCAAGTGTTCTTCCGTTATGTACTGGGCAATGCTCTGCCATGGCCGGATGAGGCCGCACGGTTTTGCATGCTCTGGATGACCGGCCTGATGGCGCCCACCGCCTTTCGCCGCGGCGGCTTTGTGGCCATCGACATGCTGGAGCGCTTTTTGCCACGCTCAATTGGTCAGACGCTCAACCTGTTCCTGTTGCTGATCTCGCTGGCTGTCTTGCTAGTAGCGGTCAATATCGGTTGGTCCGAGGTCACTGGTTTTGGCGGTAAATTCGCCACCGCCGCGCTATACCTTCCCACCTCATTCGGGTTCGACGAATGGTATCGAATACCACGCAGTTGGATGATGGCCTCGTTGCTGGTGGGGATCATTCTGCTGATTTCGGTGAATATTGAGCTGATCCTGCGATCCTTCATCACTCTGCTGGGCGGGGGTCACCTGTTGCCTGAAATTCCTGACGCGGCAGTGGGGGCCGAATAAGTGCTGATCTGGTTCCTACCCACCTTCCTGATTTTCCTGTTGATCGGCCTGCCGGTCTTTTTCGCCCTGCTGGCCGCTCCCGGTATCCTGCTTTGGCTCAACGGTCAGACCAACGACATCACGCTGCTCTATCGCAATGTCTACAATGGCATGGACAGCTTCCCGCTGATGGCGATCCCCTTCTTCATGCTAGCCGGAGAGTTGATGAACCGCGGCGGTATTACCATCCGCTTGGTCGAGTTCAGTCAGGCCCTGATGGGTCACCTGCGCGGCGGTCTGGCGCATGTGAACGTGCTGAGTTCGATCCTCTTCGCGGGCCTTTCCGGGTCTGCCGTGGCCGATACATCCGCTTTGGGGTCTATGCTAATCCCGGCGATGGAAAAACAGGGCTATACACGCAAATTCGCCGCTGCGATTACAGCGGCGAGTTCTGTGATCGGCCCGATCATCCCACCTTCGGGCATCATGATCATCTACGCATATGTGATGGGCGAAAGCGTCGCCGCGCTGTTCCTTGCAGGCATCGTGCCCGGCGTGATGGTCGGTGTCGGCCTGATGCTGATGATCAAACTGATGGCTGACAAGTACGACTTCCCCGTGGCCAGCCGCAAATACACTTGGCCCGAACGGCGTCAGGCCAGCCTGAAAGCCTTCTTCCCGCTGATGACCCCAGTGATCATTCTGGGCGGCATTCTGGGCGGCATCTTCACACCGACCGAGGCTGCCGCCGTCGCCGTGGGCTACGCTTTCATTATAGGCTTCTTCGTCCTGCGCACACTGACATGGAAAGAGGTGCCCGAGGTTCTCAGCAACGCAGGCATGACCTCCGCCGTCGTCCTGCTGTTGGTCGGCGCGGCGATGGCGTTCAAGACGGTTGTCAGCCTCAGCCATGCGCCGGAACAACTGGCCTCGCTGATCCTCAGCCTGTCGGAAAACCCGCTTATCCTGCTGTTCCTGATCAATCTGCTGCTTTTCATCGTCGGCATGTTTCTAGATGCAGGCCCCGCGATCATCATCCTTGGCCCGATCCTTGGGCCCATCTTCACCAGCCTTGGTGTAGACCCGATCCATTTCGCCATCATCATGAGCGTCAACCTGACCGTAGGCCTCGCCACCCCGCCAATGGGCTTGGTCCTGTTCGTCGCCGCGGCCGTATCGCGCGAACGGGTCGAAACCATCGCCAAGGCGATTCTGCCGTTCCTGGCCGTCGAAATCATAGTGATCTTCCTGATCACCTATATCCCCGCACTATCCATGACGATCCCCAGGATAACGGGATTTGCAAACTGAACTGAGTATCACAGGGAGGAAACGCATGCTCAGAAACTTCATCAAAACCGCAGCGGTGGCCACATCGCTTGTGGCCGCGTCCGCCATGGCCGCCACAGCCGCCGACTACACACTGCGCGCTACTGCCAATTCGAACGAAAATGACGAGGACTATGACGGCCTGATTGTCTTCAAGAACTATGTCGAGGCCGCCTCAAACGGTGCGATAGAGGTCGAGCTGTTCATCGGTACCCAACTGTGTTCGAATGGCGCGGAATGCCTGCAAGGCGTGGCCGATGGCACCATCGACATCTATATTTCCACCTCGGGCGGAGCCTCGGGCATTTTTCCTTACGTGCAGGTTCTGGACCTGCCTTACCTTATGGCCGATGACCGAATTGCCGAGCATGTTCTGTCCGGCGACTTCACCCGCACCATGCGTAACATGGCACTGGAGGACTCTGGCGGCGCGATCCGTCTGATGACCATTGGCAACACCGGCGGCTGGCGCAACTTCGCCAACACCCAGCGCCGCGTTGCCGAGCCTGCAGACATGGAAGGTCTAAAAATCCGGACCGTGGTCGCCGACCTGCCGCAGGAACTGGTCAAGGCTCTGGGAGCTTCGCCGACACCGATCCCATGGCCTGAACTGTTCACCAGCTTCCAGACCGGCGTGGTCGAGGGATCCAAGAACGGCATCACCGACATTATGGGCATGAAATTCCCTGACGCGGGTCTGCAATATGTCACCTTGGACGGCCATGCCTACATGGGCGCACTGTGGTGGATGAACAACGCCAAGTTCCAGGAGATGCCCGAGGATATGCGCCGCGTCGTCGTCGACGGTTTCTACGCGCTGCAACAGGCCACCTTTGCCTCGCCCAAGCGCAAGTCGATTCAGGCCTACGAGGATTTTGTCGACGGTGGTGGCGACCTCTATGTCCTGACACCCGATCAGAAGGCCGCGTTCAAAGAGGCTGCAACCCCGGTTTATGACTGGTTCCAGTCCAACGTTGCCCGTGGGGACGAAATCTTTGGTGCGTTGACCGAAGCGGTTGCTGCAGCTGAGGCCGATGTGAACGCTTCACGCGATGCGGACCTGAACTAAGTGTATGGGTCGGGCTTTGCGGCCCGGCCATCACCGAAACGGGTACATCCACCCTTTGTAGTCGTTGACCAGCACATGGGCCCTTTCAATCTGCTCCGGCGACATTTTCTTAACCACTTCCTCAAGGCTGATCGCCGCGTCGGGGTCGCCACCAATGGCGCTGAGCGTGTACCACATATAGGCTCGCACAAGATCAGGCGCGGGCATGCCCAGACCCAATTCATAGTACCAGCCAACTCCCGACTGAGCGCCCGGATGCCCTTTCATCGAGGCACGCAGATACCATTCAAAGGCCCGTTCATAATCCTGCTCGACCCCAAGACCCAACCCGTACATCACGCCGATCAACTCTTCAGCCTCGGCGTTGCCCGAGCGAGCGGCTGGAAGAAGTTCCTCGCGCGCGGCTTCAAACTGTCCGGCTTCCATCATATCGCGCGCTTGCTCCAGTTCAGCCAGAGCCGGAGAAGCATATACGCAAAGGGCGAAAACAAGCTGACGCATGGAATAGTTGCTCTCTTCTGGGTTGGGGCCGCTGCGGCACAGGATTTGCCGCGCCCGCTAACCGATGATGACTTTATCCACTTTGATATGAAACAGGCCGCTGTCGGTCATCAATTGTTTTACGACCCGATCCTGTCAGGTAACCGCAACATCACCTGCGCCCATTGTCACCACCCGGATTTCGGCACATCGGACGGGTTGTCACTGGGCATAGGAGAAGGCGGACAGGGGCTGGGGCCGGACCGCACACCCGGCACCGGGGCAGACAGAATACGCAAACGTATCCCTCGCAACTCTCCGGGTCTATGGAACCTAGGTGCCAAGGAAATTCACACCGTCTTTCACGACGGCAGGCTGAGCATTTCCAACGTCTACGGCAACGCCTTCAATTCCCCAGCGCAGGAGTGGCTGCCCGAGGGCCTGAATTCCCTGTTGGCGGCACAGGCTCTGTTTCCCCTGACCTCACAATTCGAGATGGCGGGCAATGTGGCTGAGAATGAGGTCACAGGCGCGGTGCATGATCGTATTGACAAAGGCTGGCCGATTCTGGCGAAACGCGTCCGCACCGATCCACGCTATGGTCCGGCCATCGTCGCCGCCTTTGATGAGGTTGAGACGACCGAAGACATCACTATCACGCAAATCGCCAACGCTCTGGCCGCTTTCATGGCGATAGAGTGGCGTAGCACGGACAGCCCGTTTGACCACTACCTCGCAGGAGACACGAATGCCCTTTCGCCGGCTCAAATGGATGGGATGAAGCTATTCTACGGCAAAGCACGCTGCTCCACTTGCCACACCGGACCGCTCATGTCAGATCAGAAGTTCTATGCCTTGGGTTTACCGCCCTTTGGGCCGGGCCGCACCCGGCAGTGGGATCCCTTCGTCCGGGATGTAGGCCGCATGGGTGAAAGCAACCGCCTTGAGGATGCCTATAGGTTCCGCACCCCTATGTTGCGCAACGTTGCCCTGACCGCGCCTTACGGTCACAATGGCGCCTTCCCCGATCTTGAAAGCGTCATTCGCCATCATCTAAATCCGCAGGTAAGCCTAGACGACTGGAGTCCTGAAATGGCTGCATTGCCCGAGGTGCCATGGTTGCAAAAAACTGATTTCATAGTTTGGGAGGACGACTATGAAATGGAGCGTCAACGCAAAAAAAATGACATTGTTCCGGTCCAACTCACGGAGTTAGAAATTCAAAACCTGGTTGCTTTTCTGCATTCGTTGACAGGTATCAGCGTGGGTTCGTTGAAGTTTGGGGTACCGAAAGAATTTATTCCTTAGCCCTTCCTAACATCGAAAAGGTACTGTCAGAGGGATCGTATCCTGCCGTCCTTCTTGGTTGTCCTTTCTGAGGGGACCTAGGAATGAAATGATCTGCAGAGAAATTGAGCCTGTAGAGCGGTGCGAAACAAAAATACAGGCAACTGAAACGGTATCGAACCGTACCGGTTTCTGAGATTTGCTTGCAGCACTGACGCGCGTACCCGGATCTGACCAGACGCCATCACATCCACGACCTTCATCTTCAGCAGGTCGCAGCCTCAAAGCTTGCTATCGATTGCCATATTGGTCAGGGATAGATCACCGTGGTTTTCTGCCAGTTCAAGCCGCACCCAGATTGCCCAGACATGCTTTTGCTCTAGCGGGCCTTTCTGACCTACGATGCGGCCCTCGGCCCAAGCAGGCGGAGCGCGTGGATTGCAGGTAGGTTTGGTGTTTCCATGACT
Organism: Ruegeria sp. BE9; assembly: GCF_056538765.1. Classification (NCBI taxonomy): domain Bacteria; kingdom Pseudomonadati; phylum Pseudomonadota; class Alphaproteobacteria; order Rhodobacterales; family Roseobacteraceae; genus Ruegeria; species Ruegeria sp. BE9. The sequence goes on along the minus strand of NZ_JBQFTS010000003.1, from coordinate 137,425 downwards.
GATCCTCCGATCCGCCATGTCCTGCTCAAACGACAACCCGACGTTGTACCAAAGAATGCCGCGCGACCTTCTTGGTCCTGTTTGATCCCAGACCTGCAGCCTGAAGTTAACGGCATGCTGTACTTTCATTCGGCAGGTTGCAGCCCAGAGCGGACATTCAAAACAAGAATTTGCAGTTTCCGTTTCGCGGACAAAGCTGTCGCTCAAAGGCGGGACAAGACTTGCGTGTATTTTCTGGTTGTCGCCGGCACTAGTAACGCCCCCAACGTTGCTGGATTTCAGCAGCCGCCGTAAGCTTCGGTGGATGGGAGGATTCGAATGAGACTGATTGTTACAGCGGCGGCCATAGCTTTGGCTGCGTTTTCTGCACATGCGCAAAGCTATGATGTTGTAATCCTGAACGGTCGTGTCATGGACCCGGAAACTGGGTTCGATCAAATCGCCAATGTCGGGATTAACAACGGTTGGATCACAGCAATAACGACCGAGACCATCGAGGGCGCGGAGACCATAGTCGCGACCAACCACGTCGTTGCACCTGGTTTCATCGATCTTGAACAGCATGGGCTGGATCCTTGGGGTATCAAGGTGAACCTCCGCGATGGCGTCACCACGCAAATGGACTTTGAAGTGGGTGCGGCCAACATCGGCGAGTGGTACGACGCGCGCGCCGGTGTCACCCAAGCCAATTATGGGACTGTTGTAGGACAGGAGTATGCGCGCATGCGGGTCCACGACGGGCTTGTGCTCGAAGGTGGAGACATTGATTTTCGAAATTTCTTCGCGCTGCGTGCACAATCCGTAGAAGACGGAGTTGAAGGATGGTCTTCGGTACCGAGCAACCGCGAACAGATGAACGAGATAACGGCGCAACTCGACGAGGGTTTGCGCTTGGGAGCCATAGGCGTTGGGTCAACCATCGGCTATGCCCGCAAAGGCATTACCACCTACGAAATGTTCGAAGCGCAGCGCGCTGCCGCTCGCTATGGCAGGCTTACCTCTGTCCATCATCGGTTTCACCCAAGCGCATCCACACCGACCGAGACCCAAACTGGTGTGAATGAAATTCTCGTCAATGCGATGGTTCTGAAGGCACCGCTGCACATCCATCACGACAATGACTACGGTTGGTGGGAGAACCAGGAAAAGCTGCAGATGGCGAGAGACCAAGGCTACAATGTCTGGTCCAGCTATTACCCATGGACAGCCGGTTCGGGAAACTACGGCGCTTCGATTATCGCCCCCGACAACTGGGAAGGTTCAATGGGTTACAAGTACGAAGAAACCATCTTTGACCCTCAACTCAATCGATACGTAACCAAAGAGGAGTTTCTCGAATTTGCTGAGAATGAACCGGGCCGAACTGCCATTGTTTTTAGCCCGCCACGGGAGCAATGGCTGCACGACTGGATCACAATTGCTGGCTATGGGATTTCCGGCGACGGAATGATGGGTCTTGATGTTGAAGGCAATCAACTGAATTGGGACTCCCCCTATGAAGACTACGCCGGACATCCAAGATCGGCAGGAAGCCATGCACTGGTGCTTCGGATGGCACGCGAGGCAGACGTCCCGCTCATGCTCACATTGACCCAATTGAGCTATATCCATGCCAAGCGCCTCGGTGACACCGGCTTACGTGCGATGCAAATACGCGGGCGCATGCAGGAAGGCATGGTGGCTGACATTACTATTTTTGACCCCGAAAACGTCACTGAAAATGCGAACTATACACTGGGACAGCAGGGCTTACCGTCTACTGGAATTCCCTTTGTTCTAGTGAACGGAACCGTTGTTGTCCGCGATAGTGTCGTTCAACGAGACGTTTTTGCAGGGCAAGCCATTCGTTTCCCGGTCGAGGAAAAGGGACGATTTGTGCCTGCTGGTCGCGAGCAAATCATGGGAATCTTAACACCAGATACTGGTACGACACGCCCGACATTGCTGCAGGACATCACAAACGATGAGGCGAAACTTGAGCGCACTGCACCTGCTTCAACGCAGTTCGCATCTGTCAAACCAAACGACCCGTTTGACTGGTTTTCTCCTCGAAACGGCCTCGACGACAGCGCACTGTTCTTCTGCGTGGTGCATGGGCGTTACGAGGATAAGAACGCCGCTGCACGAGATTGGGCACTGTCAATGGCAGCAAAGCTTGGCAGCGATCCAAGCAAAAGGTTCGATCCGCTGGAAACTCAATAGGCAAGCGCGTTTAATCAACTCTGTTGGCGCTGTTAGACCTGTGGGCGCTTCGGCAACAAATTGGACGTGAAATGTGGTCCTGATGTCGCCTGCTTCGACCTCGAAACCGTCATCTTACAGTTTTTGTTGGATGACGGTTCTACTTGTTGAGCGGACATTGCGATGACAGATGCCATTCATATCTGCTCCGTGATTCAAATGCGGCAGGAGGATTGCCCATGTCGCATCGGTTCTGGCTCGACTACGAGCGTTTCAACCGCATCAAGCACCTATTCCCAAAGCCATGCGGGGTTTTGAGGTCAGACGACCGCACGGTTCTCATTGGTATCATCGGCGTTAATCCGCAATGGTCTGCGCTGGCGGGATGCTCCGTCCGTGTATGAACCTCGCTAGACCCTCTACAATCGGTTTGTAAGATGGTCCCGCCTTGGCGTATTTGCGCACAACTTCAGAGAATTGGCTCAGCCCGGAACGGACGACAAAACTACTTTGATCGACAGTGCTCATCTGAAAGGCGCATCGAACAGCGGCAAGCCTTTTAAAAGGGGTACTCGGACACGGGCCATCGGTTGATCCAAAGTTGGGTTGAACAACAATTTTCACTCGGTTTGCGACGTACACGGAAGTGCATCGCGCCAAGGCTGCGCGGCTTCTTCGATCTTGGTGCGGATGTCGGGGTATCGACCACGTATGCGTGATTTCCTTGGACCAATCAGGGCACGCAATCAGCGTGTGGAACATCGGTGCGCCAACATCATTTATGCCTTCCAATGCCATAACGACCTTTGCGCCTAGGGCTTCAAGAGGCACCATTCCATTTACCAAACGGGTGAAATTAGAGCGGACAGAAGAAACACAGCTTACTCTATCACACTAATAAAATAGAAGGTTTTAGACAGAACTGGTGCCGCTGAAGGGACTCGAACCCCCGACCCCATCATTACGAATGACGTGCTCTACCAGCTGAGCTACAGCGGCCTTCCGGGCCAGGTCCTGGCTCGGCTGTTCTATCTGCTCGCCTCGAAGACATTGATTTTACGAGCCACTCCAAAGCTTGAAAGCAAATTCAGAGGGGCTTGCTCTACCACATAGGCTCCTGAGACAAGAGAAGGCTCGTTTAAACGGTCACGTTACACCGCGCAAGACTCGAAAATCAGAGTTGCCCATGGCGGATCGCCACGTCCCTGCCATAGATTCTGACAACTCCATTTGGCAGGGCTCCGGCAGAAATCCGCAAGACCCAATTTCGAAACAAAAAGCAAATTGACGAACGCTCTTAATTTCTATATTTCATGAAATATGATAGAAGAGATAACAAATCAATTGGCCGTTCTCGGTCACCCGCAGCGCATCACTGTGTTTCGCATGTTAATGCGACGGTTTCCTGACACCGTGCCCGCAGGTGAGTTGGCGTCGGAACTGGACATCAAACCAAGCACCCTGTCGAACTACCTGAACGCGCTGCAGCGATCAGGTCTGGTGACGCAAGAGCGGTCGGGAACCTCTCTGCTCTATTCAGTTGAAATGAAGAATGTGCAGCACATGCTCGGCTTTTTGCTGAACGACTGCTGCCGTGGCCGCCCTGATATCTGCATGCCTCTTGAGCAAGGAAAAGTCGACATGACGGACCGGAAATTCAACGTACTATTCATCTGCGTCGGCAATTCGGCGCGGTCCATTTTTGCGGAGTCTCTTCTGCGTGAGATTGCCGGGGACAGGTTCAATGTCTACTCGGCCGGAACCCAGCCTTTTTCGGAACTAAACCCGATTGCGACGCAGGTTTTACAAGATAAGGGTCACGACACCTCTGTATTGCGATCGAAGAACCTATCCGAGTTTTCAGGCCCTGATTCGCCGGAAATGGATTTCGTGTTCACCGTCTGCAACAAGGCCGCGAACGAGGAATGTCCAGCCTGGGACGGTCAGCCAATCAGCGGCCATTGGGGCATGGAAGATCCGGTGAAAACCGAAGGCACTGACGCCGAAAAAAGCCTGTCCTTTCAGAACGCATACGGCGCGCTCAAGCGCAGAATTCAAGCCTTTACATCTTTGCCGGTCGAAAGCCTTGACCGGATCGCATTGCAAACTGCCGTCGATGAAATCGGCAGAGGACCTATTGAGGACACAAAATGACGACTTACGCTATAAACGGCTTGGGCCGAATGGGGAAATTGGCCCTTAAGCCGTTGCTGGATAAGGGCGCAAAGATCGCCTGGATTAATGATGGGGTCGGTGACCCCGAGATGCATGCGCATCTACTGGAGTTCGACACGGTGCACGGCCGTTGGGACGCGGAATTTTCGCACGATTCTGACAGCGTCACGATCAATGGTACCCGATTGCCCTTCATCGGCACCAAGGATCTGAATGAACTGCCGATAGAGGGTGTCGATGTCGTGATCGACTGTACCGGCGTCTTCAAGACCGAGGCCAAACTGGCGCCCTATTTCGCGGCCGGAGTGAAAAAGGTTGTCGTCTCGGCTCCGGTCAAGGACGGCCTCACCGCCAATGTCGTTATGGGCGTCAACGAAAACACCTACGACCCGGCTACGCATCACATCGTGACAGCGGCCTCTTGCACCACCAATTGTCTGGCTCCGGTTGTTAAGGTGATCCACGAGAACCTCGGCATTCGCCATGGATCGATGACGACGATCCATGACGTGACCAACACGCAAACCATCGTGGACCGCCCAGCAAAGGACTTGCGGCGCGCGCGCTCTGCTTTGAATTCGCTGATCCCAACCACCACCGGATCGGCCACCGCAATCACATTGATCTATCCCGAGCTCAAAGGGCGATTGAACGGCCATGCCGTGCGAGTGCCACTGTTGAACGCGTCGCTGACAGACTGCGTTTTCGAGGTTGAGCGGGAAACAACCGCGGAAGAGGTCAACGCCCTCTTCAAGGCTGCCGCAGAGGGCGAACTGAAGGGTATTCTGGGTTATGAAACCCGGCCGCTGGTCTCGACCGATTACACCAATGATGAACGCTCTTCGATCGTTGATGCTCCCTCGACCATGGTTGTGAACGGGACGCAGGTAAAGATCTATGCGTGGTACGACAACGAGATGGGCTATGCCCACCGTTTGGTCGACGTCGCGCTAATGGTTGGGGCCTCGCTGTGACATCCAGGCCCGAAGGACTGTCGGCCTATATTGCGGTCACGGCGGCCTATTGGGCCTTTATGCTGACCGACGGGGCCCTGCGTATGCTGGTGCTGCTGCACTTTCATACGATGGGGTTCTCGCCGGTACAGTTGGCTTACCTGTTTGTACTCTATGAAATCGCCGGGATGGGGACGAACCTTGCCGCCGGCTGGATCGCGGCGCGGTTCGGGCTGGCCTCGACACTGTATGCAGGGTTGGCGTTGCAGGTAGGGGCATTGCTTGTTTTGACCCAGTTAGACCCTAATTGGGCGATTCCGGCCAAAGTTACCTTTGTGATGATCGTTCAGGGGGCCAGTGGCATCGCCAAAGATCTGGCCAAGATGTCCTCGAAATCCGCCGTGAAACTGCTGGCACCGACCGAGGGCGGCGGGTTGTTCCGATGGGTTGCTGTTCTGACCGGCTCGAAAAACGCCGTGAAGGGCTTGGGCTTCTTACTAGGGGCCGCTTTGCTGGCCACGCTCGGCTTTATGTGGGCCACGCTGGCCATGGCGATTGTGCTGGCTATCATTCTGGTCGCCGTCATCCTCTTTATGCCACCGGGTCTGCCGAAGGGGCGCAAGGGCGCAAAGTTCTCCGAGGTTTTTTCAAAGTCCTCCAATGTAAACTGGCTGTCAGCGGCGCGGGTATTTCTGTTTGGCGCGCGGGACGTTTGGTTCGTAGTCGGCATCCCGATCTATTTCTACGCGGTGCTGTCAGATGGCACCGAAGAGGGCAACCGCGCGGCGTTCTTCATGATCGGCACTTTCATGGCCGTCTGGGTCATCCTTTACGGGGCTGTTCAGGCCAGCGCGCCAAAGATCCTGCGCGCGGCGGATCGCACCGAAAGCGACCTGATCCACGCCGCCCGCAATTGGGCGGCAGCCCTGTTCTGTGTGCCAGCGGCGTTGACTGTTGCGGTCCTGATGTCCTCTGGACCCGAAACATGGCTGACTATCACCCTAGTGGTCGGGTTACTGATTTTTGGGGCTATCTTTGCCATTAACTCTTCACTGCATTCCTACCTGATCCTGGCGTTTACCAAATCAGAACGGGTCACCATGGATGTGGGCTTTTACTATATGGCCAACGCGACAGGGCGACTTGTGGGTACCCTGCTGTCAGGCCTGACCTATCAAATCGGTGGGCTGCCCCTGGTTCTGGGCACGGCGGCAATCATGGTCGCTTTTGCCGCCCTGACATCTGGCAAACTAACCGATCAGACCAAAGAGGCATACACATGAGCATCTTCGAACGCTACCTGTCGGTTTGGGTCGCGCTGGCTATGGTCGGGGGCATTCTAATCGGTCTCGCCGCGCCCGGCCTCGTAGGCCTTGTCGCCTCTGCCGAGGTCGCGAGCGTAAATCTCGTGGTCGCTCTTCTGATTTGGGCAATGGTCTACCCAATGATGGTCGGGGTAGATTTCGGTGCTGTCGCAGGTGTCGCCCGCCAACCGCGCGGACTGATCGTTACCTTGGTTGTGAACTGGCTTATCAAGCCATTTACCATGGCATTTCTGGCAGTGTTGTTCTTTGACTACGTCTTTGCCCCATGGATCCAACCCGAGGACGCCGCACAATACACTGCCGGCCTGATCCTGCTGGGTGCAGCACCATGTACAGCCATGGTGTTCGTCTGGTCCCAACTCACCAAAGGAGATGCAACTTACACCCTTGTGCAAGTGTCGGTGAACGACCTGATTATGGTGGTTGCCTTTGCGCCGATCGTGGCTTTTTTGCTGGGCGTTACCGACATCCAGGTCCCATGGCAAACATTGGTGCTTGCGACTGTGCTTTACGTGGTGCTGCCGTTGATTGCCGGCCTGATCACGCGTCATAAGCTAGGATCACAAGACGCGATTGACGCCTTTTCCGCACGGGTTAAACCGTGGTCGATCATGGGCCTGATCGCGACGGTGGTTATCCTGTTCGGGCTGCAGGGTCAGACTATTTTGGCCAAACCCTTGGTTATCGTGCTGATCGCTGTACCCATCCTAATCCAAAGCTATGGAATATTCGCGCTGGCTTACGGTGCCGCGTATGCGCTGAAAGTTCCCCACCGAATTGCAGCACCCTGCGCCATGATCGGCACGTCAAACTTCTTTGAATTGGCGGTCGCCGTAGCCATAAGCCTGTTCGGATTGAATTCCGGCGCCGCCCTTGCAACGGTCGTTGGGGTATTGGTCGAAGTACCGGTAATGCTGTCTCTGGTCGCATTCGCCAATCGCACCCGTGCCCGGTTCCCAGAGCCAGCGATTCAATAAATCTGGCGACCCCGGCAGGATTCGAACCTGCAACCTGCCCCTTAGGAGGGGGCTGCTCTATCCAGTTGAGCCACGGGGCCGCGCAAGGCCCTCTGTAGCGCGGTTTTTTCTGGATGTCATGAGTTTTGCACAACAGTTGTAAATCGCATCCTGTTCACGCTACCATCGGGCAAAACAACAGTGCAGGTGCCCTCCGTGACCACAGAAACAAAACGCCCGCTTACCCTTCGTGATGTATCGGAAGCGTCCGGTGTATCCGAGATGACGGTCAGCCGAGTTCTGAGAAACCGGGGCGACGTATCAGACGCCACCCGCACCCGCGTTCTGGCCGCGGCGAAAGAACTGGGATACGTGCCAAACAAGATTGCGGGAGCTCTGGCTTCGAGCCGGGTAAATCTGGTTGCGGTCATCATCCCTTCGCTATCGAACATGGTGTTTCCCGAGGTGCTGACCGGGATCAATCAGGTGCTGGAAGACACCGAACTGCAGCCGGTGGTCGGCGTAACAGATTACCTGCCTGAGAAAGAAGAGAAGGTGCTGTACGAGATGCTCTCGTGGCGGCCTTCGGGGGTGATAATCGCGGGGTTGGAGCACACTGAAGCAGCCCGTGCGATGCTGGATTCAGCCGGGATACCTGTGGTCGAAATTATGGACACCGACGGCAAGCCCGTGGACGCGATGGTCGGCATCTCGCATCGGCGCGCAGGGCGCGAGATGGCTGAGGCAATCCTCAAAGCGGGGTATGAACATATCGGCTTTATGGGCACCAAAATGCCGCTGGATCACCGTGCTCGGAAACGCTTTGAAGGGTTTACCGAGGTTCTTGGAAAGAACGGGATCGAAATCGAAGATCGCGAATTCTACTCTGGTGGCTCTGCCCTTGCTAAAGGTCGTGAGATGACCCAGGCCATGCTAGAGCGTTCGCCTGAACTGGATTTCCTCTATTATTCCAATGATATGATCGGCGCTGGCGGTCTGCTGTACCTGTTAGAACAGGGAATCGATGTGCCCGGCCAAATCGGCCTCGCCGGGTTCAACAACGTTGAATTGCTGCAGGGCCTGCCACGCAAGCTGGCCACAATGGATGCCTGTCGGTTGGAAATCGGACGCAAGGCGGCTGAAATCATCGCCGCACAATTGGCCGACCCGAATGCAGAAGTCGAAACCCGCGTGACCCTGACCCCCAAGATCAGCTTTGGCGACACTTTAAAACGGCGCTGATCTGGTGTCGTTGCAACGGCTGGACAACAAAACAGCGCGCGCGCTGTTCATGGATCGCCACGCATTGGCGGAAACGCCGGCGGGCGGCGCAAAAGGGGCGGATCTGCTGGGCCTAATACAACGTCTAGGCTTTGTTCAGCTCGACAGTATCAACACGGTCGCCCGCGCCCATGACATGATTTTGTATTCGCGCAGGCCCTCCTACCGCGCGGAAAACCTCAAGCGGCTTTACGAGCGCGACAAAGCCCTGTTCGAACATTGGACGCATGACGCAGCCGTCATACCAATGGAATTCTACCCCCATTGGCACCTGCGGTTTCAACGCGACGCCGACCTGCTAAAATCACGCTGGAAGAACTGGCGTCGAGATGGGTTCGAACAGCAGTTTTCTATTGTTCTTAAGCACATACAGGATCACGGACCCGTCTCCTCCTCAGACGTTGGAAAGGATGAGAAGAAGGGTTCGGGCGGGTGGTGGGACTGGCACCCTTCAAAGACTGCATTGGAGTTTTTGTGGCGATCCGGGGCATTGACGGTTGTTGGGCGGAATGGCTTTCAAAAGCGGTACGACCTGACCGAGCGGGTGATTGAAACGCACCTGTGCCCCGGAAACATGGCCTGTGACCCAGAGCAAACCGTCGATTGGCTGTGCAATGCAGCGCTGGACCGACTGGGATTTGCTACACCGGGTGAGCTCGCGGCGTTCTGGGATACTGTCAGCGTGAGCGAGGCTAAGAATTGGTGTGAACAGTGCCTAAAGCAGGGGAAATCAGAAGAAATTGAGATCACCTGCGCAGATGGGCGTGTGCGCAAGTTGTTCGCACGGCCAGATCTAGCGAACCATGAAGTACCGTCCCCTACTGGGCGGATACGTGTTCTCAGCCCGTTTGATCCAATGCTCCGCGACCGCAACCGCGCCGAACGCCTGTTTGGATTCCATTACAGGATTGAGGTCTTCGTACCTGCTGCCAAGCGGACATACGGTTACTACGTCTTCCCGTTGTTAGAAGGTGACCGGATGGTCGGCCGGATCGATATGAAGGCGCAACGCGACAGGGGCATCCTGCATGTCAGCGCGCTTTGGCCTGAACGTTCCATTCGCTGGTCAGAGGCGCGGACACGACGCCTGCAATCTGAACTGGACCGGGTGCGAAGGTTTGCCGGGTTGGATGACGTAGAATTCGCGTCAGATTGGCTGAAAGACCCTAAATAGGGTCTATTCTGGGTTCGAAAGCGTTAGGCTGATAGGCTCCAGGCCATCAATACCACCTTTGACAACATCACCGGCGTGAACTGGCCCCACTCCGGCTGGTGTGCCAGTGAGAATAATATCTCCGGGTCGCAGGTGATAGTATCCGGACAGATGGCTGATGATCTCATCAATCTTCCAGATTAACTCGTGCAGCGTAGCATCCTGACGGGTCGTTCCGTTCACACTTAGAAAAATACGAGTTTCATCTTTGGGTTCCCAATCCGAGGCCTTTGTCATCGACGCAAACACTGCGCCTGCCTCAAGGTCTTTACCCAAGTCCCAGGGCCGCTGCTTATTGCGTTCGCGAATTTGCAGATCTCTGCGCGTCATGTCCAAAGCACAACCATAGGCGAAAACCGCATCCCAGGCCTGCTCGCTCGTGGCTCGGAACACCGGCTTACCGATCGCCACTGCCAACTCCATCTCATAGTGGAAATTCTCTGTTCCCGGCGGGTAAGGAACTCTGGCACCAGACAAAACCGCGTTCGGCGCAGATTTGGTGAAGTAAAATGGGGCTTCGCGGTCAACTTCATGGCCCATCTCAGCCGCATGTGCCGCATAGTTGCGACCGACGCAGAATATACGACCCACCGGATATGAGGCGCTTCGCCCCTGAACCGGTATTGAAACAGGATCTGGGAGAGAGAATAAACTACCTGACATCACCGCCCCTTTTTTACTTGGCTGGCGGCATCTTAGTATAGATAGGGTTGAGGACAAGCTGCTCCGCAGCCACGAATTCCCCCGTATATCGCAACCTAGGGTCGTTCACATTTAAATGGTTGCACCTTGAAAACGCTGCTGGCGCTCTAGTATTGTGTGTAGGCAGGACGAGCCCCTCCACCAGTTTCAGAGGGCGATCGTTCGTGACGCCACTCACTGTTCGGCGGACATCTAAGCGTTCGCCTTAACGAGAAGACACCTTGGGTGACCGGCGTGCATATCCGGTGACAAGGTGCGTTTGTTTCAGAGAACTACGGCCAAAGATGCTGCCCCCTAATGTCTTTGCGCCCGACAGCCAGCCTTATTTCAGGCAAGCTTGTTCTCTGGAGAGCAGGTCGGACCGTCGACCCAAATCCGGCGCAACCGGCCTCGGGCCAGGCCAAAAGTCCAGTGCAAGTCTGGCCTCCCCGCCGGAGGATGACTAACCACTCCGGCGGGGTTTGGTATCAAGTTTCCAGATCATGCAGTTCATTCAAAAGGTCCAGAAGGGCTTCGTGCCGTTTCGGACCCAGCTTGGTGCGCAGTTCTTCAGCCAAGCGGATCGTCACTTGGATGTTGTCTTGTATGATCTGATCCCCTTTCGCCGTTATGTCTACAATCTGACGGCGTTTGTCGTCGGGATGCACCTTTCTCAGGATCAAACCCTTGGCTTCGAGCTTTTGCAGAATTCTCGTGAGACTCGGCAACAAAAGACAGGCCCGTTCAGCGATATGAGTCGGTTCTTGCGGGCCTTCTTCTTTCAGAACGCGTAACACGCGCCACTGTTGTTCCGTCACACCCGCATCAACAAGCATTTTGCGAATAGGTCCCATGACCCTTTCGCGTGCCCGCAGCAAAGCAATAGGCAGCGACCGTGACGTGATAGGAAGTTCACTGGTCATAATAAATTTTGGCCGAATTCGAACTCTACTGCAACTGGTCATACAGTATCACCGCACAAGTTCCCGTTTTCGCACTGTTTAGAGTCTATGTGGAACTACTATAGCGTCAAAAACCCTAACCATTTCTATGAACCGCAGTGAAAGTGCGTTGACGTCCCTGTCGGAATGGCCATCACTGGCAAACGTGAAATTTGGCGTTGAGAGCGTCGGTATCTGAAAAAATCAGGGGCATGCGATGAAGTGGGATGAGTTTTCAGACTGGGGAAAGAAAGTCGCAGAATGGACGCAGGACTATCACCTGACAGTCGGGGACAAACCCGTGCGCCCCCAGACTGAGCCCGGCGACATTCTGAACGCTTTGCCCGCTCAACCTCCGGAATACCCACAGTCGATGGAAGATATCTTTAACGACTTCGAGCAAGTGGTTATGCCCGGGATAACACATTGGCAACATCCCCGGTTCTTTGCCTATTTCAACGCCAATGCGTCGGCCCCGTCGGTATTGGCCGAATTCCTCGTCAGCGCCATCGCGCCACAATGCATGTTGTGGCAAACCTCACCCGCCGCGACCGAAATGGAAACGCGGATGATGGACTGGCTGCGCCAGGCTCTTGATTTACCCGAAGGGTTCGCGGGCGTTATTCAGGATTCCGCATCTACTGCGACGCTGGCCGCAGTATTGACGATGCGCGAAAAGGCGTTGAATTGGCAGGGCAACAGCCAAGGCCTTTTTGAGCGCAAGCCCCTGCGTGTCTACTGTTCCGCCGAAGTTCACACCTCTGTGGATCGCGCCATTTGGATCGCCGGGATCGGCCAGGACAATTTGGTGCGCATCCCGATCAAGGGCGATTGGCGTGGCATGGACCCCGCCGCATTAGAGGCTGCAATTCAGGCCGATTTGGAAGCTGGGTTACAACCCGCGGGGGTCATTCTTTGTGTGGGGGGAACCGGAACTGGTGCAGCTGATCCGGTCGATGAATGCTTGAAGATCGCACAGAAATACGAACTCTATTCGCATGTTGATGCAGCCTGGGCCGGATCAGCCATGATCTGTCCCGAGTATCGTCACTACTGGTCCGGAATCGAACAAGCCGACAGTGTTGTTTTCAACCCGCATAAATGGCTAGGCATACAATTCGACTGCTGTGCGCATTTCCTGAAAAACCCCGAAGACCTTGTGCAAACGCTGGCGATCAGCCCAGAGTACCTCAAGACGCACGGCAAGGACGGGATCATCAATTACTCTGAGTGGTCTGTACCTTTGGGCCGCCGATTCCGGGCACTCAAGCTGTGGTTCGTGATACGCGCTTATGGGCTTGAGGGTCTGCGGTCACGGTTGCGAAATCACGTGAACTGGTCCGTTGATCTGCATGACCGCCTGAAAAGCGAGCCGGACTTTGAGATCGTCACCCAACCCATGTGGTCTTTGTGGACCTTTCGCTATGTCCCGGCAGGCCACACCGATCTGGATGACCTGAACCTGCAACTGGTGAACGCAATCAACGATGACGGCCGCATCTACCTGACCCAGACTCGAGTAGATGGTGATCTTGTCATTCGCTTTCAGGCCGGTCAGTTCGAAACCACCGAAGACGACATCAAAATGGCCTATGATGTGATCACCGAAATCGCGCGCTCTTTAACTTAAAGGTCAAGCTATGCCCGCACCGACAAACGACTTTAAACAAGCTTTGAAGGACGGCAATCGCCTGATTGGATGCTGGATGAGTTTCGCCGAAGCAACCCCGGCTGAGATCATGGGCACTGCCGGATTCGATTGGCTTGTGATCGATGGAGAACACGCGCCGAACGATATCCGCTCGATCCGCGATCAGTTGATGGCGCTTGCCGGCAGCCCGTCTCACCCAATTGTGCGGGTGCCTGTGGGGGATACGGCGTTAATCAAAATGGTGCTGGACGTGGGTGCACAGACCATTCTGGTGCCGATGGTAAACAGCGCCCAACAAGCACGCGAACTGGTGCGGGCCTGCCGCTATCCACCAGAAGGCGTGCGCGGGGTCGGTGCTGGCGCCGCACGTGCGACCGGCTTTGGATCAGTAGCAGATTACATTCAAACGGCTGATGATCAGATTTGCCTTCTAGTTCAGGTGGAAAACAGGGCGGGAATGGCTGCTCTGGATGAAATTCTGCAGGTCGACGGGGTCGATGGGGTGTTTATCGGGCCGGCCGACTTGTCTACTGACATGGGTTACCAAGGTAATAGTGCTGCGCCCGAAGTACGGGCCGCTATCTCGGATGCAATGGAGCGCATAAAATCCGCCGGTAAAGCACCCGGCATTCTTGGCACGAATGACGAGGCAACACAGATCTATTTTGATATGGGCGCTCAGTTTCTGGCCGTTGGAATTGATGTGATGCTGCTGGCGCAGGCCTCTCGGGCGTTAGCAGCACAATGGAAGGCGAAATAATCCGTCAGCCCTGCATCGCGGCGGCCGCCTGTGCGTAACCGCCAGAGGCCCCATCGACGAAATGCACATGGTCGTCTCGCGTGGCCGATGGGACAAAGCAGGTCATCATTGCTTCGTCCTGGGCGTGCAGGCCATAGCGGATCTTACCCTGCCCGCGCGCTTGCTCAAGCATCGTCCGTATTTGCGCCAGCGTTGATGGATCGCAATCCAGCGTCATTTTGAGGCCATCATCAAACTTACGAAAGTCAGCGTTCCGACTGACCATCTGTTTGTAGTGCTCGGGATCGAATTCGCCCAATCGCTTGCCAGATTTGAACAAAATGGCGATCAACAGGTTCTGCCCCAAAAGCTTCAACCTCTGTGCAAGCAAATTGCGCCCGGCTCGCGACACTCGGGCGTCAAGCTCAACATCCGGTGGCGGCCAACTGATCGGTGGGCCGTTTTCCGGCACCGGGTGCCCGGCACGCTCCAGACCTTCCGACGCCGACAAAACCGACTGAGCCAAGTCGGCAAAGTCGCTCTCGGTCGCTTTCGCAGTTGGTTGCACAACCAACGATACAATCTGGCCGTGGCGCGCTTTGGTGTTGGACCATCTGCAGGACAAGCCAGTCAAATCAGGCAACGCACCCGAATCTGCCGGTGGAACCTCGAACGCGCCAGATTTCATTTGTGTTTCGGCCCAGACCAGCCCGCCACCCGAAAACATGGCGTAATCCACACCATCCGAGGGTGCGTAACGCGCCACCCTCAGATCCCTGCCCGCCAGACGGATTTCGGACACGGGAACCAAGGCCCCGCGCAATTCGATCGAGAACTCCTCTTCTGCCCAACGTCGTAGATCTGCAAGCACGGTTCGGGCTGTATCAACGGCGCCTGCAGGCACAGCGAACCCTGCGCCGTCCCCTCCGAAAACATAGGGAAATTCTTTTCCGCGCAACCCGTTGATCATGGCCGAGATGACTGCCGCCCCGACCATGTTGACAGTTTTGTACCGTCCTCTGGCAATCTCGCCGGTTGAATCCACAATGTCAGCCACGCCCAGCGCCCAATCATCCGGCACGGCAGAAAAACGTGCTGGATTGGATAAACGAGTAAAGTCCCGTTGCAGCGGAAGACTGTCATAAAACGCGGCCTGGGCGTCTTTCATTGGTACCTCGGGTTGGTCGTTCTATTTATATAGTAGCCCGATTGTGAACTCTGTCCGGTGAAAACATCATAACACATACGCTTGTGTGGCGCACCGTGACGTGCCAAGCATTTCCGCGCAGCTTGGGGGAGAAGGGGCGTTTCATGAAGGCAGGTCTGGTGGTCTTGTGTCTGGGCTATGTGCTCAGCCAATTTTTTCGCGCCTTTTTGGCGGTACTTAGCGTCGATCTGGGGCGCGATATCGGTGCCACACCAGAGGATCTGGCCTTTGCCTCGGGGCTTTGGTTTCTTGTCTTTGCCGCAATGCAGTTACCGGTCGGCTGGGCGCTGGATCAGATTGGACCGCGCCTGACAGCTGCGGTTTTGCTGCTGGTAGGAGGGGCCGGCGGGGCTGCGTTGTTTGCCGTGGCTAGCACTCCATTTCATATCGCCATCGCCATGGGCTTGATCGGTGTCGGATGTTCTCCAGTCCTCATGGCCTCGTACTACATCTTTGCGCGCGAATACCCGCCTGCCCGCTTTGCGACCCTGGCCGCAGTGATGCTGGGCGTAGGATCTGTTGGCAATCTCGTGGCCTCTTACCCCACAGCCCTTGCGGTTGAGCTTATGGGCTGGCGCGCGACCATGTGGGTGCTGGCCCTGTTCTCGGGCGCGATCGCGCTGGGCATCTGGATTACGGTACACGATCCCAAACGGGTAGAGACCGAACACCGTGGATCAGTGCTTGATCTGCTGAAGGAGCCCGCATTGTGGGCAATATTGCCGCTTATGCTGGTGGCTTATGCGCCCTCGGCCGCGACGCGCGGTTTGTGGGCTGGGCCTTATCTCAGCGATATCTTTGCGTTGAGCACCACCCAGATCGGAACCGCGACGTTGATAATGGGCGCGGCGATGATTGCAGGAACCTTTGCCTACGGACCGTTGGATCGGCTTCTAGGAACGCGAAAATGGGTGATTTTCGGCGGTAATGCGCTGGGCACGGCGGCACTGGTCCTGCTGTGTCTGTGGGTCGACAACGCGGTTTGGTTGTCGGTGATGCTGATGGCAGTGATCGGCTTCATGGGGGCCAGCTTTCCGGTCATCATGGCACATGGCCGCGCCTTTGTGGCGCCCCACCTTGTAGGACGCGGCATGACACTGCTGAACCTATTTGGAATTGGCGGTGTGGGGTTGGCGCAGTTTGTCACTGGCCGCATCCATGCCGCTACAGTGGACATCAGCCCGACCGCGCCCTACACAGCGATATTCGGCTTTTTCGCGGTCACACTTGCCATTGGTTGTGTGATCTATCTATTCAGCCGCGACAGCGTCGACTGACGCTGGAACCGTCAGGAGAGCCCATGTCCGACCCGCGCGTCATTGCCCCCAATCTAAAACGCCGGCTTTCGGGCGTGACCGCGACGATCGCCCGACTTGTTCCGTTACAGGTGCAATGGATCGACATTGCTGCCACCGGGCCGGGCCTGCCAAAGGATATTCCACATATTCCGCTGGGCCGCCTGCCCTTTTTATCGCGCAAAACCCTGCGGGTCTGGCATGCCCGCCGCAACACCGAAATGTTACTGGGCCTGTTCCTGCGCAATATCCTGCGGCTGCGACTGAAGCTGCTTTTTACCAGCGCTTCGCAACGCACCCACACGGGCTATACAAAGTGGCTGATCCAGAAAATGGACGCGGTAGTCGCAACCTCTCGTAAGACCGCCGGGTACATGGAGCGTGACGCGCAAGTTATCATGCACGGCATCAACCTCCAGGATTTCACACCACCCAAAGACAAAGCCGCTGTCAGGGCACTGCTGAGCCTGCCAGATGGTCTGCTGTTGGGTTGCTACGGCCGCATTCGTCATCAGAAAGGCACGGATGCGTTTGTTGATGCGATGATTGACCTCTGTGGTCGCTTCGACGATGTCCACGGCGTCGTTATGGGCCGCGCGACCGAAAAACACACCGGTTTTCTGGCTGAGTTGAAGGACAAGGTCGCCAAAGCGGGTCTTTCCGATCGTATCCTTTTCAAACCCGAAGTCACCGTAGATCAGATCGCTGAGTGGTATCAGGTGCTGGACTTGTTCGTTGCGCCGCAACGGTGGGAAGGGTTCGGCCTTACTCCACTTGAGGCGATGGCCTGTGGCGTTCCAGTCGTGGCCACCGATGTAGGTGCATTTTCCGAGATCGTCACGGATCCTTCTTTGGGGCGGGTGGTTGAACCCGGTGACATACCCGCGCTAGCGGACGCAGCCGCGGAAATGCTGTCTAACCGCGATTCCCTCGCGCGATCCGGAGCTGCCGCTCGTTCCCATGTCGAGCAGAATTTCGACATCAATGGCGAAGCCAAGACCCTCGTCGCCCTCTACGAACGTCTTCTGAACGACACTTGAAGTTGTTTACGGCGTAAAATCGGCGTCATTGCTGGAAATATAACCTGAAAACCCTTTTTTCTTCGCTGCAACGCGGCTATGAACGCGCGTCCTTAACTTTGGAGACATGAAATGGGCTATCGCGTCGTAGTCGTCGGCGCCACGGGTAACGTGGGCCGCGAAATGCTGAACATTCTGGCTGAACGCCAGTTCCCCGTCGATGAACTTGCCGCCCTGGCAAGCCGTCGTTCGCTGGGCACCGAGGTAAGCTTTGGCGACACGACACTCACTACCAAGGATCTGGACACATTCGATTTCACCGGCTGGGACATGGCCCTGTTTGCCGTGGGTTCCGAGGCGACCAAGGTGTACGCCCCCAAGGCGGCTGCAGCTGGCTGTGTGGTGATCGATAACTCTTCGCTCTATCGCTATGATCCGGAGATCCCGTTGATCGTGCCGGAATGTAACCCCGAGGCGATCCACGACTATAAGAATAAGAACATCATCGCCAACCCCAACTGCTCGACCGCGCAGATGGTTGTCGCGCTGAAACCGCTGCACGATCGCGCCAAGATCAAGCGCGTTGTTGTATCGACTTATCAGTCGGTTTCGGGTGCCGGTAAAGAGGGCATGGACGAGCTTTGGGATCAGACCAAAGCCATCTACAACCCCACCACCGACGTTGAACCGAAGAAGTTCCAGAAACAAATCGCTTTCAACGTCATTCCGCAGATCGACGTCTTCATGGAAGACGGCTCGACCAAGGAAGAGTGGAAAATGGTTGTCGAGACCAAGAAGATCGTCGATCCGTCGATCAAGGTCACTGCAACCTGCGTCCGCGTGCCGGTTTTCGTTGGCCACTCTGAGGCTGTGAACATCGAATTCGAGGAATTCTTGGACGAAGACGAAGCGCGCGACATCCTGCGTGAAGCGCCGGGCATCATGGTAATCGACAAGCGCGAGCCAGGTGGCTACGTGTCTCCGATCGAATGTGCCGGTGATTTCGCAACGTTTATCAGCCGTATCCGTCAGGATTCGACCGTTGAGAACGGCATCAACCTGTGGTGCGTCAGCGACAACCTGCGTAAGGGCGCCGCCCTGAACGCGGTACAGATCGCAGAACTGCTAGGTCGCGAAGTTCTGAAAAAAGGCTGATGCGCCTTTAAAACGTGATCCAGGGGGCCGCTAATCAGAGCGGCCCTTTTGCTTGAACGAACCAGTCGCAAGCAAAACCTGGTATTGATCATCCAGCAAATATTGTCGGTAGTGCTGCCTTGTTTTCCCAAGGGCGATCAGGAACCTTGCGGAACAGACGCATGAATTTGGCTCTGAACTGATCACTTGTGCATCATGAGCACAAAGTCGGAGGCGCGGATACGGTCCGCGCCACCTGTTCGATGCAGGTTAAACGACTACGAACTTCTTTTCTTCGGGGTCATAGCATTGAAGGCCGCCCTCGCCGATGTCCGTCCACAAACCGTGCAGGCTGAGCGAACCATCCTGAACAGCCGATGAGATGAAGGGGAAAGTCATCAGGTTTTCGAGCGAGGCAACAACGGCCTGCCGCTCGAACTGTCGCGCTTGATCCACGCTGTCCTCGACGTCGGCAACCAGTTCAAATTTCGGCTTAAGGATATCCATCCAGCGGCCGACAAAGCTGTCTTTCGCTTCCAACTGTGGAGCCTGGCCTTTGCACATGTCGATACAGCCCTGAACGCCGCCGCATTGCGAATGCCCCAGTACGATCAGGTGTGCAACCTTCAGCGCAGTAACCGCATATTCGATTGCAGCACTGGTGCCGTGGTGATCGCCATCCGGCGCGTAAGGTGGAACGAGGTTCGCGATATTGCGGTGGATAAAGAAATCACCCTGATCCGCACCAAACATAGAAGTCACATGCACCCGGCTGTCACAGCAGGAAATTACCATCGCGCGCGGACGCTGCCCTTCGGTTGCAAGGCGGCGGTACCAGACCTGATTTTCCGAATACGTGGTGGCCTTCCAGCCGTGATACCGCTTTACCAGATAGCCAGGCAGAAGTTTGGCGTGTTCCATTACGTGTCCCTAATTGTTCGCTGGGGATTGCTCTACTCTGAATTCGCGGAAAATTCGAGCAATTATCCTGATCCGATGCAAGGTTTTGCAAAGGAATTCACCGTCAAAGTCGATTTACGCCGTGGGGGCGAACTAAATTGGGGTGAATGTGGTGGATAAGATACTCACACTTGAACATAAGGAAACCGTTCGGCTGGACCCGGATCGCCTGAATGCACTTTACCGACAACTGGGCGACAAGAACGCTTTGGACGTGCTGTGCCGAACAGTCGAGGAACTTGCCGTGCGCCTTTCGAACTGTGAACGGTTCTGGCGGCAGCGCGACTGGCCAGGCCTACGCAAATGCGCCCGCTCATTAGTAGCGATATCCGAGCAGATCGGGATGGTGGCACTGGCCCGTGTAGCGGGCGATGTGGCGCAATCCGTGGATACTGGCGATGCTGTGGCCACCGGGGCAACACTGTCCCGGCTGATCCGGGTCGGCGAAAAATCTCTGACAGTGATCTGGGACCAACAGGACCTTTCGGTCTGACGGGGCTTGCAGACAGGCCGTGGGCAGATAGGCTGGGCGCAAATCGAAACTTCTGAGATGTCCATGACCCTGTCTTTCGCGTCCCCGTCCGACTCTTCTGTGCCACTGCATGTAATTGCGCAATCTGATCTGGATGACTGGCTGAGCAGCCAGTCCGATCAGGTTGCCTCTTGGGTTCAGGCCAATGGATTTACAGGGGCTTTGGGGCAGGTTCTGCTAATTCCAGGGGCTGAGGGCACACCAAACAATGCGTTGGCTGGTTATGGCAGCGATGCAGTTCGGGCGCGCAAAAGGTTCCCGCTGGCCAGCGCGGCCCAAGCCCTGCCAGAGGGTGTGTATCATATCGCAACTGGGCTTCCGGCAGACTCCCTCGAAACTGAATGCCTTGGATGGCTTCTGACCGGCTATGGATTTGACCGCTATGCGTCTCAATCCGGTGCCAAAGCGCGTCTGGTTGCGCCAGAAGGAATCGACGCTGCCCGTATGGAAGTTTTGGCCAATGCAGAACGCCTAACTCGTGATTTGGTTAATACCCCGGCCTCAGATATGGGTCCGAACCAGTTGCAAAAGGCAGCTGAAGCGCTGGCAAAGGAATTCGGTGCATCCTGCAGTGTGATCCAAGGCGAAGAACTTTTGGATCAGAACTTTCCCTTGATCCATGCCGTGGGACGCGCCGCCGCGCAACAGCCGCGCCTGATTGAGATGAACTGGGGCAGTTCAGGCCCCAAGCTGACCCTTGTGGGCAAGGGCGTGTGCTTTGACACCGGCGGTTTAAACCTAAAGCCGGGCAACTCGATGTCCTTGATGAAAAAGGACATGGGCGGGGCCGCCAATGTGCTGGGTTTGGCCCAGATGATAATGGCCCTGAAGCTGCCTGTTCAGCTGCGGGTACTGATACCTGCGGTCGAAAACTCGGTCGCCGGCAACGCGTTTCGGCCCGGCGACATCCTGACCTCTCGCAAGGGTCTGACAGTTGAGATCAACAATACCGATGCAGAAGGGCGGTTAGTCCTGGCCGATGCTCTGACGCTGGCAGATGAGGGTGAACCTGATCTTGTGATCTCAATGGCGACACTAACCGGCGCAGCGCGTGTGGCCGTTGGCCCCGATCTTGCGCCGTTTTACACCGATGATGACAAAGCAGCCGACGCGCTGGCAGCGGCAGGTAAGCGGGCTGCTGATCCCGTCTGGAGGATGCCTTTCCACGAACCTTACGAAGCAATGATCGAACCGGGGATCGCTGACTTGGACAACGCACCATCAGGTGGGTTTGCGGGATCGATTACTGCAGCTTTGTTTCTGCGCCGATTTGTTGGCGAACGTCGCTACATGCACTTTGACATCTATTCCTGGCAGCCCGGCAAGGCGCCGGGGCGTAGTAAAGGTGGGCTTGGTCAAGGTCCACGCGCCCTGCTGTCCGCCCTACCTGAGATTTTAGACCTATGACCAAACAGCGCGTCATAATCCCCGTGGTCAACCTGTTGCGCCGCCCTGATGGGCCGCGAGACCGGCAACTTTTGTTCGGCGATACGGTTTTGGTAACGGAAACGCAGAATGGCTGGAGCAAGGTTGCCGCGGAAAAGGACGGGTACACCGGATGGATCGCATCGGACCAACTAGACGACCCGGTGCCGGATACGCACTGGATCACAGCCCCAGCGACCCACGCATACGCTGAACCGGATATGAAAAGCCCTGATCAAATCTCGCTAAGCTTCGGCAGCAGGGTGCAAGTTCTGTCAGAACAGGGCAGGTTCTTGGAAACGGAGCTGGGTTTCATTCCAACGGTACACGCTAAACTCAAAGCCACCCGATTAACCGATCCGGTCGCAGTGGCCGAAATGTTTCTGGGCACACCGTACCTCTGGGGCGGCAATAGCCGTTTTGGACTGGATTGCTCGGGCCTGGTGCAGGCAGGGCTTTTGGCTTGCGGCATCCCGTGCCCGGGCGACAGCAGTGGTCAGGAACGCGAGCTGGGCGAAACCTTAGCGGAAGGGACTGAACCGAAACACGGAGATCTGCTATTTTGGAAAGGACATGTCGCCTGGGTCTACGGCGAAAACATGCTGTTACACGCCAACGCCTATCATATGGATGTTACGTTTGAGCCGATGGACCAAGCAATAGCGCGCATTTTGGAACAAGGCGACGGGCCAATCACATCGCATAAAAGGCTCTAATCCAAGTCTACCGATCGGATTAGCTTGCGCTCTAATACGCGCAAGACGGTACGCAGATCGTGGCCGCGTTTCAGGATGCGCCCGTCCATACCCACAACCGAATACATCCCCTGCTTTTGCCGCAAGCGGGGGTGTTTTTCGACCCGGTAGATCGGATGCTCAGCCGTGCGTCTAAAGATGGAAAACACCGCCATATCCCGAAGGTTTGAAATACCATAATCGCGCCATTCTCCGGCGGCGACCATCCGGCCATAAACGGACAGGATATGGGACATCTCGTGCCGGTTAAACGCGACGGGCATCTGGGCCGAGTTTGCAGAAAACCGGCTGGGAGGCTGCATGTTCATACTTTCAGCCTTGCCGGAAAATGCGTTTGAATCAAGCCCGAGCACGAAAAGGTGTGGTATTTTCGCCTGACGCGTCTCAGCGTCGTCCGACCTGGCGACAAATCAAGATCACGGGCAGCAACCCTACGGCCAGGATGACCAGCGAGGGCACTGCAGCACCCTCTAACCGCTCATCCGAGGCAAGCCGGTAGGCCTGAACTGCCAACGTGTCAAAGTTGAACGGACGCATTATCAGGGTGGCGGGCAGTTCTTTCATCACGTCGACAAAGACGATCAACAGTGCCGTCAAAAGAGAAGGTGTGAGGATCGGCAAGTGCACTCGACGCAATGTCCCAAGCGGTGTCTGACCCAACGACCGTGCTGCGGCGTCCATATTGGCGTGGACTGTGCTTTGACCGCCTTCATAAGCGCTGAGCGCAGCTGCCAGAAAGCGCACCATGTATGCCGCGACCAGCAACCAGATGGACCCAGTGACCAAAAGCCCTGTCGAGATGTCGAAAGTCTGCTGCATCCATGCATCCAACGCATTGTCAAAGCTGGCAAAAGGCACAATCAGGCCAACGGCGATAACCCCACCCGGCACGGCATAACCCAGCCGGGCTAAATACCCTGCTGTCGCCGAAACCCGACCCGGGCGCAGGCGCTGAAAAAACCCAACACAAATGGCGGCAAAGACTGTAACGACAGCAGCCGTACCCGCCAGTGTCAAAGAGTTCTGGATGAACCCAATATAGCGTCGTGAAAAGAGGTTCTGCTCAGACTCGAGGCCCATTTGGACCAGGATGAAAACTGGCAGCAAAAACCCTAAAAACACCGGTATGGCGCATAGCGTAAAAGCCATCACGGACTGCCAGCCCTTCAGTTGTGCTGAAGGCAAAGAGGCATGGCTTTTGCCTGCCTGATAGTATTTCGCCTTGCCGCGCTGAATACGCTCGGCCATCGCCATAACCAGCGCGAAACACAGCAGGCAAAGGGCAAGTTGCGCAGCAGCGGCGCGGTCTCCGATCGAGAACCAGCTGGTGTAAATACCAGTGGCAAAGGTCTGAACGCCAAAATAGGCCACCGTGCCGAAATCGGCGATGGTTTCCATAATGGCCAGTAGAACACCACCCGCGATGGCAGGGCGCGCCATTGGCAAAGAAACATGCCAAAAGGCCAGCCACGGACTTTTGCCCAATGCACGGGCGGCCAGAAAGGCTGTGGCGCTTTGCTGTAAGAAGGCAGCGCGCGCCAGCAAATAGACATACGGATACAGGACGAGGATCAGCATTACCGCAGCACCCTCGGTCGAGCGGATCTCGGGGAACCAATAGTCGCGCGGCCCCCAGCCCGTCACATCGCGCAAGGTGGCTTGAACGATGCCGGGATGATCCAGAATGAAAGTATAAGCATAGGCCAACACATAGGCCGGAAAGGCAAGCGGCAGGACCAGTGCAATCTCAAGGAAGCGCACGCCGGGAAAACGGGTCATTGTCACCAGCCAAGCAGCACCCACACCGATGGAAAATGTCCCAATGGCCACTAGTACTACCAAAATCACCGTCGTCAGAGCATAGCGGGGCAGCACCGTGTCCAGCAGGTGCGAAATAGTGTCCGTGCCGCCAGTTACTGCTGCCAGAACAACAGCGACCATCGGCAGCAGGCAGGCCGACGCCACCAGACAGGCCACCACAGCCACCAACCGGGTGCCAAACACACCCCGATTACGTGTTCCGTGTTCTGAGTATTCGATTTCGGCCATGTTTCCGGTATTTGGCTTGAAAGGGCGCAGAGTCCGCCTTTAATCGACCAAAATGCTAAGAAACACCAGTGGGCGAGCTTACAAATCTGCGACACATACTGCCGCAGACCTATAGTGGGATCATTCGTAGACCCGCTGATCCTCGATCACCAAGCCATCCTTTGGCAGCGATCCCGGTGCAACAACTTCAATCGCGCCTTTCAATTTCAGCACCTCGATTACCGACTTTGCATAGGTCACGTCATCGTCACGGGGGCTTTCGATCTGGACGGTCATAGTATCCATCTCTCCTTGACGGGCGGCTATGACACGAGCCTTGACGATCTCATCATGCTTGTCGACCAAAGCGGCCACCTGTTCGGGGCGCACGAACATGCCCTTGATCTTGGTGGTCTGATCAGCCCGACCCATCCAACCCTTGATCCGCATATTGGTACGTCCACAGGGGGATTCACCCGGCATGACGGCCGATAGATCGCCCGTCGCAAACCGGATCAGCGGATAATCTGGATTAAACGTGGTCACCACAACTTCGCCAACCTCACCCGGAGCAACCGGTGTCCCTGTGCCGGGCGTGACGATTTCAATGATCACGTGCTCATCAATGATCATCCCTTCCATCGCGGGACTTTCATAAGCGATATTGCCTAGATCGGCAGTCGCATAGCATTGCAGGCACGAAATGCCCCGATCCGCATATTCCTGACGCAGAGAGGGGAACAGCGCGCCCCCACCCACAACTGCCGTTGTGAAGTTGAGTTCGACCCCCATCTCATCGGCTTTATCCAGAATGACTTTCAGGTAATCCGGCGTCCCTGCATAGGACGTGCAACCAATGTCTCGTGCAGCGGTAACCTGCAGTTCGGTCTGGCCAGTGCCAGCTGGCAGGACGGCGGCACCAACGGCGCGTGCTCCGCTTTCAAAGATCATTCCAGCCGGGGTCAGATGGTAACCAAAGCAATTCTGTACGATATCGCCCGGTCCTACGCCTGCTGCGTGAAGGAACCGCCCCATGCGCCACCAGTCATGATCGGTGCTGCCGGGTTCATAAATCGGACCCGGTGATTGAAACACATGATGGAAATGCCGGGCTGGCTTGACCGTAAAACCACCGAACGGAGGTCGAGATGACTGTGCAGCAGCCAAATCAGACTTACGCAAGACAGGGAGTTTCGGCAGATCTTCAAGCGTCTTGATTGAAGAGAGATCAGCATCTGCCAGATGCGCAGCGAACCCCGGAGCGGATTTAGCCCGATCAAGCTGAACACGCAGCGCCTGCGCCTGATCAGCGGCGCGCTGATCGGCCGAACGGGTTTCGAGCGTATCGTAGAATTGTACCATGCTTAAATCCTCCATCCGCTTACAGCCATCTCTTGCGGCGGCGGTACGAGCGCACGTCGCGGAAACTCTTACGCCCTTCATCGGACATGCCGAGGTAGAATTCTTTCACGTCCGGATTTTCGCGCAGTTCGGCGGCGGGACCGTCCATCACCACACGTCCGGATTCCAAAATGTAACCGTAATGGGCAAACCGAAGAGCAACGTTGGTGTTCTGCTCAGCCAAGAGGAAAGAAACGCCCTCTTTCTCGTTCAGATCTTTCACGATGCCAAAAATCTCTTCGACCAACTGCGGCGCAAGACCCATCGAAGGTTCGTCCAGCAGGATCGTCTCGGGCCGCGACATCAGGGCCCGGCCCATCGCCACCATCTGTTGCTCACCACCCGAAGTGTAGCCAGCCTGTGACCGGCGACGCTCTTTCAGGCGGGGGAAATACGTATAAACCAGCTCAAGATCCTGTTGGATCGCCGCTTTGCCATCCTTACGGGTATAAGCGCCAGTCAGCAGGTTTTCTTCGACTGTCAGGTGTTCGAAACAGTGGCGGCCTTCCATTACCTGGATGACGCCCTTTTCCACCAGATCAGCCGGATCGCTTTCATGGACATTCGACCCGCGATACTTGATCGAACCCTTGGTGACCTCGCCCCGTTCGGAATGCAGCAGGTTCGACACAGCCTTGAGCGTGGTCGTCTTACCTGCCCCGTTACCGCCGAGCAGAGCGGTAATACCGCCTTTGGGCACGGTCAGGCTGACGCCTTTCAGGACGAGGATCACGTGGTTGTAGATCACCTCGATATTGTTGACCTCAAGCAGGGTTTCCGCCTGTACGTCGGTGGTTTGAGCCGCATCCAGCATCTGCGCGTGTCCTCGTGCGAGTGTTGGTGTCAGGGCGGCGGTCTGCCGCCGCCCCGGTGTTTCAAAAGCGCTTAGTTGCAGCGCGCGTCGATGTTGTTTTCCGAAGCGTAAGCTGCGGAGTCTTCGTCGATCAGCGCGCCGATCACTTCACCATCGGTCGGTTTGAATTCCGAGATCAGCGACCATGTCTTGTTCGCCGCGTCCCACTGGGTCACACCGACAAGTGCGTCACCGCCGTGGTTGTCACACGAAACCGCGAAGGTTGGACCAAAGTTCGGCAGACCCAGCTCGGCCATCTTCGCCTCTGTCATCTCCAGAGCTTCCATGCCATCGCGCATTTCGGCCGGAGTGATGTCGGCATTGCCCGAAAGCTCTTGCGCTGTCTTGATGGCTTCGGCGGCCAGAACGGCAGCATAGAGACCACGGTTGTAGAGAACTGTACCAACCTGATCGCCAGCACCCGCAGCCTTACCTGCGTCGACAACGTACTTCTGCATGTCATCGAAGATCGGGAAATCGGTGCCCACGTTGTGGAAGGTCAACGCCTTGTAGCCATTCGCGGCCTCACCCGCGGGCAGCACATCGTTCTCAGAGCCGGACCACCAGATGCCGATGAAGTTCTCCATCGGGAAGCGGATGTTTGCAGCTTCCTGCACCGCCACCTGGTTCATCACGCCCCAGCCCCACATCAGGACATAGTCGGGACGGTCACGGCGGATTTGCAGCCACTGCGACTTCTGCTCCTGACCCGGGTGATCGACCGGCAGGGCCACCAGTTCAAAGCCGTGCTTCTTGGACAGCTCTTCCAGCGTGCGGATTGGTTCCTTACCATAGGCCGAGTTGTGGTAAACCAGCGCAACTTTCTTGCCGCTCAGGTCGCCGCCGTTTTCTTCAAGAAGATAGTTGATCGCGCCCGAGGCGCCGTCCCAATAGTTGGCAGGATAGTTGAAGGTGTGGCTGAACACGTCGCCGTTCTTGGCCGACGTCCGACCATAACCCATGGTGTGCAGCGGGATGTTGTCTGCGGTCACTTTGGGGATCAGCTGGTAGGTGATGCCGGTCGACAGCGGTTGATACACCAGCGCGCCTTCACCCTTGGTGGACTCGTAGCACTCCACACCTTTTTCCGTGTTGTAGCCGGTTTCGCACTCGACGACCCGGATCGGAACACCACCGATGCCACCGTCACGTTCGTTCAGAAGGGTGAAATAGTCGTTATACCCGTCCGAGAACGGAATGCCGCCGGCCGCGTAAGGTCCGGTGCGATAGCTGAGATCCGGGATCACAAGATCGGCCATCGCCGGACCTGCAGCCATCAGGGCGCTCAGCGCCAGAGTCGTCAGTGTCTTTTTCATCGGGTGTCTCCTCCCTTGGTTAATCCGATGTTGGGATCGGGCTTTGCACCCGTTATCTGATTGGGCCTGCCCCTAGTGCGGGAACGGCCAGAGTCTGAGTTTTTCCTTGGCGACGCGCCACAGCTGCGCCAGCCCATGTGGTTCGAGAACCAGGAACAGGATGATCAGTGCACCCACGATCACCAGCTGCAGGTGCGCAACGATATCGGTGGGCCATCCCAGCATGTCAGCGCCGACGACCTTCAGAACCACCGGAAGCAGCACAAGGAAGGCCGCCCCGGCAAAGGATCCGAAGATCGATCCAAGTCCGCCGATAATGATCATGAACAGCACCAGGAACGATTTTTGGATGCCAAAGACTTCACCCACTTCAACTGCGCCTAGATAGACCGCGAAGAACAACGCGCCTGCGATACCGACAAAGAAAGAGCTGACGGCAAAAGCAGTCAGTTTGGCCTTCAGCGGGTTCACCCCAATGATCTCGGCCGCGATATCCATATCGCGGATGGCCATCCACGTGCGCCCTGTCGTGCCGCGCGTCAGGTTGCGTGCGATCAATGCGCTGATAGCCAGGAAGATCAGACAGAACAAATAGGTAGCCCATGCCGGAGCGTTCGGTCCGGTGATGATAATGCCAAAGACATCACGCTCTGGCGCGTTGATCTGACCAGAAGCCGAATAGTTGTAGAACCACGGCACCCGATTGAACAACCACACCAGAAAGAACTGAGCCGCCAACGTAGCCACCGCAAGGTAAAACCCCTTGATCCGCAGCGAAGGTAGGCCGAACAGCACACCGACAATGGCTGTGATTCCTCCAGCTAGGATCACATGGATAAACATGCTGACATCCGGGAATGACGTCATCAGTTTGTAACAGGCGTATGCCCCCACAGCCATGAATCCACCGGTACCTAGCGAAACCTGTCCACAGTAACCCACCAGAATATTCAGTCCGATGGCCGCGATTGCGTAGATCAGGAAGGGCAGCAAGAGCGCGTTCGCCCAATAGTCGTTGATGATGAACGGAATGATCCCAAACGCCACAGCCAGCACGACGTAGTACCGATACCGGTCGAACTTGATCGGGAAGGTCTGGCTGTCATCAACGTAAGAGACTTTGAAGTCTCCGGCCTCACGATAAAACATGTCTTACTTTCCCCATTCTTCCTGCGCCCGATTACGGGCTTCGGCGTCCAGTTGGTTGGACCCTTTGGCATATCCGCTCGCTTCTGAGGCACGCACCAGTTTCAGATAAGCCAGAACACCCATGATCAGTCCGGCAAAGGCCAGGATCGCCGCGACAGTTAACTGACCGTCCGTCAGATCGTCCGAGGTGATGGCGATATACCCAAAGGCCCAGAATCCAGCCCACGAGACCACGTTGATGATGGCGATGAGTTTGGTCATGCCCTAAACCCTCTCGATGATCTTCTCGCCGAACAGGCCTTGCGGCCGGAACACAAGGAAGATCAGCGCCAGCACATAGGCGAACCAGTTCTCGGTCGCGCCGCCGACTAACGGGCCGATTGCGAATTCGAACAGCTTTTCGCCCACACCGATGATCAGCCCGCCTACGATCGCTCCGGGGATCGATGTGAACCCGCCCAGCATCAGCACTGGCAGTGCCTTGAGCGCGATCAGCGACAGCGAGAACTGAACACCCGACTTGGTGCCCCACATGATACCGGCGACCAGAGCGACAAACCCGGCTACCGACCAGACCATAATCCAGATGAAGTTCAGCGAGATTCCAACAGACAACGCGGCTTGGTGATCGTCAGCAACCGCGCGCATCGCTCGGCCCTGTTTGGTGTATTGGCTGAATGCGACCAGTGCCGCCACCAGCAGCGCAGCGATAACCGTCGCAACAATATCCAGATTGTCGATGAAGAAGCCGTAGCCAAAAATGTTGAATGTGGTTTCATCGATCCAAAGGTTGATACCCTGCGGAAGACCCACATCAAGCTTTTTGATCTCAGACCCCCACATCAGGTCGGCCACACCTTCTAGGAAATAAGCCAACCCAATCGTTGCCATGAACAGAATGATCGGTTCCTGACCAATCAAGTGGCGCATCACGAACCGCTGCACCGCCCATGCCAAAAGAACCATCACCGCCATTGTCAGTGCGATCGCCAACAGCGCTGGAACGTTCCACCCGAAATAGTGGATATGCGTCCCGAAGATCGCGTTGATCAGATGCGAGAACGGCACCTGCCCTTTCATTATTCCCACAAGTGTCATCGCTGCGAACAGCGCCATAACCCCTTGTGCATAGTTGAAAATTCCGGATGCCTTATAGATTAGAACAAAGCCCAGCGCCACCAGCGCGTATAGCACCCCGGCCATCAGACCATTGAGGATGACCTCCATCGCGAAAATCAGCTGATCAGGCATGTGCGCCCCTCCTCATGTCTGTCAGATGCTCAGTCATGGCTCACCCCCAGATAGGCGTCGATGACCTCTTGGTTGTTGCGCACCTCATCCGGTGTGCCGTCACCGATCTTTTTGCCGTAATCCATCACGACCACCCGGTCGCTCAGATCCATCACAACGCCCATATCGTGTTCGATCAGGGCAATCGTGGTCCCGAATTCGTCATTCACATCCAGGATAAAGCGGCTCATGTCCTCTTTCTCTTCGACGTTCATGCCTGCCATTGGCTCATCCAGCAGCAGCAGCTTGGGTTCCGCCGCCAAAGCTCGGGCCAGCTCAACACGCTTTTTTAATCCGTAAGGCAAACGTGAGACCGGCGTCTTGCGGATGTGCTGAATTTCAAGGAAATCGATGATCTTCTCGACCGCCTCACGGTTCTGCACCTCTTCCGCCTCGGCCTTACCTTTCCACCAAGCCTGCTGGAAAATGTTGGTTTTCATATAGTTGAGGCGCCCGGTCATGACGTTGTCCAGAACGCTCATTCCCTCAAACAAGGCAATGTTCTGGAAGGTACGCGCAATGCCCTGACGCGCCACCTCATAGGGTCGCATCGGCGGACGTTTGGCCCCGTGAAACCAGACCTCACCCTCCTGCGGGATGTAGAAACCTGATATCACGTTCAGCATCGAGGATTTTCCCGCACCGTTTGGCCCGATTATCGCGCGGATCTCACCCTCGCGAATGTCGAACGAGATATCCTTAATCGCCACAACTCCGCCAAAGCGCAGGGTGATGTTTTTCATCTCCATCACCACGCCGCCGATATTGCGGCCGTCTTCGGTGACATATCCTTCGGAACTATCCAGCATCAGTCACTCCCTGACTTACGCAATTACGGGACGGCGGGCGGGGCGTTGACCGCAGGTCGAGCGGCGTTCGACGGACCATCATTCAGCCGCCACCTTGTGTGAAACCGTCGCCACAACCGGCGCGTCGACAACCTCCAACGTTGCACTGATCGAGCCCTTGCGACCGTCCTCATAGGTCACTTCGGTCGTAGTCGAGACACTCGTTGATCCGTCATAGAGCGCATCGATGATGTCCTGGAACTTCTCCTCGACAAATCCACGGCGCACCTTCCGGGTCCGGGTCATTTCACCATCATCCGCGTCCAACTCTTTGTGCAACACAACAAAGCGATGAACCTGACAACCCGACAGCATTTCATCCGCCGCAACGGATTTATTCACTTCCTCAACGTGGGACCTAATCGTCTCTAACACACGCGGATGGCCCGCAAGTTCCTGATAGGACGCATAGGCAACGTTGTTGCGTTCAGCCCAGTTACCAACCGCAGTCAGGTCGATATTGATGAAGGCGACACAGCGATCCTTGCCGTTGCCAAACAGGACAACCTCAAGAATGTCCGGATAGAACTTCAGCTTGTTTTCGACGTACTTCGGAGCAAACATCGAACCGTCGGCCATTTTACCTACGTCCTTGGCCCGGTCGATGATACGCAGATGACCCGTGTCATCCTCGATAAACCCTGCATCACCGGTAGCGACCCAGCCCTCAGCATCCTTGGTCGAGGCCGTGGAATCGGGGTTCTTGAAATACTCAACAAACACACCGGGTGAGCGATAGTGAATCTCGCCATTATCGTCGATTTTCAGTTCTACGTCTGGTGCTGGGACGCCAACAGTATCGGCACGCACCTCGCCATCAGGCTGAACCGTAATGAACACGGTCGCTTCGGTTTGGCCATAAAGCTGTTTCAGATTAATGCCCAAAGACCGATAGAAATCAAAAATCTCTGGTCCAATCGCTTCGCCCGCGGTGTAGCCCACACGGAACCGGCCATAGCCCAGCGTATCCTTCAGCGGACCGTACACCAGCAGATTGCCCAGCGCGTATTTCAGACGGTCCCCAAATCCCACAGGCTTGCCGTCCAGCAACAGGCCACCAACTTTTTTCGCATGTGCCATGAAATGGTGGAACATGCGCTGCTTTAGCTTGCCCGCATCCTCCATCCGGATCATCACATTGGTCAACTGGGTCTCAAACACCCGCGGAGGAGCGAAGAAGTAGGTCGGCCCGATCTCGCGCAGGTCTGTCATCATCGTGTCAGCGCTTTCAGGGCAGTTCACGCAGAAACCGCACCAATAGGCCTGACCGATGGAAAAGATGAAGTCGCCGACCCATGCCATTGGCAGGTACGACAGGATATCCTCGTTCCGGCTCAGATGGTCGAACGCCGCAGAGTTCTTAGCGCTTTCGATTACGTTTCGGTTGGAAAGAACCACACCCTTGGGCTTGCCGGTGGTGCCAGAGGTGTAAAGCATCACACAAGTGTCGTTGTACCCGATTGCATTGATACGCTTATCCAATTCCGCATCGAAACGGGCATGGCCCGCGCGACCCTCGGCCATAATGTCCTCGAGCGCGTTCATCTGGCTGTGGTCGTATTTCCGCATCCCCCGTTTGTCGGTATAGAGGATGTGTTTAACCTGATGCAGGTTCTCTTGAATTTCGATGACTTTGTCGACCTGCTCTTGGTCACCGCAAACGACGTATTTCGCGCCGCAATGCTCCATCACATAGGCCATCTCTTCTGCCACTGAGTCCTGATACAGGGGTACTGGTACAGCGCCCACCATCTGGGCCGCGACCATTGACCAGTAATGGGCCGGGCGGTTTCGACCGATCACAGCGATGTGGTCGCCCTGCTCGACACCGATCTCCAGAAACCCTAGCGCGATGGCGCGAATTTCTTTTGCCGACTCGGCCCAGGTCCAGCATTGCCAGATCCCGAATTCTTTTTCCCGATAGGCCGGGGCGTCCCCGAACTGCGTTGCATTACGGTTCAACAGCGCCGGAATGGACGTGATGCCCTCGGCGCCTGACTGCGTCTGAGCCAATCTCTCTCTCCTCCCCATCCGACCCCTCCTCCGGGCCGGAAACGGCGGACCCGAGGATCAACCCCGGACGCCAACGCCCCGATTAAGGGACGCTTGCAAGATCAGCGTCAACTTTTTCCTGATGTTTTCTCAATTCTTACGAATTGTAACAGGTGTGGAAGGAGATCTTTGGGGTTTCGTATCTCGCCTTACAGAGAAAGGTATTCACATCAATGCAACTGTAAGCATTAGCAACGCTCGAAATCGACCGCCTGGAATGTCGGGACGAAGTGCAAACCGTTTTGAATTACACCCGTATGGGCGTACCCTGCCAACTGAAATTCGGCTGACTGCCTAGAAAGTCTGGTAGATTTTGAAAGGGGAACGAATGTCAATCCAAGAGATCGGAAGAGAGTTTTTAGAGGCCTGCGATACCGGTAAAGGATGGGACGGCTGCAAAGAATTCTGTCACGAAGGGGCTACGTTTTCAGCGCAAGCCGATGCACTAGCTGACGTCACTACCGTCGAAGGCTACGCGGACTGGATGAAGGGACTTTTAACACCCATTCCGGACGGTCATTACGAACTCAAATCCTTCTCGACAGATGACGAGCGTGGAATTGTGAATGCGTTTGCCGTTTTCCATGGAACCCACTCGGTTGATGGGCCCGTGCCAGCCACTGGGAAAAAGCTGGCCGCTGATTATGTCTACGCGATCGAGTTCGACGGCGACAAGATCAAGCATATGACCAAGATCTGGAATGACACTCACTCTTTGAAGCAACTAGGCTGGGCCTAGAGCTTGGAGACCGTAAATTGGTCGGCGATGGTCGTTTAGATATGTACAACCGTCGCCTAGTCTGACCAATGAGGCTAAGCGTCTACAACCAATCCCGCAAAATCGGGATCAGCGGCACATCCGCCGCAGGCATCGGATAATTCCGCAGGTCATTCGCGCGCACCCATTTCAGCGCCTGACCTTCTTTGGACTGCGGGATGCCCTCCCATTTGCGGCAGGCGAACAACGGCATGAGCAGGTGGAAATCATCATAGCTGTGGCTGGCAAAGGTCAGCGGGGCGAGGCATGAAGCCCAGGTGTCGATACCCAGCTCCTCATGCAGTTCACGGATCAGCGCGGCCTCGGGGGTTTCGCCGGGTTCGATCTTGCCGCCGGGGAACTCCCACAGACCGGCCATGGATTTACCCTCAGGTCGCTGTGCCAGAAGCACCCGCCCCTCGATGTCGATCAGGGCGACTGCAGACACTAATACTGTCTTCATGAACGATAATCCGCGTTGATCTCAATGTAACCGTGGGTGAGGTCGCAGGTCCAAACGGTGGATTTTCCGTCGCCCAACCCCAGATCGACCGCGATCACGAGGTCCTGACCCTTCATATAAGCAGCGGCTTCGTCCTCACTGTAATTCGGGCTAACCCAACCCTTTTCAGCCACCAGAATCTCACCGAACGAAATGCTCAGCAGATCCCGATCGGCTGCGGCTCCGGATTTCCCGATCGCCATAACCACACGTCCCCAGTTGGGGTCTTCGCCGGCAATGGCGGTTTTCACTAGCGGAGAGTTCGCGATAGCCAACCCGTGCACCTTTGCGTCCGCATCCGAGGCGGCTCCGGTCACGCGGATTTCTACGAATTTGGTCGCACCCTCACCGTCACGCACCACTTGCTGCGCGAGATCCAGCATCACGCCTTCCAACGCTTCGGCAAAGGCCTCATTGCCGGTCGCATCGACGCCCGAGGCCCCTGTCGCGCACAGCAACAAGCTGTCAGAGGTCGAGGTATCGCTGTCCACAGTAATGCAGTTGAAAGTCCGATCAGTTTGCGCGCCCAGCATCTCCTGCAAGGCCGTTTGTTCGACCTGCGCATCAGTGAAGATGTACACCAGCATCGTCGCCATATCGGGCGCGATCATGCCGGAACCCTTTGCTATCCCCGCAATAGAGACTGTTTTGCCACCAATCTCGACCTGCGCGCTGGCCCCTTTCGGGAAAGTGTCCGTGGTCATAATCGCCCGCGCGGCGTCTTCGACCGCATGACGGCTGAGGCCTGATTTCAACGCCTCTAATTGCGAAACAATGCGATCATGGGGCAGTGGCTCACCAATCACGCCAGTTGACGAAGTAAAGACACGCTCGACCGGAACACCGGTCGCTTTGGAAACCGCTTGGGTCACTTCGGTCACTGAAGTCTGACCGTAATGACCCGTGAACGCATTTGCGTTGCCCGAGTTCACCAAGATTGCCGCAGGCCCATCGCTGGAACCACCGATCTTGTCCTGACAGTCCAGAACCGGAGCCGCACGTGTGGCAGATCGGGTAAACACCCCGGCAACAGAAGTGCCCGGGTCCAAAACCGCCAGCATGACGTCGGTGCGCCCTTTGTATCGCACACCTGCCTCGACGGTGGCAAAGCGCACACCGTCAATCGCAGGCAGATCGGGAAAGGCCGCTGGGGCCAGCGGGGAAACCTTGGTGATCGTTGCCACGGGGCTTACTCCTGAATCAGCTCGATCTGACGCAGAGCTTCTGGGCCGACGCCTTCGGTTGTTGGTCGATCAATCTCGGCCTGCTGGGTCAACTCGTCGATCCGGGCCTGAATAACCTCTTGCTGAAGGGTTTGGGTCAGTTCGGCACGCACTTGATCCAGTTCAGGTGCTTCGGATTTGCGCTTGTCGTTCAGGGTAACCACATGCCAACCGAATTGAGTTTTCACTGGCTCAGATACCTGACCTTTTTCCAGGCTCATCACAGCTGCCTCGAACTCCGGCACCATCTGGCCGGCACCGAACCAACCCAGTTCACCACCATTTGGACCAGAAGGACCGGTGGATTTCTCTTTAGCCAGTTCAGCAAAATCGGCACCGTCATCCAACTGCGCCTTGATCTCTTTGGCCTCTTCTTCAGATGCGACCAGAATATGGCTGGCGTTGAATTCATCAGCGCCTTCAAAATCCGCATATTGGGCATCATAGGCTGCCTGAACCGCCTCATCCGTCAGGCTCTCTTCAAGCAGAGTGTTCACAGTTTGAACGGCCCGCAGCGAACGAGACTCGTTTTCCAGAGCCAGCATATTTAGCCTGCTCAGCGCCTCTTGTTGCTGGCCCAACAGTTGCTGTTGAATCAACTGGTCGACAATCAGTTCATACAGAACATCATCTTCGATCTGCTGGTATTGCTCGGGCAGAGCTGCTGCGGTTGCGATGACGTGACCCAATGTGATCTCATCCCCGTTGACGCGTGCAATTACGGCGCTGGCGTCAGGCTTGGTTTCGGCGGCCAATGGCAGGGCCATCACGGCAGCAAGCGCCAGCGATGGCAGAAAAGTGAGGCCTTTGGGCATGGATTCATCCTATTTCTTTGCCGCGACAGGGCGCAGCGTTGACACTCTGGAACCTGCCGCTTACATCGCTTTGAAGCCTTGGACAGGGCCGCCTTTCACCCCCCGTATCTATGGGTTGCGCGCAAGGTGGGCAAGCCTGTCGCAACCAAGACAAGAACAGATCCGCTGGAGTGAACATGCTGGGACTCGGAACGCTCGCCAAAAAGGTGTTCGGAACACCGAACGACCGCAAGATCAAGGCGACCCGCCCCCTGATCGAAAAGATCAACGCGCTGGAGCCCGAGTTCGAGAAACTTTCCGATGACGGCCTGATCGAAAAAACCGCTGAACTGCGACAACGTGCGCTGGATGGTGAAAGCCTGGACGCCCTTCTGCCTGAGGCATTCGCCAACGTTCGCGAAGGCGCCAAACGCGCGCTGGGTCTGCGTGCCTTTGACGTTCAGTTGATGGGCGGCACCTTCCTGCATCAGGGCAACATCTCGGAAATGAAAACGGGTGAGGGTAAGACGCTGGTCGCTACCTTCCCGGCTTATCTGAATGCGTTGACCGGCAAAGGCGTCCACGTGGTCACGGTGAACGAATACCTGGCCAAGCGTGACTCGGAATGGATGGGCAAGGTTTTTGCCGCCGTAGGTATGACAACCGGCGTGATCTGGTCGGGGCAACCCGATGCCGAGAAAAAGGCGGCCTATGCGTGTGACATCACTTATGCCACCAACAACGAGCTAGGTTTTGACTACCTGCGCGACAACATGAAGGCCGATCTGGCTGAGATTTATCAGAAGTACCACAACTTCGCGATCGTGGACGAGGTCGACTCGATCTTGATCGATGAGGCGCGTACTCCTCTGATTATCTCTGGCCCGGCGCAAGACCGTTCGGACCTGTATACCGCGATTGACGGCCTTATCCCGTCGCTCAGTGATGACCATTTCACGCTGGATGAGAAATCTCGCAACGTGACCTTCACCGACGAAGGAAACGAATTCCTCGAGCAGCAACTGATCGCCTCGGGCCTGATCCCCGAAGGCCATTCGCTGTACGACCCTGAAAGCACTACCGTCGTTCACCACGTGAACCAGGGCCTGCGTGCACACAAGCTGTTCCAGCGCGACAAAGATTACATTGTCCGCGACGGCAACGTGGTTCTTATTGACGAATTTACCGGACGTATGATGCCGGGCCGCCGTCTGTCCGAGGGCCTGCACCAGGCCATCGAAGCCAAGGAAGGCGTGCAGATTCAGCCCGAGAACGTGACGCTGGCCAGCGTTACCTTCCAGAATTACTTCCGCCTGTATGACAAACTTGGCGGCATGACCGGTACCGCTTTGACCGAGGCCGAAGAATTCGCTGAAATCTATGGTCTGGGCGTGGTTGAAGTTCCAACCAACAAGCCAATTGCCCGTTTGGACGAAGACGATCAGGTTTATCGCACCGCCGCCGAGAAATACGGCGCGATGATCGAACAGACCAAAGAGGCGCAGGAAAAAGGCCAACCGGTCCTTCTGGGCACCACGTCCATTGAAAAGTCCGAGCTTCTGAGCCAGATGCTGCAAAAGGAAGGCATCGCACATAATGTTTTGAACGCCCGCCAGCACGAGCAAGAAGCTCAAATTGTTGCCGATGCGGGACGTTTGGGCGCTGTAACAATCGCCACCAACATGGCCGGCCGCGGTACCGATATTCAGCTGGGCGGCAACGTCGAAATGAAGGTTCTGCAAGCGCTGGCCGAAAATCCCGAAGCAGACCCTGCCGAGCTGCGCGCGGCTGAAGAAGCCCGCCATGCGGAAGAAAAAGAAAAGGTTCTGGCAGCCGGCGGACTTTACGTGATGGCGTCTGAACGCCACGAAAGCCGCCGCATCGACAACCAGCTGCGTGGCCGCTCGGGCCGTCAGGGCGACCCGGGCCGAACTGTTTTCTACCTGAGTCTCGAAGACGACCTGATGCGCATCTTCGGCTCAGAACGTCTGGACAAAGTTCTGACCACGCTGGGCATGAAAGAAGGCGAAGCGATCGTCCACCCCTGGGTAAACAAGTCGCTGGAGCGCGCGCAGTCCAAGGTCGAAGGTCGCAACTTTGACATGCGTAAGAACGTACTGAAGTTCGACGACGTTATGAACGACCAGCGGAAAGTTGTATTCAGCCAGCGACGCGAAATCATGTCGGCCGATGACCTGTCCGAAATCGTGTCAGATATGCGCGAACAGGTGATCGATGACCTGATCGACGAATATATGCCGCCGAAATCTTATGCCGATCAATGGGACACCGATGGTCTGCACGAGGCCATCAAGGACAAGCTGACCATCGACGCTCCGGTTCAGGACTGGGCCGCCGAGGAAGGTGTCGATGATGAACAGGTGCGCGAGCGTCTGGTCAATGCCGCAGATGAGATGATGGCGCAGAAGGCCGCCGCCTTTGGCCCCGAAAACATGCGCAATATCGAAAAGCAGGTGCTACTGAACACCATCGACAGCAAATGGCGCGAACACTTGCTGACGTTGGAACATCTGCGTTCGGTCGTTGGTTTCCGTGGATATGCCCAGCGCGATCCTCTGAACGAATACAAAAACGAAAGCTTCCAGCTGTTTGAGAGCATGCTCGACTCGTTGCGGGAAACTGTGACACAGCAACTTTCGCGCGTGCGTCCGTTGACCGAAGAAGAGCAAAAGGAAATGCTGGCGCAGATGGCCGCCCAACAGTCGCAGACTCAGCGGACCGTTGAGCAAGCGACCGAAAAGGCCGAAGCCGTTGCCGAAGCAGAAGCCTCGGGCGACCCGCTTCCAGGGTTTGTCGAAGACGATCCCAGCACGTGGGGTAACCCGTCGCGCAACGATCGTTGCCCGTGCGGATCCGGCAAAAAATTCAAACATTGCCACGGCCGCCTAACCTAACGTCACCCAACGGCAGACACATTGAGTCCCCTTCACGGCCACATATTGGCCGTGATTCATGACCAATATCCGACTCGCTCCTTCAACTGGGGAGGGTGTCTTGTTTGTAATTAAGAACTACGTAACCACCGGGGGTACAGTCGCTTGTGCCCTTGCTATCGGCTACCTGATGCAAAACGGTGCGCCTGCGCAGCCTGATGCGGCGCAAGCTCAAGTTGTGGCTTCTGCTGACCAATCCGCAGACTTGCTGGATCTTGAAGGTATTGTTCTGACTTCGTCATCCTCATCCGTAGAAGCAGTTACTTCTGATGCACCCACGCACCGCACTCTTCGGCCCAATCGGTCAACCCCCTCTGACCACGCCGATTGTAGCCTAAGTGCACGGGCCCGTTCTGTGCCCGGCGCGGCTGCACGTGTGATCGTTAAGGCTCCGTGCCATAGCAATTCGCGAGTCGATATTCATCACAGCGGCTTGACGGTGTCACAACACACAGATGAAAACGGAGCACTGGACCTGACGATCCCTGCTTTGTCGGAATACGCAATTTTCCTGATCTCGCTTGATGACAAGCAAGGAACTGTTGCCACCACTCACATCCCCGACATCGCGCAATTCAACCGGATCGCGCTGCAGTGGCAGGGTCAAACAGACCTGCAAATCCACGCTCTGGAGTTCGGCGCAACCTACGGCGGCGACGGGCACGTCTCAGCAGGGTCCGAGTCTCAGGGCGAAGGAACTGTCGTGCATTTGGGGCAATATGGCCTGAATAGCGCCCGTAACATTCAGGTTTATTCCTTCCCGACTTCGCAGGCCGCTCAATCAGGTTCGATCGCTGTAACGGTCGAAGCCGAGATAACACCTGAAAACTGCGGCCGTGATCTGAGCGTGCAATCGCTGGAACTGCGTGGCGATCGTGACCTACGTTCGCGCGATCTTACGCTTACCTTCCCAGATTGTTCGAAGACCGGTGAGTTTCTGGTGTTGAATAATCTGCTCCAAGACCTGACAATCGCGGCTAAGTAAACCCGCAGGCAGGCTAGACTTTCCAATGATATTTTTTCGTGCGGCGGCGGCTGCACTTATTTCTTTTCCTTTTGTATCCGGCGCGTTGGCGCAGGACATCACACTTACATCCCATGATGGCAAAGTCGAAGTTACCGGAGATTTGTTGGGCTTCGACGGTGAGTTTTACCGCATCGGTACAAAGTTTGGCGAACTGACTGTCGATGGGTCCGGAGTGACCTGCGACGGCCCAGCCTGCCCCAATTTGACCGACTTTGTGGCCGAGGTTCGCTTTTCAGGCGCTTCGGTAATGGCCGATAAAGTCCTGCCAACTCTGTTAACAGAATTCGCCCGGCACGAGGGATTGTCGATAGAAGCGCAAGCCCTTGGCCCCAACGGCAGTGGTTATGAGCTTTTCCAGGATGGTCGCGAGGCCCCGTTGGGGCGTTTTCTTTTTGATGCCGCGAATACCGGACAGGGTTTTAGTAATTTGGTCGAAGACCAGACTGACATCGTCATGGCGCTACGTGAAATTCGCCCCATAGAACAAGAGGCCGCAGAAACTGTTGGGCTAGGTGATTTGACACAATCTCACCGATCTCGGGTCATAGCGTTGGATGCCTTGGTTCCGATCGTCGCGAGTAACAACACAGTGCGACAAATATCTCCTACCGATCTGGTGCGTGTATTTTCCGGTGAGGTTGTGAACTGGTCCGATCTTGGCGGCCCAGACGCGCCAATATCACTGCACTTACCCGATGCCAGCTCGGGCATCTCACAGGTCTTGGACGATCAGTTGCTGAATCCAATCAACGCGGCCCTCTCGGAGCAGGTCGTTCGGCACGGCAACAGTGGCGATCTGGTGCGCATTGTCGCTGATGACCCTTTTGCCATCGGTATAGCCAGTCAGGCCGAGGCAGACAGCGTGCAAACCCTGCCTTTGGCAGGTGGTTGCGGTCATGCTCTGGCCGCAACACGTCAGTCGATCAAGACCGAAGACTACCCCCTTACGGCGCCTATGTTCCTCTATCTGCCAGATCATCGGCTGCCACGTATTGCCCGACAGTTCCTGGCTTTTACTCGAAGCGCGGACGCTCAGATGGCGGTCAGAACGGCCGGATTCGTAGACCAAGCTCCCGAGGCTATGCGCGTTGGTCTTCAGGGAGATCGGCTGGCGAACGCAATATCCACAGGTGCGGCTGAAGTTGGCCTGGAAGAACTGCAACGCATGATCGAGACATTGCGACCTATGTCGCGCCTTACCTTTTCTTTCCGTTTTGAGGCCGGTTCGTCCCGCCCAGATGCTCAATCAAGGTCGAACATCCTACAACTGGCTCAGCAGTTGGAGGCTGGTACACTAGAAGCGCATAAACTTGTTTTTATTGGCTTTAGCGACGGAGACGGCCCCGCATCGTCGAATGCCCGGATCGCGCTGCTAAGAGCGAAGACCGTTCGTAATGCAGTTTTGGCAGCTGTCGAAACTGCCATTCCTGACAGCGTCGAACTGGAAGTTGATGCGTTTGGCGAGGCTATGCCGATGGCCTGTGATGACACTGATTGGGGTCGCAAGGTCAATCGTCGCGTCGAGGTCTGGATTCAATAGATCCTAAAGGTATCCTTCCGCCCGAAAGCTGAGCTCATTTGATTTGCCGATGATCAAGTGGTCATGCAACGTCAAACCCAGCGCCAGACAAGCGTCCTGAATGCGGTTCGTCATGTCTATATCCGATTGCGATGGTGTCGGATCACCCGAAGGGTGATTATGAACCAGGATCAGGGCCGAAGCATTTAGTTCCAGCGCCCTTTTGGCGACCTCTCGCGGATAAACCGGTACATGGTCCACAGTGCCCTTGGCTTGTTCTTCGTCAGCGATCAGAACGTTCTTACGATCCAGATAGAACACCCTGAACTGCTCAGTCTCGCGGTGCGCCATCGTCGTATGACAATAGTCCAGCAAGGCATCCCACCCCGAGATCACATGCCGCTGCATTACGCGCGCGCGGGCCATCCTGTGGGCACAGGCCTCAAGGATTTTCAGATCGGTGATAACTGTATCACCCACACCTTTGATCTGGCGCAGACGTTCTTCGGGTGCGGTCAGAACACGGTTAAAGTCACCAAATGTGTCCATCAGTGCCCGCGCCAACGGTTTTACATCCTGCCTAGGGATAGACCGAAACAGGACCAACTCCAGCAGTTCATAGTCCGGCATAGCCGCCGAGCCCCCAGACATGAACCGTTCGCGCAGCCGCTTGCGATGATCTTTAATGTAGGAGGGTAACCGACCACTCGGCAGCGGCTGCGCTGGCGCTTCGTCCGTCTCAAACAACATAGGGGCTTCGGCAAAGGCGTCCTGGGTCATGGCTTTACCCTGACGCAGAATCGGTTTCCGAAAGGTTAACGCATCTCACCCGCCATGCGCGCCGTGGCTCGTCGAACCGCCATATGGAGCAGGATCGAGAACACGCCCAACGTCAGCATCGCGGCAAACATCAGGTCGGTTTTGGCCCTGCCATTGGCCAACAACATCAAATATCCCAACCCTTGCGAAGACCCTACCCATTCGCCGATCACGGCTCCGATCGGGGCATAAACCGCCGCCAGTCGCATCCCCGAGGCCAATGAGGGCAATGCCGCAGGAATACGGATATGCCAGAGTACAGAGCGCTGGCTTGCCTGCATTGTTCGAGCCAAGTCCAGGTACCCCGGAGGCGTCCTCATCAACCCATCAAAAAAAGACGACGTAATCGGGAAATAGATGATCAGCACGGCCATAGCGACTTTGGACCAGAGGCCATACCCCAGCCACAACGTCAGCAGCGGCGCCAAGGCAAATACCGGCAGAGCTTGGGTGAACACCAGCATCGGCTGCACCAGAACGCGGGCCGCGCGAGAGTTGGCCAGTTGCAGCGCGGTGATAACCCCCAGGACTGTGCCGCAAGCAAGTCCAATCACCACCTCAACCGCTGTGACCCAAGTGTGCTCGGCGATCAGCCAGCGGTTCTGCCACCAGGTTTCAGCCACTACGGCAGGCCCCGGCAGGATGAATTTTGGAAGTCCGGTCAGCGACACGATGCCCTGCCAGATGGCGAGTGCAAACATGGTGGCAGCAAGGGCAGACAGATACTTCATACCGCCCCCTCACGCAGCAGGCGGAGCAGAGCGCCTTGTGTTTCAAGAGTTTCGAGATCGTCCACACTACGCGGTGCAGGAGCGTGTGGCGGGTCACAGG
Source organism: Ruegeria sp. BE9 (assembly GCF_056538765.1). Classification (NCBI taxonomy): domain Bacteria; kingdom Pseudomonadati; phylum Pseudomonadota; class Alphaproteobacteria; order Rhodobacterales; family Roseobacteraceae; genus Ruegeria; species Ruegeria sp. BE9. The sequence continues at coordinate 93,639 of NZ_JBQFTS010000003.1, read as the reverse complement.
GTGTCAGACCCTGCTGCGTCATCACTGTGATGGATTGCCCCAAACGCGCGGCCTCACCTGGATCGTGCGTTACCAAAAGAACCGTTCGGCCTTGCAATGCCTCGGCCGCGAGGTCTTGCATATCCGCACGCGTGCGCGCGTCGAGCGCTGAGAACGGTTCATCCAACAGGACAATAGGGCGATCTTCCATCAACGTCCGGGCAAGGGCCACCCGCTGACGCTGCCCCCCAGACAGTTCGGACGGCTTTTTGGTCATATGATCCTGTAAGCGCATCCGTTCGATCAGACGGTCGCGTCGGTCAAAATCTACCTTTTCACCTCTTAGCCGCGCACCGAGAGAGACATTTTGCGCCACCGTCGCCCACGGCAGCAGAAGATCATCCTGCGCCATATAGGCAACCCGCTCAGAAACCGGATGCCCATCACTCGCCGTGATTTGGCCGGCGAAGTCAGCGCCGGTTTCAAGCCCGGCAATCAGGCGCAAAACGGTGGTTTTACCTACGCCCGATCCTCCCAGCAGACAGGTCCACGCCCCAGCCCCAAGGGTCAGGGTCAAAGGTGCGAACAAAGTTGCGCCTTCAATTGTGGCCGAACCGCTAATGGTAAGATCAGGCGCTGGAGTCATGGGGTCAGGCCCATCTGCCAGAAGTTGACTTCCAGCTCGGTCGCTGTGCGAAAGGTTTGGCACAGGCGATCCCAACGCGGAGAGGTGTCGAATTCCACCCCAACCCGCCTTGTTAGAGCCTGATCCAGTAGCTCTCCAACCGCCTTGCACGCGCCCTGGTAATCATCGCTGGCATAAGTATTGATCCAGTCGCGATAGGTTTCAGAAGTCGCCTCAGACGCCAACCGCGCACCAATCTCACCATACCCCATCACGCAGGGCGCCAAGGCCGCCAACAAGTCCAGCAGATCGCCGCTATAGCCAGCCTCTAACACAAACCTTGTGTAAGCCAGATTCTCTGCACGCTCTGCTGTAGCAAACAGTTCCTCTCCGGAAATGCCTTCTGCTTCGCAGATACTGATATGAAGCTGCATTTCCTCAGCGACCAGTGCGTTCACTGTTGCCACGGCCGTCAACATTTCCGAGTGGGTCTCGGATTTAACCACTGCAAGCGCCCATGCGCGCGAGAAGTGGATCAGGAACACATAGTCCTGCCGCAAGTAGTGCAGGAACGCCTCACGCGGGAGCGTTCCGTCTTTCATACCTTCGACAAACGCGTGGCGGGTGTAATCCCGCCACGATTCTTGAGCAGCATCACGCATCAGCGTGAAGGCTTTTCCGTAAGCGCTCATTGCGCGGTCACATCGATTGCGATGTCGCTAACTGGGTTGATGCTGTCGATCATGCCGCTGTCCTTCAGGAACTGCTCGAAACGAGCATAACGGCCGGCGTCAAAACCCGCCGGGCGCAGCGCAAAGCGCGGTAGGGTGTCTACCCAAGCAAGTGCATTCAGCTCATCCTGCAGTTCGGGCGATGTGTCTGCAAAGATTTCCCAGCTTTTTTCGGGGTTGTTGACGATGTACTGGGTTGCCTTTTCCGTCGCGGCCAGAAAACGAGCAACCTTATCGACATCCATTGTGTTAGGGTTGGCGACGTAAATCAGCTCGTCATACGAGGGAATGCCTTCCTCTTCGATATAGAAGCAACGACCAGCAACCCCTTCGATATCCATCTGGTTCAGTTCAAAGTTACGGAACGCGCCGATTACGGCATCCACCTGACCAGTCATCAGAGATGGCGACAGCGAGAAGTTAACGTTGATCATCTCGATCTCATCCAGGCCGATATCGTGCTGACCCAGCAGTGTCGTCAGGATAGCTTCTTCGACACCCGCAACCGAAAAACCGATTTTCTTACCCTTCAGATCCGCCAGCGATTTGATTGGGCCGTCTTCAAGCACCAGCAGACAGTTCAACGGGGTCGCGACCAGAGTGCCCACGCGTTTCAAGGGCAGGCCCTCGTGGATCTGCAGGTGTAGCTGAGGTTGATACGAAACAGCCAGATCGGCCTGACCCGCAGCCACCAACCTTGGCGGGGCGGACGGATCCGCGGGCGGCACGATTTCAACCTCTAACCCTTCGTCAGCGAAATAGCCATTCTCTTGTGCCACGATAATCGGGCCGTGGTCGGGGTTCACAAACCAATCCAGCAGGACGGTCATCTTATCCTCGGCCCAAGCTGGCGCGGCGGCCAGCAGAGCAACGGCTGCAATCAGTCTTTTCATGTCTCGCGTTTCCTTTTCACTCACGAGGTTGAGGCCGCGACGAGGACAATCTCACCTGGCCAATCCGGTTGAATTCGTTCGGCCGCGCGCCATGCGCGCAGGCCAGTGGCGCAGCACAGCGCCAGTCTTTTACCCTTATTAGGGTCTATTTTCTGAAGATTATCCGGCGATATCCGCAGCGCATCTGGGTGCGCCATTGCCGGAGCTTCATCCGCATCCCGCAGGTCGACAATCTGGTCATCTCCCGTCAACTGACTGGCCGAGAGAAACCGGAAACAGCTATTTGGTTCGGGCGCGTCGTCGAACCTGAAGCCGCTGCTGCGCATTGTGCGGGCATCATATTGGATCATCTGACCAAGGGGTGAGGGGTCAATCCCCAGAATCAGGTTTAATGCCATTTGGGCCTGCATCGCGCCCATGACCCCGACAACAGGACCCAGAACACCTGCAGTTGCGCAGCTTGCGCCGCTGTCTGGCGCATCCGGGAACAGCGCGCGCAAAGAAGGGGCTCCACCACAACAACCACCTACGTATCCCGACAAACCAAGTACTGACGCGCTAATCAACGGCTTACTTTGCGCTAGGCATGTGTCCGAAAGAACATAGCTGGCCGCATAACTGTCGGCGCAATCGAGTATCACATCCGCTTGTGCAACCAATGAGGCCGCGTTTTCACTTGTCAAAGCTATGCTTTCGCCACGGACCTCGATTTCAGAGTTTATGGCCCGGCACCGGTCGACGGCTGCATCAGCTTTGGATCGTCCACAATCCGCCTCAGTAAACAACGTTTGACGGTGCAAGTTTGACTGGTCGACAGTATCGCCGTCTACAATCTTGATCTGCCCTATCCCCGCACCTGCCAACAATGGTAGCGCCGGAGACGCCAGTCCACCCGCGCCAATCACCAAAACACGCGCCGAGGATAGACGCGCTTGGCCTTCAGCGCCTACCTCGGACAACAGTGTCTGACGGCTGTAACGGCTCATCTGGTGACCTCGATCCACGCCCGCACACGCGCCTCGGGGTCTGTATTCAGAGTGATATCCGTAACAGCAGAAACAATATCGGCCCCTGCCTCCAGAACGCCGGGCGCGCGCTCAACGCTCATGCCGCCAATACCTACCAATGGGATATCACCGACACGAGCTTTCCATTCGGTGACCCGAGGCAAACCCTGCTGGTGCCATTTCATCTTTTTCAGGATGGTCGGATAGACTGGCCCCAACGCGACATAGTCCGGGTCCATTACCAGAACACGTTCAAGCTCATCATCGTCATGGGTCGAAATACCCAGCTTTAGACCCGCTTTTCGGATCGACTTTAGATCTGCATCGTCCAAATCCTCTTGCCCCAAGTGGATCCAGTCGCAGCCCAAATCAATAGCAGCCTGCCAATAGTCGTTCACCACTAGAACCGCACCATGCGCACGGCACAGATCGTGTGAGATACTGATCTGTTCGCGCACATCTTCGTCAGGCTGGTCTTTCATCCGCAGTTGCACCAGTTTCACGCCCAGAGGCAGCATCCGTCGCAGCCAGTCCGAGTGATCGAAGATTGGATAAAACCGGTCTAGCTTCATGACAGGAAGGCCTTTCCGATAACAGGAGTGGAAGGCTCAGCCATATCGCGCGCCTCGATCGGGTCAGCTTGGTAAGCCATCTGCCCAGCCGTTATGGCCTGTGCCATAGCTTTGGCCATCAGGATGGGATCCCCGGCACGGGCAACGGCCGTGTTCAACAGAACTGCGTCATAACCCAACTCCATCGCATGGGCGGCATGACTCGGCAGACCTATGCCAGCATCGATAACCAGAGGCACTTCGGGGAACTCGGCCCGCATCGCGCGAAGCGCATATTCGTTGTTCAACCCACGCCCCGAGCCAATAGGTGCGCCCCACGGCATCAGAACTTCGCATCCTGCCGCGAGCAAGCGTTCACCTACGATCAGATCGTCGGTGGTGTAAGGAAAGACCTGAAATCCGTCCTCCGTCAGGATACGGGCCGCTTCGACCAGTTGAAAAACGTCTGGTTGCAGACTGTCTGTATGGCCAATCAGCTCAAGCTTGATCCATTTCGTGTCGAAAACCTCTCGCGCCATTTGGGCAGTGGTCACAGCCTCTTTCACGGTATGGCAACCTGCGGTGTTAGGCAGAATGAGAACACCCAGGTCTTGAATCATCTGCCAAAACGTCTGCCCCGCCCCAGACTCGCGCCGCAGCGACACGGTGGCGACACCGGCCCGGCTTTCCTTGAAAGCCTGCTCCAGAATGGCTGGGCTGGGATACTGCCCAGTGCCTAGCATCAGCGGGTTTGACAATTCGGTTCCGTAGAAGGTTTTCATCCTCAGCCCCCCTGCATAGGCGCGACGACTTCAACTCGGTCCCCGTCGGACAGCTTGTGAGCAATACGTAGACTGGAGGGAACGAAATCCTCGTTCACCGCTGTGGCAACGCGGCCTGAAAAGCCGCATTCCTCTAGCAGGTCCGACAAGGTTTCGGCACGCACTTCGCGTGTTTCGCCGTTAAGCACGATCTTCATCGACCATCTCCGAATGTTTGTTCTCCAACGCCAAATCGGCCACCCCTTGCGCAAGTGCAGGGGCCAATAGATAGCCGTGGCGGTACAACCCGTTGGCATAGATCTTCCGGCCAAGTCGCCGGATACGGGGCAAATTGTCAGGGAAAGCAGGGCGCAGATCGACACCGATCTCAAGCACCTCAGCTTCGCCAAACGCAGGGTTCAGGGCGTAAGCTGCACTGAGCAGTTCCAGCATTGAACGAGCTGTGATGCGGCTGCTATCCTCTGACTCGATCATCGTCGCGCCCAGCATATAGACGCCATCCTCGCGGGGTACGATGTAAAGCGGCATTCGCGGATGTAACAGGCGCACTGGTCGAGTTAGTTTTACATCCGGGCATCGGATTACCAGCATCTCACCCTTGACGCCGCGCAGATCATGCAGGACTTCGCGGGCATGCAGACCACGGCAGTCGATCGCATTCTCCAGCCGAGACGGCGCGAGCTTGCGGTGAAACTCAACGCCCTGCTCCTGCAACTGCCGATACAAGCTTTGTAGTGCGAGACGGGGGTCCAGATGGGCCTCTTCCGCGAAATGGAGGCCCTTGGTGAAACCGTGCAAATCAGGCTCTAATTGGTTGATTTTTGCCTGATCAACCTCTGAAAATCCTTCGGTTCTGCGTCCAAATCGTCGCAGGTCTGGTAAATCGCGCGGGTTGGCCACGACCAGCGTGCCACACCGATGCACCGGCGTGCGGGCGCTCCACCAATCCAAAGCCGCCTGCCCCATCCGCAACACCGGCTCTTCGGCATTCTCGTATTCGCACCACGGGGCCAACATGCCGCCTGCCCACCATGAACATCCGTGCGGTCCCGGAGGTCCGCCGGGATCAAAGACCTGAACCTTTGCCCCACGTGACACAAGTTCACTGGCAACTGCCAAACCGGCAACACCGGATCCTATGATCGACCAAACGGTCACGCGCCCCAAACCCGATGAAAGTGGTGCACAGGACCGTGGCCTTGCCCAATTGTCAGATTGTCCGCCTCAGCAATTGCACCTTGCAGGTACTCATGCGCTTGCGCAGTGGCGTCGAGCAGGCTGAGCCCTTTGGCAAGCCCTGCTGCAATCGAGGATGAAAGCGTGCAACCGGTACCATGAGTGTTGCGTGTGTCGCGTCGAGGTGCCTGGAACTCTGCGACCCGTCCTGAAGGGTCGATCAGCAAGTCGTGACACACGTCGCCACGGCCATGCCCCCCCTTCATCAGAACCGCACCTGCACCAAGGCTGCACAAGGCAAGCCCCTGTTCAACCATCTGCTCAGGCGTTTCCGCTTCGCCGCTGCCAAGCAAACAGGCCGCTTCAGGCAGATTTGGCGTCAGCACCGTCGCGCGCGGTAACAACACATCCCGCAAGGTTTGCACGGCATCTTGTGCTAGCAATGCGTCACCTGACTTCGCAATCATCACCGGATCCAGCACAATTGGGCCGGTAAATTCTGCGATACTGTCGGCGACCGTATGAATAATCTGGGGCGTTGCCAGCATACCAATCTTGATCGCATCTACGTTCAGATCGGTTAAAACGGCCTCAATCTGTGCCGCGATAACTTCCAAAGGAATACCGTGAACGGCAGTCACTGCCTGCGTATTTTGCGCTGTAACGGCAGTGATAACGCTGGCGCCATAGACGCCCAGGGCTGACATCGCCTTCAGGTCAGCCTGAATTCCAGCCCCACCACCACTGTCCGACCCTGCAATTGTCAACGCAATTGGCGTCATGTCGTTGCTCCAACTCATATGGGGCAACACGGGCATAGAAAACGTCTGCAAGAGTTAGGCCGTTCCCTCCGCCGGTATTGCCCGGATCAGGTTCGATGGGTTGGCGCAGTCGTGCCTCTCAGCCCCTTGTTACAGGGCACCCCAACGGTTGACGCGGACAATCTCAGGGGTTGAGGTGGGAATCAAGGGCCAATTTCAGCTGTAACGCCGTCAAACTGGACTCAAAAAGGCCGGTCCAACGGAACCGGCCTTGTTCATATTCTCTGGCTTGTATGTCAGCCTTTCATGCCATCCCAAAAGGATTTCACAGATGAGAAAAAGCTCTTTGATTCTGGGTGGTTATCCTCACCTAGATCATCAAATTCGCGCAGCAGTTCTTTCTGACGGCTGGTCAGGTTGACGGGCGTTTCCACGGCCAGTTCTATGAACATGTCACCAACTCCGCCGCCACGCAGGGCAGGCATGCCTTTGCCGCGCAGACGCATCTGGCGACCGGATTGGCTGCCAGCCGGGATTTGGACACGACCACGTCCACCGTCAATGGTGGGTACTTCGATCGAGCCACCCAACGCAGCCTTGGCCATGCTGACAGGTACGCGGCAATACAAGTTCACGCTGTCGCGTTCGAACAACCTGTGATCAGAAACTTCGACAAAGATGTACAGATCGCCCGGAGGGCCGCCGCGCATTCCGGCTTCACCCTCACCAGCCAAACGGATACGAGTTCCAGTTTCGACACCGGCGGGGATATTGACGGACAACGCGCGCTCTTTTTCCACGCGGCCCGCACCATTGCATGACTTACAGGGGTTCTTGATGATCTGCCCCAAACCGGAACAGGTCGGACAACTGCGTTCAACTGTAAAGAAGCCTTGTTGCGCGCGAACCTTGCCCATACCCGAACAGGTTGGGCACGTTGTTGGCTCAACGCCGCCTTCTGCGCCCGATCCATCACAGGCCGAGCACGCCACAGCGGCTGGCACATTGATGGTTTTCTGCAGACCCGAGAAAGCCTCCTCCAGTGTTACGCGCAGGTTGTAACGCAGGTCAGATCCACGTGCAGCTCGGCGTCCACCGCCGGCACCGCCACGCTGACCACCCATGAAATCACCGAAGAGGTCATCAAACACGTCCGAAAACGCGCTGGAGAAATCGCCTTGCCCAAAGCCGCCACCTGGTCGACCGCCGCCGCCCATACCGTTTTCAAAAGCAGCATGACCAAAGCGGTCATATGCGGCCTTTTTGTCGGCATCGCGCAGCACATCATAGGCTTCGTTCGCTTCCTTGAACTGAGCCTCGGAATCCGGGTTGTCCTTGTTGCGGTCGGGATGCAACTCTTTGGCTTTCTTACGAAAACCTTTTTTGATCTCGTCCGCTGATGCGCCCTTGGACACGCCGAGCACATCATAGTAGTCGCGTTTTGACATCAGTTTTTCCTTCTGCCTCAACGTAATCGGGCCGGCCCGGCAACCGGACCGGCCCGAATTGGCCCGGTTACCCGTTAGTTACGCTTGTTATCGTCCAGATCTTCGAACTCGGCGTCGACGATGTCGTCATCACCGGCCGGAGCAGCATCTGCCGCTGCGGGCTCATCTTCGGCCTCTTCGGACTGCGCCTTATAGATGGCCTCACCCAGCTTCATTGCAGCTTCGGTGACGTTCTGGATGCCGGACTTGATCTTGTCGGCATTTTCGGTTTCCAGCTCGTCCTTCAGCGCGGCAATCGCCAGCTCGATGGCTTCGATGGTGGTCGGGTCGACCTTGTCGGCATGCTCTTCCATCGACTTCTCGGTCGAGTGGATGAGGCTTTCCGCCTGGTTCTTGGCGTCGACCAGCTCGCGGCGTTCCTTGTCGGCTTCCGCGTTCTCTTCGGCGTCCTTGACCATTTTTTCGATGTCGTCGTCCGACAGACCACCCGACGCCTGGATAGTGATCTTCTGCTCTTTACCGGTGCCTTTGTCTTTGGCCGAAACCGAGACAATGCCGTTGGCGTCGATGTCAAAAGTCACCTCGATCTGAGGCATACCACGCGGTGCGGGCGGGATATCTTCGAGGTTGAACTGACCCAGGATCTTGTTGTCCGCAGCCATTTCACGCTCACCCTGGAACACGCGGATGGTCACAGCGTTCTGGTTATCTTCGGCGGTCGAGAAGACCTGAGACTTTTTGGTCGGGATCGTGGTGTTGCGGTCGATCAGACGGGTGAACACGCCACCCAGCGTTTCGATACCCAGCGACAGAGGGGTTACGTCCAGCAGAACCACGTCTTTGACGTCGCCTTGCAGAACACCTGCCTGAATGGCGGCGCCCATGGCAACAACTTCGTCCGGGTTCACACCTTTGTGCGGCTCTTTACCGAAGAACTTGGTGACCTCTTCGATCACTTTCGGCATCCGGGTCATACCACCGACCAGAACAACTTCATCTACGTCCGAAGCCGACAGGCCCGCGTCTTTCAGAGCGGCTGCACAAGGCTTCATCGACTTTTTGATGAGGTCGCCAACCAGCGATTCCAGTTTGGCACGGGTCAGTTTCATGACCATGTGCAGCGGCTGGCCGTTCGAACCCATCGAGATGAACGGCTGGTTGATTTCAGTCTGTGAGGTCGAGGACAGTTCGATTTTGGCTTTTTCAGCAGCTTCTTTCAGACGCTGCAGGGCCATCTTGTCTTGCGACAGGTCGACACCGTGTTCCTTTTTGAACTCATCCGCCAGGTAGTTGACGATGCGCATGTCAAAGTCTTCACCACCCAGGAAGGTGTCGCCGTTGGTCGACTTAACTTCGAACAGGCCGTCGTCGATTTCCAGAATGGTCACATCGAAGGTACCGCCGCCAAGGTCATAGACCGCGATGGTTTGGGTTTCTTCCTTGTCCAGACCATAGGCCAGAGCAGCCGCTGTCGGTTCGTTGATGATCCGCAGCACTTCGAGACCGGCGATCTTGCCAGCATCTTTGGTGGCCTGACGCTGTGCGTCGTTGAAGTATGCCGGAACGGTGATAACCGCCTGAGTGACTTCCTCACCCAGATAGCTTTCGGCAGTTTCCTTCATCTTACCCAGAGTGAAGGCCGAGATCTGGCTTGGGGAGTACTTTTCACCACGGGCTTCGACCCACGCGTCACCGTTGCCGCCATTCACGATGGCATACGGCACCATTTTCTTGTCTTTTTCGACTTCTGCATCATCCACACGACGACCGATCAGACGCTTAACGCCAAAGATCGTGTTGTCGGGGTTGGTGACCGCCTGACGCTTTGCAGGCTGACCGACCAGTCGCTCATCTTCGGTGAAGGCGACGATCGAGGGCGTGGTCCGCGCCCCTTCGGCGTTTTCAATAACCTTCGGCTGCGAGCCGTCCATGATGGCTACACACGAGTTGGTGGTTCCGAGGTCAATCCCGATTACTTTTCCCATATGTTCAATCCCTTTCTCTTCAAGGCGATGTCCGAGGTCCGGACCCGTTATGGCACCCGGCCCCGATCTGATGTGCGCAACGGCCCTACACCATCGCGCGTCCCGGCGTATATAAGGGCGGGATGAATGGCCTGCAAGCGTTGTAAAACGCAGGTTTTCGGGAATCTGCAGCCTTTTTGGCAAGGTTTTGGCAAGGATTGAGGAATCTTGGATGGCGCGACTGCTTTTACGCGGTTTTGATATCAGAAAAGCTTGGCTGGACGGGCCAGCACAGGCGCAACTGATAGAAGTGCTGCGTCCGATTCTGAAAACCGCGCCCTTATTCAGGCCTGTGACGCCATCAGGCAAAGAAATGTCTGTGCGCATGACCTCAGCCGGATCGTTGGGCTGGGTCACTGATAAAGCTGGCTACAGGTATCAGCCACAACACCCAAAAGGGGCGGATTGGCCGTCCATACCAGAACCGATCCTCGATATCTGGCGCGCATTGGCAAGTCAGGACCGTGACCCGGATTGCTGCTTAATCAACTACTACGGCGAGGGTGCTCGAATGGGGTTGCACCAAGACAAGGATGAGGCCGATTTTTCATGGCCGGTGCTGTCGGTATCCCTGGGTGATGACGCCTTGTTCCGCATTGGCAATCAAACTCGCGGAGGAAAAACCGAGTCGATCTGGCTCAGCTCCGGTGACGTCGTAATCATGGGCGGACCCGCCAGACTGACATACCACGGCATTGACCGGATCCGGTTCGGATCATCAAAACTATTACCCAAGGGTGGAAGGATTAACCTTACACTACGCGTGGCCAGTTAACGCCGTGCGCCCCAGCTTTTGGAGATGTGTTCGCGGGTGAAGAAAATCCCCAACAGCCCGACCAATAGCAACGCAATCCCAACCCAAAGCGCGTATTCCCAACTGGTGTTTCGCGGAAAGTAGTTGCGAAAAACAAACCCGCGACACTGATCGATAATGTGAAACAGCGGGTTCCAGGCAAACATGGCGAGCGTGGCACCGCCCAGCGCATTGGCCACGAACATTTTTCCCGAAAAAATCATGTTCAGACGCCGATAGATGTTCTTGAGAATTTCGGACGTGGACGGAAACCATGGCTTGAGAGCCATGAATACCACCCCGACAGCACACCCCGTGAACCAAGAAAGGATGAGCATCGCAAACGCCCCTCCGGGTTCCTGCATTTCGATCGGTGAAACCGCTGCGCTGTATAGAAACAACAACACAAAGAGGGTCATGAGCTGTATGTACAACACGCCGAACGCCTTCGACAGAAGCACGATCATCATATTCATTGGCGAATGCAGCATCATCGGGTTACTGCCCGTGCTGACACCAGCAACGGCACTTACCGACTTGATATGCGTCATAAAGAGAAACACGCCAGACAGAAGATAAAGAATGAATTCACCGCGTATCTTTGCGATACGCGGTCCCATGAAGGACATGATGAGGTAAAACACCAACACCATCGCAAGGACCTGAATTATATTCGAGATAATTGCGATTACGGCATTCGAGTGCTTGGACCGAACGCCACGCACTACGGAATGGAAAACCAGTTCCGCCGAAGTAAACGCACCGCCCAAAAGCGTCTGGTTTCGCTTGAAATAAAACACCCGAAGCGTCTTTCCCGTTTTTTCGCCTGCAATCTGCCACGAATTTCTTGCCGTTCCGTAACCGGCACATCATAAGGCCGTCAGGATTTTCGATCAACAAATCACAGGAACGGAGCATTTTTGTGACCTACGACGCCCTTATTCCCGTTATCCGACGTCTGGCCCTGGAAGCTGGTGACAAGATCATGGAGATCTACAACTCGGACGATTTTGACGTGAAGGTCAAATCCGACTCCAGCCCCGTGACCGAAGCGGATGAGGCCGCCGATGCCCTGATATCCGCTGGTTTGCGCGACGCGTTCCCTGATGTCCTTCTGGTGACCGAGGAACAAGCCGCCTCGCATTCGGAAAAGGGCGACACGTTCCTGATCGTCGATCCGCTGGATGGCACCAAAGAGTTCATCAATCGTCGTGGCGATTTCACCGTGAACATCGCGTTGGTGGAAAACGGCGTACCGACCCGTGGGGTGGTATACGCTCCGGCCAAGGGTCGCATGTTCTACACTCAGGCAAGCGGTCAGTCGGTCGAAGAAACTGGCGCGTTGGACAAATCCCAAGCTGGCGATTTGAAACCGATTTCAGTGTCTGAACCAGACAATTCAGCGCTTTTGATCGTAGCTTCGAAATCGCACCGAGATCAGGCGACCGAAGACTACATCAACAAATATAAGGTCCAGGACAGCAAGAGCGCAGGTTCGTCGCTGAAGTTTTGTCTGGTCGCTACCGGCGAAGCGGATCTTTATCCGCGTGTTGGACGCACTATGGAGTGGGACACGGCCGCAGGTCACGCGGTATTGGCCGGTGCAGGCGGACAAGTCGTGCGTTTTGATGACCACAGCCCACTAACCTATGGCAAGGATGGCTATGCAAACCCATTCTTCATCGCCTACGCTCCGGGTGTTGAGCTGAAGGAGGCCTGATGTCCGTTCTGATCGCCATTCCCGCCCGTTATGCTTCGACCCGATACCCGGGCAAGCCGCTGGTACCACTGACCGGAGCCAGCGGTAACGCAATGACCCTTATTGAGCGGTCATGGCGTGCTGCATGCTCAGTTTCGGGTGTGGATAAGGTGGTCGTGGCCACAGATGATGACCGCATTCGCGAAGTCGCAGAAGGCTTCGGGGCCGAAGTTGTGATGACGTCAGAAACATGCGGCAACGGAACGGAGCGCTGCGCTGAAGCACATCAGGTTCTGGGCACGGGCTATGACATCGTGGTCAACCTGCAAGGTGATGCCCCGCTTACCCCTCATTGGTTTGTCGAAGATCTGGTCGCAGGCCTGCGTGCCGCACCCGCTGCTGGTGTGGCCACGCCAGTGCTGCGCTGTGACGGAAATGCCCTGAACAGCCTGTTGAATGACCGCAAAAACGGGCGTGTCGGCGGCACCACGGCAGTATTTGCTGCGGACCAAAGCGCTATGTACTTCTCGAAAGAAGTGGTGCCCTACACTGCGCAAACCTATGCCGGAGACGACGCGACCCCGGTTTTCCACCATGTTGGCGTCTATGCTTACCGCCCGGATGCCTTGGCCGCCTATCCTTCTTGGCCGGTTGGTCCGCTGGAGCAATTGGAGGGATTGGAACAGCTGCGCTTCATGGAAAACGGTCGCAAGGTTCTATGCGTCGAAGTCGAAGCCAAAGGTCGCCAGTTCTGGGAGCTCAACAATCCCCAAGACGTGCCAAAACTTGAAGAGATGATGGCCGCTATGGGGTTGGATTGATCGCCCCCGGCAGTATTATGAAAGCGCTCTGCGCTACGACGGCGCGGGGCATCCTTTGTCAGGAAACCCCATGACAAATATTCTTGTGACCGGCGGTGCCGGATATATTGGTTCTCATGCGTGCAAGGCGCTCTTTCAGGCAGGATACACGCCTGTAGCCTTCGACAATTTGGTCACCGGCTGGCAGGACGCAGTAAAGTTCGGCCCCTTTGAACATGGCGATCTGCTGGATCGCGCGCGCTTGGATGAGGTTTTCGCCAAATATCAACCTGCCGCCGTCATGCACTTTGCCGCCCTTAGCCAGGTCGGTGAGGCAATGTCTGAACCTGGCAAGTACTGGTCCAACAATGTGACCGGCTCGTTGACACTGATCCAAGCCGCGGTTGCTGCGGAGTGTCTGAATTTTGTGTTCTCATCAACCTGCGCGACTTATGGTGAACATGACAACGTGGTGCTGAACGAGGATACTCCACAAGAGCCTCTGAATGCCTATGGCGCCTCAAAGCGCGCAATCGAAGACATCCTGCAGAACTTTAGCGCAGCGCATGGGCTGAACCACGTGATCTTCCGCTATTTCAATGTGGCCGGTGCTGACCCGGATGGTGAGATAGGCGAGTTCCATCGTCCTGAAACCCATCTGGTGCCCCTGATGTTGGACGCGATTGACGGCAAGCGAGACGGGCTGACCGTTTTTGGCACCGATTACGACACACCTGACGGAACCTGTATCCGAGACTATGTCCATGTTTGCGATTTAGTCGACGCGCATATCCTTGGATTGAATTGGCTGGAACAGGGCAAAGGCAGCCGGGTTTTCAATCTTGGCACAGGTTCGGGGTTTTCGGTGATGGAAGTGATCGGACACTCCAAAGCTGTTACTAATCGAGAGGTGCCCTACTCTATCGGTCCACGCCGCGCCGGGGATTGCACCAAGCTGGTTTCGGGATCAGTCCGCGCCGGGGATGAATTGGGCTGGAAGCCAAAGAGATCAACGTTAGAGACTATGATCAGCGACGCGTGGCGTTGGCACCAGAACGGCCACTACGAGAAATGAGCCGTAAGTGAAGCGCATTGCAACCGATAGCCTTCCTCCCATTGGTTGGGTTCAGAAATACCGGTTGCGCTTAAAGCGTCGGAGATTGCTTTGGCGCTCCTTTCGCAGCAGGCACCAATTGACTTGCGTAAAAGACGAAACCCCGCAGATCGAATCGGGCCATATCCTAACCTTCACAACATTGCGCAACGAAATCGAACGTTTGCCTAGGTTCTTTCAGCACTATCGCGCCTTGGGAGTTGATCACTTTCTGATTGTCGACAACAACAGCGACGACGGTTCAGCCGAGTATCTACAAGATCAACCGGATGTATCCTTGTGGCAAACCGGCGCCAGCTATCGCGACTCTCGCTTTGGTCTGGATTGGCTAACATGGCTGCAGATACGATATGGCCATGACCATTGGACGCTGATGGTGGATGCCGACGAGCTTCTGATTTATCCGGAGCACGACACCAAATCCCTGAAAGACCTGACAACGACGCTGGATCAAAACGGCCAGACAGCTTTCGGTGCGCTGATGCTGGATCTTTACCCAAATGGCGCGCTTGGCACCCAGAAATATGATCCGAAAACCGACCCGACAGCGGTTCTGAACTGGTTCGACGCCGGCCCCTACCGGTCACAACGACAGAGTCCGATGGGTAACCTATGGGTTCAGGGGGGCGCACGGGAACGCATGTTCTTTTCAGATCAGCCCAGTCGCTCGCCGACGCTGAATAAGCTCCCGCTGGTGCGCTGGTCGCGACGCTACGCCTATGTTAATTCATGCCATTCCGCGCTACCGCGCCACCTGAATGCCGCCTATGATGGCCCAAATGGCAAAGCGCCTTCTGGCGTATTGCTCCATACTAAGTTTCTTCCCGAAGTTGTTCTGAAATCCAAAATCGAAAAGTCCCGCCGCCAGCACTTTCACGACCCAAGCCGGTTCGAAAGCTATTATGACGGCATCCTTAATCAACCGGTAATGTGGACTCCACAATCCAAGCACTACACAGGTTGGCATCAGCTTCAGGAACTGGGCTTGATGGGGAAACTTCCCTAAATCGCACCATATATGACTAACGACTTTTAAATGCGTTGCTTCGATATATGGAAAGGTGGCATAAATCGACAATTGCCCGGCACCACTCTGGATTGTCCAGCCCCCGGGCAAGCTCGCGTAGACAAGAGGGATGAGCAGACGCGTGAGCCTGTTGGATTCATACCGGATGAGACTACGGCGCAAGCGCCGCCTTGTGCGCTGCGTACGGAAACGCCGCGAGTTGAAGCCGATCGCTGACAACACCAGCAAAATCCACCGCCACGATATCCTGTTGATGAGTGTGGTTCGGAATGAGAAAATCCGGTTGCCTTATTTTCTGGAATATTACCGCAAACTCGGGATCGACCATTTTTTGTTCGTCGACAATGACAGCGATGACGGCACAGGCGAGTTTTTAAGAAACCAGCCCGATGTTTCGGTTTGGCACACCAACGCAAGCTATAAACGCGCGACATTCGGGATCGACTGGTCCAACTACTTGTTGCGTAAATATGCCCATAATCACTGGGTTCTGACCGTCGATCCGGACGAGTTCTTTATCTATCCATTCTGCGATACGCGCCCAATCCGCGCCCTGACCGATTGGCTGAACGGCTGCGCGGTGCGCAGCTTTGGAACCATGCTGATCGATATGTATCCGCAAGGCCCTGTTGAGGCCGAAATCTATAGCGAAGGACAGGATCCCTTTCAGATCGCGCGTTGGTTCGATACTGGGAACTACATGATCACTAAGAATCCGGACTACGGAAATCTCTGGATTCAGGGTGGACCGCGCGCCCGAGTGTTTTTCAGAGATACCCCCTCTAAGGCACCTGCTCTCAACAAGATCCCGCTGGTAAAGTGGGACCGGCGCTATGTCTATGTTAGTTCGACCCATTCCCTGTTGCCGCGTGGATTGAACCAAGTCTACGACGAATGGGGCGGTGAGAAAACGAGCGGCGCGTTGCTACACGCCAAGCTCATCAACACACTCGGCGACAAAGCACGAGAAGAGATGCAGCGAGGCCAGCACTACAGGCGCTCTGGTGAGTACCGCGCCTACGCGGAGCAGCTTGGCGAAAAACCCGTATTCTGGTGCAAACAATCCGAAAAATACATCAATTGGCGGCAACTTGAGATCCTTGGCCTCATGTCAAAAGGAAACTGGGCATGAGCAAACTTGGCGTCGTCATGTTGGTCCACACAGCTCTGTACAGGGCCGAGCAGGTTGCACGCCATTGGACGGCATCTGGCTGTCCAGTTGTTATCCATGTTGACCGCAAAGTACCAAAGCACGTCTTTTCAAAGTTCGTTGCATCTTGTGCAGATGAGCCACTGATCCGGTTTTCTGACCGGCATAAATGCGAATGGGGAGGCTGGGGGATCGTCGCTGCCTCTCAATGTGCGGCTGAGCTCATGCTGAACGCATTTCCGGATGTACACCATGTGTACCTGTCTTCTGGCGCGTGCCTGCCGCTGCGACCGGCAGATGAACTGATCGATTACCTAGAAGATCGGCCCCGTGTAGATTTCATTGAAAGTGCGACAACTGCGGACGTCAGCTGGACGATCGGCGGTCTGGATCAAGAACGGTTCACGCTGCGGTTTCCATTTTCATGGCGCAAGCACCGCAAACTCTTCGACGCCTATGTGAAACTCCAACGCGCCACCGGCATGCGTCGGCGTATCCCCGATGGTCTGGTACCCCATATGGGAAGCCAGTGGTGGTGCCTGACCCGCCAAACACTGTCTGCTATCCTACAAGACCCAAAACGGCGGACATATGACCGTTACTTTCGGCGCGTCTGGATTCCGGACGAAAGCTATTTCCAGACGCTCGCGCGGTTATACTCCACTCATATCGAAAGCCGCTCTCTGACCTTGTCCAAGTTCGATTATCAGGGAAGGCCACACATTTTCTACGATGACCACTTGCAGCTTTTACGCAGATCCGACTGCTTTGTAGCGCGCAAAGTTTGGTCGCACGCAGACCGCCTTTATCAGACTTTTCTAACCGATCAGGCGGGCGCCATGAAACCAGCTGAGCCCAATCCCGGAAAAATTGACAGGGTGTTTTCTAAAGCGGTCGAACGTCGAACACGCGGGCGAGATGGGCTGTATATGCAAAGTCGCTTTCCCCGCCACGGCAGCGAAAATGGTCTGACTTCTTTCCCCTATTCGGTGTTTCAGGGTTTTAATGAACTGTTCGAAGATTTTCAGCCTTGGTTGGCAGAAACGACCGGAACACGCGTCCATGGGCATCTGTTCGGCCCGGAGCGCGCTGAGTTTTCCGATGGCGACACGATCACCAACGGTGCGCTCAGTGATTGCGCAGTTCTGCGGGATTACAATCCAAAAGCCTTCGTTTCGAGCTTGATCTGGAACACACGAGGCGAGCGACAATGTTTTCAGTTCGGGCCGCGGGATACGCAAACGATCAACTGGTTTCTTGCTCGGGACAAGAACGCTCAAATCTCGGTCATAACCGGGGCCTGGGCGATCCCATTGTTCCGGTCGAACCTGAACTTTGCAGACATCCGCACCGAAGCCGCCCGCCTGCAACAGATCGAAACAAAACAGCTTGAAGTGCTTCAGTCTGTTTGGACCAAGGCACGTTTGCGAACATGGTCTCTGGCTGAATTTGTGGAATCACCGATGGAACCTCTGCAGTCAGTGGTTGAAGAGATCGGAACCGGCCACGCCGGCCACCTGACAGAAGCCCCAAAGATGGTCGAACTCTCGGGCTTTGGCCAATTTCTACAGAACCTCAAGAACCAGGGGATGCACCCCTATATGATGGGTGACTTTCCAACCGATGACGTGTTTGGTACGCAGATCAGGCCCTATCGAAAACCCTATCTGGTGCAATAACCCGTCATGACGCCCAAGTTCGACTATTTCATCGTACTCGCGGCGATGCGGACCGGATCCAACCTTCTCGAAGCTAATCTGAACGCGCTGGATGGCGTCACATGCCACGGAGAAGCATTCAATCCGCATTTTATCGGACGGCTTAAATCAGAAGACCTGCTGGGCATCTCGATCGAGGATCGCGACGAAGATCCAATGAAGCTGGTGCAGGCGATCAAGTCTGCCAACGGTGAGTTAAACGGATTTCGATTTTTTCAGGGGCACGACCCGCGTGTGTTAGAGCCTGCTTTGACCGATCCCCGTTGCGCCAAAATCATTCTGACGCGCAACCCGGTGGACAGCTATGTATCGCTCAAAATCGCACGGGAAACCAAGCAATGGCAGTTGAAGAACGTCAAACGTCGACGTGAGGCGCGGGTCGAATTCAATAGGAAAGAGTTCGAGAGATACATCGATCAGCAACAGGAATTTCAACTGACCGTGCTGAACCGGCTTCAGGACACGGGTCAGACCGGTTTCTACATCTCGTATGACGATCTGAACCGTCTGGATGCGCTTAACGGTCTCGCCGCATGGCTGGGTGTAAAGGCACGGCTGAAAGCAATTGATGATACGCTAAAACCGCAGAACCCTGTCTCCACCCTATCCAAGGTCTCCAACCCGGACGAAGCCGAGCAGGCGTTGAACCGGATCGACAGTTTTGACCTACATCGCATACCAAGTTTCGAGCCCCGGCGCGGGCCAGCTGTGGGTAATTACATCGCTGCTGCAAAAACTCCGCTCATGTATATGCCGTTGCGTGGCGGCATCGAAGGCCCGACCACTGAATGGCTAGCAGAGTTGGACCAAGTTGATCCTGAGAAGCTGCTTGTCAACCAAAACCGTAAGCAAGTTCGACGGTGGTTACAGGCGCATCCCGGACACCGGAAATTCACCGTTCTGCGACATCCCTTGGCCCGAGCGCATTCGGCCTTTTGCACTTATATTCTCAGCACCGAACCCGGCGCATATCTCAAAATCCGGAATATGCTTCGCAACCGGTTCAAGATTGCGATCCCGGGTCAGCTGCGTAAAGACAACTACCCGATCGACCAGCACTACGAGGCGTTCGCTGCCTTCCTGGTCTTCTTGCGTCAAAACCTAGCCGGGCAGACGCCGGTGCGAGTAGACGGGGTGTGGTGCAGTCAGTCTCAGGCGCTGGAAGGAATGGCTTCTTTCGCCATGCCCGACTTGGTTCTGAGAGAAGATGAAATAGCTTCAGCCTTGCCTGAACTGGCGCGCAAAATGGGCCATGATACCCCGCCCACGCCACATCTGAGTGCCGAGGATGTTCCGTTCAAACTGTCAGAGGTATATGATAGCAAGCTCGAAGCGCTGGCGGCCGAGGCCTACCAGCGCGACTACATGCAGTTCGGGTTCGGAGACTGGAAACCGCTTATGGGCGCAGGGTAATCAACGTACCCTTGTTCACCATCGCATAGATCTCTTCGATCTCGTCATTCTTGACGGCAATACAGCCCGCAGTCCAATCCGGTGTTTTCTTGGCACGCTTAAATTCCGACCGCTTTTTGGGCTGGCCGTGAATGAAAATATCACCACCCGGATCAACACCGGCCGCCTTTGCCAGCGCGACATCCTGTGAGTTAGGATAAGAGATCCCAAGCGACAGGTGATAACGGCTGTTCGGATTGCGGCGGTCGATCAGATAGCTGCCTTCCGGAGTGCGACCATCACCACGTTTGGTCTTTGTGCCTGTCGGCGCAAAGCCGAGATCGACCTTATATTCCTTAAGGACGTGTTCGTTGTGCAGAAGATACATCTTCCGCGCGCCCTTGTTGATGACCAAAGAGGTCACCTCGGGGCCATCATAAGTTAGAAATCGTGGGCCAGCCGAGGCACAGGCCGAAAGGCCCAGAGTTGCCATAGCGCCCAATCCAAATGCTCGACGATCCATGTTTCACTGCCTGCTCTTTTTTTTAAGCATTATGCCAAAAAACTAAAAAACTGAAATCACTTTTTTATGTGTGATTGCTCAATCAACCGACGTTCAATGTTTTCCAGTCTTTCCAATACCTCATCGCGATAGGCATCGGTTTTGACCTCGTCCTCAGCGTGGTGTGCATCCTGCATCGAGTTCACGATCAAACCTACCAACAAGTTCACCACCGCAAAGGTGGTGACCATGATAAAGGGCACAAAGAAAAGCCAAGCGTATGGGTAAACTTCCATCACAGGGCGTACGATACCCATAGACCAGCTTTCCAAAGTCATGATCTGGAACAGGGTGTAAGCGGACAGACCCAGATCACCGAACCAATCGGGGAAAGTGGCCGAGAACAGCTTGGTTGAGATAACAGCGCCGATATAGAACAGGATCGCCATCAACAGGAACACGCTGGCCATACCCGGAAGGGCCGAGATAAAGCCTTCGACCACGCGACGCAGGCGCGGTGCAACCGAGATAACACGCAAAACCCGCAAGATCCGCAGTGCCCGCAGCACTGACAGCCCACCGGCACTGGGGACCAGAGCTATACCGACGACAATAAAGTCGAAGACATTCCACCCATTGGTAAAGAACCGCCGCCCGGTTGCCACCAGTTTCATGGCAATCTCAGCTACAAAGATAGCAAGACAGATACTGTCGAGCGTCACAATCAGGGGGCCAGCGACCTCCATCAAGGTAGGCGAAGTCTCCATCCCCAACAGAATGGCGTTAAAAATGATGACTCCGGTGATGAAACGGCCAAAGGTGGGACTTTCAATTATGCCCAGCAGGCGTTGATTGAACCCCATATTGACACTCTCCTGTCTGCTCATGATGCGGACCCCAATACAAAGCGCGCGGCAAGTTCTGTGTGTGACGACCACCGAAATTGGTCTACCACCTGTACCCATTCAAGGGTGTAGCCTGCGTTAACCAGCATTTTTGCGTCCCGTGCGAAAGTGACCGGATTGCAAGAAACATAAGCAAGAACCGGACGCCGCGCCTGAGCTAGTTCGGCCACCTGTGCCTCAGCACCAGCACGGGGCGGATCGATAACCACGGCGTCAAAGGGTTTCACCTCGTCCGGCATCAGTGGGCGGCGGAACAGATCACGCGCCTCAGTTGTGACGCGTTTGAGCCCCTGTGCGCGACGCCAACCTTGATCCAATGCCTCGGTCATTGCCGCTTCACCTTCGACCGCATGGACTTCTGCTGTTTCAGCCAGCGGTAAAGAGAAGGTACCGCTGCCGGCAAACAGATCAACGACACGCTTTGCGCCCTGTGTTGCCTGCAAAACAGCCTTTAATAGAGCCTTTTCTCCATCCTTCGTCGCTTGCAAAAACGCTCCCGGCGGCGGCACGACTCCGGCAACACCGAAACGCTGAACCGGGGGTTCACGCATGGCTATTACTTCGCCATCCCAGCTGAGCCGAGCCAATCCGTGCTTCTCGGTCGCTTGGGCCAATGCGAGCTCCAACGGGCCATCCAATGGTTTGCCACCTTTGACGGCCACGTCCAGCCCGCCTTCGGACAACGTGATAGTAACCGCCAACACTCCTTTACGACTACCGCCCAAAACGGCCAACGCTTCGGCCACAGGAATTGCGGCAGTCAAGGCCGGATCCAACAGATGACAGTCTGGAATTTCAGTGATCGTCTCCGAGGCACGCCCGTGAAACCCGGCAAGCGTGCCTTTCTTCGTTCGACGTACTGCAATTGTCGCCCGACGACGCGAGCGTTCAGGAGATGTGTGGATCGGACGCATCTGGGTTTCCAGCCCCTGAGCGGCCAACGCGTTTCGCACTATTCCAACCTTCCAGTCTGCCACAAAAGCATCCGAGGCGTGCTGCAACTGGCATCCGCCGCATGCTTTGTAGTGGCGACACGGAGCCTTAACCCGCTGATCAGAAGGCGTCTCGACCCGAATATCCGCTAGCAACTGGCCTAGCAAGGTACCGCTGACCACTTCACCCGGCAGGGTGCGTGCGGCGTAAACGGGACCATCGGCGATGCCATCACCCTGATGGCCAAGGCGGGTTATGATAAACTCTTGCGTCATAGGCCGCCTGATACCGGGGCTTTGCGCACAACAAAACCCCCTTGAACGTATTGCGCCTTATTCGGCGGCTTCGGCCTGAATGAACCCGCCGGACTGACGATGCCAGAACCGGGCGTACAAGCCGCCTTGCTCCAATAGCGCGTCATGCGTGCCGGTTTCCACGATCCGCCCTTCATCCAGAACAATGATCCGGTCCATCTCACTAAGCGTCGACAGGCGGTGGGCAATTGCCAAAACCGTTTTGCCCTGCATCACCCGGTGCAATGCCGCCTGAATCGAAGCCTCGACCTCGGAGTCCAACGCCGAGGTCGCTTCATCCAACACCAGAATTGGCGCGTCTTTCAGAATGGCGCGGGCTAGGGCAATCCTCTGCCGCTGTCCTCCGCTCAGCTTCACACCGCGTTCCCCTAAGTGCGCGTCATAACCTTTGCGGCCATTTGCGTCTTGCAGACTGAGAATGAATTCATGTGCTTCAGCCTTCTTCGCTGCGGCGACCATCTCATCTTCCGAGGCATCCGGTCGGCCGTACAAGATGTTCTCACGTGCCGACCGGTTGAACATCGCAGTTTCCTGCGTGACCATGCCAATCTGACCGCGCAAACTGTCCTGCGTGACATGTGAAACATCCTGACCATCGATGCGAATGGCGCCGTTTTCCCCATCATAGAGCCTTAAAAGCAGCGAAACCAACGTTGATTTACCTGCACCCGAAGCCCCAACGATACCCAGCTTTTCTCCAGGGTGAACGGTCATTGTCACGTCAGATACGCCACCCACATCACGACCATATGCAAAACTGACGTGGTCGAAATCAATCTGGCCTTCGGTCACGCTCAGGTCGGTTGCTGCGGCGGCATCCTCAACACGGTCGCGCCTGGTCAGCGTCTTCATGCCGTTCTCAACCTCACCGACATTGGCATACAGCCCCATGAGCGTGAAGCTGACCCAGCCGGTCATTTGCGAGATGCGGATTGATACAGCGCCAGAAGCCACAATATCACCAGCTGTTGCGACGCCATTCCGCCACAACATCAGCGTCGCGCCCAACAACAGCACAGGTAAAACGCCTGCAAGCACCATCAGGATAAAACGGAAGCTGGCGGACAGTTTACCAAAAGCCAACATCTTTTCCCGCAGATCAACCATCGAGTTCCGTGCAGCTTGATCTTCGAACGCAGAATGCGCGAACAGTTTGACGGTTTTGATGTTGGTGATCGTATCAACTACCTGCCCCGATACCATCGCCCGCGCTCCGGCGCGCGCGGCAGATCGAACACGGATGCGCGGCAGATACCAGCGGATCAGCAAAAAATAGACCGCCAGCCAGGCCGCGAATGGTAAGATAACAAGTGGATGAATAGACCCTAACAATAGCAATGACCCCACCAGCGAGGCCAACGCAAAGACAATCGCGCTGATGGTTTCCGACACCACCGAAGCCAGCGCGTTGGAGGTCTGCATTTGTTTCTGCGCAATCCGGCCCGCGAAATCGTCGTCGAAATAGGTGACCGATTGGCCCAGTGTCCAACGGTTCAGCTTAGCCAAAACCAGTGGTGGGATGTTTGGCATGACGACGTAATTATTACTTACTGAGGACAGCCCGAATAACGCCGGTCGCAACAGCATAAAGAATGCAACGACACCCAAAATCGTCCACAGATTACCGCCCGACAGGATGCTCTCCGGTCCGCTTGCTGCTGTTAGGTCAATCACCAAACCCAACATCCAGGCCGTGCCCGCCTCCATCGCGCCGGCAGAGGCCGAGAAGAACGCCGCCACAAAAATCATCGGCCACGCGCCCGACAGGCACCAGCGAATAAACGCCCCCAGCGATTGCGGCGGGGGCGTTTCAGTGTTTTTGAACGGATCGATCAGGTCGGCAACCTTCATTCCGCGGCCTCCGGGCTCAGGAAGCCTCCAGATTGCCGCGCCCAGAACTGGGCGTAAAGGCCACCATGCGCCAACAGCTCGGAATGTCCGCCCTGTTCGACGATCCGGCCGCCATCCATGACAAGAATGCGGTCCATCTGTGCAATGGTGCTGAGCCGGTGGGCAATAGCGATCACGGTTTTGCCTTGCATCATGCCGTAGAGGGTCTCCTGAATTGATGCTTCGACCTCGGAATCTAGGGCAGATGTTGCCTCATCCAATAACAAGATCGGCGCGTTCTTCAGGATCACCCGCGCCAGCGTAACTCGCTGCCGCTGACCACCTGACAGCTTCACACCCCGTTCGCCCACATGCGCATCATAACCGGTACGCCCCTGCGGATCCTGCAGGTCGAGGATGAACTCATGCGCTTCGGCCTGCTTGGCGGCTGCGATCATCTGTTCCTCGGTGGCATCAGGGCGACCATAGAGAATGTTGTCCCGTACCGACCTATGCAGCAGGGCGCTATCCTGCTGCACCATTCCGATATGGCTTCGCAGACTATCCTGCGTGACGCTTGCGATGTTCTGATCGTCGATCAGGATCGCCCCCTGTTCCACGTCATAAAACCGCAAAAGTAGCTTGACTAGAGTCGACTTTCCCGCACCGGACCGTCCGATCAAACCTATTTTCTCACCCGGATGGATGGTCAGGTTGATGTGATCCAGACCACCGGTCTTACGCCCGTAGTGGTGGGACAAATCGCGGATATCGATCTGGCCATTGGTCAGCTGTAGTGGTTTGGCCGCAGGCTGATCCAAAAGGTCGATAGGCTGGGCAATCGTCTCCATCCCCTCGGCCACGACGCCAAGCTGACGGAAAAAGCTGGTCAGCGCCCACATGATCCACCCGGTCATCGCGTTCAAACGCAGTGTAAGCGCGGTTGCGGCAGCGACAACACCAACCGAGGCGCTACCCTGCATCCACAACGCAATCGCCCAGCCGACAACGCCAACAATCAATAGGCCGTTCAGCGTAACCAGAACCGCATCCATGATGGTGAAGATCCGCATCTCGATCTGGAAGGTGCGGCGCGTTTCCTCGATCGCTTCGCGGGCATAGTCCAGCTCTTGCTCACCATGCGCAAACATCTTGACCGAGTGGATGTTGGTGTAGCTGTCCACCACCCGTCCCGTCACAGCCGAACGCGCGTCAGAGGCCGCCTGTGACGCCGGGCCCACCCGGGCTACAGTCCAGCGCACCAGCAAACCGTAAAGCACCAACCAAATCAGCAGCGGGAGCAAGAGGCGCGGATCAGCGGCCATTAGCAGGATCGCCGCCCCGATCAGGTAGGCAATCGAGAAGGAAATGGCATCAAAGACCTGAAACACCGCCTCTCCCGCAGCGGGCGGCGTTTGCATAATCCGGTTCGCGATACGACCGGCAAAGTCATTTTCGAACCACCCCACCGACTGCCGCAGCACGTGTTTATGCGCACGCCAGCGGATCAGGGTGCCAAAGTTCGGCAAGATCGTGTTGTTCAGCAACAATACATCGACCACATGCAGCATCGGACGCAGCAACAGCACGAAAACTGCCACCAGGATCAGTTCGGTGCCGTGCGCTTGCCAGACTTCGGCAGGCGGTCCGGACAGCAGGTCTACGACACGACCCATGTAATAGATCAAGCCGACCTCGACCGCCGCAACAATGACCGAGATCAGCGCGGCCCAGAAGAACACCCGCATAAACGGCTGGGAGTAATCCAGCATGAACGGCCACAACCGCGTGGGCGGCGTGTCGGTTTCTTTGTAGGCGACAAAAGGGTCAACAAGGTTTTCGAAATAGCGAAACATGGAGGGTGCTCCGATTGAGCGATAAATAAGGACGTGCGAAAACAGATGGCGCCAGAACACCACCCTTACGGGTCAAAGTGTTCCGGCTTTAGCCGAACCAGATCCCGTAATACATTCGCATGCCTCCCTCCAAATCAGGTAACAGGCGAAAGTAACCACAATATTTTTTGTTTGTCATCCCCTTTTGAGACTTCGCCTCAGTCGCCCAGCAGGTCGTTACGGGTCAGGGAAAAACCCGAGGCGATCCAGCGCGCCTCAAGCTCGGCAAGTTTCTTGCCCAGCGCGGGGCCGGTGAAATCAGGAATTAGATCGGTAGCTTGTACAGGGAAGTCGGCCGCGGCCCCCTTGCGCAGATCCTGTCGCATATCCTCGGACCAGGGCTGCTCCAGAAAGGCACAGCGGAGCAGGGTTTCGTGCATCCCGCCTTCTTCGCCATATCGGAAACCCAGTTCGGCAATGCTGGCGGTGCCCGAGGCCTCATCCCGCATCCGGGTCAAGCGTGCCAACTGCGCCTTACTGAGGCGAAGGGTTTTAGCGATTTCGGGTGAGGCTATCGCAGCTAGACGGCGGATCGGTTCAGGATCAGCCCCAGCCTGTTGTTCCAATGCCACCAAGGGTGCCAACGCGCGATCATCAGCCCCAGGAAGCAATTGCGCCAGAACACCCGCCTGACGCATCGCCGCGATAGAAGGAGAAGGGTCAGAAGCGCCCAACAGTTTCAGCAGTTCGGCTCCAACCCTTTCGCGAGACAAACCGGCCAGACCATCCAGATTGGCGGCGATCGCCGCTAAGGCATCCGGGTCGAACCCGGCCTCTGAATCACCATACCAGGCATGGAACCGAAAATAGCGAAGTGAGCGCAGGTAGTCCTCGCGAATGCGGTTTTCGGCTGTACCAATGAACCGAACACACCGTGCCTGCAGATCCGGTAATCCGTTTAGCGGATCCAGAATGCTTCCATCAGGCCGAGCGTAAATCGCGTTCATGGTAAAGTCACGTCGCGCGGCATCCTCTGCCACCTTGTCGGAAAAGGCTACAACGGCCCGGCGACCATCGGTTTCAACATCGCGGCGAAAGGTAGTGATCTCGTGCGGGGCACCACCGCTAACAACAGTGATGGTCCCGTGGTCTATCCCCGTCGGAATAGCCTTGAGCCCTGCCGCCTGCGCCAGTTCCATCACCCGCTTGGGTCGGGCATCAGTCGCAATGTCGATATCGGAAACTGGTGCCCCCAACAGGGCGTTGCGAACACACCCACCAACAAACAGAGCTTGGGCACCTGCCTCGGTCAGCGCCGCGCAGACTTTTTGTGTTGCCGGATCAGAAACCCAAGCCTCAGAAATTTGCGTCATTCACTCACCCGCGCGGCCAATCCCCGCAACATCCGCGCCGTAGCGCCCCAGATGTAATAAGGACCGAACGGCACTGCATAATAATACCTTTTGTGACCACGCCAGCGGCGCGATTCAACAGTATAATTCGCAGGGTCGAGTACATGTGCAAGAGGAACTGAAAACACCTCATCTACCTCACCCGGTTCCGGGATCAGCTGAAACGGTTCTCGCAATATCGCGACAACCGGTGTCACGGTAAACGAGGTGACAGTCTCGTGCGTTGGAAGGTGACCCAGAATTTCGGGCAACTCTGTCGGCAGACCAATTTCCTCCTGCGCTTCGCGCAAGGCTGTGGCGGTCACATCCTCATCACCCTCATCCTGCTTACCACCGGGAAAGGCGATCTGACCGGGGTGATGTTTGAGCGCAGAGGACCTTTTGGTCAGGATCAGACGCGCCGATCCGCTGGAAACCGTGATCGGGACAAGCACCCCCGCGGGACGCAATTTGCGTCCTTCGGGAAGTACGGTATCAGGGTTCAGGTCGAAATCACTCGACCCGTGGCCAGGGCGACGCAAGGCCGCCCTTAGCAGATCAGTTGGATCAGGCGTCGTCAGCATCAAAGCCGACCGTGCCTGGTTCCAGCACATAATGGGCGCCACAAAACTGACAATCAGCCGTTACCTTGCCTTCTGGTGTGGTCATCTTTTCGATGTCCTTGGCCGAATAAATCGACAAGCTTTGCCGAACGCGGTCCTCCGAGCAGGTGCAGCCGAACTGGACGGCTTGTGCGTCATAAACCCTTGGCTGTTCCTCGTGGAACAACCGGACCAGCAGGTCAGTCGGAGCCACAGAAGGCCCGATCAGTTCCAGGTCCTCAACCGTATCTAGCAAGATGTTCACACGCCCCCAGTTTTCACCCTCTTGGCCATCGACCAGATCTTCGGCAGAGAGGATTTGACCCTCACCCTCGCTGGTCGCAACAAAAGGAGAGGCCTTGGGCATGTGCTGCAACATAACCCCGCCCGCGCGCCAGTGTTCGCCAACGCCCGGCTCGGTTGATTTCCCAAAGCTTAGCGAGAAACGGGTCGGCAACTGTTCGGACTGCGCAAAATACGCCTCGGCGCAAGCGCTGATCGAACCACCCGCCAAAGGTGTGATCCCCTGATACGGCTGCGTGCCTTCGCCTTGGTCAATCATGATGGCGAAATAGCCTTCGCCTACCTGATCAAAGGGCGCTCCATCCGTCAGGCGTTCAGGGTCGAAACTGGCATAGGCGCGGATGCGGGCCGGCTCGCCCTCTTGCTTGGGCGCATAATAGTCGGTGGCAATCATCCGCACCGGACCCTTGGACTGAACCTGTAGAGACAGCTTCCAGCGCAGCGATATGGTCTGGCCGATCAATGCGGTCAGCAGGGCCATTTCGGCCACAAGGGCTTCGACCTTTTCCGGATATTCATGCTGTTTGAGGATGCCATCGAGCACGCCATCCAAACGGGCCACGCGGCCACGCATATCCGATACATCAAGTTGAAAGGGCAGGACGGTATCGTCCCACGCGATTTTCGTTCCAAGAGACATGGGGTTTCCTTACACGCCACAGGTTGGCATACCGCCAGCATATAGGTCGAACAATTCGGGTTTTAAGGGGCCATACATGATCAGACGGTTCGGTGAAACCCCGCAAGCGGGGCAGAAATACATCAGACGCGTGGGTGTTTATGCTTTGTTGCCACGTGGTCGGCACCTATTGCTGACGTGTCAAATGGAGCCCGGCCCCGATTTGCAACTGCCCGGTGGTGGAATTGATCCGGGCGAATCACCCATTACTGCCCTGCACCGTGAGGTTTTCGAAGAAACAGGCTGGCTGGTTGCCTCTCCCCGCCGTGTCGGAGCGTTCCGGCGGTTCACTTTCATGCCTGAATACGATCTCTGGGCCGAAAAAGTATGCCTGATTTATCGCGCCCGCCCCGTACGCCATATCGGCCCGCCAACCGAGCCGTTTCACGAGGCATTGTGGATGGATACCGCTGATGCGGCGCAAATGCTGGGGAATGCTGGCGACCGCCACTTTGCCACCCAGTATCTGAACGGACTTTAAGGCCCGTTGTATTCAAAAAACACGGCCGACACGTCGTCATCCATGCCGCTGCCAGGTGCCATGGCTTGCGTTAAACGCCAGAACATATCATTCAGAAACTCGGTGCCGCTGCGACCGGGAGCGCAATCGAGCGCCATCTGTTGCAGCCCTTCCTCTTCCAGCAAGCAACCGTTGTTCAAGCGGCATTCGGTGAAGCCATCCGAATACAACATCAGTTTATCGCCAGGTTGCAAGTAGGTCTCGATCTGTTGAAACGACACGTCTGGTAACAAACCAATGGGCAAGCCGCCCTCACCCAGAAATTCAGAGCTGCCATCCTTGCGCAGTACAAGTGGATGCGGATGCCCGGCCTGCACCATCTTTAAGTGGCCGTTCCGCAAGTCTACGATCGCGTAGACCATAGTAAAATACTCTTCGACACCGGCATCCGCCATCAGTCGCGAATTGAGCATTTCTGCCACCTGTTCCGGCGGCAAAAGAGCGTAGAATTTGTCAAAGCGCTTTTCCATTGCAACGTTTTGTTCAAAGTGGTTGCTGGACAGATAACCACCCAGCCGCGCCGTCATCATCGCCGAGGTGATACCGTGGCCTGAGACGTCAATGCTGTAGAACCCCAGGCGATTGACCCCGGGCGAGAACATCCCCACCAGATCGCCGCCGATATGGCCACAGGGCTTCAACAACATGCTAACCCGAGATTTGCCGAATTCGCGCGTCAGTTCTGGGACCAGCGATTCCTGAATTTTTCTGGCCTGAATCAGATCTTTGTCTATGGCATCATGTGCCACACGGAGCTCTTCTAGCGCCGTTTCGATCATCCGATTTTTCTCGGACAGTTCCCGCTGCATATCCAGAATACGCGCCCCAGCCGAAATGCGCGCGCGCAGTTCATCTGCCTCAAGCGGTTTGATCAGAAAATCGTCGGCCCCGGCATCCAGGCCCTTTGCCACCTCCTGCTTTTCACTCTTTGAGGTCAGCAGGATGAAATAACTATATTGCTCACAATCCAACGATCGAAATGCTCGGCAGAACTCCAGCCCACTCATCCCGGGCATGACCCAATCGCTAAGAACAAGGTCCGGCGGATCGTTGGCGCACATCTCAATGGCCACATCACCGCTGTCAGCCTCAAGAACCTCAAACCCCCACTTCTTAAGCGACGCTACCAGAATCCGCCGTTGCAGCCTGCTGTCATCGACGACCAGCACCCGTTGGATCGCGCCAAAATCCAGCTCTGCCCTGGCCTCTGCCTGACTGCCCTCTGCCACCTGCACCCTCTGAACTGTGACTTTACCTAAACAAAAAGAGCCTAGCGTATGCCGGTTTAACATCCCGTGAAGGCGTCTAATTTGCGTTGTTTAACCCCCTCTTTACTGCCCTTGGGGTAATTCGGTCAGGTCGCGATATGTGTGGAGAGACCGAAAATGATTAACTGGTCCAGGGTCAGACAACTACGGGATGAAGTCGGCGCAGGTGAGTTCGACGAGGTTGTCCAAATCTTTCTAGACGAAGTGCAGGAAACCATTGAATGCGTTCGTTTGGATACCAGTCGTATTGAGTTCGAGCAGAATATGCATTTCCTCAAGGGCAGCGCGCTGAGCCTTGGGTTCAATCGTTTTTCCAGCCTCTGCCAGGATGCCGAACGCAACGCCGCTGCGGGCAAAGCAGCTGAGGTTGATCTGCCTGCGATCCTTAAAACCTATGACGAATCCCGGGCCGTGTTTCTGGCCGAAAAAGCGGCAAACCTGACTTAGATCACAAACTGCGCCAGCG
This sequence comes from Ruegeria sp. BE9, assembly GCF_056538765.1. Taxonomy (NCBI): domain Bacteria; kingdom Pseudomonadati; phylum Pseudomonadota; class Alphaproteobacteria; order Rhodobacterales; family Roseobacteraceae; genus Ruegeria; species Ruegeria sp. BE9. Next base: position 62,421 of record NZ_JBQFTS010000003.1, on the reverse strand, counting down.
TCTCGTCTTCGGTGATGTCAGTATAGGTGAATCCGGCCTCGTCCAGATGCGCAAACAGGCGGGCAAAATTCTCCGGTTTGCGGGTTTCGATGCCGATCAGCACCGAACCGAAATTGCGCGCAGATTTCTTCATGTATTCGAACCGGGCGATGTCATCCTCGGGGCCGAGAATACCCAGAAACTCTTTCAGCGCACCGGGACGTTGAGGCAGGCGCAGTATGAAGTACTTTTTGACGCCGGAATAGCGCTGTGCGCGTTCTTTGACTTCGGGCAGACGTTCGAAATCAAAGTTGCCACCGGATGTAACGCAAACCACAGTCTTGCCGCGAATAAAGCTCTGAATATCGCCCAGTGCCTCGATCGCCAACGCACCGGCCGGCTCCAATACGATGCCTTCGACGTTGAGCATCTCGATCATGGTGGTGCAGATGCGGTCCTCGGACAGGACCAGAACGTCGGACAGGTGGCGATCTTTGAGCAGTTCAAACGGCTTCGCACCGATCTTCCCTACGGCCGCGCCATCAACAAAATTGTCCACATGATCCAGCGCCACCGGATGACCCGCCGCCATCGCCGCATGCAAACACGCCCCGCCTTTGGGTTCGACAAACAGGCAGTGAGTTCTGTCACCGAACCACGTCGCCACGCCGGATGACATTCCGCCTCCACCCACCGGTAGGATCACGTGATCCGGCAGACCGCCCAGTTGTGCCTCGATTTCAACCGCCAAAGACGCCTGCCCCTCGATCACATCTTCATCGTCGAAGGGTGACAGAAAATACCCGCCTTGCTGCGCGCACCAAGCCTGTGCAGCGGCCAGTGTGTCGTCGAAATAGTCCCCAACCAGGTGAATTTCGATATTTTCGCCACCGAAAATGCGGGTCTTCTGGATTTTTTGCTGTGGCGTCGTCACCGGCATGAAAATCACACCACGCACGTTCAAATGCTTACACATGAACGCCACGCCTTGCGCGTGGTTGCCCGCGCTGGCGCAGACGAAGAGATCCTGTCCCTTCTGTTTGCGCATGGCATTGAAGGCACCACGGATTTTATACGACCGTACCGGGCTTAAATCCTCTCGCTTGAGCCAGATATCGGCCCCATAGCGATCAGACAGATGGGCATTCCGCTGCAGCGGCGTCGCCGGAAAGACAGAGCGCATCGCCTGTTCGGCGGCGCGGGCGCGGGTCATGAAATCAGTCATGACCCGTTCAGTGGCCGATCCTGACTAAAAGAGCAAGGAATACATATGTGTACGGGGGTTAAGAGAGTTCGCGTTCTTCGACACATACACCATAGAACGTGGTCAGAATGCTGAGGCCGAGCATTGCAATCACCCAATTTATGGCGGCCTGAAGAACAAAGCCCAGTAGCGTTGAAAAGGCACCAACAAACCCTGCAACAGCCCCCAAAATAAAGCTGAACGCAAAGAAAATCAGGAAAACCATTAGAATTGTCGTCGCAATTGTCTGAGTTGCGCGCCACGATTCCGAGATCGAGATCGGGTTCCCCACTGCACTTGCCGGAAGCACTAGGCTCAAGCGCTGTATGACCCAAAGAGCGAAGATTACGCCAACCGTCATGACAGCTGCACCAACCAGGGAAAACGACCCTGACCCAAGATTTCCAACGAGATATACGGCGCCGATCAAAAGAGTGGCCAATCCAATTAGGATTACGGCCAGCAGCATCGCCCAGCCGAAATAAGCCAAGATGCGTGATCCATTAAATTCAGGCAGTGCTTTTTCAGGGTATTCTGCTAGCAGACAATAGCGATGCCACGCGACCGCGACCCAAAGCGCAGCGATGTAATTCAACACCGCTAGCAACAAAACACCTCCGACGGCTCCTTGTTCTCCGGAGACAAATGCGGGGCCTTTCACAATGAACATCAACACACCTAGCAGTGATACTGCAATGACAGGGGACGACACGCGCAATGCCGTACCAAAATCGTTGAAAATCATACCAAGCGCGTGTTTGAAAATTCGCCAGCTAAACATCCGAAACTACTCTCTCAACCAATCATTGTTTTCTTTTCATCCGTTTCACCTCAATTACCGCGTCTCGTCAACGCAGATAACTTGCCCCCGCTTGGAAAACCCGCTAGGGGCCAAGCGTTCTACGCATAAAGGGAAGTCAGATGTCCGCGCCCAAGAAAGTTGTTCTGGCCTATTCCGGTGGCCTTGATACTTCGATCATCCTGAAATGGCTGCAGACCGAGTATGGTTGTGAGGTCGTCACCTTCACCGCCGACCTGGGTCAAGGTGAAGAGCTGGAGCCCGCCCGCCAAAAGGCCGAGATGCTGGGTATCAAGCCTGAAAACATCTATATCGAGGACATCCGCGAGGAATTCGTCCGCGACTTCGTCTTCCCCATGTTCCGTGCAAACGCACAGTACGAAGGTCTGTATCTGCTGGGCACCTCGATCGCGCGTCCGCTGATCTCAAAACGTCTGGTTGAAATCGCACAGGAAACCGGTGCCGACGCTGTGGCGCATGGCGCAACCGGCAAAGGCAACGATCAGGTTCGTTTTGAACTGGCGGCCTACGCACTGAACCCTGAAATCAAGGTCATCGCACCCTGGCGTGAGTGGGATCTGACCAGCCGTACCCGCCTGATCGAATGGGCCGAAGCGCATCAGATTCCGATTGCCAAAGACAAACGCGGTGAGGCTCCGTTCTCGGTTGATGCCAACCTGCTGCACACCTCGTCCGAGGGTAAGGTACTGGAAGACCCTGCCGATATGGCGCCCGACTACGTCTATCAGCGCACTGTCCACCCCGAGGATGCGCCAAACGAACCCGAGTTCATCGAAATCGGCTTTGAAAAAGGCGACGCCGTCAGCATCAATGGCGAGGCGATGAGCCCGGCCACTATCCTGACCAAGCTGAACGAATATGGCGGCAAGCACGGCATCGGTCGTCTGGACCTGGTCGAAGGCCGCTTTGTCGGTATGAAATCGCGCGGTATCTATGAAACTCCGGGCGGCACCATCCTGCTGGAAGCACACCGTGGTATCGAGTCCATCACAATGGACCGCGGCGCTATGCACCTGAAAGACCAGCTGATGCCGCAATATGCTGAGCTGATCTATAACGGATTCTGGTACAGCCCCGAGCGTGAAATGCTGCAGGCCGCGATCGATAAATCGCAAGAGCACGTCACCGGAACCGTTCGCGTGAAACTGTACAAAGGTCTGGCCTCGACCGTAGGCCGTTGGTCGGATCACTCGCTGTACTCCGAAGCACATGTAACCTTCGAAGAAGATGCCGGTGCATATGACCAGACAGATGCAGCGGGCTTCATCCAACTGAATGCCCTGCGTCTGAAGCTGCTGGCAGCACGCGATAAACGCCTGAAGTGAGGCATCACTGAAGGAAAGAGTTGAATTGGCCTCTCAGGTCGCAACTTCGCCCCAGAATTGCCTACTTGATTGAACAAACAAAACGGGTCGGTCCTTGCATGGACCGGCCCGTTTTTTTCAGGCATTCACACTGAGGCTCTTATGCAGGCAGATCAACAATATGGCACCCCAACGGATTTTGAGTTCCGGGGGTCGGCAACCGAGTATTTTGGCATTTGGATCGTTAACCTGCTGTTGTCCATTTTGACCTTTGGGATCTACAGCGCCTGGGCCAAGGTGCGCACAAAAAAGTACTTCTATCAGAACACTTATGTCGCCGGGCGCAGCTTTGACTACCACGCCACGGGCTTGCAGATTCTGATCGGGCGGATCATCGTGATAGGCGGGATCATTGCCTACACCATTCTGGGGGCGATCCCGTTGGTTAACTTGGTCATGCTGGTGGGCTTGATCTTTTTGATCCCCTATCTTCTGGTGCGATCGCTGCGATTTCAGGCACGTATGTCCAGCTGGTCGAATGTGCGGTTTGACTTTCAGGGCACATGGGGTGCGGCCGCGGCCAATTACTTCCTTTACCCCATCGTCGCGGCTTTGACCCTATATACAACTTGGCCGTTTGTTACGCGCTCGATTCAACGGTTTTACGTGAATAGCCACACATTCGGGACGTCTTCAATGACCTTCGACAGCCCAATTGCACCGTTCTACAAAGCGTTCCTTTGCGCAGCGCTATGGGTCATCTTTGGTCTTTTCGCATTGGTTGCAACCATGGGAATAAACGCCTCAACTTTTGAAGCTCTTGGACAACTGGACAGCGACTCTGAGGGGTTTGCTGCCCTAATGCTCATTCTGTCACTTTATGGGTTTCTAATTTTGGTTATGGTTCCGGCAGTGATCATCTACCATGCCATGGTGCGCAACACGGTCTACAACTACACCATTCTAGGAAACGGGCATCGGTTCCATTCCGATGTGAACGCCCTTCGTCTGTTGTGGATTTCTGTGTCTAACGCGATTGTCGTTGGAATTACATTCGGCCTGATGTTGCCCTGGGCCCATGTGCGCCGCGTGCGGTATCTGGCTAATCACACAGTCTTTATTCCAAATGGGTCGCTGGACGAGTTCATTGGCGGCGCTACCCAAAACGTAAGCGCCATAGGCGACGCGTACGGTGATATCGAAGGCTTCGATATCGGTATTGCGGTCTGATCCTTGGATACGTTTCCAGAAGATACCGGTGCGCCCGTACACGGGCGCGCCTATCCACCCCTCAGTTCGCGAGAAGTCCCAGCTCGGTTAGCGGTTGGAACAAACACTGTTTGGCTGATCGACGAGGACGGTCAAATTCAAGCCCACTGCACGCCAGAAGAATTGAATATCGAGGCTCGGGTCGGATCGACCGAACGACGAGTTAATTTCCCTGATGGAACACTCTTCCTCACCGAGAAACATGCCGCACTCGAACACCTGATAGCCGATAATAGCGGATCGATATTGCACCGGGCCGAGCGGTTTCATCCCCGGTTGATCATCATTTCCTTGATCTGTCTGATTGGCGCGTGGGGCGTGTGGAAATACGGTCTGAGCGTGTTGGTGGCGTTGGCTGTCTGGATGACACCTCCCCCATTGGTGGCCTCGATCGACGCAGGTATCATGCAAGCAATCGATAAGGTCATGGCAGAACCCAGCGCTCTGAATGCTGACGAGAAAGCCGAAGTTCAGGACAGTTTTGACCGGATCATCGCAGTCATGGGGCCGGAAGCCGAAAAACACGATTACAAGCTAGAGTTTCGTCAACTTCCGGGAATAGGTCCGAACGCTTTTGCCCTACCCAACGGAACGATTGTGGTGACCGATGAGTTGGTCAGTCTCATTTCCACCGACGCGATGGCGGGCGTAATAGGCCACGAGATTGGGCACGTTGCCGAACAGCATGGGCTGACTCAGGTTTACCGCTCACTCGGTACCTTCGTTTTGATCGGCATGATGGCTGGCGATACCGGGCCGGTACTGGAGCAGGTGCTGCTAGAGGGCAATCTGATCTTGTCCCTGTCATACTCTCGACAACACGAACTGTCGGCAGACCAGTTCGGCGTCGACCTCGCCAAACGTGCCGGCTTTGACCCTAATGGGTTGGCCGAGTTCTTCGACCTCTTGGCCGATGAGATCGGAGATCAGGGACCGGATTGGCTGAGCACCCATCCAGGATTTGAGCAGCGGCGGGAAAACCTGAAATCAATGACCCAAGGTCACTAAGATCAAGCACTTGTCTGCACATGCGCAGCCTTCTAACCCTGTGTGCCAACTAAGAGGGAAGCTCATGACACTCATCACTATTGCCGAAGGCATTCAGAAAAACCTGGTTGGGCGCAGCTTTGAAGGCTCGTTGAAATTCGATTGCGGCGATGCCGGTGTTATTGTTCTCGCCGAAAATCAGGCCACCACTCAGGATCAGGACACCGACTGCACTATCCGCATCTCGCAGGACAACCTGACCAAGCTGCTGACAGGTAAGCTGAACCCAATGACCGGAGTTGCTTTGGGCAAGCTTAAAATCTCGGGCAATATGGGAGTCGCGATGAAGTTGGGTCAACTGCTGGGGTAAGGCGATAAACTCGTCTCACCACCCCGTGACAAACCATGTCAGCGGATTGCGTCGGGTCATAAGTCAGGGCAGCCTGATCCTGAAAGGAGACCTGTCATGACCCGAACCGCCTATTTTGACTTCGTCAAACCGACACTTCTGCTCACGCTTATTACGCTGGTCTCACTATTACGCGCAGGCCCCGCGCCCGCAGCCGAAACCGAAACACTGACGGTTGCGGGGGGATGTTTCTGGTGCGTCGAGTCCGATTTCGAATCCGTATCCGGAGTGATCGGCGCAGTTTCCGGGTACACCGGCGGAAAGGCAGCCAACCCTACTTACGATCAAGTTTCCAAGGGCGGCACTGGCCACTATGAGGCCGTCCAGATCACTTTTGATCCAGCCCGCGTTTCCCGTGAAACGTTGTTGAACATGTTCTTCCGCTCGGTTGATCCAACAGATGCAGGCGGGCAGTTCTGTGACCGTGGTGATAGCTATCGCACAGCCATTTTCGTCTCTAACCAAGGCGAAAAGGCGCTTGCGCAACAGGCCAAAGCCAAGGCTCAAAGCGCTCTTGGTCAAACGGTCGTGACCCCGATCCTACAGCAAGGCACGTTTTATCCGGCAGAAGCTTACCATCAAGACTATTACAAAGGATCCAAGCTTGTCCTGACCCGCTTTGGTCCTAAACGTCAGCACAGTGCCTACAAGGCTTATCGCAAAGCCTGTGGTCGTGACGCCCGGGTCAAGCAATTGTGGGGCAGCGAGGCACCGTTCGCAGGATCTTAATCGAACCGCGCCTCGTGTACTTCTTTGAGGTCAGGAATAACATCTGCTGTTCCGTGCCGCGTGACCATCAAGGCCGCGGCACGATTTGCCTGAGTGATCGCCTGAGCCATCGGCATTCCGCGATCCATGCCCGCCAGAACATAACCAGTGAACGTATCCCCTGCGCCAGTCGTATCGACGGCCTGCACCTTGTGGGCCGGAAAGTCCGATGCCACGCCGCGATGGTAATAGCGTGCCCCCTTCGAACCCAGCGTAACGATCAAATGCTCGACCTCTAGGTCGGTTACGGCCTGATTGGTCGCATCGCGTAGCTGCTCTGCCTCGATTTCATTGAGGATCAAGAAATCGAGATACGGTAGAACCGCTTGCACCGCTTCGGCCTGGAAGGGCGCAGCGGCATAGCAAACAGACAGTCCCAGCGCTCGGCCCATCTTAGCCGCTTCGACCTGTAAGTTGGTTTCGTTCTGCATCACCAGCAGATCACCTTGGGACGCCGAAGACAACGCTTGCCCCAATTGATCGTTCGATATGGCGTGGTTTGAACCGGGAAACAGGATGATGTTGTTCTCACCCTGCGCATCAACCGCGATGATTGCATGCCCAGTCGGCACATCGACTTCGGCAATATGACGAGTATCTACACCATATTCCGTCAGGCGATCCCTCGCCCAGCGTCCATCCGGCCCTACAGCACCGATGTGAGTCGTCCGCGCCCCGGCACGCGCCGAAGCGACAGACATATTCGCGCCTTTGCCGCCAAGAAACCGATCCAAACGATTTGCCGAGAGCGTTTCTCCCGGCCCCGGAAGATGCGGCACATCGTAGATCATGTCCGCATTAATCGAACCGAGATTCCAGATCGTCATGGTTTACCCGAGATATCGCAGGAGGCCAGAATGGCCATGTTCAGGATGTCATTAGCCGTGGAAACGGTCGAGCAGATCTGAATCGGCTTGTCGACACCAGAAAGGATCGGGCCAATAACGGTTGCTCCGCCCATCTCCTGCATCAGTTTGGTCGAAATCGATGCCGAGTGCCGCGCAGGTACAATAAGGATGTTCGCTGGTCCGGTCAGACGCTGGAACGGGTATCCCGCCTGCTGATCCACGTTTAGTGCAACATCCACTGTCATCTCGCCTTCGTACTCGAAGTCTACGCCACGCTTGTCCAGCACAGCCGGCGCGCGGTGCATTTTTTCTGCCCTTTCAGAGACCGGATAGCCGAAGGTTGAGAAGCTTACGAATGCAACACGAGGCTCCAAACCCATATGACGGGCCACAGCAGCAGACCGCTCGGCGATATTGGCCAAATCGTTCTCATCCGGCCATTCATGTACAAGTGTATCGCCAATCAGAACGATCCGCCCCTTATGCAGCAGTGCAGTTACACCCGCCGCGCCATGCGCTGCGTCGGCGTCGAATACGTGGTTGATCCGGTCGAGAACGTGTGCCGATTTACGCGTGGCCCCAGTCACCAGACCATCGCCATGACCATGCGCCAGCATTAGTGATGAGAACACATGCCGGTCGCGCGCAGCCAGCCGGTGAATGTCTTTACGATCAAACCCCCTACGCTGAAGGCGTTTGTAGAGAAAGTCGTTATAGGTATCGAGATGCGCGGTGTTGGCAGCATTGACCACTTCTAGCTCGCGAACCGCATCACCCAAGCCGGCCTCTTCCAGTTTTTGTTTCACGTCATCAGGACGGCCCACAACCAGTGCCTTGCCAAAACCAGAACGCTGATACGTAACCGCTGCACGCAACACGCGGGGATCGTCGCCCTCGGCAAAGATCATACGGCTTTGCGCCTGACGGGCACGCGCGTTCAGGCCGCGCAGGATGCTGGCGGTCGGATCCATGCGCGATTTGAGACTCAGCTCATAGGCTTCCATGTCGATGATCGGGCGGCGCGCAGCCCCGGTATCCATGCCAGCCTTGGCAACCGCCGGAGGGATACGGTGGATCAAACGCGGATCAAACGGCGTCGGGATGATGTAGTCGCGGCCGAACGTCAGTGATTTGCCGTAGGCCATAGCAACCTCATCCGGCACGTCCTCACGCGCCAGACGAGCCAGTGCGTGGGCGCAAGCGATCTTCATCTCGTCATTGATCGCACGGGCGTGGATGTCCAAAGCACCACGGAACAGATACGGGAAGCCCAGTACGTTGTTCACCTGGTTCGGATAGTCACTGCGCCCGGTGGCAACGATTGCATCAACACGAACCTCATGTGCCTCTTCCGGGGTGATCTCAGGATCCGGGTTGGCCATCGCGAAAATCACCGGATTATCTGCCATGCTGGCAACCATGTCCTGCGTAACAGCACCTTTGACCGACACGCCTAGGAATACGTCGGCACCCTTCATGGCATCTTCCAGCGTCCGCAAGTCCGTGGTGATCGCGTGGGCCGATTTCCACTGGTTCATGCCCTCGGTCCGGCCCTGATAGATCACGCCCTTGGTGTCGCAGACGATGCAGTTTTCATGCCGCGCACCCATCGCCTTGAGCAATTCGATACAGGCGATCCCCGCCGCGCCGGCACCATTTAGAACGATCTTCACGTCCTCGATTTTCTTGCCCGAGATATGCAGCGCGTTCAGCAAGCCGGCTGCACAGATCACTGCTGTGCCGTGCTGGTCATCGTGGAAGACGGGGATGTCCATCTCTTCCTTCAGGCGCTGTTCGATGATGAAGCATTCCGGCGCCTTGATGTCTTCGAGGTTGATACCACCAAAGGTCGGGCCCATCAGACGCACCGCGCGACAGAACTCATCCGGGTCTTCGGTATCCAGTTCGATATCGATCGAGTTCACATCGGCGAACCGTTTAAACAGAACGGATTTCCCCTCCATCACCGGTTTCGACCCCAGCGCGCCAAGATTGCCAAGACCCAGAACAGCTGTTCCGTTCGAGATTACTGCGACCAAATTACCCTTGTTGGTATAGTCATAGGCCGTCTCGGGCGCTTCGGCGATTGCTTCACATGGAACAGCAACACCAGGGCTGTAGGCCAGCGACAGATCGCGCTGGGTGGTCATTGGAACGGTGGCCTGCACCTCCCACTTGCCGGGGGTCGGGTCGAGGTGAAAGGCGAGAGCCTCTTCTTTTGTGATCTTCGTTTTGGGCATCTTAACGGTCGTTTCCATGACTTCAGGGCTGATGCGTCATAGCGCAGGAGGGGGCGCGCCTCAACGACAATACGTTTTCACCTTTCGTCGCGGGGGCCGGGTTTGTAAGGTCGCGCCCGGAATACGCCAGAAGGGGGCCGCTTTTGTCCACAGTCACGCCAATGATGGCGCAATATCTCGAGATCAAAGAGGCCCACGCAGATGCCCTGCTGTTTTATCGCATGGGTGATTTCTATGAGATGTTCTTCCAAGATGCTGTAAACGCGGCCGAGGCGCTGGATATCGCTTTGACCAAGCGCGGCAAGCACAATGGCGAGGACATCCCGATGTGCGGCGTGCCCGTACATTCGGCCGAGGGCTACCTTCTGACCCTTATCCGTAAAGGGTTCCGCGTGGCCGTCTGCGAACAGATGGAAAGCCCGGCTGAGGCAAAGAAAAGAGGCTCTAAATCTGTGGTTCGGCGCGATGTCGTGCGTTTGGTGACGCCTGGCACGTTGACCGAGGACGCGCTGTTGGAAGCTCGTCGCCACAACTTCCTCGCCGCATACTCTGAGGTTCGGGATGAGGCAGCGTTGGCCTGGGCCGATATCTCTACCGGTGCGTTTCACGTGATGCCTTTGACGTCGGTACGCCTCAGCCCTGAATTGGCACGGCTGGCTCCGTCCGAGTTGATCGTGGCCGACGGGATGGAACAGGCGTTGAATGAAACCACCCGCGATCTGGGCATATCGCTAACCCCCATCGGGCGCGCCAGCTTCGACAGCACGGCGGCGGAAAAACGCATCTGCGGATTGTTTCACGTAGGTGCTCTGGACGCCTTTGGTAATTTCGGCCGTGCCGAAGTTTCGGCCATGGGCGCGCTGATCGACTATCTTGAGATCACACAAAAGGGCAAACTGCCCCTTCTTCAAACGCCATTGAAGGAATCCGAAGACCGTGTGGTACAGATTGACGCCGCCACGCGCCGAAATTTGGAACTGACCAGATCCTTGTCCGGCGGGCGCGCTGGTTCTCTGCTTTCTGTGGTTGATCGCACCGTGACCCCGGGCGGCGCGCGTTTGTTGGAGCAACGCTTGTCCAGCCCGTCGCGCAATCTGGATGTGATCCACGCCCGGCTCGATGCTGTGAGTTTTGCCACTGAGGACAGCCTGATTGCCTCGGACCTGCGTGAAGCGCTGCGGAAAACGCCCGATTTGGACCGCGCCTTGTCGCGCCTTTCTCTGGAACGTGGCGGCCCCCGAGACCTGGCAGCCATTCGCAACGGTCTTTCGCAAGCAGTTGCTATTGCCGAGATTTGCGATGGCCAGGATCTGCCAGTCCTTTTGGCAACTGCCCTGCAGAACCTCGTTGGTTTTGACGACCTGCTGAACCTGCTGGACGAAGCGCTTGTCGCCGAGCCGCCCCTTCTGGCCCGTGACGGTGGTTTCATTGCCCCGGGTTTCGATTCCGAACTGGACGAGGCGCGCACCCTGCGGGATGAGGGCCGATCGGTGATTGCAGGATTTCAGCAGAAATACGCGGAACACACCGGCATCACCTCGTTGAAGATCAAGCACAACAATGTGCTGGGCTATTTCATCGAAACCACGGCCACCCATGCCGAGAAAATGCTGAACCCGCCGTTCTCGGAAACCTATATCCACCGCCAGACAACCGCCAATCAGGTCCGGTTCACGACGGTCGAACTCTCTGAGATCGAAACCCGTATTCTGAACGCCGGAAATCTGGCTTTGGAGATCGAAAAAAGGCTCTATAAAAGGCTTTCTGACGAAATTTTGGCCCTGGCGGCGCGTCTAAATCAGGCCGCCCGCGGACTGGCAGAGCTGGATCTGACCACCGCTCTGGCCGATCTGGCACGGGGTGAGAATTGGTGCCGCCCACAGGTAGATACCTCTCGCGCCTTCGATGTTCAGGGCGGGCGCCACCCGGTCGTGGAGCATGCACTGCGGCAGCAAAACGGGGATGCGTTCATCGCAAATGACTGTGACCTTAGTGCAGATGCTGGCGCGGCGATCTGGTTGCTGACCGGCCCCAACATGGCCGGTAAATCGACCTTCCTGCGCCAAAATGCCTTGATCGCGCTGCTAGCTCAAATGGGCAGCTACGTTCCCGCGGAACAGGCCCATGTTGGCGTGGTCAGCCAGTTGTTCAGCCGCGTAGGAGCCTCGGACGATCTGGCACGGGGCCGTTCGACCTTTATGGTCGAAATGGTCGAAACCGCTGCGATCCTGAATCAAGCCGATGACAGAGCCCTGGTTATTCTGGACGAAATCGGACGCGGCACTGCCACTTATGATGGTCTATCAATTGCTTGGGCCACTCTGGAACACCTGCATGCGGCCAATAAATGCCGCGCGCTGTTCGCCACGCATTACCACGAGTTGACGGCTTTGGCGGGCAATCTGGAGGGCGTCGACAATGCCACCGTTGCCGTCAAGGAATGGGAAGGTGAGGTGATCTTCCTGCACGAAGTCCACAAAGGCGCCGCCGACCGTTCTTACGGGGTGCAGGTAGCTCAATTGGCCGGTCTGCCGGCTTCGGTCGTCGACCGTGCGCGTGTGGTGTTGGATCAACTTGAGAAAACCGAACGCGAGGGCGGAAAACAAAAGGCGTTGATCGACGACCTTCCCCTGTTTTCGGCCGCTCCACCGCCGCCACCTCCGGCCCCGAAGGCCTCACCGGTTGCGGATATACTCGACGAGATCCTGCCCGACGAGCTGACCCCGCGCGAGGCTTTGGACCTGATCTACAAATTGAAAGAGGCGGCCAAATCCTGACCGCCTCAATTCATATTTGTTATTTCGCTACTTAGCTGGCAGGTGTCGACGAAACGCCGACCTGCGCCGGGCGCAGCAGACGATCGTGAAGCATGAAGCCTTCAGCCGAGACCTGAATGATGTCGCCAGCGCGGGTGCCTGGGACGGGTGCTTCGAACATCGCTTCGTGGATGTTCGGATCAAAGCGATCACCAACCTCGGGCGTGATTACCTCGATCCCGTGCTTTTGGAAAACGTCCTTCAGCGCGCGCATGGTCAGCTCGACGCCTTCCAGCAGACCGGCGGCAACTTCTTTTTGCTCATCAGTCGCCGCTTCGAGCGCGCGTTTCATGTTGTCGTAGACCGGCAGCATGTCGCGGGCCAGTTTCGACCCGCCATACTGCTCAGCATCACGGCGCGCTTTGTCGCCACGCTTACGCGCGTTCTCGGCATCGGCCAGAGCGCGCATAAACTTGTCCTTGTAATCATCACGCTCGGCGCGCAGCTCATCCAGCTCCAGCGCGTCATCGCTGAATTCCGCAATTTCTTCCGCCAGCTCTTCAGCCTCGGCCGTTGCGATATCGTCCAGAAAATCTTCGTTCTTGGGCTCTGCCATCTCTTACCCTCTAGCTCCGGTCGGATATCAGCTTGCCGACCAGTTGCGCCGTATAATCCACGATCGGCACGATCCGTCCATAATTCAGACGCGTGGGTCCGATAACCCCAACCGCACCGATTATCTTTCGATCAGCGTTCATATATGGAGACACCACCAAAGAGGAACCCGAAAGTGAGAAAAGTTTGTTCTCAGACCCGATAAAAATGCGCACACCCTCGCCTTCTTCGGTCAATTCAAGGAATTCCGCGATATCTCTTTTGCGTTCAAGATCGTCAAACAAGGTCCGAATTCGGTCCAATTCTTCGGTCTGACCCGGTTCATTCAGAAGATTCGCCCGCCCACGGACGATCAAACGGGCTGAGTCGCCTCCATCCCCATCCCATGCGGCCATACCGCTTTCAACCATCTCACGCGCCAGAACGTCGATCTCTTGCTTGCGGGCGTCGATCTGCTTCTGCATCTGACGACGCACTTCGCTCAGCGTGCGCCCCTCAATAAGCGCATTTAAGAAATTTGCGGCCTCGCGCATCGAACTGGGTGTCTGGCCCGGTGGCGGTGTGAAAAGGCGGTTTTCAACGTGGCCATCAGCAAACACCAAGACCACCAATGCGCGGTCATGGGCCAAAGAGACAAACTCAATATGCTTGATCTCAGACTCATGCTTTGGGGTCAAAACAAGCGACGCGCCGTGTGTCACGTGTGACAAAGCCGAGCCCACGCGATCCAGCATACCGCTGACATCGCCCGCGTTAGAGCCTAATGTTGCGTCCAGCTTCTGTCGATCATCTGCGCCGAGATCCCCGACCTCAAGCAACCCATCAACGAACATTCGCAGTCCCTGCTGCGTCGGAATCCGTCCCGCGCTGACATGAGGGCTGTCGAGCAGGCCCAAAAACTCCAGATCCTGCATCACGTTGCGTACGGTCGCCGCGCTGACTTTTTCCGATAAGGTACGCGTCAAGGTTCGGCTACCGACAGGCTCGCCGCTGTCCAAGTAACTCTCAACGATCAACCGGAACACCTCTCGTGACCGGTCATTCATCTCGTTCAGAATTTTACTTGCTTCACTCATCCGGGTTCCCCTGCTGGTTCGTCATTAAATAGCAGGCATATGAAAGGTCAATCGGGGTTGCATCGTAACGCCACGGGGCGTTATCCCCAACCCAGCAAACAAAGGATTTCCCATGCGACCCTCAGGACGTGATCTAAACGAAATGCGCCCAGTTTCAATCGAAACTGGCTTTACCAAACATGCCGAAGGTTCCTGCCTGATCAAAATGGGCGACACCCATGTACTGTGCACCGCCACAATCGAAGATCGTGTGCCACCGTTCATCAAGGGTTCGGGCCTGGGTTGGGTCACCGCTGAATACGGTATGCTGCCTCGCGCAACCAACACCCGGATGCGCCGAGAAGCCGCCAGCGGCAAACAAGGCGGCCGTACTGTTGAAATCCAGCGTCTGATCGGCCGTGCTCTGCGTGCCGGCGTGGACCGGGTTGCTCTGGGCGAGCGTCAAATCACAGTGGACTGCGATGTGATCCAGGCCGACGGTGGAACGCGCTGCGCCTCGATCACCGGTGGTTGGGTAGCCCTTCGCCTGGCGGTCAACAAACTGATGAAGACCGGTGACGTTATCTCTGACCCTCTGGTCGATCCTGTTGCCGCTGTTTCCTGCGGTATTTATGCAGGCCAGCCGGTTCTGGACCTCGACTACCCTGAAGACAGCGAAGCGGGCGTAGACGGCAACTTTATCATGACCGGATCGGGTAAGCTGATCGAAGTTCAGATGAGTGCCGAAGGTTCTGTCTTTAGCCGTGGTCAGATGGATCAACTGATGGATCTTGCCGAAAAGGGCGTTTCCGAGTTGGCTGCAGCCCAAAAGGCCGCCACCGCATGACCCGCAAGTTCGACAGCGACAAGCTGCTGGTGGCCACTCACAACAAAGGCAAGCTCGAGGAGATGGCGCATCTCCTCGCACCCTTTGGTGTGACGGTTGTTGGCGCGGCAGAGATGCACCTGCCCGAACCGGAAGAGACCGAGGATACTTTCGTCGGCAACGCCCGGATCAAGGCTCATGCCGCCGCGAAGGCCACCGGCCTGCCTGCCCTGTCGGACGATTCTGGGATCACTATCGATGCGCTGAACGGAGCACCCGGCGTTTACACCGCCGATTGGGCCGAAACTGGCAATGGTCGCGACTTCCTGATGGCAATGACGCGCGCGCATAACGAACTGGAGGCGAAAAACGCCCCTCATCCACGTACCGCTCAATTCCGCAGTACGTTGGTATTGGCCTGGCCCGATGGGCATGACGAGGTGTTTGAGGGTGTCGCCCCCGGCCATCTGGTGTGGCCAATCCGTGGCGAAGGTGGCTTTGGCTATGACCCAATGTTTGTACCCGAAGGCCATGACGTTACCTTTGCCGAGATGGATCGTTGGGAAAAGAACAAGATCAGCCATCGCGGCCGCGCGGTGGAGATGTTCGTGAAGGGCTGTTTTGGCGGATGATTGGCGCAACGGAGGCTTTGGCCTGTATGTGCATTGGCCTTTTTGCGAGGCCAAGTGCCCCTATTGCGATTTCAACAGCCATGTTTCACGTAATATCAATCAAAAACAATGGCTTAACTCGTATCTAAGTGAATTGCACCGCTCGGCCGCCGAAACACCTGACCGTGTTCTGAATACGATTTTCTTCGGAGGTGGCACCCCGTCCCTAATGGACCCTGACACCGTTGCTGCGGTCATCGACGAAGCCCGTGCTCTCTGGCGCCCTGCCAATGATATGGAAATCACGCTAGAGGCCAATCCGGGTTCAGTTGAGGCGGGCCGGTTTGCCGCTTATCGTGACGCAGGCGTCAATCGGATCTCAATGGGTGTTCAGGCACTTAATGATGAAGACCTGCGCCGACTGGGCCGCATCCACTCAGTAGCCGAAGCCCGAACAGCCTATGACATCGCTCGCACATGTTTCGACCGCGTGAGTTTCGATCTGATCTACGCCCGTCAGCATCAAACACTCGAAGCTTGGCAAGCTGAACTAACCGAAGCACTGTCGATGGCAATCGATCACTTATCTCTCTATCAATTGACGATCGAAGACGGCACCGCGTTCGGTGATCGCTACGCAGTCGGAAAGCTGCGCGGTCTGCCAGAGGATGACAGCGCAGCGGACATGTATCTGGCGACGCAAGAGATCTGTGAGGCGCACGGCCTGCCAGCCTATGAAGTTTCAAACCACGCCCGGCCCGGCGCGGAGTCGCAGCACAACCTGATCTATTGGCGCTATGGCGATTACGTCGGTATCGGGCCCGGTGCACATGGGCGCATCACACTAAACGGTCGAAAACTTGCCACGGAAACCTACTTGTCTCCCAATACTTGGCTGACGTCCGCTGAAAACGGATCCGGTGAGAAAGAACGGACACTGCTTTCATCGCAAGAACAGGCAAACGAGTACCTTATGATGGGGTTGCGTATCAAAGAGGGGCTAAATATTGACAGATACAATGCTCTCGCGGATCATCCTTTACCTCAAGACAGGCTTTCTGACCTGATGGAATTTGGCATGATCGAGCAAAACAATGATCGTCTGATTGCCACCAAGGATGGGCGTGCTGTCCTAAACGCAGTGATCCGAGAGTTACTGGGGTAGAGAATGCAATATGTCTGGGCCTTCTTGGGACTAATCTGTGTTGGGCTCGCTGTAGTTGGCGTTGTCCTACCTTTACTACCGACAGTGCCGTTTTTGCTTTTGGCCGCCTTCTTCTTTGCCCGGTCATCTTCACGCCTACACAACTGGCTGATCACGCATCGGTCGTTTGGGCCGATGATCGTGGATTGGCAAACCTCCGGTGCAATTCGACCAAACGCAAAAAAAGCGGCCACCATTTCGGTCGCCGCTGTGTTTGGATTGTCGATCCTTTTAGCCCTACCGCCTCACGTACTGATCATCCAGGCAGTGGTCTTGGGTTGTGTTATGGCCTTTATCTGGACCCGGCCTAACGGCTAAGCTTGGCGCAAAGATCGTCCAGTTGGTCCAGGTTTTCGTAAGTCAGAACCACCTGCCCCGTCTCGGTCCCCGCTTTGTGGTTGATCAAAACCTTCATCGCCAAAATCGCCGAAAGATCCTTTTCGAGGGCTCGCGTATCCGCGTCCTTGCCCGCGTTCAGGTCTCTGGAGCGCGGAGTTGCTTTCGTAGGATCAGCCTGCTGCTTTTTTACCAGCGCTTCAGTCGCTCGTACTGAAAGCCCGTCCCGAACGACGATCTTTGCCAATTCAGACGGGTTTTCAGCCGTTATAAGCGCCCTAGCATGACCTGCGGACAGCTTCCCTTCGATGACCAGCGTCTGAACGTCTATAGGCAAGGACAACAAACGCAGCAGATTGGCGATGTGGCTTCGGCTTTTACCAAGCGCTTCGGCCAATTTTTCCTGGGTGTGGCCAAAGCGATCCATGAGCTGTTTGTAACCAGCCGCCTCTTCAACGGCATTCAGGTCAGCGCGCTGAATGTTTTCAATGATGGCTACTTCCAACACCTCAGTGTCGTCGAATTGCCGAACGATAACCGGTATGTCATGCAGCTGCGCCATTTGGGCTGCACGCCAACGTCGTTCCCCGGCAACGATTTCATATTCGCCACCGCTGACTTCGCGCACGATCAGAGGCTGGATAATACCTTTTTCTTTAACTGAGGCTGCCAGTTCATCCAGTTGTTCGGGTAAGAATGTTCGCCGGGGCTGGTTTGGATTGGCGCGCAATTTTTCGATCGGCACCTTCATATCCGGCCGACGCGGTTCTGATGGTGCAAAACCTTCAGCTTCCTGTGTTACGTCTGCCATCAGGGCGGACAATCCCCGGCCCAAACCTCTTGGTTTTGTTTTTTTGGCGGCCACTGAGCCCTCCTCACTGCCGTCTAGGCGGCAATATTCTTATTCTTTTGAATGACTTCACGCGCTAAGTGTCGATATGCCATGGCTCCCAACGACCCTGAGTCATATTGCAGAACCGGCAAAGCGTATGACGGCGCCTCACTGACCCGTACATTTCTGGGTATCTTGGTTTTAAATACCATCTCACCCAGATTGTCACGCGCATCCTTTTCGACCTGACGGGACAAGTTGTTGCGGTTGTCATACATGGTCAACACAACACCTTCGATTCTAAGGTCAGGATTCGCTGTTTGACGAACCTCTCGGATTGTCAACATAAGCTGCGAAAGTCCCTCCAACGCAAAGAACTCGCTTTGTAGCGGAACCAGGACAGAATGGGCAGCCACCATCGCGTTTACGGTCAACAGGTTCAAAGAAGGGGGGCAATCTATCAGAACAAAATCCAGTTCAAACTTGTCGATTGCCGTTTGACGCAAAGCATCATGGAGCAGATAGCTTCGTTTTTCGTTTGAAATAAGTTCGATATCAGCAGAGCTGAGATCCACAGTTGCTGGAATTACAAGCAAACCATCTATTTCCGTCTCTTGAACGACGGCCTCCAAAGGAGAGTCATCCAAAATCAGGTCATAAGTCGTCCAATCCCGATCTTCGACCCCTAACCCGGTTGATGCATTACCCTGCGGATCGAGGTCCACGACCAAAACCCGACAACCAGCCTCTGCTAAACCAGCAGCAAGATTGATTGCTGTTGTCGTTTTTCCCACCCCACCCTTTTGATTGGCAACCGCAATAATCCGGGGCCCAGAGGGACGAGATAGATCAACCACGCGAAACTCCTTTGATCCTTAGGATAACTGCTTGGGGTTCAGTTAAACTTGTAATCGGCTCACAGTCGAATTTCCATTCCCCACGCGCCTCATCAAGCTCTTTTTTCCAATTTGCGCCTTTAGGCAACAGAGCAATACCAGCTTCACCTAAATGTCTGTCACAAAACGACATTAAGGTTTTCAGATCAGCCAAGGCCCTCGCAGAAAGGACATCTGAATTCAAGGGTTCAACGGATTCGATGCGTTTCGAGATCACAGTGCACTTTACACCACATTCCCTTGCAACATTACGAAGGAAAGCGGACTTTCTCTGGTCGCTTTCAACAAAAGTAAACTGTGCATCTGGCGCTTTTTCTACCGCCATAATTGCGCATACCATTCCCGGGAACCCCCCGCCACTTCCCAGGTCAGTCCAAGTCTTGAAATTCCCCGCACATCGGAAAACCTGGACGGAATCCAATATGTGACGTGTCCAAATTTCATTCAGGCTGTTCCGCGAAACCAGGTTAATCTTCGGATTCCAGCGTTTTACCAACTCAACATAGGTTTCCAATCGAGCCATTGTTTCACGTGAAACATCGAGCTCGTTGAAGATATCTTGGTTCATGCCTTCCGAACCTTCTGCTCACGCCTCAGCTTTGCAAGTAACAATGTTAAAGCTGCTGGTGTGACTCCTTCCACCCTACTCGCCTGAGCAATAGTAGACGGCCGCGCCTGAGAGAGCTTTTGCTTCATTTCAGATGAAAGGCCTTCCAACGTGAAATAGTCGAAATCACGTGGAATTTCATAAGCTTCATCACGTTTCATAGCTTCAACGTCTTTTTGCTGACGTGCGATGTAGTTTGCATACAGAGCATCCCGCTCGACCTGTAGCCGAGTACTTCTGTCCACATGATCCAAGTCTGGAATAAGGGGTACCAAATCGTCAAAACTCACATCTGGAAATGCAAGTATCGCCATACCATCGCGACGGTTTCCATCTTGATTGACGTTTATACCAACCGCTCGGACCTCTTTCGGAGTAAAAGTCCGTTCGGTTAACTTAGATTTCGCCGAATCCAGCCTTTTCATTTTTCCATCGAAGTGGATCTGACGTGTCTCTCCCACACATCCAAGCTCAACTCCAATCGGCGTCAATCTTTGATCTGCGTTATCCGCCCGCAAAGACAGCCTAAACTCGGCCCTCGATGTAAACATGCGATAGGGTTCGGCCACACCACGTGTTGTCAGATCATCAATCATCACCCCGATATAGCTGTCTGCCCGAGTGAAATGTATCGGTTCGCGTTCAAGAACATGCAATGCAGCGTTTAGTCCAGCAACTAAGCCCTGAGCAGCAGCTTCTTCGTATCCGGTAGTGCCGTTAATCTGACCGGCCAGATACAGCCCGGGAACCTCTGGTAAAGACAAGGAGGACGTCAGTACACGCGGATCTACATAGTCATACTCAATTGCATAACCTGGTTGTAAGATATCCGCTTTTTCCAACCCCTTGATCGATCGGACGTACTCCAATTGGACTTCTTGCGGCAACGAAGTTGAGATTCCATTGGGATAAATGGTGTGATCATTCACACCTTCGGGCTCAAGAAATATCTGGTGCGAATCCTTTTCAGCAAACCGAACAATCTTGTCTTCAATTGATGGGCAATATCTGGGGCCTACCCCATCGATATGGCCTCCATACATGGCAGATCGCGATAGGTTGTTTTGAATGATCTCATGCGTTTGCGCATTGGTATGTGTGATTCCGCAGGATATTTGGGGTGCGATGACCTTGTCAGAAAGAAAAGAGAACAGAGCTGGATCATCATCCCCATCCTGTTTTTCGAGATCTGACCAATCAATTGTACGCCCATCTAATCTAGGTGGTGTTCCTGTCTTTAGTCGGCCAAGTGGTAACTTAAAGCTATCTAGCCGCTCCGCCAACTTCACCGACGGACGGTCGCCCATTCGCCCACCCGGTTTAGAAACGTCACCGATGTGAATAACACCGCGCAGGAAGGTGCCAGAGGTCAATATCACTGCACGGGCGCGAATTTCACTCCCATCACTTAGCTTTACGCCCTGCACTGTCTGACCGGTCATCAAAAAGTCAGTCACTTCACCCACGACGACAGTCAAGCCTGACTGATCTCGTGTCTCCTTTTGCATAGCAGCGCGGTACAAAGCTCGGTCAGCTTGAGTTCTTGGGCCTTGCACGGCAGGCCCCTTGCGCCGATTCAATAGACGAAACTGAATTCCAGCCTGATCTGCGATACGCCCCATAACTCCATCTAGAGCGTCAATTTCCCGGACAAGATGACCTTTACCCAAACCACCTATTGCAGGGTTACAGGACATAACTCCGATATCCCCTTCGGATATTGTCACTAGCGCTGTTTTCACACCCATACGTGCAGCGGCATGTGCAGCTTCGGTCCCGGCATGTCCAGCACCAATTACAACGACATCAAAGTCTGAATGTTTCACGTGAAACACTCCCTATTTCCCGAGACAGAAGCTTGAGAAGATTTCGTCAAGCAGGTCTTCAACGCCAATTCTACCTACCAAAGCTTCAAGTGCTCGGATGGCAGTTCTTAACTCTTCCGCAGCGATATCATACAAGTCCGGCCCTGATTCCAGAACAGCCATTGCTGCGCCCAGAGAGTCTCGGGCGCTATTCAACGAAACTCTGTGCCGTTCACGGGTTGCGATACCATGACTTGTGGTTCTTTCCTTCAAAATACACGATATCTGGGCAATCAGTCTATCTATGCCCTGACCGGTTTTACCCGATATACCGCCCTCTGCACCTTCTCGAAGGTCGGATTTCGGGAGCAACTGAATGTCATCCAGCTCCTTGACCACGCCAAGCTCACTTGGATCTTCCGTCAGGAATACTCGTAAGTCCGCAGCCTCGGCCCGTTTCCGAGCCAGCTCGATACCCAAGCTTTCAACATGGTCCTCGGTTTCCCGCAAACCAGCGGTATCCAACAAGGTGACAGGCAAGCCACCAAGGTCCATACGAACTTCGATCACATCGCGCGTTGTACCCGCATATTCCGAAGTGATCGCAGCCTCTCGTCCAGCCAATGCATTCAGTAAGGTCGACTTTCCCGCATTTGGAAGGCCGACAATGGCAACCTCGAACCCCGTCCGGATACGCTCGGCAATTTTCACGCCTTCTGCCTCGCGCTGCAGATCCTTCATGACACCGGTCACCAATGAACGCACCTCGGGGGTAACATCCGTTGGAACCTCTTCATCCGCAAAGTCGATGACAGCTTCCAGCAGCGACGCAGCCCGAATAAGGTCTCGACGCCAGCGTTCAGCTAGCCCACCCAACTCACCGGCCAGAATAGTTTGTGCCTGTTTGCGCTGCGCTTCGGTTTCAGCATCAATCAGGTCAGCCAGCCCCTCGACCTGAGTAAGGTCCATCTTACCGTTCTCAAGGGCACGGCGGGTAAATTCACCTGGTTCGGCAAGTCGCAGGCCATTTACTTCGGACAAGCTGCGCATCACCGCGTTGACTGACGCCGTACTCCCATGAATTTGCAGCTCGGCCACATCCTCACCGGTGAAACTCGCCGGGGCCTGAAATGTCAGAACCAACCCATCATCAAGCCGCGATCCATCGTCGGCATACAAAGACCGAACCCGCATACCACGAGGTGGCAGCGGGCTTCCGGTTAAACCGGTCGCAGCTGAATGCGCTTGAGGACCAGAGAGGCGGATGACCGCCACCCCTGCTTTGCCTTGTGCGCTGGCCAAGGCGAATATCGTATCCATTCGAAGGCCTCGCGTGGTTTTAAGACCTGTATCAGGTGTTCATCGAGTCGAAGAACTCACCGTTCGTCTTGGTTTGCTTCAACTTGGACAACAGGAACTCGATCGCGTCGGTAGTGCCCATCGGGTTGAGGATACGGCGCAAGACAAATGTCTTAGCCAGGTCGCCCTTGTCGACCAGCAGATCCTCTTTCCGGGTACCAGACTTAAGAATGTCGATCGCTGGGAACACACGTTTATCAGCAATCTTACGATCCAGAACGATTTCCGAGTTACCGGTGCCTTTGAATTCCTCAAAGATCACTTCATCCATACGGCTACCAGTGTCGATAAGAGCGGTCGCAATAATGGTCAGCGAACCACCCTCTTCAATGTTCCGCGCGGCACCAAAGAAACGCTTGGGCCGTTGCAGCGCGTTTGCGTCCACACCACCGGTCAGAACTTTACCCGAGGACGGCACGACAGTGTTAAAGGCCCTACCAAGTCTTGTGATCGAATCGAGAAGAATAACAACATCTCGTTTATGCTCGACCAAACGCTTGGCTTTTTCGATGACCATTTCCGATACGGCCACGTGGCGTGTCGCTGGTTCGTCAAAGGTCGAGGACACAACCTCACCCTTCACCGACCGCTGCATGTCGGTCACCTCTTCAGGGCGTTCGTCGATCAGCAGAACGATCAGGTAACACTCCGGGTGGTTCTGTTCGATCGAGTGCGCAATGTTCTGCAGGATCACCGTCTTACCGGTCCGCGGCGGCGCCACGATCAACGAACGCTGACCTTTGCCGATCGGCGCAACGAGATCGATCACACGGGCCGATTTATCTTTGATGGTTGGATCCTCGATCTCCATCTTCAGACGCTCATCGGGGTACAGAGGCGTCAGGTTGTCGAACAGAATCTTGTGTTTAGCTTTCTCAGGCTCTTCAAAGTTGATTTTCGTCACTTTGATCAGAGCGAAATAGCGTTCGTTCTCGTCTGGTGCCTTGATCTCACCTTCGACGGTATCTCCGGTCCGCAGAGAGTGCTGACGGATCATGTCAGGCGAAACATAGATATCATCAGGACCCGGCAGATAGTTCGCTTCTGGCGAGCGCAAGAAGCCAAAGCCGTCTTGCAGCACTTCCAACACACCATCGCCGCCAACGGTCCAGCCCTCATCCGCGCGTTCACGCAGAATCTGGAACATCATCTCGCCTTTTCGCATGGTCGAGGCGTTTTCGATTTCCAGCTCTTCGGCCATCGCCAGAAGGTCTTTGGGGCTTTTGGCTTTTAGGTCGGCCAGATTCAGGGCTTCAGTTGTCATGATATATACCTTCACCGCTGACAGCGCGGCACGAAGTGGAATTTCAGTACGGAAGATACGCCGCCCGGACGGGCGTGTTGATCTCTACATAAGCGCGACAGCCGCCTGAGTCAAACAGGCCCTCAGAACTTCAGAATGACCGCGAGAACGATGGCAGCCATCAGAATGGTCGGAACCTCGTTCATCATGCGGTACTGCCGTCCAGTGAGCTTATTTTGGCCTTCTAGGAAGTCTTTACGGCGCGCCATAAGCCAATGATGAAACCAGGTCATTCCAATCACGGCTGCGCCTTTAACCCAAGGCCATGACCAATCCCAACCGACTATGCCTGGCGTAAAGACCATAATCAGTCCGCAGACCCACGCCACGATCATTGCAGGCCGCATGATTACACGCAGCAGTTTCTCTTCCATTTCAAAGAAGATGGTTTCAGCGCCGTCAACCGCTTGGGCTTTTTCTACGTGATAGACAAACAGTCTGGGCAGATAGAACAGGCCAGCCATCCACGAGATCACGGCCATGATATGCAAAGACTTCACCCACGGGTAAATCGTGAAAAGAAGATCAGTCATTCTGGCTCCGAACGTTGCTCGGAACTCTCCCTAATAAAAAAATAAGAAAAGAAAAAGGAAGATGGTTTTGTAGGGTGAACAAAATCCGTGGATTACTTTTTTACACATGTGTTTTCCCCAGGTGGACAGAATTCCACGATATTTGAATGATTCTGTGAGTTTAAAAATTTTTCGTTTTTAATCAATGTATTAGATTTGATCAAAGGTTTTGATCTTGGGGATAACTCTTTGGGTAATCCGGGAAATCAGGATTATCCCCCCTTTCCGACTTATCCTTGTCCCGGATGGACAGCGTTCGAGCGACTCATGGAAGTTTTTCGCGAAATTCCCGGGGTTGCGTGTCAATCTGAAAACCATACAAACCGTCCCAGAACGCTCAACGATTTGCACACGGGGTTTTCCACATGTCTGTCCCCATCATTCTGGCCTCGGGATCAACCATTCGCGCGCAATTGCTGGAAAACGCAGGAGTGCCGTTTTCCGTTCAGGTCGCGCGCGTGGACGAAGATACCATGAAACGCGCGCTTTTGGCCGAAGATGCGCCGCCTCGCGACATTGCCGATGCACTGGCCGAGATGAAGGCGCGCAAGATCAGCGACAAGGTGCCCGGAGCAATGGTTCTGGGCTGTGATCAGGTTTTGGACTTTGAAGGGCAGTTGCTGTCTAAGCCCAAAACACCTGAGGACGCATTGGCGCAACTCAAAGCCATGCGCGGCAAAAGGCACATGCTTTTGTCAGCGGCCGTGATCTATCAAAATGGCGAGCCGATCTGGCGACACGTCTGTCAGGTGCGCCTGCGGATGCGGATGAGCTCTGACGCTTATCTGCGCGACTATATCGACCGCAATTGGGATAGCATTCGTCATGCTGTCGGGGCTTATAAGCTAGAAGAGGAAGGCGTTCGCCTGTTCGCTACCATTGACGGCGACTATTTTAATGTCTTGGGTATGCCTCTGTTGGAGCTTCTCAATTATCTGGCCGTTAAAGGGGTGATCGACCAATGACGAAAAACCGTATTCCGCTGGCCGGGGTGATTGGGCATCCGATTGCGCATTCGAAATCGCCGCAACTGCACGGGCATTGGCTCAAGACTTACGGGTTGCCCGGGCACTATATTCCGATGGATGTCGCTCCGGACGACCTGCCAGAGGTTTTACGCACTTTGCCAAAGGCCGGTTTTGTTGGTGCAAATGTTACGGTTCCTCACAAAGAGGCGGCGCTGCGCCTGGCGGATTTCGTCTCAACGCGGGCCAAAACGATTGGCGCAGCAAATACACTTGCGTTTGGGGAGGACGGCAAAATTTATGCCGACAATACAGACGGCTATGGATTTATGGAAAATCTGCGCAACGGGGCACCGGACTGGACAGCGACCGATGGACCGGCGGTTGTCTTTGGTGCAGGTGGTGCGGCCCGGGCTGTATTGCAAGGTTTGCTTGAGGCGGGCGTGCCTCAGATCCTGCTGACCAACCGCACACGGGCCCGCGCGGATCAGTTGGAACAAGAATTCGGCGACCGCATTAAAGTGGTTGAGTGGGTGCAGGCAGGAAATGTCATTGAAGAAGCCGAGTTGGTTGTGAATACCACCTCTTTGGGGATGCAAGGTCAGCCGGAATTGCGCGTACCGCTGGATGGTTTACAGCCGGGCACAGTGGTTACCGATCTGGTTTACGCGCCGCTGCAAACACATCTTTTGAAAACTGCGGAAGAGGTTGGATGCACTACGGTCGACGGCCTGGGTATGCTGCTGCACCAAGCCGTGCCCGGCTTCGAACGTTGGTTTGGTACACGCCCCGAGGTGACTGATGACCTGCGTGCGGCGGTATTAGGATGAGCTTTGCGCTTGGCCTGACAGGCTCAATCGGGATGGGTAAAAGCACGACGGCGCAGATGTTCGTCGATGAAGGTTGCGCGCTGTGGGACGCGGACGCAGCCGTTCATAGGCTTTATTCAAAAGAAGGTGCTGCGATTGAACCGATGCGCGCGGTGTTTCCCGAAGCCATTGTTGAGGGCGGTGTCAGCCGAGACGCGCTGAAACAAATCATTGGGCGGGATCCAGCTGCGCTGAAAAGGATTGAGGCTATCGTACACCCGCTGGTCGCTGCCGATCGGGCAGCGTTCAAAGTGCAGGCAACGGCTGATATCTTGGTATTTGATATACCCCTGTTGTTTGAAACCGGGGGTGAGGCAGCAATGGATGCTGTCGCTTGTGTTTCGATCCCGGCCGATGAACAAAAACGCCGTGTGATGGAACGTGGCACAATGACCGAAGAGCAGTTTGAACAGATCCGCGCTAAACAAATGCCGAATGATGATAAGTGCGCACGGTCGGACTATGTGATTGTGACGGATACGCTGGACCACGCCCGCGAGCAGGTGCAGGATGTGGTCAGGCAAATACGGGCAGGTTTGGCAAATGCGTGAGATTGTACTCGATACCGAAACCACAGGGTTCGACCCAGAAAGCGGCGACCGGATTGTTGAAATCGGTGCAGTTGAGCTTTGGAACCACGTAGCAACGGGTGAGACATATCACGTCTATATCAATCCCGAACGATCGATGCCCGATGAGGCGTTTGGCGTGCACGGTATTGGCCCCGACCTGTTGGAAAACCCGCGTCCGCCGGAGAATGGTGAGGTGACGCTAAAGGATAAGCCGGTTTTTTCTAAGGTGGGTCAGGGCTTTCTTGATTTCATTCAGGATTCCAAACTGGTGATCCACAACGCGTCCTTCGACATGAAATTTCTGAATGCGGAACTCAGGTGGATGGGTCTACCGCAGATTCCGATGGATCAAGCGCTGGATACACTGGCGATCGCACGAAAACGGTTTCCTGGTTCTCCAGCGTCATTGGATGCGCTTTGCCGGCGGTTCAACATCGACAACACAAACCGTGTATTGCACGGGGCGTTGCTCGACTCGGAAATCCTGGCCGAGGTTTATCTCGAACTGATTGGCGGGCGGCAGCCGGACTTCGGTCTATCAACTACTGTGTCATCAGGCGCAGGTGGGCAAGAAGACTGGCGGCCCACAACGCGGCCAACCCCCCTTGCGTCAAAGATTACTGACGAAGAGTGTGCCGCGCATGAGGCTTTTGTAGAGAAATTAGGCGAAAACGCCTTGTGGTCCCGCGCCTGAGAAAATCCCGGCGCGGGTAAACCATTTAGGCTTCGGCGGTCTGGGCTTCGGCTTGGCGGCGCATCAGCTCGTTGCGGTAGAGGCTGACAAAGTCGATGTTGTCTAGGTTGACTGGCGGATAGCCACCGTCGCGCGTGATGTCGCTGACAATACGACGCAAGAACGGGAACAGCATCCGTGGGCATTCGATCAGCAGGAATGGGTGCAGTTGATCCTCGGCCACGCCTTCGATGTGGAACAGGCCACAATAATCGATCTCACACAGGAACAGAACATCTTCCAAGCCTTTGGCCTTGGAGGTCAGTTTCAGTTTGATCGAGACTTCGTATTGATGCTCAACCGAACGCTTTTTGGCGTCGAGGTTCACCTGAACCGCAATTTCGGGCTGAACGTCACCGGAAACGCCTTTTTGCGCCATCACATTTTCAAAGGACATATCGCGAATGAATTGTCCCAGAACACGCATCTGGACTTGCGGGGCGGCCTGTGCCGCGGTGTTTTCTGCAGGGCTTTCGTCAGCCATGGATCTACTCCGAAAATGAAATTCGTCACTGCTTAACAAGTTGGGCGCGTCACCTCAATGCTAGTGCGGCCCTTCAACCCATTTGGACGGTTTTGAGCGGTTTTCACGGGGGCGTACCTCGGTGAATTCACCATCAATCACATCATCCTGGTCAAACTGAGACGGTGCGCCACGGAATTGTGCCCCAGTACCCATTTGGAAATGTGTTATGGTGACTTTTGACTTCAGATAGCGGAATACGCCAACGCGAACGCCGGGGATGAGCAATGCGAAACCAACCGCGTCGGTAAAAAATCCAGGCGTAAGTAGCAAGACACCCGACAACAAGATCATAGCGCCATGAGCCAGAGGTTCGGTCGGATCATCCAATTCGGCAAAGGATCGCTGAAGATTTGCCAGCGCCATGCGACCTTGTGTCCTGACTAAAGCGGTGCCCAAAATTGCCGTTAAAACCACGATCGCAAGGGTTGGCCACAGGCCGATTAGGCCTCCAACCTGAATGAACAGGGCGATTTCGATGATTGGAACCAACAAAAATGCCAAGAACAGATACATTTGCGCTATCCTATACCAGAGGTCGGGCGGTGGACTTGCCACGAAGTGTCACCTACATAGTGGCATGAGGCTGCGTATACAAAGCCGCAGTCTGAAAAGAGGATGAAATGAACGAACCGATGATCCAGTTGCTGGTCCTGGCCGGAATTGCCGTTTTCCTGATCCTGCGCCTGAAAAGCGTGCTGGGCACGCGTGAAGGTTTTGAAAAACCTCCAGTTCAGCAGCAGCCTGATACACAGAGCGCTCGTCGAGACTTTGAGGTGATCGAAGGCGGCCCGGATCACGACATTACAGACCATGTCGCCGAAGACAGCGAACAGGCACAAACTCTGACCGCGATGAAGCGGGTTGAGCCGAGTTTTTCTGTCAGCGAGTTTGTGCAGGGCGCGCGTGGCGCCTACGAAATGATTGTCATGGGGTTCGAAAAAGGAAACCTGGATGAAATCCAGCCTTTCCTGTCCGAAGAAGTGTTCGACACCTTTGTTTCGGTAGTGGCCGATCGTGAAGATAAGGGCCTTACAATCGAAGCCGAGTTTATCGGGGTCCGCGAAACGTCGCTGGCAGATGTCAAATTCGACAAAGATACCAATCAGGCCGAGATCACCATGAAATTCGTGGGTGAACTGACTTCGGTTGTGCGGGATCGTGGTGGCGACATCATCGAAGGCAACCCGAATACCGTCAAACGCCAAAAGGACAGCTGGGCCTTTGCCCGTGTCATGGGCGCGGATGATCCGAACTGGCTGCTTGTTGCCACGGACGCATGATTGCCGCACTCCGGTCGCTCTTACTGGTGGGCGCGATGACCACCGCAAGCGCCGCCGGAGCCGAGGCGACGCGCTCTATTCTGTCGTTTGACGACCTCGAAGGTTGGGCCGCTGATGATCACGGGGCGGCCCTTTCCGTTTTTCTGAACACTTGTGGCGATCTCAACGATCCAGACTGGCGCGCCCTTTGCGGTGTCGCGAGGACTTATGAACCTGAAGCAGCACGATCGTTTTTCGAGCTGTTTTTTCGCCCGGTTCTTGTTGAAGACGGTGAGGATGCGTTGTTCACCGGGTATTTTGAGCCCGAGTTGGATGGATCACGAACACGGACTGACCGTTTCAAGTACCCGATCTACAAAATGCCACCTGAGGCACGTTCTGAAGGTCCGTGGCTGAGCCGTCGGGAAATCCTGACCGGGGATGCTATGACCGATCGGGGGCTGGAAATTGCATGGGTCGATGACCCGGTTGAACTGTTCTTTTTACAAATTCAGGGCTCGGGCCGTATTCGCTTGCCGAATGGCGGAGCGTTGCGGGTGGGGTATGGAGGAGCGAATGGGCATCCCTACCGCTCCATCGGAACTGAACTGATCCGGCAAGGCGCGTTGGGTGCACACGAGGTCAGTGCCCAGATGATCCGTGCATGGGTGCGCAAAAACCCTGAGGCAGGTGCCGAGCTCTTGTTTCACAACCCCTCATACGTGTTCTTTCGTGAGGTTACCCGCGTCGCACCTGAATTTGGGCCACTGGGCGCGATGAACCGATCGGTCACCACTATGCGCAGCATCGCCGCCGATCCGGCCTACACGCCGTTGGGGGTTCCGGTTTGGGTCGAAAAAGACGGCAAGACACCCCTACGCCGACTGATGATTGCGCAGGATACAGGCGCGGCCATCAAGGGTGCACAGCGAGCGGATATTTTCTTTGGCACTGGGGATGAGGCTGGTCAGGCTGCTGGACGGTTGAAAGACCCAGGGCGCATGGTGCTTTTGTTGCCAATTCAGCGCGCCTATGCCCTTGTGCCGGATGACTTCTGATGACACGGCGCAAACTGACAGAAGAAGAGATCGAGCTATGGCGCAAGGTCACGAAGCAAGCCGAACGCCTGCATCCTGATTTACCTCAGTCCGTGCATCCAACCACTTTGCCCAAGCCCAAACCCAACAAAGCACCGAAGCTCCGCGTTGAAGGGTTTGAGGTCGGTCAAAATGCCCAGTCAAAATCCGCCCGACACGCTTTGAAGCCCTCGGTGACGGATAGTTTGCGTGCAAGCCCGGTGCAAATGGACACCAAGGCATTCGGACGAATGAAGCGTGGCAAGCTAAAGCCAGAAGGTAAGCTGGATCTTCATGGTATGCGTGTCGATACGGCGCATCCGGCGTTGATCAGGTTCGTTCTTACATCACAGGCGCAGAGTAAACGATTGGTGCTGGTGGTGACCGGCAAAGGGAAGGACCGTGACGAACCCGGCCCAATTCCGACCCCCCGCGGGGTGTTGCGAAATCAGGTGCCGCATTGGCTATCGATACCGCCACTAGCGCAGGCTGTGTTGCAGGTTACACCCGCACATATCAGTCACGGTGGTGATGGGGCTTATTACGTCTATTTACGGCGCAATCGTTAAAGCGTGCGTTTGGCCCGGGCGATGCCTATCCAGGCTAATGCGCTGACCAGCAGGAAAAACACCCCGATCCATAGGAATTGTGTATTCAGGGAGACACCGCGGTCGATCAGCACGCCCGTCAACCCAGGGCCGATTGCCGACCCCAAAACCATCACGGCTGTCGCCAAGGCTTTGATCGCGCCAAGATGTTTGGTGCCATAGAACTCGGCCCAAAACGCACTTGGTAAGGTGTTGTTTGCCCCGACAGTCAGGCCAAGAAACGCCATTGCGATTAAGGCGCCACTGATTGAGCTTGTGACCGCGAGGAGTGCGAAACCAACGGCCATCGGCAGTTGATAATATGGCATCATTCTCGCCGTTCCCCACTTATCCAACCCCCAACCTGCCGCAAACATCGAAAGCAGAGATACGCCGGTATAGACCGGAAACAGGGCCACCAGCTCAATATGTTGCCAACTCTTGATGTCGGCCAAATGCACCTGATGAAAGAAGAAAGCAGTTATAAAAGCAGAAGGTCCAAGCAGCGCCGGGGCCATGAACCAGAATAACGGATGGAACAGCGTGTCTTTCCGGTTCCAGTGTTTGTCCTCCATACCGGTGGCAGAGTATTCGCTGGATAAACTTTGCGGTGTTCGTTCTTTCCTTAGTAACCGCAGTAATACAGGTATCCCCAGCAGGGTAACCAACGAAGCCGCAACCCATAGCCATCGCCAGCCGAAAACGGTCATGGCCGCCACAAAAATTAGCGGCAACAAGGCCTCACCAATGGCAAAGCCGATCGATGCGATCGACAGCGCCTTGCCACGCGTGGAGGTAAACCAACGTGCCATGGCAACCTGTGCCAGGTGAACGCTCATACCCTGCCCGAACAAGCGCAGCAGAAAGATCACTATCGGTAGCAAGACCAGCCAGTGGTTTACGGCCATCGCCAAGGCCGTCGCCGCAAGCCCGACCAGTACAACAGGGCCTATCACCCTTACGCGGAAGATGTCCGTCAATCCTCCGGCCCAGATCATTACGATGGCCGAAACCGTTGTCCCGAGTGAATACAGCGCACCCCATGAGCCGTGGCTCAAGCCAAATTCAGTGCGGATCTGGCCCGAAAAGATCGAGATAAAAAAGGTCTGCCCGAAACTTGATAAAAAGGTAAGAAGGGCACCTGCGCTTAGCCAGCTTGCGTTTCGGAGCAGATACCAACGCAGGCTGAAGGTTGTCACGGGGTGGTCACCTCGGCCTGTCCGGTTTCAGTTAGGACAATCTCGGTTGCGCCATCGGGGTTACGCTGATTGCGCGGTACCAGAACATCGATCCCTGCCCGTTCATTTGGCCCAAAGGTGTTATTTACCCGTCGGACCGAACTAAGGATTGCCAACAAAGCCGGAGAGGTGGCTGCCACGAAATGCGAGGATTCCGCATCGCTATTGAACGCCGTTGTGTCGATCACGTTGATGGGAAATTCCTCCAAGGACTCGACAGAGCTGATGTTACCTAACCGCTGGCCCTCGGCCGTTCCACGTAACCGTGCTGAGATATTCAGGATTTTGTCTTTCTGCGACACCATAACAATAAAGGGATCGGGCGGCGTATTGATCCGTTCCATTTGCGAGCGGAACAGATCCACATCCAGATCAGGCGATATCAAAACCACCCCTTCAATATTTCTGTTGGCCCAGCCGGGTTCTTGCAACTCGGCCTGCCGCATCATCTCCATCGACAACGCGCTACCCATGGAATGCGCTACAAGAAGGACGCGTTTGACACCCATGGATTTCAATTCGCGAATGGTTTGTTCTAACCCGTCGCGTGCAAACAGCATACTGTCCAGATCATAGGCATAGCCGTAACCCGTGGCACGGCTGGGCCACGAATAAACAAGGATTGATCCGGGTATACCAATATCGTGAGACAGTTGGGCTGCGCGGAAGATAGTTTCCGTCTGCGTCGAGTTGTAACCGTGGACAAAGATCGTCACGTCGTCTTGTCCACGCAGATGCGCCCGTAAATCCTGTGGCCCGTCCAATTCGGTTATGTCGGCCAGTACGAATTCTTTTTTTGGATTCGGATTCGCATAAGAGAATTTCAGCGTCCCCGGGGTGTGCGATGGAGGAATGGAAACCTTTGTTTCCAAAAACTTCAACGATTCACCGCGCTGGAAGCCGTATGAGCCGTCCGCTTCGCGGGCGCGGGTTGTGCTGGCAAACACGGTTTTGGGCGTTCCAATGGTCAGAGCCGTGGGAACGGTTTCCGTAATTGTCCTGTCCACACACGCGGTCAAAGACAAGGATGCAATCAGAATAATACAATAGCGAAGCACGGGCAGTCCTCAGAGCCTTTTGCGCTAAGCTATCGAATTCTGGCCCCACGTCCAGCGACATGGGGCGCGAGAAACGGCGAAAACCGGCTGGCCGTGTTACAGAACGTAACGGCTGAGGTCTGTCGATTTAGTCAGTTCGCCAAGATTGTCGTCCACGAATTGTGCATTCACAGTGATCTCGGCACCGGCCTGATCTGGTGCGGTGAAAGACAATTCTTCGAACACCCGCTCCATCACGGTGTAAAGTCGCCGCGCACCGATATTCTCGACCGACTGGTTCACATTCGCCGCGATGCGAGCGAGTGCAGCGATACCGTCATCAGTAAAACTTACGGTGACTTCTTCTGTGCCCATAAGGGCGGTGTACTGAAGCGTCAGCGCGTTGTCGGTCTCGGTCAGGATGCGTACGAAATCTTCTTCGGTCAGCGCGCGCAGCTCGACCCGGATCGGCAGGCGGCCCTGAAGTTCGGGCAACAGGTCTGACGGTTTGGCGATGTGGAACGCGCCCGATGCAATGAACAGGATGTGGTCGGTTTTCACTGGGCCGTGCTTGGTGGAAACAGTGGTTCCCTCGATCAATGGCAGCAGATCGCGCTGCACACCTTCGCGGCTGACATCGCCGCCGCGAGCATCTGAACGAGCGCAGACTTTGTCGATTTCATCCAAAAACACGATGCCGTTCTGTTCGACCGACTCCAATGCCACTCGGTTCACGGTTTCATCGTCCAGCAGCTTGTCAGCCTCTTCGCCTATCAGTGCATCATAGCTTTCGGCGACGGTCATGCGTTTCTTGACGGTGCGACCGCCAAACGCTTTGCCGAAGATATCGCCCAAATTCATCATTCCCATCTGACTGCCGGGCTGGCCAGGCACATCGAACATCGGCATCGGATTTGAGGTGTCGGACAGTTCCAACTCAATCACCGTGTCGTCCAGCTCTCCAGCTTTCAGTTTCTTGCGGAACATCTCGCGGGTGCCTTCGCGGGCGTCGGTGCCTGCGATGGCTTCGATCACACGGTCCTCGGCGGCTTGGTGCGCCTTGGCCTTCACATCCTCGCGCATGAATTCGCGGGTCTGGATAATGGCGGCGTCGGCCAGATCACGCACGATCTGTTCCACGTCACGGCCGACATAACCGACCTCGGTGAATTTTGTGGCCTCAACTTTGATAAAGGGCGCACGGGCCAGTTTGGCCAGGCGACGACTGATCTCGGTTTTACCGACGCCGGTGGGGCCGATCATCAGAATGTTCTTTGGGTACACCTCATCGCGGATGTCATCTGCCAGTTGTTTGCGGCGCCAGCGATTGCGCAGGGCCACAGCCACGGCACGTTTGGCATCTTTCTGGCCGATGATGAAACGGTCCAGTTCCGAGACAATCTCGCGCGGGGTCAGGTCGGTCAAAGCGCAATCCTTTCGGTCGGCATAGCAAAACTTGGGCTTAGGTAATCACGTGCACAGCGAAAACAACCAAGCCTTTTTCATTGGCTGCGTTGGTTAGCAATGCCCTACCGGGTTTGCAAATGCTTTCCATAGGTGAAATGCGCGCGCTCTGTTACAGTGTTTTCAAGGCGTTGAGGGTCAGGAGCGCGGACATGACAAAAATTGCCAAGATCACCCTGCTATTTGTTGTGTTTGTAGATCTGATTGGTCAGGGGCTTGTCTTTCCGATCATCAATTCGCTGCTCATGGAGACGAAATCCGGTTTCTTGCCCGAAAGCACACCGGATGGACGTCGCCATTTTTACTATGGGCTGGTGATCGGGTGCTTTTTCCTGTCGTGGTTCCTTGGTGTGGTCTACGTCTCGAAGGTCTCGGACTCCATCGGACGCAAAAATGCGTTATTGGTCTGTT
Source organism: Ruegeria sp. BE9 (assembly GCF_056538765.1). Lineage (NCBI taxonomy): Bacteria > Pseudomonadati > Pseudomonadota > Alphaproteobacteria > Rhodobacterales > Roseobacteraceae > Ruegeria > Ruegeria sp. BE9. Next base: position 27,040 of record NZ_JBQFTS010000003.1, on the reverse strand, counting down.
TGGGCGGAGCGTTGGCAGGTTATGCCATCACCATCGTCTCGCTTTATATGGATAGCCTGCTGTTGTTGATCTTGGGGCGGTCGATCACCGGCTTTACTGCTGGCAATCAACCCATCGCTCAGGCGGCGATGATTGACGGCAGCACCGATGCTGCCGATCGGGACCGAAACATGGGGTATATCGTGACAGGGGTCAGTTTTGGCCTTGTGGGTGGCCCGATCATCGGGGCGGTTCTGTCGGATTCGGCGATTTTAGGCAGTTTCGCCACGCTGAAGATGCCGTTCTATGGCGCATTCGTTCTGGTGCTGATCGCCATCTTCCTTGTGCTGTTCTTCTTCAAAGACACGCGAACCGAACGCACGGCTTTCGTTTTTCGCCCACGCGACATCACCGACAGCCTGATTGCAGTGCGCGGGCATCCTTTGGTTCTGAAAATCCTGCCGGTCTATGCGTTCTTTATGATCGCCAACGTCACTTTCTATGTGTTCGTCGACAATTTCCTGACCAGCCGGTTTGGTTATGGCGTGATCGGCGGCAGCATGGCGATGGTTGTGATCGGATTTGCGCTGGCCTTTTCCAGTACTTTCCTTGTGAAACCCGCACAGGAGAGGTTCAGCAAGCACCAGATCGTTTATACTTCGCTGATCATCATGGTGATCTGCGGAATTGCCTTTGCTTTCAGCCCCAGTGGTGTTCTGAGCTATGTGCCGGTCTTCTTCTTCTATTTCTTCTTCGGTGTCTCGTACCCAACCCTGCTAGGGTTGTTCTCGTCGAGCGTCAGCGAGACGGATCAGGGTTGGGTTATGGGTGTGACCACAGCCGTATTTTGCCTCGCCGGAGGGGTAATGTCCCTGATCGGCGGTGGGTTGATGAGCATCGACATACGCGTGCCGTATTACATCGTGATCATCGCCGCGATCTTTGGCCTGATCGGGATGCACCGCCGTTGGAAAGGGAAAGAGATCAAGGCGCTGTTAGCCTGAGATCGTCTCAACCGTCAGATTGCCATTGGTGTAAACGCAGATATCAGCGGCAATTGCCATCGCCTCACGCGCAACCTGTTCGGCCTCTTTGTCGCTGTCCATCATCGCGCGTGCCGCTGCGAGGGCAAAGTTGCCTCCCGATCCGATGGCCGCCACGTTGTGTTCCGGTTCCAGCACATCCCCCGCCCCAGTGATCACCAGCAGGTCCTTGCCGTCAGTGACGATCAACATCGCCTCAAGCTTTTGCAGGTATTTGTCGGTGCGCCAATCCTTGGCGAGTTCGACCGAAGCGCGGGCAAGTTGACCTGGTGTGGCCTCTAGCTTGGCTTCCAGCCGTTCCAGCAGGGTGAACGCATCTGCTGTCGATCCGGCGAAACCAGCAACAACTTCGAACCCACCCGGAGACAAGCGGCGTACTTTGCGGGCGGTGCCCTTGATTACAGTCTGGCCCAGGCTGACCTGTCCGTCGCCGGCAATCACCACATGGCCATCTTTTTTGACGCCAATGATCGTTGTGCCATGCCAACCGGGAAAATCGCTGTCTGCCATCAGGGCCTCCGTTTTCAACTGGCATCTTATATGGGCCGGACCCGTCCGCAGCGCAACAGTTCACAAACTGCTCAAAAGATATGCAAGAATCGCAATTCGGGGTTACCGGACTAGCAATTGTGAGACTCAGCGCTTGGTACTAAATGAAACCTACAACCGACGAAGGGTCGGCTGTTTCAGTTTTAAGGAATGCGCAAATGGCAACCACCGCAAAAATCCATGCGCCGCTCGGAGCAGCTACCATCCTGCATGTAGTGGACGCTTTTACTTCAGCTTTCGAAAAAGCAGCTGAGTGGAATGGAAACCGCAAGACACGCAAAGCTCTGTCGGAACTGAGCGATGCACAGCTTGACGATATTGGCCTGTGCCGCGCGGATATCAAAAAGATCTGATCCGCGATCAGTACGACCGCAAAAAGATGAGCCGCTCGCCTGAGCGGCTTTTTCTTTTTCAGCTTTGTATGTATTTGCCGGACTGATCTGGCAAAAAGGCCTCGACCGCAGCCGTCGCTATAATGTGGCGAGTACCGGCCTCGCTGTCTTTTACGTCCAGACCGCCTTTGACGGCCCGAACCTCGGCGCGCCCACGGGGTAGATCGGCAGCGACGACATCACAATCCACACGGTTTGGCTCTTGTACGCCAATTGTTACTAAGACGCGCATCTCCGTATGGTCGATGCCCAGCTTGGAAAACAGGGTGATCGAAGAATGGTGCAGCGCGTCCTGCACAGCCCTTCGTGCGGCCTTGGTATAATCTTGCCCGTAAAGGTCGTTGCCGGTGCCCATCTCTAGAATGATGCGTTTTTCGGTCATGCTACGGCCTCCATGTCGAACGAAACGATTACAGCCGCATTCGCAATGACGGTGCACCCTTCGGTGTGAGGTTTTTCAATATCCAATCCGCCTTGAGTGACCGTGATATTTGGCTGACCGTAAGGAAAAATGGCCTCAAGCGCCCCGTGGTCCACCTTTTCAGGTTTTTGCACCCCGATTTCGGCATCAATGATCATCGCTTCTTTCGGAAACCCGAACAGCTCGGCCATGTTGACCGAATTGTGCCAGAGCGCATCCTTGATCGCACGTAGCGCGGCCTCGGTATAGTCTTCACGTCTTAGCGACGTGCCCATCCCGAATTCCACAAGAACCCTTGTTTTTGCCATCTGTGCCTCATCCGCTGTGTGCGATTTAACTTACCGGCCAAGGCAACCCGAAATCGCGCCGGCATTCAAACATAAAACGCATTGATTTCGCGGCGATCCGATTTGCGTCAGCGCACTGGATCGTGGGATTCCTTCATAGAAACCAAACAACACTGGTATTCCGCATCCTCACGTGACAAGACAAAGAGAATATATGGAATTTACCTTCGGCGGAGCTCGAATGCTGACCACGCCCGGACCTGACATGACGACCGCTGACCGACGTGTTTTTCTGGCTGAAGTCATCAGACCTTATGATCTGGGCTACAAACTTATCCGCGTCGGTGAGTTTGGGGACGGCGGGTATCTATTACCCAATGATCTGGAAGAGATCGTCGCTTGCTTCTCGCCAGGTGTTTCCCTGCAGTCCAGTTTTGAAATGGATTTGGCGAAACACGGAATTCCGTCATTCATGGCGGATGGTTCGGTTGATGAGCCGACGCTGAAAGTGCCGGGTTCGTCTTTTATCAAAAAACACCTGGCAGCCAAAACGGGACCAGATGTGATTTCACTTGAGGATTGGATGTCAGAATGCGCGCCACAAGAGGGCGACATGATCTTACAGATGGATATCGAGGCGTCTGAGTACCCTGTTCTTTCCACCCTGCCCCTCGAGCTTTTGAACAGATTTCGCATTGTCGTTCTCGAACTTCACCGCATTCCGTCAATCCTGATGAAACCCGGTGCATTCCAACGGGCCTACCCGGCCCTGGCCGCGATAAAAGAAGGTTTCGCCTGCGCTCATATCCACCCGAACAATGCCTCCGGCACTGTTGAGGTCGACGGTGAAACCTTTCCGCGCGTGATTGAGGCAACGTTTGTGCGGAAAGATCGTGTGAAGCAGTATGTTCCGGCGACGCAGTTTCCGCATCCGCTGGACCGACGTCACAGGCCGAACGGGCCGGTGTTGGAATTGCCTCAGGAATGGGTCCGTCCAGAATTGGACAAAGCCTAGTCAAACGAAAAACGGGCACCGCATTGCGATGCCCGTCTTCAGAATGTGATCAGATCAGATGGATTCGTCGATCCAGCTTTGCAGAGCAGCTTTAGGAGCGGCGCCTGCGCGGTTCGAAACAACCTGACCGTCCTTGAAGATGAACAGCGCTGGAATACCGCGCACGCCCATGGCGGCTGCAGCATTCGGGTTGCTGTCCACGTCTACTTTGGCGATTTTCACCTTGCCACCGTATTCAGCGGCCAGCTCTTCCAGAGCGGGGCCGATCTGTTTACAGGGGCCGCACCATTCGGCCCAGAAATCGACAACAACGGGGATGTCTGAATTCTTGACTTCGGCGTCAAAGGTGTCGTCGGTTACGGCTACGGTCGACATTTTCTGTCTCCTGAATGGGGTAAACTCGGGAACAGAACGTAGGGGCCGAGCATAGCAAGGTCAAGATATCTGGGTGCGGCTCAGTGCATCCGTCACAAGATCGTGTGGCAACCACATGAGGTCCGCGGTGCGCGTCCACAAGATGGCCGTGCGGATATCTCGGCCCGGATAGATCTGGGCCAGCGCCTGAGCATAAGCGCCCATTTGGCGTAACAATCCCTCGGGGCAGGCTTTAGGGTGGTCGGGTACGGTAGCATTTGATTTGAAATCAACCACATGCACCTCTGTATCGGTTACGATCAATCGATCTATTACACCATGCACGCGACGTCCGTTCAGGTCGGCCGACACCGAAACCTCGGCCAACGCGTGGTCTGCAAAAACAGATTGCAAGTGTTCTGCTGTTAGCACGGTTTTCGCCTCGGTCAGCAGTTCCAGACGTTCTGCTTCCTGCATATCGGGCAGAACCCGAGCGCAGAGCTGAGGCCAGCTTTCTTGCGCGATCGAGGGCAAATGCTCCAGCAGCAGGTGAATGCGCGTTCCACGCAGCTTGGCGGCTTCTTCATCCTGCCCGCTATCCCCCGGCAGGGCCTTTGCACCACCCAGGTCGGACGGGCTGAGAGTGTCTAGAGCGTGATCCGGTGTTGCGGCAGGGTTTTGGAACGTCTCTGGCAGCTGCGTTTTGGCAACCGCGGTTTCAACTTGTTCCACAAGCGGCAGCGCATCCCAATTCGCATGTGATAGCCGCAGGGTTTCGGAACCCTGCAATTGAGTGGCCCCTGCCCGTGCCATTGCGGCCTCAATCATCTGATACCAACTGGTTCCATCCTTGCCGACATCCCCTGCAGCACCAACAATCAACCACTTTTCGGCCCGTGTTAGAGCCACATATAACAGGCGAAGCCGTTCATTCTCTTCCCTTGCCCGCGCTTCGGCCCGCGCTTGTACAATCAGGCTCGGAGACGCATCTGCCGGTACTTTCCAAAGAGGTGTGCCATCACCGACCATGATTTCAGCATCGCGCGGAGCTTGTCGCTTGCCAGTATCGGGCAGGATCACGATCGGCGCTTCCAACCCCTTTGAGCCGTGTACCGTCATCACTCGGATCATGTTACCAACGCCGCTCATTTGGCGTTTGATTTCCAGATCATCCGTCTGCATCCAAACCAAAAACCCTGTCAGGCTCGGGATGTCTGTTCGCTCATAAGCTAAAGCCTGCGAAAGCAGCGCATTTATACCGTCTTCTGCCTCAGCCCCTAACCTACCCAGCAGTTTTCGCCGCCCGTCATGACGGGTGAGGATACGTTCGATCAAGTCATAGGGGCGCAAAAAATCGATCTGACCACGCAAGTCGTTGAGAATTTCCATCGTTTCTGGAAATTCTTCAGCCCGATGGCGTAGTGCAGCCCAAAGGAACTGTTCCTGTCGGCGGTGGGCTAGATCGAAGAGCTGTTGTTCCGTCCAGCCAAACAAAGGTGACTTCAAGACGGTCGCAAGGGAAAGGCTGTCTTCGGGTGTTGCCAAAAAGCTTAGCAATGCTGCGAGGTCTTTGACCGCCAACTCCGCGCCGACCTTCAAGCGGTCCGCTCCAGCGATAGGCAACCCCTCAGCCTTGCAGGCGCGGATTATCTCGGCAAACAAGTCCGAACGGCGTTGAACGAGAATAAGGAAATCACCCGGCTGCACCTTGCGCCGCACGAAGCTACCGGGTGTTTTGCCATCTTCGGGGATCGTTTCGCCGGTTTCGATCATAGTTCTGATCGACCGGGCCACCTTTTCAGCCAGAATTACGGTGTGATGCCGTGCGCCGGGGCGATCAACCGGATCGGTCCAATCGCCCTCGCTGTCCTCATCTACCTTCTCAACCACTGGCCACAGATCGACACGGCCGGGTAGGTCAGCCTTAAATGCGCGGTGTTGGCTTTCCTTGTGGAACCCGGCCTCAGCTTGGTTTTCGAACAGAATATCGACTAAGGAAAGGATCGCGCTGGAGGAACGGAAAGAGTACTCTAGCGTAGAATCCCACAATTTAGAGCCTGATTCCGCCAGTCTGCGTCCAAATTCCTGCTGCATCCGATCAAAGGCCTGAGGATCAGCACCCTGGAAGGAATAGATCGACTGTTTCTTGTCGCCGACTACGAAAATCGTGCGCTCGACCCCGGATCGGGCCCCTTCCCCACTGGTGAATTCCTGCGCCAGTTTCTCGACTACGTCCCATTGGTCGGGGCTGGTATCCTGTGCTTCGTCCACCAGAATGTGGTCGATACCGCCGTCCAAACGGTAAAGCACCCACTCCGCAACTGCTGGGTCGTTCAATACTTGTCGGGCGCGCAGGATAAGGTCGTCGAAATCGAGCCAGCCGCGCCTCTGTTTACGACGTTCATATTCGGGCAGAAAAGCGGTGACAAAACGGTGCAGAACATGAGTTTTGCGAGCAGCGATTAACGCCAACCTGTGCTCGCGCGCAGCTTCGAGCCGTAACATGAAGGCTTCGAGCTGAGGTATTTGGCCAGCCAGTGCGCCTTCACGCAGAGCTTTGGTGGGAAAGCTGTTAGTTTTCGCTACAAAGGGTTCTTTAGCCGACTTTCCAGTCAGAAAGACGCCTTCTAATAGAGGTAAGCTACTGATCCGGGCTTCAGTAAACGCCGACAGCTTGGCGGCGGCTTTCGCATTGTTACCGCCACTTTCGGTTAACGCGGGCAGGATCGAGCGTATCAGATCGACCTCACCGCCCAAAAAGACGCGCTCTAGCAAGGCGTCCTCGTTAAACCCCTCGGGTAAATCGAAACGGTGCAATAGGTCGGGCCAAGACAGCGGCTGAGCAAACAGGTTGCGCTTATGGGTTATCGCGGCCGTCAGATTGTCGAAACCTGTATCAGTGACGAACCGTGCCACGTCTTCGATCAATGTGGCTTGCGGGCCTTCGGCAAAGCTTTCCACGATTTCTTCGCGCAACAATGCAGCAGCCCGGTCTTCCATCTCGGAAAACTGAGGGCTGACCCCGGCCTCCAGAGGAAAGCGCCGCAACAATGAGGCGCAGAATGAGTGGATTGTCTGAATCTTCAACCCGCCGGGCGTTTCAATCGCGCGGGCAAACAAAGTGCGTGCCTGCGCGAGCCTGTCAGGGTCGATCACGCCCGGTACGCCCAGATCAGTCAGCTGCGCCAGCAGAGCGTCATCCCCCAGCATCGCCCATTCACCCAGTCGTTTGAACAGGCGATTCTGCATCTCACTGGCCGCGGCCTTGGTGTAAGTCAGGCAAAGGATATGCTGCGGTTGAACCCCGTCCAGCAACAAGCGCGCCACCCGATCAGTCAGGACCCGGGTTTTGCCCGATCCGGCATTTGCCGCCAGCCAGGTCGAGGCATCGGGCCGTGCGGCTTGTACTTGCCGCTCGGTAGCGTCGTTGCGGGCGTTCATTTCAGCACCTCTGGGTCGGTTTCATCGGTACGATCCCATTCGCCGAAACGTGCCAGATGATCATAGTCGCCAATATCAGTGTCCTTGTGCAGCATCCGGCGGGATGTGAACCCCTGATCAGGCTCTAAATAGGTTGAAATCAGCTTTTTTAGCTCTGAAAGAACCTTTTCGGGCGGTTCCTTGGCAAGTGGAGCTGCCACCTCTTTGTATGTGCCCCCCATGCCGATAAAGACGGCCTCAGCCACTGAGATCGGGTCGATACCTTCGATGCCGCCCTGCTCTGCAATCGCGGCTTCGATCAACAGCTGTTTATCGAATTTTGACTGTTGGCTTTCGGTTGGAGGCGCACCGGTTTTATAATCCACAATCCTCAGCGCTCCTCGGCTGTTGTGGTCAATACGATCCGCCCGCCCTGCGATAGTGAAGTCTAATGGTGACAGCACCAGTTTCATTGCGGCTTCAAAGGCTACGGGTCCTCCATCGCCGCGTCGCGCAATTTCGGCACTCAGGAAGTCGTCGGCAATTCGTTCTAATCGAGCTAGCCAAAGCTTTCGTGCGGTGGGCCAAGCGACGTGGTGATCCAAAAGGCTTTCTGCCCGTTTCAGGAAATTGTCACGGTTCAGCAAAGCTGTATCCAAAACACTGTCTTTGACAAAGTGTTCAAGTATCTCGTGGATGACGATCCCTCGTAGCAATGCGTCCGGCGCCTGTACCAGTGGGTTCAGCGGCCGCAACCGCAGCACATGTTTGGCGTAGATCGCATACGGATCTCGGATCAGGCGTTTGATTTCGGTAACGCTCAGCTTGCGTGGCCGTGCGGTAACTGGCGGGCGAGGAGACGGTCGCGGGGCAGGTTCGATCCGTGGCGCGTTTTCCAGTTCCTCGGACCAACGCAGGTACTGTTGTCCTCGGGCGCGCATTGCGGAAAGCGCCTCGGGACCACCCTGCTCTGGCAATCCCTGTAATAGGTTCGTCATCCGGTTTAACCACCGCGATGGAACGGTTTCAGCGTCATCAGACCGCGTTGCACGCGTCAACCAGACTTCGGGCGCGCCGACGGCCTGTTGAAAGTCATGCGCCGATAGACCAATGCGGCGTTCAGGCAGCAGCAATCCGGCTTTGTCGCGCATCTGGCGATTCAGCCATGGGTCGGGTGCTGCGGCTTCGGGCCAACTGCCTTCGTTCAGGCCGCCGAGAATTAGCAGATCAGCCCCCTGTACGCGCGCCTCGAGTGTACCCCAGATCATGATATGGGGATGAGGCGCGTCGCGGTCCCGAACTTCCTCGCCGGCCAGCAGAGCCCCTAGCAGATCGGCAAAATCATGAGCGGTCATTGGGCCGCCATATTGCGCCTCATCTTCCAGTGCTGTCAGAACCGAATGAGCTTTTTGACCGGCGTTCTTGTCCCATAGCGTGCCGGTTTCACCCTCGCTGCCAGCTGAAATCGCCTCGGCCAGAGCACGTAGGCGAGATACCCAATCCGACAACGCCAACTCACCCGTTACATGTTGATCGCAGAAATGGGTCGTGAGCCAATGCATCCAGCCCTCGGGTACTTCTTCGCGAATGGCGAAGGCTGTGAGGCTGGCGCTATCTGGAAAAGGAGGGCCGTAGCACCTCAGATCCAACTCTAGGTCTCGGCTATGCAGCAAATGTGCACCGCGATCCCCACCACCGTGGCAAAGCGGGTGTTTCAGCAGGGTCAGAAGCGCTTCGCCCTCTAGCCGGCGTGAAAACAGGCCCGCCACATGGCGCAGAAACCGACCGGGAGGAGACAGCTGCAACGGCAAACCCGCACTGTCATCTGGTAGAATGTTCCACCGATCCAGCGCGGCGCTAACCTGGCGGGTCAGCATTCTGTCCGGGGTAATCAACGCAGCGGTTTGACCGGTCTCAGCCGCTTCTCGCAATCGCAAAGCGATGGCTAGTGCCTCGGCCCGAGGAGATTGTGCTTCGACAAGTGTCAGGTCTTTGGTGGCACCGTCCAGATCGGTCAAACGCGGACCTTCAGACATCCAGGCATCGGTAATCGGCGCGGGTCGCAAGGCTAGTGAAATCAATTTGTTACGCGCAGGTGAGGGCGCTTGATCATCTGTCCAACGGTGAACTTGGTCAGGCTTCATTTCCAGCCGGTTCAATAACTTACGGAACCGATATTGCGGATGATCTTCCGAGGTCAGCGCATCGTCTAGGCCCATCCAGACGTGAACCGGCTGATCGAAATCATAGCCCGGCAGAATCAAAGCACCCTGAGGTAGTTGCGCCACAGCTTCCATCAGCATCAGAGTGGTACCGCGCGATCCGGTCGAACCTGCGAGTATCACAGGGTGTTGGGGTGGATTCACCTTCCATCGGTTAATCAGATTTTCCACAACGCGCCGTTGCCGAGCCTGAGCATCGAGCGCGTCAGGGCCAGAGTCGATAAAGTGATCAGCAATTCCGATAAATGCCTGCGCACGCGCCCAGTGGCCGGACATATCACTTACATCCAACTGGCGGATCGCATCGGGTGAAACACCTTCGCCCTGCATCTCGTCGATCAGGGCAGCCAAGCTGTCGGACAAATCAAAAAGCGATGAACGGGCCGCGAGATCAGGTTGTTGTTCCAGTAGCTTGGCGATCAGTTGCGTCAGCTCTAACCGGCGTCGCAGAGGTGGGATAGCGGGTGGAATCCGCGCCAGATCAACACTTTCACCCAGGTCTGTCACCAGAGATAAGCGTGGCAACAGGCAGGCCGATCCTTGGTCGAACAGATCACGCACTCGACGTGCCATCCGGCGGGTGTTCACGACCAGTTGCACCTGGGCCATAACCTCGGGCGGATGATCGGCGCAGCGCTGCTGCAGTCCTTCAACTAACGCTTTGGGAAAATCCGAACCGGGCGGAACTGCAAATACACGTGGCGTGGCGCTGGGCTTAAACATCTGCAATTAGCGCTTCGGCCAAAGCGATCCCTTCGGGGCGTCCGACATCACACCATCGGCCGGGATATGTGGTCGCAAAAAGCCGGCCGTCACTATGCATCTGGTCCCACAACAGATTTAACGAAAAAGCTTTGTCCGAAATTGCGTGCAGACCACTGGTCTTCAGAATCTGAACTCCACCATAAACCAGACCAGGTCCGCGGGTGATCCGCCCATCATCATCAGCGGTGAAGTCACCTTTGCCTGCATGTCCAATAGTTTGATCGATTGGCACGCACATCAGCAAGGCATCCATCCGATCCGGATCCCATGCCTCGCGCAGCAGGGTCAAAGGGTTTGGCCCGGACCAAATCGCATCAGTGTTCAAAGTAAAAACCGGGCCCGATCCTAGCAGCGGCAAGGCAGCACGCAGACCACCTCCTGTTTCAAGAATCTCGGGCTCTTCACGCGATAGCAAAACACCTTTGGGTGCTAGATGGGCCTCAAGCTGATCAGGCAGGTAATGTAGGTTTGCCACAACCCGGTCCGTGCCCAAATCGCTAACCAAGTCCAACGCGTGGTCGATTAGGGGGCGACCTGCGACCTCAATCATCGGTTTGGGACGATCTTGTGTCAGGGTGCCCATGCGAGTGCCGAACCCGGCAGCAAACAGCATGACGGCCTCAGGGTTTGGGCTCATGATTGCGTAAGCCTGCTCAGGTTCTCGGGCGTCGGCGATGGTAGCGACTGGCGTATCAGGTCAGCGATGGTCACCAGCGAGGGGTGTTCCAGATCGCGCATTAGGTGTGCCCATGTGACCGGAATTAGATCGACATATTGCGGCTTGCCATACTCGGTAGCTAGGCGTGCAAAAACACCCAAAATACGCAGGTTACGCTGCGCACCAAGTACGGCGTAAGCGGTACGGAAGTCATGGTCATTCATGCCTGTAGCGGCGACGTAGCGGCTGATCATCTGCATTTCGGTGCCCGGGCTCACATCGCGACGCACATCCTGCAACATCGAAACTAGGTCATAGGCTGGGTGGCCCAGCATGGCTGTTTGGAAATCCAGTAGCCCGACCCTTGCCACTCCGTCTCGGTCGGGCAACCAAATCATGTTTTCGGCGTGATAATCGCGTTGAACGACGACTTTGGTACCGGAAGTTTCCTTATGCAGGATGTCTGAAAAGCGAAGTTCGAACCGCTCGCGGATGTCCGGGTCATACTGACCCAAAATAGCCTGCGCGTATTTGGTAAAAGACAACGCTGCCATTTCAGTCATCAGGGTGGGGTCGTAAGACGGCAGCGAAAGCGTCGGAGCATCGTGCAGTGTGACCAACACGTCTGTGGCGGCCTCGTACAATTCACGCTCTTTTTCAGGGTGCTTTTTCAGGACGCGGGCGAACAGGTCATCGCCCAAATCTTCCAGCAGCAGAAACCCGTATTCGGTGTCTTCGGCATAGATTTCAGGAGCGCTGAGACCAATGGATCTCAGGTAATTTGCCACCCGCACAAAGGCCTCGATTGGTTCGTTCTTCTCGGGGGGAGAATCCATAAGAACTGCTGTTCGCCCTGTTTTCGGATCGATCAGGCGCTCATACCGTCTGTCTGACGCGTCGCCAGCCAGCGGTTCCCGCGTGGCGTTGGCCCAAGGTGTCTGCGCAATTAGTGCGTCGGCCAAAACTGCCCGGTTTGTCATACGGCGCTCTCCAACTTTTGGTGCCATCGTGGATCAGACCAGGATAGGGTCAAAGTACGTGTTTCCATCGTATCAGGGTCTGTTTCAAAGATTAGTTTCAGGGCGCTGTCGGGTGTCAGCGGACCCAGTTTCCCTGGCCATTCGATCAGACAAATGGCGTTGTCGAACGCTTCGATCAGGCCAAGTTCTTCAACTTCTTCAACGGCCGTCAGGCGATAAAGGTCACAATGCCAGACTTCCCCGGCTTCTGTGTCATAGGCCTGAACCAGAGTGAAGGTTGGTGAGGGGACGTCTTCGCGCACATTCATCAGCGATTGAATAAGGCTGCGCGAAAAATGGGTCTTGCCGGCGCCGATCTCGCCTTCAAGCAGCAAAATGTCCCCAGGCTTTAACTCCGCGCCCAGTCTGGTCGCAAAGGCAGCGGTTTCCTCGGGGGAATTCAGATTGATCGAACGGGCGTGCAACGTCATGGCGCCACAATGACTGCGCGCCCGACTGGCTGCAACCCGGTTCAGGCGCTGATTTGCCGTATCTTTTGAGTTGTATGTTCGCGTTCGACGACTTCAAAGCGAACTATTGTTGCGCTGTTCTGCAAAGGACAGACTGTGCACGCCAATTCGGTGCCATTCCGCATGCGAAGATCGGCTGACCATTCAGCGCGATTTTCCCTCATTTCAACAAAGTCGCGGATCTCACCCAGAATTGGCGTGGCAGCGCAAAGTTCCTGCCAATTTCGCGTCACTTCTAGTACGGAGTCTGGTTCGAACCCGGTTTCATCAGTGTCGCCCCACAGCCTCTGATACGCAGTGTTCGTCAAGGCCAGCGTGCCATCATCACCGAAAACGGCAATCGCGTCCGCCAACTTGTCCAATACGGATTGCATCAGGTCCATTTCTGATCGGAATCGGCGGGTCAAGGTGATTTCGGCGGTGATATCCTCGAACAGAAAAGCGACAGCTCCGTCAGGATGGGGGCGACCGCTGACCGAATAAACGGAACCTGAAGGAAGAGACCATGTTTCCTGATAATTCCCGTCTTCTGCAGCTTCGAGCAGATCGTTCATTTGATTGCGCCAGCCGCGGTAGTTCTTAGGTTCCGGCATCATTTGTTGGTCGCGCAGCCTGTCAAAAAAACTCGATAGGCTGGGACGGCAGCTCAGGAAATCTGGGGGCAGGGTGGTCAGATCAATCAGCGCAGGGTTGAACAATGCGAGTTGGCGGTTGCGATCAAAAATAGCCAGACCAATAGAGAGCTGTGCAAAGGTCTTTGTCATGGTCTGCACGAATTTGCGTTGTGTTGTTTCCGCGGCAACGATCGCATGGATATCGACCGCGTAGCATAGGTGACCTTCGGCGTGGTCGACCAGCGTTAGGTCGAACCAGAGTTTGCTTTCGCTACTTTCAGATGAGATCGAGACACGGGTCTTGACGCTTAACCTCGTGTCATCGCCCAGGTCCGGAAACAGGGGTGCCGTCAAATCGGTATCTTGCCCCCGAACCTTACGCACCAGCGCCACGTATGCCGCATTGCACCAACGAACGTTATTCTGGTGGTCCAAAAGCCAAACCGGGTAGGGCGCCTGTTCCATTGCAAGGCGGATAGGGTCGTTTGCAGCGCGCTGAACCGCCGGCTGGTAACCTGCGCTTTGACGCAACTGAACCCTAACAATGCCGTCGATCCATTCGCACAGGACGTCATTTTCAACCGAGCAATCTATGGCAGGAATGACGCTATTGCCTGTTTGCCGCACAAGGTCGGGTGTTTCTGGAAAGGTTGGGAAATCACGTTGTAGCAGGCGATGCAGATCCCGCCAGTTGCGCACAGCTTCGAACCCTTCCAACGCGATGTCAGAATGACTGATCAGCCTGTCGCCATCAAAAAGAAACACCGCATCATACAAGGATGCAGGTGAAGACAAGCCAAAGTTGTCACCCTGTTGCCGTCGGCGGGGCAAAAGCCATTGAATTGCAAGGCTGGCAGACATCAGGCTGATGGCGGCCAGAATGATCCAGTTGACCATGCGCTCTCCGGTACTGAAACCACAAAAAGGGACTATGCATTGAATTGGTTAACGGGGTCTTAACCGGAACTCGCGAAGGGGTCGCAGCCTTAAACCTCGATATGTTTGTTTGCTCCCGATGGAACGGGGGTATCCCCGGTTTGTGCATCCACCAGCTTCCTTGGCCATGACACCCGTACAATTGCCCCCCTTCGCTCGGGGTTGTCAGACAGCGTCTGATATGGGTCCATTCCGTTTGCAAAGTCCAACTGACCGCCGCTGCGTTCCAGCAAGGTTTTGGCGATAAACAGGCCTAAACCCATACCTTCGTATTCCGGTCTGGTACGGTCAGTTTCACTCCGCCTACGCCGAACAAACGGGTCACCAATGCGCCCAAACATATGAGGTGGAAAGCCGCGCCCGTCATCCATGATTTGGATAGTGATCCTGTCTGTAGTCCATTCTGCCGACACCCAGACGTTGCCACGCGCGAAATCAACAGCGTTTTGAATCAGATTGCGCAGGCCGTGAATAATTTCGGGTTTGCGCAGTATTGACGGTTGCTGAACATCCCCATCCCCAACAGGGCCTTCGTCAAAATGAAGCCGCTTTCCCCTGTTGATATGAGGTTCGGCTGCTTCGTGAATAACACTGGACAAGGGGGCCTGGCGTAGATGAAGGTCGTCTTTGCCTGCTCGTCCCATATCGCGCAGGATGTCACGGCACCGATTGGCTTGTTCTCGGATCAGGGCGGCGTCTTCTTTTAGATCTGGCCGGTCTTCCAATTCTTCGATCAGTTCCGAGCTTGTAAGTTTAATCGTGGCCAGCGGTGTACCAAGTTCATGCGCTGCGGCTGCGACGACGCCACCCAGGTCAGTCAGCTTTTGCTCGCGCGCCAGTGCCATATGTGTCGCCGAGAGCGCCTCGGACATCGATTGCACTTCTGAGCTGACGCGATGGGAATAGGCACCCAGGAACACAATGGCGATTACAATAGCGGCCCAGTTGCCAAAGAGAAGAATGTCTGGGATTTCCAGAACGACCCCTTGATCGGTGCGCAACGGCAAGTGAAATTCTGCCAGCAAGGTGGTCAGGACTATGGCAACGCCTCCTACGATCAAAGTTGATCGGGTGCTCATCACGCTGGCTGAGATTGTCACCGGGCCGACCAGAAGCAACGCAAACGGGTTGTTTAATCCGCCAGTCAGGTACAACAGGAATGACAGCTGCAGCAGGTCAAACAGAACCATAAGAAAGTTCTCGAATTCGGACAGCCGTTTGTTCTCTGGAAACAGCAGAATCGCGGTCACGTTGCCTGCGACGGATACACCGATTGCGAGGTAACAAAGCCCCAATTCCAGCTGCACGCCATAGGTTTTCTGCGCCACTGTTATGGCGGTGATCTGGCCAATGATGGCCACCCAGCGCAGTAGGATCAGCGTACGCAGGCGAATCCAGCTGCTGCGTTCCTGGCCGCGCCATAGACTGGTATTGGAATTTGCCATTGGTCGATTATGTCCTGTTGCACCGGCTGGGTATCTTGATAGGTGTCCGCGCTGAAACGATCAACATCCTCTGCTGCAGGTGACACCATGACCCGCCTTTATGCCATTCTTGCAATCGTCGTTCTGGCCATTGGCCTTGGGGCTATGTGGTTGCTGACGCAGGGCGCGGGTTCGGATGACAAGTTTGCACAGTGCCGGTCCAGTCAGATCGCTGGGGGCACCGCAACAATCGGAGGGCCTTTCGAACTGGTCAACGGTAAGGGTGAGACGGTCACAGACAAGGATGTGATTACCGAACCAACACTGGTTTACTTTGGCTACACATTCTGCCCCGATGTCTGCCCGTTTGACATGTCCCGAAATGCTGAGGCCGTCGACATCATGGCCGAACGCGGTCAGTCGGTTACCCCATTGTTCATCTCGATCGACCCTGACCGTGATACGCCTCAGGTGGTGGACGATTTTGCCTTTAACCTCGGTGGTAAGACCATTGCGTTAACCGGTTCACCCGCGCAGGTGAAGGCCGCCAGTCAGGCCTACAAGACCTACTACAACGCTCATGACAAAAGCGATGAGTACTATTTGGTGGACCATTCGACCTTTACCTACCTTGTAACGCCCGAAGATGGGTTCATCGAGTTCTTCGACCGCAACGATACGGCTGAACAGATGGCGGATAAGGTCGGGTGTTTTCTGGATAAAATCTAGGGACGCAACAGTCCGTTTGACCTTTGGAACGGCGCTGCTATTACTCATGGTTAGGCCAAAGGCGTGAAATAGCGGAAAGAATAGAATATGGCAGACAGCTCTGACCTCGACATCGGCCCCGATAAATCACTGTTGTTGGTGGATGATGACGAACCGTTTTTGAGACGTCTCGCCAAAGCCATGGAGAAACGTGGCTTTGAGGTTGAAACCGCAGGCTCTGTCGCCGCTGGCCGCGCCATTTCAACTGCACGTCCTCCAGCTTATGCGGTCGTTGACTTGCGTCTTGAGGACGGTAACGGTTTGGATGTCGTCGAAGTGTTGCGAGAGAAACGCCCGGACAGCCGGGTTGTTGTTCTGACCGGATATGGCGCGATTGCGACGGCTGTTGCAGCGGTCAAGATCGGAGCGACCGACTATCTTTCCAAACCGGCTGACGCGACTGACATCACAAATGCTCTGCTTGCCAAAGGCGACGAGCTTCCCCCGCCACCGGAAAACCCCATGAGCGCGGACCGCGTGCGCTGGGAGCATATCCAGCGGGTCTATGAACTGTGCGACCGGAACGTCTCGGAAACCGCGCGTCGCCTGAACATGCATCGCCGGACGTTGCAACGGATTTTGGCGAAACGCAGCCCGCGGTAACCCGCGAATGTGACAAAGAGCGAAGTCTCGGGTCGCTCTTGATGTGAAATCGAAGAAAAGCGGGCTATTTTCGAACGTGTTGGCGCGATGCGTCAGCACGTTTTCTTTTGTATGCCTTGGCGAGGAGTCCCACCCATGTCCGCACTGACTTTTTCACATATCGGAATAACCGTGCCAGATCTGGAAAAAGCGGTTGAGTTCTACTCAAAAGCCTTTGGGTTATACGTTCTCATGGAGCCTACAGAAGTCAAACAGGACGACAGCGCCATCGGACAGATGTGTGATGATGTGTTCGGGGAAGGCTGGGGGTCTTTCCGCATTGCTCACCTCTCTATGGGGGATGGGACCGGTATCGAACTTTTCGAGTTTCCCAATACCGTAGAAGAAGAAAGGCCATTCGAATATTGGCGCCGTGGCCTGTTTCATTTCTGTGTGCAGGATGACAACCTTGAAGAAAGGGTCAAGATCATCGAAAAGCTGGGTGGAAAGCAGCGAATGAAGCAGGTTCGCAAATACTACCCCGGGGAAAAACCTTATCGGATGGTCTATATGGAAGACCCGTTTGGAAATGTATTTGAGCTATATAGCCACTCGTACGAGTTGACATATTCGGCGGGCGCTTACGTCTGAACTGGCTGACGACTGATCCGCTTCCCAGTTATTGCCGTGTTAAATAACGAGAAATAGTGATATGTGAATGTCGTCTAATTGCGGAGGATGGCATGAATAATCTTTCGACAGCACTACGGCGGGCTCTTTCAAACTACGCCAATTTCACCGGGCGTGCAGCGCGCCCGGCGTTTTGGTGGTGGGTGCTGGCCGTGTTTCTCATTCTTGTCGTGACCCGGATAATCGATGGTGCGCTGATTGCGCCGATGCTTGGGTTTAACGCGTTCGAGCCGACCGCAGGCCAACCGCTTTCAGTTCTGGTCTCACTTGCGCTTTTCCTGCCTAACTTGGCTGTCGGAGTTCGGCGTTTGCACGACATCGGACGAACAGGTTGGTGGCTATTGATTGGCTTGATCCCGATCATCGGAACCTTGGTTCTGATTTATTTCTACATTCAGCCAAGTGACAGCGGCCCGAACCAGTTCGGAGAACCAGACGCCTTCCCCTGAGGCGTAGAACAAGACAGGTGGTTTAGAGCTACAATTCGCTAAGCAGCGCCTCGTGCCGGTGGGTGTAAGCCTCGCGTACTTCGACCGGCGGGCGCAGCTTGATCTCCAAACCGTCCATCACCGCTTTGTCCGGGCGACCAAAAAACTTGGTGGCCTCTGCTTCAGAGAAACCCGCGATCTGGGTGGCTTCCATCCAAGCGCTGATTTTGTCAGCCTTTTTGATCTGACGTTTCACCGTTTTCGGTACGGCAGCGGGCAGACCAAAGCGGATGTGGATCGCTGCTGCCAGACGGTCATCCAGTGCGCCGTAGTCGGGGCCGACGGCGGATTTGACGGGTGAGATCATATCTCCGATCACATATTCCGGCGCATCATGTAACAAAGCCGCGAGCCGCCATTTCACCGGCGCTTTGGGCGCAATTCGGCCAAAAAGCTCTTCGACCAATAGAGAGTGTTCGGCAACAGAATAAGCGAAATCGCCCGCAGTTTGGCCGTTCCAGCGGGCCACAAACGCCAGACCATGCGCGATATCTTCTATTTCTATATCCACGGGGGTCGGGTCCAGCAGGTCCAGCCTGCGCCCCGACAACATTCTCTGCCATGCTCGTGCTTGTGTTGCCATTCTGCCATGCCTTGTGAAGTTGGACACGTATAACTCGTGTTTTTGTGGTATGATGTACCTGTCGATATCACCAGCTGCCAACTTTTTCTTGAGCATTCGTGCTTTGAATCGAAACCTGCTGATACCGACATCTGTGCTGAGGGGGGCGCATGCTCCTCCCTGTGTGCCCCTCTCGGAACGTAACGCGTATCGAAAGGAGCCCGCTATGTTTAAGCGACTGTTTGGACTTACCCTGGCCTTTGGGATGGCCGCTACTGCCCCTCCCGTTTTTGCCCAAAGTTGTGCCGAGCGCGAGCATGTGATCGCCAAGCTACAGGACAGCTATTCAGAAGAGCTGGTCTTTGGTGGATTGCAGAAAACGCGCGGTGCACAGGCGATTATGGAGGTTTGGACCTCGAAGAAAACCGGAAGCTACACGGTTCTGGTAACACAGGCGAACGGCATTAGTTGTATTGTCGCCGTTGGCACCGATTTTTTTGAAGCGATCCCAAAGATAGAACTCAAGGGTGAACCAAGCTGAATTTAACAGCAGAGTAACCCGTTTCCGGCCATCCTCGTTGCCACCTGCCCCAAGGGATGTTAGGGGCAGCCCGGACTGTGATTTACCGGAATGGAGCATCTGATGGCCGGGGACTATATCGTCAAAGACATTTCGCTGGCCGGGTTTGGCCGCAA
This sequence comes from Ruegeria sp. BE9, assembly GCF_056538765.1. Taxonomy (NCBI): domain Bacteria; kingdom Pseudomonadati; phylum Pseudomonadota; class Alphaproteobacteria; order Rhodobacterales; family Roseobacteraceae; genus Ruegeria; species Ruegeria sp. BE9. The sequence continues at coordinate 7,686 of NZ_JBQFTS010000003.1, read as the reverse complement.
GGAACTGGATATCGCCGAAACCGAGATGCCAGGCCTGATGGCGCTGCGTGCCGAATATGGCGAAAGCAAACCTCTGGCAGGTGCACGGATTGTCGGGTCGCTGCACATGACCATCCAGACCGCCGTTCTGATTGAAACGCTGGTGGCGCTGGGCGCGGATGTGCGCTGGGCGTCGTGCAACATCTTCTCGACCCAGGATCACGCCGCCGCCGCGATTGCCGAAGCTGGCATCCCCGTCTTCGCCATCAAGGGCCAGACGCTGGAAGAGCATTGGGATTACCTGGACAAGTCTTTCCTGTTCGACGAAGGCCCGAACATGATCCTTGATGATGGCGGCGACGCCACGCTGTATATCCTGCTGGGCGCACGCGCCGAAGCGGGTGAGGACATCATCCCTGTTCCGGGTTCGGAAGAGGAAGAGGTGATCAAGAAACAGATCGCCAAGCGTATGGCCGCGTCCCCGGGTTGGTTCACCAAGATGCGTGATCAGATCCAGGGTGTGTCTGAGGAAACCACCACCGGCGTGAACCGCCTGTACCAATTGGTGAAAGACGGCCACCTGCCGTTCCCGGCAATCAACGTGAATGACTCGGTTACCAAGTCGAAATTCGACAACAAATACGGCTGTAAGGAATCGCTGGTCGACGGTATCCGCCGCGCCACCGACACCATGATGGCCGGCAAGGTTGCTGTGGTTTGCGGGTATGGCGACGTGGGCAAGGGCTCGGCAGCTTCGCTGCGCGGCGCTGGTGCCCGTGTGAAAGTGACCGAAGTTGACCCGATCTGCGCCCTGCAGGCCGCAATGGACGGGTTCGAAGTGACCCTGCTGGAAGACGAAGTCGCCAGCGCGGATATCTTCATCACCACCACCGGCAACAAGGACGTGATCCGCATCGAGCATATGCGCGAGATGAAGGACATGGCCATCGTCGGCAACATCGGCCACTTCGACAATGAAATTCAGGTGGCCAACCTAAAGAACCACAAGTGGACGAACATCAAGGAACAGGTAGACATGATCGAGATGCCTTCGGGTAGCCGTATCATCCTGTTGTCCGAAGGCCGTTTGCTGAACCTCGGCAACGCCACCGGTCACCCGTCCTTCGTCATGTCAGCGTCCTTCACCAACCAGGTTCTGGCACAGATCGAATTGTTCACCAAAGGTGACCAATACGAAAACAAGGTCTACATCCTGCCCAAGCATTTGGATGAAAAAGTAGCTCGTCTGCACCTGGATCGTATCGGTGTGAAACTGACCAAGATGGACAGCGAACAAGCGGCATACATCGGCGTAAAACCCGAGGGCCCTTACAAACCTGAGCATTACCGCTACTGATCGCGGATCGGGTATGACAAAACGCACAGGACGCCGCCGGATATTGTATCTGGTGGCGTCTTTTCTTTTTACCTGCTTCGTTTTGCTGATCCTTGTAGGCGGCGGCAGTTGGTTGTTGATGTCTCACCCGAAAACACCGCTTCCTGCGCATTGGAATCCGCTGCGGGATTTGTCGGTGTTGGCCCCTGTGACTCCGGTCACCAGATATCAGTTGAACAGGGCTCTTGCGGATGACACGCAATGCCGTGCCGCATTGTCAGAGGCTGGTGTTCAGTTCGCACCGATGGAAGATTTGGTCGTGGATGATAACTGCGGAATTACGGGACGGGGCGAACTGTCCCAACTGGGCATTGCTCGGCTTGCGCCAGTTGAAACGCGTTGCGCGACTGCTTTACGGTTGGTGATGTGGGAACACCATGTTGTCCAGCCCGCCGCACGGGACTTATTGGCAACCAAGGTCCAGCGCATTCGCCATCTAGGCAGCTACAATTGCCGCCGAATGCGCACGGCTCAGGGTGAAAACAACGGTTGGAGCAGCCACGCGACGGCGGATTCGATCGATATTATTGGCGTCGAGCTGGAGGATGGGCGAAAGCTCAGCTTGCTACAGGATTGGTCAGCGCCGGGACCTGAAGCTGATTTTCTCCATCGGATTGGAAAGGGCGCCTGTGATTGGTTCAGAGTTGTTTTGAGTCCCAATTTCAATCGTTTGCACTCTGACCATTTTCACCTGCAAGGCCCTGGGTGGGGTTACTGTCGATAGACAATAAACCAGCAATTCGCCCCCAAAATGGACGCTAAGGGGGAGAAACAGCCGATTTTTATCCTTTTGAGATCATCGCAGTCGCGGCTAATCTTTCCGGCAACGGTGGAGTGAACCGTGGCAACGGATATTTAGGAGACTGGGACATGGGAAAACGCGACGATCTGATCGCCAAATACGCAGAAGACCTGAAGGACAAATGCGGGATGGACCCCGATATGGACCTGTTGACGAAGGTTACCATCGGTTGCGGTCCGGCGATCTACGACGCCGACGCGTCTACCGTGGCTGCCACGCAGGAAGGTGAGCTTGAGACAGTTAAAAACAACTTCCTGGTCAAAAAGCTGGGCCTGTCTGATGGACCCGAGCTGATGGAAGCAATCAACAAAGCTCTTGCGACCTATGGCATGTCCGAGCGCAACAAGTACCGCGCTGTTGTTTACTACATGCTGACCAAGCATTTCGGCAAAGAGTCGGTTTATAGCTGATTGTTGAGCCTGTTGGCGCCCGTCTGGTATTTGGCGGGCGTCTTCAATTTTAAGCACTTGGCATTTGTGCCGACCGCCGGGTATCGGCTAATGTCTGCGTGTGACCAGGACGGTCAGAGCCAAAGATTTCTATACGCGTGTGGTGAGTAGGGAGCACGCGGGGTAGGGAAGGTTCTGCATCTGTCAGGGCCTTCCCTTTTGGCGTTTTCCACAGCTCAATTGAAATCGACGGGATCGCTCGTTACGGTTTTGTTATTATCTAAACCGTTGATCAAAGCTGCATATGACCCATTCTGATAGGACAAAGGGCAATTCTGCCGCAATACAGCTGAAAGACGTCGGCAGCTTTTTTGCAGGCGGGTATAAGGTGGCGCTAACCGGACAGCCGGTGCGGCAACTACACGTATCTCAGAACGCTCCTGCCCGGACCGTTGATATGAACGGCGACTATGTGACTGGCCAGTGCTATGTTCAGTTTCTCCGGCAAGTTTCCCCACAATTTGATGCGCCATTGATGTTCTGGCACGGAGGCAGCATGACTGGCGCCACTTGGGAAACCACGCCAGATGGACGCTCAGGTTGGCATAGTTTTTTTCTGAAATCTGGATTCGACACCTATGTCTGTGATGCTGTTGAGCGCGGTCGGGCAGGGTGGTCACCGTATCCGCAAATCTACACCGAAGGCCCGGTTTTCCGCACTATGAACGATGTCTGGACCATGTTCCGGTTCGGGCCTCATGCTGGGTATGCCATCAATAAAGGCGGGCGCCGTCCTTTCGCCGGTATTCGCTTTCCGTTGGAGGCTTTGGATACGTTTGGCGCGCAATTCGTCCCACGCTGGACAACTCACGCGGAAATCACGCTAGACGCATACTACGATGCCTTGCAGCGCGTTGGTCCCGTTTGGCTGATTGCCCACAGTCAGGGTGGGCATCTGGCGCTGGATGCGGTTGCGGCCCACCCCGAGTATTTCAAAGGCGTTGTGCTTCTTGAACCCGCATCCGTTCCGGTCACTACTGGCAAGGCCGCGCAAGTTCCGCATTTGTTTGTCTGGGGGGACAACCTCAAAGAGCATGCGCTATGGACGACTTACCGATCCATGGCAGATCAGTATGTTGAAAAGCTACGTTCCGAAGGCTGCGCGGCCGATACCCTCGACCTTCCGGCAGAGGGTATTGGTGGGAACACGCATGCGATGATGATGGACGACAATTCAGACCAGATCGCCTCGATGATCCTTGAATGGATCAAAAGAGCTGCCTAGTTCGCCGATGTTTCACCCAAGGCACAGATCAACTGCCATTCTGACTCGCTGACGGGCTGCACCGAAAGGCGCGAGTTTTTCACCAAAACCATTTCGGCCAGCCGCTCATCTGCTTTGATCTGGTCCAGCGTCACTGGTTTGGCAAACGGCTGTACCGCTTTTATATCCACGCACTCCCAACGATCGTCATCCGTGGTGCTGTCAGGATGGGCCTCGGCGCAAACCTCGACGATACCAACGACCGCCTTTTCCTTTTGCGAGTGGTAAAAGAACCCGCGGTCTCCAACCGCCATCTGTCGCATGAAATTGCGCGCCTGATAGTTACGCACGCCGTCCCATTCTTCGCCCGCATCCCCTTTGGCAACCTGCTGGTCCCAGCTCCAGGTCGATGGCTCGGATTTGAACAGCCAATACGCCATCAGCCTATGACCTTCTTCCATGGGATCAATTCAACGGATGCGAACAACCCTGCCTTTGCATAGGGGTCGTTGTCGGCCCAAGCTTGAGCAGAGGCCATATCTTCAACTTCGAGAACCACGAGCGACCCGATCATGGCATCGCCGTCCAGCAAGGGACCAGCCTGTGATACAACGCCAGTTTCCTCGATATAGGCCAAGTGAGCCGAGCGGTTGTCCAGCCTAGTTTGCAGGGCGCCGTCCTTGTCACGGGCGATGAGGGCGATCAGCATGTTATTCCTCCTTGAGGGGTCGGTTAAGCAAGGTTTCGATGGCCTGCGCCACACTGTAGGCGCCGTGGCTTATGTCTGCCACGGTGGCGCTGATGGGCATATCCAGGCCTTCGTTCGCGGCGATCTCAGACATCGCGCGCGCGGTCGCAACACCTTCGACAGTTGTATATTTGTCAAAGGGACGATTTAGACCCAAACTAAGGCCAAAACGGTAGTTTCGGGACAATTCGGACGAACAGGTCAGCACCAGGTCGCCCAAACCGGACAACCCCATCAAAGTATCCGGCTGAGCGCCGCGCATCAGGGCAAAGCGCTGCATTTCGGCAAAACCTCGAGTCATCAAAGCAGCGCGGGCACTGTCGCCTAGACCCGCACCAATTGCTGCCCCGCAGGCGATCGCCATCACGTTTTTCAATGCCCCGCCCAATTCTGCACCTATCACGTCAGTCGTGCGATACAGGCGCAGGTTTGCCGTGGTCAATTCGTGCTGCAGGCTCTGGCTCAGGCTGTCATCGGCACAGGCCAACGTTAGTGCCGTGGGCAATCCACGCGCGATATCATCGGCAAAGCTGGGCCCGGTCAAAAGGGCCGGTCGAGCATCTGGAATGGTTTCGCGGATAACTGAAATCGGTCCGAGGCCTGAGGACAGCTCAATACCCTTGCAGCAGGCCACCAACGTTTTGTTGGCCAAAGCGGATGCGTGCTCGGTCAAAGCGCTGCGGAGCTGCTGCATCGGAACCGCGACCAGCAGGATGTCATGCGCAGCGGCCATTTCCATGTCAGACGTGATAGTAATGGCATCGGGCAGTTTTACGTTCGGCAGGCGGGCCGCATTAGTCCGGCTGTCTTGCATAGATCGGGCGTGTTCTGTGCTGCGAGACCAAAGCGTCACTGGGCCGTTTCTGGCCAGAGAAATGGCCAGCGCTGTGCCGAATGCACCCGATCCAAGCACAGAAACGCTCATGCTTTGGCGCCTTTCTTACCACTGCCCAGCATGGCGGGGCTGGTTTGATCCAGCGGCCAGCGTGGACGAGCGGTCAGGTCCAGGCCGTCACGGGCACCGGTACGGAACCGCTCCATCCCAGCATATGCGATCATAGCGGCATTATCGGTACATAGGGACAATGGTGGGGCCGTGAAACGAGCCCCCTTTTCATCACAAACAGTCTCTAACGCTGCACGAATGGCGGAATTGGCAGCAACGCCGCCCGCCACAGCAATAACGGGTTCACGCGGATTTTCCTCTAGGTACCGATCCATTGCCCGGCGGGTTTTTTCAGCCAGGGTATCCACTACGGCTTGTTGAAAGCCGGCACACAGATCAGCGCGGTCCTGTCGGGTCAGGCCGCCCTTTTCAGCCACAATCTGATCTCGCATCCGCATCAGCGCCGTTTTGAGCCCTGAGAAAGACAGATCACAACCAGGCCGATCTAACAGCGGCCGGGGAAAGCGGAACCGTTTGGGATCGCCTGCACGTGCCTCGGCCTCGACTGAGGGACCGCCGGGTTGGGGCAGAGCCAACAGACGGGCGGTCTTGTCAAAAGCTTCACCGGGAGCATCGTCGATGGTTCCACCGAGGCGGGTGAATTGTTCTGGGCCGTGGGCAATCAGGTATTGGCAATGCCCGCCAGATACCAACAACATTAGGTAAGGAAACGCGACCCCGTCGGTCAGCCGTGGCGTCAACGCATGGCCAGCCAAATGGTTGACCCCGATCAGCGGCAGACCAGTGGCGGCGCTCAGACCCTTGGCGCACATGACACCGGACATGACCCCTCCGATAAGGCCCGGTCCGGCGGTGACGGCGATGGCATCCATGTCGGATAGGGTAAGACCAGCGGCCTCGAGCGCCTGAACAACGCAAGTGTCCAGTTTTTCTGCGTGCGCCCGCGCTGCAATTTCTGGCACCACGCCTCCGAATTCGCTGTGTAACTCAGTTTGACCTTGCACAATTGAAGATAGCACTTCAGCCCCGGCACCATCTGTTTGGCGCACGACCGCAGCGGCTGTATCGTCACAGCTGCTTTCTAGTCCGAGGACGGTAAGTGTTTGCACCATTGGCTTGTTCCGTTGCATCATGATGTTCAAGCGGGGTATCACCCTGCGCGGACGCAAACAATCCCAAGGCCGAAGGCGCCGACTGTTGTATTTGTTGATGACCCGCCCTCGCGCTGCCTCTGAGAGGTTCGTCGCGCAGCTTCCAACCCGCATACAATCTCGGGTTCATGTCATCTATTCACCCATTCTCGAAATTAAGCCACTGCCGGTTCAAGCAGAGATCGCAGGGTTCAAAGGGCTGATTTTTACGTCAGCGAATGCGGTAAATGCCGCCGCATCGATGGGGGTAACCAGAGATTTTCCCGCTTTCTGCGTTGGTCCAACCACAACGGAGACCGCCAAAGTGGCGGGGTGGAACGCGCAGATGGTGGGTGCGACGGCCGAAGAGTTGGTGGCCCACCTTTTAAAACACAGGCCTGAGAGCCCTTTGTTGCATCTGCGAGGGGAGCATAGCAGGGGCAACATTGCACAGCGCCTGACCGAATCCGGGCTAACGGTCGGCGAACAGCCTGTTTATCAACAGCGTCTGTTACCGCTTTCATCCGAAGCACAGGCGGTTTCAGATGGAAATTCACCTGTGATTGCCCCCGTATTTTCGCCCAGAACGGCGCGACATTTTGCCAACATCTGGGCCGGATCTGCCCCTCTGTGGCTGGCTGCAATCAGCCAGGCAACGGCTGAACCCCTTTATTCGTTGGACTACGCGCGCCTACGGATCGCTAAAGAGCCGACGCCTAAGAAAATGCGGAAAGCCGTTAAAAAACTTGTGAAACATGCGATGCGGGTTGAGGGCAGCGAGGCCACCGATTAACTTGGAGTGGTCTGTTATTGATGTGATTTTGGATTCGATAAGGGGAAAGTTGCGGTGGCTGGTAAGAAGAAAACCGATCAAAAGCCGGTGGAAGACCCCAAGTCGGAAGACATGGACCAAACCACATCGACACGCGAAGACACAGCTCTTGACGCCGAAGAGGTGGTAGAAGAAGCGCTTTCCGAAGCCGAAGCCGAAGCCGAAGCCGAAGCCGAAGCCGAAGCCGAAGCCGAAGCCGAAGCCGAAGCCGAAGCCGAAGCCGAAGCCGAAGCCGAAGC